>NZ_JAYSFG010000008.1:0-184975 GCF_041913445.1 Tabrizicola sp.
GTATCTGGCGAACGCCAAGGCCAGCGGCGCGGATGCCGTCTACGTCTTCTTCGCGGGCGGCGAGGCGATTTCCTTCGTCAAGCAGTACGACAGCTTTGGCCTGAAGGCCGAGATGCCGCTTTATGGTTCGGGCTTCCTGACCTCGCAGCTTTATGTCGAGGCGGAAGGTCCGGCGGCGGAAGGCGTCATCACCGCGCTGCACTATGTGCCGACGCTGGACAACCCGGAAAACGCGGCCTTCGTCGAGGCGTTCAAGGCCAAGACCGGACGCATCCCGTCGGAATACGCGGTCCAGGGCTATGACAGCGCCCGCGCTTTGGTCGAGGCGGTGAAGGCCGGTGCCACCGACCGCGAAACCCTTGCGGCGGCGCTGCCGAAAGTGGCCTTCACCGGCCCGCGGGGTGAGCTGCGGATTGACCTGGCGACGAACAACATCGTCCAGCCGATCCACGTCTACGAGACCGTCGCCGGTCCCGAGGGCCTGACCCAGAAGGTGCTCGCCACCCTTCCGGCCGAGGCGGACCCGGTCAACGGCTGCGCGATGCCCGTGGCCACGAACTGATCCAACCCGGGGGGCCTGCAGCGGCCCCCCTTCACCCCGGAGGGTTCGACCATGACCGCAGACCTCGGATTCTGGGTGTTGCAGATGCTGAACGCGCTTCAACTCTCGATGCTCCTCTTTCTTCTCTCTGTCGGCCTGACCGTGATCTTCGGGCTGATGCATTTCGTGAACCTCGCCCACGGCTCGCTCTACGCCTTCGGCGCCTATGTCGCGGCCACCTTGGCGGGGGCCTTGGGCTACTGGGGCGGGTTCCTTCTTGCGCCCGTGGCGGTGGCCGCGCTGGGAGCCGTCCTTTACTTCACCCTGATCCGCTCGCAGCGCCGGGCGGGGCCGATGGCGCAGGTGCTGATCACCTTCGGGCTGATCTTCGTGGCCGTCGATGCAACGCGGCTGGTCTGGGGCGACCTGCCCATCGGCATCGCAGTGCCGGAGCTGTTCGAGGGGCAGCTTTCGCTGCTGGGCGTCGAATACCCGATCTACCGGCTGTTCATCATCGCCCTTGGCCTCGCCGTGCTGGGCGTCCTGACCCTGATCCTGACCCGCACGCAAGTGGGGGCGATGATCCGCGCGGGCGTGGACAATGACCAGATGGCCGCCTGCCTTGGGATCAACGTGGAACGTATGTTCTTCCTGGTCTTCGTCGTCGGCTGCGCGCTGGCGGGCCTTGCGGGGGCCGTCGCCGCGCCCGTCCTGTCCGTCACGCCCGACATGGGCTTGCAGATCCTGATCCCCACGCTGATCGTCATCGTCATCGGCGGCCTTGGCAGCCTGAAGGGCGCGGTCGCGGGGTCCTTGATCTTCGGCTTCGTCCAGACCTTCGGCGCGGTCCTGCTGCCCACGCTGAGTTCCGTCCTCATCTATGCGCTTCTCGCGGCGGTGCTTGTCACCCGTCCGCAGGGCCTTCTGCCCGCGAAAGGGTGATCCGATGTTCGCACATACACCGCTTAGAGTGACCACGCTGGCGCTTCTCGCCGCCGGGTCGCTGGCCTATGCCTTCGCCGCCAGGTTCTACGGGCTGGAAATCCTGGCCGAGATCGCGATCCTGGCTATCCTCGTCATCGCTTTGGACCTCGTCGCCGGGTTCGGCGGGATGGTCTCGCTCTGCCACGGCGCGCTTCTGGGTGTGGGTGCCTATGCCTTCACCGTCGCGGCAAATGACGCCGGGCTGACCGCGCTGCCCGCGATGTTGCTCGCCGTGGCGCTGACCTCGGCCCTGTCCTTCGTCATCGGAGCCGTCTGCGCGCGGTCGACGGGCATCTACTTCATCATGGCCACCCTCGCCTTCGGGCAGATGGCCTACAGCTTCGTCTTCCAGTCGCCCCTGTTCGGTGGTGACGACGGCCTCTCCGGTGCCCCGCGCCCGGACCTGAGCGCCCTCGGCATCGACCTGACCGACAGCCGGGCCTTCGCGGTCTATGCGATCCTGCTGGTGGCCATTGCCTACCTTGTCGCCGCCGCCACCCTGCGGTCGGGGCTGGGGCGCAGCCTCGTGGGTCTCCACCACAACGAAAAGCGCCTGCGCGCCCTGGGTCTGACCGTCTGGCGCGCCAAGGCGACGGTCTTCGCCATCTCCGGCGCGCTGGCGGGGCTCGCAGGCTGCCTTGCCGCGCAGCACACGCAGTTCATCTCGCCCGGTCTTCTGTCCTGGACCGTCTCGGGCGAGGCGCTGGTCGTCGTCATCCTCGGCGGCCTCGGCACGCTGGTCGGTCCGCTTCTGGGCGCAATCCTCTTCGTGGTGCTGAAGCACGAGATCTCGGCCATCACCCCCTACTGGCACGCCGTCGTGGGCCTGATCCTGATCGCCGTGGTGATGAGCCGCGCGCCGGGGGTCTTCGGCTTCATCGAGGCCCGCTGGGCCGCCCGCAGCGCCAAACCCGGGATCAAGGAGGCCAAGGCCGATGCTTGAGACGCGCAACCTGACCAAATCCTTTGGCCCGATCCAGGTGACGAAGGGCGTCAGCCTGAAGCTGGAAAAGGGCGAGCGCCGGGTGATCCTGGGCCCGAACGGGGCGGGCAAGACGACGCTGTTCAACCAGCTGGTGGGGGAAATCACCCCGAACAGCGGGACGATCCATCTGGACGGCGCGGACGTCACCGGCCTGCGCGTCGCCGACCGGGCCCGCCGGGGGTTGAGCCGCAGCTACCAGAAGAACACGCTCTTCGACGGGCTGACGATCCGCGAGAACCTCGGCCTCGCCGCCGCCGTCGCGCTGGGGAAGGGCCAGGGCCTCTGGTCCGACCCGCTGCAAAGCGCGGAGGTGCGCGAGACGGTGCGCGAGGTCGCGGCGCAGGTGGACCTTGCGCCTTACCTCGACGCCCGCGTCGACGCGGTCAGCTACGGCATCCGCCGCCAGCTGGAGGTGGGCATCGCGCTGGCCACCCGGCCCAAGGTCATCCTGATGGACGAGCCGACCAGCGGCGTCGGGCCGGAGATGTCGAAGGGCTTCCACCGCCTGTTGAAAGCCCTCCCGCGCGACCTGACGATCCTGATCATCGAACATGACATGGACCTCGCCTTCGACGTGGCCGACACGATCACCGTGCTGAACTACGGCGAGGTGGTCTTCGATGGCCTGCCCGAGGCCGCAAGGGGCAGCCAGCTTCTGAAGGACATCTATCTGGGGGCTTGGGAAGATGCTTGACCTGACAGACCTTTCCTCGGGCTACGGCGAAACGCAGGTCCTGCACGGGCTGTCTCTTAGGGCCGAACCAGGCCGGGTGCTGGCGATCCTCGGCCGCAACGGCGCGGGGAAGTCGACGACGCTGAAGACGATCATGGGCCTGTTGCCCGCCAAGGGTGGCAGCGTGACCTTCGACGGCCAGAAAATCAGCGGCATGACCCCGTTCCAGATCGCCAAGCTGGGCATCGCCTATGTCCCGGAAACCCGCGACATCTTCCGGTCCTTGTCGGTGCGGGAAAACCTCGACCTCGCCGCCCGCCGTTTTCCCTGCCCGCCGGGCGGCTGGACCGTGGCGCGGGTGATCGAGCTTTTCCCCCGCCTTGGCGAACGCCTCGACAACGGCGGCGACCAGCTTTCCGGGGGTGAGGCGCAGATGCTCGCCATCGCGCGGGGCCTGCTGATGAACCCGCGTCTGTTGATCCTGGATGAGCCGACCGAGGGCCTCGCCCCCATCATCGTCAAGCTGATCCACGACAAGCTGGCGGACCTTAAGCGCGAGGGCCTGTCGATGGTGCTGGTGGAGCAGAACTTCGGTTTTGCGACCTCTCTGGCCGACGACGTGGTGGTGGTTTCGAAGGGCAGCATCGTCTGGCAAGGCAGCGCCGAGGCGATCCGGGCGGATACCGAGGCGCAGCACCGCTGGCTGGGGGTCTGACATGACGACCGAGGCGCGCCACGCACATCTCTGGGGCCAGCGCGCCCGCGACTGGGCCGAGGTGCAGGAGGCGATGGTACGGCCGGTTTACCTGGCGGTGCTGGGGACGCTTGATCTAGCTCCGGGGCAGCGGCTTCTCGACATGGGCTGCGGGTCGGGCATGTTCGCAAGCCTCGCCTCTGCGGTCGGGCTGACGGTCGCGGGCATCGACGCCGCCCCGCCGTTGCTGGACATCGCACGGAAGCGCGTGCCCGGGGGCGACTTCCGCAAGGGCGACCTGGAAACGCTGCCCCATGCCGAGGCGAGCTTCGACCTCGTCACCGGCTTCAACGCCTTCCAGTTCGCCGCGAGCCCCGCCCGCGCCCTGGTCGAGGCCGCCCGCGTGGTCCGACCCGGTGGTGCCGTGGTCGTGGTAACCTGGGGCGAGCCGCAGAACATGCCCGCCGCCAGCGTCATCACCGCGCTGCGCCCGCTTCTGCCACCACCACCGCCCAATGCCCCCGGTCCCTTCGCCCTGTCGGACAAGGCGGCGTTGACCGGCTTTGCCGAGGCGGCGGGGCTGCAACCCGAGAGCGTCTTCGACGTGGACAGCCCCTTCACCTATCCCGACCTGCCCACCGCGCTGCGCGGGTTGAACTCCTCGGGCGTCGCGGCGGCGGCGATGGAGCGGGCGGGGGAGGAAGCCGTCAGTGCAGCCCATGCGACGGCCCTTGCGCCCTTCAAGCAGGCGGACGGCAGCTACCACGTCCCCGCGCATTTCCGCTGCCTGATCGCCCGGCGGGCGTAAGTCAGAACGTCTTCCGCGCCACCTTCTGGGCGATGGCCACGAAGTTCCGGACATGCACGCCCTGTTCGTCCAGCCGGTGGTTCACCGACACCCCGGTCTTGGCCAGCGGGTTGACGATGTCGTGGAACCGCACCCCCGTCCGCTGCACCGAGCCCACCGACTGCGGGACGATCGCCACCCCTTCGCCCACCGAGACGAGCGCGATGGCGGTCTGGAAATCCATCGTGAAGACCCTCCGCTTCACCTCGATCCCCAGGGCGGCACAGCTGGTCAGCACGAAATCGGCGAAGGAAGGGCGGGGGAATTCGGGGTAAAGGACAAAGGCCTCGCCCGCCAGCTGACGCAGGTCCACCGGCCCTTTGGGCAGGTCCAAGGTGTCGGGGACGGCCAGGACCAAAGGCTCCTCCCCCAGCTTCCGCGTCGTGATCTCGGCGTCGTCCAGCGCCGGTCGGGCGAAGGCGATGTCGATCTCGCGCCGGATCAGGCTGCGGTGCAGCTGCGCGTTGTTCATCGGGATCAGCGACAGGTTCACGTCCGGGTAGGAGGCGCGGAAGCTTTTCAGGATCGTGGGCAGGATCCCGTAGGTCGCCGACCCCACGAAGCCCACGCGAAGCCGCCCCTCGGCCCCCTGACCGATCCGCCGCACCTCCAGCTTGATGTCGTTGAACTCGGCCAGCATCGCGGTCCCGCGGGCATAGAGCCGTTCCCCCGCTTGCGTAAGGGTGATCGCGTTGCGGCCCCGGTTGAAGAGAAGCGCGCCAAGGTCATCCTCGATCTGCTTGATCTGGCGGCTGAGCGGCGGCTGCGCCATGCCCAAACGTTCGGCCGCGCGTCCGAAGTGCAACTCCTCGGCGAGCGCAATGAAGTACTCCAGCTGCTTGATGTTCATCCGCGTCCCCTCGCGCAGAAACTTAACCCGCCAACGCGCCTTCCCCAAAGGAAAAAGCCGCACCCCGTTTCCAGGGCGCGGCAAGGTCCAACCGGGAGGTTAGATCATTCGGCAGCCAGGGCCGAGGCGGCGGCTTCGGGCTTCAGCGTGAAGTCGAAGCGCAGGTAAAGGTCGGTGCCATGCTCGGGCTTGCCCTTCTGGAAGTTGCCGACCAGGCTGTCCTTCACCGCGAAGACCGAGTCATTGTCCAGCCACTTGGACGAGCTGTCGTAGATCTGGCTGACGAGCGTCCGGTAGCCCTCCTTCGCCACGATGAAGTGCAGGTGGCCGGGGCGGTTCGGGTGGTGGCCCATGTAGCGCAGCAGTTCGCCCGCAGTCTCGTCCGCCGGGATCGGATAGGGCACTGGGCGCAGGGCGCGCAGCGCAAAGTAGCCGTTCTCGTCGGTCTCGAACCGGCCGCGCAGGTTGTAGTCGGGCTGGTCGTGATCGTGGTTCTCGTAAAGGCCGTTCGGCGCGTCTTCCCAGATGTCCAGCGTCACGCCAGCCAGCGGGCGGCCCGAGGTGTCCTTGATGTAGCCTTCCATGAAGACGGTCTCTTCATTGTCGAAGTGCTTCTGCGCGGTCGAGGCGCCATGCGGCAGGACCGGCGGGTTTTCGCGGTAGAAGGGGCCAAGCACGGTGGATTCCGACTCCGACCCAGTGACCGGGTTCGTCAGCATGTCGCACAGGACCTCGACGCCCAGGATGTCGCCCAGCAGGATGAACTCCTGCCGCTTGTCGCTGCAGACGGCGCCGGCGCGGGCCAGGAACATGCAGGCGTCGATGAACTCGGCATGGGTCAGGTTCACGTCCTTGCAGAACCCGTGCAGGTGGCGGATGGCCGCGGTCATGATCTCGCGCTGACGCTCGGTGATCTGGCCGTTCTGGCCCAGCGATGCGACGACCACGTCGGTGACGTTGTCGATGGTAACCTTGCTCATGTGTCCCTCCTCCGGGCGTGGGTCTGATCTGGTGCGGGCTGCCCTGAAGGCCACTCCCTCCCGCCGATGACCCGACTATCCACGCCGTCCGACCCCCCGCCAATGACCGCACGGGTATGGCCCGATACTCCCGCCCCGTGTCCGGCCCCTTGGCCCGGGAAAGGGTATCGCAGGATACCCTGCACGTCATTGCGGGAATGGGCCGGGCGGCGCTTTTTCGGGTCCAGGGCCCCTGTCGGGCCAAGGAGGAACGCCATGCGCGCCACACTGGACAGGATGCAGTCGCGGCTGAACGCGACGCCCTATCTGATCCGACTCGGTCGGCTGTTTTCCGAAACAGTGCTGTTGGAGGTGGACGGGGCGGAATACTACCTGACCTTCCGCGACGGGCGGCTTGAGCAGATCGCCGAGGGCCCCAGCCGCAAGACGCCCTGGCGCTTTGCCCTTCGCACCGATGCCGAGGCGCTGGCGCAGTTCTGGCAGCCCCTGCCGAAGCCCGGTTTCCACGACATCTTCGGCCTGGTGAAGATCGGGCGCGGTCGGATCGACGGCGACATCCTGTGCCTGGTGAAGAACCTGCGCTTCTTCAAGGATTTCATGGCGCTGGGCCGTCCCGATCTGCAAAAGGAGAAACTGGCATGAGCTTCGAGCCCATCACCGGCCGCTACCTGACCGTCACCATCCAGGGCCGCCGCCAGCGGATCCATGTGGAAATGGCGGGCGAAGGCACACCGGTCCTTTGCCTCCACACCGCCGGGGCCGACACCCGTCAGTGGCGGCATGTCCTGAACGATGCGGGCCTGACCAAGGACCACAGGTTCTACGCCTTCGACATGCCCTGGCACGGGAAAAGCCTTCCGCCCGAGGGCTTCCAAACCGACGAATACCTGCTGACGACCGAGGCCTATATCGAGACCGTCCTCGCAGTCTCCCGCGCCCTCGGCCTCGACCGCCCCATCCTTGCCGGTTGCTCGATGGGGGGCCGCATCGCCCTGCAACTCGCGGCGCTCCACGGCGACGCCTTCTCGGGCTTCATCGCCATCGAGGCCTCCGACTTCCAGCCCGCCTGGTACGACATCGACTGGTTCCACCGCCCCGATGCCCACGGCGGCGAGATGGGGGCGGCGCTCGTCTCGGCCAACATCAGCCCCCACGCGCCAGAGGCCGAACGCTGGAACACGCTGTGGATGTTCATGCAATCCGGCCCCGGCGTCTTCCGGGGCGACCTGTCCTTCTACACCCGCGACGACAGCCTGATCGGACGCCTTTCGCGGATCGACACTACCCGCACCCCCGTCCACCTTCTCGTCGGCGCCTATGACCTGACCTGCACGCCGGAGGACGCCCGACGCACCGCCGCCGCCATCCCCGGCGCCACCTGCACGGTGATGGAGGAACTGGGCCATTTCCCGATGTCCGAACACCCCGCCGCCTTCCGGCCCTTCTTCGCCGACGCGCTGGCCCGCATGAAAGTCGCCGCCCATGTCTGACGCCGCCGGAAAACCCTGCATCATCTGCGTGGCCATCACCGGGTCGCTGCCGACCAAGGAGAACAACCCCGCCGTCCCGATCACCATCGCCGAACAGGTGGAATCGACCCACGAGGCTTTCGAGGTCGGCGCCTCCATCGTCCACGCCCATGTCCGCGACGACGAGGGCAAGCCGACCTCGGACCCCGATCGCTTTGCGCGTCTGATGGAGGGGATCCGCCAGCACTGCCCCGGCATGATCGTGCAGCTTTCGACCGGCGGCCGGTCCGGCGCGGGCAAGACGCGGGGCGGGATGCTGCCCCTGCGGCCCGACATGGCCTCGCTTTCCGTGGGGTCGAACAACTTCCCCACCCGCGTCTATGAAAACCCGCCGGACCTGGTGGACTGGCTGGCGGCCGAGATGAAGACCTACGGCGTCATGCCGGAGATCGAGGCCTTCGACCTCTCGCACATCCTGAAGGCGCATCAGATGTGGCAGGCGGGCCAGATCACCGCGCGGCCTTACGTGCAGTTCGTCATGGGCGTGAAGAATGCCATGCCCGCCGATCGTGAGGTGTTCGACTACTATATCCGCACGGTCAAACGCCTGTTCGGCGCGGACGCGCCCTGGTGCGCTGCGGGGATCGGGCAGAACCAGATCACCCTGAACGACTGGGCGGTCTCCTCTGGCGGCCATGCCCGCACGGGGCTTGAAGACAACGTCCGCCTCGACCGCGACCGCCTTGCCCCGTCCAACGCCGCACTTGTGCGCCGCGTAGTGGATCTGTGCGAGCGCTACAACCGTCCCGTGGCCGACTGGCGGACTGCCCGCGCCATTCTGGGGATTGCCCCTGCTATGGTAGAGGATGCTGCATGAAGAAGGTCTAGCCAAACGCCGCGGCGGCCCTTTACGGCCTCCCGCGCGACGGCATGCAGATCGCGGCCGGTGGCTCGGCTCTTGCGGCATCCCTGAGCGCTGATCGCCGCCGCTGGCCCCGCATCAGGCGGCGAGCATGGCCAGAAGCCGGTCGCAGCGATCAGGCCAGTCCTGCGACCGGACGTCTGCCCACATCATGTCGGCCGATCTCGCCGCATCGATGCCCTGATCGCTGTCTTCAAGGACAAGGCAGCTCGAAGGTGGTGCGCCCAGACGCGCTGCAGCGGCCAGGTAAAGGTCCGGGGCGGGCTTTGGGCGCGGGGCTTCCTCTACCGTCACGATGCAGTCAAAAAGCCCGGACAGCTGCGTTTCTGCCAGGACTGCCCGCGCGATGCTGCCTTCGCTGTTGGTCACGACCGCCATCGGCACCCGCCCGAATGCACGACGCGCAAGCCCGGCAACCAACGGGTTTTCGCGCACGTGACCGGTCAGACCCACGGTCAGCGCGATGCTGTCATGGATCAGGCGGTCCATGTCGAAGCTGGTCGAGGCCTCGGCAGCGAAGCGCTGGAAGAGGTCGCGCCGCCCAAGGCCCGTAAAGGACCTGTACCAGTCGCGTGGCATCTCGTGACCTTGCCGTGCAACTGCCCGGGAGATGGCCGTGTAGTGCAGGTCTGCCGTCAGGACGAGCGTTCCATCACAGTCGAAGAGGAGGGCAGCAGGCGCCGGAGGCAATCGCGTGTCAGAGGCCGTGTCGGGCAATCGTCGCATCCTCGATCCTTTGGGTGAACAGTTCGGCCAACGCGCTGGACAGAAGGTCTTGCGTCAGGGGTTTTGCCAGCATCGCGATGCGCCCGGGAAAGCGGGTGGAAAGGGGTTGCACCTCTGGCAGGTGCCCAGAGACGACGATGGCCCTGGCATCGGGCCAGCGTGTCAGCGCCGTCTCGGCCAGACGCCAGCCCTCGATCTGGCCGTGCAGTGTCAGGTCCGTGACGATCAGGCCGACCGGTTCGGCAAGATGGCGCAGAGCGGCGGTCGCGTCCTCGGCAACGAGCATGCGGTCCGTCACGGGGGCAAGCAGCGAGAGGGCGGTCGTCCGGTCGGAGGGATCGTCCTCGACCACCAGAACGGTGCCGAGCAGGGGCAGCCTGGACGGCTCCACGGGCTGCAGCGGCAAGGCAAGCCGGACAGTGGTTCCCTTTCCGGGGGCGGATTCGATGCCGATATCCCCGCCCGACTGGCGGATGAAGCCATAGACCATCGCAAGTCCAAGACCCGTGCCGGTGCCGTCGGCGCGAGCGGTGAAGAACGGTTCCATCGCATGGGCCAGCACTTCGGGGGTCATGCCGGTGCCGGTATCGGCGACCTCGATCAGGGCGAGGTCGCCGTCGCGCCGGACGGACAGGGTAATGCGGCCGGCACCGTCGATCGCCTGTCCCGCGTTCAGGCAGAGGTTCAGGATCGCGCTTTCCAGCTGGCCCGGATCGACCAGCACCGGCAACGGCCCCGGCTGGCAATCGATCACCAGTTCGACCCCGTCGCTCAGGGCGAAGCCGACCAGATCGGCGATGCCGTCGACCAGCGTCGGCAGGTCCACCGTCTCTGGTGCCAGATGCTGACGCCGCGCGAAGGCCAGGAGCCGCCCGGTCAGCGACGTCCCCAGGTCCACCGCCGAGGCGATGGTCTGGCGCAGCATCCCCTGACGTTCCGGCGGGGCGCTGTCCATGAGGTGCAGGCTGCCCGAGATGGTGGACAGGATGTTCCCGAAGTCATGCGCCACCTCGCCCGAGACCTTGCCAAGGGCCTCGATCCGCTGGATCTGGCGCAGGCGGTCCTCCATCTGCCGCCGTTCGGTCGCGTCCGAGACAAGGACCACCGCCCCGCCACCGGGCAGGGGGCTTTCGCGCAGCTCGGCCTGCGGGCCGGTCGGATGGACGAGGCTGCCGGGCGCCTCGCCTGCCTTCCAGCCTGCCTCGGCGATGACATCGGTGAGACGGGGACGCCCCGCAAGGCGGGCGGGATCGATGCGGAGGGTGGGCGCAAGGCGCTGGTTCTGGGCCACGATCTGGCCCTGATCGGACAGGATCGCCACGCCGTCGCTGATCCCGGCCATCATGTTTTCGTAAAGCGCGGTGCGCTGCGCCATCTGGCGGTGCGACCGGTCCAGCCTAAGGGCATTGGCGCGGAAGGTGCGGAAGGCGTGGAAGAGCTTGCCGATCTCGTCTCCTTGCCCCGCGCCGCGCGGGAGGCGGGTCTGCCGGTCGCCCGCGGCGAGCCGCATCATCGCATCGGATATCGCGCGGAGGTTGGCCGTGACATAGCCCGAAACATAGAGCGCCGCCGCCAGGGCCAGGGCTGCGCTGGCCAGAACGACGACAAGCAGCGTCGACTTTGCCACCGCGATCGCCGTGGTGGTACTGGCGCGCTCGGCGGCGATGACGGACTGGGCGGCGGCCGTGTTGGTGGCGGCATTGGCGGTGACCAGCGCCGCCCCCTGACGGATGCGCACCAGCGCTGCCTCGGCGCCGATCTGGCGGGCAAGTTCGATCCGGCGCAGCTCGAACAGACCCTCCGGCCCTTCGGCGATGGTGCGGAGGCGTTGCAGCTCGGCCCCGTCGGAACCGGGGCGTGTGGCGGAAAGGCTGGCGACGAGACGGGTGTATTCACGCTGGAACTCGCCCACGCCGATCAGGTTCTCGGCCCGCCCGGCCCCCAGAAGCGCCGCAGCGATGCGTTGCAGGGTCAGCCAGTCCTGCCGTTCCTGCAAGGGCGCGGCGGAGCGGGCGGAAAGTGCGCCAAGGCGGCGCTCGGTGGCGGCAAGTTCGGCGTTCAGACGCAGCGTGCGGTCGCGCAAGCCGGCGCGCAGAGAGGTGTCGCGAACCAGGTCGGCAATCGCGCGGCGGGTGTCATCCAGCGAGGCGCGCAAGGGGTCGCCCGAGGGCAGGCCCGTGGCGATGGCATCGACCAGCGCGGTGGCGGCCTGACCTTCCTGCGCGATGCGGTAGGGGCTGTCGAGCGTCAGCAGATAGGGCGCGAGCGTCGCAAGGTCGGCGGCGTTGCCCGAAAGGGTGAGCGCGCGGTCTACCCCGGCCAAGGTCTCGCCATGCAGCCGGTCCAGCCGGTCATTGCCACGGCTGAGCGCGCCCCAGGCGATGGCCCCCACGGTCAGCACCGCGACGGCGAGGAGCGCCAGCGCCGTCAGCAGCCTGGCGCGGACGGACAGCGCCTTCATGCCGGGGGCCCAAGAACAAAGATATAGCCCTGCCCACGCCGGGTTTGCAGATGGACGGGCTTTGACGGCACGGACTCGATCTTGCGGCGCAGGCGCAGGATCAGTACGTCGATGGTCCGGTCCATGTATTGCGACAGGTCGTTGCCAAGCTCGGTCAACAGTTCGGTGCGGGGGATGATCCGGCCGGGATGGCGCAGGAAGTAGTCCAGCAGGCGATATTCGGCGTTGGTCAGGGGGATTTCGGCGCCCTCGGCATCCAGAAGCTCGCGCCGGGTCTGGTCCAGCCTCAGCCTCCCGAAGGCGCGGATCGTGCTGGTGCTGCGGTCAGGCGGGGCCATGGCGGGATGACCGGCCCGGCGCAGGACGGCACGCAGGCGGGCGATCAGCTCGCGCGGGTTGAAGGGCTTCATCATGTAGTCGTCGGCCCCGGTTTCCAGGCCGATGATCTTGTCCATCTCGTCGCCCCGGCCCTTCAGCATGACGATGGGAATTCCCATCGTCTCGCGGATGCGGATGGCCAGCGTCAGGCCATTCTCGCCGCGCAGGCGCAGGTCGATCAGCGCAAGGTCCACAGCCGGGCGCGGCCCCAGCGCCAGGAACGAGGCGCCGTCGGGCAGGGGCAGCGGCGTGAAGCCGTTCTCGCCCAAGAGGTCGGCAACCGTGCGGCGCAGGTCAAGGTCGTCGTCGATGATGGCCACGACAGGGCCCGCGCCCGAAGCCGCCGTCCTGTCCGTCATGGAAGCCTGTTCCATGCGTTCGTCCTCCCTGTCCGCATGATGGCCGAACTGCGCCGCGCCGCAATCGCTATCGGGTTTCAATTGTTGTGTCGCAGCCCCGCTTTGTAACACTGTTCATCGAAAAGCCGCGGCGGGGTCAGGCTGTTAACCGAGCCACCCCTCCCCAAAGCCGTACCGCGTGTCAGTCTTGCCTTGGCCGCCCGGGAGAGGCGGTCGAACCGGGAGGATCACGATGAAACCTTACACGATCAGTGCGCTGGCACTGGGCGCGATCATGGCCGCGGGCGCGGCCTCGGCGCAAAGCCTGAACGTGGTCTGCTCGAACGAGCAGGCCTGGTGCGATCTCATGGCGCAGAATTTCAAGATCGATACCGGCATCGACGTAGCCATGGTCCGCAAATCGACCGGCGAGGTGCTGGCCCAGATCCGGGCCGAGGCAGGCAACCCCAAGATCGACGTCTGGTGGGGGGGCACGGGCGACCCGCACCTCATCGCCGCGAACGAAGGACTGACGGTGGCCACGGGCGTAGACGTGTCCGGCCAGCTGGGCTGGTCGCAGAACATGACCGAAATGTCCGGCGGCAAGGCCGTGGGCGTGCATGTCGGTCTTCTTGGCATCCTCTACAACACCGAGGTTCTGGCCGAGAAGGGCCTGCCCGCCCCGGCCTGCTGGAAGGACCTGGCGAAGCCCGAGTACAAGGGCGAGGTGACGGTGTCGAACCCGCAATCCTCGGGCACGGCCTATACGCAGCTGGCCACGCTGGTGCAGCTTTTCGGCGAGGACGAGGCCTTCAAGCTTCTGGCCGACATCGCGGTCAACGTGAACCAGAACACCAAGTCGGGCTCGGCTCCCGGCAAGATGGCGGCGCGGGGCGAGACGACCATCGCGGTCGGCTTCATGCATGACATGGTGAACCTGAAGAAGCAGGGCTTCCCGGTCGAGATCGTCTCGCCCTGCGAAGGCACCGGGTATGAGGTCGGCGCCGTCAGCGTGATCAACGGAACGCCCAATCTGGAAGCCGCGAAGAAGTGGGTGGAATACGTCATCAGCGCCGAGGCGCAGTCGAAGGGGCTTGAGGTGGGCGTGTTCAACATCCCCTCGAACCCGGCGGCGGCGACCGACCCCGAGGCCCCCGACATGGCCGCAGTCAAGCTGATCGACTACGACTTCGCCACCTATGGCTCGTCCGAAACGCGTGAGCGTCTCCTGGCGCGCTGGGAGGCGGATGTGAAGTCGAAGGGCGGCTCCTTCGAGGAGTGAACCTTGACCCCGGCCCGCGCCTCAGGGTGCGGGCCGCCTTCATTTCCGGGAAGAATGCGATGCGGCGCACGGCGGGGCTTTGGCTTCTGATCGGGCTGGGGGCCTATGCCCTGCTGCCCTGGTACATGGTTGCAGAGGGCTTCTGGTCTTTTGGCTGGGTGGCGGACCTTGGCGGCGGGGCGCGGTCAGCGCTGCTGTGGTCCCTGGGGGAACGGGCCTGGCTTTGGCTGCCGCTGACGGGATTTGCAGTTGCCGGGGCGGCGCTGGCCCTCGCGCGGGAGCAGCTGGCGGTCGCGCGGGGGCTGGTGGCGGGCGGGGCGCTCGGGCTGGCCCTGCTGGCCGGGCAGGGTCTGGTGATCCTTGGCAACGGCACCCGCTTCGGCCTGATGGAGGGCGCCAGTCAACCCGGAATGGGCGCCGGGGCCTTTGTCGTGGCGGCAGCGCTGCTGTTCATCCTCACCACCGGGATTTCCGGCCTGGGCCGGGGCAGGGGCGATGCCTTCATCACCGGACTGATCGGGGCGATCATCGCGCTGGTCGGAGTCTTCGTCTTCTACCCGATGAGCTTCATCCTGATCCGCGCCTTCGAGTTGCAGGGCGGCGCGGGCCTTGGCGTCAGCGAGTTCCTGCCCCGCTTCTTCGCGCCCGAAATCTGGTCACCCGCCTGCCTGACCGGACAGGGCTATTGCGGCGCGGCGCTGAATTCGCTGCTCTTGGGGATCGCCACGGCCACCTCTACCACGCTGCTGGGCCTTGCCTTCGCGCTGATCTTCACACGCACCAATTTCCGCGCCAAGCGTCTGTTGCGCGTCCTGACCATTCTGCCGATCATCACGCCGCCCTTCGTGATCGGCCTTGCGCTGATCCTGCTCTTCGGCCGGTCGGGCACCGTGACCGAGTTCTTCGCCGATGCCTTCGGCTGGGAGAAAACCCGCTGGCTTTACGGCTTCTGGGGCGTGTGGCTGGCGCAGACCCTGTCCTTTACCCCGATCGCCTTCCTGGTGCTGATCGGCGTAGTCGAGGGCGTCTCGCCCAGCATGGAAGAGGCGTCGCAGACCTTGGATGCCAATCGCTGGCAGACCTTCCGCTTTGTCAGCCTGCCCCTGATGCGCCCCGGTCTGGCCAACGCCTTCCTCCTCGGATTCATCGAAAGCCTGGCGGATTTCGGCAATCCTCTGGTCCTGGGCGGCAACTTCAACGTGCTGTCGACCGAGATCTACTTTGCCATCGTCGGCACAGTGGCAGACCCGGCAAAGGCGGCGATCCTGTCCCTGATCCTGCTTTCCCTGACGCTGGGGGCCTTCCTCGCGCAGCGCAAATGGCTGGGCAAGAAAAACTATGCCACGGTCACCGGCAAGGGTGACAGCGGTCGGCACGCCGCGCTGAACCCTGGCTTGCGCTGGGCCTGCTACGTCATCGCCTTGCCCTGGGCGGCCTTCACGCTGATCCTATACGCCCTGATCGTCTTCGGGAGCTTCGTGAAGCTCTGGGGCTATGACCACAGCCTGACCTCCGAGCACTACACCCGCGCCTTCGGGATCGTCTTCCGCGACGGCATCCACTTCACCGGGGCAGCCTGGGACAGCTATGTCACCACGATCACCATCGCCGCCATCGCCGCCCCCCTGACCGCCGCCGTGGGCTTGGCGACAGCCTATCTGCTGGTGCGCCAGAAGTTCGCCGGCAAGGACGCGTTCGAGTTCTCGACCATGCTGTCCTTCGCCATCCCCGGCACGGTCATCGGCGTGGCCTATGTCATGGCCTTCAACTTCCCGCCGATCGAGCTGACCGCGACTGGCCTGATCCTGGTCATCGTCTTCATCTTCCGCAACATGCCGGTCGGCGTGCGCGGCGGCATCGCTGCGATGAGCCAGCTGGACAAATCACTGGACGAAGCCTCGATCACTTTGGGAGCCAATAGCGCAACGACCCTGCGCCGGGTGATCCTGCCGCTCCTGGGACCGGCGATCCTGGCTGCGCTGACCTACAGCTTCGTGCGCGCCATCACCTCCGTCTCGGCGGTGATCTTCCTGGTCTCGGCCCGTTACAACATGGCCACAAGCTTCATCGTCGGCCGGGTGGAGAACGGTGAGTTCGGCATCGCCATCGCCTATGCGACGGTCCTGATCTTCACGATGCTGATCGCCATCCTTGCCCTGCAACTTGTCATCGGTCGGCGCAAACTGCGCCGGGCCGACCGTATCGAAGCCCATTGAAGGGGGTGCCATGAAAGGTTCCGTCCGCTTTGAAAACGTGACGAAGACGTTCGGCGAGGTGGTGGCGCTGAAGCCGCTGTCGCTGGACATCACGCCCGGCACGCTGGTCACGCTCCTTGGCCCTTCGGGCTGCGGCAAGACCACGACGCTGCGGCTGATTGCGGGTCTGGAAAGCGCCAGCGAGGGGCGCATCCTGATCGGGGGCGAGGATGTCACGCATCTGTCGGCCACCTACCGCCGCGTCTCGATGGTCTTCCAGTCCTACGCTCTGTTCCCGCACATGACGGTGCTGGAGAACGTCGGTTACGGCCTGTCGGTCAAGGGCATGGCCAAGGGCGAAGTCAAGGCGCGGGCCGAGGCGGGGTTGGAGACGGTGGGTCTGAAGGGCTTTGGCGCGCGGCTGCCGTCCGAGCTTTCGGGCGGGCAGCAGCAACGCGTGGCCGTGGCGCGGGCAATCGTGCTGGAGCCGGAGGTTCTGCTGCTGGACGAACCGCTGTCGAACCTGGACGCTAAACTCCGCCGCCATGTGCGCGAGGAGATCCGCCAGATCCAGCAGCGTCTGGGACTGACGGCCGTCTATGTGACCCACGACCAGGAAGAGGCGATGGCGGTCAGCGACCGGATCATCGTGATGAAGAACGCCGAGATCGCGCAGGAAGGCACTCCGCATGACCTGTACGACCGGCCCGCGAACGCCTTCATCGCGGATTTCATCGGGGACGCGAACCTGGTCGATGTCGAGGTCGTCCGGTCGGGCGCCGAGACGGAGATCGCGTTGCAGGGTCGCCGGTTGCGCCTGCCGCTGGCAAGCACCACGACCGGCCCGGCCAAGATGGTGCTGCGCCCGCATCACATCCGACTGTCGCGCGATCCGGGGCCAGAGCGCATTCCGGCCGAGGTGACCTATGCCGCCTGGCTGGGCAATTCGGTGCAATACACGCTGAGCACCGATGTTGGCCCGATCTTCGCCATCGCCCCGCCGCAGCCCCTGCCGTTCCAGCAGGGCGAGAGCGTGCAGGTGGGCTTTGCACCCGGGGATGCGCGGCTGGTGCCCGCCTGATCCGGCGCGCAGAGTTCGGGGGTTTGCATTCGCGGGACAACACCGGGATGGTCGCATTGGCGCAAGATCGGGCCGGTTCGGGCCCGATATCCGGACCTTGTTCAGTCGTAGCGCAGGGCCGTCGCCTTGCCGCGGAAGATCCAGTAGCTGAGGATGGAATAGGCAAGGATTGTCGGCAGCACGATCATGGTCCCGACCAGGATGATCGCCAGCGACTCCGGCGCGCTTGCGGCCTCATAGATCGTTATGGCCTCGGGCACGATGAAGGGAAAGAAGCTGTAGGCCATTCCAGCAAAACCAAGCGCGAAGAGGAGGATCGTCGCGACGAAGGGCACCCAGGCAAGCCGGTCACCCTCCATCGGCAGGCGCCGCAGGTGCCACCAGATCAGGCCGATCAAGAGGGCCGAGGCGGCCGGCAGGGGCGAGAGGTAGAGAAGCTGCGGCAGTCCGAACCACTTGTCGAAGATCCGCTCGGACACCAGGGGCGTGGCGACAGAAATTGCCCCCATCCCGGCGATAACCCCGAAGATGCCGCCCCTGGACCAGTCGACCGCCTTGCGCTGAAGCGCGCCGTCGGTCTTGGCAATGAGCCAGGTTGCCCCGATGAAGCTGTAGGCGATGGTCAGGAAGAGTGCGGTCAGGAGGGCGAAGCCCACATGCCACCAGGTGTAGCTGAGGCCCATGATGTAGAGCCCCAGCATGAAACCTTGCGACAGGCCGGTCATCAGGCTTCCAAGGAAGAACGCGCCGTCCCAGGCGCGCTTGTGCTTCAGCGCCGCCTTCGCGCGGAACTCGAACGCCACGCCGCGCAGGATCAGGCCCACCAGCATGATCGCCACGGGCAGGTAAAGCTGGGTCAGGATCGCGCCATGCGCCACGGGGAAGGCCACGAGCAAAATTCCGATGGCCAGCACCAGCCAGGTCTCGTTCGCGTCCCAGAAGGGGCCGATGCTGGCGACCATCGTGTCGCGCTCGTCCGGCGTGGCGAAGGGGAACAGGATGCCCACGCCCAGGTCGAAGCCGTCGAGGACGACATAGATCAGGATCGACAGCCCGAGGAGCGCGGCGAAAATGAAGGGGAGGTCGAGGCTGGCGAACATCCCCGTCACTCCGCCGGGACGGCCATGGCTTCGCCGCCCTTCACGCGCTCATCCTTGGGCAGCGGTTCGCCCTTTGCGGCCTTGCGCGCCATGTAGGTGATGACCCCCATGTAGGCGAGGATCAGCGCAGCATAGACGGCCAGGTAGATCACCAGCGTCGACAGGACCATCGGCGCGGGCACATCGGCGACGGCGGCCTCGGTCGTCAGTACGCCCTGCACCAGCCAGGGCTGGCGGCCGATCTCGGTGGTGTACCAGCCAGCAAGTGTCGCGATCCAGCCCGAGAAGGCGAGGCCCGACATGCCGTAGAGGTAGACCCGCGGCATCGCATCCGCCCCGCGGCGCCAGAGAAGGAAGGCCCCCGTCCAGCTGGCGAGAAGCATCAGCATGCCCACGCCCACCATGATCCGGAAGGACCAGAAGACCGGGGCTACGGGCGGGTGCATGACCTCGCCCTCGGCGGTGACGAAGTCGTTCAGGCCCGGCACCACGCCCGCGGGATCGTGCTTGAGGATGATCGAGGCAAGCGAGGGGATGCCGATCTCGAAATGGTTGGTGCGCGCGGCCTCGTCCGGCAGGGCGAAGAGGAGGAGTGGCACATGGCTTCCCGTCTCCCAGTTGCCCTCCATCGCGGCGACCTTCTGGGGCTGGTGTTCCAGCGTGTTCAGGCCATGCATGTCGCCCATCAGGATCTGCACGGGGATCAGCACAGCGCCAAGGATTACGCCGACGCGGAACGTGGTGCGGACGCTTTCGCTGCGGTCCTTCAACAAGAGGCGCAGGGCGCTGATCCCGGCGATCAGGAAGGCGACGGTCAGGCCGCTGGCCAGCAGCATGTGGCCGAGGCGATAGGGCATCGACGGGTTGAAGATGATGGCCCACCAGTCGGTCGCATAGACGATGCCGTCGCGCAGTTCATAGCCTTGGGGGGTATGCATCCAGCTGTTCAGGACCAGGATCCAGAAGGCCGACATGGTCGTCCCGAAGGCCACCAGGGCCGTGGCGGTGGTATGCAGCCACCCGGGCACCCGGCTTGCCCCGAAAAGCATGATCCCAAGGAAGACTGCCTCCAGGAAGAAGGCCGTCAGGACCTCATAGGCGAGAAGCGGGCCCGCCACGTTACCCACAGTTTCCATGAAGCCTGGCCAGTTGGTGCCGAACTGGAAGGACATGGTGATGCCCGAGACGACACCCAGCGCGAAGGAGAGCGCGAAGACCTTGACCCAGAACATGTAGGCGTCGACCCACTTGCGGTCTCCGGTGGCGTTGAAACGCAGCTTGAAGAAGAGAAGCACCCATCCCAGAGCGATGGTGATCGTAGGGAACAGGATGTGAAACGAGATGTTCGCACCGAACTGGATGCGAGACAGGAGAAGTGCGTCCATCACCTTTACGTCCTTCCTGGGTCAGGTCCCTCTGAGGATGCAGGGTAGGTAGGCAGCTCCCCCGCGATTTCCAGCGCTTGGGCCGTGCCGCGGCATGCGGCATTATCGCACTGCAGCATTTGCGCCGGGACGGGTGGGGGGTGGTTTTCCGCGTGGCATGGCGATGGCCCGCGTCGCACGTGACGCGGGGCAGGGCAGGTCATCCGACCGTAGGGAGCGGCCCGAAGGCCGCCCGGGTCAGCGGGCGAGAAGTGCGTCGATCTCGGCCCGCGAGGGCATGGCGGGGGCCGTGCCCGGCCGGGTGACCGATATCCCGGCCGTCGCGCAGCCGAAGCGGACGGCCTCGATCACGTCCCGGCCTTCGGAGAGGGCAACCGCGAAGCCGCCGTTGAAGGCGTCGCCTGCCCCCGTGGTTTCCACCACCGGGCCGGCCGAGATCACCGGGACATGCACCGACTGGCGGGCGTCGTGGTAAAGCGCGCCCTTGTCGCCCAGCGTGATCACCACCGCGCCCACGCCTTTGGCGAGGAGGGCCTCGGCGGCGGCCTTGGCTTCCTCGACCGTGGTGACCGGTTTGCCGGTCAGCGCCTCGGCTTCGGATTCGTTCGGCGTGACATAGTCGCAAAGCGCAAGCATCTCGTCCGGCAGGCTGGCGGCGGGGGCGGGGTTCAGGATCGTGGTCACGCCGGCCGCGCGGGCAATCTGCAGCGCACGCAGCGCCGCCGGGATCGGCTGTTCCAGTTGCGTCACGAAGATCGCGGCCTGGCGGATGAGGTCGGCCTTGGCCTCCACGTCCTCGACCGAGACACGGCCCGCGGCGCCGGGCGCGACGATGATCGCGTTGTTGCCGGTGGCGTTCTCGATGAAGATGTAGGCCGCGCCGGTGTAGCTTTCGCGGTCGACCTTCACTTCGGGGACCACGCCCGCCTTGGCCCAGGTGGCCTGGGCGATGTCAGCAAAGGCATCCGCCCCGAGCCGCGTGATGAAATGGACCTTCCCGCCTGCCATCGCTGCGGCGACGGACTGGTTCGACCCCTTGCCGCCCGGTCCCAGCACGAAAGAGGTGCCAAGGATCGTCTCGCCCATCTTCGGCTGACGCTCGGCGCGGTAGGCGGTGTCGGCGACGAAGATGCCGAGGATCACGATGGGTTTCATCTCAAGCCTCCGGCGGGATCACGCCCTTGCGGAACATGAAGCAGCCGTAGAACCGACGCTCCCCCGTCTGGATCACGGCGTAGGATTTCCGGGCCATGTCATAGAAGGCGAAGCGCTCGATCCCGATCATCGGGCGGGGACGGCCCTCGGCGCGGTCGATCTCGGCTTGGACTTCCTTTTGCACCGGGGGAACTTCCGACGGATTGCCCACGACCTCCATCCGGCCCGCGAAATCGTCGACGAAGGTGTCCAGGGGCAGGACCGAGAGGATCGCGTTCACCGCTTCGGCGCAGGTCAGATTCTCCATCCGCAGAAGCTTGCCGGTCACCGTGGCCCGCGCGACCGAATCCGACGGAAAGTTTGTGTCTGCGACGATCAGCACGTCGCCGTGCCCCATTGCGCGCAGCACGGCCAGCACCTCGGCATTCAGCCGGTTGTCGATTCCCTTGAGCATGTGTCCTCCCTTTGGCGCGCCTTAGATGCGCTTGCCGGTCGCCTTGTCGAATAGATGCGCCACCGCGGCGTCGGGCGCCAGAGTGATCGTGGACCCCGGCCCGAAAGAGACACGGCTGCGGAAGACTGCCGTGACCTCGCGGCCCGGAAGGCGGACGACGACGTGGGTCTCGGAGCCGGTCGGTTCCACGACGGCAACGGTGCCGGTCAGGCCCTGGTCGGACTGGGCCAGGTGTTCGGGGCGGATGCCATAGACGACCTCGCGCCCGTCCTCGACCGTGACGCCGGGGGGCAAGGGCAGCGTCGCGCCCGCGATCTCGACCTTGCCGCCGACGATGCGGCCGTCGAGCAGGTTCATCGACGGACTGCCGATGAAGGCCGCGACGAAGGTGTTGGCGGGGCGGTCGTACAGTTCCAAGGGCGCGCCGACCTGTTCGATCCGGCCGCCCTGCATGACGACGATCCGGTCCGCCATCGTCATCGCCTCGATCTGGTCGTGGGTGACGTAGACCGTGGTGGTCTTCAGCCGCTGGTGCAGCTCCTTGATCTCGGTCCGCATCTGGACGCGGAGCTTTGCGTCGAGGTTCGAGAGCGGCTCGTCGAAGAGGAACACCTGCGGATCGCGCACGATGGCGCGGCCCATCGCCACCCGCTGGCGCTGGCCGCCCGAAAGGGCGCGGGGATAGCGGTCGAGATAGGGGGTCAGGCCCAGGATCTCGGCCGCGCGTTCGACCTTCGCCCGGATCGCGTCCTTGTCCATCCCACGCATCTTCAGCGCGAAGCCCATGTTCGCGGCCACCGTCTTGTGCGGGTAAAGCGCGTAGTTCTGGAAGACCATCGCGATGTCGCGTTCCGAGGGCGGCAGGTTGTTCACCCGCTTCGGCCCGATCATCAGGTCGCCCTCGGTCACCTCCTCCAGCCCCGCGATCATCCGCAGAAGCGTGGATTTCCCGCAGCCCGACGGGCCGACGAGCACCACGAAAGCCCCGTCCGGAATGTCCAGGTCGAGGCCGTGGATGACCTGCAAGCCGCCATAAGTCTTGCGCAACGCGCGGATCGTTACTTCGGCCAAACGCCCGTCTCCCTGGTGCCACGGGTCAAGTGGTAACCCAGCCAGGCGGGGTCTGTCCATCCGCTGACCATACTAACATGTTAGAAACTTGACAGGCCCCTGCCGCCGCGCGAAGCTGACCCTTGGGCAACTTGCCACAAGGGGGAGTGGGAGGAACCAACGACTGCCATTCCGCCTGCGGACCGCGAGAGAACCCCGAAAAGGGCCGGGTCCGGCGACGCTGATTTCCAGACACCAAGCCGTGACGGACACACCGTTGCGGGAACGTTCCAAAGGGAGGAGCTACCTTGAAGGTCGAACTGTACGAGATGATGTCCCGGTCGCGGCTCAGCCGTCGCCGGATGCTGCAGGGCACCGCTGCCCTGGGCGCGATGGCCGCGATGCCGATGACGGCCCGCATCGCCAGCGCGCAGGACAACGTCCGCGCCGAGATCCTGAAGATCCCCGGCGTGGGCATGGGCAGCCCCACCGATGCCGACTGGCAGAAGGTCGGCGAGATGTGCCTTGCCGCCACCAAGGCGAACGTGGCCGAAGGCGAGTTCGCGGGCGTCGAGCTAACGTTCCTCGGCCTCAACAACCAGAACCTGCACAACTTCCTGTTCCGCGGCTTCCTGAAGCCTTGGGAGGCCTATACCGGTGCCAAGATCAACTGGATCGACCTGGCGCAGGCCGACTACAACAGCCGTCTCCAGCAGTCGATCGCGACGGGCACCGTCGACTTCGACATCATCGAGATGGGCGCGCCCTTCGAAGGCGACACGGCCGGCAAGGGCCTTCTCGACCCGATGCCCGACTGGGTGGCGACGCAGATCGAGGCCGACGACCTTGTGGGCTACCTGAAGCCTCCGGTCGGCACCTGGGACGGCAAGACCTACCGGATCACCATCGACGGCGACTGCCATACCTTCAGCTACCGGAAGGACTATTTCGGCGAAGGCGCGATCGGCGGGGCCGAGGTGCCGAAGACCTGGCAGGACGTCAACGCGGTGTCGAAGGCGCTGGTCGGCCAGACCGACCCGCTGACCGGGCTGCCGGCCTATGGCTACCTTGATCCGCTGAAGGGCTGGGGCGGGTTCGGCTTCTACTTCATCGCCAACCGGGCGACCGCCTATGTGAAGCACCCGGACGACCCGGCCTGGCTCTTCGACCCCGAAACGATGAAGCCGCGGGTGAACAATCCGGGCTGGGTCCAGGCGATCCAGGACGTGATGGACCTGATCGCCACCGAAGGCGCCTATCCGGCCGACCAGATCAACGCCGACCCCGGCACCACGGCGTTCAGCCAGTTCCTGGCCGGAACCGGCTCGATGCTGATGTGGTGGGGCGACGTGGGCTCGAACGCGCGCACCTCGGACACCTCGGTCGTGGGCGACGTGGTGGGCTTCGGGATCAACCCCGGCTCGACCCGCCGCTACAACGCGGCCGCCGGTGCCTGGGAGGAGACCGCGAACGAGGCGCCGCTGATGGCCTATATCGGCTGGGGCATCTACGTGACCTCCCGCGTGTCGGGCGACGAGAAGAAGCGCAAGGCGGCCTGGTCGGCGGCGGCGCACCTGGGCGGCAAGGACCTGTCGCTCTGGACGGCGGCCTATCCCTCGGGCTTCCAGCCCTACCGCCAGTCGCACTTCCAGTACGACGAGTGGGAAGCTGCGGGCTATGACCGGGCCTTCGTCGAGGACTACCTCGGGTCGAACGCCGACAGCTACAACCACCCGAACGCCGCGATCGAGCCGCGGATCCCGGGCATCTTCCAGTACTACTCGGTGGCCGAGGACGAGTTGGCCAAGGGCTTCGCCGGGCAGTATGCCAGCGCCCAGGAGACCGCGGACGCCATTGCCGCCGCCTGGGAGAAGATCACCGACCAGATCGGCCGCGACAGCCAGATCGCGCTGTACAAGGCGTCCCTCGGGATGTGACCTGAACATAGGGTGGGCAGGATTGCCCACCCAACCTGATGCGACGCGTCGGACAACCGGCGCGTCCTTCGTCATTTCCGCGCTGGCGACTTTGGGCAGGGCTGGTCGCTACCTCCACGCCAACACCCGCGCCTGCATCTTCGTGCCGGATAGCGCTTGCGTCCTGTCTGGCGCCAGCTAACATGCTAGTATGAGCGGCAGCGATCACCTTCACGTCGTCACCTCGGACGACATCTCGGACAGCCGTCGCCGGATGGGCCAGATGCTCGTCTGGGGGTCGGCTGCATTGATGGCGCTTGTCGCCCTTGCGCAGACCGCGCAGCAGATGGGCTGGCAGGACTTCGGCTTCACCACCTGGCGGCCGACGCTTTACGCCTACTGCCTCTGGGCCACCTGCCTTTGCTGGGCGCAGGTCATCATGCGTGGCGAGCAGGGCAAGCGCACCCTCTTCGTGCTTCCTGCGGCTCTGTTCGTCGTCTCGCTGACCGTCTTTCCGCTGCTCTTCGGCCTGATCATCGCGTTTTCCAGCTGGAACCTTTCCAGCCTGGAGGGCCGCCAGTTCAATGGCGTCGCGAACCTGGTGCAGATGTGGCACGACCCGTTCTACTGGAACGCGCTCGGCAACATGGTCATCTATGTCCTTGCGATCCTTGTGGAATACGCCATCGCCTTCGGCCTGGCGCTGATCCTTGCGGGCCAGATCCGGGCGCGGAAGTTCTGGCGGGTGGCGTTCCTGATGCCGCTGATGCTGTCGCCGGTGGCGGTCAGCTGGATGATCGGCAAGTCGATGCTGGAACCCCGCTTCGGCCCCTTGGCCCGGCTTGCCCGCGCCATGGGGATCGAGAACCCGAGCTTCTTCGAGAGCCCCTGGATGGCTCAGCTGACCATCATGATCCTGGATGCCTGGACCTTCATCCCCTTCATGATGATCATGCTCCTCGCAGGCCTGCAGGCGATCCCGAAAGAGCTGCAGGAGGCCAGCCGCGTCGATGGCGCCACGGGCTGGAAAAGCTTCTGGGAGATCACCTTCCCGCTGATGTTGCCGGTGTCCGTGACCGCGATCCTGATCCGGATCATCTTCAAGCTGAAGCTCGCGGATATCGTCATCACCGTGACCTCCGGGGGGCCCGGCGGGGCGACGGACACGGTGACCAGCTTCATCTTCCGCGAATATCGGGAACGGTCCAACGTCGGCTACGGCACCATGCTTGCAATGGTCTACCTGGTGCTGATCGTCATCGCGATGACGCTGCTCATGAAGTTCGCCAACCGCCTGACGAAGCCCCGGACCTGACGAGGGACATGATGACCGATACCCCCGTCCAGATCTTCCGCGACAGCGACACCGACCGTGGCTTCCGCATGAAGTGGTGGGCGAGCCGGGTGACGATCTATGCCGTGCTGGTCTTCTGGGCGGTGATCTGCCTCTTCCCGATCTACTGGACCGCCACGACCAGCTTCAAGATGGCCCCGAACGTGATGCAGGGCCAGATGGTGCCCTTGCCGCCGTCCTGGACGCCCGAGGGTGACTGGGCCAAGTCGGTCTTCTACGCCCCGAAGTGGAAGGGCTGGGAATCGATCGGCATGTCGCCGCAGACGCTGCAGCAGGAAAGCACGGTGCGGGCCGAGTTCCTGAAGCGGTTCGGAAATTCGGCCGTGGTGGCACTGGTGTCCTCGACGCTGGCGGTGGTGCTGGGGGCTATGGCGGCCTATGGGCTGTCGCGGTTCCGCTACAAATGGGCCTGGATGAAGAACGACGACATCCTGTTCTTCTTCCTCAGCCAGCTGATCCTGCCGCCCGTGGTGCTCGCGCTGCCGTTCCTTGTCCTCTACAAGGAGCTGGCGCTTCTCGACACCCGGATCGGGCTGATCCTCCTTTACACCCTCTCGGTCCTGCCGATCGTCATCTGGATCATGAAGGACCAGTTCGAGACGATCCCGACCGAGCTGGAGGAGGCCGCGCTGGTCGACGGGTTGTCGATCTGGGGGGCGTTCCTGACGATCATCCTGCCCATCGCGCTGCCCGGCATGGTGGCGGCCTTCATCCTGAGCCTTGTGCTGACCTGGAACGAGTATTTCTTCGCGGCCCTCCTGACCTCGACCCATGCCAACACCCTGCCGGTGATGGTGGCGAGCCAGACCGGGAGCCAGGGGATCAACTGGTGGTCGATGGCGGCGCTCAGTTTCGCGGCGATCCTGCCACTGATCGTGATCGGGGTCGTGCTGGAGCGGTTTATCATCAAGGGGATGGCGGCGGGGGCGGTCAAGTAGTGTCCACGGTGGACAAATTGGGAAACCCTTGTGAAACAAGGACTTGGGATTTTCTGTTAGGGGTTTCTTAACCGATGCCGACGTCATGCTGAAAGGGATCGACCAGAGGCTTTCGGCCGAGATCGTCCATGTCCTGATGCTGATGGGGCATGGCGACGATCTGGTGATCTGCGATGTGAACCACCCCGCAGCGACCATCGCGGCCGAGACGACATATGGCCGGCTGATCGACATGGCGGGCTGCGATATTCCGACGGCCGCAAGGGCGATCCTGAGCCTCATGCCGCTGGATACCTTTGTCCCCGCTCCGGTCATCCGGATGCAGGTGGTGGGCAACCCGGACGGACAGGTGCCGATCTTTGCGCGGATGCAGACCGTGGTCGACCAGGCCGAGGGGCGTTCGGTCACCATCCAGGCGCTGGAGCGGTTCGACTTCTATGCCGCGGCCAAGCGGGCCTTTGCGATCATCCGGACCTCGGACTCCGGCCCCTATGGCTGCTTCATCCTGAAGAAGGGCGTGTTGGACCTTCCCGAATTGTAGGGTGGGCGATCCGCCCACCTACCCGGCAAGGCCCAGCACCTGTCGCAGGTGCGCCAGGGCAATTTGAACGCCGCGCTCTCCCAGTTCCGCCGAGGCTTCCGTCGCATCTTCGGTGTACCAGTGGTCCCCGTCTCCGGCGCGGTAGATGTCAACCGTCTCGGGCGCGAGGGCCTGCATGAGCGCGGTCTCGCCTTGTCCCGCATGGTCGAAGGGGAAGGCCGCGCCCTTGGGGAAGAGGGGATGGATCCGAATCCAGTTGAACGGGTCCGCGCCCTCGGCCTGCCGGGCGTAGTAGTCCTGCATCCCACGGTCGCCCCACCAGCCGGGGCCGCGCGTGGCCTCAAGAAACCGCATGATCGCGTTGCGGCCCGCCAGGCGGAAGGCGAGGTCCGTCGGCATCCCCTGGTCGAAGCCCTCGGTCTGGTGGTGAATGACGCCCCGGATGTTGCGGAAGCCTGCCTTGAGGAGGGCAGTGAAAAGGCCCTCGGCCATCGGCAGGATGGCGTTTGCGTCGATGTGGAGCGTCCCGGTCCCCTCGGGTCCGGCGACGGCATGCGAGGCCGCGCCATAGGCGAAGGGCGGGAGAGTGATGATCTGGTCGCCCAGCCGGTCCAGCACCTCGGTCACCGCGAGGAGGTCGACCCCGGCGGGGAGGTGTTGGCCGTGGTACTCCATCACGCCAATGGGCAGGACGACGGGGGTATTCGCCGCGATCGCCGCTTGCAGCTGGTGCGGGCGGAGGCGGGAGAACTCGGTCACGGCAGGGCCTGCATGAGGTCCCTGGTCTGGGTGTAGAGCCGCTTCCACAGCGGGTATTGCGCGGCGTAGGCGGGGACCTGTTCGGGTTGGACGGTCGTTGCCTCGGGGTTCCAGGCCTGGATGTCCTGCGGCCGGGCCGCCCCTATGGCGCAGGCGGCCAGGAAGGCGTCACCGTAGCTTGCCCCGATGGTCTTTTCGCAGACATGTTGCGGGACTTGGCCGAAATCCGAGGTGGCCTGGAGCCAAAGCTGGTTCTTGGTGCCTCCGCCCACCGCCAGCACTCGGGCGGGGGATGCGCCGACTTCGGCGTAGGTCTCCAGCACATGCGCGGTGCCTGCGGCGATGCCTTCGCAGACCGCGCGGAACATATCGGCGCGGGTGTGGGTCAGGTTCAGGCCGAAGAAGCTGCCGCGGGCGTGGGGGTCGTGGATCGGGGTGCGCTCACCCGAGAAATAGGGGAGGCAGAGGAGGCCCTTGGCCCCTTTGGGGCTGTCCATCGCCTCGGTGACAAGGGCCGCGAAATCGGTGTCGCGGGCCAGCTGGTCGCGGAACCAGTGGGTGAGGGTGCCGGAGGTGGCCAGCCCCGCCATCGAGGCGTGAGTGCCGGGAAAGAGCCAGGGCGCATACCACAGGCGCGGGTCGTGGACGGGTTGGCCGGTGACCTGGATGATGAAGATGGTCGAGCCATACATCAGCATCATCTCGCCCGGGTGCTGGACGCCGACGCTGACGGCTTCCGCCGCCGCGTCGATGGTGCCGCAGGTGACGGGGGTGCCTTGGGTCAGGCCGGTCTCGGCTGCGGCAGCGGCGGTGATGTGGCCCGCTATCTCGGTGGACCACATGAGGCGAGGGAGTTTTTCGAGGGGGATGATCTCGGGGGCGAGGTCCGTCGTCCAGTCCTGGGTGGTGACGTCGTATAGGGGCGAGAAGTTCGCGGCGGTGTAGTGGTCGATCACGTATTCCCCGGTCAGCTTCCAGGTCAGGTAGCTGGTGGAGGTGAGGACCTTTGCCGTCCGGGCGTAGATGTCGGGCTGGGTTTCCTTGAGCCAGAGGATCTTTGGCCCCACGGATTGCGAGGTGAGCGCATTGCCGCAGCGCTGGTGGATCGTGGCCTCGCCGATCCGGGCGTTGAGGGCGGCGATCTGGTCGGTCGCACGGGTGTCGACGCCGTAGAGGACGCCGTTCATCAGGGGTTTGCCTTGCGCGTCCACGGGCAGCATGCAGGGGCCGATGGCGCTGGTGGCGACGGCCTTGATCTGGCTGGGTTTCAGGCCGGATTGCTGCAGGAGCGTCTTGGTGATGTGGACGAAATCGCCCCACCAGTCCTCCTCCGCCCGGTGTTCGGCCCATCCGGCGCGGGGGACGATCATCTTGTGCGGTTTGCTGGCTTGCGCCGTGATGCGGCCCTGGGTGTCGACGAGGACGCCTTTGGATTCGAAGGTGCCGATGTCGATACCAAGAGTGTGGGTCATCTTGTGAGTTTGATGTCTGCGGTGATGGCCGAAAGGGCCGTATCGAGGAGGGTGACGAGGCCTTGGAGGTCTTCGGGGTCCACCACTTCGAGGGCGGAGTGCGAGTAGCGCATCGGGAAGCCGACATCGAGGCAGGCGACGCCTTCGGGGCCCATGAACTGGATGTAGGAGAGGTCGGTGAGGGCTCCGGTATGGGCGGAGCGTTGGAGGGGGAGGTTGGCGGTGGTGGCGGCGTCCTCGAACAGGCGGACGAGGGCGGGGTGCGGGATGACGCCGTTCAACGTGCCGCGGCCGTGGAAGGAGTAGAGGCTGATGCCCGGGCCGCCGCCGAGGGTCACGTCGCCTCGGGTGGTCATGTCGGGGGTGTCGCAGGCGAGAAGGAGGTCGATCTGCAGCGCGATGGCCGGTTGCAGGGCGGTGGCGGCGGGCAGGACGCCGCGGAGGTTGTATTCCTCTTGCACCGACCAGACGAGGTGGAGGGTGGGGCCGGGTTTGCCCTTCCGGGCTTCGGCGAGTTTCAGGAGGGCGGCGCAGCCCGCGCGGTCGTCGACCGAGGTGCCGGCGATGCGGCCGTTGGCGAGGGTAAGGGCGCGGGGGAGGTAGGTGACGGGGGTGCCGATGCGGACGCCGGCGGCTTCCGCCTCCGCCTTGGAGGTGAAGCCTGCGTCGACGTAGAGGTCGGCGTAGGGGAGGACCTTGTATTTCTCCTCCGGGCTGGTGGCGTGGTGGCTCTTGTTGGCGATGAGGGCGGGGAGGTCTCCCCTTTCGGTGCAGAGGAGGACGGCTTGCGCGGGCAAGGCGCGTTCGGGGACGCCGCCGAGGCGTTCGAGGCGGATGAGGCCGGTGTGCTCGATCTTGCGGACGACGAAGCCGAGCTGGTCCATGTGGGTGAAGACCAGTACGGGCGGCAGCGCGGGGTCGCCGGGGATCGTGCAGGTCAGGTTGCCGAGGCGGTCGGAGTGGTGTGGGAGGCCGAGGCTGTCGAGATGCGCGGCGATGGCGGCGGCGACGCGGGTTTCATAGCCCGCGAGGCCGGGGATCAGCATCAGTTCGACGGTCAGGTCCGCGACGGAGGGGAGCGTCATATGCCCCCCCGGGCGGCACGGGCGCGGGCCATGAAATCGGCGGCGCGGTCGGGGTCGACGGCGGCCCAGGTGTCCCCGCCCACTTTGAGGGCCGAGCCGACAATGCAGCCGTCGGCCACGGCCAGGACATCGGCCACGGTGGCGTGCTTGACGCCTGTGTTGGCGAGGACCGGGGTGGTGGGCAGGACGCGCTTGACGCCTTCGAGGTCCTCCATCCGCGCGGCCTCACCCGTGATCGCGCCCGAGACGAGGACCGCGTCCGGGATCGAGGAGAAGACGGCGGACCGCGCGCGGTCGGGCAGGGGGCGGCGGTCGAGGCTGTCGGCGAATTCGGCCGAGACGTTGTAGAGGCGGGCGACGCCTCCGGCGCCGAGGCGTTGGGCGTAGCGAACGGCGGCACCGGCGTCGGGGGCCCAGACGCCCATGTCGGAGGCGTAGGTGCCGGTGAAGATCTCGCGGACGAAGGCGGCGCCGGTGGCGGCGGCGACGGCGAAGCTGGACATCGGGTCCCACAGCACGTTGACGCCGAAGGGCACGGTGATCTCGTCCCGCAGGCGGCCGATGATGTAGGCCATCGTGGCGGAGGAGGCGGTGTCCACCCTCAGCTCATAGGGGCGGTCGTTCTCGTTGCCGAACATCACGGCGTCGAAGCCTGCGGCCTGCAAGGCGCGCAGGTCGGCCCGCGCTCCGGCCAGGATGCCCTCCACCCCACGTTCTGCGTCGTAGAGCGGTGCGCCGGGCGAGGCCCCGAGATGGACCATGGCGATGACGGGCTTGCGGTCGCCGAAAACGGCCTTGAAACGTGACATGTGATCCCCCCTTGCGCGGTCACGCTAGCGCGAAAGCCGTTGGACGGGAAGCCGGATCATACTAGCATGTCAGCAGGTGGGGAGGGCAGTAGATGCTGGCGACACGACACTGGGACCGGCTGGGGAACGGCGGGCTGACCTTCACGGAACTGGGCTTCGGGGCGGCCCCGCTGGGCAATCTTTTCAAAGCGATCAGCGATGACGAGGCCCATGCGGTGCTAAAGGCAGCCTGGGACGGGGGCGTCCGGTACTTCGACACCGCGCCGCTTTACGGGTTGGGGCTGTCGGAGACCCGGCTCAACCGGCTTCTGCGCGACAAGCCTCGGGACTCCTATGTGCTGTCATCGAAGGTTGGCCGCCTGCTGAAGGCCGTGCCGCCGGGGCAGGGCGACGGGGCGGGGAAGTGGGTCGACGTGCCCTCGCGGAAGGAGATCTACGACTACAGCTATGACGGCACGATGCGGAGCCTGGAATTCTCCCTGGAACGCCTTGGCGTGGACCGGATCGACATCCTCTATGCCCATGACCTGGACATCTTCAACCACGGCAGTCAGGCCGCGCTGCAGGAGCGGCTCGACGCCTTCATGGCGGGCGGCTACCGGGCGCTGGTGGCACTGCGAGACCAGGGGGTGATCCGGGCTTTCGGCGGCGGGATCAACGAATGGCAGCCCTGCCAGTGGCTTCTGGAGCGTGGGGATTTCGACATCTTCCTGCTGGCGGGGCGATACACCCTGCTGGAGCAGGAGGCGCAGGAGAGCTTTCTGCCGATGTGCGTTGAACGTGGCGTCGGAATCGTGGTGGGCGGCCCCTATAACTCGGGCGTGCTGGCGACGGGTCCGAGGCCCGGGGTGCACTGGAACTATGCCCCAGCTCCGGACTGGGTGCTGACCAAGGCCGCGCGGTTGCAGGAGGTCTGCGAGGGCCATGGGGTGCGGCTGGTCGATGCGGCCTTCCAGTTCCCGCTGCGTCATCCGGCAGTGGTCTCGGTCATTCCCGGAGGGCAGGGTCTGTCGGAGATGGCGTCCAACCTGCAGGCCGCAAAGGCGGCGATCCCGCAGGCTCTGTGGCAGGCGTTGCGGGCCGAAGGGCTGATCCGGGCTGACGCGCCGATCTGACGCCGACTACGCTTTGGGCGCGTCGTTGGGAGTGCAAAAGGCGAGCGGCTCAGCCGCCGTAGAGCGCGGCGAGCACGATCCGCGTGGCGGCGGCGGCGTCCTGGTTCGCCTGCGCCTCGACCAGGTCGGCATTTCCCGCCAAGTCGCGCGCAAGGGCGCGGAGGCGGTCGGTGACGGCGATGTTCGCCCGCGCCTCGCCCACGGGGTCGGTGCCGCCGTGGTCGGGGAAGGTGTCGAAGTAGATCACCCCGTCATAGCCCTGCCGGTCAAGCTCCAGGAACAGCTCCACCGTCTGCACGGGGTGGACAGAACCCGCGATCAGCCCGTCGTCGCGCTTGCCATAGCCGTCGTTCAGGTGGACGCCGAGGATCCGGCTTTTCCGGCCAGCCAGCATCGCGGCGCGGGCCGGCATCTCGCCGGCAAAGAGCATGTGGCAGAAGTCGAGCGTGACGCCGGTGTTGGGCCGCCCGACCTCGGCCAGGGCCAGAAGCGTCGTCGCCATGTCCGGCATCACCACATGGGCGCGGGGCTCGTTGGGCTTGTATTCGATGGCGATGTCCACGGCGGGGTTGTGGTCGGCGACCTCGGCGATGGCGGCAAGGCTGTCGTCCCACATCCGGGCGTAATCGGCCTGGAAGCTGTAATCGAACCCGTCCTGACCCATCCACAGCGTCATCAGCCGCCCGCCCATCGCCGACAGGGCGTCGATCCCGCGTTTCGTGAGGTCGATGGCGGTGCGGCGAACACGGGCGTCGGGGTGGCTGAAGGCCCCGAGGCGGAAGCCCGGATCGGTGTAGTAGCGCATCGCCAGGCCGTTCAGCGCCATCCCGTTTTCGGCAAGGATGCGCGACAGGTCACCCGGGGAATGGTGGTCGAAATGGTCGGGAAAGTTCAGGTCGGCCGCATCGAGCCCGCCAACCCGTCCGGCGGCGTCTATCATCTGCGCCACGGTATCGCCCTTCTGCTTGAACGCGTTCAGGCGGGTGGCGTAGCGGGGTTTGTTCGGGATCATGGGGTGGCGAAAAGCTCTGGGTGGGCGCGTTCCAGCGGCGCGAGATAGGTGAGAAGCTGGCGCAGATGGTGCTGGACGGCAAGCCGCGCGGCCTGCGGGTCGCGGGCTTCGAAGGCGGCCAGGATCGCGTGATGTTCGTCAAGGGTCGCCTGCAACCGCCCCTCGACCGGCAGGATCAGCTGGCGCGCACGGTGGACGGACAGCCAGGCGGTCTGCGCGACCTGCGGCAGGCGGGGGAAGCCGGTGAAGGAGAGCATCATCTCGTGCATCTGGCCGTCGAGCGCCATGAACCCCTGCCGGTCGCCGTCGGCCACCAGGGCCTCTTGCATCCGGACATTGCGGCGCAGGTCCTTCAGCTGGTCGTCGCTGATCTGCCCGGCGACCAGTTCAGCCGCGGCGACCTCGATCGCCTCGCGGATGAAGGCGCCCTCGCGGATGTCGGTCATCGACAGGCGCGTGACGAAGGTGCCTGCCTGGGGGACGACGTCGACCAGGCCGTCGGCGGCAAGCCGCGCCACGGCGTCCGCGACGGGGCTGCGCGAGACGCCGAGGCGGTCGCAGATCTCGGGCTTGCGGATGATGTCGCCGGGCCGGAAGGCCAGCGTCAGGATCGCCTCTTTCAGGCTGAGGTAGACCCGCTGGCCAAGCGAGCCCTGCAGCTTGTCCAGGGGCGTCAGGCGGGACGCTCCATTCAGGTCTTGTGGTCCGGTGGGAGGCGCTTGTAGCATGCTAACATGTTAGACACAGGCAGCCCCCTGTCAACTTAAAGCCGGGCGTGCTGCGGGGGGACGCGATGGCCGATGCTACTATCCGATTGCACGCGACAGACAACCTGGTCATCGCGCTGACCGACCTGGCCAAGGGGGCCCAGGTGCCCGGCGTTTCGGTCCCCCTTCCGGGGCCGGTGCCGCGCGGGCACAAGCTGGCGACGCGGGCGATCGCGAAGGGCGAGATCGTCCTGCGCTATGGCCAGTCCATCGGCCAGGCAACCGAGGACATCGCGGAAGGGGCGCATATCCACAGCCACAACCTTGGCATGGGCCCGCACAGCACGGATTATGCGATGGGCACGCAGGCGCAGGCCCTTCCGCCTTTGCCGGTGCGCGAGTTCATGGGCTATCACCGGGCTGACGGGCAGGTGGGCACGCGGAACTACATCGGCATCCTGACCTCGGTGAACTGCTCGGGCTCGGTGGCGCGCTTCATCGCCGAGGCGGCAGAGAAGGACCCGGTCCTGTCCGCGATGCCGAACATCGACGGCTTCGTGCCCATCGTCCACAACACCGGCTGCGGGATGTCGGGGGTGAACGAGGGCTACGACACGCTGATGCGCACGCTGAAGGGCTATGCGCGGAACGCGAATTTCGGGGGCATCCTGCTGGTGGGTCTGGGCTGCGAGGTCATGCAAGTCCCGGACCTTGTGGGGCAGGGGCGGCTTCGTCCGGACGGCAACTTCCGCTACATGACGATCCAGGGCACCGGGGGCACGCGGGCGACGATCGAGAAGGGACTGCAGGTCCTGCGCGAGATGGCAGAGGTCGCGTCGAAGGTCGCTCGGCAGCCCGCGCCGGTGTCGAAGCTGATCATCGGGCTGCAATGCGGGGGGTCGGACGGATACTCCGGCATCACGGCGAACCCGGCGCTGGGCCATGCGAGCGACCTTCTGGTGCGGATGGGCGGGACGACGATCCTGTCCGAGACGCCCGAGATCTATGGCGCCGAGCACCTGCTGACCCGCCGGGCGGTCAGTCCGGAGGTGGGCGAGAAGCTGATCGACCGGATCAAGTGGTGGGAGAACTACACCGCGATCAACGGCGGTGAGATGGACAACAACCCCTCGCCCGGGAACAAGCGGGGCGGGCTGACGACGATCCTGGAAAAGTCGCTGGGCGCCGTGGCCAAGGGCGGCACCGCGCCGCTGGCGGGCGTCTACAAGTTCGCCGAACCGATCACCTCGCCCGGTTTCGTCTACATGGACAGCCCCGGCTATGATCCCTGCAGCGTCACCGGCCAGATCGCCTCGGGCGCGACGATGATCGTCTTCACCACGGGCCGCGGATCGGTTTCGGGCTACAAGCCCTCGCCTTGCATCAAGCTGGCCACCAACAACGAGATGTATGCCCGGATGGCCGAGGACATGGACATCAACTGCGGCGACATCATCGACGGCGTCAGCATCGAGGCCAAGGGCGCGGAGATCCTGGAGAAGATCATCGCCGTCGCTTCAGGTCAGCGGACGCTGTCCGAGGAGCTGGGCTTCGGCGGGGCCGAGTTCGTGCCCTGGCAGATCGGCGCGGTGATGTAGCCCGCTTTGGGGGCAAGGGCGGGCGGTGCCCCGCCTTGGCGATGGCCGGGGGGCATGAGCCCCGGCAATTGGCCCCTGACAGCGCGACTTTTGCGCTCTGGCACTGCCAATGGTGCCAGAGCGTTGCATTCGCAGGCCGATTTCAGAGCCGGTAGAAGCTTCGCGCCGTGTCGCGGTAGATCTGCCGCTGCTCGGCTTCGGACAGGTCGCGGATCAGGTCGTCCACCACCGCGACCCAGTCCGCGTAGGTGATGGCGAGCGTGGCGACCGGCCAGTCGCCGCCGAACATGATGCGGGACGGCCCGAAGGCCTCGAGCGCCACGTCCATGTAGGGGCGAAGCGACTTTGGCGTCCAGCCGGGGCCGGCCTCCGTGGCCACGCCCGACAGCTTGCAGACGACGTTGTCGCGGCGGGCAAGCTCGCGCATCTGGTCGGCCCAGGGCTGCATCAGGCCCGCCGCGATTCCGGGCTTGGCGATGTGGTCGAGGACCATCGGCACGTTCGGGCAGGCGTCGGCCAGGCCGATGGTCGCCCCAAGGTGCGGGTGCTTGAGGCAGAGGTCGAACGACAGGCCATAGTCGGCCAGCGCCCGCACTCCGGCGACGAAGTCCGGCCGCAGGCAATAGGTCAGGTCCGGCTGGTCCTGGTAGATGCGCCGGATGCCCCGGACCTTCGGGGTCGCGGCCAGGCGGTCCAGCTCGGCCCGGACCGCATCGCCCCGTTCCAGGGGCGCGTTGCAGACCATGGCGGCGATGCGCGGCTCTTCCTCGGCCCAGGCAAGCACCTGCTGCGCCTCGGCGTAGGCCTGGTCGATGGCCGCGTCGCATTCGAGGAAGACCAGCGCCTCGATCTCTACCCCGGCGCTGGCGGCGCGGAAGTCCGCGGGCAGGAAGGGGCGGTCGAGCGGCGGAAAGAGCCAGGGATAGGTCAGGCGCTGCGGGTCCCACAGGTGCAGGTGGCTGTCGATGATCGGGAAGCGGGGCATGGCATTCTCGCGCAGTCTGGTCGCGCGATGCTACACCCCGGCGGGCATTTGGGAAGAGCTTGCGCTTTGGCCGCGCCTGCCTAACCTTCAGGACCGAAGAATGGAGCGACCCGCGTGATCCCCACCGTCCTTGTCGCAGGCAGCCTGCACCATGACATCATGGTCGAGGCCGACCACCTGCCGCGCCGCGACGAAACGGCCATCGGCCGGCGCTGGTATCCGAAGTTCGGCGGCAAGGGCGGCAACCAGGCCGCCGCGGTGGCGCGTGCGGGGGCGACCAGCCGGATGCTGGGCGCGGTCGGGGACGACGGGTTCGGCACCTTCCTGAGGGACGGATTGCGCGCGGGTGGGGTCGACGACCGATATGTCGCGGTGCTGCCCGGGGTCGGATCGGGCATGAGCGTCGCCATACAGGATGCAAGCGGCGATTATGCGGCCACCATCGTCTCGGGCGCGAACCTTTGCATCGACCCCCTGGTGTTGGAGGACAGGGACCTTTGGCAGGAGGTGAGGCTCCTGGTCCTGCAGAACGAGGTGCCCGAGGCGCTGAACCTGGCTGCGGCAAGGGCCGCCCGTGCGCGCGGGGTGGCGGTCCTGCTGAATGCCGCCCCGGCGCGGGCATTGCCTGCGGCGCTGGTGCCGCTGATCGATGTCCTGGTCGTGAACGCGGTCGAAGCCGAGATGATGGGGGCGGGTCCCGTCACCGATCTTGTCAGCGCGGCGGGGGCAGCGCGGTTCCTGTCGGACCGGTTCCCCACCGTCATCGTCACTGCGGGAAGCCGGGGACTGGCCGCGGTCACCCCCGACCAGTCTTTCACACTTGCCGCCGAAGCGGTCACCGTCGTCTCCAGCCACGGCGCTGGGGATGCCTTCGTCGGTGCGCTGGCGGCGGAACTGGCCCGCGGGCAGGACTTCCGCGCGGCGGTCGGGGCGGCCTCGCAGGCGGCGGCCCGGCATGTCGCGGGCGGCTGAGCGGAATTTCCGCGTCCGGACCCACGCAGGGCCTTCCCAGACGGCGGCCATCGGCTAACCTGCGGCCCAGGGGAGGTCGCACATGGAACTGGGGCTTCAGCGGCAGGCGGTCATCGTCACCGGCGCGGCAAGCGGGATCGGCGCAGCCATCGCCCGGATGCTGGCGGCCGAGGGCGTGGGCGCGCTTTTGCTGACCGACCGTGACGGCCCGGGGCTGGACCGCATCACCGACGAACTTGCCGGGACGGCCCGCGCCACCGTCGTCGCCGACCTTGCCGATGCCGCAGCCCCCGCCGCCATTGCCGCCGCCGCCGCGGACCGCTTCGGCCGGATCGACGGGCTGGTCAACGCCGCGGGCCTGACGACGCGCGGCTCTTTCCTGACCGGGACGGCTTTGCTTTGGGACCAGCTTTTCGCCGTGAACGCCCGCGCGGGGTTTCTTCTCATGCAGGCGGCCATCCGGGACATGACGGCGCGCGGGGCAGGCGGTGCCATCGTCAACATCCTGTCGATGAACGCCCATTGCGGCATCCCGGACCTGGCCATCTACGCGGGCAGCAAGGGCGCGATGGTCACCCTGACGAAGAACGCCGCCCATGCGCATATGGCCGACCGGATCCGGGTCAACGGGATCAACCTCGGCTGGGTCGCCACCGAGACCGAGGACCGGCTGCAGTCGGCGCTTCTGGGTCCCGACTGGGAGGCGCAGGTGGCCGCGGCCGAGCCGCTGGGCCGCCTCGTCACCGCCGAGGAATGCGCCCGGCTGGCCACGTTCCTCTTGTCCGACGCCTCGGTCCCGATGAGCGGGGCGGTGATCGACTTCGAGCAACGCGTGGCGGGGGCGCGATGACCGAGGCGACCCCGCCCCGTGATTTCGAGGCGCTCCGGGCGGCGCTGGTCGCGCGGTCGGGGCGGCTGTCGAAGCGGCTGTCGCAGGTGGCGCAGTTCTTCCTGAACCACCCCGAGGAGGTGGCGGTATCCACACTCGTCCGCCTGGCGGAACTGGCGGATGTGCCCCCCGCGACGATCACCCGCTTTGCCAAGGAGCTGGGGTTCCAGGGCTTTGCCGACCTGCAGCAGGTCTTCCGGGAACGGCTTCTGGGCCCGCGCCTGCCCTATGCCGAGCGGGTCGCCGGGGCAGGGGACAGCGACCTCGACCAGCCGGGCGTGGTGTTTGGCAGCTTCGTGCAGGCGGCTGTCCAGTCTCTTCTGCGCATCGAAGAGGCTCTGGACCGCGACCAGCTGGCGGCTTGCGTCGAGGTGCTGGCGTCCTCGGAGGTGGTGCATGTCGCAGCGGCGCGGGGGGCGTTCGGCCTTGGGGCCTACACGGTCTATGGGCTGGGGTCGATCGGCCGGCGGGCGCAGCTCATCGACAACCTCGGCGCGATGCGGGCGATGCAGGTGGGGGCGATGGGGCCGGGGGATACGCTTCTGGCGATGACCTTCGACGACTACACGGCTGAGACGGTAGAGGTGGTCCGGATGGCGGCAGGGCGGGGCCACAGGGTGCTGGCGATCACCGACAATGCGCTGTCCCCCGTGGCCGGGCTGGCGACGCATGTGCTTTACGTGAACGAGGCGCGGCTTGGTCACTTCCGCAGCCAGATCCCGGCGATGGTGGTGGCGCAGGCGATGATCGTCGGGCTGGGTCGGCGACTGGGATCGGTTGGAAATCCCCATATTCAGGAAAATGAAAATTCCGTTGCATCGACTCGGAAGCTGGCCAAGGATGGCCGGGGGAGGACGTCATGATGCACAGCCGGTTCGACTTTGCGGGGGCCGAGGTCGTGGTCGTCGGGGCCAGCCGGGCCGGGATCGGGGCCGCGATCGCGCGGGCGTTCCAGGAGGCGGGGGCGCGGGTGGAGATCACCGGGGCTGAAGCAGAACCCGCGCCCGAGGACGCGGCGCGGTTCGGCTATACGCAGCTGGACGTGACGGACGGGGTGGCCGTGAAGGACTTCGCCGCGCAGCATGAAAAGGTCGATGTGCTGGTCAACTGCGCTGCCATCACCGCGCGGGGCGAGGAGATGGCTCCGGATTTCTTCTCGCACGTGGTCAACGTGAACCTGACCGGCACCTTCCGCATGGCCGAGGCGTTCCACGCGCAGCTGAAGACCGCGAAGGGGGCGCTTATCAACATCGCCTCGATGTATGCGATGTTCGGCAGCCCGAAGAACCCGGCCTATGGGGCGTCGAAGGCCGCCGTGGTGCAGCTGACCAAGTCGCTGGCGATTGCTTGGGCCGGGGACGGTATAAGGGTGAACGCGGTCGCGCCGGGCTTCATCGTCACCCAGCAATCCGCCCGCAGCCGGACGGACCCGGTGCATGTCGCGAATGTCTCGGCCCGGACGCCGATGGGCCGCTGGGGCGAGCCCGAGGATATCGCGGGGCCGGTGCTGTTCCTGGCCTCCAGCGCGGCGGCGTTCATGACCGGCACCTGCCTTGCCATTGACGGGGGATATTCCGTTGTCTGACCTTTCGACGATTGGCGCGGCCGTCATCGGCACCGGCTTCATCGGCGCGGTGCATCTGAGCACTTTGCGGCGGTTGGGCATTCCCATCGTTGGCGTTCTTGGGTCCAGCGCCGCACGGGGGGCGGAACGGGCGCGGGCGCTGGGCGTGGCGAAGGCCTACTCCTCGCTGGACGAGCTTCTGGCCGACCCCGCGGTGCAGGTGGTCCACGTCACCTCGCCCAACGTGGCGCATTATCCGCAGGTCAAGGCGATCCTGGCGGCGGGAAAGCATGTGATCTGCGAAAAGCCGCTGGCCATGACCTCGGCGCAGTCGGCGGAAATGGTCCAGATGGCCCGCGCGAGCGGAAAGGTCGCGGCGGTCTGCTACAACACGCGCTTCTACCCGCTGAACCAGCACGCCCACGGGATGATGAAAGCTGGGGACCTGGGCGACCTCCGCCTTATCACCGGGCATTTCCACCAGGACTGGCTGGCCAAGGAGACCGACTGGAACTGGCGGCTGGAGGCGTCCGAGGGCGGCCCGCTGCGGTCGGTCAGCGACATCGGCACGCATTGGGTGGACCTGACGAACTTCATCACCGGCCAGAAGCCGGTGGCCGTCATCGCGGAACTCGCGACCTTCATCAAGGAGCGCCAGAAACCCACCGGCCCGGTCGAGACCTTCACCGCCACGAAAGGCCCCACGGAAACCCGCAAGATCGAAACTGACGACGCGGCGACGATCCTCCTCCGCTATGGCAACGGCGGGCGGGGGATGATGTCGACCAGCCAGGTCAGCCACGGTCGCCGGGGCCTCCTCTCCTGGGACATCTCCGGCTCCAGGGCCTCGGCCGCCTGGTCGGCGGAGCACCCCGAGGACCTGTGGATCGGCCACCGCGAGGGGCCGAACCAGATCCTCCTGCGCGACCCGTCGCTGATGAACCCGACCGGAGCTGCCGCCGCCTTCATGCCCGGTGGCCACCCCGAAGGCTTTGCCGATACCTGGGCCGCCTTCTTCACCCAGGTCTACCGTGACGTCGCGCGCGGCGGCAGGGGGGCGGACTCCACCTGGGCCACCTTCGACGATGGCCATTACGAGATGCTGTTCTGTGACGCGGTCCTCGCCAGCGCCGCCAGCGGAACCTGGGTCAACGTGGGATAAGACATGCAGCTTGGCATCCTGACCGCACCATTCCCTGACACGCCGCTTGAGGCGGTCGCCGACTACGCCGCGAGCGCCGGGTTCGAAGCGCTGGAAATCGCCTGCTGGCCGCAAGCCGGGGGCGAGAAACGGCGCTATGCGGGCACAGCGCACCTGCCCATCGAGGACATGACCGCCACGCGCGGGTCCGAGATCATGGGGATGCTCAAGGCAAAGGGGCTGACCGTCTCGGGCCTCGGCTACTACCCCAACCCGCTCCATGCCGACGCGGGCCACCGCGAGGCCGTCATCGGCCACCTCAAGAAGGTCATCACGGCTGCCAGCCTGATGGGCGTGAAGGTCGTCAACACCTTCGTCGGCGGTGACCGCAGCCTGACCGTGGACCAGAACTGGACCCGCGCCACCGAGATCTTCGCCCCCATCGTCGCCCTTGCGAAAGCCAGCGGTGTCACACTGGCGTTCGAAAACTGCCCGATGATCTTCAGCCACGACGAATGGCCGGGCGGGCACAACATCGCCTATTCGCCCAAGGTCTGGCGGCGCATCTTCGACACCTGGGGCGATGCCGTGGGGATGAACTACGACCCCTCCCACCTCGTCTGGCAGATGATCGACGCCGCCCGCTTCGTGCGCGAATTCGGCCCCCGCATGGTGCATGTCCACGCCAAGGACCTGATGATCGACCGCGACGGGCTTTACGACCACGGGATCATGTCCCTTGGCATGGGCTGGCAGGTTCCGCGGATGCCGGGCCTCGGCGAGGTTGACTGGCCGGATTTCTTCGCCAACCTGTACCGGACGGGCTACGATGGCCCGATCATCATCGAACACGAGGACCGCACCTTCGAAGGCACCGACGACAAGGTGAAACGCGGCTTCGCCCTCGCCCGGGACGTGCTGCGTCCTTACGTGAAGTAACCAACAACCAACGATCTGGGAGGATCACCGATGAAGAAGCTGCTTCTGGGAACCGCGATGGCGATGGGCCTTGCGGGCATGGCCGGGGCCGAGGGCTACAAGATCGGCATCTCGAACACGGTGCAGGGCAACGGCTGGCGCGAGCAGATGGTCTGCGCGATGAAGGCCGAGGCGCTGGCTTCGGGCAAGGTCGAAAGCCTGAACATCGCGCACCGCAACACTGATGCGGCGGGCCAGCTGGAAGACATCCGCAACCTGATCCAGGCGGGCGTCAACGCCATCGTCGTCAACCCCTCGAACGCCGACGGCATCAACGCGGCGATCAAGGAGGCCACGGACGCAGGCATCGTCGTGGTGGCCGTCGACCAGGCGGTGACCGAGCCTTCGGCCTACATCCTGTCGAACAACCAGGAGGAATACGCCTATCTCGGCGCCAAGTGGCTCTTCGAGCAGATGGGCGGCAAGGGCGCCGTGGTCTACATGCGCGGCGCGGCCGGTGCGGGTGCCGACAACGACCGCGACAAGGGCTTCAAGCGGGCGATGGCCGAATTCCCCGAGATTACCATCGCGCAAGAGGTCTTCACCGGCTGGCAGCAGGATCAGGGCAAGCAGCAGATCAACGACATCATCGCGGCGGGCGTGCCCTTCCAGGGCATCTGGACCTCTGGCATCGACAACGTGATCGTTGACGCGCTGGTCGAGTCCGGCGCGCCGATGGTCCCGGTCGTGGGCGCCGACAACGCGGGCTTTGTAGGCCAGCTCTCCTCCGTCGAGGGCCTCCAGGGTGCCGCTGTGACCAACCCCGGCTCGGTCGGTGGCGCCGGTGTGGCGCTGGCGATCCAGATCCTGGATGGGAAAGCCCCGGCCGAGAAGACCGTGCTCGTGAACCCCGAGCTTTGGGACAACGTCTCGGACGAAGGCAAGGCCAAGCTCGCCGCCGCGGCGAACCCGAACCTGTCGCCCGAGTGGCCGGTAAGCGTGTCGATCCCCGGCTGGACCACCTACACGATGGACCAGATCATCGCCTGCAAGGGCCCGGGCGAATAAGTCCTGGACCGACGGCCTGATCCAGGCACTTCCCTCCCCCTCGTGGGGAGGGAGAGGGTGGGGGGCCACGCTGGTCCCCCGCGCCACAGCAACCGAAAGAGACTGAACTCCGCATGACCGACGCCTCCGACGCCGTTCTCGACGCCACGGGAGTCGCCAAGCGCTTCGGCGCGGTCCAGGCCCTGAAGAACGCCTCGTTGCAGGTGAGGGCCGGACAGGTCGTGGCCCTGATGGGCGCGAACGGCGCGGGGAAATCCACCTTCGTCAAGATCCTGACCGGAGTGCTGAAGCCCGACTCCGGCCACGTGAAGATCAAGGGCCGCGACAGCACCGTCGCCAACCCTGCCGGGGCGCGCCGCTGGGGGCTGGTGCCGGTCTACCAGGAGCCGTCGCTGATCCCCGACCTTTCCGTCCTCGACAACCTCCGCCTCGGCGACACGCCGGTCGATCCCTTCCGACACTGGGTCAGCGAACTCGGCCTCCCCGACCTCGACCCCGAGGCGGTGATCCGGTCGCTGCCGCTGGCCTCCCTCCGCATCGTCGACCTCGCCCGCGCGCTGGCCATCGAGCCGGACGTGCTGCTGCTGGACGAACTCACCGCCGCCCTGCCCACTGACCTCGTCGACCGCGTCCTCAGGACCGTCCGCGCCCAGGCCGACGCGGGCCGCTCCGTCATCTACGTCTCGCACCGCTTCAACGAGATCGCCGCGATCTGCGACCGCGCCACCGTCCTGCGCGACGGCCTCACCGTGGGCGACGTCGCCATCGAACCCGGCATCGAGGAGCGCATCGTCGAGATGATGCTCGGCAGCACCGTCGCCGCCGCCGTGACCGAGGACCGCCCGGCGAAACCCGTCCCCGCAACCGTGCCCCGCCTCCGCGTCAAGGGCCTGAAGACCGGCACCCGCCTTACCGACGTCTCCTTCGACCTCCACAAGGGCGAGGTCCTGGGCGTGGTCGCCCTCGAAGGCCAGGGCCAGGACGAACTCTTCGACGTCCTCGCCGGCAACCGCCGCGCCAGCGCCGGGACGGTGGAAGTCGACGGGAGCCCAAAGACCTTCCACCACCCCGCCGACGCCATCGCCGCGGGCCTCACCCTCGTCCCCGGCGACCGCGCCCATGCGCTTCTGATGTCCCGCTCCGTCCGCGAGAACATCGCCGTGCCGCTGCTGGCCCGCATCAGGAACTGGGGCGCGATCCGGATGGGCGAGGAAGCGACCAAGGTTGGCCAGGCCATCGAGACCCTGCAGATCGACACCCGCGCTCAAGGAGAGGTCCGCCGCTTATCGGGTGGCAACCAGCAGAAGGTCACCATCGCCCGCTGGATCGCCAAGGGCGTGCAGACGCTCCTCCTTTTCGACCCCACGCGCGGCATCGACATCCGCACCAAGCGGCAGATCTACGGCCTCGTCCGTGACCTTGCCGACCAGGGCGCGGCGGTCCTCTTCTACACCTCCGAACTTGCAGAAATCCGCCTCGCCTGCGACCGCGCCGTGGTGATCTTCAACGGCCGCGTGGTCGACGTGATCGACGCCAGGGACGCCGACGAACCCACCCTGATGCGCGCCGCCTATGGCCTGACCGAAAAGGCCCCGGCATGACGCACCTGCCTTCCAACCCTTTCACCTTGCTTCAAATATCCCCGCCGGAGGCATACCCGAGCCGCTTTGCGTCCTTCACGCAAAACGGCGAGACAAAAGGCTCGCGCCGCAAGGCGCTCAATTTGACAAGCGCCCGAACCCGCGCGAAGGCCGCAGAATGAAGCGCTGGATCGAAGCCAACTCCTGGACCCTGGGACTCGCCGTCCTCCTCGCGGCGCTCCTCCTCATCACCAAGCTGATCCAGCCCGACTTCGGCGCTTCAGGCCTCGACAGCCTTGCCCGTGCCGCGCTGCCCTTCGCGCTTGCCACCGTCGGCATGGCCATCGTTGTCATCGCCGGCGGCATCGACCTTTCCATCGCCGCGATGATGGCCGTCGCCAGCGTGACCGGGGCCGTCCTGATGGACGGGGCCACTGACGCGCAGTCCGTCCCCATCGTGATTGGAGTCCTTCTCCTTGGCCTCCTCATGGGAGCGATCAACGGCACCCTGATCGTCGTGACCCGCGTCCCCGACATCGTCGTCACCCTCGCCATGCTCTTCGTCTGGCAGGGCGTGGCCCTCCTCATCCTCAACGCCCCCGGCGGAGCCGTCGCGCCCTGGCTCCGCAATCTCATCACCGGCAGCTTCGGCCCCGACTGGCTCCCGCGCGCCATCGTCTTCCTCGCCGTCGTGACCGCCGTGATCTGGCTCCCGATCCGCCGCTCCAAGCTTGGCCTCCGGCTCTACGCCATCGGCTCTGACCCACTGGCCGCCTTCCGCTCCGGCGTTCCCGTCGGCCAGACCCGCATCATCGCCTACGCGCTCTGCGGCCTCTTCGCGGCCCTCGGCGGCCTCAGCGTCAGCATGGGCACTGGCATCGGCGAGCCGATCCCTGGGCCCTACCTCCTTGCCTCCGTGGCCGCCGTCGTGCTGGGAGGCGTCGTCCTTGGCGGCGGCAGGGGAGGCCTTCTTGGTCCCATCCTCGCCGTCCTGATCCTGCGTACGGTGCGGCTGGACCTGACGCTTCTGTCGGTGGACCCCAACGTCGCGGCGATCATCGAGGGCACGATCATGGTCGCCGTCGTCATGTTCGGCGCGGTTCTGGCAACGCGGGCGAGGCGCACATGACGATGACCGACACCCCCACCGCGATGAACCGCCTTGGCCGCCTGATGGTGGACCGGCCCCTCTTGCCGCTGATCGGCCTCCTGATCCTCCTCATCGCCGTGCTCGCGATCCTGAACCCCGGGGTCCTGAGCCTCTTCTGGGCCTCGAACACGCTGAAGATCGCGATCCCCCTGGCCATGCTCGCCGCCTGCCAGACGCTGACCATGCTCACCGGCGGTATCGACCTTAGTGTCGGCACTGCCGCCACTATCGCCGCCTATCTGACCGCCACGCTTGCGCCGCTGATCGGGGTCCCCCCGGCCATCGCCATCGCCATCGCCTCGGCCCTGGTCATTGGCCTTGTGAACGGCTTCGGCATCGCCATCTGCCGCGTCCACCCCCTCATCATGACGCTCGGCACCGCGCTCATCGCCACGGGCTGCCTCCTCGTCTACCAGCGCTACGTCATCGCGACCGGGGTCCTGATCCCCGACGCCCTCCTCTGGCTTGGCACCGGCCGCACCTGGGGCCTGCCGAACAGCCTGGTCCTCTTCATTCCCTTCGCCATCCTCGTCATCTGGGCGCAAAGCCGCACCGGCTTTGGCCGCCTCCTCTACGCCATCGGTGCAAACGAGGCCGCCGCGCGCCTGTCGGGCGTCCGCGTCTGGCAGGTCCACTTCACGCTCTACACGATCTCAAGCCTGATCGCGGGCGTGACGGGCCTCCTCTACCTCGGCCAGATCAAGACCGCCTCGCTGTCGCTGGCACTCCCTCTCGACCTCCCCTCTGTCGCCGCGGCCGTCATCGGCGGCACCTCGATCTTCGGCGGGCGCGGTGGTTATGGCGGCACCATCGTCGGGGCGCTGATCCTGACCGTGCTGACTTCGATGCTTACCCTGATGCAGATCCCCGAGGGCGGGCGGCGCATCCTCTTCGGGCTCATCATCCTCGCCGTCACAGCACTCTTCATCCGCCTGACCGAACGCAGCTGAAAAGGCTTTACACATGGCAAAGTTCCGCATCGTCGGCATCAGCTTCGACCACATGCACATGGGCGACTTGCTGCGCTGCGTGCATGACCACCCCGACGCCGAGATCGCCGGCATCTTCGACCCCGACCGCAGCACGATGCAGCGCGCCATCGACACCTTCGGCATCCCGGAGGACAGGGTCTTCACCGACTTCGACGCCTGCATGACCACGGCCAAACCCGACCTCGCCATCCTCTGCGCCGCCACGGCAAACCACGCGGACTACACCAAGCGCCTCGCCGCCTACGGCGTCCATGTCTTCGTCGAGAAACCCTTCGCCGCCTCCGTCGCCGACGCCCGCGCGATGATCGAGGCGGTGCAGCCCACCGGGAAATACCTCGCCATCAACTGGCCGCTCCGCTGGGTGGAAAGCCATGTCACGGCCAAACGGCTGGTGGACGAAGGCCTGATCGGCGAGGTGATCGAGATCCACTCCTATGGCGGCAACCGCGGGCCGCTCTATCACCTGGCCGACAAGATCGAGGTCAGCCGGGAAGAGGTGGAGCGCCAGAAGCCCACCTCCTGGTGGTACAAGCGCGCCAGCGGCGGGGGGAGCCTCCTCGACTACCTCGGCTACGGCGCGACGCTGGGCACCTGGTATCGGAACGGCGAGGCTCCGCTGGAGGTCACCTGCGTCACCGACGAGACGCCGGGGATCGAGGTCGACCAGCACTCCGTCACCATCTGCCGCTATGCCAAGGGCTTGTCCAAGATGGAGACCCGCTGGGGCACTTTCACCGACCCATGGGTGATCCAGCCGCAGCCGAAATGCGGGTTTATCCTGGTGGGAACCGAGGGCACCATCGCAAGCTGGGACTATGCCGACCACGTCACGGTCCAGACCCGCGCCAATCCCGAGCCGCACCCGATCCCCTGCGACCCGTTGCCGAAGGGTGAACGGAACGCCATCGAATACGTCCTCGGCTGCATCGCACGGGAGGAACCCCTGACCGGCCCCCTGGACCCCGCCGTCAGCCTGATCGGCCAGCGCATCGTCGACACCGCTGCTGACTCCGCCCGCCAGAAGCGCACGCTCCCGCTCGTCCCATGAGGGAACCTGACGCCGACAGCTATGCCCTGAAGTCCACGGCTCCGGACGAGGTCGCGGCACCGGACCTGCCTTACCTGCCGCCCATGCCGCGGGCCTACCGGCCGAGAATCGGGGTGATCGGGGCAGGGGGCATCGTCTCGGCCCATCTCGACGCCTATCGCACCGCCGGGTGGGAAGTCGCCGCGATCTGCAACCGCACGCGGTCAAAGGCGGAAGCAAAAGCCGCCGAGTTCGCCCCAAATGCCCGCGTCACCGACCGCTGGGAAGAGGTGCTCGCCGACCCCAGTATCGACGTGGTGGACATCACTCCCCACCCCGCCGACCGCCTGCCCATCATCGAGGCGGCGCTGAAGGCCCGGAAACACGTCCTGTCGCAAAAGCCCTTCGTCCTCGATCTGACCGAGGGTCGCCGCCTTGTCACCCTCGCCCGCGACAAGGGCGTGAAGCTCGCGGTCAACCAGAACGGTCGCTGGGCCCCCCACCTGGCCTGGATGCGCGAAGCTGTCCGCGCCGGGCTGGTGGGCGAGGTCATCTCCACCCACGCGTCGATCCACTGGAACCACGGCTGGGTCTCCGGGACGCCGTTCGAGAAGATCGAGGATCTGATCCTTTACGACTTCGGTATCCACTGGTTCGACTTCCTGCGCAGCGTCATCGGCCCCCGCGCCGTCTCGGTCTTTGCCTCATCTGCCACGGCAAGCGGCCAGACCGCCAAGGCACCGCTTCTGGCGCAGGTGCTGGTTCGGATGGAGGGCGGGCAGGCCTCGCTGATCTTCGATGGTGCGACGCCGTTCGGGCCAAGGGATACCACCTACATCGCGGGTACGCGGGGCAGCCTGCAAAGCGACGGGCCGGATCTTGGGCAGCAGTCGGTGACGCTGACCACGGCCGCAGGGGTCGCCCGGCCCAGGTTGCAGGGCACGTGGTTCAACGACGGGTTTCGCGGCGCGATGGGGGCGCTCTTGGTGGCCATCGAGGACGGGACGGAGCCGGCGAACGGGGCCGAGGAGAACCTGGACAGCCTGGCGCTGGCCTTTGCCGCAATCGCCTCACGCCGCACCGGGCAAGAGGTTCGCGTGGGAGAAGCCGCGCGCCTGACCCTTTAGGACCAGAGCCGATACTGTCGCGCCTTGTTGCGCAGGAAGGGCAGGCCGCGCTCCAGCACCACGTCTCTGCTTTCCGCCACCGGGCGCCAGACCGACAGGCCGAAGGACACTTCGGGCGGCATGTCGATGAAGCTTTCCATCGCCATCCCGCCCGAGAAGCCCACCGCCTGCAGGGCTCCGAAGACCTCGTCCCAGCGCACGTTGCCTTCCCCCGGAGTGCCCCGGTCGCTTTCCGACAGGTGGATGTAGCGCAGGTGCGGGCCGGCATCGAGGATGCCAAGTGCCATGCCGCGTTCCTCGATGTTCATGTGGTAGGTGTCGAGGTGGATGAAGACGTTGTCCGCGCCCACCTTCTCGATCATCTCCACGGCCTGCCAGCCGGTGTTGAGGATGTGGTTCTCGTAGCGGTTCACCGGCTCGATCCCGAAGGCGATGCCCCTTTTTCGGGCGTGGGCTGCGGCGGCACCGAGCACGCGGGCCACGTTGTCGCGCTCGGGTTCTGTCGGCGGAAAGCCGGTGCGCTCGCCGATCCCGCCATAGGTGACGCCGGTCAGCGCCTGGGCGCCGATCGCGGCGCACTGGTCCAGCGCATGGGTCAGGAAGGCGATGGCGGCCTCGGGGTCCGAGGAGGCGCGCTTGCCCTCGGGCAGGCCGAGAGAGCAGACGGCGGCCATCCCCTCGCGATCGAGGAGGCGGCGGGAATGGTCGGTGTCGACCTTGTCGGGCGAGAGAAGCGCGATCTCGATGAAGTCGAAGCCAAGCGCCTTGCAGGCGGTGACGGCCCGTTCCGCCCCGGGACGGTCCCAAGCCATCGTCCACATCGAGGTATGGACGCCAAATCCCTTCATCTTGCGCACCCCTGCAACCGCCACGGCAAGGGCAGATTGTGACAGGGACGCCTGTCTGACAAGCGGCTTGACCCGTCCCCTGCGCCGATTTCGCCCATGTCGCCGGCGCGGCGGCTGTGGCATTCTCTTCCGGCAACTTCCGGAAGGATGCCTCATGTCCCATTCCCGTCTTTCCCGCCGCGACCTGCTGCTCTCTGGCGCGACCCTTGCCGGTCTTGCGGCGGTGCCGGCCCTGGCCGCCAGCGAGGCGGTGCCGGTGCATGTCCGCAAGGACCCCGACTGCAGCTGCTGCACTGCCTGGATCGACATCCTGCAGGCCGATGGCTTCGACGTCACGGTCGAGATGGTCCCGCCCGCCGAACTTGCCGCCTTCAAGGCGTCCCGCGGCATCCCCGCAGCGATGGTTTCCTGCCACACCGCCGAGGCGGGAGGCTACCTGATCGAGGGCCACGTGCCGATGGCCGACCTCCGCCGCCTGTTGGCCGAAAAGCCCGATGCGCTGGGCCTTTCCGTCCCCGGAATGCCCTGGGGCTCGCCGGGAATGGGCCCGGAAGCCGAGCGCGAGGCTTATGACGTCCACCTCATCGCCCGCGACGGCAGCACCACGGTCTTCACCAGCTACCCCGCCGCCTGAGCCTTTCCGCTCGTCCGCCCAGGTGCTAAGCCAAGGCGAAACGGGAGGATTGCGATGGACAAGGTGGCTCTGATCACGGCGGGCGGCTCGGGCATGGGCGCGGCGGCGGCGCGGCGGCTGGCGGCGGATGGCTACCGGGTGGGGATCCTGTCCTCCTCGGGCAAGGGCGAGGCGCTGGCGGGCGAGCTGGACGGTGTGGGCGTCACCGGGTCCAACCAGAACGCCGACGACGTGGCGCGGGTGGTGGAGGCGGTTGTCGCGAAATGGGGGCGGATCGACGTGCTGGTCAACAGCGCGGGCCACGGGCCGCGGAAGCAGATCCTGGAACTGACCGACGCCGACTGGCAGGGCGGGATGGACGTCTACTTCCTGTCCGCCGTCCGCCCGATCCGGCTGGTGACGCCCCTCATGCAGGCGCAGAAGTCCGGGTCGATCATCAACATCTCGACCGCCTGGGCCTTCGAGCCTTCGGCCATGTTCCCGACCTCGGCCGTCGCGCGGGCAGGCCTTGCGGCCTTCACCAAGATCTACGCCGACACCTATGCCCCCGACGGCATCCGCATCAACAACATCCTGCCGGGCTGGATCGACAGCCTGCCGGCGACCGAGGAACGCCGCCAGTCCGTGCCGATGGGCCGCTACGGCAAGTCCGAAGAGATCGCCGCCACGGTGGCCTTCCTCGCCTCGGACGGGGCGGCCTACATCACCGGGCAGAACCTGCGCGTCGACGGCGGGATCACCCGCAGCGTCTGAGCGTTGCATGAGGCGCGCCCTCGGGGTATCCCCGGGAAAACAGGTGGGGGTAACATGAGCCGCGCATTCGTCTTTCCAGGGCAGGGTGCCCAGACCATCGGCATGGGCAAGGCGCTCGCCGAGGCCTATCCGGCCGCCAAGGCCGTCTTCGAAGAAGTGGACGCCGCGCTGGGCGAAAAGCTCTCCTCCCTGATCTGGGAGGGCGACATCGCCGAACTGACGCTGACCCAGAACGCGCAACCGGCCCTCATGGCCACCTCCATCGCCGCGCTGCGCGCGCTGGAAAGCGAGGGCCTTGGTCTCGACCAGGCGAGCTTCGTGGCCGGGCATTCCCTGGGCGAATATTCCGCCCTTTGCGCGGCCGGGGCGCTTACCCTCTCCGACACCGCCCGGCTCCTGAGGATCCGCGGCCGTGCGATGCAGGAAGCCGTCCCCGTGGGCGAGGGCGCGATGGCCGCCCTTCTGGGCCTGGACTTCGAGACGGCCACCGCCGTCGCGCTTGAAGCCGCCCAGGGCGAGGTCTGCCAGGCAGCGAACGACAACGACCCCGCGCAGGTCGTCGTCTCTGGCCACAAGGGCGCCGTCGAAAGGGCGGTGGAGATCGCCAAGGCCAAAGGTGCGAAACGCGCGCTGCTTCTGCCCGTCTCCGCCCCCTTCCACTGCGCCCTCATGCAGCCCGCCGCGCATGTCATGGCCGAGGCGCTGGCCGCCGTCCCGATCGCGAAACCCGCCGTCCCCGTCGTGGTCAACGTCCGCGCCGAGGCGGTGATGGAGCCCGACCGGATCATGGACCTGTTGATCGCTCAGATCACCGGCTCGGTCCGCTGGCGCGAAAGCGTCCTCTGGATGGAAACCGCGGGCGTGACCGAATTCTGGGAGATCGGCGCGGGCAAGGCGCTGTCCGGCATGATCAAGCGCATCGCCAAGGATGCCACTACCCGCGCCATCGGCACGCCCGAAGACATCGCCGCCCTCAAGGCGTGAAGGAGACACATATGTTCGATCTGACCGGCAAATCCGCCCTTGTCACGGGCGCCAGCGGCGGCATCGGCGCCGATATTGCTCGCGCGCTGCACAAAGCCGGGGCCAATGTGGGTCTTTCGGGAACCCGGGTGGAACCGCTTGAGGCTTTGGCCAAGGAGTTGGGCGACCGCGCCCATGTGCTCCCGTGCAACCTGTCGAACCCCGAGGACGTGGAAAGCCTGGTGAAGCGGGCGACCGAGGCGATGGGGGCGGTGGACATCCTGGTCAACAACGCCGGGATCACCAAGGACGGCCTCGTCATGCGGATGTCGGACGAGGACTGGCAGTCGGTCATCGACGTGAACCTGACGGCGACTTTCCGCCTGTGCCGCGCTGCGATCCGGGGGATGATGAAGGCCCGCTGGGGGCGGATCGTCAACATCTCGTCCGTCGTGGGAACCACGGGGAACGCGGGCCAGGTGAACTATGCGGCGTCCAAGGCCGGGATGGTGGGCCTGTCGAAGTCGCTGGCCGCCGAGGTCGCAAGCCGTGGGATCACGGTGAATTGCGTCGCCCCGGGCTTCATCGAGACGGCGATGACCGGCAAGCTCAACGAACAGCAGCGCGCCGCGATCCTGGGCGTGGTGCCTGCGGGCCGCATGGGCCAGCCGCAGGAGATCGCCGCCGCGGTCCTCTACCTCGCCTCGCCGGAAGCCGCCTATGTCACCGGCGCGACGCTGCATGTGAACGGCGGGATGGACATGGTTTGACCGGGCGGAGCGCAAGTCAGGTTAAAGCGTTTGCCATGTAGCGCGACCCTTGCTATAGGCGCGCAGGATTGAGGCCCTGTAGACGGGCGGAACGAAAAGGCCGGGATTCGACCGGCCCAAGATAGAGGAACGGACATGAGCGACATCGCTGATCGCGTGAAGAAGATCGTCGTCGAGCATCTGGGCGTCGAAGCCGACAAGGTGACGGAATCGGCCTCGTTCATCGACGACCTGGGTGCGGACTCGCTCGACACGGTCGAGCTGGTCATGGCCTTCGAGGAAGAGTTCGGGATCGAGATCCCGGATGACGCCGCCGAGACCATCCAGACCTTCGGCGATGCGGTGAAGTTCATCTCGGAAGCCGCCTAAGGCATTCGGTCCTTCGCAGGACAGCGGGGCACCCTTCGGGGTGCCTTTTGCTTTTGCGGGTGGCGGGGGGGCGCAAATCTTTTCGAAAAGATTTGCAAAATCCTTCGAAGGATTTTGGCCCGGCCGCGCCGTCTCGGCGAAGGTGCGCCGCAGCGCCTGTTATCGGCCTTGCCAGCCTATCGGCCCAGCCGCAGACTGAGGGTCGCAACAGGAGGCCCGCATGACCGGCAACTCGGCTCTTGGCACCATGTTCGGCGCGTCCGGCGTGGAGACCTTCATGGGTATCCCACGGACCCGGGACCTGTCGCGGCTGTCGGCGAAGATGGCGTTGATCGGGGCGGACGGGTGCACACCGTACACAAGCGTGGGTTTCTACTGCGCGGGCGGTCCGGCGGCGATCCGGGCGGCGGGGGCGGTCTATGCGGCGAACCTGCACCACATGAACTTCGACTTGGGCGGGCCGGTCTTTCCGGGCGGCGTCTCGGCGGTGGACGCAGGCGACCTGCCGCAGGACCTGAATGACCCGGCGGGCAACCGGGCGCGCATCTTCGGGGCGGTGAGCCAGGTGCTGGACCGGGGCGGGGTGCCGATGCTGATCGGCGGCGATGACAGCCTGCCGATCCCGATGCTGGAGGCATACGGGGCGCGGGGGAAGGGCTACACGATCCTGCAGATCGACGCGCATATCGACTGGCGCGATGAGGTGCAGGGCGAACGGCTGGGCCTGTCCTCGACCATGCGGCGGGCCTCCGAGATGGACCACGTGGATGCAATCATCCAGGTCGGCCAGCGCGGCATCGGCAGCGCCCGGCTGCAGGACGTGGCGGATGCCGAGGCCTGGGGCGTGGGCTTCGTCCCGGCGGGCGAGGTGGCGCGTTTCGGGATCACGCGCGCGTTGGACATGATTGCCGAGGGCGCCGAGGTGATCGTGTGCCTCGACCTCGATGCGCTGGACCCCTCGTTGATGCCGGCGGTGATCGGCCGGACGGCGGGGGGACTTGGCTACTGGCAGGTGCTGGAGCTGATCGCGGGCGTGGCGGAAAAGGCGCGGATCGTGGGCTTCGACATGGTGGAGTTCATGCCCGAGCGGGACATTGACGGGCAGGGGGCCGCCGTCGCGGCGCAGCTTCTGGCGGCCGTCATGGGCATCGTGGCGCGGCAGGGGTGATGTGACCGCTGCAACGCCGAATGAGCTTGTCGGGATTGTCCTGGCCAACCCTGCCATCCGTGCGATCTGGGACAACTGGGGCAGTCTTCATTTGCGGGACTGCTGGCTTGTCGCGGGCTGCCTTGCCCAGACCGTCTGGAATCATCGATTTGGATTGCCAGCGCAGAATGGAATTTCGGACATAGACCTGGTCTACTTCGATCCGGACGATCTTTCGGCGGCATCCGAGCAAGACCATGCCAGCCGCCTGCACCGCCAGTTTCCAGGTCTTGGAGCGTGGCTGGACGTCAAGAACGAGGCGCGGGTGCATCTGTGGTACGAGGCGAAGTTCGGCTTCGCGATCCCGCCGTACCGGTCGGTTGCGGATGCGATTGACACCTTTCCCACGACCGCCACGACAATCGGTCTGCGCCCCGGATCCGGCCGGGGTCTGGAGGATCTGCTTGCGGGGGTGGTGCGACCCAACAAGCGGCTGATCACCCGCGACATCTATGAGGCCAAGGTTGCCCGGTGGGTGGGTCTGTGGCCCCGGCTGAAGGTGGTCGCCTGGGACGCGGCATTAGACCCGGCGGCTGCGGGAGGGCAGGCGGTGCGGCTGCTGCCGTGGAGACAGGGTTAAGACCGCATGAATCCTGCCCTTTAAGTGCCTGATTTTCCTGACGGCCGGCTGCTTGTCCTGCGTGGACATGCCTTGCCCCCGCCGATCCCCGTGCCCCAAGGTTGCGCGCCCTTGGGGGGCCGTGTATCACCCTGAAAAGCCTGGGTCCTGGAGGAAGAGCATGCGTCGCGTCGTCGTCACCGGTCTTGGAATGGTCACCCCCCTGGCCTCTGGGGTGGAAGAGACCTGGAGCCGCCTGATCGCCGGTCAATCGGGCGCGGGGACGATCACCAAGTTCGACACCTCGAACGTCGTGACCCAGTACGCCTGCGAGATCCCGATGGGCGACGGCTCGGATGGGACCTTCAACCCAGACGACTGGATGGAGCCGAAAGAGCAGCGGAAGGTCGACGACTTCATCATCTACGGGATGGCTGCCGCCGTGCAGGCCGTGAAGGACGCCGGGTGGGAGAACCCCTCGGAAGAAGAGAAGCTGCGGACCGGGGTGATGATCGGCTCGGGCATCGGCGGGCTGAACTCCATCGCCGAGACGGCGGTGCTGATCAAGGAGAAGGGGCCGAAGCGGGTCTCTCCCTTCTTCATCCCTGGCGCGCTGATCAATCTTGTCTCGGGGCAGGTTTCCATCCGGTTCGGCTTCAAGGGGCCGAACCATGCGGTGGTGACGGCCTGCTCGACCGGCGCCCATGCCATCGGGGATGCTGCGCGGCTGATCCAGTGGGGCGATGCCGACGTGATGGTCGCAGGCGGGGCGGAGAGTCCGATCAGCGAGATCGGGATCGCCGGGTTCAACGCCTGCAAGGCCCTGTCGACGAAGCGGGCGGACGAGCCGCAAAAGGCATCCCGCCCCTATGACGCCGACCGCGACGGGTTCGTGATGGGCGAGGGCGCGGGGATCGTCGTTCTGGAAGAATATGAACACGCCAAGGCCCGCGGCGCGAAGATCTATTGCGAGGTGCTGGGCTACGGGCTGTCGGGTGACGCCTACCACATCACCGCGCCGTCCGAGGACGGGGATGGCGGGTTCCGGTCGATGTCGGCGGCGCTGAAGCGGGCGGGTCTGCAGGCGTCGGACATCGATTACATCAACGCGCACGGGACCTCGACGATGGCGGACACCATCGAGCTTGGGGCGGTGGAGCGGCTGCTGGGGGATCATGCGGCGAAGGCCACCATGTCCTCGACCAAGTCGTCGATCGGCCACCTTCTGGGGGCCGCGGGCGCGGTGGAGGCGATCTTCTGCGTGCTGGCGATCCGGGATCAGGTCGCTCCGCCGACGATCAACCTGGACAACCCGGCGGTGACGCCGAAGCTCGACCTCGCGCCCAACAAGGCGGTGAAGCGCAAGATCGACGTGGCGCTGTCGAACAGCTTCGGCTTCGGGGGGACCAACGCCTCGCTGATCCTTGGCAAGGTGCGCTAGGGGATGTGGCGGTCTGTCGCCTCGAACGCTCTGACACTGTTCATCGTGATCCTGGTCGCGATGGCGGGGCTTGTGGCCTGGGGGCGGAACGCCTTCGTGCAGCCCGGGCCGCTGGCGGAAGCCATCTGCCTGGAAGTCGAGCGGGGGGCGAGCCTTTCCGCGGTGAGCCGGAACCTTGAGGAACGGGGCGCGATCACGGATGCGCGTATCTTCCGCATCGGGGCCGAGTATTCGGACCGGGCGGACGATCTGAAGTTCGGCAGTTACATGGTCCCTGCGAATGCCAGCATGGCCCAGGTGCTGGAGGCGATCACCGCCTCGGGCCGGTCGACCTGCGGGCGCGACCTGAACTTCCGTATCGGGGTGACGAAGGCCGACGTCGTGCTGAGCGAGCTCGACCTGGCCAGCAACAGCTATACCGAGGTGTCGCGGTTCGATGCGGGAGTGGACCCGCTTCCGCCGGAATATCTGGAAGTGTCGGACGACCCCTCTCTGGTACTGCGGATTACCGTGGCCGAGGGCGTCACGAGTTGGCAGGTGGTCGATGCGCTGAAGAAGGCGGACTTCCTGCAAGGCGCGCTGGAGACGGTGCCGCCCGAGGGCTCGCTGGCGCCGGGTGGCTACGAGGTCGAGCGCGGGACCGAGCGCGGGGCGATCATCGCCGAGATGACCGAGCGGCAGGCGGCGGTGCTGGCGGAGGCCTGGGCGAACCGGGCCGAGGGGCTGCCCTATGACACGCCGGAAGAGGCGCTGATCATGGCCTCGATCATCGAGAAGGAAACCGCCATCGCGGAGGAGCGCGGGCGGGTGGCGAGCGTTTTCGTGAACCGGATGAACCAGGGGATGCGACTGCAGACGGACCCGACGGTGATCTACGGCATCACCAAGGGCGAGGGCGTGCTGGGCCGTGGCCTGCGGCAGAGCGAGCTGCGCCGCGAGACGCCCTATAACACCTACGTGATCGACGGCTTGCCGCCCACCCCCATCGCGAACCCGGGGGCAGAGGCGATCCGCGCTGCGGTCAACCCGGACACGACGGACTACCTGTTCTTCGTCGCCGATGGCACCGGCGGCCATGCCTTTGCCGAGACCCTGGACGAGCACAACGAGAACGTCGCCCGCTGGCGGCAGATCGAGGCAGAGCAGGGTGCGGCGCAGGAAGGTGGCGTCCAGGGCGAGTGAAGGTTAACGGCTGGTTACCGGTGCGACCGGTCAACCCTTTGATTCGATTTTGTTTTGGCTTGACTCGCCGCGCGGTCTGATGTAGACATCGTGGCATGCTAGAAGAAGTGTCGAAGCGGCCCGGGGTGCCTCCCCGCAGGCCGCTTTTTCATTTCTCTCGTGCGGGGGCAGCATGAGGGGTGACGGGACCACATGACAGTGAGGTTCACGGGGGACGGGGCCGAACCAGAAAGCGTCCTGGGGGTCACGGAGAGGCTCTACGAGGAAGCGGTCATCGAGCTTGAGCGGACGATGAATGCGCTGAAGGCCGGGGAATTCAGCGAGGTCAAGGCCGCTCAGGCAGCGATCCGCGACCTTCGCGAGACGGCGCAGCATGTGCTGCGGGAAAGGGGAAAAGTTGACCAACTCCGCAAGCAGATCGCCGGCCACGTCGGAGCCGGCGGGGCACTCGACCTTGAAAGTGCCCGAGCTGAAATCGGGCGCCGCCTGGCTTGCCTCCGCAACGCCGGAGGAGGTGGATGAGTTTCTGGGCGGGCTGAGCCAGAATGCGTTGCTGGCGCTGCCCTGGGTGTTCGATTTCTGGGCGCTGCCGCACCAGTTGCCGCCGAGGGGGGCCTGGAAGACCTGGGTCATCATGGGCGGGCGCGGCGCGGGCAAGACTCGCGCCGGGTCGGAATGGGTGCGCGCCCAGGTCGAGGGCGCAGGGCCGGCGGATCCGGGCAAGTGCAAGCGGGTGGCGCTGGTCGGCGAGACGGTGGACCAGGTGCGCGACGTGATGGTGCTGGGGGAGAGCGGGATCATCGCCTGCTCGCCGCCGGACCGGAAGCCGGAGTGGTTTGCGTCGAAAAACCAGCTTTTGTGGCCGAACGGGGCAATGGCTCAGGTCTTCTCGGCACATGAGCCCGAGGCGATGCGGGGACCGCAGTTCGATGCGGCCTGGGCGGATGAGCTGGGCAAGTGGAAGAAGGGTGGGGAGGCCTGGGATCAGCTGCAGTTCGCGCTGCGGCTGGGGAAGAACCCGCAGGCGGTGGTGACGACAACCCCGCGCAACGTGGGGGTCTTGAAGGCGATCCTGAAGAACCCGTCCAGCGTCATTACTCATGCGCCGACCGAGGCGAACCGGGCCTATCTGGCGGAAAGCTTCCTGGCCGAGGTGCAGGCGCGCTATGGCGGGACCAAGTTCGGCCGGCAGGAGCTTGAGGGCGTGCTGATCGAGGAGGCGGATGGGGCCTTGTGGACTCACCAGATGCTGGAAGCGGCGCGGGTGGACGAGGTGCCGGTGGTCAATCGGGTGGTGGTGGCAGTGGACCCTCCGGTCACGTCGATGAAGTCGAGTGACGAGTGCGGGATCATCGTCGTGGGCGCCGATACACGCGGGGAGCCGAAGGATTGGCGCGCGGTGGTGCTGGAAGATGCCAGCGTCAAGGGGGCCACGCCCGAGGGCTGGGCGCGGGCGGCGCTGGCGGCGATGGAGCGGCACGGGGCGGACCGGCTGGTGGCCGAGGTGAACCAGGGCGGTGACTTGGTCGAGCGGCTGGTCAGGATGATCGACCCGCTGGTGCCTTATCGCGGTGTCCATGCGACCCGGTCCAAGATGCTGCGGGCCGAGCCGGTGGCGGCCTTGTACGAGCAGGGGCGGGTCAAGCATCTGCGGGGCCTGGGTGCGCTGGAAGAGCAGATGGGCAAGATGACGGCGGTGGGCTGGCAGGGGGCGGGCTCGCCCGACCGGCTGGATGCGCTGGTCTGGGCACTGACCGACCTGATGCTGGCCCCGTTGCATGGCGGCCGACCCAGCGTTCGGTCGCTTTAGGGGATCTAGGGAATTCGCGGGTCATATGGCCGGGCGCATCAGGCAGCCCGGGTCAGTCGGGCACGTCCCGGGGGCATGAAGGAGCACGAGATGTTCGATTTTCTGCGGAAGGCGCCGGTCGAGGCGGTTCCGGAACGCAAGGCAAGCGCCGTGGGTCGGGTGATCACCTGGGGCAATGCGGGCCGCGTGGCCTGGAGCCCTCGGGATACCGCAAGCCTGACCCGGACGGGGTTCCAGGGTAACCCGGTCGGCTTCCGCGTGGTGCGGCTGATCGCCGAGGCGGCGGCGGCGCTGCCGCTGGTCTGCCAGACGACGGAGCAGCGGTTCGACACGCATCCGGTGATGGACCTGATCTCGCGTCCCAACGGGGCGCAGGGGCGGGCGGAGTTCCTGGAGGCGGTCTATGGCTATCTGCTTCTGGCCGGGAACGCCTATGTCGAGGCGGTGCCCGGTATCTCGGCGATGCCGGGCGAGCTGCACGTTCTGCGGTCGGATCGGATGAACCTGGTGCCGGGCGCGGATGGCTGGCCGGTGGCTTATGACTACACGGTCAGCGGGCGGACGCATCGGTATGATGTGACGGGGGAGATGAGCCCTATCTGCCACCTGAAGACCTTCCACCCGCAGGATGATCACTATGGGTTCTCGCCGATGCAGGCAGCGGCGGTCGCGGTGGACGTGCATAACTCGGCGTCCTCTTGGTCGAAGGCCCTTCTGGACAACGCGGCGCGGCCTTCAGGGGCGATTGTCTACAAGGGCGCCGATGGGGCGGCTTCGTTGAGCTCGGACCAGTATGAGCGGCTGGTGAGCGAGATGGAGGCGCATCATCAGGGCGCGCGGAATGCCGGGCGGCCGATGCTGCTGGAGGGCGGGCTCGACTGGAAACCGATGGGGTTCTCGCCCAGCGACATGGAGTTCCAGAAGACCAAGGAAGCCGCGGCGCGGGAGATCGCGATTGCCTTCGGCGTGCCGCCGATGCTGCTGGGGATCCCGGGGGATGCGACCTATTCGAATTACCAGGAGGCGAACCGGGCCTTCTACCGGCTGACGGTGCTGCCCCTGGCGACGAAGGTCATGGCGGACCTGGCGCACTGGCTGTCGCGGTTCGCGGGCGAGGCGGTGGAGCTGAAGCCTGACCTCGACCAGGTGCCGGCGCTGGCGGCAGAGCGGGACCAGCTTTGGGCGCGGGTCGGGGCCTCGGACTTCCTGACGGTGGCGGAGAAGCGGATGCTGCTGGGTCTGCCGAAACTGTCGGAGGAAGAATGACGGCGCGGCGGGCCGAGGGCGGCTCGCGCTTCGTCTACGAGAGCTTCGATGCGGCCGCGGCGCGGATCGAGGCGAACGAACGCGTCGCCGAAGAGCGCTGGGCGGGGCTGGAATACCGGCTGGGGCTGATCGAGGCCACGCTGGAGCGGCTGGAGAAGAGGATCTGGGTCGGCGTCTACGGTGTGGCGGCGTTCCTGTTGGCGCAGATGGCCGAGACGGTCATCCAGGCAGCGATGAGGTGAGGCGATGACGGAATACGGAGCACCGGAGCGGAAGTTCCAGCAGGCCGAGGCGGGGCTGGTGGTTTCGGAGGGCCATGTGGTCGAGGGCTACGCCTCGCTGTTCGGCAAGACCGACCAGGGCGGCGACATCGTGCAGAAGGGCGCCTATGCGGCCAGCCTGAAGCGGCTTTCCGCGCGGGGCGGCCGGGTCAAGATGCTGTGGCAGCACGATCCGGGCCAGCCCATCGGCGTCTGGGACGAGGTGCGCGAGGATGCCACGGGCCTGTGGGTCAAGGGGCGCATCCTGACCGAGGTGGAGAAGGGCCGCGAGGTGGCGGCGCTGGTCCAGGCGGGGGCGATCGACGGGTTGTCCATCGGTTATCGCACGGTCAAGGCGGAACGTGACGGCAAGGGCAAGCGGCTCTTGTCGGAGCTGGAGCTTTGGGAGGTGTCGCTGGTGACCTTCCCGATGCTTCCCGAGGCGCGGGTCGCGGCCAAGGCGGATGCCCTGGACGACGACTGGCGCGACATGGCGGCGGTCTTCGAGGACGCGCGCCGCAGTCTGGCCGGGCGATAGCGCGGCGTCCCAACTGAAGAGAAGGATGACGAGATGACCGAGACGAAGGCTCGGGCCGGGGAAGGTCTGTCCCCCGCCCAGACTCCGGCTGCCGAGGCGAAGGCGGCCATGACCGGGTTCCTGACGGAGTTCAACCGCTTTCAGGACGAAGTGAAATCCACGCTGAAACATCAGGAAGAGCGACTGACCATGCTGAACGCAAAGACGATGTCCTATGGCCGCCCGGCGCTTTCGGCCCGTGCGGAGGTCGAGGCCCCGCATCAGAAGGCGTTCAACGCCTATCTGCGGACCGGCGACGATGACGGCCTGCGTGGCCTGACCCTGGAAGGCAAGGCGATGTCGACCGCCGTGGCCGCCGACGGTGGCTATCTGGTAGACCCGCAGACGGCGGAGCGCATCCAGTCGCTCCTCCTGTCGACCTCGTCGCTGCGGTCCATCGCCAACGTCGTGCAGGTCGAGGCGAGCTCGTTCGACGTGATCGTCGACCGGTCCGAGGTCGGCTCGGGCTGGGCCACCGAGACGGCAGCCACCACCGAGACCGCGACCCCGATCATCGAGCGCATCTCGATCAAGCTGCACGAGCTGGCGGCGATGCCCAAGGCCTCGCAGCGCCTGCTGGATGACAGCGCCTTCGACGTGGAAGGCTGGCTGGCCGAGAAGATCGCCACCCGCTTCATCCGCGCCGAGGCTGCCGCCTTCATCAACGGTGACGGCGTGGACAAGCCCAAGGGCATCCTTTTGCCGACCAAGGTGGCCAACGCCTCCTGGACCTGGGGCAACATCGGCTATGTGCCCACCGGCGCTGCGGCGGACTTCGCCACCACCAACCCGGCTGACTGCATCGTCAACCTGGTCTATGCGCTGGGCGCGGACTACCGGGCCAACGCGACCTTCGTGATGAACTCGAAGACCGTGGGCGCGGTGCGCAAGATGAAGGACGCGGACGGCCGCTTCCTGTGGTCGGACGGCCTGGCGGCGGGTGAGCCCTCGCGGCTGATGGGCTATCCGGTGCTGGTGTCGGAAGACATGCCCGACATCGCGGCCAACGCCTTTGCCATCGCCTTCGGTGATTTCCGCGCCGCCTACACCATCGCGGAACGCCCGGACCTGCGGATCCTGCGCGACCCGTTCTCGGCCAAGCCGAACGTCCTGTTCTACGCGAACAAGCGCGTCGGCGGCGACATCACCGACTTCGCGGCGATCAAGCTGCTTCGCGTCGCGGTGTCGTGAGCCTTTGGCCCGGTCCCCAAGGGGGGCCGGGCCGCATTTGCCCAATGCAACGACCCGGCCGCTGGCGGAGATCTGACCATGATGTTGACCGAAGAAACCCCGGTGCCGTCGGCGGCGCTTCCGGTGGAAGAGATGAAGGACCATCTGCGGATGGGCTCGGGCTTTGCCGACGACGGGCTGCAGGACGGGCTGATCGAGACCTACCTTCGCGCGGCCCTGGCGGCCATCGAGGGGCGGATCGGCAAGATGCTGTTCCAGCGCCGGTTCCTGTGGGTGCTGGAGTGCTGGCGCGAGGACGAGCAGGCCCTGCCGGTATCGCCGGTGTCCCAAGTGGTGAGCCTGACGCTGGTCGATGCGGCGGGGGGAGAAGTCGTCGTGGCTCCGGCCACCTATCGGCTGGTGAAGGACCTGCACCGGCCCCGGCTGGCAGGGAAGGGGACTGCGCTGCCGACGATCCCGAGCGAGGGACTGGCGAAGGTGGTGTTCGACGCCGGTTTCGGCCCGGCCTGGACCGATATCCCCGTGGACCTGCGGCAATCCGTGCTGCTGCTGGCGGGCGAATACTATGAGCACCGGCATGACGATGGCGCGCAGGCGGCTGGGTTACCGTTCGGGGTCGTGACCCTGATCGAGCGCTGGCGGACGGTCCGAATCCTGGGCGGGGGCAAGAAATGAACGCCCCTCACCTGAACCGGGCGCTGGTGCTGGAGGGCGTCGTGCGGACGCCGGATGGCGCGGGCGGCTTCACCTCGGCCTGGACGACGTTGGGGACGCTTTGGGCGGAGGTGCTGCCGGGGTCCGGCAGTGACACGCTGGGTGAGGAACGGATGCTGTCGGCTGTGCCCTACCGGATCACGGTGCGGGGAACGCCCGTCGGCTCTCCCTCCCGTCCGAAGGCCGGGCAGCGGTTCCGCGAGGGGACGCGACTGTTCTGGATCCAGGCGGTCACTGAGCGCGACCAGTTCGGCCGCTACCTGACCTGTTTCGCCCGCGAGGAGGTGCCGAAATGAGCTACAGTGCAGCACCCGCCCTGCAGACGGCGGTCTTTCAGCGACTGTCGACCTGGCCTGCCCTGACCGGCGTGGCGATCTATGACGCCGTTCCCCCGAACGTGACCGGCACGTTTGTCCTGATAGGTCCCGAGGAGGCGCGCGACCAGTCCGACAAGTCGGGCGCGGGGGCCGAGCATCAGATGGTGATCAGCGTCATCACCGATGCGACGGGCTTCCTGTCGATCAAGACCATCGCCGCCGACATCTCGGACGCACTGATCGGCGCGCCACTCAGCTTAAGCCGCGGAGCTCTGGTGAACCTCTTCTTTCTGCGGGCCAGCGCCCGGCGGATCGAAGAGGGCGAGACGCGGCGGATCGACCTGACCTTCCGGGCGCGGGTTCAACTCTGAGGCCCCCTGAAACCATCTAACGGAGAGCGAACATGGCTGTGCAAAGCGGCAAGGATCTGCTGATCAAGATCGACCAGACGGGGGACGGCCAGTTCGTCACCATCGCGGGGCTGCGCGCCACGCGGATCAGCTTCAACACGGAATCGGTGGACGTCACCAGCCTGGAAAGCCAGGGCGGCTGGCGCGAGCTTCTGGCGGGGGCGGGTGTGAAGTCGGCCTCGATCTCGGGCTCGGGCGTGTTTCGGGACGAGAATACCGACGAGCGCGCGCGACAGGTGTTCTTCAACGGCGAGATCCCCGATTTCCAGGTGGTGATCCCGAGCTTCGGCGTGATCGAAGGCCCGTTCCAGATCACCTCGATCGAATATTCCGGCAGCCACAACGACGAGGCGACCTACGAGATGGCCATGGCCTCGGCGGGCGCCCTGACCTTCACGGCGCTTTGACATGGCGAACCCCTGGGCAGGCGAAGTCGCGATCATCCTGGATGGCCAGCGCCACGTGGCGAAGCTGACCTTGGGAGCGTTGGCCGAGCTGGAAGAGGCGCTGGAGGCGGGTTCGCTTTTGGACCTGGTGCAACGCTTCGAGGAGCGGCGCTTTTCCACTCGCGACGTCCTCGCGCTGATCGTGGCGGGGCTGCGGGGTGGCGGATGGCAAGGCACGGCCGCGGATCTACTGCGGGTCGAGATCGGCGGCGGGCCGGTCGAGGCGGCGCGGGCGGCCGCCGAGCTTCTGGCGCGAGCCTTCGCCCTGCCGGAGGAGAAATGAGCGGGATCGACTGGCGCGGGCTGCTGCAGGCGGGCCTGCACGGGCTGGGCCTTGAACCTGCGGTCTTCTGGCGTCTGACGCCGGTGGAGTTGCGGATCATGCTGGGGCGGGAGGGATTGGTCCCGCCCCTGACACGCGCGCGGCTGGCGGAACTGGCTGCGGCATTCCCGGATGTGAGGAAGGACGAGCGCGATGGCGGATATCGGGACGATGCAGGAGCAGCTCCAGGCGCTTGAGGCGCAGCTGGGCTCTTCGGTGTCGATGGTGGCGAGCTTTGACGGCGAGCTGGCGCGGATGCGGGAGACGATGATCTTTACCGGCCGCGAGGTGAACACGCTGTCCAACGGGATCAGCGGGGGCCTGCGCAAGGCTTTCGACGGACTGATCTTCGACGGGATGAAGCTGAACGACGCGCTGAAGACGGTCGCGAATACCATCGTCGATTCCGTCTACTCGATCGCCATCAAGCCGGTGACCGGGGCGCTGGGCGGGTTGCTGGCACAGGGGGTGGCCGGCGTCATGGGGGCCGGGATGCCCTTCGCCAACGGTGGCGCCTTCAGCCAGGGCCGGGTGATGCCCTTTGCCAAGGGCGGCGTTGTGTCGTCGCCCACCGGTTTCCCGATGCGGGGCGGGATGGGCTTGATGGGCGAGGCAGGCCCGGAAGCGATCATGCCTCTGACCCGGGGTCCGGACGGCAGGCTGGGGGTTCAGGCCGCCGGGGGCAGGGCGGTGAACGTGGTGATGAATATCACCACGCCGGACGTTCAGGGCTTCCAGCGCAGCCAGAGCCAGGTTGCCGCCCAGGTGAGCCGCGCACTTTCGCGCGGGCAACGCAATCGCTGAGGACCGACAGATGGCCTTTCACGAGATACGCTTCCCGGCAAACCTGAGCTTCGGCTCGGTCGGTGGACCGGAACGCCGGACCGAGATCGTCACTCTGACGAACGGTTTTGAAGAGCGCAACACGCCCTGGATTCATTCCCGCCGCCGCTACGACGCCGGAGTGGGGCTTCGGTCGCTGAACGATGTCGAAACGCTGATCGCCTTCTTTGAAGCCCGGGCGGGGCAGTTGCACGGGTTCCGCTGGAAGGACTGGTCCGACCACAAGTCCTGCGCGCCGCTTTCCACGCCCGGTCCAGAGGACCAGCTCATCGGAACAGGCGATGGCGTGACGACGGTCTTCCAGTTGCAGAAGACCTACGTCTCCGGCCTGCAGAGCTATACGCGGCCGATCCGCAAGCCGGTCCTCGGCACCGTCCTGGTCGCCATCGCCGGTGACAAGAAGGTCGAGGGCGTGGAATTCAGCGTGAACACGGAAACCGGGGAAATCATCTTCGCCCTGCCACCGGACCTGGGGACACGCGTGACGGCGGGGTTCGAGTTCGACGTTCCGGTGCGGTTCGATACCGACAGCATCCAGACATCGGTGGCGTCGTTCCAGGCGGGTGACGTTCCGACGGTTCCGGTTGTGGAGATCCGGCTATGACGAAGGAAGCGCTGCTCGCGCATCTGGAGACCGGCGCGACCACCGTCTGCCGCGCCTGGACGGTACACCGCCGGGATGGGGTGACCCTGGGCTTCACCGATCACGACCAGGACCTTGTCGTGGCAGGCGTTGCTTGCCGGGCCGATAGCGGCATGACGGCCAGGGCGCTGCAACAGACGACAGGGCTTTCGGTCGATAACACCGAGGCCTTCGGAGCGCTGACGGCGGCCTCCATCACCGAGGCAGACCTCGCGGCAGGACGTTTCGACGGGGCCGAGGTCCGCGTCTATCTTCTCAACTGGCAATCGCCGGATGACCACATTGAGCAGTTCCGCGGAAGCCTTGGTGACATCACGCGCGTTGATGGCAGCTTTCGTGCCGAGCTGCGCGGGATTTCCGAGCTTCTGAACCGTCCGCAGGGCAGGGCCTACACATCTCGCTGCACTGCCGTGCTTGGTGATCAGCGCTGCCGGTTCAATCTTGCACAGCCCGGCTATTCCGCCATCCAGGTGACCGCCGGGGTGGAGGATGGGCGGGTCTTCAGGTTGCCCGAACTGCCTGGTTTCGCTGACCGCTGGTTCGAAGAAGGACGGCTGGAAGTGGTTTCCGGCGCCGCCGCCGGATTGGTCGGAGTGGTCAAGAGCGACCGCATCGATTCGGGCGGTCGGAATGTCGAGCTGTGGCAGTCGATCGGCGCGCCCATCGCTGCCGGGGACAGTATCCGCATCCAGGCGGGTTGCGACAAGCGACCCAGCACATGCCGCACCAAGTTTCTGAACTTCCTCAATTTCCGCGGTTTTCCCCATATCCCGGGCGAGGACTGGCTGGCGTCGTATCCGGTTCCGGATCGGCCGAACGGTGGCGCACGGCGGGTGGGCGGGAGCGACGAATGACCGTCGGAGAGCGCGTCATGGCAGAAGCGCGGTGCTGGATCGGCACGCCCTACATTCACCAGGCAAGCACCCGCGGTGCGGGGACGGACTGTCTGGGACTGCTGCGGGGTGTGTGGCGGGCGCTCTATGGGGATGAACCTGAAGCCGTGCCTGCCTACACCCCCGATTGGGCAGAGCCCGACCGCCGCGAAGTGCTTTTCGAAGCCGCCAGTCGCTGGCTTGTCCGAAAGCCGTTGGAGAAAGCCGAAACCGGCGACGTCCTGCTGTTCAGAATGCATGAGAGATCCATCGCCAAGCATCTCGGGCTGCAATCCGAGATCGGCGCGCATCCGAAGTTCATCCACGCCTATACCGGCCACGGTGTGCTGGAGAGTTCACTTTCCCAGCCCTGGCAACGCCGGATCGCGGCACGATTCGCATTTCCAGAAGGAACCAAGTGATGGCCACTCTGCTTCTGTCCGCCGCCGGCGCGGCGATTGGTGCCGGTTTTGGCGGCACAGTGCTGGGCCTGTCGGGGGCCGTAATCGGTCGGGCGATCGGCGCGACGCTTGGCAGGGCGATCGACCAGCGGGTGCTTGGAGCGGGTTCGGAGCCGGTGGATGTGGGCCGCATCGACCGGCTTCGGCTGACTGGGGCGGGTGAAGGCTCGGCCATCGGTCAGATCTGGGGCCGGATGCGCGTCGGCGGCCAGGTCATCTGGGCGACGCAATTCACCGAAACCGTTCGGCGGCGGCGGACCGGCAAAGGCGCCCCGAAGCCCACTGTCAACGAATACAGCTACTCGGTCAGCCTGGCGATAGCGCTTTGCGAAGGCGAAGTTCTGCGGATCGGACGGATCTGGGCCGATGGGAATGAGATTTCGGCGCTTGACCTCAACCTGCGGTTCTATCCCGGAAACGAAACCCAGCTTCCCGACCCCTTGATCGAAGCAGTGGAAGGCGGGGGCAGGGCGCCGGCATACCGAGGCCTGGCCTATGTCGTGATCGAGGACCTGGAGCTGACGGCCTATGGAAACCGCGTCCCGCAGTTCAGCTTCGAAGTGGTGCGGCCGGCACAGGGTCCGGCGGTTGGTCCCATGGACACGCTTGGTGGTGCAGTCCGCGGGGTCGCCCTGATTCCGGGCACGGGCGAGTATGGTCTTGCGACGACGCCTGTCCATTATGCTGAAGCCCCCGGGCGAAACCGGTCGGCGAACGTTCATTCGCCCTCGGGCAAGACAGACTTCGCGACAAGCCTGGATCAACTGACTCAGGAACTGCCGAACGCGGGGGCGGTTTCGCTTGTCGTCTCGTGGTTTGGCGATGATCTGCGCTGTTCTGACTGCACCATCCGTCCGAAGGTGGAGCAGCGGGATCTGGACGGCGTTGGAATGCCGTGGCGCGCGGGCGGGATCTCGCGGTCTGCAGCGCTTGAAGTGCCCAAGGTCGACGGGGCCTCGATCTACGGCGGCACGCCTGCCGATGCCTCGGTGGTCGAGGCCATTCGCGCCATCCGGGCGGCGGGCAAGGAGGTCATGTTCTACCCGTTCATCCTGATGGACCAGGTGGCAGGAAACACTCTGCCAGATCCGTGGAGTGATGCGGCAACGCAACCCGTACTTCCCTGGCGGGGCAGGATCACCTTGTCGGAAGCGCCAGGACGGCCGGGAACGCCGGACCGGACCGCTGCAGCGGCGGCAGAAGTTGCGGCGTTTTTCGGTACTGCCCAGCCCAGTCATTTCACGGTCAATGGAGAAACCGTCAGCTATTCCGGGCCGGATGAATGGAGCCTTCGCCGGTTCATTCTGCACTACGCGCATCTGTGCTCTGTCGCCGGCGGGGTGGATGCTTTCTGCATCAGCTCAGAGATGCGCGGCCTGACGCAGATCCGCGGGTCCGGAGACAGCTTTCCTGCCGTTGCAGCGCTGCGGCAGCTTGCGGCGGATGTCCGGTCAATTCTGGGTCCGCAGGTCAAGATCAGCTATGCCGCCGACTGGTCAGAGTATTTCGGCTATCACGCGGATGGAAACGTGTACTTCCATCTCGACCCGTTGTGGGCCGATGACGAAATCGATTTCGTCGGCATCGATAATTACATGCCGGTCTCTGATTGGCGGGATGGGGAAACCCACGCGGACGCTGCGTATGGTTCCATCTACAACACCCGCTATCTGATGGATAATCTTGCGGGCGGCGAGGGATTTGACTGGTTCTACGACAGCCCCGAGGGTGCAGAGGCGCAACGGCGTCTACCGATCACGGATGGCGCCTTCGGAGAACCTTGGGTTTTCCGGTACAAGGACTTGCGGTCGTGGTGGTCGAACCTTCACCATAATCGGATCAACGGAGTTCGCGCTGCGCTTCCCACGGCCTGGATCCCGGGATCAAAGCCCATCCGGTTCACCGAATATGGCTGTCCGGCGATAGACAAGGGTACGAACCAGCCAAACAAGTTCGTAGATGTCAAATCCTCCGAGTCCGCCATCCCGGTCTGGTCCAATGGTCGGCGAGACGATCTCATCCAGATGCAATACCTGCTGGCTACGGCGAAATTCTGGGGAGAGGGGGCAAACAACCCCGTTTCGGCATTGTACGGCGCACCGATGGTCGACCTTGACCATGCCTACGCCTGGGCCTGGGACAGCCGGCCCTTTCCCGAGTTTCCCGGGCAGTCCGATGTCTGGACCGACGGAGGAAATTATGCGCGCGGTCACTGGCTGAACGGTCGCGTGTCCAGCCAGCCTCTCTCGAGCGTCGTGGCCGAGGTTTGCCAGCGTGCAGGTGTCCAGGATGTGGAAAAGGACGCGTTGTACGGACTGGTCCGTGGATATCAGCAGGTCGAGGTCGCGACCGCTCGATCCTCGCTGCAGCCGCTCATGCTGGCCTTCGGTTTCGATGCCTTCGAAAGGGAGGGGCGACTTTCCTTCCGCAGCCGCAATGCGCGGGTCGTGGCAGAGGTGGGCACCGACGATCTTGCCGACCTGCCCGATCTTGACGGCACCTTGGAAGCAACCCGAAGCTCGGAAGCGGAAACGGCGGGCCAGGTTCGGCTGAACTATGTCGACGCCCAGTCAAGCTATGAAATTCGGTCCGTCGAAGCCCGTTTCCCGGATGAAGATACGCCGAGCGTTTCCCAGTCTGACATGCCCCTGGCCCTGATCCGGACCGAGGGTCAGACCGCCGTGAAACGCTGGCTGGCGGAAGCGCGCGTCGCACGCGACACCATCCGCTTCGGTCTTCCGAAGTCCCGGCTGTCGATCGGGGCTGGCGATGTCATTGCGTTGGGAGGTCGCCGCTACCGCGTGGATCGGGTGGAGCAGGCCGAAGGGCAGCTTCTTGAAGCGGTACGGGTAGAGCCGGGCATTTATCTTCCGTCCGGCAGGGTGGACGAGACGATCACAGTGCGGCCGTTTGTGCCTCCTCTGCCGGTGCTGCCAATCCTTCTGGACCTGCCCTTGATCACCGGATCGGAAGTGCCACATGCCCCGCATGTCGCGGTCGCTGCCGACCCATGGCCAGGGACTGTGGCAGTCTGGTCGTCGAGCGTGGACGCTGGGTACGAACTCAACCGACTGGTTCCTGCCCCAGCGGTGGTCGGCTTCACCGAGTCTGTTCTTCCAAGACACAGTCCCGGTGTCTGGGATCGCGGTGCCCCGCTGCGCGTCAAGATCGTGGGCGGGGAGCTCTCGTCGGCGAGCGAGCTGGCTGTGCTGAATGGAGCCAACGCGATGGCCATCGGTGATGGCAGCGGAGCGAACTGGGAGGTATTCCAGTTCGCCGACGCGCAGCTGGTGGCACCGGACACTTACGAGCTTTCGAACCGGCTTCGTGGACAGCTTGGCACCGACGGCATACAGCCTGCGGCCTGGCCAATCGGGAGCACTGTGGTCCTGATCGACCTGGCCCTGATTCAGCTCGACCTGCCGCTGTCATCGCGCGGCCTTGACCGCTTTTACCGGATCGGGGTTGCCGCGCGCGGTTTCAATGACCTCCAGGTTCAGAAGAAGACGGAGGCTTTCGATGGGATCGGTCTTCGGCCCTATCCAGTAGCCCACCTGCGTCAGCGAAGAGAGGGGGCTGACCTTCAGGTCGACTGGAAGCGCCGCACCCGGATCGACGGCGATTCCTGGCAGTCCGTCGAGGTGCCGCTTGCAGAAGCCAGCGAGACCTATCTGGTCCGCGTGGAGCAAGGCTCTGCAGTGGCAGCCGAGTACACGGTCAGCCAGCCGCAATTCCTGTATTCGGCTGCCATGCAGGCGGGAGATCTGGTTTCCGGTCCGTACCAGATTGCAGTCGCCCAGGTGTCGTCCGTTTTTGGACCCGGTCCGTTTCGGAGGATCGACGTCCCTGGCTAAACGCGAAGCGCGGTCCTGGTGGGACTTTGGTCTTATCTCGGGAATTGATGACAGGCCCCACAGATTTGCATGTCGCCGCGCAATCCTGTTGTGGTATCTAGGTCCACAACCGGAGGCTTCGTCATGCTCGAAACCAGATCCAAAGTCACTGCCGTCGATCCCGTCTGGCGTCGCGTCTGCGAAGAAGCAGTGGACGCCATTCGGGACGAGCCTCTGCTTGGTGGCCTGATCCATTCCGGTCTTCTGCACCATTCCTCGCTTGAGCGTGCACTGGCCTACCGGTTTTCCCTGAAGCTCGCTTCGGGCGAAATGAGCGAGCAGATCCTTCGCGAAATCGCGGACCAGGCCTACGACAGCGATCCCTCCATCGGGGCCGCGGCCCGTTCGGACCTCATGGCGGTCTACGAGCGCGACCCCGCGTGCCACCGCTTCCTTCAACCGCTTCTGTTCTTCAAGGGCTACCAGGCCGTCCAGGCCTATCGCATCGGCCATTGGCTCTGGCAGGCGGGCCGGATCGACATGGCCTATTTCGTCCAGATGCGGGTGTCCGAGGTCTTCGGTGTCGACATCCACCCCGCCGCCCGTGTGGGCAAGGGGATCATGATCGACCACGCCCATTCGATCGTCATTGGCGAAACCGCCGTGGTCGGCGACAACGTTTCGATGCTCCATTCCGTAACCCTGGGCGGTACGGGCAAGGAGGACGGCGACCGGCACCCGAAGATCGGTGACGGCGTCCTTATCGGGGCAGGCGCAAAGGTGTTGGGCAACATCCAGGTGGGCCAGTGCTCCCGCATCGCGGCCGGCTCGGTCGTGCTTGAGGATGTCCCGCGCAACACCACCGTCGCAGGTGTTCCGGCCCGTGTCGTGGGCAAGGCGGGCTGCGCGCAACCGGCCCTGACGATGGACCAGATCCTCAAGGCGGAATGACCGACCTGGCATGATCCCCTCCCTTCGTGTGTTTGCCGCCCGCGTAACCGGGCAAGTCATTTCGACCTTCGCCCGCTTCATGACGGCCCCCCGCGCGATCTGGCAGGGAATCGAGCCGGTGCCGAAGCAGCGCGTCTACTTCGCCAACCATTCCTCGAATGGCGACTTCGTGCTTCTTTGGACCGCGCTGCCAACCCCGCTCCGCCGACAGACGCGCCCTGTCGCTGCCCTGGACTATTGGCTGAAGTCGCCACTTAGGGCCTTCATCGGACGCGAGGTCTTCAACGCGGTGCTCATCGACCGGCGCCCTGAAGCGCGCACCGAGGACCCGGTGGCGCAGATGGTTGCCGCGCTCGACGAGGGTTCCTCGCTGATCATCTTCCCCGAAGGCCAGCGCAACAGTTCCGAGGCGCCCCTTCTCCCCTTCAAGTCCGGCCTTTACCACCTTGCCAAGGCCCGTCCCAGCGTCGACCTTGTCCCGGTCTGGATCGCCAACCTCAACCGCGTGATGCCAAAGGGCGAAGTCATACCCGTGCCGTTGATCTGCACCCTGACCTTTGGCGCGCCCCTTCACGTCGAGCCCGAGGAGACCAAGGACGCCTTCCTCGCCCGCGCCACGCAGGCGCTTCTCGCCTTGAAGGCGCCATCATGACCACTCCGCATCTTCTCTGGCTCCTCGCGGGCGTCGGCGCCATCCTCGTCCTTGCCTCGGTCGTGGGCGAGATCCTGCGGGCCCGCCTCTCGCCTGCGGGAGAGAACCCGGTCATCGAGAACCTGAACGCACGCATCAATGCCTGGTGGGTGATGGTGATCTGCCTGGCGCTTGCCTTCATCGCGGGCAAGCCCGGTGTCGTGCTTCTCTTTGCGCTCTGCTCTTTCGCGGGCCTGCGCGAATTCCTCACCCTCACAACCCACAACCGCGCCGACCACTGGTCGCTTGTGGCCTGCTTCTTCCTGTTCCTGCCACTCCAGTACTGGTTCCTCGCGACCGATTGGTACGGGATGTATTCGATCTTCATCCCGGTCTACGCCTTCCTCCTTCTCCCGGTCATCTCGGCGCTCCGGGGGTCCACCAAGGACTTCCTGATCCGAGTCTCGGAAACCCAATGGGCGCTGATGATCTGCGTCTATTGCGCGAGCCACGTGCCCGCTCTCCTCTACCTCCAGATCCCCGGGTTTGAGGGGCGGAACGTCATCCTGATCGCCTACCTGATCTTCGTCGTGCAGCTGTCAGATGTCCTGCAATACGTCTGGGGCAAGCTCCTCGGCCGCACCAAGGTCGCCCCGAACCTCTCGCCCTCGAAGACCTGGGAGGGTCTGGTGGGCGGCACCGTCAGTGCCACCGCCATCGGCACTGCGCTCTACTGGATGACCCCCTTCACGCCGCTTCAGGCCGCCGGCATGTGCCTCCTCATCACGCTGATGGGTTTCTTCGGAGGCCTCGTCATGTCGGCGATCAAGCGTGACCGGGGGATCAAGGACTGGGGCCACCTAATCGCAGGGCACGGCGGCTTCCTTGACCGGCTCGACAGCGTGATCTTTGCGGCCCCGATCTTCTTCCACGTCACCCGCTGGGTCTGGTCCACCACATGACCGACGAAAACCGTCGCCCCCTCACCTCGCGCAATTCCGCCTGGGCCGCACGCCTGGCCTCCTGGGCCGTCGCAAAAGGCTTCACCCCCAACCAGATCTCCCAGGCCTCGATGGGCTTTGCGGCCCTGGGCTTCCTTCTCTATTGGCTCTCCACCACCGGCGGCTTCCTGCAATTTCTCGCCCTCCTCCTCGCCGCCGCCACCCTGCAAGCCCGCCTCGTCTGCAACCTGATCGACGGCATGGTCGCCATCGAGGGCGGCAAGGGCGCCAAGGACGGCCCCTTCTGGAACGAGGCCCCCGACCGCGTCTCAGACCTCCTCTTCTTCGCTGGAGCAGGCCTCGCCGTCGGCCGCCCCGACCTTGGCCTCCTCGCCGCCGCGCTTGCCATCGCCACCGCCTATATCCGCGAGCTTGGCCGAGCCGAGGGCTTCCCGCCTGATTTCTCCGGCCCCCTCGCCAAACCGCAGCGCATGGCCGTCCTCACCGCAGGTACCGTCCTCGCCGCCCTCTACGCGACCCACTGGACCCTTACCGTGACCCTCTGGATCATTGTTGCAGGCACTGCTGCCACCGTGACCCGCCGCTCGTGGACGCTGATCCAACGTCTCAAGGCGCGATAGAAAAAAGGGGACCTTGCGGCCCCCTTTCATCTTTGCACAAACATCCTGCGGGGGTTTGGGGGTGCAAAACCCCCACTGCCACGCGTCAAGCCAGCATCACCATCGGGTTTTCCAGCGCCTCGATCACGGCCTTCAGGAACTCGGCCCCCAAGGCCCCGTCGATCACCCGGTGATCCACCGACAGCGTCATCGACATGACCGTCGCGACCCCGATGGTCCCGTCCGCCATGACCACCGGTTTCTTGATCCCCGCACCCACGGCCAGGATCGACCCATGCGGCGGGTTGATCACCGCGTCGAAGTTCTCGATCCCCATCATGCCAAGGTTCGAAATCGCGAAGGACCCGCCCTGATACTCATGCGGCGCCAGCTTCTTGGTCTTCGCCCGCGTGGCGAGGTCCTTCATCTCCGCCGACAGCGCCGACAGCGACTTCTTCTCCGCATCGCGCAGGACCGGAGTGAACAAGCCACCCTCCACCGCCACGGCCACCGCCACGTCCGACGGCTTCAGCCGCAGCATCCGGTCACCCGCCCAGACGGTGTTCGCCGCCGGCACCGCCTGCAGTGCCATCGCGCAGGCCTTGATGATGAAGTCGTTGACGCTGAGTTTCACCCCGCGCCCCTCAAGCTGCTTGTTCAGCGTCTCGCGGAAGGCCATCAGCGCGTCCAGCTTCACATCGCGCCGCAGGTAGAAGTGCGGGATGGTCTGCTTGGCCTCGGTCAGACGCGCCGCCACGGTGCGCCGCATCCCGTCCAGCGCCACTTCCTCGAAGGGCCGGTCGGCATACATCTTCAGCACCGTCTCCGCCGCCATGCCCGTGGGCATTCCGGCAGCCGGTTTCGCCGAGGCAGGGGCCGCCGCCTTCGGAGCCTCCGCCACCGGAGCTGCCGCAGGCTTCACCGCCCCCGGCTGCGCCCCTTCCACATCCGCCCGCACGATCCGCCCATGTGGGCCACTGCCCTTCACGGCCGAAAGGTCCAGCCCCTTCTCCTTGGCAATCCGCCGCGCCAGGGGCGAGGCGAACACCCGCGCGCCACCCGAGGCCGCCACCGGGGCTGCCGCCGGGGCAGGGGCCGCCGGGGCAGGGGCCGCCGACGAGCCGCTCGACGAGGCGACAGCCGAGGAGGCGGACGAGGAGGCAGCCGCTGCAGGCTTCGCAACCGCAGCCGAAGCGTCCTCGCCATCCTCCAGCAGCACCGCGATGGGCGTGTTGACCTTCACCCCCGCCGTGCCTTCCGCGATCAGCAGCTTCCCGACGATACCTTCGTCGACCGCCTCGAACTCCATCGTCGCCTTGTCGGTCTCGATCTCGGCCAGGATCTGGCCCGACTTGACCGTATCGCCTTCCTTCACCAGCCACTTGGCCAGCGTGCCCTCCTCCATCGTCGGAGACAGGGCCGGCATCAGGATTTCAGTCGCCATTTTCCCCTCCTCAACGATAGCAGACGGATTTGACAGCGGTCACGACCTCGGCGGGCGTGATCAGGGCGAACTTTTCCAGGTTCGCGGCATAGGGCATCGGCACGTCCTTGCCCGTGCAGGTCACGACCGGCGCATCCAGGTAGTCGAACGCCTTCTGCATGATCGTTGAAGCCAGATGGTCGCCGATGGACCCCACCGGGAAGCCTTCCTCGACCGTGACGCAGCGGTTGGTCTTCATCACCGAAGCCAGCACCGTGTCATAGTCGATGGGCCGCAGCGTCCGCAGGTTGATGACCTCGGCGCTGATCCCTTCCTTCGCCAGCTCCTCGGCCGCCGCGAGCGCATGCGAACAGCCGATCCCGAAGGACACCACGGTCACATCCGTCCCCGGCCGCAGGATGCTCGCCTTCCCGAACGGAATGGTGAAATCCTCCGCCGTGGGCACCTCGAACGACCGCCCATAGAGGATCTCGTTCTCCAGGAACACCACTGGGTTCGGATCGCGGATCGCCGTCTTCAGCAAGCCCTTCGCATCCGCCGCCGAGTACGGCATGCAGACCTTAAGCCCCGGGATCGCCGCATACCAGGCCGCGAAGTCCTGGCTGTGCTGCGCGCCCACCCGCGCCGCCGCCCCGTTCGGGCCGCGGAACACCATGGGCGAGCCCATCTGCCCCCCCGACATGTACAGCGTCTTCGCGGCCGAGTTGATGATGTGGTCGATGGCCTGCATCGAGAAGTTGAAGGTCATGAACTCGACGATCGGTTTGAGCCCGCCCCAGGACGCGCCCACGCCGATCCCGGCAAAGCCCATCTCGGTGATCGGCGTATCGACCACCCGCCGCGCCCCGAACTCGTCCAGCAGGCCCTGAGATATCTTGTAGGCCCCCTGGTATTCCCCAACCTCTTCCCCCATCAGGAAGACCGTCGGATCGGCGCGCATCTCCTCTGCCATCGCCTCGCGCAGCGCCTCGCGGACCGTCATCGTCTTGGTCGGGCCTTCCGGCAGGTCGGTATGCGGCCAGCCGCGCACCTCGGCAGGCTGCGGGGCAGGGGCCGCAGGCACCGGAGCCGCCGCCACCGTCGCCGGCACTTCCGCCGCCGCAGCCACCGCCGCTACCGCCGCAGGCTTCGGCGCGTCAGAGACGCTCTCGCCCTCCTCGACCAGCACCGCGATGGGCGTGTTCACCTTCACGCCGCCCGTGCCCTCGGCCACCAGGATGCGGCCCACCACACCCTCGTCGACCGCCTCGAACTCCATCGTCGCCTTGTCGGTCTCGATCTCGGCGATGATCTGGCCGGACTTGACCGTGTCGCCTTCCTTGACCAGCCACTTGGCCAGCGTCCCTTCCTCCATCGTCGGGGACAGCGCGGGCATCAGAACTTCGGTTGCCATGTCTATTCCCCCTTACGCCGTGATATCCGTCCAAAGCTCGCTCAACGGCGGCTCCGGGCTTTCCTTCGAGAACTCGGCGCTCTCGTTCACGATCGCCTTGATCTCCTTGTCGATGGCCTTCAGCTCCTCGTCCGAAGCCAGCCCCCCCTGCGTCAGCAGGTCCCGGACATGCTCGATGCAGTCCTTCTCGGTCTTGATCTTCTCGACCTCCTCCCGCGTCCGGTACTTGGCCGGGTCGGACATGGAGTGCCCGCGGTAGCGGTAGGTCATCATCTCCAGGATATACGGCCCGTTCCCCGCCCGGCAGTGGGCCACCGCCTTCTCGCCCGCGGCCTTCACCGCCAGTACGTCCATCCCGTCGACCTGCTCACCCGGAATGCCATAGGCCAGACCGCGCCCGAACAGCGTGGTGGACTTCGTGGACCGCTTGACCGAGGTCCCCATCGCATACTGGTTGTTCTCGATCACGAAGATCACCGGTAGCGACCAGAGCTCCGCCATGTTGTAGGTCTCATAGACCTGCCCCTGGTTCGCCGCGCCGTCGCCGAAATAGGTGAAGGTCACGTTGTCATTGCCCAGGTACTTGTCCGCGAAGGCCAGACCCGCCCCCAGAGGGACCTGAGCGCCAACAATCCCGTGCCCGCCGTAGAAATGTTTCTCCTTCGAGAACATGTGCATCGAGCCGCCCTTGCCCTTGGAGTAGCCCCCGATGCGGCCCGTCAGCTCGGCCATAACGCCCTTGGCGTCCATCCCGCAGGCGAGCATATGCCCGTGGTCGCGGTAGCTGGTGACGCGCTTGTCGCCTTCCTTGGCGGCCGCTTCCAGACCCACGACGACCGCTTCCTGCCCGATGTACAGGTGGCAGAAGCCCCCGATCAGACCCATCCCGTAAAGCTGCCCCGCCTTCTCCTCGAACCGCCGGATCAGAAGCATCTCGCGGTAATACTTCAGCAGGTCTTCCTTCGAGACATTCGGTCTCGCGTCGGGCTTCTTGGCCATCCGGGCTCCTCCCAGTGTGCAGCTGCAGAAAATAGTTTAGTATTAAACCATCAATACAACATCGGTGTTTATTGGGTCAAAGAGATTCTCATGCGACGCAGCCCAGGCGGCAACATGCCACCTATGCGTTCAGCGCAAGCCGGAACTCTGGGAAAAAGGGCAAGGCCCTCAGCGGATCGCGATCTCGTCCGCGCGCATGTAGCCCAGCACGTCGCGCGTTTGCTGGTCCAGAAGGTCGAGGTCCAGATATTCGTCCGACAGCCGATGCGTCAGGTTCTGCATTTCGGCCAGTTCGGCCTGCAACCTGTCACGCTCGGCGGTCAGCTGCTCGGCCTCGGCGTTGATCGCGACCCGGGCGAACATGCCGTAATCGCCCTGCACGGCGGCAAAAGTGAAGTAGACCCCAAGGCTGGCGACGAAGCCCAGGTAGACCAGGCCGCCGAAACCTCTTTGCGAATGAACTGCCGACATGTGCCTTCTCCAGCCCCTCTGCCGGGGGCCTGCATGCACCATGCCACAACCCGAATCGCTTGTGAATCCTGAAAATGCATCCTGCTCAAAGACTTGAGCGGAAACGGGGGCAGGGCGCCCCCGATACAACCTCAGGTAATCGACGCCGCGTGGATGTTGTCGATCGCGCCCTTCAGCACCGCGTCGAACTCGCCATCGGTCTGCTTGGCCGACAGCCCTTCGGAGAGCGCGCGGCTGAAGCTCGCGATGATCCCGTGGTTCTGCGCCAGGATCTTGTTCGCCTCGTCGCGGGAATGACCGCCGGACAGCGCCACGACCTTCAGCACCTTCGGGTGCTTCACCAGCGGCTGGTAGAAATCCGCGATCGTCGGCAGCGACAGCTTCAGCATCACCTGGCCCTCAAGCCCTTCCAGATGCTTCAGGATTTCCTCCTGCAGGATCGCTTCAGCCTGCACCTTGTCGGCAATGGAGATTGTCACTTCGGGCTCCAGGATCGGCATCAGCCCATGCGCCGCGACCTGGCGGCCAATCTCGAACTGCTGCGCCACGATGGCCGCGATCCCTTGCCGGTTCGCCGCGTTGATGACAGAGCGTTCCTTGGTCCCGTAGATCCCCGCCTTCGCCGCCCGCGCCAGCAGCGCATCCAGCCCCGGGATCGGCTTCATCAGCTGCACCCCGTCCGCCTCGGCCTCAAGCCCCTTGTCGATCTTCAGGAACGGCACCACGCCGCGCTTTTCCCACAGGTAGGTCGCGGTCGGGATACCGTCGATGGTCCGGTCCATCGTCTGCTCGAACAGGATCGCCCCCACCACCTTGTCGCCGGTGAAGGCGGGCGACTTGATGATCCGCGCCCGCATCGCGTGGATCAGGTCGAACATCTGCTCTTCGCCCGTATACTCGCTCTCGGAAATCCCGTAGAGTTTCAGCGCCTTGGGGGTCGATCCGCCCGACTGGTCCAGCGCGGCAATGAAGCCCCGCCCGTTCCGCACCTGTTCGGTCATCTTCGCGTTGGTCATGTCCGTCTCCCGTGTTCGCTTTCAGGCATAGCCCCGAAGGCCCGCCCTCTCAACCCATCAACGCCTTGACGCCCGGCAGTTCCTTGCCCTCCATCCATTCCAGGAAGGCCCCCCCGGCGGTCGAGATGAAGGTGAAATCCTCCGCCGCCCCGGCCGCATTCAGCGCGGCCACGGTATCGCCCCCGCCTGCCACGGAAATCAGCTTGCCCTCGCGGGTCAACCGCGCCGCACCCTGGGCCGCCGCATTGGTCGCCGCGTTGAACGGCTCGATCTCGAAGGCGCCCAGCGGCCCGTTCCAGATCAGCGTCTTGGCCTCGGCAAACACCGCCTCCAGCCGCGCCACCGTCTCCGGCCCCGCATCCAGGATCATCGCATCCGGCGGGCATTTGTGGACGCCGACGGTCTGGCTCTCCGCCCCCGCCTTGAACTCACGCGCCACGACCACATCCACCGGCAGGTGGATCTGGCAACCCGCCTTCTGCGCCCGGTGCCGGATTTCCCGTGCCGTCTCGGCCATCTCGCGCTCGGCCAAGGACTTCCCGACCTCGATCCCCTCGGCCACCAGGAACGTGTTCGCCATCCCCCCGCCGATCACCAGATGGTCGACCTTTGTGACCAGGTTCGCGAGCAATTCGATCTTTGTAGACACCTTCGCGCCCCCGACCACAGCCACCACCGGCCGCTGCGGAGACCCCAGCGCCGCCTCCAGCGCGCGCAACTCCGCCTCCATCAACCGCCCCGCCGCCGCGGGCAGCAGCCGCGCCAAACCTTCCGTCGAGGCATGCGCCCGGTGCGCCGCCGAGAAAGCGTCGTTCACATAGACATCCCCCAGCTTCGCCATCTGCGCGGCGAGCTCCGGATCGTTCTTCTCCTCCCCGGGATGGAACCGGGTGTTCTCCAGCAGCACCACGTCGCCAGCGCCCGCCTTGGCAATCGCCGCCGCCGCGACATCGCCCACGCAATCCGCGCCGAATACCACCTTCCGGCCCAAGGACCCGGCCAGCGCGTCCACGACATGGGAAAGGCTCATCTCCGGCACCACCTTGCCCTTCGGCCGGTCGAAATGCGCGAGCAGCACGACCTTCCCACCCTTGGCCGCGATGTCATCGACAGTAGGCTTGATCTTGTCGATCCGGGTCATGTCCGTCACCCGGCCCGCCTCCATCGGCACGTTGATGTCCACGCGCACCAGCACCGTCTTGCCGCCAAGCTGCATGTCGTCCAGCGTTTTCCAGGCCATCGCGCTTCTCCATCTTTTGAAACCTGCCCGCTTTTGGCGCGGGGATCACGCCCACGTCAACCGCTTCCATCGCTTTGCCCTTTCCTTGGCCGGATGCCGCCGCTACGGTCGCGCCCGACGAAAACCAAGGAGACCCCGATGCCCGACATCAAGGACCCGGAGAACACGATCATCCTCACGCTGAAGGACGGCGAAGTGGTGATCGAGCTTCTCGCCGACGTGGCGCCCAAGCATACCGAGCGCATGAAGCAGCTTGCCCGCGACAAGGCCTATGACAACGTGGCCTTCCATCGGGTGATCGAGGGCTTCATGGCCCAGACCGGCGACGTGGAAAACGCCAACATGGCCTCGCCGAACTACAACCCCCGCCGCGCGGGGACGGGTGGGTCGCAGTACCCCGACCTTCCGGCCGAGTTTTCGAAGCTCCCGCATGACCGCGGCACCCTGGGTGCGGCGCGGTCGCAGAACCCGAACTCGGCCAACAGCCAGTTCTTCATCAACTTCCGCGACAACCATTTCCTGAACGGCCAGTACACCGTTTATGGCCGCGTGATCAGCGGGATGGAGCATGTCGACAAGATCACAAGGGGCGAGCCGCCGGCGAACCCCGACCGCATGATCACCGTTCGGGTGGCTGCCGATGTCCAGGCTTGATCGCGTAATCGCAGGCGGCCTCTTCGCCGCCGGTCTCGCCGTCGTCGTGGGCTACGGCATCAGCCAGACCACGCCGGCACTGGCCCAGGCCACCGATGGCCCCGGCCCTAACCTGGTGATCGAGGTCGCAGGCCAGGCCAACGGCACCGTGGTCATCGACCTCCTCCCCGACGTCGCGCCGAAGCATGTCGCGCAGATCACCGCGCTGGCCAAGGAAGGCGCCTATGACAACGTGGTCTTCCACCGCGTGATCGAAGGCTTCATGGCCCAGACCGGCGACGTCTCGAACGGCAAGGCCGGGGGCGACCTCTCGATGGCCGGCATGGGCGGCTCCTCGCTTCCCGACATCCCGGCCGAGTTCACCAACGACCTCTCGTTCCAGCGCGGCGTCGTCGGCATGGCCCGCGCCCAGGACCCGAACAGCGCCAACAGCCAGTTCTTCATCATGTTCGCGGACGGCAGCTTCCTTGATGGCCAGTACACCATCGTCGGCAACGTCGTCTCGGGGATGGAGGTCGTGGACGCGATCAAGCGCGGCGACGGCCAGAACGGCGAGGTCTCCGGCACCCCCGACGTGATGACCAAGGTCACCGTCCAGGAATGACGAAAGGGGGCCCTTGCGGCCCCCTTTAACTTAGTCCAGCGGCACCTCGGCCACCTTGTCCTTGAAGTCCTTCTGCGGATTGATCCCCAGCATCGCCTTGATCCCCGCCATCAGGGACGAGGCATTCTCCCAGATTTCGGCACTTTCCAGGTCCAGCCGCATCAGCGCGATGTCGGGGTCGTCCTTCCCTTCCTCATACCAGGCGGCGACGAAGGGGTTCCACAGCTTCTCGATCATGTCGCGCCGGGTGTCCTCGACCAGCTTGCCCTCGATCCGCGCGAAAAGGTCATGCCCCTTCGCCACGAAGACCGCCGTCGCCGCCCCGCCACCGGCCTGCACCAGCTCGCTGTCCTGGCTGGTGAAGAACCACAAGGGTCCCCGGTCCTCATCGCTTTCGAATTGCGCGGTCATCGGGCGGGCAGGGGCGGATTCGTCCACCATCCCCAGCATGACCGTCATCTCCGAGCGCAGACCCGCCCAGAGCTTCGCTTCCAGTTCTTCCGGTGTCGGCATCGCCATTCCTCCAATCCATCGGAAAGGGGAACGGGGCGGCCGGGGATGGGTTCCCGGCCACACGCAATCGTAAGTTTACCCCAGCACCACCAGAGCATGCCGCTTCTTGCCCGCGGTCAGCTTCAAGGGCTCGACCAGGTGGCTCGCCCCATAGCGGAGGCCCGTGTCGGTGACGATCTCGTCGTTCACCTTGGCCCCGCCCTCGGCGATAAGCCGTTTCGCGTCCTTGCCCGAGGCCGCCAGACCCGCCTTGACGAACAGCTGCACGATCCCCACGCCCTCGGCCAACTCCCCGGCCTCCAGCGTCACGGTGGGCAGGTCGTCCCCGATCCCGCCCTTCTCGAACACTTCCCGCGCCGTCGCCTCCGCCGCAGCCGCCGCCTCGGCCCCGTGCAGGAGCCCTGTCGCCAGGTTGGCCAGCTGGATCTTCGCTTCGTTGATCTCCGACCCGCCCAGGGCCCCCAGCCGGTCGCACTCCTCGACCGGCAGCTCGGTGAAGATCTTCAGGAACCGCCCCACATCCGCATCCGTCGTGTTCCGCCAGAACTGCCAGAACTCGTAGGGGCTCAGCATGTCCCCGTTCAGCCAGACCGCGCCCGAGGCCGATTTCCCCATCTTCCGCCCGTCGCTCGTCGTCAGAAGCGGAGTCGTCAGGCCGAAGATCTCCTGGTCGATCACCCGGCGCGTCAGGTCGATCCCGTTGATGATGTTGCCCCACTGGTCGCTGCCGCCCATCTGCAGCAGGCAGCCATTGCGGCGATGGATCTCCAGGAAGTCATAGGCCTGCAGGATCATGTAGTTGAATTCCAGGAAGGACAGCGACTGCTCGCGGTCCAGCCGGGATTTCACCGATTCAAAAGAAAGCATCCGGTTGACGCTGAAATGCCGCCCGATGTCGCGCAGGAAGTCCAGGTAGTTCAACCCGTCCAGCCATTCCGCGTTGTTCAGCATGATCGCGTCGGTCTTGCCCTCGCCATAGGACAGGTAGCGCGCGAAGACCTGCTTCAGCCCCTCGATGTTGCGGTCGATGGCCTCGGGCGTCAGAAGCGGCCGCTCTTCGCTGCGGAAGGACGGATCGCCGACCTTGGTCGTCCCCCCGCCCATCAACGTGATCGGCTTGTGCCCGGTCTTCTGCAGCCAGCGCAGCACCATGATGTTCATCAGGTGGCCCACGTGCAGGCTTGGGGCCGTCGCGTCGTAACCGATGTAGGCGGGGACCACACCCTTCAACAATGCCTCATCAAGCGACTGATAATCCGTGCAATCGGCAACAAAGCCGCGCTCGAACATCACGCGCATGAAGTCAGATTTTGGATGGTAGTTCATGGCCGCCTCGGTCTAGGATGCGCGCGGTATATCGTCGCGAGGGTTCCAAGGGAAGATGCGGAAGGACGGGGCTTTGTGGGCGCTCGGCACCATGTCCGGCACCTCGCTGGATGGCGTTGACGCGGCGATGATCAAGACCGACGGCCAGACCGTCTTCGCCTTTGGCCCTGCCGCCTACCGCCCCTATACCCCCGAAGAGCAGGAGGTCCTCCGCGCGGCCCTTGGCCAGTGGCCGGGCGACCCGGACGTCGAGGCTGCCGCCGAAGTGGTGGAAACCGCCCATGCCGAAGTGCTGGCCCGTTTCTCTGGGGCCGAGGTCCTGGGCTTCCACGGCCAGACCCTGGCCCATGACCCGAAGGGCCGCGGCACCCATCAATGCGGCAACGGCGCGCTTCTGGCGCAGCTTCTGGGCCTGCCCACGGTCTGGGACTTCCGCTCCTCCGACGTGACGATCGGCGGGCAGGGGGCTCCGCTTGCGCCCTTCTACCACTATGCGCTTGCCCGCCACATCGGCGCGACCGAACCCTTGGCCTTCCTGAACCTCGGTGGCGTCGGCAACATCACCTGGATCGACCCCACGGCACCCGGACCGGAAAGCCCCGGAGCGCTTCTCGCCTTCGATACCGGCCCGGCCAACGCGCCGATCAACGACCTGATGCGCGACCGGCTGGGCGAAACCCATGATGCGGGCGGCGCACTTGCCGCAAGCGGCGAGGCGGACGAGGCCTTCGTGGCCGCCTTCCTCAAGCACCCCTGGTTCGACGCCCTCCCACCAAAGTCGCTCGACCGCAACGGGTTCGGCGACCTGGTCGACCGGCTGGAGATGCTGTCGGACGCAGACGCCGCCGCCACGCTCACGGCCCTTGCAGCCGCCTCCGTCGCCGCGGCGCAGATCCATTTCCCGGCGCCCGTGACCCGCATCCTCGTCACCGGCGGCGGGCGCAACAACCCCACGCTCATGGCAGAGCTTCGCCGCCGCATCCCCGTCCAGATCGACCCGGTGGAAGCCGTGGGCCTCGATGGCGACATGCTGGAAGCCCAGGCCTTCGCCTTCCTCGCCGTCCGCGTGCTGCGCAAGATGGCGACCTCCGGCCCCGACACCACCGGCGCGCCGGCCCTTGTCGGCGGTGGCCAGATCAGCCGGCCCGATTGAATCGCTGGGCCAGAAGCGGCGCCGAATAGATCACCAGCGCGGCCCAGATGAGGCTGAAGGCCAGGAGCTTCACCGCGCTGAACGGCTCGCCGAAGACGAAAACCGCCGTCAGGAAGATCAGGGTCGGCGCGATGTACTGCATGATCGCGATGGTCGACAACGTCAGCCGCTTCGCCCCGTTGGCATAGATCATCAGGGGCACCGCCGTGACGATCCCGCAGCCCAGAAGCAGCGCATTGTCCCAGGCCACACCTTCCAGGAAATGCCCGGTCCCGTTTGCCAGAAGCCAGCCGATGTAGGCCAACGCGGGCAGAAGCAGGATCACGACTTCCAGGGTGAAGCCCTGGTTCGGTCCGATGGGGAGCCGCCGCTTCAGGTAAGCATAGAACCCCCAGGTCACCGTCAGCCCCAGCGCCACCACCGGTAGCCGCCCGGCCTCCCAGGTCAGGATGCCCACCGCGACGACCGCCAGCGCGATCGCCACCATCTGCGTCCTGCCCATCCGCTCGCCCAACAGGACCGCGCCCAGGAAGATGGAAAACAGCGGGTTGATGTAATACCCGAGCGCCGCATCCAGCGCATGTCCGGACCCGATGGCCCAGACGTAGATTCCCCAGTTCACGGAAATCAGCGCCGCCGTCATCGCTCCCATTCCCAGCATCCGGAGAGACCTCAGAGCCGCCTTCAGGTCATCCGTCCGCCCCATCCAGGCGATCACCGCCACCGCGATCGGCACTGACCACAGCACCCGATGCGCGATGACCTCCACAGGCGGAATATGCGCCAGCGCCTTCATGTAAAGCGGCAGGAAGCCCCACAATAGGTAAGCCGTCAGCGCATACAGAAATCCGGACAGGCTGTCGCCGGTCGTCGCACCGGCACGAAGGGGGGCAGGGGTCTCGCTCATGCCCAACCCCTACCGAAAGCGCGGCTCCGCAACCACCCCGATCTTGTGCCCCGCACAATCCCCGCGGACCCGACCCGAGACCTCACTTTCATACTGTCTCAAATATCCCCGCCGGAGGCATCCGCCCGAGGCCCCAAGCGACCCCGCCGCCCCTCAGACCCGCGCTTTCATCTTTGCCCAAATATCCCCGCCGGAGGCTCCCGCCGCCCGTCACCCACAACCGGCATGGTTGACGCATCCTCAACGCCCGCAGCCAACCCCTTGATTTCAGGGAACTCCGGACTTTGTCCACGCAGGACGCCGCTCCAGGTAGTCCTTTGTGAAGGCCGCATAGCCCTCCGCCGTCACCCGCAGCTTGTCCTTCATCAACCCGTGCACCTCGGGCAGGCGGTGGAACGGCACCGTCGGCCAGACATGATGCTCGACATGGTAGGGCATGTTCCAGGCAAGCCACCGCACCGCCCGCGTGGTGAAGGTCGTCCGGGTGTTCTCGAACATGTTCGCGACCTCCGGGCAGTCGCCATGCTCGGCCAGAAGGTAGAGCCGCAGGAACGGCTGCCCCAGCAGCACCGGCACCACCCACACCCACAGGACCACATCCGTCCAGGCCAGCGACAGCCCCGCCGCCGCGTAGACCGCCGCCATCCCCCGCGCCTCGGCCACCACCCGCGCCTGCGCGCCCTCGGCCACGAAGCCGTCCGCCACCCGGCCCCGGACCAGCGCCGCCATCAGCCGCATCTCGGCAATCCAGTACGGCAGGCCCGACACATGCCAAAGCCACGCCCCCCGCGTCGCGGGCTTCGGCCCCGCCAGTTCCGGATCCTTCCCCGGCAGGTTCGTCCAGCGGTGATGCGCCATGTGGAAGGCGCGGAACCACTCGAAGGGCAGCACCAGAAGCACCCCGCACAGCCGCCCGACCCAATCGTTCAGCCAGACCGTCCGGAACGGCGTCCGATGCGTCGCCTCATGCTCCAGCGTGAAGAGGAAGATGACCAGCACCCCCTGCACCGGCAGAAGCAGCCACCACCCCGGAACCCCCGCCGCAATCAGCGCGCCGACCCCGAGGATCAGGCCCAGATGTTCCGCAAGATGCCACAGCCCCGGCCCATCCGTCCGCTCCACCATCCGCTCGCGCAGGTCGGCAGGGACCGAGGCAAGGAAGGCCTTCTGGTCCATCTAGAGGCTCCACCCCGGCGGCGCCAACTCGAACCCCTCGAACTGGAACCCCGGGCTGACCGTGCAACTGACCAGCGTCCATTCCCCCGTGGACCGCGCCGCCTGCCACCATCCGGCGGGGACCACCGCCTGCACCACCTCACCCCCCAGCACGTCCGGTCCCATCCGCATCTCTCGCGCGGCCTCCACCCCCATCGACAGCACCAGCGGCGCCCCCGCATGCCAAAGCCAGATCTCGTCCGCATCCACCCGGTGCCAATGGCTCCGCTCCCCCGCCTGCAAGAGGAACAGGATCGCCGTTCCGCTCGCCCGACCCTCGACCAAAGGCCCCACCCAGGTCTGCCGATACCAGCCTCCCTCCGGATGCGGCTGCAGCTCAAGCTTCCGGATGATCGCCTCCGCCATTCCGATATCGCTCACGCCTGCCTCCATTCGCCCGGAGCCAACCCCTCCAGCGTCCAGTCCCCCACCCGCCACCTTATCAGCCGCAGGCAGGGCAACCCCACCGCCGCGCACATCCGGCGCACCTGCCGGTTCCGCCCCTCGCGGATCGTCAGCTCGATCCACCCGTCCGGCACCGTCTTCCGCACCCGGATCGGCGGCACCCGGGGCCAGAGCCATTCCGGCTCCGCCACCCCGCGGGCCTTTGCCGGAAGGGTAGGGCCATCGTTCAACTCCACGCCCTTCCGCAACCGGTCCAGCGCCGCCTCGGTGACAACCCCCTCGACCTGCGCGAAATAGGTCTTCTCCAGCTTGAACTTCGGGTCCGCGATCCGCGCCTGCAGCTTCCCGTCATCGGTCAGGACCAGCAGTCCCTCCGAATCCCGGTCGAGCCGCCCTGCCGGATAGACCCCCTTCACCGGCACGAAATCCGCCAGCACCGCCCGCTCCCCCTCGCGGGAAAACTGGCAGAGCACGTCGTAAGGCTTGTTGAGGAGGATCAGCATCGCCCCGACCCTAGCGCAGCCCGCCAGAGGGCGGAAGCGGCCAAAGCCCGGACAAGCTTCGGCCCCGCCAGGAAGTCCCGGCGGGGCCGCAGTCTAGCGACAAAGGGGCCTCAGCCCCGGGTTTACTGCGCCACAAGCTGGTCCTGAACGATCTTGTTCAGCGCCTGCGAGCTGCTCGTCGCCGCGCATTCATTGGCCGAGCCACCGCCCTGAGCCAGCACATTGGCCTCGACGCCGCAGACGTTGGCGGCAATCCCGATCGGGGCCTGCACCGTCACCGGGATCTCGCTGACGTTGACGTCCAGATCGCGCGCGATGTCGACCGCGATGTCGGACAGGTTCACGTTGACCAGCCCCTCCTGCTGCTGGGCGACAGCCGCCCCAGCAAGAAGCGTCGTTGCAAAGGCCACCGGTGCCAGAATTTTGAGTTTCATGTCATGTCTCCTGATTGGACACCGCACCAAACGCCAGCCCGCCCCGATGTTTCCGCAATCTCCGACCCCGAGGCTTGGGGGGCCGACTACCGCCCGGAACGTCCCCTTCCGTCGGCCACATGCAGCCCAGTTCCATCACTTCCGACACCGTGCAAACCAACCTCACCCGATTGCCAATCCCGCCCGCCCATGCCAGCCTTCCCACATGACCCAGACCCTGATCATCGGCGCAGGCATCACTGGCGCGTCGCTGGCCTTTCAGCTTGCCCGGCGCGGAGAGACGGTGACGGTCATTGCCACCCACACGAACGGCGGTCTCGCCTCGGCCGCGAGCTTCGGCTGGCTCAACGCCTCCTACTACCTCAGCCACCCGCATTATCACCTCCGGCATGAAGGCCTCGCTGCGCACCGCCGGCTGATGGAGGCTGTGCCCGGCCTGCCGACCAGCTGGTCCGGCTGCCTTTGGTACGAGGCGACGGGCCCCGCACAGGAGGAAACCGCCAGCGACCTCGCCGCGCTTGGCTACCGGGTGGATCGCCTGTCCCGCCTCCAGATCGCCGAGCGGCTTCCTACCCTGGGTCCGATCCCGGAAACCGCGCTCTTCTTTCCCGAGGAAGGCGTCGCCGACCCGGGAGTGCTCGCCCGGGCGCTGATCGCGGCATCCGGCGCACAGGTCGTCACCGCAACCGTGCTCGACGTCACGCATGCGCAGGGCAGGGTGAGCGGGGTCCTGACCGACCTCGGTCCCATGCCCGCCGACAGGGTGATCCTCGCCACCGGCACTGGAACGCCCGCGCTCCTTGCGCCCTTCGGCTACACGCTTCCCATGCTGAAGCGCCCCGGCCTGATGGTCCGGACCAACCCGCTGCCGCCGATCTGCCCCGTCGTCCTTGCCACCCCCGACCAGGAAGTCCGCCAGGACCGCGAAGGCCGCCTCGTCGCCCCGGCCTCGGCCGGCCACCAGTCCGACCATGCCGAGACGCTTGGGGCCTTCCCGGTTGTCGTCAACGCCACCCTGCAACGCCTGCGTGCCCTGTTCCCCGGCCATGACATCCACTTCGCCCATCAGGCGATGGCTCTGCGCCCCGTTCCCGGAGACGGGCTGCCAGTCGTGGGGCAGGGGCCGGTCGAGGGACTGTGGCTCGCCGTCATGCACTCCGGTGCGACACTCGCACCCATCGTCGCGGAATGTCTGGCAGCGGAAATCAGCGGCGGCTCTGACAGCCCGCTCCTGACCGACTTCCGCCCGTCCCGGTTCAAATAGAAACGGGCGCCCGCTCAGGACACCCGCCGATTTCTTCAAAGAAATCGGACCGGAGTTTTCGAAAACTCCGGCCCCGGCCTCAGCCCTTCAGGATCGACCGGCCGGCATATTCCGCCGTCTCGCCCAGCATCTCCTCGATGCGGATCAGCTGGTTGTACTTCGCCAGCCGGTCCGACCGCGACAAGGACCCAGTCTTGATCTGCCCGCAGTTCGTCGCCACGGCGAGGTCGGCAATCGTCGAATCCTCCGTCTCGCCCGACCGGTGGCTCATCACGTTGGTGTACCGCGCGCGATGCGCCATATCGACGGCCTGCAGCGTCTCGGTCAGGGTGCCGATCTGGTTCACCTTCACCAGCATGGAGTTCGCCACCCCATCCTTGATCCCCCGCGCCAGGCGCTTGGGGTTGGTGACGAACAGGTCGTCGCCGACCAGCTGGATCTTCGACCCCAGACGCTCGGTCAGCAGCTTCCAGCCCTCCCAGTCGTCCTCGCCGCAGCCGTCCTCGATCGAGATGATCGGATAGTCGTTCGCCAGGCCCACCAGGAAATCGACGTTCCCTTCGATGGAGAGGTATTTGCCTTCGCCCTTCATCTCGTACTTGCCGCCCTTGAAGTATTCGGTCGCGGCGCAGTCGAGCGCGAGGAACATGTCCTCACCCGGCTTGAAGCCGGCCTTCTCGATGGATTTCAGAATGAAATCAAGCGCGTCGCGGGCAGAGTTCAAGTTCGGCGCGAAGCCGCCCTCGTCGCCGATCCCGGTGTTGTGGCCTGCCGCCTGCAACTCCTTCTTCAGCGTGTGGAACACCTCGGACCCCATCCGCACCGCCTCGCGGATGTTGTCGGCGCCCACCGGCATGATCATGAATTCCTGGATGTCGATCGGGTTGTCGGCATGCTCGCCGCCGTTGATGATGTTCATCATCGGCACCGGGAGCACGCGGGCCGAGGTCCCACCGACGTAACGATACAGCGGTTGCGCCGTGAACTCCGCCGCGGCCTTGGCCACTGCCAGGCTGACGCCGAGGATCGCGTTCGCGCCAAGCCGAGACTTGTTCGGCGTCCCGTCCATCTCGATCATCGTGCGGTCGATGCCCACCTGTTCGGTCGCATCAAAACCGACGATCTCCTCGGCGATCTCGCCGTTCACGGCCGCGACGGCCTCCAGAACGCCCTTGCCCTTGTAGCGCTTGGCATCGCCATCCCGGCGCTCGTTCGCCTCATGTGCGCCGGTGGAAGCGCCCGAGGGCACCGCCGCGCGGCCCATGGATCCGTCTTCCAGGGTGACGTCCACCTCGACCGTGGGGTTCCCCCGGCTGTCCAGGATTTCGCGGGCGTGAATGTCGATGATCGTGCTCATGGGCGGTTTCCTCAAGGCCGAAAAGATGCTCTCGCGGCCCGTTTACCGCGCCTCATCCCCCTTGGGAAGCAAGTTTCCGACGCCGCTCGCGAGCAAAGGCGTAAAGCCCCGATCCCACGACAAGTGCGGCGCCCGCCAGGGTGGACCCGTCCGGCCGCTCGCCCAGGAAGACCATCGCCACGATCATGGCGAAGACCAGCCGCGTATAGCGGAAGGGCGCCACGACCGAGACCTCGCCCAGCCGCATCGCCGCCACCACCGCGTAATAGCCGAAGAGGCCCGAGACCAGCGCGCCCCCTAGCCCCGCCCACTGCCCGGGCGAGGGCCACAGGAAGGTCTGCCCCATCCCCGCCATCAACAGCGCGCCGGAAGGGACCAGCCCCAGATAGGCCCAGGTCGCCACCTGGAACGTCCCGATCCGCGCCGGCATGGTCCGCGTCAGCAGGTCCCGCGCCGCCAGCGCGACGACACAGGCCACCGTCAACAGGCCCGTGGGGTCGAAGGACGCGTCCCAGGGCTCCAGGATCACCAGGACGCCAAGGAACCCCACCAGGATCGACGCCCACCGCCGCCAGCCCACCCGTTCCCCCAGAAACAGCGCAGCCCCCGCGACGACCACCAGCGGCGAGGCCTGCAGAAGCGCCGAGGTCATCGTCAAGGGCGCCAGCGCCAGCGCCACGATATAGAGCATCGCCGCCACCGCCTCGGACAGCGTCCGCCACAGGGGCACCCCCCGGACGGCGTCCAAGGACAGCACCGGCTGACGCTGCCGCGCGGCGAGCGCCCAGAAGACACAGGCCCCCGCCGCCCCGGTCAGCGCCAGCACCTGGCCAGGAGGCATCGCCTCGGCCGAGCGTTTCAGGAACAGGTCCTCGACGGCGAAGAACGCCATCGAACCGACCATCAGCAGCGCGGCGCGGGTGTTGTCGGCCGCCTGTGACGCCGTGGGCATGGGTCTCTCCGTCCGGGACCCAAGCCCTACACCGCCGCTGCCAGGAAGGAAACCTCAGCGATAAAGCCGCGGAGCCCCGGCCTTGTCGTGGATCGCGTTCACCTGGTCCGGCTCCAGGTCCAGCGCACCCGCAAGCTCGTGCAGGTAATCCGCCTCGGCCCGGCTATCCAGGTCGATGGCCATGAGCGAGGCCATGTAGACCTGCGGCTCCAGCCCCGCCGGGACCAGCCGCGCCAGGCCCTGCACGTCCACGGGCCGCGACAGCTCCTCCTGAACCCGCTGCACGTCGCGCTCATCCGCATCGCCCATCGCCTGCATCAGCCGCTCGCGTTCCGCGTCGTCCAGCTCGCCGTCGCACTTCACCGCTTGGATTACCGCCCGCAGGATCAGGGCCGCCGACAGCTCCTCCTCGGCCTCGGGCTCTGGCAGGCTGACCGGCCCCGTCCTGAGGCCCCCCTTGCCCCCAGGCTTGTCCGCCAGCACCTGGTCCAGAAGGTCTCCACCGCCCTTGCCCTCGGCCCAGCCCGCCGTCACTCCGCCCCCGCCAGACCGCCCGGTCAGCTGCCCCAGGAGGTCCTCCAGCCCGCCCTTGGGCGCGCTTGCCCGGGGCTGTGACCGCTTCTGTCCCGACATCTGCTCCAGAAGATCGCCAAGCCCCCCGCCCGACGTCCGCGACGTCGACCGTCCCGAGGACCGGCCGCTCCCCAGGACATCGCCCATGATGTCCTCAAGGCCGCCTTTCGAGGCCCGGTCGATCCGCGTGCCGCGCCCGGCCGAGCCGGTGCCCCCCGACGACCCCTTCGTCAGGCTGGACACCCCCTTCGCCACCAGCACCCCGATCGCGACCTTCAACAGCGTCTTGCCGATACCCATAGCGCACCTCCCAACACCGGTTCCCGACAGCCTTCCTTGCCGCCGCGCGTCGGTCAATGCAAAAGGGGGCTCCGGCAGGGGGGAAAGATGCGCAAGACGAAACTCGACGGGGCAGGGGTCGCCATGCTGCTTGGCGTCCAGGCCCTCCTCGCCGTCAACCAGATCATCATCAAGCTGGTGAACGAGGGCCTGCAGCCCGTCTTCTTTGCGGGCCTCCGGTCCCTTCTCGCTATCGGCTTCGTCTGGGCCTGGCTGGTCTACAAACGCCGCCCCCCCAGACTGCGGCGTGAGGCCTGGGGCACCGGCCTTCTCATCGGCAGCCTCTTTGCAGCCGAGTTCCTTTTCCTCTTCCTCGCCATCGACCTCACGACCGTCGGCCGCTCGGCCATCATCATGTATTCCATGCCCGTCTGGTTCGCGATCCTGGCCCATTTCGGCCTTGGCGAACGGATCACCGGCCCCAAGGCGCTGGGACTGGCGCTTGCCTTCGCGGGCTGCGCCGCGGCGATCCTTTCGCGCCCCGACACGGGCGAGGCAAGCCTGGCAGGAGACCTCTGCGCCCTGGGGGCCGCCTGGGGCTGGGCGCTTACCGCCTATATCGCGCGCCGCCCGGTGATGCGCGAGGAAGGCGCCGAGATGCAGCTTTTCTGGATGGTCCTGGTGTCCGCGCCGATCCTGCTGGTCGCGTCGCTTTTCTTCGGGCCGCTGATCCGGGACCTGCAGCCACTACATATAGTGGGTCTGGTCTTCCAGTCCTCCATCGTGGTGGCAGGTGGCTTCATCGCCTGGCTCTGGCTTCTCTCGGTCTACCCCTCCTCGACGGTGGCCTCGTTCTCCTTCCTGACGCCGATCCTTGCCCTCCTTCTCGGGGCACTCCTCTTCGGCGAAACCATTGGCCTGCCGATTCTCCTTGCGGCCCTTCTCGTGGCCGCCGGGATCGTGCTCATGAACCGGCCTGCGACATCGCGACCCGGCCCCCGCTAGGGTGGAATCGCCCGAGTGCGTTGACACCGCCGCCTGTGGGCATCTCAGCTCTGTCCGGCAACCAGCCCGGATTGCAGTGAAAACTGCCGCAGTTCAGAAACTGCGCGAAGTCTGTCCCCAGTTCTGTCCACACACATCGCTCGCGACCGGTCGCGGCCACGTGATGTGGCCCGCCAATCGTCAAGCGGGAAAATTCGCATCAAGGCGAAATTTTTCCGTTGATAGGGCGGGAAGATTACGACACTTTGACAAAGCGGCGGGGGACACCACTAAATCTAGTGCCGCAGCGGACAGGCGGAAGACTTCACACAAAGGGCATCCAAATCGGATGCGACCCTCTTGGCGGCGCTCAACCGTCAGGACATGAAAGTGTTGCCTGTTGCTGCGGTGCGGATCCGGAGGCGGCCCGCGATTTGAAACCAAAAGCCCGTTTGACAGGGCCAAAAACAGGAGTTCAGGGGCATGAAGATCGAGCGGAAATTCACCACCGAAGCCACCGGCGCATACGGCGCGATGGCCTTCGCCATCACCACCTCGGAAATCCGGAACCCGGACGGCAAGATCGTCTTCCGCAACGAGGCCGTCGAAGTGCCCGAGGGCTGGAGCCAGGTCGCCTCTGACGTGCTCGCCCAGAAGTACTTCCGCAAGGCGGGCGTTCCGGCCGTGTTGAAGAAGGTCAAGGAAAAGGGCGTCCCCGAATTCCTGTGGCGCTCGGTCGCCGATGAAGAGGCGCTGGCCAAGCTTCCCGAAGATCAACGTATTGTGGGTGAGACTTCGGCCAAGCAGGTCTTCGACCGCCTCGCTGGCGCCTGGGCCTATTGGGGCTGGAAGGGTGGCTACTTCACCACCGAAGCCGACGCGAAAGCCTACTACGACGAGATGCGCTTCATGCTCGCGCGCCAGATGGCCGCGCCGAACAGCCCGCAGTGGTTCAACACCGGCCTGCACTGGGCCTATGGCATCGACGGCCCCTCGCAGGGTCACTTCTACGTCGACCACAAGACCGGCGTCCTGACCAAGTCCTCCAGCGCCTACGAACACCCGCAGCCCCACGCCTGCTTCATCCAGTCGGTCAAGGATGACCTCGTCGGCGACGGCGGCATCATGGACCTCTGGGTCCGCGAAGCGCGGCTCTTCAAGTACGGCTCGGGCACCGGCACCAACTTCTCCTCGCTGCGTGGGGAAGGGGAGAAGCTTTCGGGCGGCGGCAAGTCCTCGGGCCTGATGGGCTTCCTCAAGATCGGCGACCGTGCCGCGGGCGCGATCAAGTCCGGCGGCACCACCCGCCGTGCGGCCAAGATGGTGATCTGCGACATGGATCACCCCGACATTGAGCAGTTCATCAACTGGAAAGTCATCGAAGAGCAGAAAGTCGCCTCGCTGGTGGCCGGCTCCAAGATGCATGAGGCCCGCCTCAACGACATCTTCGCCGCGATCCGCCAGTGGGATGGGGCTGAGGCCGACGCCACCGACCCGGCCAAGAACCCCGCGCTGAAAGCCGCGATCAAGGCCGCCAAGAAGGCGATGATCCCCGACACCTACACCAACCGCGTGCTGCAATACGCGCGTCAGGGTTTCGACAGCATCGAATTCCCGACCTACGACACCGACTGGGATTCCGAGGCCTACATCTCCGTCTCCGGCCAGAACTCGAACAACTCGGTCCGCGTCACCGACGCCTTCCTCAAGGCCGTCAAGAACGACGAACCCTGGGAGCTGATCCGCCGCACCGACGGCAAGGTCGCCAAGACCGTCTCCGCGCGTGAGCTCTGGGACCAGATCGGCCACGCCGCCTGGGCCTGCGCCGACCCGGGCATCCAGTTCCACGACACCGTCAACGCCTGGCACACCTGCCCCGAGGACGGCCCGATCCGCGGCTCGAACCCGTGCTCGGAGTACATGTTCCTCGACGACACCGCCTGCAACCTGGCGTCGATGAACCTCCTCACCTTCTACAAGAACGGCAAATTCGACGCCGAGGCCTACATCCACGCGACCCGTCTCTGGACCGTGACGCTGGAAATCTCGGTGATGATGGCGCAGTTCCCGTCCAAGGAAATCGCCCAGCTCTCCTACGACTTCCGCACCCTCGGCCTCGGCTACGCCAACATCGGCGGCCTCCTGATGAACATGGGCCTCGGCTACGACTCCGACGAGGGCCGCGCCCTCTGCGGCGCCCTGACCGCGATCATGACCGGCGTGACCTATGCGACCTCGGCCGAGATGGCCAAGGAACTCGGCCCCTTCTCCGGCTACGAGCGCAACAAGCACCACATGCTCCGCGTCATCCGCAACCACCGCGCTGCGGCCCACGGCACGGCCTATGAGGGCCTCAACGTCCCCGCCGTCGCCCTTGACCAGGTGAACTGCCCCGACCAAACCCTTGTCGCGCTTGCCAAATCCGCCTGGGACGAGGCGCTCCGCCTTGGCGAAGCCCACGGCTACCGCAACGCCCAGACGACCGTGATCGCCCCCACCGGCACCATCGGCCTCGTCATGGACTGCGACACGACGGGCATCGAGCCCGACTTCGCCCTCGTCAAGTTCAAGAAACTCGCCGGCGGCGGCTACTTCAAGATCATCAACCAGTCGGTCCCGGCTGCCCTCGAAACCCTCGGCTACTCCACGAGCCAGGCCGCCGAGATCGTCGCCTACGCCGTCGGCCACGGCTCCCTCGGCCAGGCCCCGGCGATCAACCACACCGCGCTGATCGGCCACGGCTTCGGGCCCCGCGAGATCGAGAAGATCGAAGCGGCCCTCCCGTCGGCTTTCGACATCCGCTTCGTCTTCAACCAGTGGACGCTCGGCGAGGACTTCTGCAAAGGCACCCTCGGCATCCCGGCCGAGAAACTGGCCGACCCGACCTTCGACCTCCTCCGTCACCTCGGCTTCACCAAGGCCCAGATCGACGCCGCCAACGACCATGTCTGCGGCACCATGACCCTCGAGGGCGCGCCGTTCCTCAAGCCCGAGCACTACAAGGTCTTCGACTGCGCCAACCCCTGCGGCAAGACCGGCAAGCGGTTCCTCTCGGTGGAATCCCACATCACCATGATGGCCGCCGCCCAGTCCTTCATCTCGGGCGCGATCTCCAAGACCATCAACATGCCGAACAACGCCACCATCGCCGAAACGCTGGCGGCCTACGAGCTTTCCCACTCCCTCGGCATCAAGGCCAACGCGCTCTACCGCGACGGCTCCAAGCTCTCCCAGCCCCTCGCCGCTGCGCTCATCGAGGACGACGAAGAGGCCGAAGAGGCGCTCACCAACGGCTCGATCATGGAGAAGGCCCAGGTCGTCGCCGAGAAGATCGTCGAGAAGGTCATCGTCAAGGAAATCGTCCGCAGCCACCGCGAGAAACTGCCGGAGCGTCGCAAGGGCTATACCCAGAAGGCCATCGTCGGCGGCCACAAGGTCTATCTCCGCACCGGCGAATACCAGGACGGTAGCTTGGGCGAGATCTTCATCGACATGCACAAGGAAGGCGCGGGCTTCCGTGCGATGATGAACAACTTCGCCATCGCGGTCTCGGTCGGCCTGCAATACGGCGTGCCGCTGGAGGAATTCGTCGAGGCCTTCACCTTCACCCGGTTCGAGCCTGCCGGCATGGTCCAGGGCAACGACAGCGTGAAGAACGCGACCTCGATCCTTGACTACATCTTCCGCGAACTCGCGATCTCCTACCTCGACCGCACCGACCTCGCCCACGTCGCCCCCAAGGGCGCGAGCTTCGACGACCTCGGCCGGGGCGATGAGGAAGGCAAACGCAACATCGCCGAGCCCTCGGACGTGGCCGCCTCGAAGTCGCTGGAGGTCCTGAAACAGGTCGCCTCGACCGGCTACATGAGGAAACGCCTGCCGCAGGAATTCACCGTCCTGCAAGGCGGGCAGGGGGTCACCGCGTTTGGAGGCGGCCTCGCCACCGGCACCGACATGGCCGCGCCGATGACGGCGGTCCTGTCGGAAACCCGGGTCTCCGGCTTCTCGGAGTCGACCAGCACCTTCGCCCTCGGCGCCAACGACGCCCGGACCAAGGCCAAGCTGCAAGGCTACACCGGGGACTCATGTGGCGAGTGCGGCAACTACACGCTGGTCCGCAACGGCACCTGCCTGAAGTGCAACTCCTGCGGCGCGACGACGGGGTGCAGCTGAGTCATCCCGCCGTGTGTCGCTCCGGCGAAAGTTCCTCCCAGATCGGGCAAGTTTGTCCCGAATCGAGTGAAAGTCTGTCCCAAAGGCTCCCATCGGGAGCCTTTGGTTCATTTGGTGCGCCCAAGGGCCTCGGCGCCGAAGGCATACTTGTTGCCCGCCGCGAATGCCCGTGAAGCTATTGCCAGGGCGGACCCGCGGGCATCCAACTCGGATCCCGGCATTAGGGACGGGAATGCATGCATCAGCTGGAAACCGCCGCAAGCCGCAACGCGCGAAGCAAAAGGATATCGCCGGGCGGCAAAACGTTAGCTCTTGCCGGTCGCGAGCGAACGACATGGACTGGCAATCCAGGAAATGCCCGCGACCGAAAAATCTAGGCGAACGTTCGGGAACTGCCTGGATAAGCGTCGCCAAAGCCGACAGCAAATCCCGCTCTGCATGCAAAGGCGCTGGCCGAGGCCATTTGGTTGCGTTTCCAACCGGAGGACGGGCTCATTCCGGACGGCCTTTCCAGTCGTGCCGCTGAGGGTCGACTATGCGCTGACGCAGAAAGGCCGATCGCTCTTGCCGGTCGTGGTCGCTATGCGAAATTGGGGCACGGCAGATCTGCGGTCGCCGTCGATGGACGTCGGCGATTAGGCCAGGGTCCGCTTCCGGCCCATAGCCGACACTCGCAGCAGTGAAGCAGGGCGCTGGACGCACTTATGAACGCATTGCTGAAACCCGCCTGGTTGTGAACATTTGCCAAACGCGGCAGGCGCATTTCCAACCTTTTGGCTGAATTGCCTGACCTTCGCATCGGTGCGACCCTGAGCAGATAATTCGCTCAACGGAGGTCGGCTAATGGAGACGGTCAAGATCCACCCGGCGGTGGACAACGGGGTCAGGCTGGGCACACCGGGGTTTGCCGGTGGCACTCTGAAATGCAAATGCACGAGCGACCCGGTCGAGGTCGTGATCGCCTCGGATTGCCTGCACAACCACGTCTGTGGCTGCACCAAGTGCTGGAAGCCCAGCGGCGCGATCTTCTCGATGGTCTCGGTGGTCCCGTCCGACAAGGTGACCGTCACCCGGAATGGCGACAAGCTGAAGGTGGTCGATGCCGGAGCGCTGATCCAGCGCCATGCCTGCACAAGCTGCGGCACCCACATGCACGGGCCGGTCACGCGCGAGAACCACCCCTTCACCGGGCTGAGCTTCATCCATACCGAGCTTTCGGAAGACCAGGGTTGGGCCGCCCCAACCTTCGCGGCCTTCGTCTCGTCGGTCATCGAAAGCGGCACGCGGCCCGAAGCGATGGACGGCATCCGGGCGCGGCTAAACGAGTTGGGGCTGCCGCCCTATGACGCGCTGTCCCCGGGGCTGATGGACTACATCGCCACCTTTACCGCGAGGGCCAGCGGCGTGCTCAAAGACTAGCCCGCTTCGGCGATCGGGCGGTGACGCCCCTTCGAACCCCGCGTCCGCGTGGGTGGGATCGAAAGACGAAAGGAACCCTTATGCGCACCCGTGCCGCCGTCGCCGTCGCTGCCGGCCAACCGCTGCAGGTCATGGAGGTCAATCTTGAGGACCCCAAGGAAGGCGAGGTCCTGATCGAGATCAAGGCCACCGGCATCTGCCACACCGACGAGTTCACCCTTTCGGGCGCGGACCCTGAAGGCATCTTCCCCTCGATCCTGGGGCATGAAGGGGCGGGCGTCGTGGTGAAATGCGGCCAAGGCGTCAAGTCGCTGAAACCGGGCGACCATGTCATCCCGCTTTACACGCCCGAATGCCGCGAGTGCCCGTCCTGCCTGTCGCGCAAGACCAACCTCTGCACGGCCATTCGCGCGACACAGGGGCAGGGCCTGATGCCCGACGGCACCACCCGCTTCAGCATGCTGGATGGCACGCCGATCTATCACTACATGGGCTGCTCGACCTTCGCGAACCACACGGTCATGCCGGAAATCGCGCTGGCCAGGGTGCGGGAAGACGCCCCGTTCGACAAGATCTGCTACATCGGCTGCGGTGTCACCACCGGCATCGGTGCGGTCCTGAACACCGCCCAGGTCGAGATCGGGGCGAAGGCCGTGGTCTTCGGGCTGGGCGGCATCGGGCTGAACGTGATTCAGGGTCTGAAGATGGCCGGGGCCGACATGATCATCGGGGTCGACCTGAACAACGACAAGAAGGACTGGGGTGAGAAGTTCGGGATGACCCACTTCGTCAACCCGAGGGACATCGAAGGGTCGGTGGTCCAGCACATCGTCGATCTGACGAAAACGCCTTTCGACCGGATCGGTGGAGCGGACTACTCGTTCGATTGCACCGGCAACGTCAAGGTGATGCGCGACGCGCTGGAATGCACCCACCGCGGCTGGGGCCAGTCGATCATCATCGGCGTCGCCCCCGCGGGCGCTACCATCGAGACGCGGCCTTTCCAGCTGGTCACGGGCCGTGTCTGGAAGGGCACCGCCTTTGGCGGAGCCAGGGGCCGGACCGACGTGCCGAAGATCGTCGACTGGTACATGGACGGCAAGATCGAGATTGACAGCATGATCACCCACATCCTGCCGCTCGACGACATCAACAAGGGCTTCGACCTGATGCACGAAGGCAAGTCGATCCGCGCCGTGGTGGTTTACTGAAACCGGCCCGCGCCGCAAAATCCGTTGGCGTGGCCATACTTTAGGTTGAAAACCCGGGGGCGAAGGTTGACCCAAAACTGAACCGGCAACCTAATAAAGGAAAGCTGACAGAAACGGCAACCCAATGCCGTCCGTCTTCAAGACACCGGGCCAGCACCCTCTGGCCCGACCGTTCCCGGTTTCCCGTTTTTCAGTCAATCGGCCGACCAAACTGGCCATCGGAGGAGGCAACATGAAGACCATCGGTTCACTGTCTCTCGCACTTCTGTTGGGGATGTCCGCTTCGGCATCCGCCAACGAGAGTGTCACGGAGGCGATCTCGAACACCAAGCAATGGGCGATACAGACCGGCAACTATGCCAACACCCGGTATTCTGAACTGGCCCAGATCACCAAGGACAACGTGAAGGATCTGAAGGTCGCCTGGACCTTCTCGACTGGAGTTCTTCGCGGGCACGAAGGGTCACCCCTTGTAGTCGGCGACATCATGTATGTGCATACGCCCTTCCCGAACGTGGTCTACGCGCTGGACCTGGCCAACGAGGGCAAGATCCTGTGGCGCTATGAGCCGAAGCAGAATCCCGACGTGATCGCAGTGATGTGCTGCGACACGGTCTACCGGGGCCTCGCCTATGCGGACGGCAAAGTGTTCCTCCATCAGGCGGACACGACCCTTGTCGCACTGGACGCCAAGAGTGGCGAGGTGAAGTGGTCCGTCGTCAATGGCGACCCGACCAAGGGTGAGACGAACACCGCCACTGTGCTTCCGGTCAAGGACAAGCTGATTGTCGGCATCTCGGGCGGAGAGTTCGGGGTCCAGGGCCACGTTACCGCCTACAGCATCGAGACGGGCGAGCAACTGTGGCGGGCCTATTCGGTCGGACCGGACGACCAGTTGCTCGTCGATCCGGAGAAGACGACGCATCTCGGCAAGCCGATCGGCAAGGACAGCTCGATCAGCACCTGGGAAGGCGACCAGTGGAAGATCGGTGGCGGGACGACCTGGGGCTGGTATGCCTATGACCCCGACCTGAACCTGATCTACTACGGCACCGGCAACCCCTCGACCTGGAACCCGAAGCAGCGTCCGGGCGACAACAAGTGGTCGATGACCATCTTCGCGCGCGACGCCGACACCGGCATGGCAAGGTGGGTCTACCAGATGACCCCGCATGATGAATGGGACTACGACGGGGTCAACGAGATGATCCTGACCGACCAGGACTTCAACGGCACGCCGCGGAAGCTTCTGACCCACTTCGACCGCAACGGCCTTGCCTACACCATGGATCGCGAGACGGGCGAGCTTCTGGTGGCCGAGAAGTACGATCCCGCGGTGAACTGGACGACCGGTGTCGACATGGACCCAGCCTCGCCCACCTACGGTCGCCCCGCGGTGGTCGCCCAGTATTCGACCGAGCAGAACGGCGAAGACACCAACACCACCGGCGTCTGCCCGGCGGCGCTTGGCACCAAGGACCAGCAGCCTGCGGCCTACAGCCCGAAGACGAACCTGTTCTACGTGCCGACCAACCACGTCTGCATGGACTATGAACCGTTCAGGGTCAGCTATGCCGCCGGTCAGCCTTATGTCGGTGCGACCCTGTCGATGTACCCTGCTCCGGACAGCCACGGGGGGATGGGCAACTTCATCGCCTGGGACAACGTCAAGGGCGAGATCAAGTGGTCGCTGCCCGAGCAGTTCTCGGTCTGGTCCGGTGCGCTGGCAACCGCCGGGGACGTCGTGTTCTACGGAACGCTCGAAGGCTACCTGAAGGCTGTCGACGCGACGACGGGTGAGGAGCTTTTTAAGTTCAAGACCCCGTCCGGCATCATCGGCAACGTGATGACCTACGAACAGGGTGGGAAGCAGTACATCGGCGTCCTGTCCGGTGTCGGCGGTTGGGCCGGGATCGGCCTGGCGGCGGGGCTGACCAACCCGACCGAGGGTCTGGGCGCGGTCGGCGGCTATGCGGCGCTGTCGGAGTACACCGCGCTGGGTGGCCAGCTTACCGTGTTCGAGCTTCCGGACTGACACACACGGCACTGATCGGGCCGCCAAGCTTCACCAGAAGCCTGGCGGCCCTGGTTTCGCGACAACAGGAAGCGATGAGGGAATACCGCAGAATGCCCAAGACCGATCTTATCAGAGCTGTGGGGATGATCGCGCTGGTTGCGACGCCACTGCAAGCACAGGAAACCGACCCGAACCTGGTGGCCGACCGCGAGGAAAACGGGCGCTGGGTGACGGCCGAGGGCATTCCGACCTTCAAGGTCGAGGAGGACGGAACGGTGGACTGGGCCACGTTCTCGGGTTTCCGCCGATACCATGCGGAATGTCACGTCTGCCACGGACCGGATGGCGAAGGATCGACCTACGCGCCCGCCCTGAAGAATTCGGCCGTGACGATGGATTACTACGATTTCATCGGCGTCGTGGCCGAGGGCCGGCAGAAGGTGGGCGGGGGGCAGAACTCGGTGATGCCGTCCTTTGGCACCAATCCCAACGTGATGTGCTACCTCGACGATATCTACACCTACCTGAAGGCCCGCGGCGTCGATGCGGTGCCTCGGGGGCGACCGGCCAAGCGGGCTGACAAGAGCGAGGAGGCCGCAGCCAATGAAGCGTCCTGCATGGACAACTGAGATGCGAACAGCTGCCGGCATCTTCCTGGCATCGTTATTGGCAGGGGGCGGAGTTTCGGCACAGACGGCTGACTTGGTATCCTCCACCACCTTCCGGGTCTGCGCCGATCCGGCGAACCTGCCCCTCTCGGGTCAAAAAACCAAAGGCTTCGAGAACGAAATCGCGGAGCTTTTGGCCGAGCGCCTGGACCGCCCGCTTGAGACAACATGGTTCCCGATGGGGCCGGGCTTCATCCGTAAGACGCTGCGCGCCGGGCTGTGCGACGTGGTGATCGGCTATGCCCAAGGCGATGAACTGGTGCAGAACACCAACCATTACTACACTTCGGTTTACGTGCTGGTGACGCGCAGCGACGATCCCCTGGCGAAGGTCCAGACGCTGTCGGACCCCGCGCTTCAGGGTAAGCATATCGGCATCGTCGCCGGAACGCCTCCGGCCACGCATGTGGCCGTGAACGGCTTGATGGCGCTGGCCAAGCCCTATCCCTTGATCGTCGACCGCCGGGTGCAGGACCCCGCCAGAGACATGCTGGCCGACCTGAAATCGGGTGCGATCGACGCGGCGATCCTGTGGGGTCCGATCGGCGGACCGCTGACCAAGGGAGACGCTGCGCTGACCGTGATACCGCTCCTGAAGGAAACCGCCAGTCCGAAGCTTTTCTACCGGATCACCATGGGCGTCCGGCCGAGTGACCAGGACTGGAAGCGCGAGCTGAACTCGTTGATCCGGCGCAATCAGGACGAACTCGACGCCATCCTGCGCGAGGCGGGGGTGCCACTGGTCGACGATCAGGGGAGCGCGTTGAAGGAAACAGCGCCATGAGACTGGTGCTGGTCCTCGCGCTCTTGGCGGGACCGGCCCTGGCCGAGGTGCCTGAACCCGACGGCTATCGCGGCCCGCCCTACTCTGCGCCGGTGCCAGCCACGCTGGCGGGTGCGGTGGTCATCGACAACGACGCGGCTGCGCGGCTTCACCGCGAGGGGACAGCGGTCTTCATCGACGTGATGCCCCGCGACGTGAAACCCGCCGACCTGCCCAAGGACACGATCTGGCGCGACAAGCCACGAGACAGCATTCCGGGCGCGATCTGGTTGCCGAACACCGGGTTCGAGGCGCTGTCGCCCGAGGAGGAGGCCTATCTCCGCACCGGGCTGGAGAAGGCGACGAATGGCAACAAGGACCAACCCATCGTCATCTTCTGCCGGGCAGAGTGCTGGATGTCCTGGAATGTCGCCAAACGGGCGCTGGAGATGGGGTATACCCAGGTCAACTGGTATCCTGACGGGCCCGAGGGCTGGGTGACGCTGCCCGACAACCCGCCGCTCACGCGGGTCCAGCCGTTCGAATAAGGTCACTTCCGGAAGATCAGGTTACGCAGAAGATACCTGAACCCGCGTTGCCAGCTTTCGTCGGTGTTGCCACGGATGTCGACGGTTCCCGCCCTCAGCATCTTCCCGCTCTCTACATCGCGCAGGTTCAGTTTAAGGCTGAGGATCAGGTTCGAGATCTTCCGCACCTCGCCCGTCAGCGCATAGTCCGCGCCAAGCTCTTGCGCGAGGGCCGTGTCGCAGCCATTGCAGTCGGCGGGGTTGGCGATCGCCTTCAGCCGATCGGCGACAGGGTAAATCGGCACCAGAGTGAACCCGCGCGCCGTCATGTCCTCGGCCACATAGGCGTTGGCCATTTCGGTCCGCGCCGTCTCGTCCGTCCGGATGCCGTTCATCGCACCTTCCGTGGACATGTCAACGAACTGCACCCCGAAGAAGGCCACCCGACCTGGTGCGGGCACGTCCTGCGCAAGGGCGGGAACTGCGAAGAAGAGCAGGGCAAGGGCGGCTTTCATCTCCACAGAATGAGCCGGCACCAAGAGTGCCACAATCGGACGGAAGGATGAAATCCGCGTCTCCGTCCTCAGCCTTTTGGTTGAGTTGACCCTTTGCGCACCCCTGTGGCCCAATCAACCGGGAGGTGACCAATGCGGATCTTCGTGGCGCTTGGCCTGTTGGGGCTTCTGGCACCGGCCCCGGGGCTGGCCGAGACGCTGATCCGTATTGCAGTGCTGCGGGTAGACGTGGCGGGCCTGCCACCGATCTCGCGCCTGGATCTGCCGCCTGCCGACCTTGGCCTTGCCGGGGCACGGCTCGGGACGGAGGACAACGCCACCACCGGAAGCTTCCTGGGTCAGACCTTCGAGACGGCCGAATTCACCGCCACGCCCGACACCGCCGCCGCCACGCTGGAGACGGCACTGGCGGGGGGCGCGGGCTTCGTGGTGCTTCTGGCCGACGATGCCACCACGCTGGCGCTGGCCGATGCGGTGGGCGACCGGGCTCTGGTCCTGAACGCACAGGCGCGGGGCGATGGGCTGCGGGGCAGGGAGTGCCGATCCAACGTGGTTCACGTGGCCCCCAGTCACGCCATGCTCGCCGATGCGCTGGCGCAGTTCTTGGCGTGGAAGAAGTGGGACGAGTGGTTTTTGGTGCATGGCAGCCATCCCGCCGATGCTGATTTCGCGTCTGCCTTTCGCACATCGGCCACCAAGTTCGGTGCTGAAATCGTCGAGGAGCGGCTTTACGAGGACACGGGCGGCGCGCGGCGCACCGACACGGGCCATGTCCAGGTGCAGAAGCAGATGCCGGTCTTTACGCAGGGGGCAGGGGAGCACGATATCCTGGTTGTCGCCGACGAAACCGGGATCTTCGCCGAATACCTGCCCTACCAGACCTGGGACGCGCGACCGGTGGCGGGCTCGGCAGGGCTGGTTCCCCGCACATGGCATCCGGCACTGGAGGCCTGGGGCGCAACCCAGTTCCAGAACCGCTTTGAAGCGATGACAGGGCGTCCGATGCGGGAAGAGGATTACCAGGCATGGCTTGCCGTTCGGATCATCGGCGAGGCGGCGACGCGGACCGGCTCGGCCGATCCGGCGACCTTGCGCGACCATATCCTGTCGCCGGATTTCGAAGTTGCGGGCTTCAAGGGACAGAAGCTGACCCTGCGCGACTGGGACCACCAGCTGCGCCAGCCGATCCTCCTGACGACCGGGGCGCTGGCCGTCTCGGTCTCGCCGCAGGAGGCGTTCCTGCATCAGGTCTCGCAGTTGGACACGCTGGGCAGGGATCGTCCCGAAACCGAATGCTCTTTCCCATGAGGTCTGTAATGCGTCTTGCCGCCATTTCGCTTGTCCTGCTCGCCCAGCCCGCGCTTGCCAACAAGGTCTACGTCAGCAACGAGAAGGGCAACGACATCACGGTTCTGGACAGCGAGACGCTGGAGGTGATCGCCACCTTCCCCGCCGGGAACCGGCCGCGCGGCATCACCATCTCGCCCGACGGGAAAGAGCTTTACGTCTGCGCCTCGGACGATGACACGGTGCGGGTGTTCGAGACGGAGACCTACACCGAGACGCACACTCTTCCCTCCGGGCCGGACCCGGAACTGTTCGTGCTGCACCCTTCGGGCAATCCGCTTTACATCGCGAACGAGGACGACAATCTGGTCACCATCGTCGACGTGAAGTCGCACAGGATGCTCGCCGAGGTGCCGGTGGGTGTGGAGCCGGAGGGGATGGCGATCTCGCCCGACGGGGCCTATGTGGTGAACACCTCCGAGACCACGAACATGGCGCATTTCATCGACACGGCGACGTCGCAGATCGTGGCGAACGTGCTGGTGGACCAGCGCCCGCGCTATGCGCAATTCACCTCGGACGGGAAGCTACTGTACGTGACGGCGGAGATCGGCGGCACGGTCGCGGTGATCGACGTTGCGACCAAGGATGTCATCCACAAGATCGGTTTCGCGATCCCCGGCGTCCTGCCCGAGGCCATCCAGCCGGTGGGGCTGAAGATCACGCAGGACGGGTCCCGGGTCTTTGTGGCGCTGGGACCGGCAAACCGGGTGGCGGTGATCGACGGGGCGACCTTCGAGGTCACGGATTACCTGCTGGTCGGCCAGCGCGTGTGGCAACTGGCCTTCACGCCCGATGAGAGCCTTCTGTTCACGACGAACGGCAATTCCAACGATATTTCGGTGATCGACGTGGAAGCGCTGGAGGTCGTGCGATCGGTCCCCGTGGGGCAGCAGCCCTGGGGCATCGTGGTGGCGCCGGACTAGGGGGACGCCATGGACACCCCGGCGCTGGAGGTTCTTGGGGTCAGCCATGCCTTCGGCCGGGCCGTGGCGCTGTGGGATGTCAGCCTGGTGGTGCCACGCGGGCGGTTCGTGGCGCTGCTCGGGGTGAACGGGGCAGGGAAGACCACGCTCTTTTCGCTGGTCACCCGGCTTTATGACAACACCAGCGGCGTGATCCGCGTGGCAGGGCACGATATGCGTCGCGCACCCGGTGCGGCGCTGGCCCGGCTGGGGGTGGTATTCCAGACCCGCGCCCTGGACAGCGATCTGACGGTGGCACAAAACCTGGCCTACCACGCGGCGCTGCACGGGACGGACCGGGCCACCGCCCGCGCTCGGATGGCCGAGGTGCTGGCCGAGGTGGGTCTTTCGGACAAGGCGAAGATGAAGGTCGCGGCCCTTTCGGGCGGCCAGCAACGCCGGGCCGAGATTGCGCGCGCCCTGATGAACCGGCCGGATCTTCTGCTTCTGGACGAAGCGACGACCGGCCTTGATGTCCGCTCGCGTCGCGAGGTGCTGGCGCTGGTCCGGGGGCTGACGGCAGGTGGCGTCTCGGTCCTTTGGGCCACGCATATCCTGGACGAGATCGCGCCCGAGGATCTGGTCTACATCCTCCACCAGGGCGCGGTCCTGGCGCATGGACCAGCGAGCGACCTGGCGGGCAAGGAGGGACTGACGCGCGCCTTCCTAGCGCTGACGGGGGCCGAGGCATGACCGGGCGCGGCTGGACCATCGTCTTCCGCGGCATCGTCTGGCGCGAGGCACTGCGCTTCGTCAACCAGCGCGGCCGCTTCGTCTCGGCCCTGGTTCGGCCGCTGGTGTGGCTCTTCATCTTCGCCGCCGGCTTTCGCGCGGTGCTGGGCCTTTCCATCACGCCGCCCTACCAGACCTATGTCCTTTACGAGGTCTATGTCACCCCCGGCCTCTGCGCGATGATCCAGCTTTTCAACGGGATGCAGTCCTCGCTTTCTATGGTCTACGACCGCGAGACGGGGGCGATGCGGACGCTGCTCGTCAGCCCTGCGCCGCGTTGGTTCCTGCTTCTGTCCAAGCTGATGGCCGGGGTCTTTGTGTCGATCCTGCAGGTCTATGCCTTCCTGCTGATCGCCTGGGCCTGGGACGTCAGGCCGCCCGTCCTGGGCTACCTCACTGTCCTGCCCGCGCTGGTCCTGTCCGGCCTGATGCTGGGGGCGCTGGGGCTGTTCGTGTCCTCGACCATCCGGCAGTTGGAGAATTTTGCGGGCGTGATGAACTTCCTGATCTTCCCGATGTTCTTCGCATCCTCCGCGCTTTATCCCCTTTGGCGGATGCAGGAATCCAGCGAGCTTCTGTACTGGATCTGTGCGGTGAACCCCTTCACCCATGCCGTCGAGCTGATCCGCTTTGCACTCTACCTCCAGTTCCAGCCAACCGCGTTCCTGGTCACCGCCGGAGGTTTCGCCGCCTTCTTCGCAGCGGCGGTCTACATGTACGACCCCGCGAAGGGCCTCTGGGTCCGCCGGAAAGGACAAGCCGCATGAAACCAATGCTCGTCGTCGCCCTTCTGCTGACTAGCCCGGCCTTGGCCGAGGGTCCGGCGGACCACACCTGGCCCTGCATCCAGCGGAAGCAGCCGCATCTGTCCATAGGCCAGCTTTGGCCCGGTCCGCCCCCGGACGATGCAGCAACCGAACTTGCGCAGCGCCCCGACATTGCGGCGCTGGCGCAGGTGCTGGAGCAGCGGCGCGTTTCGCTGGAAGAGGCCGAGGCGGAGATCGCCACCTTTGCCAAGGGCGCCAGCGCCGAGGAGCTGACCGCCCTTTTCGTGGCCGTCTTCGACCGGATCGACCCCTACCGCAGCCGCATCATGGCAGGCATTGCGCGCTATGCCGAAAAGCAGATGGTGCTGAGCAACCAGATCGACGCACGGCGGGCCGAGTTGGCGCGGCTCTCTGCGTCCGAAAACCCTGACTTCGACAAGATCGACGCCGAGGAGGCGAAACTTGACTGGGACATCCGGATCTTCACCGACCGGCAGGCGCAGCTGACCTATGTCTGCGAGACGCCGGTGATCCTGGAACAACGCGTCTTCGCATTGGGACGGGCGATCGCTGGGCATCTGCCTATTCCCACTCCAGCTCCTTGAAGGCGGCAATGGCATTGCGGGCGTTGATCTCGGCGAAGCCCTTCCAGCCGTCCTGCTGGTCGGCCCCGACATGTGTGGCAGCATCGCTCATCGCCTCGCCTGCCTGGATCGCGGCCTGGGTCTGGTCGGCAAGGGCCGTCAGGTAGGCGCGCAGCGGCGCGGTGCCGCTGTTCCACTCCATCTCCACGGGCCCGTGGCCGGGGACGATGCGGTGCGGCAGGGGGGATGGAGCCTGTTCGAGCCAACTCAGCCAGCCCGTCAGCGAGCCATCGAGCGAGGGGGTCAGCCCGGCAAAGACCAGATCCCCGGTGAAAAGCGTGGCGCTTTCCAGATGGAAGACCGTCAGGTCGTTGTCCGTGTGCGCCGTCGCCTCCGGCGTCAGTCGCAAGGTCGCGCCACCAAGATCGATCTTCTCGGGCGCGGCGATCGTGCGGTGGGGCGGTATGGCGCGCGTGCCGAGCATCGCCAATGCCCCGGCCTGAAGCGGGATGCTTTCGGCCCAGGCCGCCTCTCGCCGCTCTATCCCGGAGGGCAGGTTGCGGTGCCCGATGATCTTTGCCCCAGCCTCGGCAAAGACCTCGGCGCCATAGATGTGGTCGGGGTGCATGTGGGTGAGGATCACATGGGTGATCGGCTTGTCGGTGATCCGCCGGATCGCGGCGTAGAGACGCTCGCCGATAGCGCGGCTTCCGCCCGGGTCGATGACGGCCACGCTGTCGCCAAGGACCACACCAAGGTTGGCGATGTCGCCGCCATTCTCGACGGAGACAGGCTCGGACTGGCCAGGGTGAACCAGAACCTTGGGCGCGATCTCGGTCAGGTCGAGATAGGGCAGGTCCCCGGTCGGGCGGCAGCGCCAGTCGCCTGGGGCGAGGTCGGGGTGCAAGGCGATCCAAGCTGCGATCCGGGCCTCGGCGCCCGCGATGCACGCGGCTTCGGTCAGCGTCCCGGGTGTGGGCAACAGTCGCTCGGCACAGATCGAAGGATCAGCTGCAAGGCAGGCCGTGACGACCAGATGGAACATGGGATGCCTCCTGCGATCAGTCTAGCGCATCGCCGGCCCTGGGGGGATCAACCGAAAGTACGACTCGCCCCACGGCCCGCGACGTGCGGTAATCGGGACGGGGAGGATGCGTCATGCACGCCATTCGGACCGCCGTCCTTGTCGTCCTGCTGAGCGCTGCGCCGGGTCTGGCGCAGGACAATCCGCTGGTGGACAGTCCCGCCTGGCAGGAGCTGAAGGCCCTTGTCCCCGCCGGGGAGAGCGCCACCGAGAACTCCAGGGTTCTGCTTCTGGAAGCACCATTCCGCGCCGCGGACCCCGCCTTCGTCCCGGTCCACCTGACGCAGCCGCCCGGCGCCCCGCCGATCCAGGCGCTGACGGTGGTGATCGACGAAAACCCCGCCCCGGTCGCCGCCGAGATCACGCTTGGCCCGGCGATGCTGCCCCTGGACATGGAACTGCGGCTTCGGGTGAACGCCTATTCCAACGTGCGCGCCATCGCGACGACCGACACGGCGAGCGTGCTGGCGGGGCGGTTCGTCAAGGCGAGCGGAGGCTGCGCCGCCCCGGCGTCCAAGGACCTGACGGCCCTGATGGCCGAGATGGGGCAGATGCGGTTCCAGATCCTGTCCTCGGAAACCGAGGGCACGAGGACGCGCCACAACGCAAAGCTGATGCTGCGGCACCCGAACACCACCGGATTCCAGCGAGACCAGGTGACGCTCCTCAACATTCCCGCGCATTTCGTGGATCTGCTGGAGGTGCGGCAGGGCGACGACCTTCTGTTCAAGATCACGGCCGGGATCTCGATCTCGGAAGACCCCGTCTTTCAGTTCCGCTTTCTCGACAACGGTGCCGAACGGATCACCGTTCATGCCGAAGACACAGAGGGCAATGTCTTTGATCAGAGCTTTCCCCTGACCGGGCTCTAGCCGTCCAGCGTGGCCGGACTGCCGGAAAGCGTCAGCGGCTCTGCCTTCAGGCGCGCGGCCTCGGTCGGGTCATGGGTCACGAAGATCAGCGACACCCCGGCGCGGTCCAGAAGCTCTGCCGTCAGGTCCAGCATACGCCCTGCCGTTTCGGCGTCCAGCGAGGCGAAGGGTTCGTCCATCAAGAGGGTGGTGGGCGAGGGTGCAAAGGCCCGCGCCAGGGCAAGCCGCCGCTGCTGCCCAAGTGAGAGCTGGCGCGGATAAAGCACTTCCTTCCCGCCCAACCCCACCTCGGCCATCAGCTTGCGCGCCACCTCGGGTGTTACCCCGGCAGGTAAGGTGATGTTCTCAAGCGCCGTGCGCCAGGGCAGGAGGGTTGGCTCCTGAAACACGACTGTGGTGCGGCCCTCCGGGCTGACGGTCCCGTCGAAGTCCGCGTCCAGTCCCGCCACGATCCGCAAGAAGGTGGTCTTGCCGATGCCCGACGGGCCCAGGATCGCCACCCTTTGCCCCTGGGCCAGGGAAAGCCGGATCGGGCCCAGCACGGGGCGCCCGGAGAAGGACTTGGCCCTGATGTCAATGTCCATCCTGCCTCCACCGCCCGGCATGGCGCTCCAGCGGCCGCAGGATCAGATATTCGATCACCAGCATGACCAGGATGAAGGCGAAGGCATAGGCCAGGATATGCGCCACCCGGAACATCGAGAAGTTGAGGTGAATCTGGAAGCCCACGCCGCTGGAGCGTCCCAGAAATTCCACCACCAGCACGATCTTCCAGATCAGGGACAACCCCGCACGGGCGGCCCCCGCGATGTAGGGGGCCATCTGCGGCAGTACGACGTGGCGCAGCCTGGCGGAAGGGGTCATGCGGAAGATCCGCGCCATGTCATCGAGGTCGGGCCGCAGGGCTCGGGCCCCTTCGCGCACCATGACGGTAACGAGCGGAACCTTGTTGATGACGACGGCGGCGACGGCCGCGACTTCGTTCAGGCCGATCCAGATGTAGCACAGGACCGTGACGACCAGCGCGGGCATGTTGACCAGGATGACCAGCCAGGGATTTACCCAGGTGTCCGTCGTTCGGCTGCGGCCCAGGACCAGGCCGAGCGCGACGCCGATGGCCATCGCGACGACGAAGGCGGCGATGACCCGCAGAAGCGTGATCCCGGTGTGCGAGATCAACCGGCCCGAGGCGAGTTCGTCCATGAGCACAGTCCCGACCTTCATGGGGCCGGGCATGGTGATCGGCTCGGCCACCAGGGCTGCTACGATGGCCCAAAGCGCCAGAAAGGCCGCCAGCGACAGGACGGCAGAAACCAGCCCGCCCGTCCGCCTGCCTTGGGGAATGCCGCTAGTCACCGTTGTAGAAGATGCCTTCGGGCAGTTGCGTGACCGTGCCCAGAAGCTCCTCTCCGCCAAGCTCCACCATCAGGGCAAAGACCTTGGCGGCATTGGCCTCATCCACCGGGGCGTCGGCGGGGACGCCCTGGCGCCAGCCCTCGCGCAGCGCGGCGAATTCGGCATCGTCCTCGGCGTTCATCATCGGGCGCAGACGGTCCCAGGCGGCATCGTCCGTCAGAAGCAAGTCCTTTGCCGACCGCGAGGCGCGCTTCAAGGCGGCGGCGAGTTCCGGCTTTTCCTGAACCAACGCCTCGTCCATTACATAGCCGAGAAGCGGCGTTGCGGGGTCAAGGCCCAGGGCCGTCGCGGCATCGGCAACCGAGATCAGTTCGCGCATGCCGTGGACCTTCATCTTGGCCAGGAAGTTCCAGAAGTTGATCGCGCCGTCGACCTCGCCCGATAGACCCGCTTCATAGATGACGGGCGGTGCGCCGAACACCTGCTCGGTCACTGCAGCCAGATCCTCGCCCGTTTCCTGGCGGGCGTAGGCGCGCAGGATCAGCCAGCTTTTGTCCACCGGCCCGCCAGCGATGCCGATCTTCTTCCCCTTCAGATCGGCAAGCGACTGCGCCGGGCTGTCTGCCGGCACCAGAAGGGCGCCCACGGCGGTGGAGAAGGGGATGAAGACGTAGTTCTGGCCTTCGGCCCGCTGCTGGGCGACCCAAAGCCAGTCCGAGACAATCGCATCGACCTCGCCGCCCGCCAGCGCCACCTGGGTCGCCGGGTTGCCTGCCAGTTCGGTGATCTTCAGGTCGAACCCCTCGGCCTTGTCCAGGCCGTAGTGCTGGATCGTGTCCAATTCCCAACGGACCGTGCCTGTGGCAAGCGTGCCGATCGTCAACTCCTCGGCGCTTGCGGTCAGCGGTGCCGAAAGCACGGCAACCAGAGCCGCAGCGCTTAGGCAGATGCGGTTGAACATGTTCAATCCTCCGGATTTTCCCAACCATGACACGGTGATCCACGTCCGTAAATTCAACCCAAAGTACGAGATACCTGCGGCCGGAAACCTGTCATTCTCGGGGAGAGGAAAACTTTCACGACAACCGGGAGATGAGGAACCTGGAGCCCTCGTCCGGCGTTTATTTCTGATCCGCGCAAGCGTGGCCTGGCGCGGCAAGGGAGGAACACATGCGGCACCAGACTTTCGCCGAGCCCCCGGGCTCGACACCCGGAGTCATGCTCACCATCAATGACCTGCTGATTGTCGATGATCACCCTTTGATGTGTGAGGCCCTGACCCTGACGCTGCGCGTCGCGTTCGGTCTGCGCCAGACGCGGTGCGAACGGAACCTGGCCGCGGCCATCCAGCGGCTCAAGTACGACAAGCTCCCGGATGCGATCCTGCTGGATTTGAACCTGCCGGATGCCAAGGGGTCCGAGGGGATCGTGACCTTGGGCCGCGTCGCCTCGGGCGTGCCCATCGCGGTGATTTCGGCCAATGAGGACCCCGCGATGATCAGCGCCTTGATGGCGGCGGGGGCACAGGGTTACATCAGTAAGTCGCTGGGCCGGGACGAGATGTGCGCCGCGCTGCGACGGGTCTGGTCGGGCGAGCGCGTCACGCCGGATGGCTACGATCCCGACGACGCCCCGAAGAATCCCGCCCGCCCGGACCTGGAAGAGATCGCACAGCGTTTCGCCTCTTTGACGAACCAGCAGGTGCGGATCCTGCGCGAGATCTGCCTGGGCCGGGCCAACAAGGAAATCTCCTACGATCTGAACATCTCGGAGGCGACCGTGAAGACCCACATCGCCGCCATCATGAGCAAGATTGGCGCGCGGCGCCGCACGCAGATCGTGCTGCTGGCGAAGTCGATCAAGCTGTTCGACGGCAATTGAACGGCTAAGGGGGCCGGAGAAGGTGACGACGTCCGCCGCTTCGCAGATTGCCACCCCGGTCCAGGCGACGATCCATATGGGCGACGTGACTTCCGCGGCGGCAAAGCTTCTGTCCGTCATTGCGCCCGCAGACCCCGATCTTGTGCTGGTCTTTGCCTCGCCCAGTGCGACACTTCCGGTGCTCGCGGCCGAACTGCGGAAGGGATTGCGGCCCGGCGCCCATGTCGTCGGCTGCTCGTCGGCCGGAGAGCTGTCGGGCGAGGGCTATTGCAATGGGACCGCCGTAGCCATCGGCTTTCCGAGCCGAAGCTTCCGGTCCGAGTTTCTGGTTCTGGACGAGTTGTCCCGGCTGCCCGTCACGCGCTGGATGACGGGGTTGCGAGACCTGTTTTCGCGGTTCCGCTCGGACCCCGGGCGTCGGCTGTTCGGGATCCTTCTGGTCGATGGGTCGTCGAAACAGGAGGAAGTGCTGGTCGCCACCCTGGACGCAGCCCTGCCGCATGTCATGATTATGGGCGGCTCGGCGGGCGGCGACCTTGAGGTTTCGCAGACCTTCGTGGTCGCTGACCAGGCGGTGCTGCGCGATGCCGCGATCTTCTGCCTGATCGAGACCGATCTGGACGTGCGCGACCTGATCTTCGACCACTTCCGCGCCACGGACACCCGGATGATCGTCACCCGCGCAAACCCCGCGGAACGGCTGCTTTTGGAAATCAACGCCGAACCCGCAGCCGAGGAATATGCCCGCATGGTTGGCGTGCCGACGGGTGAGCTGTCGCCGCTGGTCTTCGCCCGCCATCCGCTCTTGGTGAACATGGGGGGCCGCTACTTCGTCCGCGCGATCCGCCAGCAGACCGAGGAGGGGGGCCTTCTCCTCATGTCCTCGATCGACACCGGGGCCGTGATGTCGCTGGGACTGGCCGAGGACCTGACCGAGGGCTTCGAGGCCATGCTGCGCGACCTGCCCGCGACGCCCTCTCTGATCCTGTCCTTCGACTGCATCCTGCGCCGGCTGGCGATGGAACATGCCGGGCTCGGCTCTGTTATCAGGGACATCTTCCACCGCTACAACATGGCCGGCTTCAACACCTTCGGCGAACAGCATGGCGGCATGCACATGAACCAGACCTTCGTCGGGCTGGCCTTCCTTGATCCCGAGAGGCCGTGAATGCTGCGCGACGGCGACGATCTTGAACGCCGGATCGAGAAACTCGGTCGCATCAACGCCGCCTTGATTGAGCGGCTTGACCATTACGACAAGACCCGCGGCTCGGCCTGGTCGCTGTTCCAGGCGGCGCTGGCGCTGGAGAAGGAAGTCGCGGCCCGCAACCGCGATCTTGAGCGGGCGCTTGCCGACCTAAGCCAGAAGAACCACGAACTTGCCGCGGCCCGGATGGCGGCCGAAGAGGCGAACCGGTCCAAGACCCGCTTCCTTCGCGCGGCAAGCCACGATCTTCTGCAACCGCTCAGTGCGGGGCGGCTTTTTCTGGCGACGCTTGCGACGATGGAACTGGGCGAGGAACAGACCGACCTCGTGAAACGGCTGGGCAATGCCTTCGAGTCCGTGGAAGAGCTTATCCGGGCTGTCCTGGACATCTCGCGCCTCGACTCGCAGCGCATCGAGTTCAACCGCAAGCCGGTCAGCCTGAATGCGCTGTTTGATCGCCTGCGCGACGAATTCGACGCCCCCGCCGCCGCGCGCGGTTTGCATCTGCGCTTCGCCCGCAGTTCGCTGGCCGTAGACAGCGACCCCGTCTTCCTGCGCCGCATTGCGCAGAACCTGGTGTCGAACGCCATCAAGTATACCGAACGCGGCGGTGTCCTTGTGGGCGCGCGGCGCCGCGGCGAGCAAGCCTGGCTTGAGGTGCACGACACAGGCATCGGCATCCCGGCCAGGGACCGCGACCAGATCTTCGCCGAGTTCCACCGGCTGGAGCAGGACCGCCGGGGCGAGCCCGGGATGGGACTTGGGCTGTCCATCGTCAAGCGCGCCTGCGCCAAACTGGACCACCCGATCACGCTGGACAGCGAACCCGGCCGCGGCTCGGTCTTCCGCATCGGGCTGAAGATCGTCACCCGCAGCGCCCCCACGCGTCGCACAGGCGTCCGATCGCGCCTCGACCGAGATCGGCTGCGCGGGGTGAACGCCTTGATCGTCGAGGACAACGCCGCCATGCAGCACGGCTATGCGGTGATCCTGCGGGACAGCTGGGGAATGCGGACGCATGTGGTTGAAGGCACGGCCGGGGCGCGGGCGGCCCTCGCGCAGTCGGGCGGACTGCCCGACCTGATCCTTGCAGACTACCACCTGGGCGGCAGCGACACGGGCCTTCGGACGATCACCAGCCTGCGAGAACTCAGCGGTGCCGACATCCCCGCCGTCATCGTAACAGCCCACCGCAACGCTGCGATGGTCCGCAGCTGCGGTCGCCACGGCATCCGCGTGCTGGAAAAGCCGATCCACCCCGATGAACTGAAAGACGCCCTTCTGCGCCTGGTCGGAGAACGCACATGATCCTACAGTCCAGGGTGATTTTGGCCCTATTGCTTTCCTTTGCCGTGCCGGTCCTGGCGGACCCCGTCGTCGACAGCCTTTTCGCCGAAGCGGTGCTTGAAGATCACCCGACGGGGCAAGAGATCCATTACAGCCACCTGCGCAGCGGACTCGAGGCGCCCGGGTTCCGACCGCTGACCGATGGCAGCCTGATCCTGGTCAAGCCGGACGAGGGTGCCCCTCGGCTGACCCTTAAAATGATCACGGACGGCCGCAGCCAGAGCCTGCCGGATTTTCCCGTCGAAGGCGGCAATCCTGTCCTGTTGGTCTTCCTCGAATCCGTCTCGCGCAGCATGGCCGACCTGACAGGCGGCAGCCCGTTCTACATCCGCAACCGGATCAAGGACGCGCTGCGGGACGGCGGCGCGACGGAAGACCTGGATCTGTCGCGGGGCGATGGCCCGCTCAAAGCACAGGCACTGACGCTGCATCCGTTCAAGGATGACCCGAACCGCGCGCGGATGGGAGGGTTCGCGGATCTGGCCCTGCGGTTCCTGGTCTCAGACGACGTTCCCGGCCACATCCTGGAACTCAGCGCGACCGCTGAAGGATACCACGAAACCATTGCCCTGACGGATGCAGGAAAGGACCGCGAATGACCCGAGCGATGACCTGTGCCGCTTTGGCTTTTTCACTTCAACCCGTGGCGGCCCAGACGCTGCCGCTGAACGACTACCCGACCGAAGCGCGGGCCGAATACGTCTTCGGCTGCATGGCCGTGAATGGCCAGACCGCCGAAGCGCTACGGCAATGCTCTTGTGCCATCGACGTGATCGCGACGGTTCTTCCCTATGAACGGTACGTACTGGCAGAGACGGTTCTGGAAATGCGCCAGACCTCGGGCGAACGCTCGACGCTGTTCCGCGACACGGCACCGGCAAACAGCTTTGTGGCAGACCTGCACCGTGCTGGGGCCGAGGCGGAGATCATCTGTTTCTAAGCCTTGGGTCGAATGACTGCTTTCGTCCGCTCCCGAGGCCGGATACTGGCCGTGGACGTGGTACTTGCCCGACGAGCCGCTTCGCACGCGATGCGCATCTTGCCATGCCGCTCCCTCGCCCCTGACCATATTGTTCGAGTGGACGCAGCGACGACCGCGCATTCGTCTCGCCTCATCGATGTCGGATCGTCCGGCGACCCAGCGCACTGATCGACACCGCCAACAGGATGATCGCGCCCACCAGGACCTGCCGCACATAACTGTCGACCTGCAGCTGCGTCAGCCCATTGTCCATAACCCCTAACGTGACCACTCCAGCCACCGTGGCCAGCACATTGGGCTGCCCATCGCGCGTCACCGTCATGCCAAGGAACACCGCCGCGATCGCTGTCAGCATAAGGCCGTCACCCTGCACCGGATTGGCCGAGGCGACACGTGAGGCATACATGATTCCCGCAAGCGCCGCCCCCATTCCGGTGAAGGCGAACGCCGAAAGCCGTAATTGCGCGACCCTCACACCCGCCAACCGCGCAGCGTCGGCATTGCCGCCAATGGCATAAAGCCTGCGGCCATAGGTAGTGTGTTCAAGAACGACCCAGACGAACAGGGTCACCACCGCCGCAACCACCGTCAGGGCAGGCAGAAGGACCGGGTTTCCGCCCCAGGTGCCTAAGGGCAGGCCGGAGCGGGCGAAATCGGCGAAGGCCTGCGGAATATCCCGCCCGAATATGGTCTTGCCGCCCGACATCAGAAAGGCTGCACCCGAGAACATGGTCATGGTCGCCAGGGTGGCGACGAACGGCAGGATGCCGACCAGGCTGACCAGGATTCCATTGGCAAGCCCACCCAAGAGACCGACGGCCAGGGCCGCGGCAAGGGCGACCGGAACCGGAAGGCCTTGCGTGAACATGACCGCCGCGACCACCCCGGACAGAGATGCCATCGCCCCTACGGAAAGATCGAAGTCGCCCATCACCATGACCACCGTCATCGTCACGGCCACCACGATCAGCATTGAAAGCTGCTGGCTGATGTTCAGCCAGTTGCGCAGGGTCATGAAGGTGTCGGGCAGGGCGATCCAGAAGAAGAGCACGATCGCCGCCATGCCGAAAAGCGATCCGTAGTGCCGCAGGAACGATGCCATAGGTCAGCTTTCCTTCTGGTAGCAGGCCGTCAGCAGGTCGGCCTCGGTCAATCCGGCGGCGGGCAGGACCTGGGACATCTGCCCGGCGTTCAGGATGGCGATCCTGTCCGACAGGCCAATCAGCTCGGGCAGGTCGGAGGACACGACGATGACCGCCGTCCCCTTCGCAGCCAGGTCACGGATGAGCGTGTAGATGTCGAACTTGGCACCGACATCGACGCCCCGCGTCGGCTCGTCCAGAAGCAGGACCGCGGGGTTTCCGGCCAGCGCACGGGCGAAAAGGACCTTTTGCTGGTTGCCACCCGACAGCTCGGCGATCGGCTGGTCGGGTCCCGATGCCTTCAACCGCACGTCCTGCGCCAGGCGACGCACCAGCCCGACTGTCTTTCCGCGCTGGACGAAACCCAGGTACGACAGGCGCGCCAGATGTGGCAAGGCAACCGTCTCGGCCAGCGCGCGGCGCGGCATCACGCCTTCGGTCCGCCGCTCGGCGGGGACGTAGGCCAGCCCTTGCGCCCAGGCCCCTGCGGGGTTTGCCGCCAAGGGCACTCCGCCTAAAGCAAGATCCCCCGCGCGTGGCACCGCGCCGATCAGCGCCCGCAACAGGACCTCGCGGCCCGAGCCGGACAGACCGGCCACACCCAGGACTTCACCTTGCGCCACCGAGAAGGACAGGGGTCCCAGCCCCATGGTCCGCAAATCCCGAACCGAAAGCGCCGGAGAGCCAGAGGTAACCGCCCGCCGGGGGAACAGGTCCGCCATGTCGCGTCCGGTCATGTCCCGGATGACCTCGTCACGACCCGTCGCCGCACGGTCACAAGTGGCCACATGCTTACCGTCGCGCAGGACGGTTATACGGTCGGCAAGCCTCATCACCTCGTCCATGCGGTGCGAGACGTAAAGGACCGCCGCCCCGGCTGCCTTCAACGTGGAAATGGCCTTGAACAGGCGTTCCGCTTCGGTCCCGGTCAGGGCAGCCGTCGGCTCATCCATCACGTAGGCCCAGGGGGCATCGCCGTCGTCCAGCAAGGTGGCCGCAATCCGCACCAGCATCTGGTCGCCGGCCCCCAGCGAGCCCATCACCGACCGCGCGTCGATATGGGAGGCCCCCAGTCGTCCAAGTGCATCCGCGGCCGCCTTGCGGAGCCTTGTCCAGTGGACCAGCCCGAGGCGCTGCGGATAGGGGCGCGAAAGGTGCATGTTTTCGGCCACGCTCAGAGCCGCGACTACATGATTTTCCTGATGCAGAAAACGGAACCCCGCCGCTTTGGCCAGAGCCGGCGATCCCAGCCGCAAGGTTGCTCCGTCCAGTGTCACTTCGCCGGAATCGGCACTCTCCAACCCCGCAAGGATGCGGATCAGCGTGCTTTTGCCGGCTCCGTTCTCGCCCATGAGGGCGTGGACCTCGCCACCGCGCAGGGATAGCGCAGCCCCGCTGAGAGCCCGCGCGGCACCGAAGGTCTTTACAATGCCCGTCAGGCGCAATTCCGGCATGGAGAGGGGGCAGTGGGGCGGTATAAACCGCCCCCTCGGCCTCAGTCCTTGGCGTTTGCGCTGGTGATCAGCTTGGTCGGGACATAGATCACGTTGGTCCTGAGCGTCTCGCCGCCAAGCACACGTGCCACCGTGTCCGCCGTCGTGGCGCCAATGCCCTGGAAATCCTGCGCGACCGAGGCTTCGAAGTTCCCCCCCGCCGCGATGGCGTCGCGCGCCTGCGGGTTGGCGTCGATGCCGGTGATCACGATCCCTTCGCCTTGCCGGCCCGCCGCCTCGATGGCCTGCAAAGCGCCGAGCGCCGGCTGGTCCCATGCTGCCCAGACCGCCTTGATGCTGCCGGGTTCGGGGTTCGCCGCCAGGATGGCTTCCATCTTGGCGCGGCTGTCAGCGATGCCGCCGTCCGAGACATCGGGCGTCACGCGGTCCAGCACGGTGATGTCAGGATGGTTCTTGAAGACCGCGTCAGCGACCGCGCCGCGCACCTGCACCGGCGGGAAGGCATCGAAGACGAACATGACGACGTTCCCAGCGCCACCTATGCGATTGGCGACATAAACCGAGGTTTCCGCTGCCATCGCATAGCCGTTCGAGGTGATGTTGGCCTTTATGCGCGGGTCCGTTCCCGCGTCCATGCCGAAGACGGGAATGTTGGCCGCAACGGCTGCGTCCAGCCCCGCGCCCACCTGCGCCGGATCGACGTTCAGGACGATGGCATTGACGCCCTGCGCCGAGACGTCCTCCATCCGGCTGATGACCGCCGCGACATCGCCCGCCGTGTCGATGACGTTCACTTCCCAGCCCAGCTCCTTGGCGCGGGCCTGGAAGGCTTCGACATAGAACTGCGTCCCGGGCTGCGACAGATAGGGCGTGATCACGGCGATCTTCTCGCCTTCAGCAAAAGCGGCGCTTCCCACCGTTGCCAGTGCGGTCGCCAGTGTCAGCCCCGCGATGCGCCCGAACGTGCGCCGTGTCATTCCCGTCATTTCCGGTCCCTCCCCATGCATATCTCATGCTTGCGGAGGAATGATTGTCAGGCCAGTCTTACCGCGTCCAGAGGTATTGCAAGCCACGACCGGACCTGCACCTTGGGGGAAACGTGTCCACCACCCATCTGATCGGTATCGATATCGGCACCACCTCGGTAAAGGCGGTGATGATCGACCTGTCAGGGCAGCGCGTGGCCGAGTTTTCGGGGCGCTATCCAACGCAGCGGCCCGCAGCCGGCCACGTTGAACAGGACCCGGAAGACTGGCTGCGGCTTGTCAGGGCGGCACTGGAGCAGTTTGCCAAGCACGGGTCCGCGGCCGCCCTGTGCCTGACGTCACAGGTGAATACGCATGTCTTTGCCGACGCTGCGTTGAACGTCCTTCATCCCGCCATCGTATGGCAGGACGGCCGGGCCGCCCAGGCAGGCGCGGCCCTGGATCGCGCCGTTTCTGCCGAGGACAAGATCGCCTGGCTTGGTGCGCCGATCCCGATCGATGCCAGCCATGCCCTTGCGCGAATGGCTTGGATGAAGGCAGCGCACCCCGAGATATGGGACCGGACCGCTCATGTCCTCTTGCCGCGCGACTGGATTCTGGCGCGGCTGACGGGAGCCCTGCTGACTGACCCGATCTCGGCCGTCGGTCTGGTCACTCCCGCTTTCACCTATGCCGAAGGCCTGATAGCGGGCGTCGACGGCGCGGCGCGGCGTCTTGCACCGCTGGCCGACCCGTTTGCCGTGGTGGGCCGGGTCAGCACCGATTGGCCGTTTGCACACACCCCCGTCGTGCTTGGCGTGATGGACGCCTGGGCCAGCCTTTTCGGCCTTGGTGTGGCGCAAGAGGGCGAGGCGTTCTATCTTTCGGGCACCTCGGATGTGCTTGGCATCATGTCGAGCGAACTTTTTCCCCAGCCGGGCATCATAACCTTTCCCGACTGGCGCGGCCTGCGCCTTCACGCAGCCCCCACACAATCGGGAGGGGCCTCGCTTGACTGGGCGGCCCGGCTGCTGGGCCGCTCGACCCGGGACCTTGCCACAATGCCCATCGTCGTGACCGACGACGCTCCCTTGTTCCTGCCCCACCTTCAGGGGGAACGGGCGCCGCTCTGGGATACGGCCTCTCGGGGCAGCTTTGCGGGTCTGACTGCAAGTCACGGCCCGGCCGAAATGGCAGCCTCGATTCTGGAAGGCGTCGCCTTCTCCGCCCGCCTAGCCTTCGAAGCGCTGGAGCGGTCGGCAGGCGCGAAGCCGACGATCCTGCGTGCAGGCGGGGGTGGTTTCGCGTCGGACACCTGGGCACAACTTCGCGCCGACGTGCTCGGTCGGCCCATCCAGCGGGTCAAAGGCAGCGATCCAGGGGCTATCGGAGCTGCTGTGATGGCAGGGATCGGGACGGGTGCCATGACCGATCTTGCAACCGCTACCAGAGCGCTTGTCAAAACGGACCGGATGTTTACCCCGCATCCCACAGAAAGCACCCGCGCGGATACGCGCTACGCCCTGTGGCTCAACCTTTATGGTGCTTTGCGCCCGATCAACCACGCTCTCAGTGCTTTAGGATCATCCTCACTGGCGATGCCCTAGTTCTTGGCACCTTTCTAACCAGATCTGGCTTGCCCCGACTGTCAGCTTCCCGCCCGGTGCCCCACTCCTGGCACGAAACGTGGTATCCTGTGGCCGTTGGCATGACCGAAGAAGGGTGGGCGCGGTGGATAGGAGGTATACTCATGCCCGCCGATTTTCTCCCCGCCCTTCGTCCTGCTCGCGTTCCCTGGAACAAGGGCCGCAGCATCGGTCAGAAACGCCCGCTCCTGCCCTGGCACGTCTGGTCTATCCGGGTCCGCCTCGAGATGGCGGGCAACCCGCGCGACCTCGCGCTGTTCAACATGGCCGTGGACAGCAAGCTTCGCGGGTGCGACCTCGTCGCCCTGCGGGTCCGGGACGTGTTCGCCGGCGGACGGGTCAAGGAACGCGCATCGATGATCCAGAGCAAGACAGGCAAGTCGGTCCGTTTCGAGATCACCGAAAGCACCCGGCTGTCGCTCAAAACTTGGATCCGCGACCCCGAAATGATCGGGCTCGATTTCCTGTGGCCCAGCCGGATCCATGGCAGCCCGCATCTGTCCACGCAACAGTATGCGCGGATCGTCCGGGGTTGGGTGATGTCGCTGGGCCTCGAACCGAGCGCCTACGGCACGCATTCGATGCGGCGCACTAAGGTCGCGCAGATCTACAAGAAGACCGGCAACCTGCGCGCCGTCCAGTTGCGGCTGGGCCACACGAAGATGGACAGCACGGTGCGCTACCTCGGCGTAGACATGGAGGATGCATTGAGCCTCTCCGAGGGGATCGACCTGTAGCGAAGCCTGCCGACCGGCGTCGAAGGCGGCGATCGGTCCAAAGCTGTCCCCCGGGAGCGATCAGTCGATAGCCATCTTCTTCAAAAGCCTTGCCGGGCCAAGGCGGAGTCAATTCGGCTGCGGCTTTCGCCGGGAACAAAGCGTAGCGAGTTGAAGAACTGGGCGCGGCTGGCATCCGGGCGCTTGTCGCGTGCGGTCGCCGACCAGCTGACCGCGCGGTCGGAGTGGCCGGCGATCTCGTTCATCGCAGATGCAATCATCGAAATGACGAAATGGGCGCCCGGAGTGCGGGCAGCGCGGTCGGCAAGGCTTGCCGCTGCCTGCAGATCGCCGCGCTGCAGGCTGCCGAATGACCTAACGCCGATCATTCCGTAGGTCAGCGGGTCGATCGGGCTAAGGCGCAGCGCGCTTCCGCTGCAGGCCATCGCGGGGTCCGGGTTGTCGGTCAGGGCGTTGATCAGTCCCAGCGAGTAATGCGCCTGCGCGTAGTTGGGGTTCAGCTCGATCGCCTTTCCGATCCAGAAGATGCTGTCGTCGAAGGCATCCTCCAACCAGAAGGCGCGTCCAAGCTGCAATGCTGCGAAGGGGTCGCGCGGGTCCAGACTCATCGCCGCTTCTGCATGATCCCTGGCCGCCTGGATCGCCCTTTCCGGGGTGGCATAATGCAGGAAGGCGTCCTGGAAACTGGTGAAGGACAGACCGGCGCGCGCCCTTGCAAAACGCGGATCCAGGCGCAAGGCCTGCTGAAAATAGTCAGTCGCGGCGCGGTTGTCGGCCCGGGTGAACCGGTACATCCGTTCGACCCCGAGATGATAATGCCCCCAGGCGTCAAGCGCCTCGGTGCCAAGCCCCAGGGCCGACAGCGCCTCATGTGCGGGGATGTCGGATTCGATCTCGGCCGCGATCCGGCTGGCGATGGCGTTGCGCGCGCCGGCCACATCATCCGTCGAGAACTCGCTCCGATCGCTCCAGACGATGCGACCCGTGGCTGTGTCCTCAAGCAAGAGGGACAGGACACGCGTTCGACCCTGTGCCTCGGCCGTGCCGGAAAACACGTAGCGGGCGTCCAGTGCCGTCGCGACCGCAGATGTCGGTGTCTGCGCGTCCCGGAAGCGGAAGGTCGAGCCGCGGGCGATCACCACAAGCCAGTGAAGCCGCGACAGCGCCTGGATCAGGTCATGGATGAAGGCGTCGGCAAACTGTCGCAGCTCAGTCGCGCCGGTCAGGACGACCAGCGGCAGGACCGCGACCGACGGCGCACCGCTGAGGCTCTGCGCCAAGGGAGCGCCTTCAATCCGCACCGGGGCAATGAACCGGAACCCCCGGCCGTGTACCGTTTTCAGGTGCTCTTGCCGCTGCCCGTAATCCCCCAGAAGCCGGCGCAGCGAACTGATCCGGCTGTCTACAGCGGCGTCGGAAATAGCCCGACCGTGCCAGACCTGGGCCACGATCTCCTCTCGGCCCACCAGCCGGTCGGCATTGGCGACGAACAGATGCAACAGGTCCCAGACCTGCCGTTCGACGGAAACAAGCTGGCCGTTCCGGCGAAGGTCGCCGCGTTCGGGATCAAGCGTAAATGAGGCAAATCGGTAGATCATCGCCTGATCATAGCAGACTCCGGGAGTTCTGCAGAATTCCTGAAGGATGTCTGCAAGCTTGGCGGCCGAATGAGACCTATGGTTCCCCAACATGCGACAGGAGTATGCGATGTCCCCCGAGCAGATCAGAACCACATCCGGCCGCGGACGGATTTACGACAGTATCCTTGATACCGTCGGCGATACCCCCGTCATCTGGCTTGGCAGCTTGTCACCGCCGGGGGTCGATATCCTGGTCAAGGCAGAATTCTTCAATCCCTGCGCTTCGGTGAAGGACCGGCTTGCGCTGAACATCATCGAGGCAGCAGAACGCGACGGGCGGTTGAATCCCGGGCAAACCGTGGTGGAAGCGACCAGCGGCAGCACCGGCATCGGCCTTGCCATGGTCTGCGCACGGAAAGGCCATCCGCTGGTCGTGACGATGGCCGACAGTTTCTCGGTGGAGCGGCGGCGTCTGATGCGGATGCTGGGTGCCAGAGTGGTCTTGACCCCGCGCGCGGCAAAGGGCCTTGGCATGTACCGCAAGGCTGTCGAACTTGCCGTGGCGAACGGCTGGTTCCTGGCACGTCAGTTCGAAACCGCAGACAACGCCGACGTCCACGAAGCCACCACCGGGCGGGAAATCCTTGCCGATTTCGCGGGCAAGCGGCTGGACATCATCGTGACGGGCTACGGCACAGGCGGCACCGCCACCGGCATCTCGCGCGTGCTGCGGCGCGAACGGCCCGAGACAAGGTTGGTACTCGCCGAACCCGCCAACGCCGCGCTGGTTGGCTCGGGGCGCGCACAGGAGAGGACGGCAGCCGGTGCGCCCGCCGCGCCGCACCCGGCGTTCAAGCCGCACCCGATCCAGGGTTGGACGCCGGACTTCGTTCCCTTCGTCCTGCAAGAGGCCTTGGATGCCGGAGCCTTTGACCAGGTGCTACCGGTTGCTGGACCCGAAGGCGTTGCGACGGCCCAGCGTCTGGCCCGAACCGAAGTCATCCTGACCGGCATTTCGGGCGGGGCCACGCTCGCCGTCGCGCTGAAACTGGCAGAAACTGCGGCCTTGGTCACCGTCATCCTGGTCATTCTGCCGGACACCGGCGAGCGGTACCTTTCCACCCCGCTTTTCCAGTCGATGCCGGAAGACATGGACGATGAGGAACGCGCCATTTCGCTGTCGACACCCGGCTATCAATTGGAGGTTACGGCATGATCAGCCCTTCGCTTGACCCTGTGGATTGGGAAGACTTCCGCGCGCTGGCCCACCAGCTGGTGGATACCGGCATTGACCATACCCGCGATATCCGCACCCGTCCGGCCTGGCAGCCGATGCCCGAAGACGTGCGCGTGCGGTTTCGTGCGCCGCTGCCACGGACTCCGCTGCCCCTGACCGAAGTGGTGGCGGCCCTGGAACGCGACCTGCTGCCCTATCCCATGGGCAACATCCATCCGCGCTTTCATGCCTGGTACATGGGCGGCAGCAATCCCACTGGCGCCCTGGCCGATTTCCTTGCAGCGATCGTCGGCTCGAACCTCGGTGGCGGGGATCACGCCGCCGCCGACATCGACCGTCAGGTTGTCGACTGGTGCCGCCAGATGACCGGCATGCCGGATGGCACAAGCGGCACCCTGGTCTCGGGCGGGTCGATGGCGAACCTTGTCGCTCTGACGGTGGCCCGCAACGTCAAGGCGGGCGTGGACGTCAGGGTGCACGGGATACAGGCCGCCCCGCCGCTGCGGTTCTATGCCTCGGCTCAGGTTCATGGCTGCCACGTCAAGGCTGTCGAGGTTCTGGGCCTTGGCCGGACCTGCCTGCGCCTGATCCCGACCGAGCCGGATTGCCGGATGGACATCGCCCTCTTGCAAAAGGCCATTGCCGAGGATCGCGCCGCCGGCCTCCGTCCTGCCTGCGTCATCGCGACGGCGGGCACCGTCAACAGCGGTGCGGTCGACGACCTGCCTGCGCTGGCCGACCTGTGCCGGGCCGAGGACCTGTGGTTCCACATCGACGGCTGCATCGGCGCTCTGATCGCGCTTGGCCCCCGCCACCGGGGATTGGTCGAAGGTGTGAACCTTGGCGACTCGCTCGCGCTTGATCCGCACAAGCTGTTGCAGGCCCCGTTCGAGCTGGGGTGCTGCCTTGTCCGCGACCGCGACCTGCACCGCGCGACCTTCGCGCTGAACCAAGAGTACCTTCAGGGGACGACCCGCGGGCTAGCCGCTGCGGAATGGCTATACGATTACGGCTTGCAGACCTCGCGCGGGTTCCGGGCGCTTAAGCTCTGGATGAGTATGATGGAACAGGGGGCAGATCGGATGGGCCAGATCATCGACCGGACCATCGACCTTGCCGCCGACCTGCGCGCGCGGCTGTCTGCGACCGAGGGGTTCGAGGTGATGCACGGCTGCGGGCTGAACATCGTCTGCTTCCGGCATGTCGGCCCAGACGAGGCGACACGCAAGGCGCGGAACATCGAAACGATGCTTGTGCTGCAGGATGAAGGCACCGCCGTCCTGTCGGACACGACGATCGGCGGGCAACATTGGCTTCGTGCGGCCTACGCCAACCACCGCACGACGCCAGAGGATGTGGCGGCGCTGATCGGTTCGCTTGAACGCTTGCACTGAAATGAGGGCGCGAAGGCTGCTGACCGGATCTGCTGCGATGGTCTTCCCGCGACAGGAGAGTTTGCCTTCCGCCCTTTGCGTCCACGTGGTCGCTGTCGGCCCATAGCGGACATTGGATGGTCTGCGTCGACTGACCTTAGACACAGCGGCACTACTGCAGTTCCAGCACCCGGTCGACGATCATCATCGGACATCCGCGCGAGCAGGTCTCCACCCGCGCCTCGATGCCGTAAAGCGCGCGCAGCAGGTCGGGGTTAAGGGTCTCCAGCGTCGGCCCGGTGGCGACGATCCGACCGTCCGCGACGGCGATGGTCATGGCGCAGGCCCGCATCACCTGGTTCAAGTCGTGCAGGGCAAGGATCACCACGGCACCCGTCTCGGCGGCGTAGCGGCGCAACAGGTCCAGGACCTCGTATTGCCGGTAGAGGTCCAGCGCCGAGGTGGGTTCGTCCATCAGCACGACCCGGGGCCGGCTGACCAGCGTTTGCGCGATCGAGACCATCTGCCGCTGTCCGCCGGACAATTCTGCCAAAGGCGCGTCCGCAAGTCCGGCGATGTTCAGCCGCTGGAGGATGCCGTCCACTGCGGCAAGTTCGCCCGCGTCCAGCCGCCAGCCGCCGCGGCCCTGTTTCAAGGACAGGATCACGGATTCATAGACACTGAGCGCCGCAGTCATCCCGGTATCCTGCGGCATGTAGCGCAGGTCCTGCGGGCTGGCTCCGGACAGGGTGACGATGCCACCGCCGGAGAGTTGTCCGGCAATGCGGCGGAAGAGGGTGGACTTCCCTGCGGCATTGGCCCCGACCAGTGCGGTCAGCTGGCCGCCGGCGATCTCGGGCGTGGAAGCGTCGGCGTAGATGACCTTGCGGCTATAGCGTGCTTCGACGTGGGAGAGTTGCAGAGCTACCATTGCCGCCGTCCGTGCGTGAAGATCAGGGTCGCGAAGAAGGGAACGCCCACCAGCGCGGTGATGACGCCGATGGGCAGGACCGCACCGGGCAGGATCGTCTTGGACAGGACCGAGGTCGCGGACAGGATCAGCGCCCCGGCGAGAATGGAGCCTGGCAGGAAGAACCGCTGGTCCTCGCCGAGGAGCAGTCGCGCGATGTGCGGGCCGACGATGCCGATGAAGCCGATGGTGCCCACGAAGGACACCGGCACGGCCGCCAGAGCCGATACCAGGATCAGCGTCTCAAGCCGCAGGCGGCGGACCGGCACGCCCATCGCGGCGGCGCGCGTCTCGCCCAGCCGGATCGCGGTCAACGCCCAGGCGCGGCGGGCGAAGAGCGGGGTGATGACCACCAGGATTAGCGCCGTGACGGCGACCTTGGTCCAGGTGGCCTTGGTCAGGCTTCCCATCGTCCAGAAGACCACGGCCGCCAGAGCCTGTTCCGAGGCGAAGTATTGCAACAGCGCAAGCAGCGCGTTGAAGGTGAAGACCAGAGCGATGCCCAGAAGCACGATGGTTTCCACCGTCACGCCCCGCATGGTGGAGAGGCCGAAAATCAGCATCGAGGCAACCATCGCCATCGCGAAGGCGTTGATCGGCACCATCAGCGCCAGGGCCGTCGGCACCAGCGCCACGCCCAGGACCATCGCCAGCGCCGCGCCGAAACTGGCGGCGGCCGAGATGCCAAGGGTGAAGGGGCTGGCCAGCGGGTTTGCCAGGATCGTCTGCATCTGCGCCCCCGCCAGCGACAGGCAAGCGCCGACCGTGACCGCCATCAGCGCCATCGGCATCCGGATCTCCCAGATGACCATCCGCATCTGCGCCTCGGCCTGACCGGGTTGCAGCAGCGTCGCCACAACCTCTTCCAGCGCATAGCGGGCGGGGCCAAGCGAGACATCGACGGCTACGGACAATGCAAGCAGCGCGAAGAGGCCGCCCAGCATCAGGATCCGTCGCAGGACCAGCCGGCGGTACGGGTGGCCCGGCTGTGCCTGGGCAAGAGGTTCTGCGAATGTGGACATGATGGGCCCCAGACAGGAATGGGGCGGCACGCGGTGCGCCGCCCCAGGTAGCTCAGTTCAGCGAGACCCAGTAGCCGGGACGGTATTCCACCGGCAGGAACCGTTCGTGCAGCTCCTTCAGCGTCGCTTCCGGGTCGAGGTCGGCGAAGAGCTCGGGGTGGACCCATTTCGCCAGTTGCTGGACGGCGACGAAGCTGTATGGGTTGTTGTAGAACTGGTGCCAGATGGCATGGACGTTGCCTGAGGTCACCGCGCGTGTACCCACGAAACCGGGCCGCTCCATCAGCGCTGCAAGCTTCTGTTTCGCCACGTCCAGGTCCGCGCCGGGGGCCACGCCCACCCAGGCGCCGCCGGGGACATAGGCCTCCCAGTTGCCGCCGGTGACGACCACGATCTCGGGGTCGGAGGCCACGATCTGCTCGGCATTCACCGTGCCGAAGGTGCCGGGGATGAAGGGCTCGGCCATGTTGGTGCCGCCCGCCTCCTCGACCATGCGGCCGAAGTTTTCGGATCCGAAGGACATGCAGCAGTCTTCCGAATATCCGCCGGCGCGTTCGACGAAGACCAGAGGGCGCGTCAAATCGGTCTGCGCCGCGATGACCGAGCGGACCTTGTCCATCTGCCCGGTGTAGAAGGCATTGAACTCGGCCGCGCGCTCCTCCTTGCCGTAAAGCTGGCCGATCAGCTCCATCGACTTCATCGTGTTCTCGAAGGGCTTCTCGCGGAAGTCGACATAGATGATCGGGATGCCCACGGCGGCAAGCTTCTCCTCATACCCGGCCTCGGCGGTCGCGGCCTTGGCCTCAAGGTTCAGGATCATCACATCGGGGTTCAACGAGACGGCCTGTTCGATGTCGAAGGTGCCCTCCTTGAAGCCGCCGAAAGTCGGGATCGCGTCGATCTGGGGGAATTTCTCCAGATAGGCGGCATAGCTGTCCGGGTCGGCCTGCTTCAGGTCATCGCGCCAGCCAACGACGCGGGCGAAGGGGTTCTCGGTCTCCAGGACAGCCGTGAAGAAGGCCTGCCGCCCCTCGCCCAGGATCACGCGCTGGACGGGCGTCTCGACCTGCACCTGCCGTCCGGCAACATCGGTGAGGGTGACTGTGTCGGCTTGCGCGAGGCTGGCTGCGATCAGGCCCAGTGCGGCGGCACCGAGCAGGGTGGAAAGGCGGGTCATCACGGCTCCTTGGTTGATGATGGCGCCGGCCTAATAATTCCGACTATCCTTGTCAACAATAGAATCCGAGTTGTTTTGTCGGAAATAATCGGATAGGCCCCGCGGAAAAGGAACAAGGGGCAAATCAATGGCAGGGCTGGATATTTCACCCACGCATTCGAACCGCGATTTGCGGGACGAGATCAAGGATTACTGGTCCGACCGCGCCGCGACTTTCGATCTGGACCCAGGCCACAAGATTGCAGCTGGAGCAGAGCGAGCGGCCTGGAAGGTGCTCTTCCGGCGCCATCTGGGCGAAGCTGGCGGGCGGCGGCTTCTGGACCTGGCCTCCGGAACCGGGGAGATTGCGATGCTGTGCCACGAGCTTGGCTATCGCGTGACGGGTCTCGACTGGGCCGAGCCGATGCTGGACCGGGCCCGCGCCAAGGCAGCCGCGGCGGGGGCGGACGTAATCTTCCTGCAGGCCGATGCCGAGCGCACCATGCTCCCCGCAGCATCGCAGGACGTGATCGTGACGCGGCATCTGGTTTGGACCCTGGTCGATCCAGCCGCGGCCTTCGCCGAGTGGTTCCGCGTTCTGGCCCCCGGCGGACAGCTGCTGGTCGTCGACGGGGACTTCGTCTCGAAAAGCCGAGCCCACAGGCTTCTTTCCCGCCTTCTGGGCCTCACCCGCCGTCCTGTTGAAGGCGGCATGGCGGACAGGCATGCCGGGATCCTGTCGCGAGTCCACTTCTCGACCGGGGCTCGGGCGGTGGAGGTGGCGTTTCTGCTGGAGCAGGCAGGTTTCACCGAAATCGTGATCGACACGCGCCTTGGACAGATCCACAAGGCACAGTTGTCCGGGCTGGGCTGGAAACGTGTGCTTCTTCGGTCGAGCGAGCACAGGTACGCGATCAGCGCGCGGAAAGAGTGATCTATCAGTTTGCGGTGCTGACACTCCTCGGGACGAGGGAAGTGACTGTCCGCTATCCGCCCTTCGCGTCCACGGGAGCTCTCGGCCCATAGCTGCCATTCACATGATCGCCAAGGGAATACCCAGTTAAAGGTTCTCCCGAGTGTAGATCTCGAACGGAACGATGGTTGTCTGGTTGCTACCGGGCTGCGCACAGGCTCTTACCATGCCGTCGATCGCCTCGCGGGCCAGGCGGGGAAGGGGATGCGAGAGCACCAGGTTCATCGTGCCGTCCAGAAGCGCCGCCCGGGTCACGTCCATCAGGTCGTAGCCTACGACGACGATCGACGCTGCCCGCCCCGATCCGCGCAAGGCGGCGACCGCACCGCTGATACCGCCACCGGACACGTAAAGACCGGCTAAGTCCGGGTGTTCGGAAAGGAGCTTCTCGGTCATCTCCTGAGCGACGGCGGCGGACTCATGGGTGGATAGCGGTTCCAGCAGGATGAATTCAGGCGCGTGTTCGCGGAAGTAGGACCGGAACCCAGTCTCGTTCATCTCCTGGTTCCGGTAGCGGGGGTTTCCCATCAGGATGCCGATCTTTCCCGGGGCTTTGCAGATGTTGGCGAAGGCCCAGGCCGAAGTGCGCCCGACCTTCCAGTTGTCCAGCCCGATGTAGGACATCTGCCCCGTGACGCTGATCTGCGAGATGAGGGCGAAGACCGGGATTCCGCGCGCCTGAATCTGTTCCAGCGCCGCGGTGACGACCGGGTGAACAGCGGCCGTCAGACAGATGGCATGGCAGTCATCGGCAAGTGCCAGGGCGCGGTCTGCAACGTTCTGCGGCGTGAGGTCTTCCAGGAACTCTACTCGCAGGTCGACCTCGGCCATCGCCGCGGTGGTGGCGGCTTCTTGCAGCGCATTCGCAACGTTCTGATAGAAGGGCCGGTGCCTCTGCAGCAAAAGCACGCCGAAGCGCAGATGCGGACGCGCGGCGGCTACGCGGGCCTGAATGCTGCCCAGACCGTAGAAGCCGATCTGCTCGGCCGCTTCCTGCACCCTTTCCCGGGTCGCCTGACGGACATTCTGGGCGCCTGAAAGCACTCGGTTAACGGTCGCAACCGAAACTCCTGCAGCTTCGGCAAGGTCCGGGATCGTTGGCCTGCGCATCGGGACCTCTTTGCAATCCTTCGTATCATCCAAGGGTCATATTGATACGAATGAGACGATTTAGTGTTTACGCTATCATGGCGGGTTGATTTGACTTCCGTCAAGGCGCTTATCTCCACCCGACGACACGGGCGGTGAGGGCGAGTCTCAAGCCGCCGGGGGGAAGGTTTGAAACGCATGAAGTGGGGGCCGCTGGCCCTGTCTGACCGGGGCCGCACGCCCTGGAACGAAACTGCTCATGGCTTCGCGTCCGCCCCCGGAAACTGACGGAGGATGACATGGACGATCTGCAATACGGCACCCGCAACAAGCGCGGCGATTGGGCTCCGAACGCCCATCTGGAGCTGCCGCCGTTCTGGCGCCGTCCGGTCAGCCTGCCCAAGGTCCTCGGCTGGATTCCCGAATACCTGTGGCCGTGGAACGCTTTCCACATGGCGACGGCGCTGGTCTGGTGGTTCTACGTCGTGCCGGATGTCGAGACGATGAAGACCCTGACCTGGGGCTGGGCGCTGTGGCTTTACGCGGTGAACGCGGCGGCGATCTTCGTCTTCTACGGCTCGGTCGAGCTTTTCTGGTATGTGAAGAAGAAGCAGGGCACCCGGTTCAAATACAACGGCAAGTTCCCCGCCGAGCAGCCTTCGGACGTCTTCTGGTTCAAGAGCCAGAACATCGACAACTTCCTGCGGTCTTTCTTCATCTCGATCCCGCTATGGACCTTGGTAGAGGTGCTGTTCCTCTGGGCCTTCGCCAACAGCTGGGCCACTTGGCTACCTTGGGTGACGCATTGGCCCTGGCTCGTCGCGCTGACGCTGCTTTGCCCCGCGATCCACGAGATCCACTTCTTCGCGATTCACCGGCTGATCCACACGCCGTTCCTCTATAAGTGGGTGCATTCGGTCCACCACAACTCGGTCAACCCCTCGCCGTGGTCGTCGCTGTCGATGCATCCGGTGGAAGGTTTCCTCTATCATGCGGTGGCGTTCTGGCACCTGATCATCCCGTCGAACCCGATCCTGGCCATGTTCCAGCTGCACATCGCGAGCTTCGGGGCGGTGAACGGCCACATCGGCTTTGACAAGCTGGAACTGACCGAGGACCGCACGCTCAATAGCCACGCCTATGCCCACTACCTGCACCACAAGTATTTCGAGGTGAACTACGGCGGCGATGGCCTGATCCCCTTGGACAAGTGGTTCGGCTACTGGCACGACGGATCGAAGGACGGCGAGGCGCAGATGAACGCCCGCTTCCAGAAGAAAAGAGAGCGGATGAACGCCAAGGCGGCCCGCACCTGACCTCACTCAGCAATTCCACCGACCCGTCGAGGAGGCGGGCCAGGTGGTGATGACCCCAGGATCAACAACCCGCCACGAGAGGCGGACCAAGGGAGGAGACAGACCAATGAGCTTCATGAAGACGTTCGCCAAGGTTCTTGCGACCACGGCGCTGGTATCGACCGGATCGGCCGCGATGGCCGCCAAGATCGCCGTCATCGGCGGATCGAACGACGATGCTTTCTGGAACATCATCAAGAAGGGTATTGATGATGCCACGCCGGGCGTCGTCGCGAATGGGGGCGAAGTGACTTACCTGCGCCTTGTGAACTATGACAACTTCGCGCCGGACGTCGTGCAACTGATCCGCACCGCGATCAGCATGGAAGTCGATGGTCTGGTGATCCCGAACTGGGTGCCCGAGGCCGAAGACCCGGCGATCAAGGACGCGATGGCGGCGGGCATCAAGGTCATCCTGATGAACGCGGGTGGTGCGGACAAGGCCAAGGAGCTGGGCGCGATCAACTACGTCGGCTCGGATGAATACGTGGCGGGCGTCGCGGGCGGCGAATACTTCGCCGACGCGGGGCAGAAGAACGTCCTCTGCATCAACACCCTTCCGGGAACGGCCAACATCGAGGCGCGCTGCAAGGGCGTGATCGACGGGATCACCGGCAAGGGCGGAAAGGGCGCGCAACTGCCGTTGCCTTCGACCTCGTTCGGCGATGCGACCGCCGTGGCCGAGGCGATCAAGGCGGAACTGCTGAAAGACGAGACCATCGACGGCGTGATCACCATCAGCGCGGGCGACGCGGACAGCGCGGCGATCGCAGTGGAACAGGCGGGCAAGACGGGGGCTACCAAGCTGGGGTCCTTTGACATGAACCAGGCGGGTCTGGACCGGATCAAGGCGGGCACTCAGGCCTTTGCCATCGACCAGCAACCCTACCTGCAGTCCTACCTCGCGGTCAGCCTTCTGGCCTCGCACATCGACTTCGGAACCGACCTGCCGGTCTTCCCGGTGCTGACCGGGCCGGGCATCGTCGATGCGTCGAACATCGATGCGACGCTGGCCGGCGTGAAGCTCGGCGCGCGTTGAGGCCCTCCGGGGACCGGCCACGCGTCGGTCCCCATTCCTTCTGTCCAGACCGGGAACGACCCATGTCCAGCATCTCCATCGGCGGTCTCTTGCGCCGCCCCGAGGCCGGGGCCGCGCTTGGCCTGATCGCCGTCCTGATCTTCTTCGCCGTGTTCGGCGGCATCACCTTCCTGAAACCCGCCGGCATGGCGAGCTGGCTGAACGTGGCCGCCAACCTGGGCGTCATTGCCATTCCGCTGGGTCTTCTGATGATCGCGGGTGAACTCGACATCTCGGTCGGTGCGATGGTGCCCTTTGGCGCCATGACCGTTGCCGTCGTATCCGGCCACTACGGCCTGCCGATCTGGCTTGGCGTCGCTGTGGCGCTGTCCTTCGGCGTGATCGTCGGGTTAGTGAACGGCATCCTGGTCGTGAAAACCGCTGTCCCCTCGCTGATCGTGACTCTTGGCAGCCTGTTCGCCGTGCAGGGAATCGTCCTGGGCCTGACGGTCCTGATCACCAAGTCGACCTCGGTCGCGCTGACGGTGGAAGGTCCGGCCAAGGCGCTGTTGGGGGACTTCATCCTGGGCGGACAGTTGCAGGTCATGGTGCTGTGGTGGCTGGCGCTGACCGCGCTCTACCTTTTCTTCGTCCACCTTTCGCCCTTCGGGAACTGGATCTTCGCGATGGGTGGGGACAAGGTCTCGGCCCGCAATGCTGGCATCCCGACCGATCGGCTGACGATCATTCTCTTTGTCCTGTCGGCCACATCTGCCGCCTTCGTCGGCATGTGCCAAGCGATCCTCTACAACTCGGCCCAGGTCGCGGGCGGCCAGTCCTTCATCTTCAATGCCATCATCTCGGTCGTCGTTGGTGGGGTCTTGCTGACAGGTGGTTTCGGGTCGGTCGTGGGCATCTTCTTCGGCACGATCACCTTCGCCATTGTGACCCAAGGAATCTACTACACCGACTTCGACCGGAACTGGTCCTCGCTGATCATTGGCGTTCTGCTTCTGGGCGCGGTCCTGATGAACAACACCTTCCGCAAGATGGCGCTGTCCTATAGCCCGAAGAAAGGAGCCAAGTGATGGCCGCTCCCATCCTTGCCCTTCGGGGCGTGAACAAGAGCTTCGGTCCGATCGACGTGCTGCACGACATCACGCTTGAGGTCCGGCCGGGCGAGGTGCTGTGCCTGCTGGGCGACAACGGTGCGGGCAAGTCGACGCTGATCAAGATCATGTCTGGCGTGCACCAGCCCTCCTCGGGCAAGATCGAGCTTGACGGGGCGGAAGTGAGCTTCCCGACGCCTCGCGCGGCGCAGGATGCAGGCATTTCCACCGTCCACCAGTTCGGCGGCACCTTCCCGCTGATGTCCATCGGACGGTCCTTCTTCGTGGGGGTCGAGCCGACCAAGGGCTGGGGCCCGTTCAAGGTCTATGACCGGAGGACCGCCAACGCGGTCGCGGTCAAGGCCGTGCAGGAGATGGGCATCACCCGCATCACCGACGGCGACCGCCTGGTTGGGGGCCTGTCGGGTGGTGAACGCCAGTCGCTGGCAATCGCCCGGGCCGTCCACTTTGGCGCTCGGGTGCTGATCCTGGACGAACCCACCGCGGCGCTTGGCGTGAAGCAGGCAACCCACGTTTTGCGCATCGTCAACGAGGCGAAGAAGCGCGGCCTTGCCGTGATCTTCATCACCCACCAGGTCATGCACGCAATGGCGGTGGGCGACCACTTCGCCGTTCTGATCCGTGGTGCCGTCGCGGCTGACTTCAAGAAGGGGGAGAAGACCCGCGAAGAGATCACCGACCTGATGGCCGGGGGCGCCAGCATGGCGAGCCTTGAAGCCGAGATCGAAGGCTACATGGCGAGCCACGGCGGCCATCCGCCTCCGCCCGCCGCCTGACCCCTTCCCGTCGGAGCCTTCCTCCGGGTTTCCGACCCTTCCCCAACCCGGTTGCCCCCGGGTCGGGGCCTTCAACTCTGGACAAGAACCATGCCAACCTGGATCCGCGCCTGCGCCACCGACGACATCGAAACCGACGACCTGATCCGCTTTGACCATGGATCGCAGACCTTCGTCATCATCAGGTCCGAGGAGGACACCTTCCATGCGATGGATGGCATCTGCAGCCACGAGAAGGTCCATCTCTGCGATGGGCTGGTGATGGACGGCACCGTCGAGTGCCCCAAGCACAACGCCACCTTCGACTACCGCACGGGCGAGGCGAAACGTGCCCCCGCCTGCATCAACCTGAAAACCTTTCCCGTCCGGGTTCAGGACGGAGAGGTCTGGATCGAGGTCTGACATGAGCTTCCAACTTGCCGCCTGCGCCGAGATGCTTTGGCGCGACCGCCCCATCGCCTGGCGTGCCAGCCGCTTGAAAGAGATGGGTTTTGGTGTCGGCCTCTGGAACTGGCCGAACTGGGATCTCACCGCGCTGGAAAAGACCGGGGCGACCTTCACCATCATGAACGGATACCTGAAGGGCCGCCTGACCGATGCCGAGGGCTGCGAAATGCTCCTCGCCTCGGCCCGCGAGACTGCCAAGGTCGGCAAGCGGCTGGGAGTCCACCGGCTGAACCTGCATGGCACGGGCCTGGGTGACATGGGCATTCCGATTCCGCAGATCGGGACCTTTGCCCCCGGCATGGAACAGCGCGCTCGAGACACGCTGCACCGGATCTGCGATCTGGCCGAGGCCGAGGGGCAGGTTTTCACGCTGGAGAACCTGAACCACATAGATCATCCCGGCTGTCCGTTTGGCAGCACGGCGGCGGTGCTGGGCCTGGTCAGTGCCGTCAACCGCCCGCAACTCAAGGTCAACCTCGACCTCTACCACACCCAGATCGGCGAGGGCGACCTGATCCGTTGGTGCCAGGCCTGCCTGCCCTGGATCGGCGAGGTCCAGGTCGCTGACAACCCGGGCCGCTGCGAGCCCGGGACGGGCGAGATCAACTATGCCGGCGTCGCCAAGGCGCTGACGGACATGGGCTACCAAGGCCCCGTCGGCATGGAAGCCAACGCCAAGGGCGATGAGGAGGCTGCCCTGGAAGCCTTCCGCAAGGCATTCACGGTGTAATCATGGTCCACAAGGCAAACCGCCCCACCGTCCACGACATTCGCGCGATGAAGGCGCGGGGGCAGAAGATCTCGATGCTCTACGTCACCACGTTGGAAGAAGCGGCGGCGGCGGATGCGGCTGGGATCGACATGCTGTCGATCGAGAGCCGCTTCTTCAGTCCCGAAATGCGCGAGGCGGCGGGCCGCTGCTTCGTGCAGGTCGGACTTCCCTATGGACCCTACGGCAGCCTTGCCACCGCCGAGGACTACCTCCGCGCAGCCTTCAAGTTCACCGCGATGGGGGGAGACTGCTTCTACTGCGCGGCCTCGCTCGATATCCAGAAAGCCCTTTGCGACAACCACGTTCCCATCGTGGCCCATGTCGGCCTGATCCCGTCCTACATCACCTGGACCGGCTGGCGCGCCGTGGGCAAGACCGCTGCCGAGGCGCGCGCCGTCTGGGACCACGTGAAGCAGCTGGAAGCGATCGGGGCCTTCGGGGCCGAGTTGGAAGTCGTCCCCGACAAGCTGGGTGAGTTCATCAGCCGGAACACCCCGATGATCATGCTGGGCATGGGCGCAGGCCCGGGGGCCGACGCCCAATACCTCTTCGCCGAGGACGTCCTCGGCTGCACCGACGGCCACAAGCCGCGCCACGCCAAGACCTACCGCAACTTCGCAGCCGAATACGCCCGGCTGCAAGACGAACGCATCGCCGCGTTCAAGGAGTTCATCGCGGACGTGAACACCGGCGGCTACCCGCAGCCGCAGCACGACGTCGCGATGGCGGACGCGGAATTCGAAACCTTCAAGGCCGGTCTCGGCCAGTAACATCAAGGAACCTACCCCATGCTGAAAGTCGGCCTCCTTGGCGCCGGGCGTATCGCCGGCGTCCATGCCACCGCCATCACCACCAACCTCGGCTCGACCCTCGTCGCCGTTAGTGACATCAACACCGAAGCCGCCACCAAACTTGCCGCCCAATATGGGGCAGAGGCGCGGACCACGGACGCCATCCTGAACGACCCGGCCATCGACGCAGTCCTCATCGCCACCTCGACCGATACGCACTCTGACCTGATCGAGCGCGCCACGGGTGCGGGTAAGGCCGTCCTCTGCGAGAAGCCCGTCGACCTGTCGCTGGCCCGTGCTCAGGCCTGCCAGAAGGTGGCTGCCAGGAACGGGAAGCCCGTGATGATCGGCTTCAACCGCCGCTTCGACCCGAACTTCGCGGCTCTGAAAGCCGCGCTGGACAAGGGCGAGATCGGCAAGGCCGAGCTCCTGTCGATCACCTCCTTCGACCCCGCCCCGCCGCCGGTCGCCTACATCAAGGTCTCGGGTGGCCTCTTCCGGGACATGATGATCCATGACTTCGACATGGCGAATTTCCTGATGGGCGCCGCTCCGGTCACGGTTAGCGCCGTGGGGTCCTCCATCGTCGACCCCGCCATCGGCGCGGCCGGGGACGTGGACACCGCCGTAGTCACCCTGACCTATGCCGACGGCCGCATCGCGGTGATCAAGAATTCGCGCCGGGCCGTCTATGGCTACGATCAGCGGGTGGAACTCCTCGGCTCCGAGGGCTTGCTCCAGGCGCAGAACATGCTGGAAAACACCGTGGTCAAGTCGACGACTGTGGGCGTGACCGGCGCGAAGCCCACCTACTTCTTCCTGGAGCGTTACATGCCCGCCTACGCCGCAGAGTGGGCCGCCTTCGTGACGGCGATCAACGCGGGGTCGACCCTACCGGTTACACTGGATGACGGGGTCGCAGCGCTCGCAATAGCAGAGGCAGCGACGCAGTCGGCAAAGACTGGCTCCCAGATTAAGCTGGCAAGCGTCCTGGCATGAGGCTCAGGGCCCGCTTCCGCTGGTGCTGAGGCGGGCACTCTGATCGATAGAAATTTGGAAGTTGGTGACGTTCCCGCGACGTCCGCTTTCCGCCCAATGCTGGCAGGCGACGTCGCACGCCGATTAACTACAGGCACTGAAGCTAAACTAGTGTTGAATGCGGAGTAGAGGCAGGATGCAAAGCTCAGCGACGACCTGTTGGGTTCGCTTTTCCTGCTTTGACCACCTAACCCTGAACCCGCTTCACTTATGACCCAAAAACACACGCGCCGTACATCAGAGCATCCTTGGATAGACATCGTGTGGCAGACGGTTTGTCTGACGGACGGCGTCTATCGAGCCACGCCGGACGGTTCTTGGGATCTGATCCGGTCCTGTTCGCCTGACGGAACGGAGATGGTATTCCTGACCGGACAGGCGACCGAGCCTGTCGATGTGCCATATTGCGAAGGAGAGCAATCCGTCGTCATTTCTTTTGCCGCGCATGTGTTTCTTGCAGCGGATCCGGAGGTGAGGACAGGCGCCGCGATCCGCCTGCTTGAGGTGCAAGACGGCACGTTCGAGCTGGATGGAGTGGTACTGCCTCTGCCGAGCTTCTTGGGTGCGGAAGAACTGGTCGACAAGATGGTCGTAGCGGGACTGCTGCGGTCCGACGACTTGGTGGCTAGGGCATTCAGCGGACGGCCAAAGGCGGCTTCAAAACGGTCGGTGCAACAACACTTTCGCAAGACAACCGGGATAACGCAGAAGGATTTCCAACTGATCCGACGCGCGCAAGAGGCGGTTCGGCAGTTGAAAGCCGGTCACAACGCAGCAGATGTTGCAATCGACCTCGGTTATTCCGACCAGTCGCACATGATCAAATCAATCAGGAAGATCATGGGGCATCTGCCGTCGAACTTGGACACGGTTCACAAGCTCTGAGGTGGCGTAGAAGCGTTCCGAGGTCACTCCGCTAAGTCGAACATCCGACCCCAAAAAAGCGACAAACGGGCAAGCTCTTGTTTGATCAGCTGGGCGTCGAGTCTGCCAACGTCAGGAGCGATGACAAGCTGCACCCGAGCGGTTTTGGGCCCGACCACCTTCTTCCAGGTTCCGACGAGCCGACCGTTTGCACAGATTGTCGGACCGAAAAACGACAGCGCCGGATCCTGAATTCCCGGATGACGATCACAGGCGGAACGGTCCTTGTAAGCGACGAGGATTTCGTCAAACGGCGACAGAAGCCGCAGCAGGTTGCCGTCGTCCGATTTCCATGGTGACCGGAACCTGTGCATCCACATTGAACAGCCGTCCAACCTGCGCTCCTCCAAGAGATCGTCCGCAAGGCGGATCGCCTCGCGCGCGACTGTCAGTGGAAGGCCCGACCACCAGGCGAAGTCGCGGTCGGTTGCCGGTGCTCGGCTCTGGAAATAACGGGTGGCCAAGGTTCGATGGGCCGTGCCTTGATCGAGCGTGTTGTGGCGTGTGCCAGCAAGCCAGTCATCGAGGAGGGCGAAGGTCGGCTGGCTGAGCCGATGGGCGCCAAAACAGATCAAACCAGCCTGCGCCCAGTAGCCGATAATATGGAGGCCGGCGCCCTTTCTTAGTGCAAGGCCCGCGGTATCGAAGGCCGCATAGATCTCAGGCCGGGTCAAAGGACCGTCTCGCAGTGCCGCTTCGAGGATCGACCTCCCTCGGTTGAGGATCGCCTGATCAAGGCCGACGCTTCGCAAGACGGACCAGGACCGTTCGTTCTGCCGCGCGCCGGTCAGGGCAAGCATCCACCGCACATCTGCTGCAGGCACGAAGTGGATGGTCCCACGCAGCGGCCAGGTCCGGACGATTTGCCGATCCGCAATCGCGCGCTCGACCTCGGTGGCCGTCAGGCTGTTCGAGCGTTGGCCGATGGCCCAGAGAGCTGCGCCAAAATCCTGTGCCTGCATCGCGCCGAACCATTCGACAATTTCAGAGGCGGATGTCCCGTGGTCTCCGGCGAGGAGTTGGTTGCGACAACGGGTGAGCGCAATCTCGTTGGTCATGGCATCCCTCGAAGGCCGGGCAAGAGGCAACCGAGCATGTCCAAGAGATTAAGAAATAGCGATGAAGACCGATTGTAAAATAGCGCAAAGCAGAACGGAGGGGAGACCGCGTGGGTTGCAACGGTTGGTTGGGTCTCGGAAAAGCCTGGATGTAGCTCGCATTTCCCACCGGTTGACCCGAGGTGACTTGCATTGGCCCAGCGGAGCGCCTGGACGGCGTCCAGTTGCCGGAAATCACCGAGAACGTTAAGCTATCGGCATGGCGTTCGACTTCTTCAGGCGCGTCTCTCCGCATCCGTGGATCGATAGTGTCTGGCGGTTTTCCTTTCACGACAATGGCGTGTATCGGGCGACACCGGACGGGTGCTGGCGACTTTTCCTTCTTCTGACGCCGGGTGAAGCAGCAAGAGTTGTCAATGTCGGCCAGAGGGCGGGACCCGTCGATGTGCCGCATCTGGCCGGGGAGCAGGTGGTGGTCATTGCCTTTGCAGGTCATGTCCACTTTGCCGACGACCCCGCCCCACCGACGGGCGCCAGGGTCCGTTTCTTGCCGGTGCATGATCGGGAATTCAACGTCCAGGGTTTGAGGCTTCCGTTGCCGACCTTTGAAAACGCCGAGGGCATTGTGGCGGAGATGGAAGGGAAGCGCGTGCTCAAGACGAACGATCTGGTGGCCAAGGTGCTGAAAGGATCGGCTGATTTAGCCCCCGATCGGACGGTGCAGCACAACTTCATGCGCACGACGGGCATCACGCAAACGGATTTCCGGCTGATACGACGGGCGCAGGATGCCGTGCGCCGGCTGAAGGCTGGGGGCAGCGGCGCCGACGTTGCGGCCGAGCTTGGCTATACTGATCAGCCTCATATGATAAAATCGATCAAGAAGATCATGGGCTTCCTTCCGTCGGATTTGGAAGCGGTTCACAGGATCTGACAGAGCGACGGCTTAGTCACGCCAAGGGAGTAGTCCAGCGGCTGCGCGAGTTCTTTCGGGTTCCCTTGGGATCGCGGATCCGTGAACTCCCGAACTTCGCTGTTCCATTCGTGATTCTGAAGAACGGTAACCTTCGCTGCACCTGCGCCCAGGTGCGGCCATTTGATATCGACGCCAAGGACTTTCCGCGCCACCTCTGGCCAGCGACTTGGGTCATTCTTTGGCGCGAAAGAAAACTCCACCGATGTCGACGACCTTTTGCACGGCAATTTCCTCAGTTGATCTCTTGGATTCATGGCCGCGACCTCACGGATCACAGGGAGAGTTGCCCTTTCATCACGACGACGCCAGAGCCACTCAGCTCGGCGTCCGGAGCCATTGCGACATTCAAAACGCTTGGCCGACCCATCAGCCTGCCCTGTTCAATTGCCAACCGTTTCCTGGCCGAAAGCATCCCATGATGGTCCAGATAGGCGCATAAGGGCCCGGCAGCCGTCCCGGTGGCAGCATCTTCCCAAAGCCCCACCGTCGGGTTGAAGAACCGCGCGTAAGCCTCTTCGGGAGCACCCTCATCGAAGGCGTAAAGATAGCAACCCTCGGCCCCACAATCTCGGAGGCAGGACAGCAGGGCCTGCGTACTAGGCCGTGCCGCGTCGACGACATCGCGTGAGCGCGCCCTGACCATCAGATGGTTCGCGCCGGTATCCGCGACCCGCGCCTGGGGATGCTGCAGCAGATCGGCGGCCTTAAGGTCAAGCGCCAAAGCCAAGATTGTTTGATCTTCAAGCGTTCGACCGAGGGTCAGGGCCGCCTGCTGCATCGCGCCGTGGACGCGGCCGTCGTGCTGCCAGACGCGGATCGGCAAGACAAGGTCTCCAATTTCCTGATCGAGGATAACCGGCTGGTCCAGCGGCCCCAGCTGCCCGGTTTCGCCGAGCCAGATCCAGGCACCCAAGGCGTTGTGTCCGGCCCCGAAGACCTCGGACCCGGCGGCCGTGAACGACCGCAGTTTGCGGATCGCCCGGTCGCTCGGGAAAATGAAGGTGGTTTCGGCTTGGTTGAATTCGGCCGCCAGCTTTCGCATCACTTCGTCCGACAGACCGGTCGCCGCGTCGACCACGGCAAGCGGATTTCCCTGCAGCGGCGATTCAGCGAAGACATCTACGAGGGCAAAGGGATATTCGCTCATTCGGTTCTCCATGGGATGCTGTGTTCTTCAACCCGCGAGACACTGGTCCCGTGTCGCAAACTGGCCGGTCGCACAGCTGACCACCGGCCAGGACCATACCGGGTCAGCTGTTCAGCAGCGCAGCAAAGTCCCGGAGGTCCTGCACGTAGAAGTCAGGATCCTCCCAGGCAACAAAGTGACCGGCGGTTCCCATGTCGTGGAACTGGACGACATTTCCACCGGTCTGCCGATCTGCCCATTCGCGCGGCATCCGTACCATACCAGGGATCGGCGCTTCGGTAGCGACCGCAACCGGAACCTTGGTATCGGTTCCGGTGATTGTCGGCATTTGCATGGCGTTCACATTGTAGATGCGGAAGGATGAGGCCACCGTGCCGGTCAGCCAGTAGATCATGATGTTGGTCAAGAGCGCATCGCGGCCAAAGCGGCTGTCAGCCTCGTCACCGACCCCCATCCCCGCCATGAAGCTGAGGATCCACGCGGCCAGCCCGACCGGAGAGTCTGTCATGCCGAAGGCCAGGCTCTGGGGTTTCGAAGACTGCACCATGTTGAACGCGCCGTGCTGGAAGAACCATTGCTGCAGAGCCCCTGCATAGGCCTGCTGGGTCCGCTGAGGGCAGCAAAGTCCGTGGTGTGGTCCGGATAGCCGACGTCAGTCACATGATAGCCGAGCAGTTTTTCCGGGTGGCGCTGGGACAAGGACATCGAGATGATCGATCCCATGTCGCCTCCGGCGGCGATGAACTTCGGATAGCCCAGGACCTCGGTCATCAGCTTTACGGAAAGGTCGGCAACTGTGTCGAACGGCAAGGCGGTCCTTCCTGAAAAGCCGGTGCCCGGAATGGAAGGGACGACGACGTGAAAATCCTCAGACAGGCGGTCGACAACCCGGTGGTAGCGGAAGAAGGAATCCGGCCAGCCGTGAAGCAGCAGTAGCGGTGTCGCATCTTTGCGAGATGAGGGTTTGTGAACGAAATGCAGGTCAATCCCGTCGATTGCCGCCTTGTAGTTCGGCAGGGTATTCAACTCGGCCTCGGCCTTGCTCCAGTCATAACCGTTCAGCCAGTAGTCCGTCAGCCGCTGCATGTAGGCAAGGTTGGTTCCCACCATCCAGCCCGCCGCGTCGGGCTCGTCTGGCCAGCGCGTCAACCGAAGGCGCGCCTTGAGGTCCTCGATGTCCGCCGAGGGGAAGGCAATCTTGAAGGGAGTCGGTGTGGTCATGGCAGTCCTCTCCTGTGCGAAAGTGGCACGGGCCGCAACGCCGCCAAGAAGCGTTGAAACAGCGAGAGTGCTGGCAAACTGACGGCGGTTCATCTGGTTGGTCCATGCTGGGTTGCGATGAAGGCAACCTAGGCAAGGCGGCCGCCGAACGATTGTAAAAATGCGCAAATGTCCGGTGCCGGCATCAGGTAGGTAGACGGTCTTTGCTATCTATCTTGGAAGCTGATCTTTGGATTCTATTGACCAGTTGGGCAGACCCGCCTTTCGAACTCAGCCTTGGTGAAAGAACACGTCCGCTTTTCACTTTGAGGCGCTGATCGGTCGCACGCGGCCCGAATCGCACGTTCGGGGTGCCGCTCTCTCTTCGTCTTGCGTCCTGTCTACAGTCCGACAATACCCGTCCAATCTAGCTTGTATCTGAAGCGGGCCAGATTTTTACGCAGTCGATGGGCGACATTTCGGCTTTGCCCTCATGAGATAGGCGAAAAGCTGGCGACCGACGACAGATAAGTTGGCTGACTGTCGGCATAACCGGAGGACACGGTCGGAAAGGTCAAGCGCCGCCGGGTCCGGAAGCAAGGACGACAGAAGATCTGCCTCAGCCTCGGCCACGACCGCGGACATCTTGGCAGTATGGGGTGCGATATCGGCTTTGACCATCGCCATGGGCCAGGGGGGCCTGCTCTACAAGTACGGATGTAGGTCGCCGAGCGCTTCCGGCGCGCCTTGGGGATGAGTTCTAGAATCTGCGATTGTGCTAATAGAGATCCACCCGGAAGGGCGTGGTACTCCAGTGGATCCGGGCGATGTCGATCAGGCGCTCGGTGGGGTCGGTTTCCAGCGTTGTGTCGGCGTGCTGGCTGGCGATGGTCTGATAGGCCATGAGACTGTCCTCGCCGAAGGCCCCGTCCGGCGTGATGTCGGCCCCGAGTGCTTGGAGGAGGTGTTGGGAGGCTTCGTCGATCGCATCGTTTGGCAAAGCCTCTAGCACCTTCCGGGCGCGTTCGACCGATTTCGCGTCGCGGAGCGCGGCTGCGCGGCCCGCTCGATAGGCGGCATCGGCTTGGGAAAGGCCGCCCGCGCCTTCAGTCAGGATCAGATAGGCGGCATAGGCGCCAGCATTAGCATCGCCGCGTTCCAGGCCCTTGTCGAACCATTCCACAGCGAGGCCGAGATCGGGTTTCCCCAACGCGCCAGAGGCGATCAAGGTGCCAATGTTGCCAGGTGCGTTCGGATGCCCGCCATCCGCGGCCTTAGTGAACCAGTCGAGCGCCAATTGAGCGTCCTTCTCCTGACCGCCGAGGCCGTTCATGTAGACGAGGCCCAAATTGTTGTAACCGTAGATGTCCCCTCGCGCAGCGCTTTCGTTCAGGTAGCGCAATCCGCGGGCAGGGTCGTAATACTCGCTCCCGGAATCCAGGTAGAAGTACCCCAGCTCGTTCATCGCGTAGGTGTGGCCAACCTCCAGCGCCCGCATGAGCAGGTCATAGCCGCGAAGCCGGTCCTGGTCGGTCGCCCCGAAGCGCACCAGTTGGCGTCCGAGGGCGTAGAAGGCATAGGGATCCCCAAGCTCCACCCCCTCGCGGTAGAAGGCCAGCGCCTCTTCCGGCGCGGCCTCGTTTGCGGTGCCGCCGGTTTCCCGCGCCTCATTCAGAATCGCATTGCCAATCGCATAGGATGCGCGGGTATGGCCCAGCTCCCGGGCTTTGGCGAGCTCCGCCCGGGCCTCGTCGTTCTGGCGCAGCGCGGTAAGTGCGCGCGCCAACTGGTAGTGGAAACGGGCATTCTGGGGTTCGCGCTCAACGGCAGCGCGGCAAGCCTGCAGGGCGGCCTCGGGCTGGATCTCGTTGGCGAAGCGGGCAAGGCCGACACCTTCGGGATCAAGGTGGTCAGCCGCGGCAAGGTCGCATGGGTCCGGAGTCAGATCGACCTGGACCACCTTCTCGGCCCCGCCCTGATCGACCTTGAACTGGACCTTCAGGACCGGATCCTGACCGAACTGGATCACGGGTCCGCTGACATAGGCAAACGCGAGACGACCGAGATCGGCGCTGGAGAGCGGGAAGACCGGCGCTGACTGCAGACCATCGTCATCCAACAGCACAAGACGGCCACCCCGCGGCGGTTCGGTCAGACCCACGGTGTCGGACGGACCAAGCCCGAGGTCCTGAACCAGCGTTGCGCCGATGGGAACGGCCGGGGAAAGGGGGGCGGCGATGCTTATGTCAGGGATTGGCAGCGTTGCCTCGACCTGGAAAAGTTCGGCAGAGCTGGCAAAGAGGGTCAGGCCGCGCGCTACGGATGTGCCCTTTTCGACCTCGGCCACGGCGGCTGCCGTCTGGGCATTGACCTGAGAGATCGTCGCCTCCTCCACCATGGTGGAGCTGTCCCAGGGCACCTGAACACCCTGCGTCTCCACAAAGACCTCGCGGCGGACCTTTTCGAACACATCGGTCACCGGCATCGCGCCCTCTGATGCGGCCTGCAGGAAGGCGCTCGCAAAGGGGCTATTTTCGCCCGCGCCGTCAAGAGCCACCTCACCTGGCGAGGTCGAGAAGACCACGTAGGAGTTCACGGGGGCCGCCAACGATGCGAAGCCCGTCTCGACCTCGCGCACGTCGGGTCCGAGGGAGTCCTGCAGCTTGACCCCGGCGAAGGGATTGTTACGGCAGCTGTCGAGGATGACAATCTGGAGCCGCGCCCGCGCACCGACGATGGAGACGAGGCTGCCCACGGAGACCGTCTCGAACGGCAAGTCGTCGACCTGATCAAGCTCGGCGTCCGTCGGAATCAGATAGTTCTCGGATCCGATCTGGACGCCGTGACCGGCATAGTAGAACAGCACCTCTGTCTCGCGGTCGACGTCGAACAGGACCCGCTGCATCAGCGCCTCAAAGTCGCGTTTGGACGCGTCCTTCATCAGCGTGACGTCATAGCCCTGGTCGGCCAAGAGATCGGCCACATCGAGGGCGTCGTTCCAGGCGTTGGGCAGCTGCGGCGCGTGGGCGTAAGTCTGGTTGCCGATGACGATCGCGTATTTCTGGCGGGGGCCGGAAGAGTCCGCGAGCTTTCGTGAACTTGCGGCAACGTGTCCTTTCGGGAAAGGGCCCAAACCGCCGTCCTGCGCCAAGGCGACCGAAGCAGCAGCAGTTAGACACAGGGCCGCGACAGAGCCGTTCACCAGGATGCGCCGCGACGGCATGGTCAGTTCCAGCCGCCGCCACCCGACCCGCCGTCATCGAACACGATCACGGGGGCCTTCTTCTTGACCGGCGCCGGCGCGGGAACAGCCTTCTTCTTGACCGGCGCGACGACGGGCACCGTCTCTTGTGGCGGCGGCATCAGCTCTTCACACGCGGCTACGAAGCTGAGCGAGACAAGCAGGAAAAGTGGGCGAGACCATGAGGCAAGCATGAGGGACCCATTTGCTGAAGCGAAGGCCGGTCGCAAGAAGAATGGCACAAACAATGCAAGGAGGATGCCACAACACGACCCGTTGGGCAACGGCGCCATCATGTGCCCGGGGGTCGGGTTTTGCCGTCCCTATGGGTCAGCTGAGTGCCTGGAACTCCACGCGACGGTTCTGGTCTGAGTCAGGATCGGTGTTTTCAAGAAGGAAGCGTTCGCCTAGGCCCACGGCCTCCAGGCGCGACGCTTCGATGCCGCAGTCATTGATGAAGAAGCGCTGCACCTCCTCGGCCCGCAGGCGGGACAGACGCTCGTTGTAGTCATCGGTCCCGGAAGCGTCGGTGTGTCCGATGATCCGGAAAAGCTGGATGTCGGAGGACTTCATCACGTTGCACAGCTTGGAAAGCTTTGGCTTCTGCGCCTCGTCGAGTGCAGCGCTGTCGAATGCGAATTCGATGCGGATGTTTACGCCCAAATCTTCGGGCATCTTCACCAAGGTTGCTGACTCCGCTTCCTTCACAACCGTTTCAGTTGCAGATTCGTTGACGGCGACCTCGGACGTCGCTGACGTATCGATTGCTGGTTCTGTAGCGGCGGGTTCGGTCTTTTCGACTTCTGTCGCAATCTGCACGTCGTCGGCGGTGACAAGCTTCAATCCGCGCGTCAGACCGGTCTTGCCTTCGACCGCCGCCTTATAGGCGTCGCGCTGAGCCAGGAACAGCTCCAAGAGCTCCTCTTCCGAAAGGTCCTGCGACCATGCCCCAGCCGGAAAGAGCGCGGCACATATTGCAAGGCCGGCAAGCACGTTGCGCATATTCGAAGCACCTTCCAAAAAACGGATTTATGACTGGTGGAAGTCTAGGCTATGATGGGTTTGCATTCAATTCACACCTTTGGGCGGGCCCTTGCCATGCTGCATGTCTCGACCGTTTTTCGGCCTTGCCTGTCCGCCCAGGCGGTCAGGCCATGACAACACCAACCACTGTGGTTCCGCGGCCCGCGCCGGCCTTGCCGGTGGCAATAGGGGCGGGGCTGACGAACCGCGGAGTGGTGCGCGAGCGAAATGAGGATTCGATCCTGACCGATCCTACCGGCGTGCTTTGGGCCGTGGCTGATGGGATGGGGGGCTATGGGAATGGCGATGTTGCCTCGGACATCGTCATCGACTGTCTGGCCAAGATCCCGGACGAGGCGGACCCTGGGCCGGCGCTCGTGGCCCGGCTGAAGGAGGCGAACGAGATGGTGCTTGAGCGCCAGCGAATGCCGGGGATGGGCCGAATGGGCTCCACCGTCGTCGCTATGCTGATCTCGCGCGCGGTGGCACATGTGGCGTGGGCCGGGGACAGCCGGGCCTATCTCCTGCGCGGGGGGCATCTGCGCCCGCTGACGCGCGATCATTCGGTGGTTCAGGAGATGGTTGACCGGGGCGAGCTGTCGCCGGACGAGGCGGAGGGCCATCCGGAATCGCACATGGTGACGCGGGCGGTGGGCGGCGGACCGGAACTGGAGGTCGACCTCATCAGTGTGCCGCTGGCGGTTGGGGACCGGCTTCTTCTGTGCAGCGACGGGCTTACGCGTTGCGTCTACGAGCAGACGGTCGAGACCCTTCTGCGTGAGGCGGCCGGGCCTGAGGACGCCTGCCAGCGACTGGTGCGCGAGGCGCTGGAGAATGGCGCGCCGGACAACGTCTCGGCCATAACCGTGCAGATCCGGGACGCCTAGCGCCATGCAGCAGAACAACCTGATCGCGCCCATCATCGTGGCCATTGGCGTCATCATCGCGACAGTGGCATTCGCGATGGTTACGACTCTGCTGGAATCGGCGGATAGCGCGGCCGATCTGCGGCTGACCCGTTTGGAAGAGGCCTTCGATACCGAGGCCGCGCAGCGCTCGCGGCTGGAGGCCGAGATCGGCGCCGTAAAGGCAGACCTGGCCCGCCTGCGCGACGACATGAGCCTTATCGCTAACCGCGCGCCGGTAGCACCGTCGACCGTGGAGCCTCCGATGGTGGATGCCGAGGGTCTGAGCGGCGGAGAGGATGCGCAGCACATGCCCGAAACCGAGGCACTGACCGAGCAGATGCGCGCTGCGCGGGACCGTTTCAACAAGGGCATTACCCAGCCGCGCAACAAGACGATGCTGGCGCTTCTGGGCCGGCCGCGCGAGGATCTGGGCACGGATTGCCGGGGCATCACCAACCCAAGACTCAAGTCGCTGGTCGAGACGCGGCAGATCGGTCCGATCAAGGCTACCATGTTGAAGCCCGCGCTCGATAGCCTGGGCCGGATCGTCGCCAAGCTGCAGGAGGACGAGCCGGACATCGCCGCCAAGCTGGGGACAGCAGGGGCCCTGTGTGTTCGGCTGATCCGCGGGTCGAATTCCTCGGTTTCAAACCATTCCTTCGGGACGGCCATCGACATCACCCTGCAGGGCGAGCTTGACCCGTTTGCGGACGGCACGATGCAGATTGGCCTGGTCATCCTGGCCGAGCATTTCAATGCCGAGGGTTGGTATTGGGGCGGCGGGTACAACCGCGAGGATGGGATGCATTTCGAGGTCGGCGAGGAGACGCTGAAGAAATGGGTCGATGAAGGCCTGATCCCTTCGCAATGAGTTCCGACCCCAACAGCCCGCGCACGGTCCTGCCGCCACGGCGCGGGGCGCAGCGGTCCGACCCGGAGGTATATGAGCAGGCGGCGGCGCCAGTTTTGCGAATGGCCGAGCAGTTGGCGACTGTGCGGGGAACAGAGGTACAGCTCCTTGTCCAGCGCGCTGCCGAGGCGCTGGACCGGTTTGATGCGGATCTGGAGCGCGCCGGCGTTCCACCCTCAACCATAAGGCCGGCGCGCTATGCGTTGGGCGTGCTCCTGGACCAAGTGGCACGGAAGAACCGGGCGGTGGACGTGTCGCTGTGGGGGGCAGGCGCGCATCGGTTGATATTCGACGGGCGCGACATCTCCTCGGCAACCTTGCGCGACTTTGTCCGCAAGGCCGGAGAGGCGGGCCCGGACTTCGCGGGCGTGCGGACCTTCATGGAGCGCAGGCTTTCGGTGTTGGAGGGGAGCCGTACTGCATTTGACCGCAACATTGGCACGGGCTGGACGGGAATCACCCTCGTTCTTGTCATGGCCTTCGTCCTGCTTGTCGCCGGTTGGGCGGGCTTCGTCGAATGGCGTTTCCATCGCGACCTGACGCGGCTCTTTGACGCGGAGGCGCTGGAAATCGGCCTTGACCGCGATGGAGCACTGCCGGACCTGCCGCAGCGGCTGACCCGTCTTGGCTCGGCGGCAGAGGGAGTTGCGCGGGCTGCCGAGAAGGCACCTATCCGCTTGTTTGCTGGCATCTTTGGTTTTGACGCGGCCAATCATGCAGATGCAATCTACGACGAGGCAGTCCAGAAGCATCTGCCGGGTGCCTTGGCGCGCGCGGTGGATGCCGCACTGGCGACGGAAGGCGAAAGCCTGCCGCTTTACGACACCCTGCGCGCGTGGTCTGTGCTTTCGGGACAAACGGACTGGTCGTCGGCCTACCTCGCGGGTTGGCTCGCCAACCGGGCGGGGACGATGGCCGATCTCCAGCAGCTGGTCCCCCATGTCGATCGGCTGCGCCCGCCGACCCAAGTCCTGCCCCAACCAGACCCCGAACTCCTGGCCCAGGCTAGGGGGTACGCGGCCGAGGCTCCAGAGTCGATGCGGGCCTATCTGGAACTGCTCCGTTCCCAAGGGGCAACCGATCTTGCCCCTTGGGTACCGGAGGCTGCGGTGCCGGGATTGGACGTCGTTCTTCAGCGCCGATCGGGAATGGGTATGGAGATGCCGATTGACGGGCTTTTCACCCAGTCCGGCTGGGACTACGCCCGGAAGGTCGGGGCTGGCCTGGCCGTGCAGACCGCGCGGGCCGAGGCGGCCCGGCTTTTCGACAAGCTGCCGCCGCAGGAAAATGACTCTCCGGACCAGGTGCTGGACATCTTGCAACGCGAGACGCTGACACAGTGGAAAGCCTTCCTCGGCGACATCCAGGTACGGCCGTTCAGCGACCCGGAACAGGCAGTGCTGGTTTCGGGCCGCCTTGCTGCACCGGATTCCCCGCTCGCGAAGCTTCTGCCTGAAGTCTGGGCCCAGGTGGGCGGTCTGGATCGGACGCGGCCGCACGCGATGCAACTGCGCATCGCCTCCGATTTCGCGGCGTTGATCCAGTATTCCGAGGACGGCAGGATGGACGAGATCGCCGATCTTTTTGCGAGCCTCAATGTGGCGCTCGGCGCGATGGACCGGGATGAGCCGCGCGGGTTGCAGCGCCTGACGAACGCAAAATCACGTGGGGCGACACTTGCGGCCTTGCGGACCGCCCCACCAATGGTCGTGCAGATTGTCGAAGACGTTTTGGCCCAGACCAGCGCGGCGCAGGCAGATCCCTTGTCGAACCCGCTGACCAAGGCCTGGCAGGCGGAGGTCCTGTCCCTGTGCAAGCAGGTGACGGAGGGCCGTTACCCCTTTGCCGAGGGTGCGGATGTGCCGTTGTCCGAACTGGTCGCGCTACTGGGATCTGGGGGCGCGATCGACCGATTCTACCGAACTCGTGCCGAGCCCTATATCGACACGTCCGCCACCCCTTGGCGCTGGAAGCCGGATGCCCGTTTTGCGGGTTTGGACCCGAAAAGCGCTGAGTTCCTGCAACGGACGCAGGCTATTGCCGCGGGTTTCACCGCAAAGGGCACCGAAATGACGTTGGCAGCGCTGGCAGAACGCGGAAAGACTTTCGTGGCGGTGGGAGGGCAGGGCGGCCCGGTAGAAACGACGCTGGAGCCCCTGAGGCTTATTTGGCCAGGACCCGAGCCGTCAGCGGGGGCAGAGGTCCGCTTCACAACCACGGCCGGAAGCGCGACGGTGGTGGAACCCGGCGAATGGGGTCTATTCCGCATTCTCGATGGCATCCGACTGCGAGAGCGCGATGGTGGCAAACGCTTCCTGATTGACCTAAAGTCTGGTGACGCCCGGCTTTTCATGGAGATGACAGTCCCGAACGAAGCTAACCCGGTATCGCGTTGGGCTCTGCTGAAGGGTCTGGCTTGCCCCACCGCACTATGATCGCTTTTCGGCCCCACGACCGCGAAATTGGTCTAGAGTGGCTGTGCATTGCCCCAGACCCGATTTGACCAGGCTTTCGGACAGGAGAGATCAGCATGGCTGACGGCCGCACCATCACGGTCAGCACCGCGCTTGGCGACGCGCTCCTCTTTTCGCGCATGGAGGGGTCCGACGAGATCAGCCAGTGCTTCCGCTATGAGCTTGGTCTGGTCAGCAAGGACATCAACCTGAAAGCCGATGACATTCTTGGCACGCCGGTCACGATCACAGTGCGCACCGACAGCGGCAAGCGGCATTTTCACGGTATCGTCGACGAATTTGCTTTCCGCGAATACCACGAGGATTACGCCCATTTCCGGGCAGTCCTGCGGCCCTGGCTTTGGTTTCTGAACTACCGCAGCGACAACCGCATCTTCCAGAAGAAGAGCGTGGTCGAGATCGTGGAAGAGGTATTCAAGCCCCATGCCCACGTGAAGGTCGAAAAGCGCCTGAAGAAGTCCTACCCGCCGCGCGACTATTGCGTTCAGTACCGCGAAACGGACTTGGCCTTTGTGCAGCGTCTGATGGAGCACGAAGGGATATTCTATCATTTTGACCATGCCGACGGCGAACACACTTTGGTCCTTTCGGATGCGAATGCCAGCGTGAAGGACGCAGAGGGGTTCGGGACGGTGAAATTTCACGGACAGACCGGGACAGTTTCTGGCGAGAATGACTACATCAATGCGCTTCTGCCCCGCGCCTTTGTGCGTTCTGGGGCCTACGTCCACACGGATTATGACTTCAAGAAGCCGGCCACGGATCTGATGACCAAGTCCGATGCGCCGAAATCGCATGAGGCCGCAAAGGGCGAGCTTTATCACTACCCCGGAGATTACCTGGAGGTCGGTGCAGGTGAGCCGATCGCGGCGATCCGGCTGGAAGAGGCGCAGGCACCGCATGTTCGGGTCGAGGCAACGGGGACGGTCCGCGGCCTTTGGTCGGGTGTCAGCTTCCAGTTGGAAGAATTCGACCGCGAGGCGGACAACGTAAAGTACCTGGTTCTGCGATCAGAATACGAAATGTGGCAAGACCAGTATCGGGCAGGGATGCAGAAAGGGGGCGAAGGGTTCGAGGTGAGAATGCAGCTGCAACCGCTGTCGCTGACCTATCGTCCTGCGCGGCGAACGCCGAAGCCGCTGATGTCAGGCCCACAGACGGCCGTGGTCGTCGGCCCATCGGGCGAGGAAATCTTCACCGATGAGTATGCCCGCGTGAAGGTCCAGTTCCACTGGGACCGGCTGGGCGGGAAGGACGAGAATTCCAGCTGCTTCGTCCGCGTCAGTTCGGTCTGGGCCGGATCGGGCTGGGGCTTCATCCAGATCCCGCGGATCGGACAGGAGGTGATCGTCGACTTCCTGGAGGGGGACCCCGACAAGCCGATCATCACCGGCCGGGTCTACAACGCTGCGCAAATGCCACCGTATGGCCTGCCCGCCAATGCCACGCAATCAGGGTGGAAGTCGAACTCGTCGCCCGGCGGTGGTGGCTGGAACGAGATGCGGTTCGAGGACAAGAAGGGGTCCGAAGAGGTCTACTTCCAAGCGGAGAAGGACCACAACGAACTGATCAAGAACAACGAGACCCGCACCATCGGCAACGACTTCGCCGAGGATGTGGGGCACGACGCCAAGCAGGACATCGGCCACGACCGGACCGAGACGGTCGGCAACGACAAGTCGGTGGCGGTGGGGCATGACCAGACCACCAGCATCGGCAACAACGACACCGAGACAGTGGGCGTGGACCGCACGCTAACCGTGGGGTCGAACGAGACGATCTCGATCGGGTCAAACTCCAGCGAGACGATCGGGATGAATCACTTGCAGACAGTTGCTGTGGCGCAGACGATCACGGTGGGCGCGGCGCGGGTGGACAGCGTCGGGGCGTCCGAGACGCGGACGGTGGGCGCGGCGCAGGACAACACCATCGGCGCCTCGCGTAGCGTGACGGTCGGGGCGTCCCAAACCCACTCCATCGGCTCGGACGACAGCTGGACCGTCGGGGCCAACCGCTCGGTGTCGGTCGGCGCCGACGAGTCGATGACGGTGGGCGGCAACCAGACAGAGACCGTCTCGGGTGACGTGGCGCTGAAGGTGGGCAAGGGGCGGGCCACCGACATCGCCAATGCCGAGATGATGAATGTCGGCAAGGACATGGGGATCAAGGTCGGCAAGAAGTTCGTTCTGGACGTGACCGACGAGATCACCCTGAAATGTGGCGATGCGCAGGTGACGATGAAGAAGGACGGGACCATCACTATCAAGGGCAAGGACATCAGCCTGACCGCGTCGGGCAAGATCAATGCTAAGGCGGACGGCAACATCACGATGAAGGGCGCGAAGATCAACCAGAACTGAGGCGGGGCGGTCATCGAACGGAGCACCTTTCGGCGCGAAGACCTTTCCTGTCGCAGTCTCTGGTGAAGGACACCAAACTGCTCAGCGTGCCTCCGGCGGGGATGTTTGGGCAAATCCGATAGGCTCAGTCGACGCCGAGGAGCTGCCGAAGTTTCGTTTCGGGCGCCGCGGGGTCGATCGGGATAGGAGACTGGCCCGGTGTCCAAAGTTGCATCGGTCCGCTGGCTGGGCCGTGGGGCGCAGGGGAGGGCAGTTTGTCGAGGGCGTACCAGAGCGCGTCCGGGTCCAGGGTTTCTGGCCCCAGGGCGAGGGCCTCATCGCACCAGGTGTCGACCTGATCGGGCGTCAGGTTTTCATCGGACAGAAGGAGAAGCGAGAGCGGGAAGTGCCGTCCGGCCTTGTCGCGGCTGGGCAGGATCACCCCGACGGCAAGGCGACCGCCGGATGGCAGGCGGAAGCGGAGACCGCCGGGAGGGAACTCATGGCCATGGCGCTGGAGATGGGCGATGTGGCGGGTCAGCCAGAAGTCCCAATGCTTGCGGAAGGCGTCGGGCAGCCCGCGCCACACGAAGTCGCCCGTCGCGGGGAGCTTGCCGAACAGCGCGGCGACGGGCCGCCGTTCGTCGTCGCTCAGAAGCTCGTCGGGCATTTGAAGTTGCCGAACATCTTCAGGTCGAAGGGGTTGTCGACCGAGGCGGCGCGCAACTCGAAGGCGGCGGAGAAGCCAGACAGGCCGAGACTGAGACTGAAGACCTCGGGCAGGGCGGTGCCGGACAGCCTGCCCTTGCGGATCAGCCGCAGCCAGGCCCAGGCGCCGGTTTCCGAGGTGAGGACTTCTCCGGTTCCGTCGGCGGGCTGGAACGAGAGGGAGATCAGGTTGGTGCCATCGGGTCCGGGCCAGGTCATTGGCATCGGGCGGGTCGCGGCGTTGAGGTAGGTCAGGACCTGGCCGTCGACGTTCAGCGTGACTGATGCGGCGTTGGGGGTCAGGTCCTTGGCTTCCAGCGTAAAGGCCATCACGGGGCCACTGCCGCCGGGGAAGAGCCCGTCGCGGATCGACCGGGCGCGTTCGAAGGGGGAGAGAAGCGCGCCGTCGAGGCCGAAGTCGGCGCGCCAGGCCCAGGGTTTCACGGTGGTGTCGATATACGGGAGCAGGTTGTCGGTGACGAACTTGTCGATCCGCGCGCCGGGGGCGAAAAGCTCGCGGAAATCGGCGACGTTGACGTCGATTGCAGAGGCCTCGTCGAACGGATAGCGGCCTTCGGTTGCCTTGACGCAGAAATCGTAGACGTCGGCGCGCCAGCGGTCGTTGAGTTGCGCGATCACTGCGTCGCGGGTCACGGCGATGGTGTCACCGGCGATGCCTGCAACCCAGTCATCCAGCGGGTCGGGCAGCGTCTTCGCGGCATTGGCGACCGCTCCCGTCAGCTCGCCCAGGCCGCCCCGGGCGAGGAGCGTGGCCTCTGGGTCGGGGGAGTTCATCGCGCTGGCCAGTTCCTTGGCAAGGCCGTCGAGTTGCAGGCCGACGTCGTCGAGAAGCGGCGGCAGGCCGTCCACCTCTTCGATGGCGGCCTTGAGCGGCGCGAAATGCAGCGCGATGTCGGTGCCGGGGGGCGGGCCTTCGATCCCGCCGGTCGATGTTGCAAGCTTGCTGCCCGCCTTCAGAAGCTTGCCGACCTTGCCGAGCTTTGCGGTGGCCTTCTTGACCACGCCATCGGCGGCGGCGTTTTCCTCTTCAGGGATGACGCGCGTCAGGTCGACCTCGTCCACCACGGCACGGACCAGGCGGCGCAGCGTGCTGTCAGGGCTGGCGAGGTCCTTCATGTTGGCCGTGGCCGTGGGCAGGTCGGTGATCGGGGCAAGACGGATATCGCGCAGGAAGCCGTTCCACTGGGCGATGAAATCGTCCTGATAGAGCTTGAGGATATCGGTTTCCAGGCTGGCGACCGAGGCGTCGGAGCTTTCGGCGCAGCCCCCGGCGAAGACCTGCTGGTCCAGCGCGGCTGTGGCGGCGACCTCGGGGATCAGCGGCAGGACGGTGTTGTGGAAGCCGTCATAGGTGAAGGCGCCGGGCAGGCCGACTCGGAGCGTCTTTTCCGAGATCCGGGTCAGGACACGGGTGGCGTTGGGGCCGGCCTTTTCCGCCGGGATCCATTCGGGCAGCGCGGTGACTGTGGGGTCGGAGATGAGCGCGGAATAGGCCCGGGCGGCCAAGGGGATAGTGCAGATCGACTGCAGCGCCTGCTGGACGAGGTCCTGGTCGGGGGCGATCTTCTGTTCCTCTGACCCCATGCGGTCGATGGCGGCAAGCTGGTGCTCCAGCGCGGCCTCGGTCGGGAAGGGGTCGGTGGGGGCGTTCTGTGGCAGCTGGTCCTGCCACCACTGCGCCGCGAATTCGCGGTCATAGGGGGCGAGGCCGGTCATCATGTAATAGACCTTGAGCGCGCCGAGGAGGTATTCCGGGTCGCGGATCTGGCGCCACATGGTGGCTTCCAGCATGGCGACCATCCGGGGTTCCATGATGTTGCGGAGCGAGCGGTCGTAGGCGATGCGCTGTGCCTCGGCCAGTTCGGAGCGCGCGGTGGGGCCGATGTAGGTGAGCGGCGAGGTCGGCACTTCGGTCGCGGCGGCCCTCACCTCGGTGACGCCTTCCAGGGCGAGTTCGAGGTCCAGCGGGTCGGTCGGGGCCTGGCGGGCGGCTACGTTGGCCAGGCGGCCGGAGAGGTCGGCCAAGAGGCGCTCCTGGTCGTCGATGCCGCCGGAGTAGCGCAGGAAACTGAAGAGGAAGACGAGGCCCGCGATCAGGGTGACCAGCGAGGCCCCGGCGATGGAGCCGCGCCAGATCCATTTGCGGCGTTCCTCGGCAGCGGCGTCGAAGGTGCCGAGACCCGCCTCGGGGAAGATGAGGTCGGTCAGCATGTTGCGCAGGAAGTAGGACCGCTTTTCACCGAAGGCGCGGCGGGGGGCGGGGTCGGCGTTGATGCCGAAGGATCCCGCGAGTTCCCCGACGAGGCGGTCGATGGGCGAGCCTTCCTGGGTGGCGGAGGTCAGGTAGAAGCCGCGCAGCCAGGGGCTTTCCTCATACCGGCTTTCGCCGAAAACCGTGTCGATGAGGAGCTTCAGGGGCGCTTCGAGCCGTTCGACTTGCGAGGGGAAGCGGAAGATCTCGGCCCGCTGGTCGAGGGGGACATCCTCGGCCATGCGGGTGGTGAGGCGGGTTTCGAGGTTGGCGAGAAGCGCCTTGATCTCGCGTTCGATGGTGGTGCGGTCGATGCGGGCGTCGGTGGGCAGCGTCGCGCCCCAGACCTGTTCGCGGTCCTTGGTGGGCAGGTTGCCGAAAAAGGCCTCGAAGCCCGGGACGAGGTCGACCTTGGTCAGCATCAGGTAGACGGGCAGCTGGATCTGCAGACGTTCGCGCAGTTCGGCAAGGCGCTTGCGGATTTCGCGCCCGTGTTCGCGGACGGCGGCCTCACCGGCGAGGAGTTCCTTGAGCGAGAGGGTCAGGATCACGCCGTTCAGGGCGCGTTTGCCCCGGTGCTTCTTCAGCATGTCCAGGAAGCCGAGCCACTCGGCCGCGTCGATCTCGGGGTCGCTTTGCTGCTGGACGTAGCGGCCGGCAGTGTCGACGAGGACGGCGTCTTCGGTGAAGAACCAGTCGCAGTTGCGGGTGCCGCCGACACCTTTCAGGTCATCGGAGAGGTCGATGGGGAAGTGAAGGCCGGACTGGCGCAGCGCGGTGGTCTTACCGCTGCCGGGGGGGCCGATGATCACATACCACGGCATGTCGCGGAGGAATTTCTTGCCGCCGAGTTTGGACCGCTTCATCTCGGTCAGGACGGAGGCAAACTTGGTGTTGATCTCGGCGACGTTGGCTTCGCCTGGGAGTGAGACCCTGGGTTTTTCGGGGGTCGCGAGTTCGGTGACGAAAAGCTGGTTCTTCTTCGCGGCGCGGAGTTGCGCGAGGAGGAGGGAGAAGAGCCAGAGGACCAGGATGACGGCGATGACGATCATCCGGACGAGGTCGTCCTCCAGCGGGACCATGTCGCCGACCGAGACGAGGGGGCCGAAGAACCAGATCAGCGCACAGAGGAGGACGACGCCGATGAAGGTCCAGAGGCGGCGGGAGAACAGGAAGCGGAAGATGGCTTTGAGGACTTTCATCTAGAGCTTCTTCTCGATCTTGATCTCGATGCGCCGATTCTCGGCCCGGCCCTGCTTGGTCTTGTTGTCACCCACGGGTTCGCTGTCGGCCCGGCCTTCCGACACCAGCAGGTCCGGCGGGACCCCGGCGGCGGTCAGGAGGTCGGCGATGGTCTTGGCGCGGGCTTCGGACAGGCCCTGGTTCGAGGCGAAGGGGTTCGAGGCCTGGACCGGCACAGAGTCGGTATGGCCGATGATCGTGACCTTACCGATGACGTCGATGTTTTCGCTGATGCACTGCGCCAAGGCGGTGACGAGGGGGCCATAGACGTCATTGATGTCGGCCTTGGCCGAGCGGAAGACCTCGGGGTTCGATCCGCGCAGGGTGAGGAAGGCGAAGCTGACGTCGTCCTTGCCGGTCAGGGCGGCGGCGGTGTCGGCGGGGGCTTTGGCCAGGCAGGAGGGGACCAGCTCGATAACCACGGGCTCGATCTTGATCTCGGGCGCAGCGGGTTCGGCATTGGTGCGGACGGGGCGGAAGATCTCGGCCCGCTCGGGGGGCGGCAAAAGGTTGGCAAGCGCGTAAAGCTGGGTCGCCTTGTTCGAGAGCTGGATGCCGAGGCCCACATACAGCGCGGCGATGACGGCGACGGCGGCCAGGCCGATGGTCCACAGGGGCACGGCGAAGCGGGGCTTTTCGTCCGGCGCGATGACCCCCTGCCAGTGCGGGGAGAGGGGGGCGGCCTCGGCCTCGGGGTTGCGGATGGTGCGGGCGATGGCCGAGCGCATGGCAAGGAGGGCGGCGTCGCCGGTGCGGCCCTCGAGCCGGTACTTGCCGCGGAAGCCGAGGTTCAGGCAATGGAAGCCCAGTTCCAGCATCTCGGGGTCGCGGTTGGGGTAGCGGAGAAGCTCTTCGAGGCGGTCGAAGAACTTGGTCCCGGCGTCGACCTCTCCCGTAAGGCCCACGACGAGGGGTTGGCGCGGCCAGCTTGAATGGCCGCCCCAGGGGGTGTTGAGCGCGAGGTCATCGACCAGCGCCCCGACGAACCAGGCGGCCTGGTTGGCGCGGGTCATGGGGACGCCCATGCCGACGGCGCTGTCGCGGGCGTCGATCAGGTTGTCCTGGAGGCGCAGGCGCAGCGCGTCGGGATTGGCCGGGGGCATGGCGTGCTCAAGCTCGGGCGCGAGTTCGAGGAGCGAGGCGAAGGCGACGATGAGGGGGTTCGGGTTCGCGCGGGTCAGGCGCGGTTTCGGGGCGCGCTGGCCGGGGTCGGGCGGGGTGCCGAAGGGTTGGTTGTAGCCTTGGCCGTAGGATTGCCCGCCGTATGGCTGGCCGCCATAGGACTGCCCCCCGTAAGGTTGCTGTGGGGGCGGCGCGGGACGGTCTGCGCCAAAGGTCGGCGGCTGCGGCGTGGTGACCGGGGTGCCGGATTTCACCGGCCGGATGCGGGTGCGTCCGGCGTCGTTCGACAGGCCGAAGGGGTCGTCCTCGTTGCTCATCGGTTCACGGCGTAGCAGTCGATTTCGGGTTCACGCTCCAGCGCGCCCGAGACCCCGATGACGAAGCCGGGCGCATCGGTGAGCTGGGAGAAATGTTCGGACTTCTGGTCAAGCTCCAGGCAAAGACGCTCCCCGTCATAGGGGATCTCGCGCGGCTGGGAGTGGAGGGGCTTCAGCGGTATACCGGGCAGGCGGGATTTCCAAAGCTTCTCGAAGGCGTCCGCCGCGCCCACAGTGGCCTGCGACACGAAGATGCGGCGCAAGGATTCGTCCGACATCTCAGAGCCGATGCGCAAGACGATGCGGCTCGTCTTCAGGAGGTCGGGGTTGTCGATGCGGACCTTCCAGATGTTCTGGGCGTGGCGCGCGACCTGCAGGGCGCGGGACTTCGGTTCGACGTGGCGGAGGGAGAGCATCAGCGACCGCAGCGTGTCGGCCAATGCGGCAAAAGCGGGTTGCGGGTCGAGGTGGTCGTAGGCGGGGAGGTCGGAAAGCCTGCGCGACGAGGAGCCATAGGTCGCCATCCGGCCCGCCAACCCTGCGAGTTCCATGAAGAATTCGGACGGATGGTGCAGGTTCTGCGCCAGCATGTGGGCCACGCGGGGGCGGGCGGTGTTCGCAAGCTCGAGGAGGAGGAGGTTCTCGATCGACCGTCCCGCACCGCCGAGGACCAGCTTGCCATGCGCATCGGCGATGCGGTCAAGGCCGGTGACGACCTCTTGCGCAAGGCCCGCATACCAGGGGTTCGCCGCAAGAGTCAGGGCAGGGGCGAGGTAGCCTTCGGCCAGCGCGACCGAGCCTTCGGCGCGCAGGCCCTCAACCCGGGCGACGGGGAGGGTGACGAAACCCGCGCTGTCCTCGGTCGGTAGGATCAGGCGGGCGGACAGCTGGGCGACCTCGATCTCTTCGGGCTCGGCCCCGCCGCGGATGGCGTCGCGGACGGTCTGGATGACGCCGCGATAGCGCGATCCGGCGGGGTCGGCGTGGGCGGGGTCGATGGTGGCGGCGCCGGGGCGTTCGATGGGTATGGCCAGCGCGACGTGGCCCGCCATGTCCCCCTTGATGGCGACGGGCGCAGGGGCGGACATGGTGTCGGGGATGGCGAAAGGCGTGCCGTCGGGAAAGATGCCAGAAGCCTGTGCGATGGCGATGCGGCCGGCATCCAGCGCAGGCTTGTCCAGCGTCAGCGAGCGGAACCCCCAGGCCTGCATCGGCGCTGCCTGAAGCGCGCCGCGCACCAGGCCTTCGGTATAGCGGTCCTGCTGCTGCAGGTGCTGGGTGCGCAGGAACAGCCCTTCGGACCAGACGACCTTGTTCTTGTCACTCATTCTTCCGTCCTGTTCCTGGCACCCAGAGGGGTCACATCGGGGTCAGCTTGATCCCGCTGGCCGTCACGTCAAGCGCGAAGGTGACCGAGTCCGTCGGCGAGACCGAAGACTTGGCGCGGAACTGCTTGCCCGCGGGGTCGCGGAAGCCTGCGACGACGGCGATGATGGCTGTGGTCGCCTCGAGCGCGATCGTCTTGGTTGCCTTGCCGCCAGGGGCGAGGGTTATGGTGTCCGCCTTCACCAAATCGCCCCCCAGCGTGGCCGAGGCGGTCTGCAGGCCGAAGAAATCGGCGCCGTCGAAGGCTCCGGACCCGCGCAGCTGCAGGACCTGCAGCGTGAGTGGCCGGTCGGCACCGTCCGGGCCGGGGTTCATCCCCGCAGTCCCCTGGGCGACGATGGTCACCGCTCCCGGCCCCGCAGGGGCGCAGGCGACCAGCAGGAGCGCGCTGCCCCCGATCAGAAAGGCACGTCGTGGAACGTCAGTCATCGGTCTTCTCCCTGTTGCCTTCATATGCGTCACGGAAATCGGCGCCCACTTCGCCCAGGAACCGGTCCTCGGCCGCGCGGGCGATGTCCTTGTAGCGGTCGGTATAGGCCTTCCAGAGCTTGGCATTCCGCCCGCCCGACAGAAGGCTTTCCAGCATGCCGAGGTCCTCGAGGTCCTTCTCGACCGCCGCCGGGTCGAAGCGGTCGATCATCCGCCGCAGCGCCGACTGGATCGCGACCCAAGAGCGGACCTGGTGGTCTGCAAGGTCGCGGAAGGCGCCGTTGATCGCGGTCTCGGGGTCCAGGTAGCCGGGGCCCCTGGGCGTGACGAGGGCGGCGATGGCCTCGTTTGTGGTGGCGAGGAACTTCAAGGGGTTGACGTCAGTGTTGCTAATCACCGTCTGCGCCACGCGGGCGTTCTGCTTTTCCTTGGCGCGCGTGCGCAGCATGAGCATCAGGCCTTCGACCAGAAGGCGGAAGCGCTGGCCAAGCGCCTCCATCTCGGCCTCGGAATTGGGCGTCGTAGTGGGTTCGAGGCCGAGGCCACGGAAGAAGGCGTCGCGGAGGGCGGTGTCCGAGGCGACGGGGGCCGCAGGCGTAGGGGGCGGAGCCACGGGAGGCGGTGGCGCCTCGCCGCGCTGGCGGGTGCGGTGTTCTTCGTCGACGACGGGTGGCGCGGGGGCTGGAGCGGGTTCCAGCCGGAGCGGTTCCGGCGCGGGAGGGGGAGGCTGCTCGGGGGCCGGGGGCGGAGGCTCCGGTGCGGCGACGGGTGGTGGCATCGCCCACCAGTCGTCGCTGGCCGGGGTGGGGGCCTCCACGGGGGCAGGCGCAGGCTCGGCCGCACGGGGCTTTGGCGGTTCGTCGAAGAAGGAGCCGAAGCCGAAGTCGTCCTTCCGGGGGGCAATCGGCTCGGGGACGCTGCCGGCGGGGCGACCCGCGACCGAGCGATCAAGCGTGAACGGGTCGTCGAACAAGGGCGGCGGCGCCGAGCGTTGTGGCGCGGTGTCATGGCGGCGCAGGTCGGTCGGTCCGGTGTCGAACGGTTGCGGCAGGCCCTGCGGACGCTGCACCGGCGCGGGCGGCGTGACCGGCTGCGAGAAGAAATCGTCATGTGTCATCTGCCGCTGTGCCGGCGCGTGGGTGCGGGGCGCTGCAACCGGTGTCTGGGCCTCGATCTCGACCCGGATCACGGTGTCGCCGAGCCGAAGCCGCATCCCCTGTTCCAGCCGGGCGGCATTTCCAGGACCAAGCGGCTGGTCCTCCCCGTCGATGAAGAGCCCGCCCCGGCTGGCGTCGGTCACGATGAACTGCCCGGCCTCGCCCGTGATCACGCAATGCTTGCGCGAGACATACATGTCGGGGTCGTTGATCTGCCAGGAACATTCCGCGCCCCGGCCAATGGAGAACTCGCCCCCCGGATGGCGCATCTCGCGCCGGTCCTGGGGGTGGGGGCTGTGTTCGATGATCAGGCGCAGGGTCATGCGGCCTCCACTGCGGCGACGCGGTAGAGGCGCAGGTCGTCCGCATCCCGGTCGCGCCTGGGCGCAAGCCAGGTGGTGCGGCCAAGCTGGCTGTGGCCGAGGCGGGTGTCGGGGATCTCGCGGGCATCAAGGACGAGGCGCAGGTTGAACTCCATCTCGCGGCCCATTGCGTGGCGGATGGCGTGGCGAAGGCGCTGGATCAGCGCGGGGTCCGCGAGGAACTGGACGAAGCGGGCAAGGGGCAGGGGCCCGACGCGAAGCTCGACCAATGTCTGGCGCTGAAAGCTGCGGGCGCCCACGACGGCGGATCGGCTAAGCTGGGCGTGCTGCTGGCCGAGGCGCGATTGCAGGCGGGGCGGGATGTCGGTCCAGGTGCCGAGGAATTCGACCAGGGTGACGGGGGCCTCCAGCACATCGCCAAGGTAGGCGGTCAGCCGCTCGACGCTGTAAACCTGGCGGCCAAGGGCGGTGGCGTGGCGGGTCTTGAGGCGGGTCTGGGCGTCGGGGACCCTAGGCTTCGTGCCCGGCAGGGCCACGCCGGCCAGCGCCTCGACCAGCGCACGGACACGGCCTGCAGCTTCGTGTTCGATCTGCACCTCGGGCCGGGCATCACCCCAGGCGCGCCAGTAGAGCGCCATCATGCGGTGCTGTAGGAGGTTGCAGAAATCAAGGAACGTGGTGTCCGAGGCCGCGTCGCTGCCTTCGGTGAACCAGCGGTCCGAGAGGCGGCTGAGGACCCAGCGGGTGATGTGCAGGGGTAAGGCGCCTTCGGGGCCAAGAAGGCCCAGCACCTCGACATCCACTTTGGGCGGGCTGCCGGGGTGGAAGCCCGCGATGTCGCGGGTGCCGAATGTGAGCCGGGCGCGCTGGCCAAGGCGAGCGGGTTCCTTCGACGGGCCGCCGGAGCGGCCAAAGCGCAGCTGGTCGCGTTCGAGCCTGCGCAGAAGCTCGAAGAAGCCCATCGTTTCGGGCGCGGGCACATCCCCGGTCAGATCAGGGCGCGGTTGCCCGGCGTCATCGGCCACGACACGTCCTCCTGTCTTTGCATGAGATGGGTCCTGGTGCGCACGAAGGAATTAATCGCGGCGTGGCGGGCGAAGAGCTGGTTGAGAAGCGCCGAGAGGAGGAGGGTGGAGCCCCCGGCGAGGGTGTTTTCATCCACGTCGAGCGTGATCTCGACCCCGTGGCCAAAGCAGATCGGGCCGGGGATGCCCAGCCGTTCGACGACCTGGCGCGAGCGGACCCGGGTGATCGAGCGGGCGTGGCGGGCCATCGCGGGGTCGCCGCGCCCGGCGTAGAGGTCGAGCATGGCGCGCAGGGGTTCGGCATCCTGCCCCGGTTCGGCGAGCGAGAGGTGGTTGAGCGACAGTTGCGCCACCAGCCGCCAGGCGAGGTCGTCCATCTGGCTTTCCCCGCCCGAGACCACGTTCGGCAGGGCCGAGGCGACCGAGGCGCGGGGGCGGCGGAAGGGGGCGATCAGCTCGATCCGGCCGACGGGGTCGCCTGTTTCAAGGGAAAGCTTGGGGGAGTCGTCCAGGATCGGCAGGTCGCGGTTGGTGCAGAGCGCGCGGATGTCGAGGCGGCGGATGGCCTTGGTGACGGTCACGTCGGCGGGCCGGGCGATCGACAGGAACAGGTCGTCGCCCGCATAGCTGGTGCGGGTCTGGCCGCGGCGAAGCTCATCCTCTCCCGGGCGGCGCGGGCGGCGTTCGGTGGTGTAGACAAGGCCAGAGCCGCGGTGCTGGCCGACGGAATAGAGCGGGGCAACGGCGGCGTCGGGGCCGTTCGAGTCAGCATCCTCGACATTGGTCAGGCGGTAGATCTCGAAATCCCGCGGGCGGGTGCGGTCGGCGTGGACGACATGCGCGGCAGAGCGGCCGTCGATCTCGATCACGTTGCACTCTTTCTCGAAGAGGTTGACGAGCGGCGTGACGAAGAGGCGGAAGTCCCTGGCGGAGAGGTCGGAAAGCTCGGGCCGCGCGGTGTCGAGGTAGACCATGACCTCGCAGGGGCCAGTGGTGCAGGCGCGAAGTGCGGGGTTGAGGCCATCGAGCCGCAGAAAGTGGAAGCGGTCGGGCATCAGGAAGTATTCCCGCATCAGCCGGTAGCCTTCGAAGGAGGGGCGGACGCGGGGAAGCAGGCCCTCGCGGTCGGTGATGCCGACGAGGGAGGGGCCGGAAAGGGGCTGCGGACGGCCCTTCGGCGCGCGGGCGACGGCGGCATTGCCGTGGCCGAAAAGCGCGTCAAAGATCGCCCCGCCACGGGTGCCGCCGGTAAACCAAAGGTCCAGCCGGTCGAGGGAAAGTTCGGCCAGCGAGCCGGGGCCGACGCGGGTGAGGGTGAAGCGGATCGCGGCCTCGGCTTCCGCCCGGTCAAGCCCGGCGGCGTTCATTGCCCCCTTGTCCTGCAGGTAGTCCACCCTGTCGACGGCGATGGGCCAGAGGGTCACGTCCTGCGCGGTGGTGTAGGTGGCGCGGGTGGAGATCCCCTCGCGATAGGCGGCGACGGATCGGGTGCCGCGGGCGACGAGGTGGCCGTCGAGCATGGTCTGGACCTGGGGGCCGGGGTGCAGGACGGCCATCGTCATCGCGGGGGCGGGGCAGACGAGATCGGGGTAAAGCTCGTCCAGAAGGTTCCGGACGTAGCGGCTGCTTTCGGCATCGACCTTCAGCCGGGTGCGGGCCGCTAGGTAGGCCACGCCTTCCAGCAGGCGTTCCACGTAAGGGTCGGGGCAGGGAACGGCGTCGAGCGACAGGTTGCGCGCGACCGTGGGGTGGAGCGCGGCGAATTCGGTCGCCAGCTCGCGGATATGGGCGAGTTCGTCTTCGTAATAGGCGAGGAAATTGCGGTCCATCACGCGTCCTCGACCGCTGTGGTGGCGCGCCCGTTGTCGAGGTCTATCATGGTGGAGAGCCGCAGCCGTTCTGGGACGGGGGACAGCATCAGGACCGCGTCAAGTTCGATCTTCATGCCGGTTCGGTCGCCCTGTGCCACCTTCACCCGGATTGAATCGCGTTTCAGCCGGGGTTCGAAGACGGCGATCACCTCGCGCAGTTCCTTGGCCAGGGCGGCCAGGTCGAAGTCCGACATGGCGCGGCCCGAGAAGGAGGGGACGCCATAGTTCAGGACCGACCGCCGGGCATGGGGGAAATCGGCGATCATCTCTTGGGGGGTTTCGAAGTTCAGCACCTCGACATCGGTCAACTGGAGCCCGGATTCGAAACGTTCGACGTTGAAAAGCGCCTCGATGTCGCGGCGGACGGCCTCGCGCAGGATCTGGGCGTTGACGACGATGCCGCGTTCTTCCAAGAAGGCGCGGCGGGCCATCTGGGTGAGGAACAGGTGCAGGTCACGCTTTGTGTCTGCATCCAGATCAGCATCAGCCTCGATCGCCCGTGCGCCACCCGAAACAACCGCGTCGACCTTGTCCGCGCCAATCCGGCTGACCAGATCAGCACGCTGGCGGTCGGTCTCGGCTATGATGCCGGGCAGATCATCGACGAGGCGGTCCCACAGGCTGGGCTGGACCGCCTCAGTCCTGGATTGCGGCGTCGGCGTTGCGTCAACCATAGCACCCGACCTCGGTAAGGATGGGCCTCACTCAGACGCGGGCCATCAGATCGAATTCGGCCTCGTGGTCGCTGGATCCGGTGTGGTCCGATTCCTGCTTCTTATAGAGTGCCTTGATATCGGTGTAGGAGATCGAGATGGATTCCGATGCCGTTGTCCCGCCCGATGATCCCGAAACCTGATAGGACGAAATCAGGCAGTTCTTGAGAGTGTACTGCAGATAGTCCATGTGCTCGTCGCCCGCATCCTTGACGAAGGTGATGACGATTTCGTCCAACGCCGTTGCCTTCGCGCAGGCCATGAAGAGGTCGTGAGAGGCCGAGTCCGTCTCCTTCGCGAGAGAAACGTCAGAAAAGGACGGTACGCCGGTTTGGCGGCTGTTTCCGGTCAAAGTGGCCGGCCGGCTGACGCCCCAACTGAGCGACAGGATGACCACCTCGTCCTCGTGCCCGGCCTGCTTGGCCTCGCCCGTGATCCCGTTGGGGAACTTCGCATAAATCGAAACCGCCATGATCTAGTCCTTTACTGATTGAGTGCGGTTGAATTGGTCAGGCATTCTTCACAGACGGTAGTTCCGAGACCAGCCTGAGGCTCGCGTTGATGCCCTCCAGCTGGTAGTGTGGACGCAGGTAGAAGCGGGCGTTGTAATAGCCCGGACGGCCTTCGACGCTGTCCACCTGCACTTCGGCCGATGCCAGAGGACGCTTCGCTTTCTGCTTGTCGTCGGCCATGGCGGTATTCGCCAGGACGTAGCGGTTGATCCACTCCGACAGCCATTTCTGCATGTCGGCGCGTTCCTTGTAGGTCCCGACCTTGTCGCGCGCGATGGCCTTCAGGTAATGCGCGAAGCGACTGACCGGGAAAAGGTAGGGCAGATTGGCCGAAAGCCGTTCGTTCGCCTGGGCGTCCGGATCCACAAGCCGGCCGGCGCGGGCTTCGTCGTCTTGCAGACTGTGAGCTCCAATAAAGGCCGCGATGTCGGTGTTCTTGCGATGCAGGATGGGCATGAAACCGAGCTTGGCCAGTTCTGCCTCGCGCCGGTCGTCGATTGCAATCTCTGTCGGGCATTTCATTGCGATGGAACCGTCGTCGGTCGGGAAGCTGTGGACCGGCAGGTTGATGACCGCGCCGCCCGATTCCACACCGCGGATCTGGGTGCCCCAACCATAAAGCTTGTGGCTTCGGTTGATGTTCACACCCATCGCGAAGGCTGCGTTCATCCAGACATAGTGGTCATGCTTGCCGTCGATCTGCTCCTCGAAGGCGAAGCCCTTCACCGGGATCGTCGCCGCGCCATAGGGAAGGCGCGCCAGAACCCGCGGCATGGTCAGGCCGATGTAGCGCGCGTCTTCCGACTCCCGCAGGGACTGCCAGCTGGCATAATCTGGAGAAGAGACGATCTGCTGCAGGTCCTGAGGGTTTGGCAGTTCCTGCCAGCTTTCCATCCGGAAGAGCTTGGGCGAGGCCGCCGCGATGAAAGGCGCATGAGCCGAGGCGCAGATGCCGGACATGTTGCGTAACAAGCCCACGTCACGCGGATGATGGCTGAACTCGTAGGCGCCCAAGATGGCGCCGAAAGGTTCGCCACCGAACATTGAGTACTCGTCAGTGTAGAGCCGCTTGAAGATGGGGGACTGGTCCCACATCTGCCCCTCGAAGTCCTCAAGCGTGTCGGCCAGTTGGTCCTTCGTGATGTTCATCACCCGGATCTTCAACTTCTGGTCGGTCTCGGTGTTGTTGACCAGGTAGTGCAGCCCGCGCCAGGTGCCCTCGATCTCCCGAACTTCGGGCGCATGCATGATCTCGTTCATCTGGGTGGTGAGCAGTGCGTCGATCCCGGCGATCAGATTCTTGATCGACTTGACCGCATTGCCGGAGATCGTTGCGGTCCCCGAACGCTCGGTGGCGGCCAGTGCCAGGTTCTGCACCAGCTTCTGCAGCTTGGCGCCTTCGTCCTCCTTGACCCGGAAGTCCTTCTCCAGAAGGTCGCTGAATTCGCCCAGGTCGATGGTCTGGGCTTCGGCTGTGGTTGCCTGCTTTTCCTGTTCGGCCATCGCTCAGCCCTCCTTCTTCATGGCTTCATCGGCGACCTGCATCAGCAAAGGCTCGTTCTGCAGTAGCTGCGCGATCCGCTTTTCGGCATTCACCTTGCCGTCCATGTACCCAAGCAATTCTTCCAACTGGCGCCGCATCTTCAGAAGCTCGGCCAGCGCGGGGACCTGTTCGGCCACCTTGTCGGGGGTGAAGTCGGACATGCTCTTGAACGTCAGGTCGACGAACATCTCCTCGTCGGCCGCGCCATCCTTCGCGGGAAGGCGGTTCGGGACACGGGCCTTTACGCGCGGGGCCAGCGCTTCCATGAACTTTCCGAAGCGGCCTGCGTCGACGTCGACAAAAGTCCGATCATTGACCGGCTTCATGGCCTCTTTGGTTTCTGACTTGCCGGCAAGGTCGGCCATCACCCCCATGACGAAGGGAAGTTCGATGGTGGTCGGGCTGCCGTAGTGTTCGACGTCATAGGCGATCTGCACCCGCGGGGCGCGGTTGCGTTCGATCACCTTTGCCTTGCTTTCACTTGCCATGTCTCAGACCTCTCCTGAAAGTCTTGGGGCCTATTGCGAGGCCGATTTCTTGTCGTCCACGCCGGCGACGTTCTTGAATTCCTTCATCCCGCTGGGTGCGATCTCTTCCATCAGTTGCAGGAAGTTCATCGGCACCATCTTCCGCATCCGCCGCGCAAGATGCGGGATAGGACTCGAAGGCTCTGTGCGTTCATAGAAGTCGATGATCATGTCTAGGCAGCGCTCGACATCCCGGCGGGAGTTGACTGCACCGGGGATACCTCCTGCCGTGGGTGGCGCATGAACGCCGTTTGACATGCTCGAGGAGGAAGGCTCGGCCATGGCAATCACCTCATGTGTGGGTGCAGCCGGTGCCGCTTGACCCTGTGCGGCTGCCAATGGAGTTAGCGCCCTAGACAGGACCTTATCGAGTTCCGGCAGCTTGAAGCCGATCCCATTTTCCCCCACGCGGGCCGTAACCGCAGCTTCAAGAGCAGCTAAGGCGGTCCGGGCGGCCTCGATCCCTCGGACCAAGATCGCCACGTCATCGGGCCGCTCGATCGCCATGGCGCGGCAGGCAGCTGTGACGCGGTTCACCCGCGCCTCATGCCGTGACAGAAGCTCGGCCAGTTCCTTTTCACCAAGGCCCTGCGGAAACTCTGCCTGCGCCTGCATCCGCGTCAGCCCACCGGCGCAGAGGTCGCCAAAGGTGATTGCTCCAAGGCCGCGGGGGGTCAGGACAACGGTGAATTCCAGGTCGCAAAGAAGCCCGTTCTCACGGTTTTGCAAGTCGAGCATGGCATTTGTGCGCCGCCGCGCCGCCTCGCTGAGTGACGGGCTTTCGCGCAGCGCGGGGTGCAGGCTGTCCCAGTATGTCTCAACCGTTCGGGTCAAAAGGCCAAGACCTTGCGCCAGCCCGTCGAACCCCTCGGCATTCGCCAGGGCCCGGACAACGAGAGCCAGCAGGCGAAGGTCGCGTCCCGTCCGCGCCAGTTCTTCCGCCTGCGAGAGTATTCCGGACCAATCGACATTCGCTCCGCCCGTCCCGCCGTTCCGGACATTCTCCAGCCGGAAGCTGCGCGCGGCAGGCTCTAAGAGCCGCTCGACGGCATGGAAACGCGGGTCGTTTCGCAGTTCCGATCCCGAGGCACTGCCGTCCGCCACCGGAACCAGGAACGGTTCAAGGTCCATCTCGGTCCAAAGCCTTCTGCAATACATGCAAACAAAATCTACGGGACAACTCTTGCACCACCTGACCTAAAGTCAAGGTCTTGCATCGATGACCCGCGAGGCGATTGACACGATGTTTTCCGGATCCTTGGCGATGACATCCGCCAGTTCATCTGCCAGGCCGCCGACCGACAGTGTTTCAGGCAGCCGAGTGCCGAAAAGGGGGCGTTTCGAGAGGACCGCGATGATCTCCGACTTGCCGAAATTGCTCGCGTCGACCTGGATGGAAAAGACGGCGTTTCCGGTTTGAAGGTCCGCCAAGCTCCCCAGCACGCGCACGCGCCGGACCCCGTCGACGACGCTGCCGATGTCCTGAATGTCATGCTCGGCCTGCTTCTCGTTCGGCAACAGGCTAAACACTTGGTTGGTGTTGTCGACGACCAGCACCCAAAGCGAGAGCCCGGTCAGTTCGGGCGGAACGAGCACCTCGACCACCGGGTTGTCGCCGGCGCGGAAGATGCCAGATAGGTTCACCTCGCCCGTGGCGCCATCCCCAAACCAGATCACCGCATCCCCGGCGCCCACCGGTGGCAGGACCTTTCGCACCGTGCAGAGGTCCTTGTTCAAGATCGTCAGATTCAGTCGCAGGGATCGGTCGCCCAGAGTGGGCTCCACTGCGGCCTTCACCGCATCGCGGGTCTCGATCGACTCTACGGCGCCAGTCACCACCACGGTCTCACCCAGTCCGTAGATCTGCAGAGGCCCCTTGTCGGGCGTCAGCGGTCCGCAGAGTGCGAAGGGTTGAAGCGAATCCAGCACGGCTTGGCCTTGGAGCTTGGCCGGGCCAGTTCGCGGGGCGAAGCCGATCTTCATTCCCGTTCGCGCTGCCCAATCCTGAATCGCTGCCCGCTTCTCCTCAGTCTGTTTACGGTTTGCCGTCACCGCTTCGATGTCGACCGCATTGTCCGTCACGGTGAGCCTCCATTCGGGAATGCCTGGCAAAAGCTCGAAAAGCTCCGTCACATTTCCCACCCAACGCTCGTCCGGCACACCTTGGGCCAGTGGAAGAGCATCGGCAGGGGGAGAACTCCCCGTCGCCGCCGTGAAGGCCAGCGTCAGGCGTCGGGCGGCGTCCGCGTCGGGTGCATTGCCGGAGAACTGCGGGCCGCCCGGACCGAAACTTGCGGTCAAACGGTAGGGTGACGCGACGGGAATTGGGTGCAGCCAAGGGTCCAATAGACCAGCGTACCAAGCCCCGCCACCGCCCAACCCCAGAAGCAGTACGAGAAGCAGCACCATCATGCCGCCACGCCCCTTCCGCTCCTCTCCCGTCTCGGGGGGCAAACGACGCCCCCGGGTCGAGGGAGGCTTCAGTGCCTGGTTCAGGTGGTCCACCACCGCCTCGGCACTCGGCGCGCGATCGGCCAACGCGGGGGCGGTGAGCCAGTCGATGAGGCTTTTCAGAGGCTCTGGCACCCCTTCGGTGTCCAGTCGCGTTTGCTTCCTCCGTATGATCTCACCGGGCGTCGATCCACCAAATGGCACTTGCCCGCGGAACGCCGCAAGAAGTGTCGCCCCAAGCGCATAAAGGTCGGATCGCTTCTCGGCTCGGCCCTCGAGTTGTTCGGGCGCCGCATATTCGTATTTCCCGGCGAACTCGTTGCCGACGATGGTCTTTGCACCCGCGGACGTGTCCTTAGCGATGCCGAAGTCGATGATTGTCGCCTTTTCGGCCGCGCCGTCGCGCAGCACGACGTTATCGGGCGACAGGTCTCGGTGCACGATCCCCCTTGCATGTGCCGCCACCAGCCCCTCTGCCACCCGATGCGCAATGATCATCAGCTCACGCGCATCCATCCGGCGGCGCATCATGATCTCGTTCATCGATGGCCCGTCGATGAAGTCCATCACCAGAAAGACGTGCCCTTGGTCCGACCGCGAGCATTCCGTGTACCGCACCACCGCGTCGTTCAGCACGTCGCGCATCTGCTCTTCGCGGCGCATCAGCTGGATGTAGTCGTCGTTCCCGGAAAACTGCGCATTCAGCGCTTTGATCGCGACGATGCGGCCAGAGATCTGGTTGCGCGCCCGGTAGACCTCGCCCGTGCCGCCACGGCCCAGAACCCCCTCGATTTCGTAGGTGTGGTTCAAGACCTGGCCCTGTCGGAAGATGTCTCCGGGCAAGGGGCCGATCATTCCGCGACCTCTGTCTGCAGCCCGGGTCCGGTATTCAAGACCGGCACCGCCAAAACATTCGCCATGCGAAAATTTCCGGACTAGAGTGACCTTGCGGAAAGCCTGCGTCTTTCCGCCGGGATGAGCAAGCATATTCAGAAGCGGTTGAGGGGGAAGGATTATGGCCCCACGTGGCGGCACCGAAACGATCAAGCGGAAGGAGCTGGTCGGGAAGCTGAACTCCGTTTGTCTGAAGGCATTCTCCGCCGCAGCCCAGTCCGCCAAGACGCGCGGCAATCCTTATGTCGAACTGGTCCATTTCATTGAGGCATTGTCCCAGTCTGCCCGGTCGGACTTCGAGATCCTTTGCGCCTCGGCCGGAGTCGATACCTCTCGCTTGGCAGCCGACGTCACGCGGGCCGTGGACTCGCTCCCGCATGGAGCGGGGTCGGTAGAGGAGTTTTCCGACCACATCTTCCGCGCAATCCAGGAAGGCTGGACTTTCGGCAGCCTGGAGTTCGGTGACGACACGGTTCGGTCGGCCTACATCCTTCTTGGCGCGCTGAAGGTTCCGGTCCTGGAGGGCCTGCTGTTCAAGATTAGCCTGGAGTTCGACAAGATCGACCCGGCCTCCATGTCGGGACAGTTAGGTGACCTCTTGGCGGAGTCCATCGAAGGCTCGAAACCCGAGGGCGAAGCACCCAAACCCAAACAGGCGCCGGGTGGCAAATCGGCGCTGGACCAGTATGCGACCAACCTGACCGAGCGCGCCCGGGCCGGGAAGATCGACCCGGTGATCGGCCGTGACCCGGAGATCCGCCAGATCATCGACATCCTGATGCGCCGCCGCCAGAACAACCCGATCCTCACGGGCGAGGCGGGTGTCGGCAAGACCGCCGTCGTGGAAGGCTTCGCCCTGCGCCTCGCGCGGGGTGACGTGCCGCCGCAGCTGAAAGCGGTGGAGCTCCACATGCTGGACGTGGGCCTGATGCAGGCGGGCGCGTCGGTGAAGGGAGAGTTCGAGAAGCGCCTGAAGCAGGTGATCGACGAGGTGCAATCCTCGGAAAAGCCGATCATCCTCTTCATCGACGAGGCGCATACGCTGATTGGGGCGGGGGGCGCGGCGGGCACCGGCGATGCGGCGAACCTCTTGAAACCGGCCCTGGCTCGCGGCGAGTTGCGGACCGTCGCCGCCACGACCTGGGCCGAGTACAAGGAGCACATCGAGAAGGACCCCGCCCTGACTCGACGCTTTCAGGTGGTCAAGGTCGAGGAGCCATCCGAGGAAGCGGCAATCCGCATGCTGCGCGGCGTGGCAGGCGTCTTGGAGAAGCACCACAAGGTTGAAATCCTCGACGAGGCGATCGAGGCCGCCGTCACCCTGTCCCACCGCTACATCCCCTCACGCCAGCTGCCCGACAAGGCGATCAGCCTGCTCGACACCGCCTGCGCCCGCGTCGCCGTCTCGCAGCACGCCACGCCGGCCGAGGTCGAGGACATCGAACGCCGGTTGTCCTCGCTTGAGGTAGAGCAGGGGATCATCGGCCGCGAGGAAGCGATCGGCATCGACGTGGGTGACCGCAAGACCGAGGTCGAGGCGGCGCTTGCCAAGGCCACGACCGAGCTTGAGGCCGCCAGGGTCCGCTGGGACGCTGAGAAGGCCCTGGTCGAGGAAGTCCTCTCCCTCCGCGCCACCCTCCGTGGGGCCGGTCAGCCGGTGGACGAAACTGGAGTCACCGGGGAAACGCCGCCCGAAGCGACCGAGGAAACGGCGAAACCCGAGGCGCTGACACCGGAGGCGCGGGCCGAGAAGCTGGCGACCCTCCGCACGAAGATGGCCGCCCTCGCCGAAGCGCAGGGCGAACGTCCCCTGATCCTTCCTGCCGTCGACCGCCTGGCCGTGGGCGCGATCGTCCAGGACTGGACCGGCATCCCGATGGGCCGGATGCTCGCCAGCCAGACCGAACGCGCCCTGCAGCTGGCGGTGACGCTGTCGGAACGCGTCGTGGGGCAGGACCACGCGATGGGGATGATCTCGAACCGCATCCAGACCAGCTACGCAGGCCTCGGTGCGCCGGAGAAACCCATCGGCGTCTTCATGCTCTGCGGCCCGTCGGGCGTCGGCAAGACGGAAACCGCGCTAGCCTTGGCCGAAACCCTCTATGGCGGCGAACAGAACCTCATCTCGATCAACATGAGCGAGTTCCAGGAGGCGCACACCGTCAGCACCTTGAAGGGCGCACCTCCCGGTTATGTCGGCTACGGCAAGGGCGGCATCCTGACCGAGGCCGTCCGGCGGCGGCCCTATTCGGTGATCCTGCTGGACGAGGTGGAAAAGGCCCACCCCGACGTGCACGAGATCTTCTTCCAGGTCTTCGACAAAGGGATGATGGACGACAGCGAAGGCCGAAGGATCGACTTCAAGAACACGCTGATCCTTCTCACCTCGAACGTCGGGTCCGAGGAGATCATGGCGATGACCCAGGACGGCAAGACCGGTGCCGACCTGGAGGAGCTGACCGCCAGCCTCCGCGCGCCGCTTCTGAAGGTCTTCCCGGCGGCGCTTCTGGGTCGGGTGGTAACGATCCCCTACTATCCGCTCTCGGACACGATGATCGAGGCCATCGCAGGCCACAAGCTACGTGGGATAGCCCGGCGGCTGGAGGCGGGACATGGGGCCGAGCTGGTGATCGGCGAGGGGGTCATGGACACGATTAAGGCCCGCTGCACCGAGATCGAGTCGGGCGGCCGGATGATCGACGCAATCCTCACAAACACCCTTCTGCCGGAACTGTCGAGGCAAGTCCTCAACCGCAAGCTGGAGGGGGCTGACCTGACCCGCGTCACGGTGACCGGTTCGGACGCCGGTTTTGCCTATGCCTTCGAATAGTAGAGCAATGCAGGACGGACCGTTGATGAGACTGCAGGCTGTTTACCGGGCGAAGATCACCGCAACGAGCCCCGATGGGAGTGTCAGGGTCCTGATCCCTGCCCTTGTGCGAGGCGAGCTTTTTGCCCAATCTGCAATGCTTTTTCCCTTGTTATTTCTTCCACTATTGCTGGCTTTGCTTGCTTTCCCGGCTGCGTCCGAGACGCGGGCCAAGGATCGTGTCGCGCTGGTTCTAGGGATGGCTAGTTACCAAAACATCCAAGCGCTGCGGAACACGGTCAACGATGCTCAAGCGTTGGCCCGGACGCTGGAGGGCATCGGATTCCAGGTGGACCTATTGATGGATGGCACCCGCGATGAGACGCTCACTGCGCTGAACAGCTTTGCCTTCAAGGCAGAAACGGCCGACATAGCTTTAATCTACTACGCCGGTCATGGAGTTTCGGTCCAGGGGACGACCTTCCTGATCCCGGTCGACGCGCAAGTGCAGCAGGCAAAGGACATCGTCTCGGCTTCAGTCACGATGGACCAGATGCTTGCTGCGGTCGACGGCGCGCGAAAGATGTCTATCGTGATACTGGACAGTTGTAGGGACAATCCCTTTCCCGATGTCATCGACTTGCGGGACCCGGAGGTGGCAAAGGGTCTGACCACCGGCAAGGGGGGCCTTGCCGTTCCCTCGCCCGACCGTGGCACGTTGGTCGCCTTTGCTGCGAGAGATGGGGCGGTGGCGCTGGACGGCTCAGGTGAGAATAGCCCGTTCAACATCGCTTTGCGCGAGAACATCATCAAGCCCGAGCTCGAGATCAGCATCCTCTTCCGTAAAGTGCGGGACGATGTTCTGGCCGCAACCGAAAACCAGCAGGAACCAACGACCTATGGAGCCCTGCCCAGTGAGCCGTTCTACCTCGCAAGCGACGCCGCCGTCCCGGCGGATCCTGGGCTCGAGGATTTGGCGTCCGCTTGGCAGCAGATCGCCGCTACCGAGCGGGAAATGCTTGAGAAATCAGCTGCAGCCGGGGACACGCGGTCGCTCGTGGGTCTGGCTCTGGCAAAGCTAGATCGGCAGAGCACGGACTACGCCCCCAAAGAAGCTTTGCAACTCCTGGAGAAGGCGGTGGCTACGGGAGACCCGGATGCCAAATACCGGTTGGCCAAGGTGCTTGAAGGTGGCTTGGGCGCTGACCCGGATCCAGTTCGCGCCCGCGCGCTGTATGAAGAGGCCGCCATGGCTAAAATTCCGGCGGCGCTGAACGACATGGGCTACTTCTACTTCACCGGCGAACTGGGTCTCGAAAAGGACAGATCCAAGGCGCTTGCGATGTTCCAAGAGGCCGCGGCGGCGGGTCACACCGAAGCAATGTTTAACGTTGCGTCTTTTGCTGCAAACGGCCTTGTCCCAGAAATGGATTCCACCGACGCAGCCGACCTTCTGTACCGTTCTCTTCGCGGCGGCAGTGAATTGGCGCTAGATGGACTTCTTAATAACGCGGAGAAGTTCCCGCGCGAGACCTGGACCGGGTTGCAGCGGATTCTGTCTGAAAAGGGTTTCTACGACGGTACGATAGATGGATCTTTTGGCCCGGGAACGCGCCGCGCCGTGCTTGCGGCATATGGCATTTTTGAAACGGAGGATTGACTGATGAAGTCGTTATGGTTTGCGGTTCTTTTTGGACTTATGCTCGGGTCACTATTCGGGACCAGCGCCGCGCACGCTCAGTCGTGTGGCGGAGTCGAGGAGCCGGAATGCCCACCGCCCGACGACGACGACGAGCCGGCCGGCGAAGCCACCAACTCGGGCGTTACCAGGGAACTCGTTAAGATCATCTCCGGCGCTAACGAGACCTGCGATGACGACCGGATCGAGTTGCGTTACCGCATCGACTGTCTTCGTATCTATTACCTGAAGGTGGCTGACCGCCTTCCTGAGCGGGGCGATTACTTGCCGGTCAAGCAGGCGATGATTGATGCAGCCGAAAGGCTAGATGCGATCGTAGCCAAGTACGAGGATACGAGCGCCCCGGTCATTCGTCCGCGCGAGGGACACAAATCAGCCGCCAAACGCCTGCCTGGGATGCGAGCCGTGAAAGAGAACTTTGCGGAAGCAGCAGCGGTCGAGGCCGCGATGGTGGTTGAAGAGACCGAGCTGATTATCATCCGCTCCGGAGGCGACCCCGCCCGGCGGACCCAGCACTATACTGAGGTCGCCGCAGCGGTCGAGGACAACCTGGTAATCTTGCGCTCATCCTAAGGAGGCGCGGCAGCAGGACGGGGTTCTACGGCTGCGAACTGGTCGCAAGTGCTGTGGAGTTCAGCGTGTCCTTTCTGAGATTTCGAGGTTCGTTGAATGTCGGGGCAAGTTGAAAGTGCTATGCCGACCAGAATTGTCGGCCGCGGAGCAAAGCATGGAGATGGTCCAAGATAGCAGCGATGTCGACATTGTTCGCCAATCCGCGGACGTGAGAGTTCGGGGCTTCACCAACATTCTCGAGTTGGGTTGGGCTTTTCGGCGATGATGATCCGGTCTTCTACCCGCTATCCGTGCCAGTTCACCATGGGAATGGATGCGGAAGGGCGTGAGTTCCTGTCGCTGGTGGTCAAGGCCACCTTCGACTTTCCAGCCTCGGGCGAGGTTGCAAAGCGGGCAAAGATGCAACGCCCGCTGATCATGGCGGATGAATACACCGGCGTGCCCGGGTTCAGCGCCCCCTTGTGGGAAACCGACTTTGCCTTTCGGAAGAAGGCCTGCGACGTCGTGGCGCAAGGGGCGGCATACACACCTGGCGGCAACCCGGCGGAACGGGTCCTCGTCGGCTTGCGCGTGGGGGATTGGATCAAGAAGTTCGCTGTGGTTGGCCCTCGGCAGTGGCGCACACTCGGACCGACAATTGCGGCAACCCGGCCCTATCCATTTTCGCGCCTTGCCTTTGGGTATGACACCGCTTTCGGTGGGCCAGACCGCAGCCGGACCGATGAAAGGTCCCCTCCTGTCTACAGGGACAATCCGTATGGACTGGGCTTTGCGACGGTCCGTGCCGGTTCACGCGTGGACGGACTTGACCTGCCTCTGACCGAGGCGATCGACGACCCCGTCACTTCACCCTTTGGAGAGTATCGGCCGATGGCGCTCGGCCCTATCCCGCGCGTGTTTCCGACCCGTCTTCGCTATGCCGGTACCTATGACGACCATTGGAAGGACAAGATCTTTCCTTTCCTTCCGCCCGACTTTGATGAGCGTTACTATCAATGCGCTCCGCTGGATCAGCAGATCGCCCCCCCAGCCCCCGGGACGCCGGTTGTCATTATCGGCCTCACGCCGCAGGGTCGCGAAGAATTTCGCCTGCCCGACACCGAACTGCCCGTAACCATTTTTCGCGGCCGCACCATTGCCCTGCAACTGACCCTCCGCCCGGATACCCTGGCCTTCGATTGCGAGGCTCGGCAGTTCACCCTCACCTGGCGCTGCGACACGCGTATCCATCGCCACATCACCGAGTTTTCCGAGGCCTGGGTTGGTCCCCCGTCGCGCGGGTTGGTCCGCGCACGTCAGACGGGCAAGACCTACCTCACTCTCGACCCCGCCGTCCGCATGCCCGAGGATGCCGCGTGACCGCTGTGCTCCATGTTCAGGCCGCCGGTATGGTCACCTGCGTCGGACTCGACGCGGCCTCCTCCTGCGCGGCGATGCGTGGGCGGCTCGACGGGTTTGCCGAGACGCGCTTCTTGGGCCCGGACGGGGAGTGGCTGATCGGTGGGGCGGTGCCCTTGCCGCGGAACTGGATTGGCGTCAAGCGGATGGCGCATCTTGCCGCCGGAGCCCTCGCCGACCTCCGCCGCCAGATGCTTGCCGGGTCGCGCGATGTCCTGAGCAACGTGCCAATTCTCCTCTGCCTCGCCGAGGAAGACCGCCCTGGCCGTCCTGTCCCTGACCCTGCCGTCCTGACCGGCCTTTTGTCCGAGATCCTGCAGATCTCCCTTCCTCGCCTGCAGATCATCGCGCATGGTCGCCCCTCAGGCTTCTTGGCGCTGGACCGCGCCCGGCGCCTCGTGGCCGCGGGAGAGGACCGGGTCATCATCCTTGGACTCGACAGCTATCTGACCGCGCAATCCGTCGCCCATTACCTGGGCCAGAACCGCCTCCTCGTCCCGGGCAATGCCAACGGCTTCATCCCCGGTGAGGCCGCAGCCGCCGTCCTCTGCACCGCGTCGCCCGGCCCCTTGCGGCTGACCGGCCTCGGCCTCGCACGAGAGGTTGCCCATATCTACAACGCCTCTGACAAGGACGGCCTCGACCTCCCCCTGCGCGGCGACGGCATGACGCGGGCTTATCAGATCGCGATGACCGAGGCGCAGGTTGACCTGGCCCATGTCGAATACCGCATCTCCGACCTGATCGGTGAGCAGTACTTCTTCAAGCAGGCCACCCTTGCCAGCCTGCGCCTTGAACGCGGCCGCACCCCGTTTCAGGACCTCTGGAGCCCGGCCGAGAACCTCGGGAACATCGGCGCCGCCGTGGTGCCGGTCATGCTGGCCCAGTTGATGACCGCCGAGACCCGCGGCTACGCCCCCGGCAGCCCGGCGCTGATGGAAGGCTCTGGCGACGACGGCGCCTGCGGAGCGGCCGTCTTCCACGCCGTCCGGAGAGCCGCGTGATGGGTGGCAACGTCTTCGCCAACGGGCTGGAGATTTCAGGCAAGGCCGTCGACGCCAAGACCATTGCCGCAATGCCCGACGTCTGCTTCACCCCGCCCGAAAACCCCGCGACCCCGCCCGGAGTACCGATCCCCTATCCTAGTTTCGGCATGGCCTCCGACACCGAAAGCGGCACGGCCACGGTGCTGATTTCGGGCAAGACGGTGAACATCAAGAACAAGTCGGACGAATCCAAGACCTCCGGCACCGAAGCGGGATGTGCGGCGAAGAAGGGCGTCATCACATCGAAGAACACCGGCAAGAAGTATTTCAACAGCTGGTCGACGGATGTGAAATTTGAAGGCGAGCCGGTGATCCGGTTCAGTGACCTTGCGACGCACAATCATGCTTCGCCAATTGGCAACACCGGTCCGTGGCCAGAAATCTGCAAGGCCAACCCGGCGATCATGGACTGCGCTGCCACACTTGCAAAGCACGGTATGCCGGTACATCCTCATGGCAAAAGCGATTGCACCACCCCTGCGGAAAAGGCTGCGGGCAAGAAGCCCATGAAGGAATCCGAGCATTTCTTCGAGAATCAGATGTTGCAGAAGGCGCGCGGCGGCCCGAACTATAAGAACTTCCCTGGTTACGACGTCGATCAGGCCCCTTGCATCTGCATGACCTCGCGCCACGACGATGGCGCCGGCTTCGGAAAACGGGGTGCCGGGTCGAAGAAGGAAACTCCGCACAACCTCAAAACAACCGACATGCGCGAATTCCTTGCAGAGAATACCAACCCTCAGCCCACCGTTGGCGAGGCCTGCGATGAAACCATGACTGCCGTGGGCAAACATCATGAGGGACTACAGGGCAAGAGTGACCAAGAGAAAAAAGAAGTGCTGAATTGCCTGACCCTGATCATTCTGTCGTATCTGGCGGCC
>NZ_JAYSFG010000009.1:0-179571 GCF_041913445.1 Tabrizicola sp.
CTCCTCCGTGGAGTCGGTCGTGAAGGCCTTCCTGGCCCCCTGGAGAGGCGTGCTGTCCGAAACCTCGCGCAGCATCGACCGCAAGGATGACGGGACCGCGGTCCTCGTGACCGATTACCAGGCGCGGGGGCGGGTCGTGCTACGGCTGATGACGGTCGAGGGGGGTGCCCACCATTGGCCCGGAGGTCGCAAGGCGCGCCAGTCGGGTGGCAAGACGCAAGAGATCGACGCCAATTCCGAGATTCTGAAGTTCTTCGCCCTGCACCCCTGATGCAGTTCCGGTCCGCCCTGACCTAGTCCAGCGCCGCGACCAGCAGCCCCAGCGCATGTCCGGTCGCGGCCGCGCGCACCTTGGCGCGGCCCAGGGCACCGAACTCCACGGTCTCGACGCGCGTCTCCCGGCCCTTGCGCGCCAGCCCGAAACAGACGCGGCCTTCCGGCTTGAATTCGGACCCGCCGGGGCCGGCAATCCCGGTGATCGACACGGCGATATCTGCCGCCGACCGGGTAAGTGCCCCTTCAGCCATCTCGCGCGCGACGGCCTCGGACACGGCCCCGGCTTCGGCAAGCGTTTCCTCGCTGACCCCCAGAAGCTCGACCTTGGCAGCGTTCGAATAGGTCACGTACCCCCGCTCGAAAACGTCGGACGATCCCGCCACATCGGTCAGCGCCGCCGCCACCATCCCGCCCGTGCAGCTTTCCGCAGTGGCGATCCGCAATCCCCAATAGCGCGCCTGGCGCAGAAGATCGGGAACATCTACCCCAGCCACGGCTGCACCACTCCGTGATAGACCCCGGCCAGCGCGACCGAGACGATTCCGGCGAAAAGGCCGGCCCAGAGGTCGTCCAGCATGACCCCCGCAGTGTTCCCCATCCGGTCCGCCCGGCCGACGAGCCAGGGTTTCCAGATGTCGAACAGACGGAACAACAGGAACGGCGCGACCCAGCCGGGCCAGGCGCCAAGGAACAGGTCCGCAACCCCGTGCTGCCAGAGCGGGATCACCGTGAAGGACAGCGCCAGAAGCTGACCCGCAACCTCGTCGATCACGACTTCAGACGGATCCTCGCCGCCCTTTGCCGCCAGGTAGCGCGGGACGGCCCAGAAGCCGAGGACGGTCGCCAGGACCGCGCCCGCCGGCACGGCCAGGGCCCAGCCTGCCTGATAGGCCGCCACCGCCAGCGCCACCGTGATCGCGCTGGCCCAGGTGCCCGAAGCCGGCCGCAGGTATCCCGCCCCGCAGAAGGTCGCGACAAGCGTGCTCATGCCTTCACCAGCGTGGCCGTCGCCAGGGCCGCGATGCCTTCCTCGCGCCCCGTGAACCCCAGCCGTTCCGACGTGGTGGCCTTGACCGACACGCGGCCTGCCTCCACCCCCATGATCCGCGCCAATTCCGCTTGCATTGCAAGGGCATGCGGGCCGATCTTCGGACGCTCGCAGACCAGCGTCACGTCGCAGTTGCCAAGCTCATAGCCCCGCGACCGGGCAAGCCCGATGGCATGGGCCAGGAAGATGTGCGACGCCGCGCCCTTCCACTGGGGGTCGCTGGGCGGGAAGTGCCGCCCGATGTCGCCCTCGGCCAGGGCACCATAGATCGCGTCGGTCAGCGCATGCATCCCCACATCGGCATCGGAATGGCCGAGAAGCGCCTTCCCATGCGGCACCTTCACCCCGCACAGCCAGACATGATCGCCCTCGCAGAAGGCGTGCACGTCATAGCCATTGCCCAACCGCACATCCATCGACTGCCCCTTCAGGATCGCCTCGGCCCGGGCGAAATCGCCGGGATAGGTGAGTTTAAGATTGGTTTCCTCGCCCTCGACGATCGCCACGTCAAGGCCTGCGTCCCGGGCAACCTGAACATCATCCAGCGCCCCGCCCGGATGCGCCAGATGTGCCGCCAGAATGGGCGCGAAGCGGAAGGCCTGCGGCGTCTGCGCCCGGAAGAGGCCCGCCCGGTCCACCGTGCCCGCAACCTTCCCCTCCGCCCCGCGCCACAGCGCATCGGTCACCGGCAGGGCAGGCGCCGCGCCGTCGTGGCTCTCCAGAGCCTTGACCAGCCGGTCGATCAGCGCGCGCGACACCAGGGGCCGCGCCCCGTCATGGATCAGCACCGCCTCGACGCCCGAGCCCTCCAACGCTTTGAGGCCCGCTAGGACCGACGCATCCCGCGTCGCCCCGCCCTCGACCAACTCGACGCCCAGACCTTCGGCCCGGGCGCGGTCGTCGGGGTGGATCACCAGCACCACCCGCATTCCCGCAAAGGCCGCCAGCGTGTGTGCCAGCACCGGCTTGTCCCCCAGCATCTGCCACTGCTTCGGCACTTCGCCGCCCATGCGGCTGCCGCGACCGGCGGCGACGATGATGACGGCTGTCTGCATGCTGGCCTTTCCTTTGCTCCTTGCGTAATGCAGCCGCTCCTGCATGACAATCTGGCGCTTCGCACCTGCAGATGCCTAAAATTTGTGCAGCGCATGTTTTTCAGTCATAATCGCACCGCCCCGCCTTGGTCCCTTCACCGGCTGGGGCTAGCACTTCATCAACTGCACAAGGATAAGGCTTTGTCCCTGCCTCTCGGCCCGCTTTCGCTGTCCCCTCCGGTCTTCCTGGCCCCCCTGGCCGGAATCACCGACCTGCCGTATCGCCGTCTCGTCGCCCGCTTCGGCGCAGGGCTTGTGGTCAGCGAGATGGTGGCTTCCGCCGAGGTCGTGCGCGCCCAGCCGGAAGCCCGCGCCCGGGCGGAACTCGGGTTCGGCGAACAGGCGACCTCCGTCCAGCTCGCCGGCCGCGACCCGCACTGGATGGCCGAGGGCGCGAAGTTCGTCGAAGGGCAGGGCGCGCAGATCATCGACATCAACATGGGCTGCCCCTCGAAGCGGGTGACCACGGGCCTCTGCGGCTCGGCGCTGCTCCGCGACCTCGACCTCGCGCTGACCCTGATCGAAGCGGTGGTGAAGGCCGTGAAGGTCCCTGTCACCCTGAAGACCCGTCTCGGCTGGGACGACACGCTCCACAACGCGCCCGAGCTTGCGAAGCGCGCCGAGAGCGCTGGCATCCGGATGATCACCATCCACGGCCGCACCCGCTGCCAGTTCTACAAGGGCAATGCCAACTGGTCCGCGATCCGCGCCGTGAAAGAGGCCGTGACGATCCCCGTCATCGCCAACGGCGACATCACCGACACCGCCACCGCGAAGGAGGCCCTCCGCCTCTCCGGCGCGGATGGCGTGATGATCGGCCGCGGCGCGCAGGGCGCCCCCTGGAAACTCGCCCAGGTCGCCCATGACCTCTACGGCACGCCCGCGCCGAAGATCCCCGACGGTGGCGCGCGGGGGCGCATGATCCTGGATCATTATGAGGACATGCTCACCTTCTATGGCCGCGACCTTGGCCTGCGCATGGCCCGCAAGCACCTTGGCTGGTACCTCGAGGAAGCGGGCCTCCCCCATGCGCGCGAGGCGATCCTCACCTCCACCGACCCGGCCGAGGTGATCCAGCTCATCGAACAGGCCTTCGCCGAACTGGAGCTGGCCGCATGACGCCCTACCGGATGCCATACCCGGTGCCGGGCGTGATCTGGGCCTCTCTGCCCCTGCCCACGCTCCTGATCGACACCGGGGCCCGCATCCTTGAAGCCAACCCCGCGGCCGAGACCTTCCTCAACGCCTCGGCCAAGGCGCTGAAGGACCAGCCCGTCTTCGACCGCCTCGCCATCGACGCGCCCATGGACGAGGTGCTGGCCCGCGTCCGCGCCAACCAGTCGGCCCTGAACATCAACGACGTGGACGTGACGACCGGCGAACGCCCGCCCTTGCAGTGCACCATCCACCTCGCCCCGATGCACGACAACCCGGGCATCGTGATGCTGATGCTCTCCCCGCGCGAGTTGGCCGACCGCCTCGGCCGCTCGATGGGGGCCAAGACCGCCGCGCGATCTGCCATCGGCATGGCCGAGATGCTGGCGCACGAGATCAAGAATCCGCTCGCCGGCATCTCGGGCGCGGCGCAGCTTCTGTCGATGAACCTGACGCCCGAGGACCAGGAGCTGACCGACCTCATCGTCGAGGAAACCCGCCGGATCGTGAAGCTTCTCGAACAGGTGGAGCAGTTCGGAAACCTCCGCCCGCCGGAACGGAAGCCCGTCAATATCCACGACGCGCTGGACCGCGCCCGCAAGTCCGCGCTGGTGGGCTTCGCTGCCCACATGACCATCACCGAGGATTACGACCCCTCGTTGCCGCCCACCTTCGCCGACAGCGACCAGCTGATGCAGGTCTTCCTGAACCTCATCAAGAACGCGGCCGAGGCCTGCAAGACGGGCGGGACGATCCGGCTTCACACCTTCTACGACCTCTCGCTGCGCCTCCGACGGGCCGACGGCCCGTCCCGCGCGCTACCCCTGAACGTCGAGATCATCGACGATGGCCCCGGCATCCCGCCCGACATCGCCGCCAACATCTTCGAACCCTTCGTCTCGGGCCGCGAGAACGGCACTGGCCTCGGCCTCGCGCTCGTCTCGAAGATCATCACCGACCACGAGGGCTGGATCACCGTCGATTCCACCCCCGGCCGCACCGTGTTCCGCGTGTCCCTGCCCATGGCCCCCCGCGAAAAGAAGAAGGAGTCCCGCTAGATGGACGGCACCATCCTTGTCGCCGACGACGACCGCACGATCCGCACCGTTCTGACCCAGGCTCTCACGCGGGCAGGATGCAAGGTCCATGCGACCTCGTCCCTCATGACGCTGATGCGCTGGGTCGAAGAGGGTAAGGGCGACCTGGTGATCTCGGACGTCATCATGCCGGATGGCAACGGGCTCGACGCGCTGCCGCGGATATCGAAGATGCGCCCGGGCCTGCCGGTCATCGTCATCTCGGCGCAGAACACCATCATGACCGCGATCCAGGCCGCCGAGGCCGAGGCCTTCGACTACCTGCCGAAGCCCTTCGACCTGCCCGACCTGATGAAGCGCTCGGCCAAGGCGCTGGACCAGAAGCGCCGCGCGCCCAAGGTCGTGGTTCCGGCGCGCGAGGCCGGGGATGACCTGCCGCTCGTCGGCCGGACCCCGGCGATGCAGGCGCTCTACCGCCTTGTCGCCCGCGTGATGAACACCGAACTCGCCGTCCTCATCACCGGAGAATCCGGCACCGGCAAGTCGCTCATCGCCCGCGCGATCCACGATTTCTCGGACCGCCGCACGCTTCCCTTCGTCGTGGCCCAGGCTGCCGACCTGCAGGGCGTGGACGGCCCGGCCAGCCTCTTGTCCCGGGCGCGCGGCGGGTCGATCGTCTTCGACGAGGTCGCGGACTATGACGCCGACACCCAGGCCCGGGTGGTGCGGATGCTTGACATGCTGGGGGACAAGGCACCCCGCGTCATGGCCACCAGCCAGACCGACCTCTCCTCGCGCATGGAAGCCGGCCAGTTCCGCCAGGACCTCTACTACCGCCTTGGCGGGGTCACGCTGCATGTGCCCTCGTTGCGCGAACGGGTCGAGGATATCCCGCTTCTCGCCGAACATTTCCTTACCCGGGGCGAGCGCGACCTGGGCACCGTCCGCCGCCTGTCGCAAGGCGCAAGCGACCTGATCCGCGCCTATTCCTGGCCCGGCAACGTGCGCCAGCTGGAAAACACCATCCGGCGCCTTCTGGTGACCGCCTCCGAGACCGACATCGCCCGCGCCGAGGTCGAGCAGGTTCTGGGCCAGCAACCCAGTCCCGAGCCAATGGCCGGGGCAGGGTCCGGCGACAAGCTTTCCGCCTCGGTCGCGCGCCACCTGAAACGCTATTTCGACCTGCATGGCGGCCAGTTGCCACCCCCCGGCGTCTACCAGCGCATCCTGCGCGAGGTGGAGCTGCCGCTGATCGAGATCGCGCTCGATGCCACCGCCGGAAACCAGGCGAAATGCGCCGACCTGCTGGGCATCAACCGCAACACCCTGCGCAAGAAGATCACCGATCTCGACATCCGCGTGACCCGTCGCCGCAAGTTGATGTAGATCAGCCACATTGAATGTGTCTTTCCGGTTTCACCCGGGCACTCAACTAGATATAGTGGCGCTGGGTGGACATACCACCGGGTGACGCGCGGGGCAGGGTGGATCAGGCCGTTCGCAGGGATGTCTGGCATCGCTTTTCCCGGCTGCGGCGGCAGCGCAGGGTGCAGACGGCCGTAACGCTTGGCCTTGTTTTCCTGGGCCCCGTCCTCGCCGTCGCGACCTTCCTCGCCCTCGGCTCGATCAACACCAGCGCCGCCTCGCCGGTCCTGCGGCTGATCCTTCTTGCCGACCTGATCTACGTCCTCGTCATCGCCGCCCTCGTCCTGGCCCGCGTCGTGCGCCTGATCGCCGATCGCCGCTCCAAATCCGCCGGGTCGCGGCTGCACCTGCGGCTTTCGGGCGTCTTCATGCTGATCGCGCTGATACCCACGGTCCTCGTCGCTGTCTTCGCGGTCCTGTCGATCAACATCGGTCTCGAGGGCTGGTTCTCGGACCGCGTGCGGTCGGTCGTCGGCTCCTCGCTCTCGGCCGCCCAGGCTTACGAGGCGGTGCAGCGCGACGACCTGGCTGCCGACGCAGTGACGCTCGCGGGCTACCTCAACGACGCCAAGCGCCGCACGCCCTTCCTGCGCGACGACCAGCTGCGCCCCCTTCTGTCCCAGGCGCAGCAGGTCATCCAGCGCGGGTTGAAGGAGGCCTACCTGGTAGACGGGACCGGCGCGCTGAAGACACGCGGCGAACGGTCCTACCTTTTCGACTTCGAACCCCTGACCGAAGACCACCTGCGTCTTGCGCGCGAGGGGAACACGGTCCTGATCCCGGACTGGTCAAACAACGAATTCCGGGCGCTGATCTTCCTGGAAAGCTACACCGACCGTTATCTCTACGTCACCCGCACGGTGGACGGCTCGATCCTGTCGCTGCTCGACGAAACGCAGGAAACCGTCCAGCTTTACAACCAGCTTGAATCCGAACGCGGGCGGCTTCTGTTCAACTTCGGCCTGATCTACCTCGGCTTCGCGATGATCCTGATCCTGGCCGCGATCTGGCTGGGCCTCTGGTTCGCCGAACGCCTGTCGCGCCCCGTGGGTCGCTTGGCCGGGGCCGCCGAACGGGTCGGGGGCGGGGACCTGGACGTGCAGGTCACCGAAGAAGAGGGCGATGACGAGATCGCTTCCCTGGGCCGTCTCTTCAACCAGATGACCCGCCAGCTGAAAGGCCAGCGTGAGGCGCTTGTCGAAAGCCACGCCCAGACCGAAACCCGGCGGAGGCTGTTCGACTCCGTGCTGTCGAACGTCACCGCAGGGGTGATCGGCCTTGATCCCGATGGCGACATCGACTTCGTGAACCGCGCTGCCGAGAAGTTGCTCGACTTCGCTGACGGCCAGTCCGACATGCCGCTGGCCGCCGCCGTCCCGGAGTTTGCACCTCTCTTCGACCGGCTCCGCGACGCGGGCACCAACGCGGTCCAGGAAGAGGTCCGCCTGACCCGCAAGGGCAAGCTCGAAAGCCTCCTCGTCCGCATGTCCACCCGCAGGTCCGAAGCCGGCGACCTCGAGGGCTACGTGGTGGCCTTCGACGACGTGACCGACCTCGTCAGCGCGCAGCGCATGGCCGCCTGGGGCGACGTCGCCCGCCGGATCGCGCATGAGATCAAGAACCCGCTCACGCCCATCCAGCTTTCCGCCGAACGCATCAAGCGCAAGTTCGCCACCCAGGTCCGCGACCATGAGGACCTGGAGCAATACACCGACGTCATCGTCCGCCAGACCAACGACCTGCGCCGGATCGTCGACGAATTCTCCAAGTTCGCCCGGATGCCCGAACCCGACCGCCGCGACTGCGACCTCGTCGCGCTTCTGAAGGGCGCGGTTCTTCTGCAGGAAAACGGCCAGCCCGGCGTGCGCTTCGTCAAGGACATCCCGGACGAAGAGCTCCACCTTGACCTCGACGCCACCATGATCGGACAAGCGTTGACGAACCTGATAAAGAACGCCGGGGAAGCGATTGAATCCTATCAGGAAAAATCAAAGCCCGAAGGCTTCGTACCGGAAATCCGCATCGCACTTTCCAGTGACGAGACCGAAGCGGTGATCCGGATCAGCGACAACGGCACCGGCCTGCCCCCTGACCGCGCGCGGCTTTTCGAACCCTATGTGACCACCCGCGAAAAGGGGACCGGCCTTGGCCTGCCCATCGTGAAGAAGATCATCGAGGAACACGGCGGCTCGCTCGCGCTTCTCGACGCCCCCGTCTTCGGCGGCAACGACCATCCCGGCGCGATGGCCGAGATCCGGCTGCCCCGCGCCCTCCGCAAACGCTCGCGCACCCACATTCCTCTCAAAGCCGAAAAGCCCACCGAGAAAGAGGCCCAGTCATGAGCATTCTCATCGTCGACGATGAACAGGACATCCGCGAATTGATCGGCGACATCCTGCGGGACGAGGGCTACCAGACCCGCCTTGCCGCCAATTCCGACGACTGCATGGCCGAGATCAACGCCGATCCGCCATCCCTCATGATCCTCGACATCTGGCTCAAGGACAGCCGGATGGACGGAATCGACATCCTGAAGACGGTGAAACGCGACAATCCTGACATCCCAGTGGTGATTATCTCCGGTCACGGAAACATTGAAATCGCCGTCGCCGCGATCAAGCAGGGCGCCTACGACTTCATCGAGAAACCCTTCAACATCGACCAGCTGATGGTCGTCGTAGCCCGCGCGATGGAAACCAGCCGTCTGCGCCGCGAGAACCAGGAGCTTCGCCGCCGCGACGTCACTTCGGCCGAGATGGTCGGCTCCTCGCTGGCCTTCAAGACGCTGAAAGGGAACCTCGACAAGGTGACCAAGTCGAACGCCCGCGTCATGCTGGCGGGAGAGCCGGGGACCGGCAAGGAAATGGCCGCGCGCTATATCCACATGAACTCCAACCGCGCGGCAGCCCCCTTCATCACCGTCTCCTCCGCCTCCATCGAGCCCGAGCGGATGGAAGAGGTCCTCTTCGGCCGCGAGACCCCGGAACGCGGCGTGGAACCCGGCCTTCTGGAACAGGCCCACGGCGGGATCGTCTACTTCGACGAGGTCGCCGACATGCCCTTGGGCACCCAGTCCAAGATCCTCCGCGTCCTGACCGAACAGCAGTTCACCCGCGTCGGCGGCGCCGACAAGGTCCGCGTCGACCTGCGCGTCATCTCCTCCACCTGCCGCGACCTGCGCGCCGAGATCAGTCAGGGCCGCTTCCGCCAGGAGCTTTACGACCGCCTGAACGTCGTGCCCATCGCCGTCCCCTCGCTTTCCGCCCGGCGCGAGGACGTTCCCGAACTGACCCGCCATTTCATCGACTGGTTCCACAAGACCCAAGGCCTGCCGAACCGCACCCTGTCGGACGAGGCCGACACCGTCCTGCAGACGCTGCCGTGGCCCGGCAACATCCGCCAGCTGCGCAACGTGATCGAGCGTATCCTGATCCTCGGCGACGGGACCGGTCCCATCGAAGCGTCGGAGATCCCCGGCAACGAACCCAAGGCCGAGGCGGAAAGCGCCCTCTCCCTCTCCGGCACCATCGCGACCCTTCCCTTGCGAGAGGCGCGCGAGCTGTTCGAGCGCGAATACCTCCTGACCCAGATCAACCGCTTCGGCGGCAACATCAGCCGCACGGCCAGCTTCGTCGGCATGGAACGCTCCGCCCTGCACCGGAAGCTGAAGTCGCTGGGCGTCGTCGGTTCCACGCGCGGGGGCAGGGGGTTCGGCGAGTTCGAGGAGTAGCGCCTCTCCCCCTCACCCTAACCCTCTCCCCCGGGGGGGAGAGGGGACCTGTTGCGCCCGGTGGCAAAGGTCATTCACCAGCCTGCCCACCGCAAATTCGCCCGTCTCGGCCGCTGTCGGGTTAACCGGACCTTTACCGTAGATGCGCAACGCTCGCCCCAGGCGTCCCCTCTCCCCGCCGGGGGAGAGGGTCAGGGTGAGGGGGCATCCATGCAGCAGACCGACCTGTCCAAGGCCCGCGCAAGGCATATGCGCAGGAAGATGACCCCAGCCGAGCGTGCCCTGTGGTCCGCGCTGCGCAACCGCCGCTTTCTGGGTCTGAAAATCCGCCGTCAGGTTCCCATCGGACCTTTCATCGCGGACTTCTACTGCGCCGACCACCGCCTCATCATCGAAGCCGACGGGTCCGGTCAGGGCTCCCAGCGCGACATCGAGCGTGACCATTGGCTCTCCCAGAAGGGCTTCCGCGTTCTCCTTCTGCCGAACCGCGACGTCCTGACCGACCTCCCCGCCTGCCTTGAGGCCATCGCTGCCCTTGCCCCCGATCATTGACCCTCCGGCCCCGATCTGACATTCAGGCGCAGACGGCGGAACGCGGGGAAACGGATGAAGGTCATCATCTGCGGGGCGGGGCAGGTCGGCTGGCAGATCGCCCGGCACCTCTCTGGCGAGAAGAACGACGTCACCCTTGTCGACACCAACGCCGATCTCGTCCGCCGCGCGACCGATACTCTGGACGTCCAGGGCGTCGTGGGTTTCGCCAGCCACCCCGACACGCTCGCCAAGGCCGGGGCGCGGGATGCCGACATGCTGATCGCCGCCACCCATTCGGACGAGGTGAACATGGTCACCTGCCAGGTGGCCCATGTCGTCTTCAACGTCACCCGCAAGATCGCCCGCATCCGGGCGCAGAACTACCTCGACCCGCTTTACGGCAACCTGACCAACCAGGATGGCCTGGCCATCGATGTGGTGATCTCCCCGGAACGCGAGGTGGCCGAGGCCGCGCTCCAGCGCCTTGCCGCGCCGGCCACCTTTGACACCGAAAGCTTCATGAACGGCCGCGCCCAGCTCCTCGGCATCCAGCTGACCGAGGAGTGCCCGGTCCTCAACACCCCGCTCCGCCAGCTGAACGAGCTCTTCTCCACCCTCCGCGCCATCGTGGTCGGCATCCGCCGCGAGGATCGCCTGTTCGCGCCCGACCCCGGCGACCAGCTTTATGCCGAGGACCAGATCTACGTCTTCACCCATTTCGAGGACGTGAACCGCGCCCTGGAAATCTTTGGCAAGAAAACCAAAAAGCAGGAACGCGTGGTCATCGTGGGCGGCGGCAACGTGGGTCTGGCGGTCGCCAGGGCGCTGGAGGCCCGGACCGACCGCATCCGCGCCAAGATCATCGAAAAGCACCGTGCCACAGCTGAAGCCGCCGCCGACGGGCTGGAGCGCACCATCGTCCTCAACGGCGACGGCATGGACATCGACCTCTTGATGGAAGCCTCCATCGACCGGGCCGACGCGATCCTCGCGGTGACCGACGACGACAAGACGAACCTCCTCGTCGCCGTCCGCGCCAAGCAGGCCGGCTGCCCGATGACCATCGCGCTGGTGAACGACCCCACCCTCGCGCCCCTGATGGCGCCGCTCGACATCGACGCCTACATCAACCCCCGCGCCACCACCGTCTCGTCGATCCTGCGCCACATCCGCCACGGCCGCGTCCGCGCCGTCTACTCCATTGGCGATGCCGAGGCCGAGATGATCGAGGCGCAGGTCCTGTCGACCTCGCCCCTGGCCGGCCGCCTCGTCCGCGACATCGAGTTTCCCGAAGGCGTCCTCGTCGGGGCCGTGATGAAGGGCGACAAGGTCCTGAAACCCACCGGGGATCTCCGGATCGAGACCGGCGACGTCATCGCGCTCTTCGCCATGGCCAAGGACGTGCCCGAGGTCGAGCGCCTCTTGCAAGTCTCGATCGACTTCTTCTGATGCTGGCCCGGCTGGCAGAACTGCCGCTCCTGGTCGTGCTGCTCGGCCTGTCGGGCGTCATTGCGCTGGTGCCGGCGGTCTATGCCATCGGCGTGAACGACCACGAACATGCCCGCGATTTCCTTTATTCCGCGCTGATCCTCCTGGTCCTTACCGTGATGCTTGGCATCGCCACGGCCGCCTATTCGCCCCGCGATCCCTCCCGCAGCCACCTCGCGGCGCTGGTCCTGGCCTATGCCGTCCTTCCCTTCGCCCTGGCACTTCCCCTGCGCGAGGCCTTGCCCGACACCTCCATGGTCAACGCCTGGTTCGAGATGATCTCGGCCTTCACCACGACGGGGGCTTCGGTCTACCCGCCCGACCGGCTGGCCGACCCCATCCATCTCTGGCGCGCCACGGTGGGCTGGTTCGGCGGCTTCCTCGTGATCCTCGCGGCCTATGCGATCCTTGCGCCGCTGAACCTTGGCGGCACCGAGGTCTCCTCCGGCCGCGTCCCGGGTCGCACCGGGGTCGGAACGGCCCAGGCCGCCCGTGCCGCCGACCCGGCCTTCCGCCTGACCCGCTTCGCGCTTCTCCTCTTCCCCGTCTACGGCTCCATCACCTTCCTCCTCTGGTGCGGCCTTCTGGTCCTGGGTGAAAGCGGCATCTCTGCCCTCATCCATGCGATGGGGACGCTCTCGACCTCGGGCATCACCGGCAGCACCGCCTTCCAGGACGCAGGCTCCGGCGTTGCGGGCGAGATGCTGATCTTCCTCTGCTTCGCCTTCGCCATCACCCGCCGCGCGCTCCCCGGCACCCGCCTGGCCGAAAACCGCCGCCCGCTCCTGCAGGACCCCGAGCTGCGCCTTGCCGCCCTTCTTGTCCTCACCGTGACGCTGATCCTCTTCCTGCGCCACTGGTTCGTCGCCACCGAGACCGAGGGCGACGCCCAGGCAGCCTTGCCCTCGTTCTGGGGCATCCTCTTCACCGCCACGTCCTTCCTGACCACCACCGGCTATGTCTCGTCGGACTGGCAGACCGCAGCCGAATGGTCGGGCATCGGCACGCCCGGGCTGGTGCTCCTTGGTCTCGCCATCATCGGCGGGGGGACTGCCACGGCAGCGGGGGGCGTGAAGCTTCTGCGCGTCTACGCGCTTCTGCGCCACGGCGAGCGCGAGCTTGAAAAGATCATCCACCCGAACTCCATCGGCCGGGGCGGACCCGACGCCCGCCGGATGCGGCGCGAGGGCGCGCAATTCGCCTGGGTGTTCTTCATGCTCTTCGCCACCTCCATCGCCGTGGTGGCAGCCCTCCTGCTGCTGGCCGGGGTGGATTTTGAACCAACGATGGTCCTCGCCATTGCCGCCCTGACGACGACCGGACAGCTGGCCGAGCTTGGTGCCGCAGACCCCATCGCCTATCAGGACCTCAGCGATCACGTGAAGATCATCCTGGGCATCGCGATGGTCGTCGGCCGGCTGGAAACGCTGGCGCTTCTCGCGCTCATCCTGCCCGGTCGCGGCCGCAGCTAGTCTGCGCCCCCTAACAGCCTGATTTTTGCGCTGGAAACTCCCGCCCGGGCACTTCATACTCGGATCAGCCGTGACAAGCGGCAGGAACAGGGCAACGAAGAACGACCACGACGCGACAGTGAAGCGATAGAAAAACAAGGCACAACAACGATGGCCGCTGACAAGCAAAACCTGCAAGACGCCTTCCTCAACCATGTCCGCAAAGCAAAGGTCCCGGTGACGATCTTCCTGATCAACGGTGTCAAGCTGCAGGGCGTGATCACCTGGTTCGACAATTTCTGCGTGCTTCTGCGCCGCGACGGGCAATCGCAGCTCGTCTACAAACATGCGATCTCCACCATCATGCCGGGCGCGCCGATCAGCCTCTACGAAGGGGAAGACTGATCTCCCGCGAGCCTCAGGACGACGACGACCTCATTCCGCAACGTGAGGGCCAGCGCCTGCGCGACACTGCCGCGCAGCCGACGCGGACCTATGTCTTGCACCCGGCGCTGAAGTCCGCCAGTGCGCGCCGCCTGCCCGAACATGGGCTGGCCGAGGCCGTGGCCCTTGCCGCCGCCTTGCCCGAGCTGGACGTCCAGGGCTCTGAAGTCGTCCGCCTCGCGCGCACCCATCCCGGCACGCTCCTTGGGTCCGGCAAGGTCGAAGAGCTGAAGGCCCGCTTCAAGACCGACCACATCGACCTCGTCATCGTCGACGGGCAGGTCTCGCCGGTCCAGCAGCGCAACCTGGAAAAGGAATGGGGGGTCAAGCTTCTCGACCGGACCTCGCTGATCCTGGAAATCTTCGCCGACCGTGCCCGCACGCGCGAGGGTGTGTTGCAGGTCGAACTCGCGGCCCTCAGCTACCAGCGCACCCGCCTTGTCCGCGCCTGGACCCACCTCGAACGCCAGCGCGGCGGGTTCGGCTTCGTCGGCGGCCCGGGCGAGACGCAGATCGAAAGCGACCGCCGCGCCATCGACGACCAGGTGGTCCGCCTCCGCCGCCAGCTGGAACAGGTGGTCAAGACGCGCGAGCTCCACCGCGCCGCCCGCGCCAAGGTGCCGTTCCCGATCGTGGCCCTCGTCGGCTACACCAACGCCGGCAAGTCCACGCTTTTCAACCGCATCACTGGGGCCGAGGTCCTGGCCAAGGACATGCTCTTCGCCACGCTCGACCCCACCATGCGCGGTGTGACGCTGCCCTCGGGCGCGAAGATCATCCTGTCGGACACCGTGGGCTTCATCTCGGACCTGCCCACCCAACTCGTCGCTGCCTTCCGCGCTACCCTGGAAGAGGTGCTCTCCGCCGACCTCATCCTCCACGTCCGGGACATCTCGCACCCCGAGACGGTCGAACAGGCCGCCGACGTGGCCGACATCCTGACCTCGCTTGGCGTCGGCGAGGATACGCCGCAGATCGAGGTCTGGAACAAGCTCGACCTCGTTGATGCCTCCCAGCGCGAGGCCTTGGCTGCCCAGGCAGCCCAACGCCCCCGCGTCCTTCCCGTCTCGGCCCTGACCGGCGAAGGCGTCGACCGCCTACTCACGCTCATCACCGCGACGCTGGACGCCGACCGGACCGAGGCGGCTCTGACCATCCCCTTCTCCGACGGCCGCAAGCGCGCCTGGCTCCATGACCAGAACGTCGTGCAGGACGAGACCGAGGCCGAGGACGGCTGGCATCTCACGGTCCGCTGGACCGCCCGCCAACAGAACCGCTTCCGCCGTATCTGACCCGATGCGGCGACGCGACCGGCTCAGCGCGCGCTCCGTTCCCAGCCGATCCCACGTGCCCCTGAACCGCTGTCCCCGTCACACTCCCACGGTGCCCGCACCCGCGCGGGACCCAGTTCCCGGCAACTCCCGCGCTTTCATCTTTGCTCAAATATCCCCGCCGGAGGCATCCGCGACTTGCCAGGGGCACAAACCGGGGCAGGGGGAGCGATGATCCTTCGCCTTGTCGCCCTCTGGGCCGCCGCCGCCGGGACGCTTCTCCTCCACGCGCTTCTCGGCATTCCCGGCGACTACCTGGGTCAAGGCTTCCCGCTCCATCCCGGCCTCACGGTGACAGTCCCCGACCTCGCCCTGACCGCACTTGCCACGACCCTGCCCATCCCGCTTGTGGCGGCGCTCGCCCGCCGCTTCCACCTCCGCTGGCTCGCCCTGCCACCCATCGCCTTCCTCTGGCTCTGGGCCGCCATGGTCATGATCGAGCCCTTCGCGGTCGACTTCGGCACGACCTGGCGCTGGTCCGAGCCCCTGCGCGCCCTCTTCCTGCACCCGGTTCACACGCCTGTCGCCCTTCTGCTCCTCCTCGCCACGGCCACCTGGACGTTCACCCGAACACGGCGAACCTGATCATTTCATGTCCCAAACATCCCCGACGGAGGCTCCCGAGCGCTTTTGCGTCCTTCACGCAAAAGCGCGAGACAAAAGGCTTGCGGCGCATGCCGCTCCATTTGAAAACCGCTCCGACCCACGTGCGAAGGTCACTCCCCGGGGGACCGCGCAAGGTAGACGCTGTCACACCATTCGTCCTTCCACAGAAGGGTCCGCTCGGCCCGGTGCGTCTCGCGAAACCCAAGCCGCGCCAGAAGCCGCAGCGAGGGCCCGTTGCGCGGATCGACCTCCGCCGTAAGCCCGATCCCCGGAAACTCCGCCTCCAGATGCCCGATCACCGCGCCCATCGCCTCCTGCGCCAGACCCCGGCCCCAATGGTCGGGATGCAGGATGAAGCCGATCTCCGGCAAAGCCCAGGCCCCGGCCTTGCCGATGACCGCGCCGTCCTTCTCGACCAGCCAGTCGCGGCCGTCCGGGGCCTGGTCCACCAGGAAGCCCAGCCAATGCCGCGTCTCTTCCAGAGTCTCATGCTCGGGCCGCGACCAGTAGCGCATCGCGCGCGGGTCAGACATGAAGCGGTGCACGGCCTCCAGATCGGCCCAGACCGCCTGCCGCAGCACCAGCCGCGCCGTGCGCAGCGTCGGAACCCCGGTCACTGTCCCTCCGGTGTCAGTACCATCACCCCCGCCGCTGCCGCCCGCGCCAACTCCGGGTCAAGCGACATCGGGATATATTCGCCCCGCCGCCAAAGCTCGCCCAGGTCGTCGTAATGCCGGCTCAGCGGATGGCCCGACTGGCCCGTCGCCGTGATGAAGACCGAACTGTCCGGGTCGGCGAAGTCATAGACCCCCCGATACCCCGCGGAGTGCACGTTCTGATAGGGCTCCGGCCCCTCACCCCGCGTGACCCCCCGCATCAGCGTGTCGTCGCTGCCGCTGGTCGATTGCCGGATGTTCACGAAATACTTGAGGAAGGGCACCTCGCCCAGGACCGGGTGGTCATGCGTCGCCTGGTGCGCATCGCCCCAGCGCCAGCTTTCCAGGTTGGCGCCATACCGCTCGGTCAGCTGCAACAGTGCCTCGTCCAGAGCGATCCGCGCGATATCGGTGCAGCTTTCCACCGCCGCCGACTGGATCACGTCGCACCAGACGCTGGCCCCGCCCACGTTGCGGTAGACCCGCTCGATGAAGACCGGAGAGATATGGGTGAAGGTCTCCGACATCTCGCCCAGCTCGTCCTGGATCAGCCGCTTCATCAGCGCCCGCAGCCAGGCCTCGGCGATCAGGGGCTCGGGCAGATGCTCGTTCATCTCGCCGTTCCATTCCGCCAGCAGGATCAGCGCCCGCTGCCGCAGACGTTCCGGAGTGCCCTCGGGCGCCGCCTCCCCGGTGAACCAGAGGTCCGCCCCGATCAGCGGCAGAAGCGACCGCGCCGTGGGGTTCACCGTGTCGAGCTGCGCCTCGATGAAGCTTTCCCGCGTATGCACTTCGCGCGCCTTCATCAGCGTGAGCCACCGCTGGATCCGCTGCGTATCGCCCCAGTCGAAGCTCACATGCATCGGGAAGGGCCGGTCCACCGTCTTGTTGTTGGTGTTGCCCAAGAGGCCCGAGGTCGGGTTCACCACCCTCGGGTTGTCCTCGTAGGGCAGCACGCCCTTGAAGCCCACCCGCGCATCCGATCCCAGTGCCGGCAAGCGGCCCTGCGACGGGTGGCCCGCATCGCGCGCGGGCAGCGCGCCTACGACCTGCAGCGCAATGCCCGTCCCGTCGGCCAGCATCAGGTTTTGCGCCGGGGCCACCACCTGCCGGCCCGCCTCCAGCGCCTCGGGGATGCTTCCCGCCCGCATCAGCGCCATCGCCCCGCTGATCGACCGGTCCTCGCCCGACAGCGCCGTCCAGCTGATCGCGGCCACATGGCCCGCTGGCGTGATCGAGCCCAGCTCGTAATGCCCCCCCGGCAGGATCGGCCCGTTCCGCGACCAGCGCAGGGTCACCGTGACCGGCTCGGCATCCTTCACCTCGATGATCGACTGGCGGCTCTCGAACCGCGCCCAGCCGTCCGGGGTCTGGTATTCCTCGGGATTGTCCGGGTTCAGCGTTTCGATCACCACGTCCTGGTCGTCGACATAGGCCGTCGTCAGCCCCCAGCCCAGTCTGTCCGACCGGCCGACCAGAACGACGGGAACGCCGGGGATCGTCCCGCCGATCACCCCACCCGAGGCCAGCTCCAGCCGGGCAAGATACCAGATCGTCGGGGCCGTCAGCCCCAGATGCGGGTCGTTGGCCAGAAGGCTTCCGCCCGCCGCCGACCGTTCCGGCATCGCCGCCCAGGAGTTCGACGCCCCCGCCATCCCCGGCTCGGCGACCGGGGAGAAGGGCCCCATCGCGAAGTGGACCGGTGCCATCAAGGGCGGCACGCCCGGCACCAGACTGGCATAGTCGGGCAGGGCCGCGACGCCCTGGCTGGGATCATCGGGCAGGATGTCGGCCAGCCGCTCGTCCGGCAACAGGAGCGACACCCGCGCCCGCAGCACCTCGGTCTGCAAGGCGCTCGACAGCTGCAGCGCCATCAGCTTCAGGATCGCGATGGAATCCGCCGGCGCCCAGACCGAGATCTCGGGCTCGAACAGGAAGAATTCCGGCGCGCCGCGCCCCCGTGCGCCCTTGTTGACCTCGCCGATCCAGGCATTGACCCCGGCCGCATAGGCCTCCAGCGCCCGCGTCGTCGCCTCGTCCTGCACCTCGGCCGATTGCAGCGCCAGTCCGTAAAGGTCATAGCGCCGCATCAGCTCGTCGACCTTCACCGTGGCCGGGCCGAACAGCTCGCTAAGCCGCCCCTGCGCCGTCCGCCGCAGCATCGTCATCTGCCACAGCCGATCCTGCGCGTGGGCGAAGCCAAGGGCGAAATAGACGTCCTCGTCGGTCTTGCCGAAGATATGCGGGACGTTGTCGTTGTTGCGCACAATCTCGACCGGGGCGGTGATCCCGGGGACGGTGAAGTCCTCGTCATAGTCCACCAGCGACCGCGACAGGATGTAATAGGCCATGAGGGCGAGGATGACCCCCAGGGCGATCACCCCCGAAACGATCCGGATCAGCCAGCGGAAGGCGGTCAACATCGGTGCTGTCCTTGACGGCGGGAACGCGATCGGTTCCTAGTCCAAGCTTGGATCAAGGGCAACAGCAGGGGGGCGCGCATGGCGAAAGTTGCATTTCTGGGGCTGGGAGTCATGGGCTTCCCGATGGCCGGGCATCTTGCCGCCAAGGGGCACGAGGTCACCGTCTACAACCGCACGCCCGCCAAGGCCGAAGCCTGGGTCGCCCGCCACAAGGGCCGCGCCGCCGTCACCCCGCGCGAGGCCGCAACGGGTGCCGAATTCGTGATGGCCTGCGTTGGCAACGACGACGATCTCGCCCAGGTCGCTACCGGCCCGGACGGCGCGTTCTCCGGCATGGGGAAGGGCGCGGTCTTCATCGACCACACCACCGTCTCGGCCACGATCACCCGGAAGCTTGCCGCCGAGGCCACGGCGCTTGGCCTCCATTTCGTCGACGCGCCGGTCTCGGGCGGGCAGGCGGGGGCCGAGAACGGGCAGCTCTCCATCATGTGCGGCGGTTCGCCCGAGGATTATGCAAAGGCCGAGCCGGTGATGGCCGCCTACGCCCGCATCTGCCGCCTGATCGGCGAAAGCGGGGCAGGGCAGCTTGCCAAGATGATGAACCAGATCTGCATCGCTGGCCTGATGCAGGGCCTGTCCGAGGCGCTGGCTTTCGGCCAGAAGGCCGGATTGGACGGTGAAAAGGTGGTGGAGGTGATCTCCCAGGGGGCAGCGGGCTCCTGGCAGATGGTCAACCGCCACAAGACGATGCTTCAGGACAAGTTCGACTTCGGTTTCGCCGTGGACTGGATGCGAAAGGACCTTGGCATCTGTCTTCAGACCGCCGACGAGATCGGAGCGCGGCTGCCCGTCACCGCCCTGGTCGACCAGTTCTACAAGGATGTCCAGCTGATGGGCGGGGGCCGGAACGACACCTCCAGCCTGATCCGGCGCCTGAAGTAGGGTGGGGTTCCACCCCACCTCTGCACCCTTTCCAAAAAGTTAACGTCCGCGCTTAACGTGCGGACGTCATTGAACAATCCGAAAATGTCCACCGTGGACAGATTTCAGGGAATGATCCGGGTGTACTTGATCCCGGCCAGCGAGGCCCCCGCGATCAGCCCCTGCTGCCCGAAGACCATCGCAATCACCTCGTCCAGCTCGGTCGTCTGCTTGCCGATCGAGGCCCCTTCCTCGGGCGAGGCATAGCGGATGTCTGCCCCCGCCGCCCAGCCCGACGACCGACGGAAGGATTCCAGCGCCTCGGGGGACATGAAGAACAGGGCATGGGCATACTGCTGCGCCCCGATCTGCAGCCCGAACGAGCCCTTGGCGGCCGAGTAGTAGTCGACCGTCGCCCCCTGTATCCGCAGCGCGCCGCGCCCGAAGGCCCCGCCGAACCCGGCGCCAACTTCGGTCATCAGGGGCATGTAAAGGACACCGGCCGCCCGGCCCGCCAGGTCGCGCGTCCCGGGATACTGGCTGAACAGGAACTCCTCGGTCGCCGCGACCCTCGCCTCGATCTGGCTCGCCCCGTTCGACCCGATCCCGTTGTTGCAGGCGGCAAGCCCAAAAGCCCCCGCCCCCAGCAGAAGCCCGCGCCGCGTCATCATCATGTCGGTCATCTTTACCGCCCTTTCATGCCTCATTGGGGTCTCAAGGCCCCTTGCCGGCAAAGGTAGCCGCTTTCCACGCGCCTGTCATGCCCCGAACACCCGACCGGCAACCCCGCGCCTAAGGGATCAGCGTCGCGTAAAGGGCGAAATCCTCGGCCGCCACCTCGCGCAGCCGCGCCTCGGTCGCGGCGGTCAGCTCGGTCGCTCCGGGGGGAGAGACGTTCAGGCGGGGCAGGGTGATCTCGCAGTCCAGCCGCTCCTCCAGGAAATGGACGAAGCTGTCGATCTCCTCATAGCGGAAGAGCCGGTCGACCCCGACCCCTTGCCGGGGCCGCAGGAACTTGCCCTGGCTGCCCACGTCCGCGAAGTCCGGCCGCGAGTCCTCGCACCAGGCCTGCACGAAGTCGTCGAAGCTCATCCCCTTCGTCGACTTCCCCGCGTCGGTCTCCTCGCGCTGGCGGAAGCGGTACCACGACCCCAGCCAGTCCACCGGCTCGCGCATCAGGGCGACCACGGTGAACGTATCCTTCGACGCGGCCTCCAGGAAGGGTCCGATGAACCGCCGATAGCGATGGACCGTCGTATGTTTCAGAAGCGGAGGCCGCTGGATCGACACCGCCGCCAGCGATTCGAGCGCCGCGGCAATTGCCGTGGACCCGGTCTTGGGTGTGGCCAGAAACGCAAGCCTCTGCTCCCAGAACACCAGCATGACCGGCCCTTTCCCCCAAAAAACCCGCACAGCGCCCGGTTGTCCCGGGCTTTCGTCAATACTCCCTTAACCAAACCGCGCCCAAACTGCCACTGCGAGATTTGAGTTGAAATGTTCCCTTTTTGTTTGCATAAGTGCAAGAACACTTGGGGAACACAGGGCGTGGTTGCCGCCATCATGCGGCTATGAAATAAGGAGAACGACATGGCGGTGGCTAACCTTCTCGACCTCGGGGGCAAGCGGGATATGGACAAGTCGAAGGCGCTGGAAAGCGCGCTCGCGCAGATCGAACGGCAGTTCGGCAAAGGCTCGATCATGCGCCTTGGCGCCGACAGCCCGGCGATGGAGATCGAGGCGACCTCGACCGGCTCGCTGGGTCTCGACATCGCGCTTGGCATCGGCGGCCTGCCCAAAGGCCGCATCATCGAGATCTACGGGCCCGAAAGCTCGGGCAAGACCACGCTGACCCTGCACGTCGTTGCCGAGGAACAGAAAAAGGGCGGCGTCTGCGCCTTCGTCGATGCCGAACACGCGCTCGACCCGCAGTACGCCAAGAAGCTGGGCGTCAACCTGGATGAGCTTCTGATCTCGCAGCCCGACACCGGCGAACAGGCGCTGGAGATTGTGGATACGCTGGTCCGCTCCGGCGCGGTCAGCCTGGTCGTGGTCGACTCCGTCGCGGCCCTGGTGCCGAAATCGGAAATCGAAGGCGACATGGGCGACATGCAGATGGGCTCCCAGGCGCGCCTCATGTCCCAGGCGATGCGGAAGCTCACCGCCTCCATCGGCCGGTCGAACTGCATGGTGATCTTCATCAACCAGATCCGCCAGAAGATCGGCGTGATGTTCGGCAACCCGGAGACGACCACCGGCGGCAACGCGCTGAAGTTCTACGCCTCTGTCCGCCTCGATATCCGCCGCATCGGCGCGATCAAGGACCGGGAAGAGGTCGTCGGCAACACCACCCGCGTCAAGGTCGTCAAGAACAAGGTCGCGCCGCCCTTCAAGCAGATCGAATTCGACATCATGTATGGCGAAGGCATCTCGAAGACTGGCGAGCTCATCGACATCGGCGTCAAGGCCGGCGTCGTGGAGAAGTCGGGCGCCTGGTACTCCTTCAAGGACGAACGCATCGGGCAGGGGCGTGAGAACGCCAAGTCCTTCCTGAAGCAGAACCCCTCCGTCGCGCTGGAGATTGAGGACAAGATCCGCGCTGCCAACGGTTTGGACTTCACGATGGCTGGGGAAGACTCCGGCGATGTGCTGGACGAGTGACCGGTCACGTCACCCATGACGAGCTGATGGCCGCGCTGCCGGGGGTGCTGTCCGCACCGAAAACCGGCAGCGCGGTCGAACTTTTGTGCCTGCGTCCCGACTTTGGTCAGCGCCGCTTTGTCGACGAGATCACGGTCACCAAGGCGCAGGGCATTCCCGGCGAACGCTGGGGCACTACCCCCTGGCTCAAGCTTCCCGATGGCAGCGGCCACCCCGGCATCCAGGTCTCGATCCTGCCGCGCCGGGTGCTGGACCTTATCTGGCGAGACCGCGAGAACGTGGTCCATCCCGGCGATACCTTCGTCTGCGATCTCGACATGACCGAGGCGAACCTGCCTACCGGCACGTTGCTCGGGGTCGGGACGGCGGTCCTGCGCGTCTCCGAGGTCTGGAACGACGCCTGCACCAAGTGGAAGGTGCGCCACGGCGAGGCCGCTTTTGACTGGGTCCGTGCGCACCCGACGCTTCGCCTGCGCGGCGTCCTCTGTTCCATCGAGCAGGACGGCCTGATCCGCAACGGCGACGCTGTGGAAGTCCTGCGCTAGACGCCTTTTTTCCTTGAGCGAAAGGCTGACCCGTGGACAGGCCCCGCGGGGGGGGCTACATGGGGGACCGAATTTCCGTTTTCGCCCGAAGGACCGCCCCCACATGGCCTCGCTGAACGACATCCGCTCCACCTACCTGGACTTCTTCCGCCGGAACGACCACCGGGTGGTGGACTCATCGCCCCTGGTGCCGCGGAACGACCCGACGCTGATGTTCACCAACTCGGGCATGGTGCAGTTCAAGAACCTCTTCACCGGCGTCGAGACGCGGGACTACAAGCGCGCCACGACCGCCCAGAAATGCGTGCGGGCCGGGGGCAAGCACAACGACCTTGACAACGTGGGCTACACCGCGCGGCACCATACCTTCTTCGAAATGCTGGGAAATTTCTCCTTCGGCGACTATTTCAAGGAACAGGCCATCGCCTTCGCGTGGGAGCTTCTGACCAAGGACTTCGGCCTGGCCAAGGACAAGCTTCTGGTCACCGTCTACCACACCGATGACGAGGCCGCGGGGATCTGGAAGAAGGTCTCGGGCCTGACCGACGACCGGATCATCCGCATCGCCAGTGACGACAACTTCTGGCGCATGGGACCGACGGGTCCTTGCGGCCCCTGCACGGAAATCTTCTACGACCACGGCCCGTCGATCTGGGGCGGCCCTCCGGGGTCGGCCGAAGAGGATGGCGACCGGTTCATCGAGATCTGGAACAACGTCTTCATGCAGAACGAACAGTTCGCCGACGGGCGGCTGGTTCCCTTGGAGATGCAGTCGATCGACACCGGCATGGGGCTGGAACGGATCGGGGCGCTGCTGCAGGGCAAGCACGACAACTACGACACCGACCTGATGCGCAGCCTGATCGAGGCCAGCGCGAACGTCACCAGCCAAGACCCTGACGGGCCGGGAAAAATCCACCACCGCGTGATCGCCGACCACCTGCGGTCGACCTCCTTCCTGATCGCTGACGGCGTGATGCCCTCGAACGAAGGCCGAGGCTACGTCCTCCGCCGCATCATGCGCCGCGCGATGCGCCACGCCCACATGCTGGGTGCCCAGGACCCGGTGATGCACCGCCTGGTCCCGGCACTGGTCCGCCAGATGGGCGGTGCCTACCCGGAACTCAGCCGCGCCCAGTCGCTGATCGAAGAGACGCTGCGGACCGAGGAGACCAAGTTCAAGCAGACCCTCGACCGCGGCCTGCGGCTTCTGGACGACGAACTGTCCGGCCTTGCCGAAGGCGCGGCTCTGCCGGGCGCGGCGGCGTTCAAGCTTTACGACACCTACGGCTTCCCGCTCGACCTGACCCAGGACGCGCTGCGCGAGAAGGGGCGTGAAGTTGACGTCCAGGGCTTCGACGCGGCGATGGCGGAACAGAAAGCCAAGGCCCGCGCGGCCTGGCAGGGCACCGGGGCTGCCGGGGACGCGAAGATCTGGTTCGACCTGGCGGAAGAGCATGGCGTGACCGAATTCCTCGGCTACGACACCGAGACGGCCGAGGGCGTGATCACCGCGCTGGTCCGTGACGGCGCGGCGGTCGGCGATGCGCAGACCGGCCAGACCGTCCAGATTGTCGTCAACCAGACCCCGTTCTACGCCGAATCCGGCGGCCAGGTGGGCGATGCGGGCCTGATCCGCACCCAGACCGGCACTGCCGAAGTGACCGATGTGAAGAAGGCTGCCGGGGTCTTCATCCACATTGCAAAGGTCACGGAAGGCACTGTTCTGAAAGGACAACCGGCAAAGCTGGAGGTCGCGCACAGCCGCCGCTCGGCGATCCGCGCCAACCATTCGGCGACGCACCTGTTGCATGAGGCGCTGCGCCGGACCCTCGGCGATCATGTGGCCCAGCGGGGCTCGCTCAACGCCGCCGACCGGTTGCGCTTCGATTTCAGCCATTCGGCGGCGATCTCCGCCCCGGACCTGCAAACCATCGAAGCCGAGGTCAACGCCTTCATCCGCCAGAACTCGCCCGTCGAGACCCGGATCATGACCCCCGACGACGCCCGTGCCATCGGCGCGCAGGCGCTGTTCGGGGAGAAATATGGCGAGGAAGTCCGCGTCGTCTCGATGGGTACGCTGGACGGCTCGGGCAAGGGCACGGACGGCAAGACCTACTCCCTGGAACTCTGCGGCGGCACCCATGTCACCCGCACCGGAGATATCGGGTCCATGGTCATCCTGTCAGAAAGCGCGTCCTCGGCCGGCGTCCGCCGGATCGAGGCACTGACCGGGCAGGCCGCGCTGGACCACTTGCGCCAGCAGGACGCACGGCTGAACGACATCGCGGCGATCATCAAGGCCCCGGCCAGCGAGCTTGCCGACCGCATTCGCGCGCTCTTCGAGGAACGGAAGGCGCTGGCGAACGAGGTCGCGCAATTGCGCCGCGAGGTGGCGATGGGCGGCAAGGCCGCAGGCCCGGAAGCCAAGGAAATCAACGGAGTGAAGTTCGTTGCTCAAGTGCTTTCGGGCGTCTCGGGCAAGGACCTTCCGGCGCTGATCGACGAGATGAAGGCCCGCCTCGGTTCGGGTGCGGTGCTGCTGATTGCCGACACCGGCGCGAAACCTGCCGTGGCCGCAGGCGTCACCCAGGACCTGACCGCGAAGCTCTCCGCCGTGACGCTGGTCAAGGCCGCAGCCGAAGCCCTTGGCGGCAAGGGCGGCGGGGGCCGTCCCGACCTCGCACAAGCCGGGGGCGCGGATATCGCCCAGGCCGATGCGGCCATCAAGGCGGCCGAAGCCGCGATTGGAGCCTGAGATGCCCACCGCCCTCTGGATCGCCCACGTCCACGTCACCGACACCGAGGCCTACGCGAAATACGCCAAGGGCGCGACCGAGGCCATTGCGGCTCACGGCGGCGTCTTCCTGGCCCGCGGTGGCCGCTATGTCCAGCTGGAAGGCAACGACCGCCCGCGCAACGTCGTCGCCCGCTTCCCGAGCCTGGAGAAGGCGGTGGAGTGCTACAACTCCCCCGCCTACCAGGCCGCCTTGGCCTTTGCGAAGGGCGCCAGCACCCGGGACCTGATGGTCGTCGAGGAGATCGAGTAAGGTTTTCCTCAAATTGTCGGCACTGACTTCCCCGGCCTGTTCGATTTCTGCTAGACTTGCGGAAAAAGAAGGGCCGGGCAGATGATCCATTCGACGAGGGCAGGCTGATGTGCCGCTGGGCCGCCTACACCGGCGCGCCGATCTTCCTGGAGGAGATCGTGAGCCGCCCCGGTCACTCGCTGATCCACCAGTCGCACTGCGCCACCCAATGCCACACGGCGATCAACGCCGATGGCTTTGGCATCGCCTGGTACGGCGCGAAGCCTGAACCCGGCCTTTTCCGCGACGTCCTGCCGGCCTGGTCGGACCCGAACCTGAAAAGCCTGACAGCGCAGGTCCAGTCGCACCTGTTCCTCGCCCATGTCCGCGCCTCGACTGGCACTGCCACCAGCCGCAACAACTGCCATCCCTTCACGCATGGCAAGTGGAGCTTCATGCACAACGGCCAGGTCGGCGGCTATGACGCCTTCCGCCGCGATGCGGACATGATGATCCCAGAGCATCTTTATCCGCACCGCAAAGGCGCGACCGACAGCGAGGCGCTTTTCCTGGTGGCCTTGGCCGAGGGGCTGGATGCCGACCCCCGTGGTGCCCTGGAGCGGGCGGCGGCAAGGTTCATCCGCCTCGCCCGCCAGAAGGGCACGGCCCCGCATCTGCGGATGACGGCGGCCTTGTCGGACGGCCAGCGCCTCTATGCCGTGCGCTACGCCACCGACGACGCGGCGCCATCGCTCTATCACCGCTGGTCCGACAGCCGGCAGGGCAGGGCGGTGGTCTCCGAACCCCTGGAAGCCGAGGAGCACGGCTGGGAGGAAGTCCCGCCCGCCAGCTTCTGCACCTTCGACGGCGAGACTGCGATGGTCGAGGATTTCCTGCCCTGCAGGCTGGCTGCCGCGGCCTGACTGCTACACCGACCGGCCCAAGGCCGATGCCAGGCGGGCCGCCAATTGCTCGGCTCCGGCGGGATCGCGAAAATCCTCGGATACCAAGGGCTTCGAGCCCTTGAGCCCCACCGTCACGCGCCAGGTGGCCGGCCCCTCGCTCCACTCATGCCGCTCGACCCGGATCGGACCCAGAGCCTCTGGTGGAAGCCGGTTGGCGCTGCGGCGCAGAGGACTCTCATGATGAAGCACGATACCCTCCGGCCCGATGCGGAGCACGACCGAAGGCCCGAAGATCGCCGCGGCAAGCAAAGCCATGCCTATGCCGGCAGCCCCCAACCCGATGATCCAGAACACCGGCGACACCAGGGAGAGGGAGGCAAATCCCGGCCAGAGGTCCCAGATCGGGAAGACAGCGACGCCGAGGCCAATTACGCCCAGCACCATCCGCTTGGCGGTGGAGTGCACATTGGCAAGCTCGACGGTCGTCTCTGACATCGCCCGCAGCGTGCCACGGGTTTGTGACAGATTTCTGACGTCACTCCTTCCGCGACGCCCGCTTCCGCTCGTTCGGGTCCAGCTCGCGCTTCCGCAGGCGGATGATCTTCGGCGTGACCTCCACCAGCTCGTCGTCGTCGATATAGGCGATCGCCTCTTCCAGCGACATCTTGATGTGCGGGGTCAGACGGACCGCTTCGTCCGTTCCGCTCGCGCGGACGTTGGTCAGTTTCTTGCCCTTCAGCGGGTTCACTTCCAGGTCGTTGTCGCGGGAGTGCTCGCCGATGATCATCCCGGTATAGACCTGCTCCTGCGGGCCGATGAACATGCGGCCGCGCTCTTCCAGGTTCCACAGGGCATAGGCCACCGACACCCCGGCCTCGGTCGAGATCAGCACGCCCTGCCGCCGGCCCTGGATCGGGCCCTTGTGCGGCGCGTGGCCGTGGAAGATGCGGTTCAGCACACCCGTTCCGCGCGTGTCGGTCAGGAACTGGCCCTGGTAGCCGATGAGGCCGCGCGACGGCACATGCGCGATGATCCGGGTCTTGCCGACGCCCGCGGGCTTCATCTCCACGAGGTCGCCCTTGCGTTCCCCGGTCAGCTTGTCGATGACCGCGCCCGAGTATTCGTCGTCCACGTCGACGATGACCTCTTCGATCGGCTCATGCCGCACGCCATCGATGTCCTTCATGATGACGCGGGGGCGCGAGATCGACAGCTCGAACCCTTCGCGGCGCATGTTCTCGATCAGCACGCCCATCTGGAGTTCGCCGCGGCCCGAGACCTCGAAGGCCTCGCCGCCGGGGGTGTCGGCGACCTTGATCGCCACGTTGACCTCGGCCTCTTTCATCAGGCGGTCGCGGATGACGCGGGATTGGACCTTGTTGCCGTCGCGGCCCGCCAGAGGCGAGTCGTTGATGCCGAAGGTCACGGTGATGGTCGGCGGGTCGATGGGCTGCGACGGCAGCGCCGTGTCCACGTCAAGCGCGCAGAGGGTGTCTGCGACGGTGGCCTTGGTCATGCCGGCCAGCGTCACGATGTCCCCGGCGACGGCCTCGTCGATCGGGGTCTGCGACAGGCCACGGAAGGCGAGGATCTTGGTCACCCGGAACTGCTCCAGCCGCTCGCCATCGCGCGACAGGGCTTTCAGCGTCGTGCCGGTCCCGATGCGGCCGGATTCGACGCGGCCTGTCAGGATTCGGCCGAGGTAGGGGTCGGCGGAGAGGGTGGTGGCCAGCATCGAGAACGGCTCATCGACACGGGCCAGGACCTTCGGGGCGGGGACGTGGCGGACGATCAGGTCGAAGAGGGCCGACAGGTCCTTGCGCGGTCCGTCAAGCTCCATGTCCGCCCAGCCCGCGCGGCCCGAGGCGTAGACATGGGGGAAGTCCAGCTGCTCATCCGTCGCGCCGAGGTTGGCGAAAAGGTCGAACACCTCGTTCAGCGCGCGGTCGGGTTCGGCGTCGGGCTTGTCGACCTTGTTCAGCACCACGATGGGCCGCAGGCCGAGTGCCAGCGCTTTGGTCAGCACGAATTTCGTCTGCGGCATCGGGCCTTCGGCGGCGTCGACCAGAAGGCAGACCCCGTCCACCATCGACAGGATCCGCTCCACCTCGCCGCCGAAGTCGGCGTGGCCGGGGGTGTCGACGATGTTGATCCGGGTGCCGTTCCATTCCACCGAGGTGCACTTGGCCAGGATGGTGATCCCGCGTTCGCGTTCGATGTCGTTGGAATCCATGGCGCGTTCGGAAACCGCCTGGTTGTCGCGGAAGGCCCCCGACTGCTTCAGAAGCTCGTCCACCAGCGTGGTCTTGCCGTGGTCGACGTGGGCGATGATCGCGATGTTGCGCAGTTCCATGGGGTCCGTCCTATAGGGTTGGCGGGGCCTTACAGGGTTTTCCGTCGGCTGGCCAGAGGGGCAAATCTGTCCACGGTGGACAAACCATGGGACCATAAAGATATCAATGGGTTGTCGATCTTCGTTCGGGAAATCTTAACCTTTGACCCGCCCGCTCAGGCCGCAATGTAACGGTCGCGGCGGTGGTTCACGGCGAGAAAGAGCGAAAAGACCGCCGCGCCAAGGAAGCTGTAGGCCAGCGTGTCGAAGGGCATAACAAGGGCCGCAAGACCGAAGATCACCATGTCCGACAGAAGCTGTGCGTGGCCCGCGGGAAAGCCGGTCCGGTCCTGGAGCTCGATCCAGAGGACGGAGAGGCCCCCGAAGCTGCCGCCGTGGCGGATCGCCGCCAGCGCCGCGATGCCGAAGAGAAGGCCGAAGAGGACGGCGGCCACGGCGGGCTCGATCCGGCCAAGCTCTAGCCAGTTCGGCAGAACCGCCACCAGGGCGGAGAGCGCGGCGGTGGTGACAAGGGTCCGAAGGGCAAACCGCGGCCCCAAGCGCTTCCAGGCGAGGCCCAGGAAGGGCAGGGTGACGGCGAAGTAGACGGCGGGGAAGGGCAGGCCGGTGAAATGGGCGATCAGGACGGCAAGCCCCGTGGTCTGTCCCGTGACAAAGCCCATATGGGTCAGGATATGCATTCCAAGGCCCGCCATCGTCACCCCGAAGGCGATCCCCTGCACGTCGTCCACCGCACTGTGGCGCGGGCTTTCGGAAAGCTGGTCGGGACGGTCCGGCATCGGCGGCTCCTGCGAATAAATGGGTCATACAATCTGACCCAAATAAAGTCAATGATTCTGTCCTAAGGCTGCACTACGTTCCCGTAAAGTTCTTGACGCCTTGGCGCTGCACGGCTAGACCGCCCGTCTTTCGCAACGCACCATTGGAGGACGACCATGACCGGGCAATTGCCATCGGCCGAAGTGTTCATTGCCACCAGTCTCGACGGTTTCATCGCACGCCCCGACGGGGACATCCATTGGCTCACCAGCCGTCCGGTGCCGGAGGGCGACGATTTCGGCTATGCGGCCTTCCTGGATGGGATCGGCGCGATGGTTATGGGGCGGGAAAGTTTCGAGAAAGTGCTGACTTTCCCGGAATGGCCCTACAAGACCCCGGTGGTCGTCCTGAGCCGGACGCCGGAGCGCGTGACGGTGCCCGAGGCGCTGAAGGACCAGGTCAGGGTTACCAGCAAACCGCCTCGCGAAGTGCTGGAAGAGCTGGCGGCCGAGGGCGTGAGCCGCATCTACCTCGACGGCGGCCAGACGATCCGGAGCTTCCTGGCCGAAGGGCTTGTCCGGCGGGTGATCGTGACGCTGATCCCGGTGCTGCTGGGGCAGGGCCGTCCGCTCTGGGGCCACGGGGCGGGCGATGTGGACCTGACACTGGTGTCTGCGCGGTCCTGGGGAAACGGGTTCGTGCAGGTGGAGTATCGGGCGTAACGGAAAGGGCCGGAGGTTTCCCCTCCGGCCCCGGATGGTGTGCTGTAGCGCACCCTACGCCAGTGGCACCGTTTACCCCTTCAGCGCCTTGTTCAGGTATTCGTCCACCTTTTCCAGGTAGCCCATGGTGGTCAGCCACTTCTGGTCCGGACCCACCAAGAGCGCTAGGTCCTTGGTCATCCAGCCATCCTCGACCGTCTGGACCGTCACCTGTTCCAACGTCGTGGCAAAGCGCATCAGCGCTTCGTTGTTGTCCAGCGTCGCGCGGTGCTTCAGGCCCCCGGTCCAGGCGTAGATCGACGCGATGGAGTTGGTCGAGGTCTGCTTGCCCTTCTGGTGCTCGCGGTAGTGGCGGGTCACCGTGCCGTGCGCGGCTTCGGCTTCGACGATCTTGCCATCTGGCGTCATCAGGACCGAGGTCATCAGGCCCAGCGAGCCGAAGCCCTGCGCCACGATGTCGGACTGCACGTCGCCGTCGTAGTTCTTGCAGGCCCAGACATAGCCGCCCGACCATTTCAGCGCCGAGGCGACCATGTCGTCGATCAGTCGGTGTTCGTAAGTCAGGCCACGCTTCTTGAATTCCTCGGCGAATTCCTCGTCGAAGACCTTCTGGAAGATGTCCTTGAAGCGGCCGTCATAGGTCTTGAGGATGGTGTTCTTCGTGGACAGATAGACCGGAACGTTCCGCACCAGGCCATAGTTCAGGGACGCCCGGGCGAAGTCGGTGATCGAGTCGTCGAGGTTGTACATCCCCATGTAGACGCCCGCCGACGGGGCCGAGTAGACGTCCTTCTCGATCACCGTGCCGTCGTCGCCGACGAACTTCATGGTGAGCTTGCCCTTGCCCGGGAACTTGAAATCCGTCGCGCGGTACTGGTCGCCAAAGGCGTGGCGGCCGACGACGATGGGCCGGGTCCAATGCGGCACCAGGCGGGGCACGTTCTTGCAGATGATCGGCTCACGGAAGATCACGCCGCCGAGGATGTTGCGGATCGTGCCGTTGGGGGACTTCCACATCTGCTTCAGGCCGAATTCCTCGACCCGCTGCTCGTCGGGGGTGATCGTCGCGCATTTGACGCCGACGCCGTACTGCTTGATGGCGTTGGCCGCGTCGATGGTGATCTGGTCGTCGGTGCGGTCCCGCTCCTCGATCCCGAGGTCGTAGTATTTCAGGTCGATGTCGAGATAGGGCAGGATCAGCTTCTTCTTGATGAAATCCCAGATGATCCGGGTCATCTCGTCGCCGTCGAGCTCGACGACGGGGTTGGCTACCTTGATCTTCGACATTCTCGGCCTCCTGTGGATTCTCTGGCGGCCTCATAGCGGAAAAGCGGGTGCCTGGGAAGGGCCGGTATGCGATTGTATACCGAAATGCCGCAGAGCCTGTGGGGCGGCTTGTCGATGAAAGCGTCACTCCTCGCCGGGGCGCCCTGACCAAGTCGAACGAGGAGTCTACCCGAACCAGGGCCGGGCCTTGGCTTTGACCCACTCCCAAAGCGCAGGAGCGCCCTTGGCGATCTTGGAACCCACCCGGGCCTCCAGTTGGTCGAAGGTCACGTTGTAGGTGGTCCAGGTCCCGCCACCGGACATCAGGTTGGCCATCACCGGCTGCACGCGGTCCAGGCTCTTGGCAAAGCGGGCGTCAGGGGTTTCAGCGGCTTCGAACTCCTCCCACAGCACACGAAGATCGTCCCGGAGGTCATTGGGAAGCAATCCGAAAATCCGGTCCGCCGCCCTGGCCTCGGCAGCCTGCGTCTCCACAGAACCATGCGCCTGGCCGTTCTGCGAATGGATCGGCACGTCGCCGACGTCGATTTCGACCAGGTCGTGGATCAGAAGCATCCGGATCACCCGGTTGATGTCCACCCCCGGCCCGGCCTGATCGGCCAGCACCAGCGCATACAAAGCGAGGTGCCAGGAATGTTCCCCCGAATTCTCCGGCCGAGTGCCATCGACGGTGGTCGTCGCGCGCATGACGTGCTTCAGCCGGTCAGCCTCGTTCAGGAAGGCGAACTGGCGTTCCAGCCGGTCCGTCAATGGCCCATGCCGCCGAAGTCGACCGGGGCCACCGGTTCTTCCTCGACCTCGCCGCGCTTGGCGGCCAGGGCCTGCTGCAGGAACTCGCGCCCCCGGCGTTCGGCAAGCCGCACGCGGATCGAGGTCATGTAGGCCTCCTGGAACGTGGGCGAGGCGGCCATCAGAACCTTGGCCACCTTCTCGTAGAAGCGGTCGTCGCCAAGCTCGGCCTCGGCGGCCAGGACGTCATCGGCCAACTGGTCGGCCATTTCCTGCAGCGTGGCCATCAGCGGGTCGCCTCCGTCATCCTCCGGCGGACGTAGTCGCTGACCGTCTGGATCATCGGCTTCATGTGCGCCTCTTCATCCTTGAAGAAGTGATCCGCACCCTCGATCTCGGAATGGGTGATGGTGATCCCTTTCTGCTCATGCAGCTTGGAGACCAGCGTCTTGGTGTCCTTCGGCGGGGCGACCTTGTCGGCGGTGCCGTTGATGATCAGGCCCGAGGACGGGCAGGGGGCGAGGAACGAGAAGTCGTACAGATTCGCGGGCGGCGCCACCGAGACGAAGCCGGTGATTTCCGGCCGCCGCATCAGAAGCTGCATCCCGATCCAGGCGCCGAAGCTGAAGCCCGCGACCCAGCACTGCTTGGAGTTCTGGTTCATCGCCTGCAGGTAGTCCAGGGCGCTGGCGGCATCCGACAGCTCGCCAATGCCCTGGTCATACTCGCCCTGGCTGCGACCGACGCCCCGGAAGTTGAAGCGCAGGACCGTGAAGCCCAGGTTGTAGAAGGCGTAGTGAAGGTTGTAGACAACCTTGTTGTTCATCGTCCCGCCGTAAGCGGGATGCGGATGCAGGACGATCGCAATCGGCGCGTCGCGGTCCTTTTGCGGATGATAGCGGCCTTCAAGGCGTCCATCGGGGCCGGCGAAGATGACTTCGGGCATTGCACTCTTCTCATGCGGGAGCGATTTCTTGACGCTTTCGCTCGGACAAACTAGAACCGTTCTAAAGCGGGCATGACCCGCCCTTTCGGGGCTTGACTGAGGTAATGCCGCCCGCGCGCGGCGTCAATGTGATTGCGATTCCCCCGTGGGGATAGGAGGCGGGATGAAGCTGTCGACCAAGGGACGCTATGCGATGGTGGCGCTGGCCGATCTGGCGCTGGCGAAAAGCGATGACCTCGTGTCGTTGGCGGCCATTTCCAAGCGGCAGGACATCAGCCTTCCCTACCTTGAACAGCTTTTCGTCAAGCTTCGCCGCGCGGGCCTTGTCGAGGCAGTGCGGGGCCCTGGCGGCGGCTACAAGCTTGCGCGCAGCCCGAACGACATCCGCATCAGTGAAGTGATGGAGGCCGTGGAGGAAACGGTGGACGCGATGCACACCGGGGCAGGGGCTTCGGGCGGGCTGTCCGGGTCCCGCGCCCAGTCGCTGACCAATCGCCTCTGGGAAAGCCTTTCGGCCAACGTCTACGTCTTCCTGCACCAGGTGCGGCTTTCGGACGTGGTGAAGAACGATCTGACCCCTTGCCCCGCCGTCCCCTCGCTTTTCCGCGTGGTGGATGAGGAATGAACCGGACCTACCTCGACTGGAACGCGACCGCGCCCCTCCGCCCCGAGGCGAAGGCGGCGATGGTCGCGGCGATGGAGGTGGTGGGCAACCCCTCCTCGGTCCATGCCGAGGGCCGCGCGGCCAAGGCGCTGATGGAGAAGTCGCGGGCGAAGATTGCTGCCGCGCTGGGGGCCGACGGGGCGGATATCGTCTTCACTTCGGGCGCGACCGAGGCGGCCTCCCTGGCCTGTGCGGGGCGCGGGCTGGTCTGCGCAGCCGTCGAGCACGACGCGGTCGCCGCCTGGTGCGATGCGACTTTGCCCGTTGACGGACAGGGCAGGGTGGCGGTCAGCGATCCCTCCCGGACGGCGCTGCAGCTGGCGAATTCCGAGACCGGCATCCTGCAGGACCTGCCGCAGGGCCTGGCGGTCAGCGACCTGACGCAGGCCTTCGGCAAGGTCCCGATTGCATTCAACTGGCTTGGCTGCGACATGGGCCTTGTCAGCGCGCACAAGCTTGGCGGTCCCAAGGGGATCGGCGCGCTGGTCGTCCGGCAGGGCATCGACATTCCGCCGCAACTGAAGGGCGGGGGGCAGGAAATGGGCCGTAGGGCGGGCACCGAGAACCTGATCGGCATAGCCGGTTTCGCCGCCGCCGCCGAGGCCGCCGCGCGGGATCTGGCCAACGGCGTCTGGGACGAAGTGGCCGAACTTAGAAATATTCTAGAATCGGAGTTGTCGGCTGCGGCAAAAGAAACTATTTCCGTCGGGAATGGTTTGCCTAGACTGCCGAACACGCTCTGCCTGATTGCCCCCGGCTGGAAAGGGGAGACTCAGGTCATGGCGATGGACCTGGCCGGTTTCGCCGTCTCGGCGGGCTCGGCCTGTTCCTCGGGCAAGGTGCGGGCCAGCCGTGTCCTGACCGCGATGGGCTTTTCGGAAGCCCTTGCCGGGCAGGCGATCCGGGTCTCCATCGGCCCGGGGGTGACGAAAGACGACGTGCTGCGGTTCGCCCGGGTGTGGGCCGCCGCCTATGCCAAGGCCCGCGCGCGGGCTGCCTGAAAGGAAAACCGATGAACGTCTTGGAAACTGTCGACGGAACCGAGGTGCGCGAAGGCGTGGACCGCGAGACGATCGAGACCGTCCAGGCGATGGCCGGCAAGTACAAGTACGGCTGGGAAACCGAGATCGAGACGGAATATGCGCCGAAGGGCCTGAACGAGGACATCGTGCGCCTCATCAGCCAGAAGAACGGCGAGCCTGCATGGCTCCTCGACTGGCGGCTCGACGCCTTCCGCCGCTGGCAGAAGATGGAAGAGCCCCGCTGGGCGATGCTGAACTACCCGGAAATCGACTACCAGGACCAGTATTACTACGCCAAGCCGAAGAGCATGGCGCAGAAGCCGAAGTCCCTGGACGAGGTCGATCCGAAGCTTCTGGCTACTTACGCGAAACTTGGGATTCCGCTGAAGGAACAGATGCTTCTGGCCGGAGTTGAAGGTGAAGCGGAGCCCCGCAAGGTGGCGGTGGACGCCGTGTTCGACAGCGTCTCGGTGGGCACGACCTTCAAGGCCGAACTTGCAAAGGCGGGGGTGATCTTCTGCTCGATCTCCGAGGCCGTACGGGAACACCCGGAGCTGGTGAAGCAGTACCTGGGCTCCGTCGTCCCTCCCACGGACAACTTCTTCGCGACGCTGAACAGCGCCGTCTTCTCCGACGGCTCCTTCGTCTACATCCCCAAGGGCGTGAAATGCCCGATGGAGCTGTCGACCTACTTCCGCATCAACGCCGAAAACACCGGCCAGTTCGAACGCACCCTGATCGTCGCCGACGAAGGCTCTTACGTCAGCTACCTTGAAGGCTGCACCGCGCCCAAGCGCGACACCAACCAGCTGCACGCCGCCGTCGTGGAAATCGTGATCCTGAAGGACGCCGAGGTGAAATACTCCACCGTCCAGAACTGGTATCCGGGCGACGAGAACGGGCTGGGCGGGATCTACAACTTCGTGACGAAGCGCGCCGATTGCCGGGGCGACCGGGCCAAGGTGATGTGGACGCAGGTGGAAACCGGGTCCGCGATCACCTGGAAGTACCCCTCTTGCATCCTGCGCGGCGATGACTCTCAGGGCGAGTTCTACTCCATCGCCATCGCCAACAACGCCCAGCAGGCCGATACGGGGACGAAGATGGTCCACCTCGGCAAGCGGACGAAGTCGCGGATCGTGTCGAAGGGGATCAGCGCAGGCCGGGCGCAGAACACCTATCGGGGGCTGGTTTCCATGCACCCCAAGGCCAAGGACAGCCGCAACTACACCCAGTGCGACAGTCTCCTGATCGGCGACAAATGCGGGGCGCACACGGTGCCCTACATCGAAGTGCGCAACAATTCCTCGCGCGTCGAACATGAGGCGACCACCTCGAAGGTGGACGACGACCAGCTCTTCTACTGCCGCTCGCGCGGGATGGACGAGGAAGAGGCCGTCGCCCTTGTGGTGAACGGCTTCTGCAAGGAGGTCCTGCAGGCCCTGCCGATGGAATTCGCGATGGAGGCGCAAAGCCTGGTCGCGATCAGCCTGGAAGGCTCGGTCGGCTGAACCCTTCATGGCCCAGGCGCTTGCACATGCGGAACCGGACGCGGAACGGCCCGAGGTCGTTCTGGTCTCGGCCATGCGCAACGAGGGGCCCTTCGTGCTGGAATGGCTGGCCTACCACCGCGTGATCGGCGTGGACAGCGTGGTCATTGTCTCCAACGGATCAACGGACGGCTCGGATGACCTGCTGGAGGCCCTGGCCAGGGCAGGAGAGATCACTTTCCTGCGCACCGCGCCCGGCCATGGCGTAGCCCCGCAGGAAGCCGCCGTGCAGGCCTTTGAAGCCGAGGTCGGATATCGCCCCGACACCTGGTATCTCTGGCTCGATGCCGATGAATTCCTCAACGTCCACGTCGGCGACCGGACCGTCCAGGCCCTCGTGGCGCGTCTGGGCCAGGCGGATGGGCTGATGCTCAACTGGCGGCTCTTCGGATCGAACGGCAACGACAGCTTTTCTGGCCGCCATCTGTCCGAGGATTTCGTCGGCGCGTCCAAGCTGGGCTTTGTTGCCAACCTGGAGACAAAACCCCTGTTCCGCGCGGGCCGCAGGTTCGCCGGCTTCTCGGCCAATTCCACAGGCCTGCCGCGTCTGGTCGAAGGGGCGGAGGTCACACCCGACGACTGCCTTGCCGGCAATGGCAAGCCCTTGGACCCCCGGAACCCGCGCACCGCGCCCTGGCTTGCCCGGCAGCCCTACACGGGCCGCACGAACCTTTCCTCGCGGCGCGAATTCGGCTGGGACCTGGCGCAGATCAACCATTACTCGGTCCGCACGCCGGACCACTTCCGCCTGAAGGCGTCACGGGGCAGGGGGATGGTCTCGACCGGCCCGCGCCGCCCGAACCTGCGCCACACGCCCGCCTATTTCGACCGTTTCGACCGCAACGAGGCCGAGGACCGGACGATCCTTCACTGGGAAGCGGCCGTCACGCGGGAAATCGACCGGCTCATGGCATTGCCGGGCGTGGCCGATGCCAAGGCCCGCGTCGACAGTCTGGTCCGGGCGGCCTTGGACGAGATTGCCATGAAAACAGGGGAGCTCCGGAACGAAGGGGTTCTGGCGCCGTCAACAAGGGTCATGCGCGGCATGGACGCAGAGATGGAACAGGAGACCGAGGAGCTCAGCTTCACGCTGACCTTCGCCCCGAAAGAGCGCCGGTTCCTCGTGCGCCACTACGAGGCGGCCGGGACGATCCTTGAATACGGCAGCGGCGGCTCGACGGTGCTTGCAGCAGAGCTTGGCAAGACGGTGTTCAGCGTGGAAAGCGACAAGGACTGGGCCGAACGCATGGCCAACCACGTCGCCTCTTTGTCGGACAAGGCGCATGTCCACTGGGCCGATGTCGGCCCGACCGGCCCTTGGGGCGTCCCGATGAAGCCGCGCGAGTTCCGCAAGTTCCACGGCTATGCCCTGTCGGTCTGGGACCGGCCGGATTTCGTCGAGCCCGACCTGGTGCTGATCGACGGGCGGTTCCGCGCCTCCTGCCTGGTTGCCGTGCTCCTTCGCGCGACGAAGCCCGTCACGGTGCTTTTCGATGACTACCTCAGGCGGCGCTACTACCACGGGGTCGAGCGCCTGGCCCGCAAGGAAGAAATGGTGGGCCGCATGGCCCGCTTCACCGTCACCCCCGGCGCGATCCCGCCCGACATGGCCACCCAGGCCATCGGCTGGTTCACCGATCCGCGCTGACGCAGAAGGACATAAAAATGCTGGAAATCAACAACCTGCACGTAAAACTTGAGGACGAGGACAAGGTGATCCTCCGTGGGGTCGACCTGAAGATCGGCCCGGGCGAGGTCCATGCCATCATGGGTCCGAACGGGTCGGGCAAGTCGACCCTGTCCTATGTGCTCTCCGGCCGCGACGGCTATGAGGTGACGGAAGGCTCCGCCACTCTGGACGGGCAGGAGCTTCTGGAGATGGAACCCGAGGAACGCGCCGCGGCGGGTCTTTTCCTGGCCTTCCAGTACCCGGTCGAAATCCCCGGCGTCGGCAACATGACCTTCCTGCGCACCGCCGTTAACGCGCAGCGCAAGGCGCGCGGCGAGGAAGAACTGTCCGCAGGCGACTTCCTGAAGGTTGTCCGCGAAAAGGCCAAGACCCTGAAGATCGACGCCGATATGCTGAAGCGCCCGGTCAATGTCGGTTTCTCCGGCGGCGAGAAAAAGCGCAACGAAATCCTGCAGATGGCCATGCTGGAACCCCGCATGTGCATCCTGGACGAGACCGATTCCGGCCTCGACGTCGACGCGATGAAGCTTGTCTCGGATGGCGTGAACGCGCTTCGCAGCGAGGGGCGGTCCTTCCTGGTCATCACCCACTACCAGCGGCTTCTCGACCACATCAAGCCGGACGTCGTGCACATCATGGCCGCGGGCCGGATCATCAAGACCGGCGGGCCGGAGCTGGCGCTGGAAGTCGAACAGAACGGCTATGCCGACATCCTGAACGAGGTGGGCTGATGGCACTGCCCAAGGCAAAGGAAGACACGCTGGCCGCCCGGCTGGCCGCGCTGGACCTGCCGGCGGGCAAGGGGTGGCTTGCCACGGCCCGCACCGACGCGCTGGCCCGGCTGCGCGCCATGGGCCTGCCCGCCCGGCGCGACGAATACTGGCGCTACACCGATCCGGCCAGCCTGAATGCGCCCGAGGCGCCGGTGGCTGTCCGTTTCGAACCGGGGGACGAGGCCGCCCCCTTCGATGGCATGGACCGGCTCAAGATCGTCTTCGTCGACGGGGTCTTCGATCCTGCTTCCTCGGACGACCTGAGCCTGTCCGGCGTCACCGTCGAACGGCTGGCCGAGGCGGGGAACAAGGACATCCATTGGGCGCAAGGCACCTATGGCGTCCTGGAGGCCCGGGGTCAGTCGCCGGTTGCGCGCCCCTTCGCGGCCCTGAACTCGGCCTTCGCGACCGACGGCGTGCTGATCCACGTCACGGGCAAGGCGGCCAAGCCGGTCTCGCTGGTCTACGTCCATGACTCCGACACGTCGGATGCGATCCTGCATCACTGCATCAAGCTGGAGGCCGGCGCCGAGCTGACGCTTCTGGAAAATGGCCCGGCCGCCGCGCGCTTCTCCAAGGTGATGGAGGTGGACGTGGCCGACGGCGCGCAGTTCCACCATGTCCGCATCCAGGGCCGCGATCACCAGCGCCGCGCGGTGACGCATATCTTCGCCCGCCTCGGCAGCCGGTCCGAGATGCGGTCCTTCACGCTGACCGCCAACGGCCGCCTGACCCGCAACGAGGCGGTGGTGGAACTGGCCGGGGCCGAGGGCCGCGCCCACCTTGCAGGCGCCACGGTCGGGGACGGCGACTTCCACCACGACGACACCGTCTTCATCACCCATGCGGCCGAGGCCTGCGAAAGCCGCCAGGTGTTCAAGAAGGTCCTGATGAACGGCGCGACCGGCGTTTTCCAGGGCAAGATCCTGGTGAAACCCGGCGCGCAGAAGACAGACGGTTACCAGATCAGCCAGTCGCTCCTCTTGGACGAGGACAGCCAGTTCCTCGCCAAGCCCGAGCTGGAAATCTACGCCGACGACGTGAAGTGCAGCCACGGCTCCACTTCGGGGGCCATCGACGAGACGGCGCTCTTCTACCTGCAGTCGCGCGGCGTGCCGCGGCGGACGGCGCAGGCGCTGCTGGTGCTCGCCTTCCTGGCCGAGGCGATCCAGGAGATCGCGGACGAGACGATCGCCGAGGATATCATCGGCCGGCTGGAACGCTGGCTGGCCCGCCACGGCACGAAAGGATGAGGGGCCGGGGATGACCGTCTCGACGGACATGGTGGCCACATGGCGCCGCCCGCGCGAGGTGCTGCGTCGGCACCTCGCCCGCGGCCGATCCGAACCCTTTGCATTCAGCCTGCTTCTGGTCTTCCTGATCCTCGCCTTCGTCGGCCAATGGCCCATTGCCGCCCGGGCCGCCTTCCTTGCGGGTGAGCCTTCGGCGCTGCCCCGGATCCTTGCGACGGCCTACGGGGTCCTGATCCTGATCCCGGTCGCCTATGCGGTCGCGGCGCTCTCCCGGCTTCTGGGACGGGCATTCGGCGGGCAGGGAAGCTGGTATTCGGCCCGCATCGCGCTTTTCTGGGCGCTGGCGGCGATCGGCCCGCTTCTTTTGCTGCAGGGGCTGGTCGCCGGGATGATCGGCCCCGGTCCGGCCCTGTCGGCGGTGACCTGGATCGGCGGCCTGGCTTTCCTGTGGCTTTGGGCCACGCTCCTGCACGAGGCGGAACGCGGATGACTCTTGGCGCGCGCATGGCCGAGCTGGCTCGGATGACCCTTAAGGACCCGCAGCGGGCCGCGCGGGCGCTTCTGGCCGAAGGCGTGCCGCTGGGCGCCCGAAGCGCTGGCCTCCTGCTGGTGGCCGTCCTTTCGGCGCTTCTGGCAAGCCTGCATGTCGGAAACCCCGAAGGCCTGGACCCGTTCAGCGCGCTGATGCTCGGCAGCCCGATTCAGGCGGCAGTGTTCCAGTGGCTCTTCCTGGCCGCGACCGTGTTCCTCATGCACCGGGTGGGCCGCGCTTTCGGTGGGCGGGGCAGCTTTGCCGACGCGCTTCTGGTCGTCGTCTGGCTGCAGCTGATCATGCTGGGCTTCCAGCTGCTGCAATTCGTGCTCATGCCCATCTCGCCCGATGTCGCAGGCCTCGTCGGGCTGGTCAGCTTCGGGATCTACCTCTGGCTCATGACCGTCTTCATCGCCGAGCTGCACGGCTTCACCGCGCGCGGCATGGTCTTCCTGGTCATGCTGCTGACCGCCCTTGCCGCAGGCTTCCTGCTGGCGATGGTGATGATCCTTCTCTTCGGGCCGGAGGCCCTGATAGCCAATGTATGACGTCCAGAAGATCCGCGCCGACTTCCCGATCCTGTCGCGGCAGGTGAACGGCAAGCCGCTCGTCTACCTCGACAACGGCGCCTCGGCGCAGAAGCCCCGCGTGGTGATCGACGCGATGACCCGCGCCTACGAGGGCGAGTACGCCAACGTCCACCGCGGCCTCCACTACCTGTCGAACCTCGCGACCGAGAAGTACGAATCCACCCGCGGCATCCTCGCCCGCTTCCTGAACGCCGGGTCCGAGGAAGAGATCGTCTTCACCACCGGCACGACCGAGGCGATCAACCTCGTCTCCTATGCCTGGGCCGCCCCGCGCCTTCAGCCGGGGGACGAGATCGTGCTGTCGGTGATGGAGCATCACGCCAACATCGTCCCCTGGCACTTCCTGCGCGAACGGCAGGGCGTGGTGCTGAAATGGGTGGAGATCGACGCGAACGGCGACCTCGACCCCCAGGCGGTGATCGACGCGATCGGGCCCCGGACGAAGCTCGTCGCCGTGACCCACATGTCGAACGTCCTTGGCACCGTGGTCGACGTGGCCGCGATCTGCCGCGGCGCGCGGGAAAAGGGCGTGCCGGTCCTCGTCGACGGCTCCCAGGCGGCAGTGCACATGCCGGTCGATGTCCAGGCGCTTGGCTGCGACTTCTATGCCATCACCGGCCACAAGCTTTACGGCCCCTCAGGCTCGGGCGGCATCTACATCCGCCGCGAGCGCCAGGCCGAGATGCGCCCCTTCCTTGGCGGAGGCGACATGATCCGCGAGGTCACCCGCGACACCGTCACCTGGAACGACCCGCCGATGAAGTTCGAGGCCGGCACCCCCGGTATCGTGCCCCAGATCGGGCTGGGCGTAGCGCTTGAGTACCTGATGGGCCTCGGCATGGCCAATGTCGCCACGCATGAGCGCACCCTGCGCGACTATGCCCGTGATCGGCTGGCGGGCCTCAACTGGCTGAACGTGCAGGGGAACTCGGCGGGGAAGGGGGCCATCTTCTCCTTCACGCTGGAAGGGGCGGCCCATGCGCACGACATCTCCACCATCCTCGACAAGCGCGGCATCGCCGTCCGTGCCGGCACCCACTGCGCCATGCCGTTGATGGAGCACCTCGGGATCACCGCGTCCTGCCGGGCATCCTTCGGCCTTTACAACACGGTCGAGGAAGCCGACGCGCTGGTCAGCGCGCTGGAATTGGCGCACGAGCTTTTCGCCTGACGGCAGGGCCAGAAGGCCCCGCCGCCCGGCAGGCGGTTCAGAACGACCACTTCATCCCGATGACCGCGGCACTGTCGGTAAGGCCGGAAATGTTGCCATAGTTCTCGGCCCGCACCACTTCCATCAGGAATTCCGAGTTGTCGCTCATCGGCACGGCATAGCTGATCGACAGGTCGATCTGCCGCTCTTCCGGCGCAAGGTCGATGCCGACGGACCGGGTTTCCGACCCGCCGGAGGCGGGAAGCAGCATCTCGGCACCGCCCGAAGTCACGGCAATCGGCATGGACACCCCGACCGTCAGCTTGTCGCCCGACGCCAGCACGTCCCGACCGCCAAGGTCTAGCCGGATGGCATTGAACTGCGCCTGGCCCGCGCTGGTGATCGCGGTGGTGGCTCCAAGATCGGCGACGCCCATTTCGCCCGAAAGCGCGAAGAACCCGCCCTCGCCAGTGTCGGTCGACAGCGCCAGCGTAAGCGACGCCATCGAGGCGCCGCCCGAATTGCCGCTGCCGGAGAAGCCCATCAGGCTGCCCCCGTCGCGTGCCAGCTTGACGCCGACATCCACGGCGACATCGCCATCGCCCAGCCGCTGCGACAGCGCGATGCCATAATCCTCGGCCCCGCCCACTAGGACCGAGGCGCGGGCGCCGTCGGGGCCGTTCAGCTCCAGCGACTGGCCGGGATGGGCGGCGAAGGTGTCCGACAGCGGGTTGACCCGAGCCGTCCGCGCGCTGCGGAAGTCCTTGCCCAGGGACCGCGCGGCCAGGGTTTGCGCCAGATCGCTTGGCGCGGCGGCGGTGGCAAAGTTCTTCGCCGCGACCTCGAAATCGCCGCCAAGCGCGTCGGTTGCGGTCACGTCGATCCCCTCCAGCGCGCGCTGGACCGCATCACCCATCGCGCCCCCGGTCGAGAAGGCATAGTCCTGCGTCTTGACCGTCGCACCATCGTCCATCGCCAGGGTGGTCTGGCCGATGGGAAGAAGCGCGGCGCGGATGTCCAGGAAGCCGTGGCCGAACTCGTTCGAGAAGGTGTGGTTGAACACGCCGGCGCCGGGATCGAGGTCGGCCACGCCGGTCCCGGCATTCGCGAAGCCAGTGAAGGTGTTGTCGGCCGACGCCAGCAGGCGGGCCCGCAGTTGATGCGGGGTCAGATTGGGAAAAGCCTGGGCTAACAGGGCAAGAGCACCTGCGACCTGAGGCGCGGCAAATGAGGACCCCGTCTTCCCGCTATAGCCGCCACTTTCCGTCGCAGAAACCCAATAACCATCAGCCATGATGCACCAGGGTGCGGACTGGTAACATGGAGAGGATACAAGGCTTGCCACGGCAGTAACGCCGTTGTCATCGAACACCGGAATGGCGTTGCCGGCGGCGATCCATCCCCGTTCAAGATCCTCTTGTCCGTCAATCGCCGGCAGAGCATCCATGAGCCCGGCTATGCCTCTGTCTACGTTGTCGATAGCAAACACGACAACGCCGCCGGACCAACCCGGCGCACCAAGGGTGTAGGACCTCAGTTCTGAAAGCCATGCAGCTCCCACTGGATTGGCGAAAATCTCATTAAAGCTTTCGGGCGTGACTGGTAACGCAACCTTCGCCTGGTCAACAAAGCCCCAGGAATTGTTCTGCGCGACTGCCCTGCGGTTCCGGGCCTCGATGGCGGCAAGCCGAAGGTTGTCGTAGTTTGACGAGCCCCAGTCGCTCAGGATAAGGCCTGCTCCGGGTGCCACTCCGACCATCGTCTCGGAATTCCCCGCCGCGATCGAGGCGACGCGGGTGCCGTGGTCATCGACCACCGGATTGCCGGTCGTGGAAACGATCTTTCCGGCCAGTGCCTCATGGCCCTGGAGGAACCCGTCGTCCACCACCGCGATCACCTGGCCCTGGCCGGTCAGACCCACCGCATGGGCATAGTCGACGCGCGACGAGTGCAGCGGGTTGGCAAAGACGGTCCCGTTGAAGAAGGTGCCATTCTGAAACACGAACCGCGGGTTGTTCTCGCGGAAGTTGGCTGCGGCCTGCCGCCACTCATCGGTGATCGACTCCATGAAGTAGCTGCCGAAGATGCCGGAGCCACCGGGATTGGGGCTGATCGTGAAGAAGTCGTTGCCGTCTTCTCCGCCCCCGCAGGCGGCGAGCAGGGCCAGGCTGGACAGGGAAAGGAGGAGCGAAGACTTCCGGCGGGAAAGGCTTTGGGACAACGGGCGCACTTTGAACTCCTTTAAGCGACATGACTTTCACCACAGGACCGTTACCCTGCGATTCGGTCAACATCTTGCCCTGGCTGAGCTTTGGTCTCTTTTTTCCTCCGTTGCGGGTGGTGTTCCCGACCGTTCCGATAGCCATTGAAACCCCCGCTTCCTTCCGCTAAGGACAGGCGCAGGCACCCGTAGCTCAGCTGGATAGAGTGCTGCCCTCCGAAGGCAGAGGTCACAGGTTCGAATCCTGTCGGGTGCGCCAAACATGTGACCGACCGACCCCGCGTGTGGAACGGCTTTCCTAGTGTTTAGGTGGTGAAGAACCGACCTGGCCACGAAGAACCGACCTGGCCACGAAGAACCGACCTGGCCACGTAGAGTTCGGTTGCCTGTTGTTTGGTCTCATCATGCGCAAGTAGGCGCGTTTCACCAGTGCTCTGGATACCCAGCAGTCATGGCGGCCTTGGCCCTGTGGGCTGAATCGCGTGCTGCAGTTCCATTATGAACAGAAAGGCACGGAGAAGAAACGCGGGATGGGTCTGGTCGTAGCGAGCTTTCACAGAAGTGGCTCTTCATCGCTCATGCAGCATCTCAGCCAGTCCGGTTTGCACGCCGGTGACGAACTGATGAGCGGGAACAAATACAATCCGGACGGTTACTTCGAAGATTTGGCCCCTGTGCGGTTTCATGAAGCTGTCCTTAAGAAAGCGGGTCTGGACTGGACATCCATGACGGGGACCGAACTCGCCATGGGCAGAAAGCACCGCGCATTCATCAAGGATTACTGTGCGAAGCGCGCGGCCCGAACGCTGAACTGGGGATTCAAGGATCCCCGAGTTTGTCACTTCCTGCAGCACTGGCTGGGTATTGATCCCACCCTGAACGCTCTCATCCTTTATCGTTCGCCGGTAGAGAGTAGTTGGTCCTTATACAGAAGAGCCGCGCGCGAATTGGCGTTGGGATTGGAAGAGGATCTTAACTCCCGAATTCTGCGCCAGCCTGACCATGCGCTGGCGCTTTGGGTTGTCCACAATCGCAAGTTGCTGGATGCCCGGCGCAGGTTTCCCGACCGTTCCGTCGTCATCAGTCACGCCGGCTTCGCAGCCGGTTTCAATGTTGCCGCCGCAGTTCGGGACCGGTTTGGCATGGAACTCTTTCCGGCTGACGTTGAACAAACGTTCAAGCGGGAAATTGTTACGCAGACAGTAGAGCCCCTGCCAGTCTCTAACCGCGAGCTATGCGCGGAAGCGCTGGATATATGGAATCAGTTGCAGAGCATGGATCTGGCCAAGGACGCTCGCGGGGAGGCGCGCGACTCGGAGTTTCAGGATGATCCTTCGGGATTGCTGCTTCAGAATGATCTGCTTTCAAGTGCCACGCGCTACGCTCGTGAACATGTCCGGTCTATTGAGGCCGAGCTTCAGTCGGCGCGCTGTGCGGGCGGACTTCCAGATCCGACCACGAAGGCGAAGTTGATTGCCGCACGGACCGTTGCGCGAAAGCTTAAACGTTGGCCGTTCGCCTTGTTCTTTTCAAGAAGCCGAAAGTACAGCACGCTGATCGATGAGATCCTCGCTTCGGACTAGGTGGACTGTCAGCCTCTGCATCTCAGCCACCGGAACCGCTGTTAAGCCCGCTGCCCACGGCATGTCCGCAGTTCAATGACTAAAATGCATCACTGCCCCTGCTGATCCTCCGACGGATGCGCAAATTCCGACTTGAACAGCGCGGCAAAGCGGCTTGGCGCCGCCAGAAGATCGGCCAGCTTGCCCTGTTCCACAAGCCGCCCGTTCTCGATGTAGGCGATGTCGTCGGCCGCCATGACCGTGGACAGACGGTGCGCGATGATGATCGTCGTGCGGCCCTTCGTGGCCTCGGCGATGGCGTCGCGCACCAGGGCCTCGGACCGGTTGTCCAGCGCGCTTGTCGCTTCGTCCAGAAGAAGGATCGGGGCGTTCTTCAGGATGGCCCGCGCAAGCGACAGGCGCTGACGCTGGCCTCCGGACAGGAACACCCCGTTCTCGCCCACCTGCGTGTCGTACCCCCTGGGCAGCGCCATGATGAACTCGTGCGCCTGGGCCGCCTGCGCCGCCGCCTCCACCTCGGCATCCGTGGCCGTGCCGCGGCCCATCCGGATGTTCTCGCGCACCGAGTTGGAAAAGAGGAAGGTGTTCTGGCCCACATAGGCCGTCTGTTCCTGCAGGGAGCGGCGGGTGATCGACCGCAGATCGACGCCGTCGATCTCGACCTTGCCTTCGGATGGATCGTAAAGGCGCAGAAGAAGGCTCATGATGGTGGACTTGCCGCCGCCCGACGGCCCGACCAGTGCCGTCGTGCGTCCGGCGGGAAAGGTGATCGACAGGCCCGACAGGATCTCGCGCGTGCCGTCGTACGAGAAATGGACGTCCTTCAGCACGACTTCGCCGGCCTTCAGCGACAGATCGACCGCGTCCGCGGCGTCGGACATGGAATCCGGGCGGTCCAGGATGTCGAACATCATGCGCACGCCGACATAGGCGGCCTCGAGCGACACGCGCATCCGCGACAGGCGTTTGGCCGGTTCGTAGGCCATCAGCAGGGCCGTCACGAAAGCCATCAGCTCGCCGGGCGTAGCCGCTTCGCCGAAGCCCAGGCTCAGCCCGCTGACAAGGACGATGGTCGCGATCGCGCTTCCGGCCAGCGTATCCATCATCGGCGAGGTCACGCTCTCCAGCCGGATGATCGAGTTCGAGCGCCGCTCCACGTCGCGGACGGCGCGGTCCATGCGATTCTCCAGGATCTGTTCCAGCCCGAAGGCCCGCACGACACGCAGCCCGGCCGAGGTTTCCTGGATCACCTTCAGGATCTCGGTCAGGGACACCAGTTCCGCCGCCATGATCTTGCGGACCCGGCCCAGGACGGCCCGCACGCCCAGAAGCGCCAGAGGGCCGATCACCAGGAAGATCAGCGACAGCAAGGCATGCTGCCAGACCATCACCGTGATGAGCCCCAGCAAGGTCAGCGCATCGCGCACGAAGCCGGTGACGATGGTGTCCAGGACCATCCGCGCCGATTGGGCGCTTTGCGTCACCCGGATGAGGATGTCGGAAGATTCTGTCGTGTCGAACCATGCGGCTTCCTGCTGCAGGAGCTTGCGGTAGATCCTGCGCTGGATGTTCGCGACGACCCGGTTGCCGGCCCGGCTCAGGAAGACCTGCTGCACGTAGCCCGCTAGCCCCTTGGTCATGAAGATCAGCAGCACGGCGGCCGCGACCACGGCGGCGGGGTAGGCATGGGGCTCCTTGGACAGGACGTCGAAGATCGCACTCATGATCCACGCCGTCGCCGACGTGGTGACCGCCACCACGACCATCGCCAGGATCGCGATGATGTAGGGCTTCCGCTGGCCGGGGAAATTCTCCCGCACGACCCGCATGATGCCCGAAACCAGCGACGGGTTTTCGGCAGGCTTGGTCACTCGATGACCCTCATTCACATGTCGTCCGGGCCGCGCGAGGGCCTGAACAATCGGTCGTTCCGCACATCCCGGCAGGCTGCGCGCGCGGGTCTACCTCGATCAGCAAGGGCATGTTCATGCTGCTTCAGGCCGCCGCTGGCCGCCACCCGGCCCGCAGATCCGGCACGCTGTCGGCAGACTACCCGTGACGGTGCCTCTTGCCCGGCGGATAGGTGTTCGGATCAAGAGAACTCCTTCACGGGTACAGCAGGACCTGCGCTTCTACATGTGTCAGGCTGGCAGCGATTGCAAGGCGGTGCCAGCCGGAAGGCAAAAGCCCTCAGTCTGCGGCCTCTACTACCGAGAGTTAAGCCGCAAATCCAGACCCTCGAACAGGTCAGGCATACCGATCGCGCGTCCGAAAGCCGGCAGGATCGACCCGTCGGCGGCCATCGCCTCGTCGTAGTCGATGACCTGGGGAGACCCGATCATCGACCAGAAGCGCAGCAGGGCGCCTCTGTCGTAATACCAGCTGCCATCCGCACTATCACGATCCGCTAGCCCTCTCTGCCGCTCCCAAAGTCCGGTCTTGCGCAACTGGTCCTCGCGCGATCTGCGCCAGTCCTCTTCGCGCCGCAGGATCACGACCGGGACGATCCGGGCAAAATGCGCGCGGAAGAAAGCGCGGATTGCGAAGGCTTCCAGCGCCTCGCGCATCAGGCAGAACGCTTCGCTGCTGATGATCATGTCCCGGTCAGACCGCAAGGCCACGGCGACCTGTGCGCTTGCCTCGTCGAAATCCTTCAGGCTCTCCGGCCCTGCGGTTCCCAGCATCCGCGCGGCGCTGCAGACATTGGGACGCAGGAAGAGGTTGGCCAGGGCCCAGGCATTGGCTTCGGGCAGAAGGCGCCTTCCCCTCTCGTTCAGCCCTTCGGCGCGACGCGAGAGAGCCTCCTGGATCGACGTGCTCCCGGTCTTGTGGGTGCCTACGTGAAGCCAAAGCGTTCCCGAGGGGGCCGGCGTGGTGGTTCCCGTCATGATGCCTTGAACCTTCTACGGTCTGGCAATTGATCTCTCTAAAGATAAACACATTCATATACCGCGCGTCATGGCTTGGCGAATCGCTTTGCCCTGTCCACACACCAGGCTGCGCCGTCCAACTGGTGCGGCGCACCACCTCAGGATCATTCTCTTGGCAAAGGCCGACTTCCTCATCGTCGGAGCGCAGAAATGCGGGACGACGACCTTGCACCACCACCTGGTGACACACCCCGACCTCTTTCTGCCCGCCACCAAGGAAGTGCACTTCTTTGACGACGACAGCCGTGACTGGACCGCCCCCGACTACAGCGATTACGACGCCGTCTTTTCGGCAGCGGAGCCGGGGCAGCTTTGTGGAGAGATCACCCCGGCCTACATGCTCCATCGCCGGTTTCTGGAACGGATCAGGGTCTACAACCCGCAAATCCGGTTGATTGCCATCCTTCGTGATCCGATCCGGCGCGCATGGTCAAACTGGCGCATGGAGGTTTCGCGAGACGCCGAGGACCTGCCGTTCCCGCAGGCGATTCGGGAAGGACGCGAACGCAGGACCCGTGACTGGCGCGTCTACAGCTATGTCGAGCGGGGCTTTTACGCCGGCCAGATTGCCAACATGTTTGACCTCTTTCCGCGGGAAAATTGCCATTTCCTGCTGACCGATGATCTGGCGGTCCAACCGGGAAAGGCCGTGAACGATATCTGCGCCTTTCTGGGCTGTCGGCCCATGCAGAACATAGCGCCGGCCGTGATCCAGCCGATCAAGAGCCGGGATCTTGGGTCGATTTCTGCGCAGGATGCGAGCTATCTCGCAGGGCTTTATGCCGAGGATGTCCGCAAGACGGCCAGCCTGATCGGGCGCGATCTTGACGGGTGGCTCAGGTAGGGTGTCGGCCCCTCCGCGCGCGTGGCTGGCGGGCGGGGCATGACTGTGGTACGCGCTGCTTGCGCCATGCAGACCTCACGGCGCTTCGTCAAACGCCTCGCAATCGCAATGGACGGACCGTGCCGCCTTTGGCCCGAATAGCTGCAGGACTGGCTCTGGGGACGCTGGGCGGGGTCACGTTCTACCTGCTGTCGCTGCCCCTGCCGTGGATGCTGGGCGCGCTTTTCGTGACCATGGCCGCCTCGGTCGCCGGTCTGCCTGTTGCCGGACCGGTAAGGCTCCGTTCAACCATCGTCGCGGTCATCGGCGTGCTGCTCGGGTCGCGCTTCACGCCGGATGTCCTTGCCCAACTGGGCGAGATGCTCCTGACCTTGGTGATCCTGCTTGTCTACCTGGTCGCGGTGGCGGCGCTGGTGGTTCCCTTCTACCGCCATGTCGGGAGGCAGGACTGGACGACCGCCTACTTCGCCGGAATGCCCGGCGGGCTGACCGAGATGATCGAGTTCGGCGAAGCGCGCGGGGCCAACGTCCCGGCCATCGTCCTGGCCCACTCGCTGCGCATCGTCATCACCATCGCGTTGATGGCCTTCCTGTTCCGGATCGTGCTGGGACATGACGTCGGTGCGGCAGCCACGGTGCCGGGGCCGGCGCTCGGGCCCGCCGATGCCCTGATCCTGATCGGGTCGGCCGTGCTCGGGGCACTTCTGGGCATAAGGTTGCGACTGCCCGCGCCGACCTTCCTTGGTCCCCTGATCCTGTCGGCCGCGGTCCACATGGCCGGGATAACCGAAAGCGCGCCGCCCGCGCTTCTGGTCAATGCAGCGCAGGTGATGCTGGGCACGATCCTGGGCTGCCGCTTTCTGGGGATTGCTCCGGCAACCCTTGCCCGGGCGGGAATTCTCAGCCTTGGCGCCACCATCCTGACGCTGGGGCTTGCAGCTGCGGCGGGGCTTGCCATGGGCCGGGTGGCCGGCGTCGGGCTCGACCAGGCGCTTCTGGCGCTCGCTCCGGGCGGGCTGACCGAAATGGGCCTCATCGCGCTTGCCATCCACGCCGACGTGGCTTTCGTGGCGCTGCACCATGTGGCGCGGATCCTGGTGGTGCTGGTTCTCGCCCCGCTCGTCGCGCGATTCCTGCCCCCCTCCGGCTGACCCGTCGGCAACAGAGGGGCAGGGGGGACTTGTCTTCTTGCAAATGCTTCTCATTTACATTCTACTCTGTGACAAGGCTGATGGAGCTCCCATGCCGCTTTCCCGCCGTTTCCTTCTGCTTGCCACCCTCGCGACCGCGCTTCCCGTGACCGCTCAGGCGCAGGACCCGCTCAAGGTCGTGACCACCTTCACCGTGATCGCCGACATGGCCCGCAACGTGGCCGGAGAGGGGGTCGAGGTCGTCTCGATCACCAAGCCGGGGGCCGAGATCCACGGCTACGAGCCGACGCCGCAGGACATCGTCGGCGCCTCGGATGCCGACCTGATCCTGTGGAACGGGCTGAACCTGGAACGCTGGTTCGAACAGTTCCTTACGAACCTCGGCGACGTCCCCTCCGCCACCCTGACCGACGGGATCGAACCGATTTCGATCTCGGGCGGGGATTACGAGGGCAAGCCGAACCCCCACGCCTGGATGAGCGTCGACAACGCGCTGATCTACGTGGACAACATCCAGAAGGCGCTGTCCGAAGCCGATCCCGCCAACGCCGCCACCTATGCGGCCAATGCCGAGGCCTACAAGGCCCAGCTTCGCGCCGCGCTCGACCCGCTGAAAGCCCAGATCGCCGCCCTGCCGGAGGATCGCCGCTGGCTCGCCACCTGCGAGGGGGCCTTCAGCTACCTTGCCCGCGACCTCGGCCTTTCCGAACTCTATCTCTGGCCCATCAACGCCGACCAGCAAGGTACGCCCCGCCAGGTCCAGGCGATGATCGACGGCGTGCGCGAACATCAGATCCCGGCGGTCTTCTGCGAAAGCACCGTCTCCTCCGACCCCGCCGAACAGGTCGCCCGCGAAACCGGCGCGGCCTTCGGCGGTGTCCTCTACGTCGACAGCCTCTCCGCTGGCGACGGGCCGGTGCCGACCTATCTCGACCTCCTGAAGGTCACGACCGAAACCATCGCCAAGGGGCTGACCCCGGCGGACTGAGGGTGAAATGCGCGACGAAGGGCGAAGCGGGGCGGACAGCGAAGGCATCTTCGCCGAAGGGGTGACCGTCACCTACCGCAACGGGCTGACAGCCCTTACGGACGCCAGCTTCGCCATCCCCAGGGGCACCATCACCGCGCTTGTCGGCGTCAACGGCGCCGGCAAGTCGACGCTCTTCAAGGCGATCATGGGCTTCGTCCCCGTCGCCCGCGGTAGGATCCGCCTGCTCGGGATGCCGGTCCGCGAGGCACTCCGGCAGAACCTCGTCGCCTACGTCCCCCAGGCCGAGGAGGTGGACTGGTCCTTCCCGGTCCTCGTCGAGGACGTCGTCATGATGGGCCGTTACGGCCACATGGGATTCCTCCGCCGCCCCACCGCGATCGACCGCGCCAAGGTCGATCAGGCGCTTGCCCGCGTGGGCCTCCAGGACCTCCGCCACCGCCAGATCGGCGAACTCTCCGGCGGTCAGAAGAAACGCGTCTTCCTCGCCCGCGCGCTGGCCCAGGAGGGCCGGATCATCCTCCTGGACGAGCCCTTCACCGGCGTCGACGTGAAGACCGAAGAGCAGATCATCACCCTTCTCCGCACCCTGCGCGACGAGGGCCACGTGATGCTGGTCTCCACCCACAACCTTGGATCGGTCCCGGACTTCTGCGACCGGACCGTGCTGGTGAAAGGCACCGTCCTCGCCCACGGCCCCACGGAAACCACCTTCACCCGCGCCAACCTCGAACGGGCCTTCGGCGGCGTCCTTCGCCACTTCACCCTCGGCGGCACCGACCTGCACGAGGATGACGACAGCCGCGAGATCTCGATCCTCACCGACGACGAACGCCCCTTCGTCCAGTACGGCCGCAAGGGCGACAAATGACCCAGCCCTTTCATCTTTGCCCAAATATCCCCGCCGGAGGCCCTCCGAGGCCGCTTGCGTCCTTCACGCAAGAGGCCGAGACAAAAGCCTTGCGCGTCAGCGCTCAATTTGAAAACCGCCCCGACCCGCGCGAGGGCATCCATGCTTGAACCCTTCGCCTACAGCTACATGACCAACGCCATGTGGGTCTCGGCGCTCGTCGGCGGGGTCTGCGGGTTCCTCTCGGCCTACCTGATGCTCAAGGGCTGGTCGCTGATCGGCGACGCGCTCTCGCACTCCGTCGTGCCGGGAGTGGCGGGCGCCTACATCCTGGGCCTTCCCTTCGCGCTTGGCGCCTTCCTGTCGGGCGGCCTTGCCGCCGCCGCCATGCTGTTCTTGACGAACCGCACCGGCCTGAAGACGGACACCGTGATCGGCCTCATCTTCACCAGCTTCTTCGGCCTCGGGCTCTTCCTCATCTCGATCTACCCGACCTCCGTCTCGATCCAGACCATCACGATGGGCAACATCCTCGCCATATCGCCCGGTGACACGCTGCAGCTGATCCTGATCGGGGGCATCTCGGCCGCCGTCCTCCTTCTCCTCTGGAAGGACCTCATGGTCACCTTCTTCGACGAGGCCCATGCCCGCACCATCGGCCTGCGACCCGACCTTCTGAAACTCGTCTTCTTCACGCTCCTCTCCGCCTCGACTGTCGCCGCCATGCAGACCGTCGGCGCGTTCCTCGTCGTCGCGATGGTCGTGACGCCCGGCGCGACCGCCTATCTCCTGACCGACCGCTTTCCCCGCCTCCTGACCCTCGCCGCCGGGATCGGAGCCGCGACCGGCTTCGTCGGCGCCTATCTCAGCTACTTCCTCGACGGGGCCACCGGGGGCGTCATCGTCCTTCTCCAGACCGCGCTCTTCGCGCTGGCCTTCCTCTTCGCCCCGAAACACGGCCTCTTCGCCGCGAAACGAAGGGCACGCGCATGATCGAGACCCTGATCCAGCCCTTCCAGTTCCCGTTCATGCAGAACGCCTTCCTGATCGCGCTGATCGTGGCACCGCCCACGGCGCTCTTGTCCTGTTTCCTGGTCCTGAAGGGCTGGGCGCTGATGGGCGATGCCGTCTCTCACGCCGTCCTGCCGGGGATCGTGCTTGCCTACATGGCGGGCCTGCCGCTCCTGGTCGGAGCCTTCGCCGCCGGCCTCGGATCGGCGCTGTTGACCGGCTGGCTGGCAGACAACAGCCGCATCAAGCGCGACACCGTCATGGGTGTCGTCTTCTCGGCCATGTTCGCGGCGGGGATCGTCCTCATCACCGCCTTCCCGACGGATGTCCACCTCGACCACATCCTCTTCGGCAACATGCTCGGGGTAGGGGGCGCGGACCTGCTGACGGCCGCGCTCATCGCTGCTCCCGTCACCCTGGTCCTTGCGTTGAAATGGCGCGACCTGATGCTCCATGCCTTCGACCCGGCCCAGGCGCAGGTCTCGGGGCTGCGGACGAACCTGCTCCACTACGGTCTTCTCGCGATCCTGTCCCTGACCATCGTGGCCACGCTGTCCTCGGTGGGGCTGATCCTGGCCATCGGCCTTCTCATCGCGCCAGGGGCCATCGCCTTCCTCCTGGTGCGCAGCTTCGGAGCCATGCTGATCGTCGCGACCCTGATCTGCCTTTTCGCCATGATCGCCGGGATCTATGCCAGCTTCCATCTCGACAGCGCCCCGGCGCCCACGGTGATCCTGATCCTGACCGCTGTGTTCCTCGCCGCCTTCCTGCACCGGGTGCTGCAGACCCGCGCAGCGTGATCCCCTTGCGGGATGCCAGGCCAGCCTCTACCGAATAGGCGTCCCGCCCGGAAAAGGCCCGCATGCCCGCCACCAACGCCGCCATCTGGTACACGTCCGACGGATATGATCCGACCGTCCGCGGCATCAACGGCCGGCGCGTGGCAGGCGAGGGCTTCCTGCGCGGCTTCTTCGCCCATGCCGATGTCGATGAGTTCGTCTCGCTTGCCCATGCCCAGGCCGACCATGCCGCCTTCGCCCGCATCGCGGCGTCCGAGGGCGTGACGCGCCCTGTGCGGGCAGTGCGGCTCGACGCGCCGGCAGCCCTGTCCCCGGTCGAGATCGTGTCCTACCCCGCGCCGATCACTCCGACCGAATGCTGGCGCCGGGCCGCGCATGGGGCCGCCGCCTGGGCGCTTTGCGGCATCACCCACACCACCGCGACCCGCAATGTGATGCAGACTGTCTTCGACCTGCGCTCGGCGCCGCAGATGCCCTGGGATGCGGTGATCTGCACCTCCAGGGCCGTCCAGGCCTCGCTCCGCCGGTTGATGGAACTGGCCGAGGCCCATCTCGCGCGGCGCTTCCCCGGGGCAGAGCTGCCCGCCCGACCGCTGCTGCCGGTCATTCCGCTTGGAATCTCCTGCAAGGACTTCCAGCCCGACCGGGCCTTGGGGCAGGGGCTGCGCGATCGGGTCGGGGCAGGCGCGCGCGACGTGGTGGCCGTCACCATCGCCCGCCTTACGCCAGACGAAAAGTTCGACCCCCTGCCGCTGTTCCTCGCGCTCGAAGCCGCATCGGCCGAGGTCTCGGCGCAGGGCGGCGGCAAGCTGCACCTGGTCTTCTGCGGCCAGTTCAAGGAACCGCTCTGGGAAGCCGCCTTCGCCGAGGCCGCCGCCCGCATCATGCCCTCCTGCAGCTATCACCTCCTGGACGGCGGCGACCCGGTCGAGCGCAAGGCCACGCTCTCGGGCGGCGACATCTTCGTCTTCCCGATCGACAACCTGCAAGAGACGTTCGGCCTTGCCCCGATCGAGGCGATGGCCGCGGGCCTGCCGGTCGTCGTCTCGGATTGGGACGGGATGAAGGACACCGTCACGCCCGAGGTGGGCTTCCGCATCCCGACCGAACTGCCGCGCGCGGGCCTCTCGACCTATCTCAGCCAGCGCCACCTCGGCGGCACGGACAGCTATGTCCAGTACCTGGGCCAGGTCTCCGCCCTGACCCCCGTGGACCTTGGCGCGCTGAGCCGGGCGCTTGTGAAGCTGGCGCTGGACCCCGAGCTTCGGGCCCGGATGGGTGCGGCGGGCCGGGCAAGGGCGCGCCAGCATTACGACTGGTCGGCAGTGATCCCCGCGATGCAGGCGCTCTGGGCCGAGCAGGCCGCGATGCTCGCCCACGCCCGCGGGCGGGGTGGGGCCGCGCTTTCGCCCGTGCCGCCGGGCCGGGTCCCCGGCGGGCCCGCCCGGGACCCGATGTTTGCCGACTATCCCACCGCCTTCGCGCCCGCTGACCGCCGCCTCCGCGCCTCCGGCCGACCCGCCCCCGCTCCGGCCGAGATGTTTGCGCTGCGCAACTATTCCGTCCGCCGCCGCCTGGTCGACCGTCCCGACCGGATCGCTGCAATCCTCGCCGCCTATGCCGCCGCCGGTCCCCAGGGCGCGACCGAGGCCGAGATCGCCACCGCCAGCGAACTGCCGCCCGCCGTCGTGGGGCGCGCAGCACTCTGGCTTCTCAAATACGGATACCTGACAGAGGCCCCATGACCCGCTCCATCCTCATCACCGGCGCTGGCGCCGGCATCGGCCGTGCCACCGCCCGCCTTTTCCTGGCCGAGGGCTGGGACGTCACCCTTCTGGGACGCCGCCGCGAGACGCTGGAGGAAACCGCCGCCGGCCACAGCGCCCGGATCCTGACCGCCGACGTGGGCGAGCCGTCCGAGGTCGAAGCCGCCTTCGCCGGGCTCGACCGTCTGGACGTTCTCTTCAACAACGCCGGCATCTCGGCCCCCGCCGCGCCCATCGACGAGATCCCGGTCGAGACCTGGCTCGACGTCAGCCGCACCAACATCACCGGCATGTTCCTCTGCGCCCGCGCAGCCTTCGGCATCATGCGTCGGCAGAACCCGCGCGGCGGGCGGATCATCAACAACGGCTCGATCTCGGCCCATGTGCCCCGGCCTGGCTCGACCCCCTACACGATGTCGAAACACGCCGTCACCGGCCTGACCCGCACGCTTGGCCTCGACGGCCGTGCCTTCGACATCGCCTGCGCGCAGATCGACATCGGCAATGCCCTGACCGACATGGCCGCCAAGTTCACCAAGGGCGTGCCGCAAGCCAGCGGTGACATCCGGGTCGAACCGGTGATGGACGTGGACCACGTGGCCCGCATGGTCCTGCACATGGCCAGCCTGCCCTTGGAGGTGAACACACCCTTCGTGACGATCATGGCCCGCGACATGCCCTATATCGGACGGGGCTAGACCCCGCCCACCAGGACCGCGCGCGCCTCAGGCAGCCTCGGGGAAAAGCTCGGGCAGGATCCGCAGCAGCGCCATGACCCGTTCATCCCGGATCGCGTAGTAGATCGCCTTGCCGTCGCGCCGGGTGGCAACCAGTCCCTCCAGCCGCAACCGCGCCAGCTGCTGGCTGACCGCCGCCTGGCGCTGGCCAAGCAGCGTCTCGAGCTCGGTCACCGACTTCTCGCCGCCCGCGAGGTGATAAAGGATCATCAGCCGCCCCTCGTGGCTCAGCGCCTTCAGGAAGCCTGCCGCCGCCACGCTCTGATCCGCCATTCGGGCGGCAAGACCGCGCGTCTCGTCCTCCGTCGCCTTGAAAGAACCTTCGCCCGACGGAAGACGATCCAGTGACATGATACCCTCACACAACCAAACATTGCAGAAAGATAGCATCTTCGACCGGAAGTCACGACATTCCCTTGCCGAGTTTTGCGTCACCGGGCAAGGTTTCGCCGAACTGTTGCACGAGGATCAACATGCTGCGCCCTTCCGCCTTCACCGCGCCCGGACGTTTCTGGCGCGGCAACCTGCATACGCACTGCACCAACTCCGACGGCGTCCTCTCGGCGGAAGAGGTCTGCCGCCGCTACAAGGCCGAGGGCTACGACTTCCTTGCGATCACCGACCACTTCATCGGCATCTACGGCTATCCGATGACCGACACGCGCCCCTACCGCGACGCGGGCTTCACCACGCTCATCGGGGCCGAGCTTCATTCCGGTGCGCAATCGAACGGCGAACTCTGGCATATCCTGGCCGTGGGCCTGCCCGATGACTTCGCGCCGCCCACCACGACCAGCTTCATCGCAGAGCCCGGGCAAGAGACCGGCCCCGAGATCGCCGCACGCGCCGTCGCCGCCGGAGCCTTCGTTGCCATCGCGCACCCGCAATGGTCCGGCCTCACGCTTGCCGATGCCCGCTCCATCGAAGCCGCCCATGCCGTCGAGATCTACAACCACGGCTGCGCCGCGGGCTGCGACCGGCCGGACGGGGCGGGAATTGCCGATCTCCTCCTGACCGAAGGCCGCCGCCTCACGCTCATCGCCACCGACGACGCGCATTTCCACGAACCCGACCATTTCGGCGGCTGGGTCATGGTCAAGGCCACCGAGAACACGCCCGAAGCGCTGCTGGCCGCCCTGAAACGGGGGGATTTCTACGCCAGCCAGGGTCCGCAGATCCATGACGTCCGGATCGAGGGCGAGACGGCCTATGTGGAATGCTCTGCCGCCGCCTCGGTCGTGGCGCTTGGCTGGGGGACGGGGGCGCGGGGGGTGCATGGCCATTCCATGACCCGGGCCGAGGTGCCTTTGGACCGGCTGCTCGGCAGCCCCTGGGTCCGCATCTCGGTCATCGACGCCGCCGGTCGGCGGGCCTGGTCGAACCCGATCTGGCGCGAAGCGGGAAAGAACCCGCGCGTCGCCTGAAAACCGACGCCCCTGTCCCGGCGCAGCAGTAGGACAGGGGCATCTCCTTTCCCCGGGGGGGAGAGGTATCCGATCCGCCGGGACGGCGGTGTCAGACCAGACGGGTCTTGCGGGCGGCGAAGACCGGAACCGGCGGCTTGGCCGGACCCTGACGGTAAGCCTCGAGAGAGCTGATGCGCCGAAGCGTCGGATCCTCGCGCCACACTGCGCGGAAGCACCAGGACAGCATGTACTTGGAACGGGCCATCTTCTTCTCCCTAACTTGGTTCTGTTAACCTTTACACACGCCGAAGTTGTGCGCTCCGTGACCCCTTCCGGGGAAATCCGGGGAAAGATCGTGGCGCTGGCGTGGAATGACGCGGTTTGGCGAACGATGGGCTGCTAAACCGGGGGTTGTTGCGGCGGGAACCGCCCGATTCCCCTCCAAGGGCCTTGCGCCCCCGCCCCAGCCTGCCAGACTGGCCCGGCAGGAGGTCCAGATGCCTGACCGCGTGATGATCACCGACCCTGACATTTTCTTCGACAAGGGCTGCGGCCGCTGCGACCGCTTTGCCACCCCGGACTGCTCGACCCGTCTCTGGCTTCCGGGCCTTCTGACCCTGCGCCGCATCTGCCGCGGGGCGGGCCTGGTCGAGGTCGCCAAATGGGGCCATCCCTGCTATATGCACGCTGACCGCAACATTGCGCTCTTCGGAGCCTTCCGCGGCGACTTTCGCCTTACCTTCATGAATGCGGCCCTGATGCAGGACCCGGAGGGCATCCTGGAAAAGCAGGGACCGAACACCCGTCACGCCGACTGCATCCGCTTTACGGACACCGACGGGCCCGCGCGCCTGGAAACGGTCATTCGCGCCTATCTGACCCAGGCGATGCGCTATGCCGAACAGGGCCTCCTGCCGCCGAAAGAGACCGCCGAGGTCGACCTTCCCCCGGAACTGGTCGAAGTCCTCGACAGCGACCCCGACCTGGCCGAGGCTTTCGCCGCTCTGACGCCCGGCCGCCAGAAAAGCTGGGCGCTGTTTCTGAATGACGCCAAGACGTCCGCCACGCGGCTGTCGCGCATCGAAAAGGGCAGGGCAAAGATCCTGGCCGGCAAAGGCGCGACCGAGCGCTGAGGCTTTCTCCGCTGCGCTTGCCCGCGCTTCGAGCAGGACTTGACGCGGTCTCAGCCTGGCGCGGCCCGGTAGGGTGGGCGATGCGCCCACCCTACGTTCGCCAGTGCCTCAGTTCCCCAGGATCCCCGGCAGGCGCAGCCCGTGGTCCTTCGCGCATTGGATGGCCGTCTCATACCCCGCATCCGCATGCCGCCACACGCCCGAGGCGGGATCGTTCCACAACACCCGCTCCAGCCGTTTCGCCGCCTCTGGCGTCCCGTCCGCCAGGATCACCACGCCGGCGTGCTGGCTGAACCCCATGCCAACGCCGCCGCCATGATGGAGCGAAACCCAGGTCGCCCCCGAGGCGGTGTTGACCAGCGCATTCAGAAGCGGCCAGTCGCTGACCGCGTCCGACCCGTCCTTCATCGCCTCGGTCTCCCGGTTGGGCGAGGCGACCGACCCCGAGTCCAGATGATCCCGCCCGATCACGATCGGCGCCTTCAGCTCTCCGCTCGCCACCATCTCGTTGAACATCAGCCCCGCCCGATGCCGGTCGCCCAGGCCAATCCAGCAGATGCGCGCGGGCAGGCCCTGGAACGCGATCCGCTCCCCCGCCATGTCGAGCCAGCGGTGCAGGTGGGCGTTCTCCGGAAACAGCCGCTTCATCGCCGCGTCGGTCTTGCGGATATCCTCCGGATCGCCCGACAGGGCACACCAGCGGAACGGTCCGATCCCCTTGCAGAAGAGCGGCCGGATATAGGCCGGGACAAACCCAGGGAAGGCGAAGGCGTTCTCGAACCCCTCCTCCTTTGCCACCTGGCGGATGTTGTTGCCGTAGTCGAGCGTCGGGACCCCGGCATTCCAGAACCCCACCATCGCCTCGACATGCGCCCGCATCGAGGCCCTTGCCGCCGTCTCGACGGCCTTCGGGTCCGTCTCCTGCTTGGCCCGCCACTCCGCGACCGACCACCCAGAGGGGCAATACCCATGCAGCGGATCATGCGCCGAGGTCTGGTCGGTCACGATGTCGGGCCTGACACCCCCGGCCTTCATCCGGGCGAGCAGCTCCGGAAACACCTCCGCCGCGTTGCCCAGCAGGCCCACCGACTTCGCCTCGCCCTTCGCCGTCCATTCCGCGATGAGAGAGAGGGCCTCGTCCAGCGTCTTGGCCTTCGCGTCCAGATACCGGGTTCGAATACGGAAATCGATCCGCGTCTCGTCGACCTCAACCGCCAGACAGCAGGCCCCGGCCATCACCGCCGCCAGGGGCTGCGCGCCCCCCATTCCGCCCAGACCGCCCGTCAGGATCCAGCGACCCTTCAGGTCCCCGCCATAGTGCTGCCGCCCCGCCTCGGCGAAAGTCTCGTAGGTCCCCTGCACGATCCCTTGCGTGCCGATGTAGATCCAGGACCCCGCGGTCATCTGGCCGTACATCATCAGGCCCTTCTTATCCAACTCGTTGAAATGCGCCCAGGTCGCCCAGTGCGGCACGAGGTTCGAGTTCGCGATCAGCACCCGCGGCGCGTCGGTGTGAGTCCGCACGATGGCCACGGGCTTGCCCGACTGCACCACCAGCGTCTCGTCTGCCTCCAGGTCCTTCAGCCCCGCGACGATCCGGTCGAAATCCTCCCAGGTCCGCGCCGCCCGCCCGATCCCGCCATAGACCACCAACTCATGCGGGTTCTCGGCCACGTCGGGATGCAGGTTGTTCATCAGCATCCGCATTGCGGCCTCGCCGGCCCAGGTCTTGGCGGTCTTTTCGGGGCCAGTCGGCGGGTAGACGTCGCGGAGGTTGTGGCGGGGGTTCGTCATTCTTGGCTCCATCGCGGGGTGGGAGACCCCGGGGGCGCGTCGCCCCCCGGACCCCCAGAGGATATTTTCAGACATGAAATGGGGAAAGGTCGGGCAATGTGACGCCCGTCGCCTCCGAGAGTGCCCCCTCAGCCACCAAAGCGGCAGCCTTGGCCAGGTCGGGGGCGAGGTAGCGGTCTTCCTCCAACGCATGGACCTCTGTCCGCAGCGCCCGGACCGCGGCCTGCAGGGGGGGCGAGGTGCGCAAGGGCGCGCGGAATTCGACGCCTTGCGCAGCGCACATCGCCTCCACGCCCAGGATCACGTTCAGGTTCTTCACCATCCGCCGCAGCCGCCGCGCGCCATGGGCGGCCATGCTGACATGGTCCTCCTGGTTCGCGCTCGTGGGGGTCGAGTCGATGACCGTCGGGTGGGCGAGGTGCTTGTTCTCGCTCATCAGCGCGGCCGTCGTCACTTCGGCTATCATGAGGCCCGAGTTGAGGCCGGGCTTCGGCGTCAGGAACGCGGGCAAGTCGAAGGACAGCGTCGGGTCCACCATCAGCGCGACCCTGCGTTGAGAAATCGCGCCGATCTCCGCCACCGCCATCGCGATCATATCGGCAGCGAAACCAACAGGTTCGGCGTGGAAGTTGCCACCGCTGACGATCTGGCCGTCGGACAGGACAAGCGGGTTGTCGGTCGCCGCGTTCGCCTCGATCTCCAGCGTCCGCGCGGCCATCCGAAGGACATCCATCGCGGCCCCCGTGACCTGGGGTTGGCAACGGATGCAATAGGGGTCCTGGACCCGCGTGTCGCCCTCGCGGTGGCTTTCACGGATCTCCGACCCCGCCAGCAGCGCGCGCATCGTGGCAGCTGCGGCAATCTGGCCTGGCTGTCCGCGCAGGGTGTGGATCTCCGGCTCCAGCGGCGCGGTCGATCCCATGATCGCGTCGGTAGACAGCGCCGAGATCACCAGCGCCTCCCGCGCCGCTTGCCAGGCCTGGAAAAGGCCCGCCAGCGCGTAAGCTGTGGAGAACTGCGTCCCGTTGATCAGAGCCAAACCTTCCTTCGCGCCCAGCGTGATCGGGGAAAGGCCTTTGCTGGCAAGCGCTTCAGCTCCGGGCTTCACCTGACCGTCCACCAGAGCCTCGCCATGACCGATCATCACCGCAGTCATGTGGGCCAGAGGCGCAAGATCACCCGAGGCCCCGACCGAGCCTTGGTCCGGGATAACCGGGGTCACGCCTTGCGCCAGCATCCCCTCGATCAGCGCCACCACCTCGGGCCGGACACCCGAGGCGCCGCGACCCAACGACAAGAGCTTCAGCACCATCATCAGCCGCGCCACGTCCTCGGGCATCGGAGCACCGACTCCGCAGCAATGCGACAGGATCAGGTTTTTCTGAAGCGTAGCGGTGTCTTCCGCGGCGATCTTGATGCTTGCAAGCTTGCCGAAGCCCGTGTTCACCCCATAGACCGCCGCGCTGCCATTTGCCGCCGCCGCGATGTGGCTGGCCGCGCGTTCGATGCCCGGCCGGGCGCTGTCATGCAGGCGGGCGGGCAGGGCCTGGCTGTATATACGCTCCAGCTGCGCGAGGGTCACCTGACCGGGGACGAGGATCTCAGCCAAGACGGCCTCCGTATATACGTTGGTGGAGCGCCGTGGCCCCGATGCGGTAGCTCAGTTCCGCCGGGTGATCGGCATCCCAGATGCACAGATCGGCCCGAAGACCCGGCGCGATGCGGCCCCTGTCGGCCAGTCCAAGGGCGCGGGCGGCATGGGCGGTGGTCCCCAGCAGCGCCTCTTCCGGCGTCAGTCGGAACAGCGTGCAGGCCATGTTCATCGCCAGCGGCAGCGAGGCCATGGGCGAGGAACCGGGGTTCAGGTCCGTCGCCACCGCCATCGGCACGCCCGCCTGACGCAGCGCCGCGATGGGCGGAACCTGGGTCTCGCGCAGAGTGTAGAAGGCCCCCGGCAGGATGACCGCCACGGTACCGGCCCGCGCTATCGCCGCGACACCCTCGGGCGAGAGATATTCCAGATGGTCTGCCGACAGCGCCCCGTGGCTCGCCGCAAAGGCCGCGCCGCCAAGGTCCGACAGCTGCTCGGCATGGAGTTTCACCGGCAGTCCGAAAGCTCGTGCCTCGGCGAAAAGGGGCTGCAGCTCCTCGACCGAAAAGGCGATCCCTTCACAGAAGGCATCCACCGCGTCGACCAGCCCCTCGGCATGGGCCTGGCGGAGCGACGGCAGCGCGACCTCGGCGATGTAAGCCGTTGCGCGGCCTTTGTATTCCGGCGGAATGGCGTGGGCGGCGAGGTGCGTGGTCCGCACCGTCACCGGCCGCGACTGCCCGATCCGGCGGGCCACGCGGAGCATCTTCAACTCGTCCGCGACGGTCAGCCCGTAGCCGGACTTGACCTCGATGGTCGTGGCGCCGCTGGCTATCAACTGGTCAACACGGGGCAGGGCACGCGCCAGCAACTCCTCCTCCGACGCCGCCCGCGTGGCGGTCACGGTGGAGAGGATCCCGCCCCCGGCCCGCGCGATCTCTTCATAGCTCGCGCCCTTCAGCCGCAGCTCGAACTCCACCGCCCTGTGGCCTGCGAAGACCGCGTGGGTGTGGCAGTCGATCAGCCCCGGCGTCACCAGCCGCCCGGCGCAGTCGTGCTCGGCCAGCCCACGATAGGCCAATGGCAGGTCCGCCATCGGCCCCACCCAGGCGATCCGGTCCCCCTCCAGCGCCACGGCGGCGTCGGGGATCAGGCCGTAACCGCCGGTCATTGTCGCAAGGGTGGCGTGGGTCAGGAGCATCGGCTTGCCTTATGCGTGATGCATTGGCTAATATGTCTAGACATAATGCAAGTCAAGCGAGTCGCCATGATCCTTCACGCTGCCACTGCGCTCTTGCCCCACGGCTGGGCCAGGGACGTCCGCATCCGCGTCGAACAGGGCCGGATCGCCGAGGTTACCACGGGCGTCGCGGGGCAGGGGAACGGCGTGCTCCTTCCCGCGCCGGTCAACCTGCACTCCCACACCTTCCAGCGCGCGATGGCGGGCCTGACCGAAGCGCGGACGGCGGGGCAGGACAGCTTCTGGACCTGGCGCGCGCTGATGTACCGCTTCCTCGACCGCCTTTCGCCCGAGGATGTCCAGGCCATCGCGGCCCAGGCGATGGTCGAGATGGCCGAAGCCGGGTTCTCGGCGGTCTGCGAGTTCCATTACCTCCACCACCCCGTCGGCGGCGGCACCTACGCCGATCCGGCAGAGATGTCGGCGCGGATCATTGCGGCGGCCGGGGAAACCGGGCTGGGCCTTACGCACCTGCCGGTGATCTACGAACAGGGGGGCGTCGATGGCCGGGCGCTGTCGGGCGGGCAGCTGCGCTTTGGGTCCTCGCAGAACACCTATGCGACGGTGCTGGAGGGCGCGCGCAAAGCCATGAGCGGCTTGCCGGACGCCGTCCTTGGCATGGCACCCCATTCCCTGCGGGCGGTCAGCCGGGCGACGCTGGACCGGGTGGCCGGGATGACCGAAGGCCCGATCCACATTCACATCGCCGAACAGCTTGCCGAAGTGGCCGAGGTCGAGGCCGCTTGGGGCGCGCGGCCAGTGGACTGGGCGGTCGCGAACCTGCCGCTGGACGGGCGCTGGTGCATGATCCATGCGACGCAGATGACCTCGGCAGAGACCGCGGCGCTGGCGCGGACCAGCGCGGTGGCGGGCCTTTGCCCGATCACCGAGGCGAACCTGGGCGACGGCATCTTTGATGGGCCGGGATGGCTGACGGCGGGCGGGGGTTTCGGGGTCGGAAGCGACTCGAATGTCCGCATCTCCCTGGCCGAGGAACTGCGGCTTCTGGAGTATTCACAACGCCTTGGACGCAAGGCGCGGGCGGTGATGGCGGATGGGCGGTCGACGGGTCGGCTTCTGTGGGAGGAGGCGGCGAAAGGCGGGGCGAAGGCGGCCGGTCGCGGAAGGGGGCGGATCGAGGTGGGAGAGTGGGCCGACCTTCTGGCGCTGGACGCCGGCGATCTGCGGCTGGAAGGGTTCGACGGCGACCAGCTGCTTGACGCCTTCGTCTTCGCAGGCCGGGACGGGCTGGTGACCGACCTCTGGTCCGCTGGCCGCCACATCGTCCGGCAGGGCCGCCACATCGCCCGCGACGCGGTGGAGGCCCGCTTCCGCGCAACGATGCGCCGCCTGCGGGACGCGCTTTGACCGGCTGGGAGGACATCCGGGCCGAGGTCCTGCGTCGCATCCGGGCGCGCGACTGGCCGCCCGGTGCGCTGATCCCGGGGGAAGAGGCGCTGGCCCAGGAATTCGGCGTGGCGCGGGCCACGGTGAACCGCGCCCTGACCGCGCTGGCCGAGGCGGGGGTGATCGAGCGGAAGAAGCGGGCGGGAACGCGGGTGGCGGCCCTTCCGGTACGGCGGGCGCGGCTGGAGATCCCGGTGATCCGTCTCGACGTGTTGGGCCGGGGCCTTGCCTACGACTTCCAGCTGCTGGCCGACGAAGGGATCCCCGCGCCGGCCACCGTGGCGGCACGGCTTGGCCTGCCAGAGGGACAAGGGATGCGCTACCTCGAGACGCTCCACCGGGCTGCGGGCCGCCCCTTCGTGCTCGAGACGCGCTGGCTGAACCCGGCCGTCCTGCCCTCGCCCCCGCCGGACTTTGCGCGGACGAGCGCGAATGAGTGGCTGGTGACGCATGTGAGCCTGGTGTCCGGCGACATCGCCTTCACTGCCGAACCGGCCACGGCGCGGGAGGCCGAGGTGCTGGGTGTTCCGCCGGGGACCGCGCTTCTGGTGGCGGAACGGACGACGCGCGGGGTCGCCGGGCCGGTCACCCTGGTCCGCCTGGCCCATGCACCGGGCCATCGGGTGCAGATGGAGTTCTGACGGTAGGGGCGGACCTCCCCCCTACTTTCCCGCGCGGAAATGGCCGGCGACGAGCTGCGTCAGCCTGCGATGCAACGGCAGGGTGCGGTGCCGGATGTGGATCGCGGCAAAGACCGGTTGGCGCAGGGGCGGGGCGTCTTCCACCGCCATGAAGCGGGGCGTCGCGATCAACTCCTGCGCGGTTTTCTCCAGGACATAGCCCGAGCCGCCCATCGCCGTCAGGAGCGAGACGACCGACCCGGACTGGCCAACGGACACCGGCGAAGTGGCCAGCTCGGGCGTCGTCTGGCGGTGCATCTCCTCGAAGGCCGGAGAGAAATGGGCGAAGACGAAGCGCTTTGGGCTTATGTCCGCAAGCCGCGCGGTGTCGGTCGAGACCATCTGGTAGGTCACATCGCCCACGCTGTCGAAATGCAGGTCGGGATGGGGCTTGGGGCTGAACATCACCGCGAAGTCGAGGATCCCGGTCAGTAGATCCGCGCACATCTGGTTGGAATAGTCGGGCTCGATGTAGAAGGCGGTTTCCGGGAAGGCCGCGCGGAACTCGGCCACCCAGTCGCCCAGGTAGACCGCCGCCAGGTCGTTCTGGATGCCGAGCCGCAGAAGCTGCTGCGCGCCCTGCGGGATCTGGATCCGCCGCCGCGCCTCGTTCCATTCGTGCCTGAGCGCCCGGGCATGCGGCTCGAAACGCTTGCCCTCGGGCGTGAGATCGGTGCCCGCGCGCGAGCGGTCGAAGAGGCGCGAGCCCACGGCCTGCTCCAGCGCGGTGACCCGGGCCGAGACGGTGGACTGGGTGATCCGAAGGCGTTCCGCCGTGCGGTGGAAGCTGCGCGTCTCGGCGAGGTCGAGGAAGGTGTCGAGGAGGTCGATCTGCATGGATGGGCCGCGGCGCTTGTGGCAGGCCCCGGGGGCGCTTCGCCCCCCGGACCCCCAGAGGATATTTGGGCAAATGTGAAAGGCTTGATCGGGTTTGTCGATCAATACCCCGGCTCTGCCCGAATTGAAAGCGGGCGCGTGGCGGCGGATAGTGCAGGGGGTTGAGGGAGGCGGCGATGGCGGATTTTGCGCAGGCTCGGGTGGTGATCATCGGCGGGGGGGCCGTGGGGGCCTCGGCGCTCTATCACCTGGCGAAGGCGGGGTGGACGGATGCGCTGCTGCTGGAGAAGAACGAGCTGACCGCCGGGTCGACCTGGCACGCGGCGGGGAACGTGCCGACCTTTTCCTCCAGCTGGTCGATCATGAACATGCAGCGCTACTCGGCCAGCCTCTACCGGGGCCTGGGCGAGGCGGTGAACTACCCGATGAACTACCACGTGACCGGATCGGTGCGCCTGGGGCATTCCAAGGAACGGCTGCAGGAGTTCAAGCGCGTCGTCGGCATGGGGCGCTATCAGGGGATGGACCTGTCGATCCTTGGCCCCGATGAGATCCGGTCGAAGTACCCCTTCGTCGAGACGCATGACCTGACCGGGGCGCTCTATGATCCCTATGACGGGGACATCGACCCGGCGCAACTGACCCAGGCGCTGGCCGCCGGGGCGCGGCAGATGGGCGCGCGGGTGGAACGGTTCTGCCCGGTCACGGCGGCGAAGTGGACGGGTGCCGAATGGGTGCTCTCCACGCCCAAAGGCGAGGTCCGCTGCGAATATGTCGTCAACGCGGGCGGCTATTATGCGGCCCATGTCGGTGCCATGTTCGGTCGCCGCGTGCCGATGATGGTGATGAGCCATCAGTACCTCCTCTTCGACACCATCCCGGAGTTGGAAGCCTGGACGAAGGAGGTCGGCCACAAGCTTCCACTCCTGCGCGACGTCGACTCGTCCTACTACCTTCGGCAAGAGAAGATGGGCTTCAACCTCGGCCCTTACGAGAACCCCTGTCGCGCGCATTGGGCCACGCCCGACGACCCGATGCCCGAGGATTTCAGCTTCCAGCTCTTCCCCGACGACCTGGAACGGATCGAGTGGCACATCAACGACGCGATGGCCCGCGTGCCGCTTCTGACGCAGGCGAACCTGACCAAGGTCATCAACGGCCCGATCCCCTATACGCCGGACGGCAACCCGCTGATCGGCCCGATGCCGGGGGTCCCCAACGCCTTCGAGGCCTGCGTCTTCACCTTCGGCATCTGCCAGGCGGGCGGCGCGGGCAAGGTGCTGGCGGAATGGGTGACGGAAGGCGGGACGGAATGGGACATGTGGTCCTGCGACCCGCGCCGCTTCAACGGCTGGGAGGATCACGACTACCTCGTCCAGAAGGGGATGGAGGTTTACGGCCACGAATACGGGATGCATTTCCCGATGGCCCGCTGGCCCGCCGCGCCGGACCGGAAGCTCTCTCCGGTGCATGACCGGCTGAAAGCCCTCGGCGCCCAGTTCGCGCCCTACAACGGGTGGGAGCGGGCGGAATGGTTCGCCCAGCCGGGCGACGACACCTCCTGGGAGTCCACCCAGACATGGGGCAGGGCCGGCCCGTGGGAGCCGCGGATCAAGGCCGAATGTGAGGCCGTGCGGGATGGCGTGGGCGTCCTTGACCTGCCGGGCTTCACCCGCCTGCGGCTGGTCGGGCCAGGCGCGCGGGCGCATCTGGCCTCGCTGACGGCCTCGAAGCTGCCGCAGCCGGGGCGGATGGGACTGATCTACTTCGCCGACGCCCGCGGCCGCATCGTCACCGAGATGACCTGCATCCCCGCCAGCGACGACGACGTGGGCGTCATCACTGCCGCTGTGGCCCAAGGGCACGACGCCGACATCCTGCGCAAGGGCTTGCCTGCGGGCGTCATGCTCGAGGACTGGTCGGACAAGATCCACTGCTTCATCGTCACCGGCCCGAAGGCGCGCGAGCTGTTGGCTGGGCTCTCCGAGGCCGACCTGACGCTCCCCTGGCTCTCGGTCCAGTTCACCGCGAAGGTCGCCGGCCGCGACGTGGCGCTGGTGCGTGTGTCCTTCGCCGGGGAACTCGGCTGGGAAATCCACTGCGACCGCGACGACGCCCCGGCGATCTACGATGCGCTTCTCGCGGGCGGCGCCAAGCCCTTCGGCATGAAGGCGCTGAACAGCTTGCGGATCGAGAAGGGCTACCGCGCCTGGAAGGGCGATCTGTCGACCGACTATACGCTTCTGGAAGGCGGGCTTGATCGGTTCATCGACTGGGGGCATGACTTCCCGGGCAAACCCGCGTTGCAGGCCGAGAAACAGCGCGGCGTGAAGAAGCGCTTCGTCAGTCTGAAGGTCGAGGCCGGAGAGTGCGACGCGCCCTACATGTCGACGCTTTGGCATAACGGGCAGGTTGTGGGTGAGACGACCTCGGGCGCCTGGGGTTACCGCGTCGGGCATTCGATGGCCCTGGGGATGCTGCGGGTGGACCTCGCGGTGCCGGGGACCGAGGTCGAAGTGGAAATCTTCGGCGATCGGATGAAGGCCACGGTCCTGCCCGACGGACCGGCCTGGGACGCGAAGAACGAGCGCATCCGCGCGTGACGGCGGGCGGACCGGGGGCCAGCCCCCGGACCCCCGGGATATTTGTGCAAAGATGAAAGACCAACGGAATGGCTGAAATTCCAACCAAGGCGCGGGCGGTGGTGATCGGGGGCGGGGTCTCGGGCTGTTCGGTGGCCTATCACCTGGCCAAAGCAGGCTGGACCGACGTGGTGCTGCTGGAGCGCCGCAAGCTGACTTCGGGCACGACCTGGCACGCGGCGGGGCTGATCGGCCAGCTGCGCGGGTCGGCGAACATGACGCGGCTGGCGAAGTATTCGGCGGACCTCTACCGGGGGCTGGAGGCTGAGACGGGCGTCGCCACGGGGATGAAGCAGGTCGGCTCCATCTCGGTCGCGCTCACGAAAGAGCGGCACGAGGAGCTTTTGCGGCAAGCCACGGTGGCGCGGATCTTCAACGTCGAGGTCCATGAGATCAGCCCGCAGGAGGCGAAGGCCAAGTATCCGCACCTGAACATCGATGGCGTCGTCGGCGCGGTGGCGTTGCCATTGGATGGACAATGCGATCCGGCCAACATCGCGATGGCTTTGGCAAAAGGCGCGCGGATGCGGGGGGCGAAGATCTACGAGAACACGCTGGTCACCAAGGTCACGACCTCTGGTGGCCGCGTGACGGGCGTGGACTATGAGACCGACGAAGGGCCGGGCCACATCGAGGCCGACGTCATCGTCAACTGCGGCGGCATGTGGGGCCGCGACCTTGCCGCGCAGAACGGCGTGACCCTGCCGCTCCATGCCTGCGAGCACTTTTACCTCGTCACCGAACCCGTTGACGGGCTTGGAGATTTGCCCGTCCTCCGTGTCCCCGACGAATGCGCCTATTACAAGCAGGACGCCGGGAAAATGATGCTCGGCGCCTTCGAGCCCAAGGCCAAGCCCTGGGGCATGGAGGGCATCCGCAAGGACTTCGAGTTCGATACGCTGCCCGAGGACTGGGACCACTTCATGCCCATCCTGGAACAGGCGATGAACCGCATGCCGCTGTTCCAGACCGCGGGCATCCACACCTTCTTCAACGGGCCGGAATCCTTCACCCCCGACGACCGCTACTACCTGGGCGAAGCGCCCGAAGTGAAGGGCTATTGGATCGCCGCCGGATACAATTCGATCGGCATCGTCTCCTCTGGCGGGGCGGGCCAGGCGTTGGCGCACTGGATCACCGAGGGCGAGCCGCCCTTCGACCTCTGGGAAGTCGACATCCGCCGCGCCCAGCCCTTCCAGAAGAACCGCCGCTACCTGAAGGAGCGGGTTTCCGAGACGCTCGGGTTGCTCTACGCCGACCATTTCCCCTACCGCCAGGTGGTGACGTCGCGGGGCGTCCGCCGCTCGCCGATCCACGAGCATCTGAAAGCCCGTGGCGCGGTGTTTGGCGAGGTCGCGGGCTGGGAACGCGCCAACTGGTTCGCGAACGAAGGCCAGGAACGGGAATACCGCTACTCCTGGAAACGCCAGAACTGGTTCGAGAACCAGCGCGCCGAACACATGGCCGTCCGCACGAAGGCGGGCCTCTTCGACATGACGAGCTTCGGCAAGATCAGGATCGAGGGCCGCGACGCCTGCGCCTTCCTCAACCGGATCTCCTCGGCGCAAGTCGACGTCCCCGTGGGCCGCATCGTCTACACCATGTTCCTCAATGAACGCGGAGGGATAGAGGCCGATCTTACCATCACCCGCCTGTCGGAAACTGCCTTCCTCGCCGTCGTCCCCGGCGCAACCCTGCAACGCAACCTCGCCTGGATGCGCGCCCATGTCGGGGACGACTTCGCCGTCATCACCGACGTCACCGCTGCCGAGTCCGTCCTCTGCCTGATGGGGCCGGAAGCGCGCGAAGTCTTGGGCAAAGTCTCGCCCAACGACTTCAGCAACGCCGCACATCCCTTTGGCACAGCGCGGGAAATCGAGATCGGCATGGGCCTCGCCCGCGCCCATCGCGTGACCTATGTGGGCGAGCTTGGGTGGGAGTTGTATATACCGACCGACCAGACTGCCCACGTCTTCGAGGCGATCATGGAGGCCGCGCCCGATCTGAAACTCTGCGGGCTTCATACCTTGGACAGCTGCCGGATCGAAAAGGCCTACCGCCACTGGGGCCATGATATCACCGACGAGGACCACGTGCTGGAAGCGGGCCTCGGTTTCACCGTCAGTCGCAAGAAGCCGGCCTTCTTCGGGCGTGAGGCGGTCCTTCGCAAGGAACAGCACGGCCTCGACCGCCGCATGCTCCAGTTCCGGCTCAAGGACCCCGAGCCGCTCCTGTTCCACAACGAGGCGATTGTCCGTGACGGGGAAATAGTCGGCCCCGTGACCAGCGGCAACTATGGCCACTTCCTGGGGTCGGCCGTCGGAATGGGCTACGTCCCCGCGAAGGGCCAGACCGACGACGACATTCTGGGTTCCACCTACGAAATCGAGGTCGCGGGCCAGCGCCACGCGGCCATCGCCAGCATCGTTCCGATGCACGATCCGAACTCCGAAAGGGTAAAGGCATGACCGACCTCTCCGACCTGCCAGGCGAGACCTGCGAACCCGCGCGCACCCGTCGCGCGGGTGGCCGACAGGCGCGCGTCGCCCTGCGGTCCGCACCCCTGGCCGATGATGTGAAACCGGTCCGCGCGGGCCTTCCCGGAGGTCAGTACAAGCCCCTGACCGAGGCCGGTGTCCAGCAGATCCATGCCGCAGCCCTGGACGCGCTGGAGCAGATTGGTCTAAGCCAAGCCCCTGAATCCGGGCGCAAAATTCTGACCGAGGCCGGGGCGATCCTGGGCGATGATGGCCGCATCCGCTTTCCCCGTGCGCTGGTCGAGGACATGCTGGCCATCGCCGCGCGCAACATCACGCTTTATGCCCGCGACCCCAAGCATGACCTGCACCTTTCCGGCACCAACGTCCATTACGGCACAGCGGGCGCGGCGGTGCATATCGTCGATCCGATCACGCTGGAGTACCGCGATTCGACCGCTCAGGATCTGTATGATGCGGCGCGCCTGGTCGACAACCTGGACAACATCCACTTCTACCAGCGCACGATGGTCTGCCGCGACGTGGCCGACAACAGGGAGATGGATCTCAACACGCTTTATGGATCGCTGTCAGGGACCGTGAAGCATGTCGGGACCAGCTTTTCCGACCCGTCCCATGTCGCCGATTGTTTCGAAATGATTTACATGGTGGCGGGCGGCGAGGAGAAGTGGCTGGAACGCCCCTTCGTGTCGAACTCCAACTGCTTTGTCGTTCCGCCGATGAAGTTTGCCGAAGAGTCCTGCATCACGATGGAGGATTGCATCCGGCGCGGGATGCCCATGCTGCTCTTGTCGGCTGGTCAGGCTGGTGCGACCTCGCCGGCCCCCATCGCCCTGACCATCGTTCAGGCGGTGGCCGAATGCCTCGCGGGCGTCGTCTATGTGAACGCGATCAAGCCGGGCGCTCCGGCGATCTTCGGGACCTGGCCATTTGTTTCCGATCTGAGAACGGGCGCCATGTCCGGCGGGTCGGCGGAGCAGGCGCTCCTGACCGCAGGATGCGCCCAGATGCACCGGTTCTACGACCTGCCGGGCGGGGCGGCGTCGGGTATCAGCGATTCGAAGCTTCCGGATATGCAGGCGGGCTGGGAGCAGGGGATCACCAACTCCCTCGCCGGGCTTGCGGGCCTCAACATGTGCTACGAGGCGGTCGGGATGCATGCTTCTCTCCTCGGCTTCTGCCTGGAATCGCTCGTGTTGGGGGACGACCTTCTGGGTCAGGCGATGCGACTGGTGCGGGGCATCGACGTGACGCCGGATTCGACCAGCATCGAGGCGATGAAGGACGTCTGCCTGGGTGGTCCCGGGCATTACCTCGGGTCCGAGCAGACGCTCAAACTGATGCAGACCGAATACATCTACCCCAACGTCGGCAACCGCATGTCGCCCAAGGAATGGAACGAGGCGGGCAAGCCCCTGCTGCTCGACACGGCCATCGCGCGCAAGAATGCGATCCTTGCCAAGGCCGGGTCGCGCATTGATCCCGAGATCGACGCGCTTATTCGAAAGCGGTTCAACATCTACTTCAAGTAATCCAGGCAAGGTGCGGAAAAGAAATGCGTTACGGATACATCGGCCTTGGCAATCTCGGCGCGGCTTGTGCAGGCTGCCTGGTGAGGGACGGCTTTCAGGTCACTGTCTTCGACCTGAACCCGACCCTTGCCGAGCCGCTGCTGGCGGCAGGCGCAACGCTGGCCAGGAGCGCCGAGGCGCTTGCAGCCGAGGTCGACCACGTCATCACCTGCCTGCCGTCCCCGGCTGTCTCGGAACGGGTGTTGAGGAACATCCTGCCGCACATGAAGCCGGGCGCGAGCTGGGTGGAGATGTCGACGCTGGGCCGGGACGAGGTGCTGAAGCTCGCCGCCATCGCCGCCGAAGGGGGCGTTCGGATGATGGAGCTTCCCGTGACCGGCGGCGTGCATCTGGCCTATCAGGGCAAGATCACCATGCTCGCGGGTGGGGACAAGGACCTTTACGACCTGCACTACAAGGCGATGCAGGCGATGGGCGACCGGATCTTCCATATGGGGCCGTTGGGGTCGTCCTCGATCATCAAGGTGATCACCAACATGCTGGCCTTCATTCACCTGAAGGCCACGTCGGAGGCGCTGATGCTGGCCAAGCGCGGGGGCCTTGATCTGGCCCAGGCCTGGCACGCGATTAAGGCGTCATCCGGAAACAGTTTCGTCCATGAAACCGAGGGCGCGCTGATCCTGAACGGGTCCTACGACATCGCCTTCAACATCGACCTGGCGCTGAAGGACCTCGGGTTTGCGCTTGGGTTCGGGAAGGAGTTTGGCGTCCCACTCGACCTCGCCAGCATGACGAACCAGACCTACATCGCGGCCAAGGCGGCCTATGGCGGCGAGGCGCAGTCGCCGATGATCGCCAAGCTGCTCGAGGACCTGCTTGGGACCGACCTCCGCGCCCCCGGTTTCCCGGCACGGCTTGAGTGACCGGCGGCGGACCGTTAAGGTCCGGTAAATGCCCACGGTCAAGTCCTTGATTTCGCTGTGGGCCTCCACCCCGTCCAGCGCGGACAAGGAGCCCACATGACCGCTGATACCGACGAACTGATCGCCCGCCTTCTGCACCACCGCAAGGCGGGCCTGTCGCTGGGTGAGCCGGTCGTTCCGCCGATTTCCGTCGCCACCACGTTCCATCTGCCGCAGGCGCAGGGGGCAGCCCATTACTACGGCCGTTCCGGTCAACCCAGCTGGGACGCGGTCGAGGCGCAGCTCTCGATCCTTGAAGCGGCCGAGGTCGTCTCCTTCCCCTCCGGAATGGCCGCGATCACGGCGGCGCTGGTCTGCTGCCTGAAGGCCGGCGCGAAGGTGATGATTCCTTCGGATGGCTACTACGTAACCCGTCTTCTTGGCCGCGACCTCTTGCAGGTCTACGGGGTCGAGGTCGTGCAGATCCCGACGCTGGAGATGGAACAGGCGGACTTCTCCGGTTTCCAGGTCATCTACATCGAAACGCCGTCCAATCCCGGCCTCGACGTGGTCGACATCGCGGCGCTGGCGACCAAGGCCCATGCCGCCGGGGCGCTTCTGATCTGCGACAACACCACGATGACCCCTCTGCTGCAGCGCCCGCTGGATCTTGGCGCGGACCTCGTGGTAGCGGCAGATACCAAGGCACCGGCGGGGCACTCCGACGCGCTGTTCGGCCATGTCGCGGGGCGGGATGCCAACCTGATGGCGCGGGTGCGGGAGTGGCGGCGGCAATCGGGCTCGGTTCCCGGGCCGTTCGAGGCCTATCTGGTGCACCGGGGGCTGGAGACTCTGGAGGTCCGCCTGACCCGCATGTGTGCCTCGGCCGCGGTGATCGCGGAGCGGCTGGCCTTGCACCCAAAGGTCCGGGGCCTGCGCTATCCGGGCCTGGCGGGGGATGCCTCGCAGAAGGCGGTGGGCGGCCAGATGGTCAACGGCGGGTTCCTGATCGGGTTCGAACTGGCAGGTGAGGCAGCGGCGGAGAGCTTCCTCGCCCGCTGCCCGCTGATCGAACAGGCCACCAGTTTTGGTGGGGTCCATACCGCGGCCGAACGCCGGGCGCGCTGGGGCGATGCGGTGGCCGATGGGTTCATCCGGCTGTCGGTGGGGGTGGAGCCGGTCGAGGTCCTCTGGTCGGCCATTGACAGCGCTTTGGCCGGGTAGGGCCAATTTTCTTAAGCAAGAAAATTGTCAAATTCCTTACTTAAGGAATTTGGGGCCCCGGCCTAGAGCGTGTCGAGAATCCGCGCCGCCTCGGCCTGCAGGTCTGCAAGCTTGCTTCGGTCCTCGCCCGGGAAGAACCGGGCACGGGTGGCCGTGGGCAGGGGTTTCGCTTCGGCGATGACGACGCGGGGGCCGTGCTTGGCGCTTTCCGCCTGCCAGCTGCGGGCCAGCGCCATCTGGGCGGCCTTCGTGGCCCCGTAAGAGCCGAAGAAGGGCTGCCCGGCGCGGGGGTCGTCGAGGAAGAGGGCGGTGCCGTCATGGGCGCGCAGCAGGGGTTCGACCATCGGGATCAGCATGCCGGTGGCGCGGGTATTGGTGGCAAGCGACTTCTCCCAGTCCTTCTGGTCGATGTGCCCGGTGGGGGCCAGCGGGGCCGCATGGATCGCCGCATGGACCCAGAGGTCAAGACCGCCCCAGCGGTCATGGACGCTACGGCAGAGATGCCGCATCGCGTCGTCGTTGGTCACGTCCATCGGCGCGAGCGTCAGCGCCCCGGCGCCCGGCAGCCCGGCCTGCTTGACCCGGTCATCCAGCTCTTCCAGCCCGCCCACGGTGCGGGCCACGGCCACCACGTTCCAGCCCCGCAGCGCGAGTTGTTCGGCAAGGGCTGACCCCAGCCCGCGCGAGGCACCGGTGACGAGGGCAACTCTGGGGGCGATCTTCTGGGTCATGGGACAGTCCTTCTGGGCAGGCGTCGAAGCCTCCGGCGGGGATATTTGGGCAAAGATGAAAGGGCAAGGGGCAGCTTGGCCTCAGGCCTTGCGACCATATCCCGCAGCGATCTCGGCCTGGCGGGTTTCGATGATCTGGCGCAGGAGCGTGTCGGGCAGGGGTCGGTCGGGGGTAAAGAGGACGCCGGACTTCGAGGTCCTGAAGGGCGCGCAGTCGATCTTCGGGATCACGCTGCCGGAATGGGGATAGAGGCCCAGGTGACGCGCGAAGGCTGCGTATCCCACGACCATCTTGCCCTTGGGGCCGGGCTGGCGAAGTCCCGGCATGGCGTAGGACATCACTTCCAGGTGGTCGGGGAGAAGGGCCTTGAGTCGGGCCCGGAGGGTCGTCAGGGCGTCCCGCTGGTCGGGGGGCAGGGCGGCGATGTAGGCGTCGACTTCGGCGCTCACTCCGCGGCCTTCATCTGGAAGCCTTCCTCGATCTTGTCCGAAGGCGCGACCGGGTAGTCGCCAGAGAAGCAGGCGTCGCAGAATTTGGGGTTGGCGGCGTCGCGGCCCTGGGCCTCGCCAGCGGCGCGGTAGAGGCCGTCGAGGGAGATGAACTTCAGGGAGTCGACGCCGATCCAGTCGCGCATCTCATCCTCGGACATCGTTGCGGCGAGGAGCTTCGAGCGTTCCGGCGTGTCCACGCCGTAGAAGCAGGGCCAGGCGGTGGGGGGCGAGGCGATGCGGAAGTGGACCTCGGCCGCGCCGGCCTCGAGGATCATGTCCTTGATCTTGCGGCTGGTGGTCCCGCGCACGACCGAGTCATCGACCAGGATCACCCGCTTGCCCTTGATGAGCGCCCGGTTGACGTTCAGCTTCAGCCGCACGCCCATGTTGCGGATGTGGTCCGTGGGCTCGATGAAGGTCCGGCCCATGTACTGGTTGCGGATGATCCCCATTGCGTAGGGGATGCCGGATTCCTGGCTGAAGCCGATGGCCGCAGGCGTTCCGCTGTCCGGCACGGGGCACACGAGATCAGCGTCCACCGGGGCTTCACGCGCAAGCTCCACGCCGATTTGCCGCCTTGTTTCATAGACCGAGCGGCCGCCGATGATCGAGTCAGGGCGAGAGAAATAGACGTTTTCGAAGATGCAGAACCGGCTTTTCGCGGGCGTGAAGGGCCGGGTCGAGTCTATCTTGTTGCCCTCGATCACCACCATCTCGCCCGGCTCGATCTCGCGCACGAACTCGGCGCCGATGATGTCGAGGCCGCAGGTTTCCGAGGAAAGCGCCCAACCCGAGTCGCCCAGGCGGCCCAGCACCAGCGGGCGCACGCCCAGGGGATCGCGGACGCCGATCAGCTTGGTGCGGGTCATGGCGACCACCGAGAACGCGCCTTCGACCCTGCGCAAAGCGTCCTTGATGCGTTCGGACAGGTTCTTCTGGATCGACCGCGCCATCAGGTGGATGATGCATTCGCTGTCGGAGGACGACTGGAAGATCGACCCGCGCTCGATCAGTTCGCGGCGCAGCGCGGCGGCGTTGGTCAGGTTGCCGTTGTGCGCGATGGCGCAGCCGCCCATCGAGAACTCGCCGAAGAAGGGTTGCACGTCGCGGATCGCAGTCGCGCCCTTCGACCCGGCGGTGGAATAACGGACATGGCCGATCGAGAGCGACCCGGGCAGGGTGTCCATCACCTCGGCCTTGGTGAAGTTGTCGCGCACATAGCCGAAGCGGCGGGCCGAGTTGAAACCGTGGTCAGGGTGGTAGCTGACGATCCCACCCGCCTCTTGCCCCCGGTGCTGCAGTGCGTGCAGGCCCAGGGCAACGAAGTTCGACGCATCGGCCACGCCGATCACGCCGAAAATCCCGCACTCCTCCTTCAGCTTGTCGTCATCGAAGGGGTGCGAGCGGAAGGGGGCCATGCGTCCGAATCCTGTGCCTCTGGCGTTGCCGCGGTGTTTACGGCAGAGCCTCGGGGCTGTCACGCCCCGAAACGACGTGCAGGATCACGGATTGGTGGCAGGAGCCTCGGTCGCCGGAGCTTCGGGCGCAGTCTGGATCGTGGGGGCGCCGCCCGGAGCGCAGACATTGGTCAGCTCGTTGTAGCGGTCGACGATCCAGCCCGGTGCGTCCGAGGGGATGTTCTGGTCGATCTGGGCCTGGAAGTTGGCGAAGACCAGCGCGGTGCGCGAGTTGTCGATCATCGCGATCTCCTGCCCGGCCAGGACGCGGTCGTAGACGATGAAGGCGATGGCGATCAGAAGGATGCCGCGCGCCGCCCCGAAGAGGAAACCAAGCGCCTGGTCGATCCCGCCAAGCGCCGACCGCTGCACCGCACCGGCAAAGAGCGGCGTGAAAAGTGCGGCGACGATCAGGCCCACCACGAAGACGCCGGCAAAGGCCGCGACGACGGACAGCTCGCAGCTGTCGGACAGGAACTCGCCCACCACCGGCAGCTCCTTGACCAGGGGCTGGACGCCGGGGGCGAAGTAGTAGGCAGCGATGGCGGCACCGATCCAGCCGAGGATCGCCATCAGCTCGCGCACCAGGCCGCGCGAGAAGGCGAGAATGGCCGAAATGATGATGATGAGTGCCGCACCACCATCAACCGCGGTCAGGTTTTCCATCGCTTACGTCCCCATTCCCGTTCTTTTTTCCAAGGGCTTATCCTGCCCCGAACATTTCGCCCACGAACGCCGTCAGATCGGTGATCTGTCGGACCTTCACCCCCCCGGCCCCTTCGATCTTCGAATGGGACGGCACGGACGCCTGTGAGAAACCAAGTTTCGACGCTTCTTTCAACCTGTTTTCGGTCTGGCCGACCGGACGCAATGCCCCGGAAAGGCTGATTTCTCCGAAAAGCACCATGTCGGGCGGGATCGCCACGTCCTCGCGTGCGGAAAGCAGCGCACCGGCCACGGCGAGGTCGGCCGCCGGTTCGCTGACCCGCAGGCCGCCCGCGACGTTCAGGAACACGTCCAGCCCCGCAAAGGGGATGCCACAGCGCGCCTCCAGCACCGCGAGGATCGTGGAGACCCGCCCGCTGTCAAGGCCCACCACTGTCCGGCGGGGGCTGGCAAGGGTCGAGGGCGCGACGAGCGCCTGGATCTCGGTCAGGACGGGGCGGGTGCCCTCGATTCCCGCAAAAACGGCGCTGCCGGGGGCGGGGTTGTCACGGTTGGCCAGGAACAGGGCCGAGGGGTTGGGGACTTGCGCCAGCCCGCCGCCGGTCATCTCGAAGACGCCGATCTCGTCCGCCGGGCCAAAACGGTTCTTCACCGCGCGCAGGATGCGGAACTGGTGGCCGCGCTCGCCCTCGAAATATAGGACGGTGTCGACCATGTGCTCGACGACGCGAGGGCCGGCGATCTGGCCCTCCTTGGTGACATGGCCCACCAGGATCACTGCCACGCCGCGGCGCTTGGCGAAGGTCACCAGCTCATGCGCAGCGGCGCGCACCTGGCTGACCGAGCCGGGCGCGGCCTCGACGCTGTCGAGCCACATGGTCTGGATGGAATCGATGATCGCAAGGGCAGGCCGTTCGGCGTCCAGCGTCGTCAGTATGTCGCGCAGGTTGGTTTCGGCGCCAAGCTGGACGGCCGCGTCGGTCAGCCCAAGGCGCTGCGCGCGCATCCGGACCTGGGCGCTTGCCTCCTCCCCCGAGATATAGAGGCACTTCAGCCCTTTCCGGGCGAAACTTGCCGCCGCCTGCAGAAGCAGAGTCGACTTGCCAATTCCCGGATCGCCCCCCACCAGGATCGCCGAGGCAGGCACAAGTCCGCCCCCCAGGACCCGGTCAAGCTCATCGATCCCCGACGAGGCGCGGGGCGGCGGGGCTTCCTCGGTCGCAAGGTCGCTGAGCGGGATCTGGCGACCCTTCGCGCCCAGCGATTTCGGGCCCGAGGACAGCGGCGCCTCTTCGACGATGGTGTTCCACCCGCCGCAGGCGTCGCACTTGCCGGCCCATTTGCGATAGGCGGCACCGCAGACAGTGCAGGTGAATGAGGTGGTCTGTTTCATCGTGGGGGACAGTGACGGGTCTTTTGGGCAGGATCAAGGCGTTGGGAGCACCGGAATTTTCGAAAATTCCGGACCGGAGCCTTCGAAGGCTCCGTCACGATTTCTGTAAAGAAATCGTTCTGTTTCAAGCCGCTGTCTTCGATTTCCAGGACACCAGGATCGAGGCCAGAATGCAGCCGGTGAAGAGGTAGAGGCCCCAGGCCGTCTCGATCGTCACATGGCCCGCGCCCTTCGCGATGACGATGTAGAGCGCGATCAGGAACACATCGGCCATCGCAAGCTTGCCCAGGATCTCCAGAACCGGCAGGGTCTTCGGCGACAAAAGGTTCCAGTGCAAGAGCGCAAGGCCTATGGTCTTGGCATAGGGCGCGAAGATGGCAAGGAAGGTCACGGCCAGGGCAAGGGCCGCGTCCGTCTCCCACAGGCTTTGCAGCCCGGTGATGACGCTGATCTCGTCCATCCCGAAGATCGGCAGAAGGGCGGCGCGCAGGAGTGGCGCGAACCAGGCGATGGGGAACAGGATCAGCAGGGCGAGGTTGAGGTACTTCATCGCCGCCCCTGCCGATCACCGGACACTCTCGATGGGTCCATCCGCGCGTCCGTGGATGAACTGCTGCACGTAAGGATCATCCGTCGCATCCATCTCGCCCACCGGCCCGGTCCAGCGGATCACGCCCCCATGCAACATCGCCACGTTGTCGGCAATCGCCCGGACCGAGGACATGTCATGCGTGATGGTCATCGCCGTGGCCCCCATCTCGACCACGATCTCGCGGATCAGCGCGTTGATGACGCCCGACATGATCGGGTCAAGGCCCGTGGTCGGCTCGTCGAAGAAGATGATCTCGGGTTCCGCCGCGATGGCCCGCGCGAGGCCCACGCGCTTCTGCATTCCCCCCGAAAGCTCGGCCGGGTAGAGGTCGGCCACCGCCGGCTTCAATCCGACGCGGCGCAGCTTCTCGATGGCCACCTCGCGCGCCTGGGCCTTCGGCAGCGCCTTCGGGCCGCGGACCAGGCGAAACGCCACGTTCTCCCAGACCCGGAGCGAATCGAAGAGCGCTCCGCCCTGGAACAGCATCCCGAAGCGTGCCAGGAAGGCGTCGCGGTCGGCCTTGGTCACATCCTGCCCGTTTAGCGTGATCGTTCCCTGGTCCGGGCGCACCAGGCCCAGGATGCACTTCAAGAGGACCGACTTCCCCGTCCCCGACCCGCCGATGATCACCATCGACGAACCCGAAGCGATGCTCAGGTTCACCCCCTGCAGCACCCGGTTGTCGCCGAAGCGCTTGTGGACATCCCGAAGCTCGATCATGACGAGAAGAACACCTCGGTCAGGATATAGTTCGCCGCCAGGATCAGCACCGAGGCCGAGACCACCGCCGCCTTGGTCGCCGCCCCCACGCCCTGCGCGCCGCGGGCCGAGTTCATTCCGTGGTAGCAGCCCATCAGCGCCACGATGAAGCCGAAGACCGCGCCTTTCACGAGGCCCGAGCCGATGTCCCAGGCCTCCAGGAAGTCCACCGTGTTCTTCAGGTAGGCGGCCGAGTTGAAGTCCAGCCGCGTAATCCCGACCAGCCAGCCACCCATGATCCCGATGGCGTCGCCCACGGCGACCAGGACCGGCATCGACAGGGTCGCGGCCACCACGCGCGGAACGGCCAGATATTTCAACGGGTTGGTCGACAGGGTCACCAGCGCGTCGATCTGTTCGGTCACCTTCATCGTGCCGATCTCGGCCGCAATGGAGCTTGCCACCCGTGCCGCGACCATCAGCCCGCCCAGAACCGGCCCCAACTCTCGTGTCATGCCGATGGCGACGATGGAGGGCACGACCGATTCCGCGTTGAAGCGCGATCCGCCGGCATAGATCTGCAAGGCCAGCGCCCCGCCGGTGAAGATTGCAGTCAGGCCGACGACGGGCAGGGAATACCAGCCGATCTGCAGAAGCGACGACCCAAGCTCGCGCAGGTAGAAGGGCGGGCGCAGGATATGCCCCACGACCGAGACGGCGAAAAGCACCACCCGACCGACGGCCGCGACAGCCTGCAGGACCGGGCGGCCAAGGGACCCGAGGGTCGCCTCGATCATGCCGGACGCTCCTGGTAGCGGCGGGTGTAGCGGGGGCCGAGCGCGGTCAGAAGTTCATAGCCGATCGTGCCTGCCATGTCGGCCAGCGCATCGACCGGCTGGTTCGGACCAAGGATGTCCAGCGCCCTCGGCACTTCGGGCAGATCGGTGATGTCGACGGTGATCAGGTCCATCGACACGCGGCCGACCAGCGGGCAGGGGGTGTCGCCGTCCCAGAGCCGTGCCTTGTTCGACAGCGTCCGTGGCAGCCCGTCGGCATAGCCCGCGGCCACGGTTGCGATCAGCGACGGCCGGTCCGCGACCCAGGAACAACCGTAGCCCACCGCCTCACCCGGGGCGACCTCGCGGGTCTGGATCACCGGCAAGGACAGCGTCACGGTGGGAATCGCGGCTTCGTAGGGCAGGCCGCCATAAAGCCCGATCCCGGGGCGGGTCAGGTCGAAGTGATAGCGCTGCCCCAGAAGGATGCCGCCGGTTGCGGCCAGGCTGCGGGGCAGACCGGTGCCCTCGGTCATCTCCAGGAATGTCGCCAGTTGCGACTCGTTCAGGGGATGGTCGGGCTCGTCCGCGCAGGCCAGGTGGCTCATCAAGAGCTCCGGCCCCGCCTCGACCAGGATCGGGGCCACGGCCTGCCATTCCAGCATCTCGACGCCCAGCCGGTTCATGCCGGTGTCAAGCTGCACGCCGAACGGATGACCCGGCAGCGATTCCAGGTGGCGGGTGATCTGCTCCAGGCTGTTCAGCATCGGCGTCAGATCCAGGTCATGGATCATCTCGGTGTCGCCCGCCATGTGGCCCGACAGGACCGCGATCTGCGGTCCCCGTCCCAAAGCCTGGCGCACCGCTGCGCCTTCCTCGGCCAGCGCCACGAAGAACCGCCGCGCGCCCGCATTGGCCAAGGCCCGCGCCACGCGCGTTGCGCCAAGGCCATAGGCATCAGCTTTCACGACCGCCGCAGTCTGCACGCCCTGACCGGACATCCGGTCCAGCGCGCGCCAGTTCGCGGCAATCGCATCGAGATCAATGGTCAGGGTTCCACTCGCCATGCGGCTGTTTCGACCGGGGCGGGGCCGGGGTCAAGGGAAAAGCGGGCACCGGGCGGGCGCTTGCCCTTTCCGGCGGGCTAAGCAACGGTGGGCCATCACGGGAGACTTGCCTTGGCCCACGACCATGCCCAGCCGGACGAGGACGCGGATCTCTACCTGACGATCCTGTGCTGGATCGGCCTGGGTATTGCGACGCTCGACGCCTTTCTCCAGCCGCTGCCGCAGGGCCTGGTCTGGGCCGCCCTGGGCTTGTCCTTCCTCACCGGCGGCCTGCCACCCCTGCGCACGGCTTTGGCCGAACTCTGGCAGGACCACCGGCTGGACATAGACCTTTTGATGGTCGTGGCCGCCCTGGCCGCCGCGGCGGTGGGCGCGGCGCTGGAGGGGGCGGTGCTCTTGGCGCTCTTCTCGCTCTCCCAGACGCTGGAGCATCGGGCAATGGGCAAGGCCCGCCGCGCGGTCGAGGCGCTGATGCAGTTGCGCCCGGAAACGGCGCTGCGCGAGGGGCCGGAAGGGGTCGTCGAGGTCCCGGTCGAGGACCTGCAACCCGGCGACCGGGTGATCCTGCGCCCCGGCGCGCGGGTGCCGGTGGATGGCCGCGTGGCCGAAGGCGCGGGGCACCTGGACGAAAGCACGGTCACGGGGGAATCGGCCCCGGTGCGCAAGGCCAAGGGCGATCCGGTGCACGAAGCCACGGTGAACCTGGACGGCATCCTTACTGTCGAAGTGACGCGCGGGATTGCCACCAGCACCGTCGCGCAGATGATCAAGCTCGTCACCGAAGCGCAGGCGATGAAATCGCCGTCCGAGCGATTCTCGGACTGGTTCGGCCAGCGCTACACCATCGCGGTCCTCGCGGGCTCCATCCTCTCCTGGTTCGGCTTCCGCTATTTCGGCCATGACCCGGGCGAGGCGCTCTACCGCGCGGCGACGCTTCTGGTCGCGGCTTCACCTTGCGCCGTGGTGATCTCGGTCCCCGCAGCGATCCTGTCGGCCCTCTCGGCGGCGGCCAGGGGCGGGGTGCTGTTCAAGGGCGGCGCGGCGCTGGAAGGGCTGGCCGAGGTCCGGACCTTCGCCTTCGACAAGACCGGGACGCTGACGACGGGGTTGGCCTCGGTCACGAATGTCGTGGCGCTGGAGGGCGAGGAGGCCGGGTTCCTCGCGCTCATCGCCGGTCTCGAGGCGCATTCGGAACATCCCATTGCGGCGGCCATCCGACGCGAGGTGGCCGAACGGGGGATCAGCCCGCTGCCCGTCCGCGACGTCCGCGCGCATCCCTCCGAGGGGATCACCGGCTCCGATGCCGAGGGTCCGGTCTGGGCCGGGAATGCGCGGATGCTTGCGGCGATGGGTGCGGTCCTGCCCGATGCGCTGGCGCAGCTGGCCGACGGGGCCGAGACGCTGGTGATCCTTGGTCGCGGATCGCGGGTGCTGGGTGCCGTGACCGTGGCGGACGAACCCCGCACCACCGCCGCCGAGGCGCTTGCCGCGCTGAAGGCGGGGGGCCGCACAGACATCCTGATGATGACCGGCGACCGCGCCCCCGTTGCGGCCCGGATCGGCGAACGGCTTGGCCTTGCGCCGGCGGAAATCCATGCGGGTCTCCTGCCCGGGGACAAGGTGACGCTCGTCGATGCAGCGGCCAAGCGTGGCAAGGTGGCCTTCATCGGCGACGGCGTGAACGATGCCGCAGCTCTCGCCCGGGCGGATGTGGGCGTCGCGATGGGCGTCGCGGGGAGCGAGGTCGCGCTGCAAGCTGCCGACGTGGCGCTCATGGCCGAGGACCTGCGGAAACTCGCCGCCGCCCGCCGCCTGGCCCGGCGCGCCGCCAGCGTCATCCGGCAGAACCTGACCATCGCCATCGGCGCGATGCTGGTGCTGGTGACCGGAAGCCTGTTCTTCGAACTGCCGCTCCCCCTGGCCGTCCTCGGGCACGAAGGGGGGACACTCCTCGTCGTGCTGAACGGGTTGCGGCTCCTCGCCGATCCGATCCGCGCGAAAGCCTAGAAACCGACGTCCGGCCCGCCCGAGCCCTGCCAGGGTTTCGCCAGGTTCCCGAACCGCGTGAACCGGCCCTCGAAGGACAGTTCCACCGTCCCGATCGGCCCGTGACGCTGCTTGCCGATGATCACCTCGGCCTTGCCGTGGACCGATTCCATCAGCGCCTGCCACTGCGCCATCTTCTCGAGCTCGTGGTCGCCGGGCTTCTCCCGCTCGCGGTAGTATTCCTCGCGGAAGACGAACATCACCACGTCGGCGTCCTGCTCGATCGACCCCGATTCCCGCAGGTCGCTGAGCTGCGGCCGCTTGTCGTCGCGACTTTCGACGGCGCGGCTCAGCTGCGACAGCGCGATGACGGGAATGTTAAGTTCCTTCGCTATCGCCTTGAGACCTTGAGTGATTTCGGAAACCTCCTGCACCCGGTTGTCCTTGGACGACCCCTTCAGAAGCTGCAGGTAGTCGACCATCAGCACATCGAGCCCATGCGTCCGCTTCAAGCGCCGCGCCCGCGCCGCGACCTGGCTGATCGGAAGGGCGGGCGTGTCGTCGATGTAAAGCGGACAGGCCTCCAGCGCCTTCGCCGCCTCGACGAAGCGGCGGAACTCGGCCTCGGTCATGTCGCCGCGGCGGATCTGTTCCGACGGGACCTCGGCGGCCTCGGAGAGGATACGGGCGGCCAACTGCTCCGCCGACATTTCCAACGAGAAGAACCCGACCACCCCGCCTTCCACCGCGCCTTCCGACCCGTCGGGCAGGCGGCCCTTCTTGTAGGCCTTGGCGATGTTGAAGGCGATGTTGGTGGCAAGCGAGGTCTTCCCCATCGACGGACGCCCGGCAAGGATCAGAAGGTCCGAGGGATGCAGCCCCCCCAGCTTCTTGTCCATGTCGATCAGCCCGGTGGAGATCCCCGCCAGACCCCCATCCCGCTGGTAGGCCGCATTGGCTACGTTAACCGCGTCCGTTACCGCCTTGAGGAAGCTTTGAAATCCCCGTTCGGCGACGCCCTGTTCTCCCAGCTTGTAAAGCCGCTGTTCGGCCTCGATGATCTGGTCCTTGGGCTCGGACGCCACCTCGACCTTAGCCGCCTGCGCCGCGATGTCCCGGCCCAGCTGGATCAGCTCGCGCCGCACCGCCAGGTCATAGACCATCTGCGCATAGTCCCGCGCCGCATAGGCCGAGATCGCCGCGCCAGCGAGCCGCACCAGATAGGCCGGACCCCCCAGTTCCTTCAGGCCCGCGTCATCCTCGAGAAACGCCTTCAGCGTCACGGGAGAGGCCAGCGCGTTCTTCTGGATCCGCGCCGCCGCGACCTCGAAGATGCGCTGGTGGACCGGATCGAAGAAGTGCTCGGCTTTCACGACCGAGGAGATCCGGTCGAAGATCTCGTTGTTGGTCAGGATCGCGCCCAGAAGCTGCTGCTCGGCCTCGATGTTGTGAGGCAGCACGTCCTCGGCCTGCGGCTGCGCCGACGGAATCATGGACCCCGACCCCACGGGTCGTAGTGCGGTGATCTCGGTCATCTCTGCCCCCTGCCGTCTTGTCTGCTTTTTGGTGCCCACCGCCTAGCACGTCCCGCGGTGGAATGGGTTGGGGGAAAGCTGTGCATAAGCCGCTTTTCCACAGAATTCAGCCTACCACATCTTGCCACCGCAATTAAGCGGGATGCCACAAATTGGGGGCACGACAGACTTTTGTAGCTGCTTCCGCCCCGACCGCGAAGCCGTCCCGTCGGGAATCAGCCCTTCCGGGCCTCTTGCCAGGCGCGCGGCGCTTTGAGGAAGCTTTCGACCTCGGCCAGGGTGCCCGCGTCGAACGACCCCTGCGCGCGGGCCTCGGCCAGGACGTCCCACCAGGTGCACAGGTGATGCAGCTTCACCCCATGCGCGCCAAGCTTCGCTTCGGTGTCCGGGAAGATGCCGTAGTAGAAGATCACCGCCGTGTGGCCGCAGGTGGCCCCGGTCTCGCGGATCGCATCGACGAAGCTCAGTTTCGAGCCGCCGTCCGTGGTCAGGTCCTCGACCAGAAGGACCCGCTGGCCTTCGGTCATCGCGCCCTCGATCCGGGCATTGCGGCCATAGCCCTTGGGCTTCTTGCGGACGTAAGTCATTGGCAGGGAAAGGCGTTCGGCCACCAGCGCGGCGAAGGGAATGCCCGCGGTCTCGCCGCCCGCGATGTTGTCGAAGGCCTCAAAACCCGCCTCGCGCATCACGGTGACGGCCAGGAAATCCATCAGCGTGGACCGGATGCGCGGGTAGCTGATGAGCTTGCGGCAGTCGATGTAGGTGGGCGAGGGCAGACCGGACGCCAGCGTGAAGGGGGTCTCGGCGTTGAAGTGGACGGCCTTGATTTCCAGAAGCGCGCGGGCGGTCAGGCGGGCGATTTCGTCCTTGGGCGGGAAGGCGGAGGGGATCATGACGGTCCTTTGAAACTCAGGCGACGACGTGCCAATGGACGGGGAAACCGGGTTGGAAGACGGTGACGGCGCCGGGCTCGGCCAGGATCTTCTCGGGCCAGATGCAGGGCTCGTCGCGCTTTTCCAGCGTGATCGTCGCGGTGTTCACCGGCAGGCGATAGAAGGCCGGCCCGTGACGGGAGACGAAGCCCTCCAGCCGGTCCAGAGCGCCTTCTTCCTCGAAGACGTGGGCGAGCAGCGACATCGTGTTCGTGGCGGTGAAGCAGCCCGCGCAGCCGCAGGCATGTTCCTTCAGCGCGTCGACATGCGGGGCCGAGTCGGTGCCCAGGAAGTACCGGGGCGGACCCGATGTAGCGGCCTTCCGCAGCGCCAGCCGATGCTTCTCGCGCTTCGCCACCGGCAGGCAGTAGTAGTGTGGCTTGATGCCCCCGGCGAGGATGTGGTTGCGGTTGATGATCAGGTGATGCGTGGTGATCGTCGCTGCCAGGTTGTCCCCGCCCTCGGCCGCATAGGCGACACCTTCCTCGGTCGTGATATGCTCCATCACGATGCGCAACTCCGGCAACCGGCGGCGCAGCGGGTCAAGGACGGTGTCGATGAACACCGCCTCGCGGTCGAAGATGTCCACGTGGCTGTCAGTCACCTCGCCATGCGTGCAAAGCGGCAATCCGATCCGCGCCATGGTTTCCAGGACCGGCATGACCTTCGTCAGGTCCCGCACCCCGGAATGGGAGTTCGTCGTGGCCCCGGCGGGGTAGAGCTTCACCGCCTTCACCAGCCCCGAGGCCGCCGCGCGTTCGACGTCTGCCGGGTCCGTCCCCTCGGTCAGATACAGCGTCATCAGGGGTTCGAAGGTCATGCCGGGGGGCAGGGCGGCCATGATCCGCTCCCTGTAGGCCACCGCATCGTCCAGCGTCACCACCGGCGGCACCAGGTTCGGCATGATGATCGCGCGGGCGAAATGGCGGGCGCTTTCGGGAAGCACGGCCTTCAGCATCGCGCCATCGCGCAGGTGCAGATGCCAGTCGTCGGGGCGGGGCAGGGTGATCCGTTGCATGGGGGCGAGGTAACGCAAACCCGACTCGGTTTCCAGTGGCATCGCATGGCAGACTAAGCCACGATCGTGCCTAGACCGGAGACCCCATGCTGCGCCCCATCCTTGTCCTCGCCTGCCTGACCCTTCCCGCCGCTGCGCAGGAGGTGGACTGCGCCAATGCCATGGCCCAGGTCGACCTGAACGCCTGCGCCTATCAGGACTGGGAAGCCGCCGACGCAGACCTCAACGCCGCCTACAAGCGCGCGATGGCGCTTCTGCAGGACTGGGACGCCAACCTGCCCGCCGCCGAACAGGGTGGAGCCCAGGCGCTGAAAGAGGCGCAGCGCGCCTGGATCACCTTCCGCGACAAGGCCTGCGAGGCCGAGGGCTATGCCTTCAAGGGTGGCAGCGCCGAGCCGCTCCTCGTCTACGGCTGCATGCGGGTCCTGACCGAAGAACGGACCGCCCACCTGACCAGCATGGTCGAGGCCTATGCCAACTAGACCTTCTCGCCCGTCAGCTCTTCCAGCCGCCGCGCGAACCTCGGGGCATTCAGCCGCGAAGTGACCGACCGGCAGATCTTGATCTCGCGCTGCGGATGTCCCGACAGCCGCGCCGCCGCCAGGACGGACCGCAGGTAACTGCTGTTCGACCGCCGCCCGCGCCAGAGCCAGGAGAAGCGCTCGGCGGACATCTTGCCCTCCATCGCCGCTTCGAGGATCCGGTCCAGCACCTTCATCTCACGCAGGGTGTCCTCGGTCCCCTCGCCGGTGTAGCGGGCGTGCAGCGGATGCACCCAGGGCCGCTGGAAGAGCGCCGCATGCATCGCATCGGGCTGGTGCAGGGGATCGTGGATCAGCCAGACCTTCGACGCGCTTTCCGTCATGTCGGGCGCATAGCCGTAGCGGCCGCGAAAGTTGATCCGCCGCGCGATCCGGTGCCGCTCGTCCCACCCCGCCAGCGCCGGGTCCAGCGTGGCTCGGGGGGCCACCAGCACCAGTTCCGCCTGCGGCGCCGTGATCGAATAGGCCGCCGCCGCATAGCCCGCCGCCCCGGCCCCGTAGAAGACGACGCGGTCGAAATCCTCCAGGAACCCGTCATCGGCCAGCCGGTCGAAATAGCGGTAGACCGCCGGGTCGCGCCACCAGGTCTCGCCCTCGGCGAGGATGGTCAGGATCGACCAGCCCCGGTTCTGCGCCAGCGCGAAATGCTCGGGCAGGTTATCCTCGCGCTCCCGCAGGCTTTGCGCATCCTCGAAGGTCACCAGAAGCTGCGGCCGTTCTTCGGCGAAGAAGGCGTAATGCTTGTCGCCCAGGGGCAGGAAGTCACCATCGCCCTCGGCAATCTCCAGCATCGGGCGCTGCCAGTCGGGCGGCTGGACTTCGGTGGTCATGGGGAAGCTGTCGGTGTGCTGCATGGTGGGGGGCTCGTCCCGGGTGACTCTGGCGACAGATTGCGGCCACCACAAGGCCTTGCAGTGGAAACATTTGCTGTCACCACAGCCAGAACGGGCATTCCGTGGCAACGATCCGGCGCGAGAACAACTTCCGGTTGCAATTCCGCCCGATTTGTTCTCCGACGCCTATTTTCTACCGATATAGGGTTTCCAAACCGCTTCGGCCTCGACCGAGGCCAGGACCCGAGTCGGTCCCGCCATCAGAAGCTGCCCGAAGAGGCTGCGGCAGGCGTCTTCGCGCATCAGTTCTGCAAACCGGGTCTTGCGCCAGGCGACCGCCGCCCGGTGCAGCGGGCCCAGAACGGGATCCGCGTGCAGCGCCGCGCGCAAGGTGCCGCTCGGTAGACCCAGGATGGACCTGTCCTCCTCGGCCGCAAAGCTCCGCTCGATCCAGTAGCCCGCATCAAGGCCGCCATCCGCATGGACGGCGCGGCCCCGGTCACGCTTCAGGACGAAACTTTCCGCGGCGCCAAGCGGATAGTGGTTCAGCTGAACCAGGCCATAGGGGTCGCGGCCAAGGTCGGAAAAGATGCGCCCCCGATGGAAAGCCGCCGGCAGGCGGCGGCCGGCACCGTCGTACCAGCGTTGCCGGGCCATGCCTGCCGCATCCGGCGCCCGCGGCCGATGGACGCCCAGCTTGCCATAACTTCCGTCGTTCCGGACCAGCGTCTTGAACAGAAGCGCCCGCCAGGGCCAATGCAGAACCCGGGGAGCCGCGCGGGTGAAGGTCTCGGTCACGGGTGCGTCGCGATATTCCACCACGCCTGCGTTGCCGAAGACCCGCCAGGTCAGCGTGATCGCGGTGGCCTCCGGCAGCGCCGCAAGCAGGGCAGGGATCGTCCGGTCGCCGACGTGGACGTTCACGAACTCATCGATGTCCAGGGGCAGGACCCAGTCCGCCCCGTTCACCCGCGGGTGTCGGTCCGCCTGCTTCAGCGCCGCCCACTGCGGCCCCTCGCCATGCGGCCCCGGATTGCGGAGATGGGTCAGCCAGCCCAGCTCCTCCAGCCGGTCCAGCATCGCGTCGGTGCCGTCGTCACAATCGTTGGAAAAGACCAGGAAATCCGTGATCCCGCAGGCGCGGTGGTGCGCCAGCCATTCCAAGAGGAACGCGCCCTCGTTCCGAACGCAAAGGACGGCCGTGATCTTCACCGCGCCCGCCCTTTCATCTTTGCCCAAATATCCCCGCCGGAGGCATCCGCCCTCTCCACCCCGCGCCACGCCCAAAGACGTAGCACGTAGGCCGGATCAGAAGAAAGCCTGCACGCCGGTGATCGCCCGGCCCAGGATCAGCGCATGGATGTCATGCGTGCCCTCGTAGGTATTCACCGTCTCGAGGTTCACCATGTGGCGCATGATCTGGAAGTCTTCCTGGATGCCGTTGCCGCCATGCATGTCGCGCGCCCAGCGGGCGGCTTCCAGCGCCTTGCCGCAGTTGTTGCGCTTGACGATCGAGATCATTTCCGGCGCCGCATTGGCCTCGTCCAGAAGACGCCCGACGCGAAGGCTCGCCTGCAGCCCCAGCGAAATTTCGGTCATCATGTTGGCGAGCTTCAGCTGGAACAGCTGCGTCCCCGCGATGGGCTTGCCGAATTGCTTGCGGTCAAGGCCATACTGCCGCGCCGCATGCATGCAGAACTCGGCCGAGCCCAGGACGCCCCAGCTGATCCCATAGCGCGCCCGGTTGAGGCAGCCGAACGGCCCCTTCAGGCCTTCCACGAACGGAAGCAGGGCATCCTCGCCCACCTCGACGTCCTTCATCACGATCTCACCGGTGATGGAGGCGCGCAGCGACAGCTTGCCCCCCACCTTCGGGGCGCTGAGCCCCTTCATGCCCTTCTCCAGCACGAAGCCCTTGATCTTGCCGCCATGCGCCTCGGACTTGGCCCAGACCACGAAGACATCCGCGATAGGGGCGTTGGAAATCCACATCTTCGCGCCGTTCAGCACATAGCCGTTCGCAGTCTTCTTCGCCGTCGTCTTCATTCCCGCCGGGTCCGACCCCGCATCGGGTTCGGTCAGGCCAAAGCAGCCGATCCACTCACCCGAGGCGAGCTTCGGCAGATATTTCATCCGCTGCGCTTCGGTCCCGTAGGCGTAGATCGGGTACATCACCAGCGAGGACTGCACCGACATCATGCTGCGATAGCCCGAGTCGACCCGCTCCACCTCCCGCGCCACCAACCCATAGGCCACATAGGACGCGCCGAGCCCGCCGTACTCCTCGGGGATCGTCACGCCCAGAAGCCCCATCTCCCCCATCTCGCGGAAGATGCCCGGGTCGGTCTGCTCTTCCCGGTAGGCCGCCACCACGCGCGGCTGCAGCTTGCCTTGCGCATAGTCCCGCGCCGCGTCGCGCAGCATCCGTTCTTCCTCGGTCAGCTGGTCGTTCAGCCGGAACGGGTCTTCCCAGTCGAAGCGGCCCAGATCGGGGGCGTCCTTGGCTTTCAGTTTCGGGGTGTCGAGCATCTTGGGCCTCCATGCGTTGGCAGGAGTATTGCACGAAAGGGCAGGGGCCTGCTATCGAACTCCTTGCACGGGTTCATGAGGGAAACTCATAATGCTCCCCCGCCGCTATCTGCCGCCGATCCCCGCCCTGATGGCGCTGGAGGCCGTTGACCGCCTCGGCACCGCGTCGGAGGCCGCGAAGGAGTTGAGCCTGACGCAAGGCGCGATCAGCCGCGCGCTGCAGGGCCTGGAGGAACAACTCGGCGTGCCCCTCCTGATCCGCGAACGCCAGCGCCTGCGCCTCACCCCCGCGGGCCGCGACTACGTGGCCGAGGTCCGCAAGGCCCTCCACCTCCTCGCCTCCGCCTCGATCACCCTCCGCGCCAACCCGACCGGAGGCTCCCTCAACCTCGCCATCCTCCCCGCCTTTGGCATGCACTGGCTCGCCCCCCGCCTGGCCCGCTTCGCCCAGACGCACCCCGGGGTCACCGTCAACCTCTCGACCCGCCTCAAACCCTTCGACTTCCAAGGCTCCACCTTCGACGCCGCCATCCATTACGGCCGCCAAGACTGGCCCGGCGTGGATTACCTCAAACTCATGGATGAAGAGGTCCTCGCCGTCGCCGCCCCCGGCTTCCCCAAGCTGGAGAAAGCCACCGACCTCTTGGCGCACCCCCTCCTGCAACTCGAAAGCCGCACCGGAGACTGGGGCCGCTGGCTCGCCCACCACGGCCACCCCGGCCTCAGGCCGCCCGGCATGCTCTTCGACCAGTTCGCCACCCTGACCCAGGGCGCCATCCACGGCATGGGCGCCGCCCTGATCCCCACCTTCCTCATCGAACGCGAACTCTCCGAGGGCCGCCTCATCCCCATCTTCGGCCCCCCCATCCGCGCCTTGGGCTCCTACTACCTCGTCTGGCCCAACACCCTCCCCGAACGCGCGCCGCTCAGGTCCCTGCGGGAATGGCTGGCGGCCGAGGTCTATTCCCAGACAAACCCGTCCGGATAAAGCCGCGCCACGACCGCCTTGCGCATCGCAATCGCAAGCCCGTCATGGAAGATGTCCAGCTTCCGCGCCTGTCCCGCTGCGTCCAGCCACCCCCGCCCCAGCCGCCACTGCCGGAAGAAGACCCAGTCCACCGCATTCGCCCGCCGCATCGGCAACCCCAGGCGCACCTGCTCCTCGGTCAGGGGCGGCGGGATCCGCGCTTCGTGCCCCCAGCGCACGCGCGCCTCCTCTGCTGCGGCAGCGCTCTGTGCCACGCCCTCCGCCACCTCCGCCGCGCTGATCCGCATCAGCCCGTCGATCTCTTCCCGTACCGCCATCGGCATCGACGCCACTGCAGCATCGACCGCCGCAGGAAACCGTGGATCGCCGTCGAACCGCAGGCCCCAGACCGCAGGCACCCCGCGCCAGAACACGCATTCGGCCTCCACGGTCCAGCGCCCGTCCCGCAGAAGCCCCAGCACCTCCAGCGCCGGGATGACCACCTCCGCCGCCCGCGCGGGACCCGACCCAGGCCCGGCCAGGATGTTTGGCGGCGGCAGAGGCGGACCGCCGATCCGCTGCACCACGAACCCTCCGCCGCGCGGGGGTGGCAAGCCGCCATCCATCTGCCGGTAGGTCAGAAGGTTCCGCTGCTGCGCCAGCCAAAGCACGGCCACCGCAATGTCCTCCCAGAACGGCAGCTCCTCCGGCCGGCGCGGTTCAAGCCGCGGTCTGGCCCCCCATTCCGTCTCTTCCGCCTCGCCCAAGGCGACCAAGGCCATGCAGGCGATCTGGTACGAGGTCGAGAACATGTGGTCCCATCCCGACAAAGGCGGCTCGCCCTCCACCTGCACCGGCCAGACGGCACGCACGAACGCCACCACCGCCGCCGCCATCTCCGCAGTCAACTCCCGCACAATCCGCTCTCTCCCTACGACCAAGGTGCCCCCCCGCGCCCCACCGATCCCGCCTTGACCCCCGCACCCCCACCCGCCACTCTTGGCGCAAAGCCGGAGGCCCCGTGACCGCCCTTCCCACCAGCATCGACGCTGTCGAAACCCTCCTCTCCGCCCAAGGCTACGTCGCCTCCCGCGCGCTGGCCACTGTGGTCTTCCTCTCTCTCAAACTCGGCCGCCCCCTGTTCCTGGAAGGCGAAGCCGGGACCGGCAAGACGGAAATCGCCAAGACCCTCGCCACCGCCCTGGGCCGCCGCCTGATCCGCCTGCAATGCTACGAAGGCCTCGACGCCGCCTCCGCCGTCGCCGAATGGAACTTCGCCGCCCAGATGATCGCCATCCGCACCGCCGAAGGCGCATCGGACCGCGACCAGCTGAAAACCGAGCTCTTCACCGAAGACTACCTCATCGCCCGCCCGCTCCTCGAAGCCATGCGCCCCCAACCCGGCGGCGCGCCCGTCCTCCTCATCGACGAACTGGACCGCACGGATGAGCCCTTCGAGGCCTTCCTCCTCGAAGCCCTCTCCGACTTCCAGGTCACCATCCCCGAGCTTGGCACCATCCGCGCCCCCGAACCCCCCATCGTCATCCTCACCTCAAACCGCACGCGCGAAGTGCACGACGCCCTGAAACGCCGCTGCCTCTACCACTGGGTCGACTACCCCAGCTTCGACCGCGAGCTCGACATCCTCCACGCCCGCGCGCCCGAGGCGCAGGAAACCCTCAGCCGGGAAATCGTCGCCTTCGTCCAGAAACTCCGCCGCGAGGACCTGTTCAAGCGTCCCGGCGTCGCGGAAACCATCGACTGGGCCAAATGCCTCCTCGCCCTCGACGTCATCGCCCTGTCGCCCGAGGTCATCTCCGACACCCTCGGCGCGATCCTGAAGTACCAGGACGACATCCAGAAACTGCAGGGCTCCGAAGCCAAACGCCTCCTCACCGTGGTCAACCGCGAAGTGGCCCCCGCATGACTTTACAACTTTGCAAAAATACCCCCCCGGGGGTCGGGGGGGTTTCAACCCCCCCGGGGTCAGCCCATGTCCCCGACCTATCCCGCCCTGGAGATCCCCGAGGACGGCAAGCTCGCCCACAACATCGCCCATTTCGCCCGCGCGCTGCGCAAGGCGGGCCTCCCCGTCGGCCCCGGCCGCACGCTCGATGCGGTGAACGCCGTCGCCGCCGCAGGCTTCGACCGGCGCGAGGATTTCTACTTCACCCTCCAGGCCATCTTCGTCTCCCGCCCCGAGGAGCGCAGCCTCTTCGCCCAGGTCTTCCGGCTCTTCTGGCGCGACCCGCGCTACCTCGACCACATGATGTCCCTGATGCTCCCCCAGGTGCATGGCGTGCAGGAGGACCGCGCCGCCCAGGCCGCCGAGAAGCGCGCGGCCGAAGCGCTCCTCGACGGGCAACTCCCCCCACCGCCGAAAACCGACACCCCCGAAGGCGACCAGATCGAGATCGACGCCACCGCCACCATGTCAGCCGAGGAACGGCTCAAGACGCTCGACTTCGAACAGATGTCCGCCGCCGAAATCGCCGAGGCGAAGCGGATGCTGGCGAAGCTCTCCCTCCCGGTTCAGCCGCTGAAGACCCGGCGCAGCCAGGCCTCCACCCTCACCGCCCGCATCGACGCCCGCCGCACCCTGCGCGAGGCCATGCGCCACGGCGGCGAACTGACCCGGCTCAAATACAAGGCCCCCGTCACCCGCTGGCCGAACCTCGTCGTCCTCTGCGACATCTCCGGGTCGATGGCAGACTACTCCCGCATGGTCCTCCACTTCGTCCACGCCGTGGCCAACCGCAAAGGCCAGGGCTGGGCGAAGGTCCACGCCTTCACCTTCGGCACCCGCCTCACCAACATCACGCGACACCTCCGCGCCCGAGATGTCGATGCCGCCCTCAAGGCCGCCGGAAGCGAAGCGCAGGACTGGTCAGGCGGCACGCGGATCGGCCAATCGCTCCACGCCTTCAACCGCGACTGGTCGCGCCGCGTGCTGGGGCAGGGGGCCGTGGTCCTCCTCATCACCGATGGCCTCGACCGCGACGACACGGCGCTTCTGGCGAAGGAGGTCGAACGCCTCCACCTCTCCTGCCGCAGGCTCATCTGGCTGAACCCGCTTCTTCGCTGGACGGGCTTCGCCCCCCGGGCGCAAGGCATCCGCGCGATCCTGCCCCATGTCGACAGCTTCCGCGCCGGCCACTCCATCGCCTCGCTGGAAGCGCTTGGCCAAGCAATTTCAGAGCCTTCCGACCACGGCGAACGCGACCGGCTTCTGGCAGCAATCCGCACGTAAGGCGCCTTCCCGCCGAGTTATGCCTTGGCAAGCCGGTGATATGGCATATCAGCACCCCGTGCCCCTAGTTGATGCGTGTCGGGCCCACCGGGAACCGGATGAATTCATGTCCGTTACTCCCGCGCCCTTAGAATGAGGACTGCTTGATGAAAAAGCTTCTGGTATCCACCACGGCCCTTTCGGTGGCGATCAGCCCCCTGGGCACCATGCCTGGCTTCGCCCAGGTGCTGAACGAGGATGGCTCGGTCACGGGGCCGGACGGCGCCGTGCTTTGCGTGCCGACGGCTGACGCGGCCTGCGACCTGGACGCGATCATCGCGCAGATGGAAGCGGACGCCGCTGCTGCTGCCGCCGCTGAAGCCGAGGCCGCCGCCGCTGCCGCCGCGGAAGAGGCCGCCGCCGCTGAAGCCGCCGCCCAGGCTGAAGCCGAGGCCAAGGCCCAGGCCGATGCCGAGGCTGCCGCCGCTGCCGAAGCCGCTGCCGCCGCCGAGGCGGAAGCCCAGGCGCAGGCCCAGGCCGAAGCTGACGCCGCCGCCGCCGCTGCGGCTGCCGCCGCCGAGGCGGAAGCGCAGGCCCAGGCCGAGGCGGAAGCCGCTGCGGCCAAGGCCGCCGAGGAACAGGCTGCCGCCGAGGCCGCCGCTCAGGCCGCCGCCGAGGCGGAAGCCCAGGCGCAAGCCGCCGCCGAAGCCGCCGCCGCCGAAGCTGCGGCTGCAGAAGCGGCTGCGCCCGCGGAAGAACCCGCCGTGGAGGAAGCCCCGGCTGAAGAACCCGTCGTGGAGGAACCCGCTGCCGAAGAGACTGTTGCGGAAGAGCCTGCGGCTGAGGAACCGGTGGCCGAAGAGCCGGTCGTGACCGAAGAACCCGCTGCGGAAGAACCCGCCGCGGAAGAGCCTGCCGTGGTCGAAGAGCCCGTGGCGGAAGAACCCGTGGCCGAAGAGCCTGCGGTGGAAGAGCCCGTCGCCGAAGAACCTGCTGCCGAGGCCCCTGTGGCCGAAGAGCCGGCTGCCGAAGAACCTGTAGCGGAAGAACCCGCCGTTGAGGCACCGGTGGCCGAAGAGCCGGCTGCCGAGGAACCCGTCGCGGAAGAGCCTGCCGCCGAAGAACCCGCGGCCGAGGCGGTGACCGAAGACCCTGCAGCCGAAGATCCGGCCGCAGCCGAAACTGCTGTGGAGGGCACGGTCGAAGCCGAGGCCGAAGTCGCCGCCGACCCTGCCACGGGTGAAACCGTCGACCCGGCCGTTGCAGCCGAAGCGTTGGCCGAAGCCGAGGCCGAGCTCAACCTCACCGAAGGTGCCGAAATCGTCGATCCTGCCGCCGGTCTTGCGGTTGCCGAGCCCGACCCGGCTGTCGAGGTCGAGCCGGTGGAAGCCCCGCAGGTCACCGAGACCGAAGTGGAAAGCCTGACGGAACTTCTGACCGCCGACCCGACGGCAATTGACCCCTCGACGCTTGCCGCGGCCGAGCTGGTGACCGCCGCTCCGGCGGAAGAAGGCGCGCCGATCCCCGAAGCGAACCCGGAATCGGTCGTGGCCGCCGTGACCCAGACCATCACCGAGGAAACCGCCCGCAGCTCGGCCGAGGAATTCGCCGCCGCGCCCAAGGCGCTTGGCGATGGCCGCAAGAGCGGTCTCTCCGACCTCGAAAAGGCAGGTCTTCTGGCGCTTGGTGCCCTCGCCGTCGGCGCGATCATCAAGAACAACCGCGAGGCCGCCGCGACCGAGACCACCGTCTCGACGATGGGACCGGGGGAAAGCCGCGTCGTGTCGAACACCGGCGACCGCGTCATCGTGCTCCAGCCCGACGGCACCTACCGGGTGCTCAAGGACGACGACACGATCATCCGTCGCCCCGGCTCGACCGTGCGCACGGAAACCTTCCGCGACGGCTCGACCCGCACCATCGTGGAACGCGCGGACGGCACGCAGGTGGTGACCATCCGCTCGGCCACCGGCCGCGTCCTGCGCCGCGCGACCTATGACGACCTTGGTCGCGAGATCGTGCTGATCGACGATCTCGCCGAAGAGGAAGTCGTCGTTATCCGCGACCTGCCGCAGCCGAAGCGCCGCATCGTGATCTCGGCCAAGGACGACGACCTCGCCCTCAAGCGCGAGCTTGCCGCGCTGGAAGCCGAAAGCGCCGGCCGCAAGTTCTCGCTCCGCCAGATCCGCGAGATCCCGGAAGTGCGGGCGCTTGCCGCGACCATCGACGTGGAGCCGGTCACCTTCGCCTCCGGCTCTGCCGCCATCCCGCCGGAGGAGGCGCGTGACCTCGCCGATCTCGGCCGCGTCATGCAGGAGCTTCTGGACGAGAACCCGCGCGAGGTCTTCCTGATCGAAGGCCACACCGACGCAACCGGCAAGGCGGCGATGAACCTCGCGCTGTCCGACCGCCGCGCGGAGTCGGTGGCTCTGGCTCTGACCGAATACTTCGACATCCCGCCGGAGAACATGGTCGTCCAGGGCTATGGCGAGACGGAGCTCCTGATCGACACCCAGGCAAGCGAAGCCCGCAACCGCCGGGTCGAGGTCCGGGTGATCACGCCGCTCCTGCGCACCGCCGACCGCGGCTAAGCCCGCACCCCATACCAAAGTCGCGCCGCGGGCATCCCCCGCGGCGCTTCATTTTGGTGGCATCGCGCCCCGCCCGGACGCATACTCGCCGCCATGACCGCCGCCCACGACCAGATCCCCGAAGCCGCCCTCGCCTGGCACCGCGCCGGCAAAGGCGCCGCCCTTGCCACCGTGATCGAGACCTGGGGCTCCGCCCCCCGCCAGGCGGGCAGCCAGCTCGCCATCTCGGGCGAAGGAGAGATGCTTGGCTCCGTCTCCGGCGGCTGCGTCGAAGGCGCCGTCATCACCGAGGCCCTCGACGCGCTGCAGGACCGCAAGTCCCGCGTGCTGACCTTCGGCGTCAACGATGAGACCGCCTTCGCCGCGGGCCTCGCCTGCGGGGGCACGATCCGCGTGCTGGTCGAACCCATCGGCGACGGCTCTGAGGCACTTCCCGCATCCCTCCTCGAAAAGCTCGTCGAAGCCCGCGCCGCCCCCCACGCCGCCGCCATCGTCACCACCCCCTCCACCTGGGACAGACGCCTCGTCCAGCCCGGCGAAGACCCCGCCGCCGACGCCCGTTTCCGCTCTGACCGCTCTGGCATGGAAGAGGACGGCCGCTTCATCGCCATCCACAACCCGCCGCTTCGCCTGATCGTCATCGGCGCGGTCCACATTGCGCAGCCGCTTCTCCAGATCGCCCGCACCTGCGGCTACGCGCCCACCCTCATCGACCCCCGCGCGGCCTTCGGGTCGCAGGACCGCTTCCCGGGAGAGACCATCCTCGACGATTGGCCTGACGAGGCGCTGGCGGCCCTCAGACCCGACGCCCGCACCGCTATCGTCACCCTGACCCACGACCCGAAACTCGACGACCCCGCGATCCGTTTCGCGCTGAACTCGCCGGCTTTCTACCTGGGCTGCCTCGGCTCTACCCGGACCCATGCGAAACGCGTCGACCGCCTGACGGCCGAGGGCTTCACCCCCGACCAGATCGCGAAGATCCATGCCCCCGTGGGCCTCGACATCGGCGCCAAGACTCCGGCCGAGATCGCCGTCTCGATCATGGCCCAGGTCACCAGTGTGCTGCGAAAGTAATGCGCTTCGGCCCGGTTCCCCTTTGGCAAGCGGAAGGCGCGATCCTCGCCCATTCCGTCGCGCTTTCCGAAGGCCGCCTGCGGAAGGGCTGCACCCTTGGCCCGGACGAGATCGTCCAGCTTCAGGCCATCGGCCGCAGCGAAGTCATCGCCGCCCGCCTTGACCCCAGCGACCTGCACGAGGACGCCGCCGCCCTGGCCATCGCCCAGGCCCTGGTCCCCGACCCGGAAGCGGCAGGCCTCGACCTCCGCCCCGTCGGCACGGGCCGCGTCAACCTCCATGCGCGCAGTGCCGGGGTGCTGGAGGTGCGCGCCGACCGGGTGGACGCGCTGAATGCCGTAGACCCGATGGTCACCCTTGCGACCGTGCCGCGCTGGCAAAGGCTTGCCGCTGGGGAAATGGCCGCGACGGTCAAGATCATCGCCTACGGCGTTGCCGAGGCCTCGGTCCGCGCCGCTTGCGCCGCCGGAGGGGAGGCCCTTCGCCTTCATCCTCCACGTCTGCAGCGCGTCGCCCTGGTCGAGACCCACACCGACCCGAACGCCAGGGCGCTTGGTGTCGAGGCCATCATCCGTCGTATCGAGGCGCTGGGGGCGGGCCTCACGGCACATCTCCACAGCCCGCACCGCGAAGCCGACCTGGCTGCCACCCTCGCGGGCGTCGAGGCCGAACTGATCCTGATCCTCACCGCCTCGGCCACGTCGGATCCCCATGACGTGGCGCCAGAAGCCGTCCGCAGGGCAGGGGGCTCGGTCGACCGTTTCGGAATGCCCGTGGACCCGGGCAACCTCCTCTTCCTCGGCAGCCTGAAGGGGACACCCGTCATCGGTCTGCCGGGATGTGTCCGGAGCCCGGCCCTCAACGGGGCGGACTGGGTGATGGAACGGCTGATCTGCGGCGTTCCGGTGACCGCGCAGGACATTGCGGGAATGGGGGTCGGCGGCCTTCTGAAGGAAATCCCGACCCGCGGACGGTTGCGCGAGGCAAAATGAAACGGGGGCCGAAGCCCCCGCAGTCGTCCCGGCTTCGATGGCCGTTTACTTCGGCGCGACCATCATCACCATCTGCCGGCCTTCCAGCTTCGGCATCGACTCGATCTTGCCGGCCTCGCCCACATCGGCGGCGACGCGGTTCAGAAGCTCCAGCCCCAGCTCCTGGTGCGCCATCTCGCGACCGCGGAAGCGCAGCGTGACCTTCACCTTGTCGCCTTCCTCCAGGAACTTCATCACGGACCGCATCTTGACCTGGTAGTCATGGATGTCGGTGCCCGGGCGGAACTTGATTTCCTTGATCTCGATGATCTTCTGCTTCTTGCGTGCCTCGGCCTCGCGCTTCTGCGTCTCGTACTTGAACTTGCCGAAGTCCATGATCTTGCAGACCGGCGGAACCGCCGTGGGCGAGATCTCCACCAGGTCAAGTCCGGCTTCCTCGGCCATCTGCATCGCGCGGGCGGGGGTCACCACCCCGACATTCTCGCCATCCGCGCCGATCAGGCGGATCTCCGGAGCGCGGATGCGGTCGTTGATGCGGGGACCGGTTTCGCGTTGCGGCGGGGCATTGTGCGGTCTGCGGGCTATGGTAGTCGTCCTTGGATGGTTGATTTGCGCCCGGCAATCTAGACGTCGGCGCGCGTATCTGCAACCCGCGCAGCCCGCCGGAGTTCCAGTTTTCCGCAGGTTTCCGGCGATTTTCGCCGTGCTGCACTGCGGCACCCTTTTCATTTCCCGGCCAAGCTGCCATATGGGCGCCATCCGGGCGCTAGCTCCGGTCATGGGAGTATAAGTCATGAACAGAACCGTTATCATCGGCGCCATCGTCGTCCTTCTCGCCGCTGGCGGCTACTACCAGTTCAGCTACAAGCCGGCTCAGGAAGCCGCGGAAGCTGCTGCTGCCGCCGCCGCTCAGGCCGAAGCTGACGCCAAGGCCGCCGAAGAGGCTGCCGCCAAGGCTGCCGAAGAGGCAGCCGCTGCAGCGCAGAAGGCCGCTGACGAAGCCGCTGCCGCCGCAGCTGCGACCACCGAAGCTGCGACCGACGCCGCCGCTGCCACGACCGAGGCTGCGACCGACGCCGCTGCCGCGACCACCGAGGCTGCGACCGAAGCCGCCACCGAGGCGACCGAAGCCGCGACCGACGCCGCTGCTGCGACCACGGAAGCTGCCGGCGACGCCGCTGCCGCTGCGACCGATGCGGCCGCCGCTGCTCTGGACCCGGCGAACTTCAACGCTGACGCCGTCGTGGCGCTGATCGATGGCTCGGCCCTCGACGACGCGACCAAGACCACGCTGAAGACCGCCGTCGAAGCTGCCCGCGCCAACCCGGCGCTGGTCGCCGACACCATCGCGCAGGTCAAGACCGCGCTTGGTATGTAATCCTTCGGCACTCGCCGAAACCGGAAGGCCGCGGGCGATGCTCGCGGCCTTTTTCTTTGCGTGATTGCGGCAAAGGAAAAGGGCCGCAGGAAAGCCCCTGCGGCCCCATTTCCAAAAGTTAACACCACCCTAACAGAAAATCGCAAGGGCTTGATTTCATGGGGTGATCAGATCTTGTCCACCGTGGACAGCGTCAGATCCCGTCGCCCACGAAGGCCTTCTCGACCACGAACTCCTTCGGGTCCGAGTTCGCCCCCTCGCGCAGCCCGAACCCCTCCAGGATCGCCTTCACATCGACGTTGAAGGCAAGGCTCCCGCAGACCATCGCCCGGTCTTCTGCGGGGTTCATCTTCGGCAGGCCGAGGTCCGCGAAGACCTTGCCCGAGGACAGGTTGTCCGTGACCCGCCCCATGTGGTGGAACTGTTCCCGGGTCGTCGTCGGATAGTAGACCAGCTTGTCGCCCACCAGCTCTCCGATCAGCGGGTCGTCCTTCAGGCTTTCCACCAGCCGCCGGCCATACTCCAGCTCCGCCACCTCGCGGCAGGTGTGCATCATGATGACCTGGTCGTACTTCTCATAGGTCTCGGGTTCCCGCATCAGCGAGGCGAAAGGCGCGATCCCGGTCCCCGTCGCCAGGAACCACAGCCGTTTGCCCGGCATGAGGGCATCGTGAACCAGCGTCCCCACGGGTTTGGGGCGCAGGATGATCTCGTCCCCAGGCTGGATATGCTGGAGCTTCGAGGTCAGCGGGCCGTCGGGCACCTTGATCGAGTAGAACTCCAACTCCTCGTCCCAAGCGGGCGAGGCGATGGAATAGGCCCGGAGAAGTGGCTTCCCGTTGTCGCCGAGAAGCCCGATCATCACGAACTCGCCCGAGCGAAACCGCAGGCTTTGCGGCCGGGTCACCCGGAACGAGAACAGACGGTCGGTCCAATGCTGGACCGAGGTCACGGTCTGCGCGTCGGGCAGGTGGGGCTTCTGGCGGGCGGCGTCCATTGTCATCGTCTCGGTCATGGCCTTCGTGGCCTCCATAAGCGAGCAGGCGCCGCAAGGGAAGGGTTTCCCCCTGCGGCGAAATCTCGGGGTGGGTGGGTCTCAGGCGCGGAGCCGGGCCTGATAGTGGTGCGCCTGCCAGTCGGCGGCGCGGAACTTCCACTGCTCCTCGGGCTGGCGGGCGGCGATCTCGTCCGGGATCTCGGCCCCGTCGAACCCCACGCGGCGGAGCATGGCGTACTGGTCGGCGATCACGGGACCAAGGGCCAGGAGCTGGCCCTTATAGCCCATCATCCGCAGCTTGCGGCCCACCGTGAAGGCGCGGCCGTCGTTGAAGGCCGGGAAAGCGACACGGATCAGCGTCAGCCGGTCCAGCGCGCCCTCCAGCAGCGAGGGGTCATCGGTGTGGGACAGGTCCACCGCAGTGGCCTCGGCGGTCAGGTCGGCCAGCGCCACAACCTGACGCTCGGGGGCGGGGGCGAAGCCCGCGTCGGTCACGATCACGCTCATGCCGCGTTCTCCTTGGGGGTCCGAACGGCCTTGCCGTCGATAAAATGGATGCCGCATTCGGTCTTGGACTGCCCGCGCCAGCGTCCGGCACGGGGGTCCTCGCCGGGCTTCACCGGGCTGGTGCAGGGCGCGCAGCCGATGGAGGGGTAGCCCTTGGCCACCAGCGGATGCCGGGGCAGGCGGTTCTCGACCATGTATTCCTCAAGGTCCTCGCGCCCCCAATGGGCCAGCGGGTTGACCTTGATCCGGAAGTCGCCCTCGTTCTCGAAGAAGTCGATGGTGCCCCGGTCGGCGTTCTGGAAGCGCTTCCGCCCGGTGATCCAGCCGTCGAAGGGGGCGAGCGCGCGTTCCAGCGGTTCGACCTTGCGGACATTGCAGCAGGCGTCGGTGTTGAACTGGTGGAGCGTGCCGTCCGGGTCCTCGAAGCTGACGCGGGTCGGGTTCGCGCGTATCGTGCGGATGTCGCAGAGGTGCAGCTTCTCGGCCAGCTCGCGCTGGTAGTCGAGCGTTTCCTGGAAGAGCATCCGGGTGTCGATGAAGAGGACCGGGGTTTCGGGCGCGATGACCGAGACCAGGTGCAGCAGCACAACGGATTCCGCCCCGAAGGACGACACCAGCGCCACGCGGCCCAGGTCTTCGTCCTTCAGCGCGTGCTCCAGCACGGCGGTTGCCGAGTGGTGCTTGTAGCGCGCGTTCAGCGCGGCGACCCGTTCGGCCACGGGGCCTTCGTGGCGCCCGTCACGCGGCATCTTGGGCGTCTTCCGTGTCGTAGAGCGCGGCCTTGAACGGCTCCATCCCGACCCGCTTGTAGGCCTGAAGGAAGGTCTCGGACGGCTCGGTGCGAAGTTCCAGATAGGCGCGCAGGATGCGTTCGATGGCGGGGACGATTTCCGTGTAGGCGAAGCCCGGGCCGGTCTTTTCGCCAATCACCGCGTCCTCGGTGCCATCGCCGCCAAGGGTGATCTGGTAGTTCTCGACGCCCGCGCGGTCGAGGCCGAGGATGCCGATGTGGCCCACGTGGTGATGGCCGCAGGCGTTGATGCAGCCCGAGATCTTGATCTTCAGCGGGCCGATCTCATGCTCCAGCTTCAGCGCCTCGAAATGCGTGGCGAGTTCCTGCGCGACGGGGATCGAGCGGGCGGTGGCCAGCGCACAGTAGTCCATGCCGGGGCAGGCGATGATGTCGGACAGAAGCCCGACGTTCGCCGTGCCGAGACCAGCTTTCACCAACGCCGCGTGCAGGGCGGGCAGGTCCGACTTGTGGACATGCGGCAGGATCACGTTCTGCTCGTGGCTGATGCGCAGGTCGGAATGGCCATACTTTTCAGCCAGATCGGCGAGCAACCTCATCTGGTCGCTGGTGGCATCCCCGGGGGTCGCGCCATGCGCCTTGATGCTCACCGTGACGATCGCATACTGGTCGTTGCGGTGCTGCGTCAGGTTGGTGTCCGCCCAGGCGCGGAACACCGGGTCGGCCTTGTAGAAGGCGTCGTAGGCGTCGGTCGGTGCATTGCGGAAGGCCGGGGGCGCGAAGGCCGCGCGGATGTCGGCCAGAAGCTTCTGGTCGTTGCCACCGAAGAGCGGGCGAAGGCGGGCGAACTCCTCCTCCACCATGCGGGTGATCTCTTCCTTGCCGGTCTCGTGCAGGGTGATCTTGATCCGCGCCTTGTACTTGTTGTCGCGGCGGCCCAGCACGTTGTAGACGCTGAGAACTGCCTCAACATAAGGCAGCAGGTCGGCCTCGGGCAGGAAGTCGCGGACGGTCATGCCGATCATCGGGGTACGGCCAAGGCCACCGCCGACGATGACCTCGAAGCCGGGCTCGCCAGCCGCATTGCGGACCATGCGCAGGCCGATGTCATGCGCCTTGGTCACGGCGCGGTCGTTCGGGCTGCCGGTGATGGCGATCTTGAACTTGCGGGGCAGGAACTGGAATTCCGGGTGGTCGGTCGACCACTGGCGCAGAAGCTCGGCATAGGGGCGTGGGTCGGCGATCTCATCCGCGGCGGCCCCGGCGAAGTGGTCGGCGGTCACGTTCCGGACGCAGTTGCCCGAGGTCTGGATCGCGTGCATCTCTACATCGGCCAGCGCCGAGAGGATCGCGGGCACGTCCGGCAGCTTCGGCCAGTTGAACTGGATGTTCTGCCGGGTGGTGAAGTGGCCGTAGCCCTTGTCCCAGGTGTCGGCGATATAGGCGAGCTGGCGCATCTGGCGCGGGCTGATCGTGCCATAGGGGATCGCCACGCGCAGCATGTAGGCGTGAAGCTGCAGGTAGAGCCCGTTCATCAGGCGCAGCGGGCGGAACTCGTCCTCGGTCAGGCTGCCGTCAAGCCGACGTTCGACCTGGTTGGTGAACTGCGCGACGCGGGAGCGGACGAAGGCTTCGTCGAAGTCGGAGTAGGAATACATGCGTCAGCCTGCGAGATCGGCTTGCTTGCCGTGGTTGTAGTTCGAGGGGCCGCGGGTGCGGAATTCCTCGCGGAAGTGGGTGGGCTCGGGGCCCTTTGCGCCGGGCTTTGCATCGGCCAGATAGGCGCCGACCACAAGGAGTTTCTGGGCCGAGGCGTGCAGGAGGCGCATCTGGGCGTGGGCCTCGTCCTCGATCAGCTCGGCCTCGTGGTGGAGGGGCGACCAGCGGTCGTCGGCGGTAAGGTAGACGACATCGCCTTCGCGCAGGCGGTTGGCGGTCACGATCTTCGGAGTGAAGCGGCGGCTCATCTTGCCCTCGGCGGTCGGGGAATCCTGTATGGGAATATAGAATATTTTCCCCATCCGGCACTAGGGAGCCTTGCAGATAAGGACGCGTGTTCCGATAGTGGGGGGGATGGGAACCCGTGTTCCGCGAAAGAGGGGAATTCAGGAATGAGCGCCGCGCTGGACGATCTGGACCGGAAAATCCTGTCGGAACTGCAGGGGGATGCGGAGCAGTCGCTGGACGAAATCGCCCGGAAAGTGGGGTCCTCGAAGACCCCCGTCTGGAACCGGATCCGCCGGATGCGCGAGCAGGGGGTCATCAGCCGGACGACGGCGATCCTGGACCCGGAGGCCCTGGGGCTGGAGGCCTGTTTCTTCGTGCTGATCCGGACCTCGGAGCATGAGGCGGAGTGGCAGCGGAAGTTCCTGAAGGCGCTGCGCGAGCGGCCCGAGGTGCTGGAGGCGCACCGGCTGGCGGGGGACATCGACTATATCCTGAAGGTGCGGGTGAAGAACGCGCGGGCCTATGACACATTCTACCAGGCGCTGATTTCCGAAGTGCGGATCTACAACGTGACGGCGCTTCTCAGCATGGAAGAGATCAAGTCGACGACAGTGCTGCCCCTGTGACGAGCGGGTTTCAAAAGGAGCGCTGACGCGCAAGTCTTTTGTCTCGTCGTCGGGGCTTGCGCCCTCCTCCTCAGGTGCCTCCGGCGGGGATATTTGTCCAAAGATGAAAGGGTTAGGCGGTCACGCGAAGCTCTTTCAGCCCGTGGAAGTGGTAGACGTCGGCGTAAGCCGGGGGGGCCGTCAGGCGCAGGCCGGGGTGGTGCTGGAAGAGGATCGGGAGGGCGATCTGCAGTTCGAGGCGCGCGAGGGGCGCACCGACGCAGAAATGAAGGCCCGCGCCGAAGGTGGCGAGCGGTTTCGGCGGGCGCGCGGGGTTGAAGCGCGCGGGGTCCTCCCAGACGCCCGGATCGCGGTTCGCGGCGGCGAGGAGGAGGCCAACCTGGTCGCCGCGGCGGAACTGGTGGCCCATCACCTCGATGTCCTCATAGGCCCAGCGGGTGAACATGTGCAGCGCCGGGTCGTAGCGGAGGATCTCCTCGACCGTGCCTTCGACGTTCTCCGGGTCGAGGGCCGCAAGCGGAGTGCGGGTCTCCAGAAGCGTCTTCACGCCGTTGCCAATGGTGTGGACGGTCGCCTCGTGCCCGGCGTTCAGCAGGAGAATGCAGGTCGAGATCAGCTCGTCGGTGGTGAGCTTCTCGCCCTCGCTTTCGGCGGCGATGAGCTGGGTGATGAGGTCGTCGGCCGGGCGGGCGCGGCGCTCCTCGACATATGCGCGGAGAAAGGCCACGAAGGATTCAGTCGCGGCGACGGCCTTGTCTTCCATCACCCGGGTGCGGCCGGCCATGTACATGCCGACCATCGCGTTGGACCACTTCAGGAGGTCCGGCGCCATTTCCTCGGGGACGCCGAGGAGCCGGGCGATGATGCGGACGGGCAGGGGCTGGGCGAAGGCGGTCAGAAGGTCGAATTCGCCCTTACGGCAGGCTGCGGCCAGTTCCGTTGCCAGCGCCGTGATGTCCGGTGCCAGCCCGGCAATACGGCGCGAGGTGAAGGCGCGCAGGACGAGATTGCGGAGCCGGGTGTGGCGGGGCGGCTCGAGCTCGAGCATCGAATGGGTCTCGACCGCGTAGAAGGGGGCGAGGTGCGGCGGGATGACCGGCGGCTCGACGGGTTCGCGCCCAAAGCGGCGGTCGCGGAAGATGGCGTTCACGGCGGCGGAATTGCCGGTGCAGACAAGCTTGTAGTCGGTCCAGTGGAAGAACGGGCCGGCCGCACGGGCGCGTTCGTAGAAGGGGTAGGGGTCCTGGACAAAGGCGGGCTCGGTCGGGGATTGCGAAAGCTCGATCATGTCCGATCCTTGCCAACCAGGCCTTGGGCGATGGCCGCTCCGGTGACGACGATGCCCGCGCCAAGCGTCTGCCACCAGTTCCAGGGGCCGCCTGCCACGAACACCATCAGCATCACGTAGAACGGCACCGCATTCATGTGCATCGAGGCGGCACCGATGCCGATCCGGCCGACCGAGACGATCCAGAGGAGTTGCGCGATGGCCATCGAGCCGATGGAGAACGCGGCGAGACCCCCGAACTCGACCCAGCCGATCGCCGCCCAGTCGGGCCATTGATCCCGCAGCACGCCGTCGGCCAGCGCGGCGATGGTCGCGACGATGGCACCGCCCGCGATGGTGATGGTGCTGCGGCCAAGCGGCGTGATGTCGGGGAAGGCCTTCACCGTCTCGCGCGAGCCCCAGGTGTAGAAGGTGACCGAGGCCAGGGCGGCCAGGACGCCGATCCCGAAGCTGACTTCGCCCTCGGCCCCGTTCACGGCGATCAACCCACCCGCCACCGACAGGACGAGGCCGATGGCCAAGGCTCGGGTGAACGGGCGGTTGTCGGCCACGCATTCCAGGACGATCCCGATGACGGGCATCACCGCGCTGACGATGGCGACGGTCACCGGGTCGTTGTACTGAAGCGCGATGATGACGAAGAACGAGGCGAGGCCCAGGGTCACGAAGCCGACCCACGCGCCGCGCAGCCAGTTGGCCCCCATGACCGCCTTTCCGCCGTCCACCAGCCACCAGATGGGGAGCAGCACGGCAGCCGCCAGAAGCGCACGGCAGGCGGTCAGGGCGACGGGCGGCATGTGCGGGATGATGAGGTCGGCAGCGGGAAGTCCGGCGGCCCAGATCACCATCGAGGCGAGGCATATGAGATTGGAGACGACGAGAGAACGTCGCGCCGTCGGATCAAGAGTTGTCATGCGAAAACCCTAGGGAGAGGTCGCGGGCAGGGCTGGCCTGTCCGCGACAGGGCAAGGTCGTCAGGCGGCGGAAAGTGCCGCGACGATGGCGCCGAAATCAGAGGCCTTGAGGCTGGCCCCGCCGACCAGCGCGCCGTCGACATGGGGAACGGCAAAGATGTCGGTGGCATTCGAGGGCTTGACCGACCCGCCATAAAGGATCCGGACGCCATTCGCCTCTTCCCCGATCAGGCCGCGCAGCCGACCGCGGAGGAAACTGTGGACCTCGGCGATCTCGGCCAGGGTGGGCGTGCGGCCGGTGCCGATGGCCCAGACGGGTTCATAGGCGACCACGAGGTTGGTGGCCGTTGCGCCGTTCGGGATCGAGCCGTCGATCTGCGTGCCGATCACCGCAAGGGTCTTGCCCGAGTCACGCTCGGCCTCGGTCTCGCCGATGCAGACGATGGCGACGAGGCCCGCGTCCACGACCGCCTGCGCCTTGGCCCGGACGAGCGCATCCGTCTCGCCGTGGTCGGTGCGCCGTTCGGAGTGGCCCAGGATGACATGTGTCGCGCCCGCGTCCTTCAGCATGGCGGTCGACAGGTCGCCGGTATGCGCCCCTTGCGGCTTGGCGTGGCAATCCTGCGCGCCGACCAGAAGGGGAGAACCCTTCGCGGCCTCGGCCATGCGGTCGATCAGCGTGGCGGGCGGGCAAAGGAGCATCTCGCAGGCCGGGGCGGGATGGGCGGCAAGAAGCGCCGTGACCTCGGCCAAGGAGGCCTTGGTGCCATTCATCTTCCAGTTTCCGGCGGCGAGTTTCTTCATGTCTGCTATCCTTCTGAGGGTGCCAAACGCCTAGCCTGTTAGCGCTCGAAGGAAAAGACGGCAGAACGAGAACAATGCGTCCAAAGAGGCGGGTCAGGCCGCCGGGGCGTCGCGGAACTTGATCGATTCACCGCAGCCGCAGGCCTCGACCACGTTGGGATTGCGGAACTTGAAGCCGCTTTCCACAAGGCCCGTCTCATAGTCGATCTCGGTGCCGATCAGGAACATCTGGGCCATTGGGGCGATCATCACCCGGGCGCCATCCTGCTCCACCACCTCGTCCAGCGGATTGACCGAGGTGACGTATTCCATCGTGTATTCCATGCCCGCGCAGCCGCCCTTCTTGACGCCGATGCGCAGGCCCTGTGACCCCTCACGCGACATGAGCCGCGCGATCTGGCGGGTTGCGGCGGGGGTCAAGGTGACGGCGGCTTTGCCGGGGATGCCGAACATGGATGTGCTCCTTTGACGCCTAATCTAAGGCGTCGCGGCCGGAATTCCAAGCGGGGGCAGAAGCGCAAGGGCGTGAAGGGTGGCGAAAGCCACGATCAGTGCCCAGCCGAAGGAGGCGAGGGTGCCGATGATGACATATTCCGAAAGCCTCCGGTCGTCCTTGACCGCGCCGAAGCGGAGGATGGATTTGGCGGCGATGAGAAGCCCGACGCCCTGCGCCTGGCCGAAGAGGACCAGGGCAAAGATGAGCCCACGCTCAAGATAGCCTATGACTCGGCCCGCGCCGGGAAGGCTTTTCGAGGCGTCCCCCTTGCCAAGATGCGGGGCGAAGGGCTCCATCAACAGGCCGACCGCGAAGCCGCCCGCGCGGGTCGCGAGGATGAGGCCGGTCATCAGGACCATCAAGGCGGGCAGCTGGCTGACCGGGACGGCGATCTCCTCGGACCAGAAGCCCGTGCCAAGGATACCCCCATCGTCGCCGGTGGTGATCGCCCCCGGCGCCCAGAGCCCGTTTGCCCAGAGGTCCGGAAGCCAGAGCGTCAGCGCCACAAGGCTGACAAGGTGCAGCGCCTGGTCGATCATGAAAGGCCCGAAGCCGGCAGAGCCTTTCCATTGCGATGTGAGGATCAGTTTGCCGACGTCGATTCCGACATGGACAAGGGCCAGGGCCAAAAGCGCGGGATGGACAGTGCCCGTGGCCGCGACCGCAGTCGCACCCACGATCAGGCCGTGCAGCCCCAGGGCCAGGGGATTGCGCTTGCTTGCGACCATCCAGTCGCTCTGCAAGACGAAGTCCGCCAGGGTATGGGCGAACAGCAGCGCGATGAAGGTCTCGGTCATGGCGTCCCGTTCCACCCCTGGTTGCGCTTCGCAGCTTCCCACCGACGCAGGACAGAGGCAATGGTCTGGCAGCCCGCGCCACGCACGCGGTCGTTCACCGCCTGCGGGCTGATGCCCAGGGTCTTGCCGATGTCCTGCAGGGTGGGGGTGCGGTCGGGCGTGGCAAGTTGCATTGCGGCCGCCTCGGCCTGTGCGGCGGTCCAGCGGCCCATGCGCTCGCCCAGGAGGTCGGCGATCATGCGGTCTTCTTCCAGGACCGGGGCGCCGTCGATGGCAAGGCGCGCGCTGTCCGGCATCTGGTCCAGCCCGCGGCCCGAGCGTTCGAAGGCCTCTCCGGTCGCGTCGGACAGGTCGGCGGTGCCGAGGCTTTGGGCCGGGCCGACCCCGATGGAGATGCGGCTTTCGAGGCCCAGCGCCATGAGACGGCCCTGGATGACGACCGCGGCGCGGAGCGAGAGCTTGGGTTCGGCCAGCACGATCTGCCAGCCGTCGCCCCGGAAGCGGGTGAAGCGGGTATCACGCGCGGGATCCTGCCAGTCCGCGATCCCGGCCGCTGCTGCACGGATCGCGTCCATCGCCTGTTCGACCGTGCTGGCGGGGCGGCTGGTCGAGCCGACGAGGTCACCGGTCAGGATGGCGCTGTGGCGAGGGGTCATGAAGGCCTGAGACTTGAGACGAGGATCATCAAGTCATAGGGCTTTAAAATCGAAAAATCAAGTCTGAAGGCTTGATGGGCCTACATGAACCCGAGTTCCAGGCGCGCCTCATCGGACATCATGTCCATGCCCCAGGGCGGGTCGAAGGTCATGTTGACATCGACATGCTTCACGCCGGGCAGCGGCTCGACCGCATTCGCGACCCAGCCCGGCATCTCGCCCGCCACCGGGCAGCCCGGCGCGGTCAGGGTCATGGTGATCTCGACCTCGTTCTCCTGACCGATCTCGATCGTGTAGACGAGGCCGAGGTCGAAGATGTTGACCGGAATCTCCGGGTCATAGACCGTCCGGCAGGCCTCGACGATCTGCGGATAAAGCGGATGGTCGGTGGTCGAGGGCTTGATGAGCGGCGCGCCCTCTGTCTGATCCTGCATGGGTTTGTTCCGGCGGAAAGGGTTGTTGACCGATTATATAGGGATTAGGCTGGTCAAGGTCCAGAGCCGCCGGACCAGTGGGTCAGAACGGGATTTCGTCGTCCATGTCCGAGCGGCCACCGCCGCCGCCCGAGGAGGATCCGCCGCCAAAGCCGCCGCGCCCGCCGCCCGAGGACGACCCGCCGCCGTACCCGCCACCCTGGCCGCCTTCGTCATAGCCGCCGCGGTCGTCATAGCCGCCACCGCCGCCCGACCCGCCGCCATCACGGCCGCCAAGCAGGGTGAGGTTGCCGTTGTAGGGCCGCAGAACGATTTCCGTCGTGTACTTGTCCTGCCCGGACTGGTCCTGCCACTTGCGGGTTTCCAGCGCGCCCTCGATGTAGACCGTGCTGCCCTTCTTCAGATACTGCTCGGCGATCTTGCCCAGCGCTTCGTTGAAGATGGCCACCGAATGCCACTCAGTCCGCTCTTTCCGTTCGCCGGTGGCCCGGTCGCGCCAGGTTTCGGACGTGGCGATGCGCAGGTTGACCACCTTGCCGCCGTTCTGGAAACTGCGCACCTCGGGGTCGCGGCCGAGGTTGCCGATGAGGATGACCTTGTTGACTGACCCCGCCATGCGATTCTCCCTTGCAGATGTCCCGGGCAGCTTCGCCGCGGATGGTTAACAAACCTATACCGTGCTACCCGTCGGCTGCAACCAACCGGGCATCGGCAAGGTCTGGAATGCCGCAGAACTGCGGTCTGGAAAAACCGGGCCGAGCGGCTATAGTCTGCCGCGTCAGCGCCAGGCGCGTGGGGTGAAGGTCCGGATGAAGGTTGTCTGCCAGATTGCGGTTGCGGCGCTGATCCTTGGCGGGTCCGTCCCGGTCATGGCCGAGGGGCTGAACCTCTCCGGTTCGACCAAGTCGCGGGCGGCGATCTTCGAATCACAGGCCGACCTGATCGACCGGAAGCTGAAGCGGCAGTACTCGGGCTCCGTGAAGCACACGCCCAAATACAAGAAGGGCGAGGAGACCGCGGCGGCCGAGGGGATCCCGGCCTATCGCGGCAGCTACAAGGGCGAGTATCTTGAGGTGGCGAAGGCCGCCGCCCGTAAGCATGGCGTGCCGGAGGATCTGTTCCTGCGGCTGGTGCAGCAGGAAAGCGGCTGGAATGTCATCGCCGTGTCGTCCAAGGGGGCCACGGGTCTTGCCCAGCTGATGCCCGAAACGGCGGAACTTCTGGGCGTCGACATCACTGACCCCGAGGCGAACCTCGAAGGCGGTGCGCGTTACCTGCGGATGATGTTCGACAAGTTCGGCAGCTGGGATCTGGCGCTTGCTGCCTACAATGCCGGTCCCGGCGCGGTTGAGGCTTACAACGGCATCCCGCCCTATGCGGAAACCGAGAATTACGTGAAGGCGATTCTCGGGTAGGGAAGGTGGGCTGGATCGCCCACCCTGTACCCGTGCCAGGCTATTCCGCGGCCATCTTGATGACCGGTTCCATCTTCGACAGTACCTCGCGGGAGAGGTGGCACTTGATCTGGTGGCCGCCCTCGAGCACCTGAACCGGCGGCACTTCACGTTCGCAAAGGCCCCCGGGCACCTGGCTCTTCCAGCGGCAGCGGGTCTGGAACGGGCAGCCCGGCGGCGGGTTCACCGCCGAGGGGATGTCGCCTTCCAGCACGATGCGCTTGCGTTCCACCTTGGTGTCGGCAATCGGCACCGCCGAAAGGAGCGCCTCGGTATAGGGGTGATAGGGTGGCTGGAAGACCTGGTCGGTCGTGCCCATCTCCACCACGTGGCCCAGGTACATGACCATGACACGGTCCGACAGGTAGCGGACGATCGACAGGTCGTGGCTGATGAAAAGAAGCGTCGTCTTGTTTTCGCGCTGGATGTCCATCAGAAGGTCGGTGACAGCGGCCTGGACCGACACATCCAGCGCCGAGACCGGTTCGTCCGCCACGACGACCTTGGCCCCGCCCGCGAAGGCGCGCGCGATGCCGACCCGCTGCTTCTGGCCGCCCGACAGCTGGCGCGGCATCCGCTCGGCGAAGGCGCGGGGAAGCTTCACGAGGTCCAGAAGTTCCAGCATCCGCTGGTGACGCTCGGCGTCGGACTTGCCAAACTTGAAGATCTCCAGCGCGCGGATGATCTGGCGGCCCACCGACATCGAGGGGTTCAGCGTGTCGAAGGGGTTCTGGAACACCATCTGAACCTGGCTGACGGTGTCGGTGTTGCGCTTCTGGATCGGGGTCGACTGGACGTTCTCGTCAAACAGCATGATCGAGCCGCTCGTCGCCGTCTCAAGCCCCATCAGCACCTTGGCGAAGGTCGACTTGCCGCAGCCGGATTCGCCGACGATGGCCAGGGTCTCGCCCTCGCGCGCCTCGAAGCTGAGCGTCTCGTTGGCCTTGACGACCTTCTTCGTGCCGCCGCCGAAGGCACCGCCCGAGACAGAGTAATATTTCCGCAGGTCTTCCATCTTAAGGACGACGCGGCCGATCTCGGCCTTCTCTTTCACCTCGCGCTTGGCGGGGGGCGCGTCCCAGTCGATCTCGGCCCAGCGGAAGCAGCGGGTTTCGTGCCGGTCGCTGTCGGGAACCGGGTACATCGGCACCTCGGCGGCGTCGCAACGGCCCTTCTGGAAATAGTCGCAGCGGGGCCCGAAGTTGCAGCCGGGCGGGCGTTCGTGGGGCAGGGGGAAGTTGCCGGGGATGGAGATGAGCGGCCGGGCGTTCTTGTCGGCGCCGGGCAGTGGGATAGAGCGGAAGAGCGCCTGGGTGTAGGGATGGCGCATCTCGTCGAAGACCTCGACGACATTCCCCGTCTCCACCGCCTCACCCGAATACATCACGCAGATGCGGTCGCAGACGTCCATCACCAGCCCAAGGTTGTGGCTGATGAAGAGCATCGAGGTGCCGTACTTCTCGCCCAGCTCCTTCACCAGGTCGACGATCCCGGCCTCGACAGTGACGTCCAGCGCGGTGGTGGGCTCGTCGAGGATCAGAAGCGCTGGTTTAGCCATCAGGGCCATCGCGATGACGATGCGCTGCTGCTGGCCGCCCGACAGCTGGTGCGGATAGGCGTTGATGATGCGGTCGGGGTCGGGCAGGCGCACGTCGGCCACGATCTGGCGGGCAAGTTTCCACGCCTCGGCCTTGGACATGCCGGAATGCAGCATCGGCACCTCGGCCAGCTGCGCGCCGACCTTCATCGCGGGGTTCAGGCTGGCCATCGGCTCCTGGTAGATCATCGCGATCTCAGAGCCGCGGATGTGGCGCAACTCCTCCGCGCTCATCGTGGTCAGGTCGCGGCCCTTGAACTTGATCGACCCGCCCACGATGCGGCCGGTCTTGCCCAGTTCCCGCATGACGGCCAGCGCGACAGTGGACTTGCCGCAACCGGATTCGCCCACCAGCCCCATCGCCTCACCGGCCATGACTTTGCAGGAGAAGTCCATCACGGCGGGGATTTCCCGCAGGCGTGTGAAGAACGAGATCGAGAGATGCTCGATTTCCAGGATCGGCTGCGACGGGTCCCAGGCGGTATCGGTCATGGCATCAATCCTTCAGGCTTTCTTCGCGCAGGCCGTCGGCAAGGAGGTTCAGGCCGAGGACGAGGCTCATGAGGGCAAGGGCTGGTGCAAGCGCGGGGTGGGGGAAGAGGTTCAGAAGCTTCCGCCCGTCGTCGATGGTCGAGCCCCAGTCCGGGCTGTCCGGTGAGACGCCGAGGCCGAAAAAGCCGAGCGTCCCGAGAAGGATCGTGGTGTAGCCGATGCGCAGGCAGAAGTCCACGATCAGCGGCCCCCGGGCGTTGGGCAGGATTTCCCACAGCATGATGTACCAGGGGCCTTCGCCGCGGGTCTGGCCGGCGGCCACGTAGTCGCGCGCCTTGATGTCCATGACGAGGCCGCGGACGATCCGGAACACGCCGGGCGAGTTCACGAAGACGACCGAGACGAAGACGTTCAGCATGTTCGGCTCCATCGACCAGACGCCGAGGGGGTCCATGTTGAAGGCAAGTCCCGAATAGGCCCAGAGGCCAAGGACCAGGGTGATCCCGACGTAGAGGTTCCGCTGCGGCGGGTTGGTGTAGTAGCGGCTGTTCCACAGGACCGTCAGGAAGATGATCGGGAACAGGAACAACAGGCCCGCCAGCACGATCGGGATGCCGGTGTCCCGGATCTCGGGCGTGACGAGAAGATAGAAGAGCAGGATGACGGGGAAAGCGAGGACGAGGTTCGCAAGGAACGAGATCACCGTGTCCAGCCGCCCGCCGAAATAGCCCGCGGGCAGGCCGAGCGTGATGCCGACCATGAAGGCGAAAAGCGTGGCTGCGGGTGCGATCTTCAGCACCTCGCGGGCGCCCATCACCATGCGGCTGAAGACGTCGCGGGCCAGGTGGTCGCCTCCTAGAAGATACCAGCCGTAGGGGCTGTCGGGCGCGGCCACGCCGGGGACATCGTTCTTCAGGCCGGAAAGCTGCGTGAACGGATCCTGGGTGATGATCACGTCGGCGAAGATCGCGGTGAAGACCCAGAACATGACAATGGCAAAGCCGATCATGCCCACGGTGGAATCGAAAAGCTTGCCGTAAAGGCCAAGGCGACGGCGGAAGCGGATCGACAGGACGAAGGTCACGGCAAGGCAAAGCCACACCGGCCAGAACCGGAAGGCCATCGCACCCAGGATGCCGGCCTCGACCGGCGAGGGCATGACGGCCCCGGCGGCCAGGATCAGGACGAAGGCGGCAAGGGCCGCGAAGAAGCTGTAGCGGATGACCAGGCTGGCGTAGAGGCCCGGGGCGCGGGCGGCGACGGCGCCGTCCGGTCCCGGCAGCCCCGGCCCGTCCAGGCCCGCGAGCACGAAGACCAGCTTGGCCACCAGCGCCACCGCCAGCACCAGTGCCGCGATCTGGATGACGGGGACCAGAACCGTTCCCGCCGTTCCCGTCCAGGTGAGGAAGTCCATGCGCGTTACCTCCTCAGGCCAGCCGGATGCGGGGGTTCAGGAAGACATAGCCGATGTCCGAGATCAGCTGCGTAAGCAGGACGACGACCACCGCCACGACCGAACAGGCCAGCAGGAGCGGGATGTCGTTGTTCGAGGCCGCCTGGACCAGCGTCCAGCCGAAGCCCTTGTAGTTGAACAGGCTTTCGACGATCACGACGCCGTTCAGAAGCCACGGGAACTGCAGCATGATCACCGTGAAGGGCGCGATCAGCGCGTTCCGCAGCGCGTGGCGCATGACCACGGTCTTGAAGGGCACGCCCTTCAGCCGGGCGGTTCGGATGTACTGCTGGGTCATCACCTCGGTCATCGAGGCGCGGGTCATCCGGGCGATGTAGCCGATGCCGTAAAGCGCGATGGTCATGACCGGCAGCGTGAAGTTCCAGAAGGTGATGTCGTCCATCGCCGAGGTGGCCGAGGCAAGGAACAGGGTCTTCTTCGGCTCGATCAGCCCGTATTCGGCCAGGATCGGTGAGAGGCCCGTGGCCGCCGTGGCGAAGAGCGCGACCAGCACGACGCCGGACACGTATTCCGGCGTGGCGGTCGAGGCGATGGAGAAGGTCGACAGCGTCCGGTCGGTGGCCGAACCCTCACGCATCCCCGACAGGACCCCCAGGATTAGTGACGACGGCACCATGACCAGCATCACCGCCAGCATCAGCCAGCCGGTGGCGGCGAGCTTTTCACCCAGCGAGTCCATCACGGGCGTCTTGAAGAAGGTCGAATAACCCCAGTTTCCCTGCAGCAATCCGCAATAGGTCGGAGCGGCTGCGGGGTCATCGCCGATCTCGAAGCAGCGGCCGCGCATCTGGCCCTTCTCGTCGGTGTAGGTCCAGCCCGGCACGACGCCCAGCCACTGGCCATAGCGCAGGAAGACCGACCCGGAATGGCCGTTCTGGGCGATCCAGTCCTGCACGGCCTCTTCGGTCATGCGGACAGAGCCCTCGGTCCGGGCCAGCTTTTCCAGGTTCGGCTGCAGGTTCGTCAGGAAGAAGACCACAAAGGTCAGGGCGATGGCGGTCAGCAGCATGACCCCAAGACGCCTCAGCACGAACACTCCCATGCCGGTCCCTCGATTTTGGAAAAACACCCCCGGGAAGGGGCGCGACGGGCGCGCCCCTTCGTCTTTTTCAGCCGGTCAGGCCGTTCAGGCCATCGACCACTTGTAGTGGTGATGTTCGAAGGCCGGGTGATGGGCGAGGCCCAGGAAGCCTTCCTTGTGGTGGTTGAACAGCGACCGCGAGAACGGGTTGATGATGTAGCCTTCTTCCTGAAGGATCGTCCCCATCTTCGCCGCCAGTTCACGCCGCTTGTCCGCATCCGCGATCGACAGCGCCTCGGTCATCAGCGCGTCGAACTCGGGGTTCGCCATCGCCGTTTCGTTCCACGAGCCGGTCGAGGTGTAGGCAAGGCTCATGTTCTGCACGGCGAGCGGGCGGTGGTTCCAGGTCGTCGAGGAGAAGGGATACTTCTGCCAGTCGTTCCAGAAGGTCGAGCCCGGCATGACGGTGTGCTTGATGTTCATGCCCGCGTCCTTGAGCTGGGCCTGAACCGCAGCCGTGGTCGCCGATTCCCAGCCGTCGTCCAGCGAGATCACCTCGAACTCGGCATCCTTCAGTCCGGCCGCTTCCAGCGCCGGCATCAGGCCCGCCGGGTTGATCGTCTGGGCCGGCAGCTCCGGATATTCCGGGTGGATCGGGAACATGTGGTGGTTCTCGCCGGTCTTGCCGAGGTTGTTGTACCCCAGTTCCAGGACCACCTTGGGATCGACCGCCAGCTGGATCGCCGAACGGACGGCCTTGTCCTTGTAGAGGTCAGAGGACGAGTTCATCCGCACGACGATGGTCGAGGCGGTAACGAGCTCTTCCTTCACCAGGCCCATGCCGTCGAGGATGTCGATGAATTCGCCCACGGATTCATAGTTGGCGTCCACCTCGTCCGAGGAGAAGAGCGCAACCATCGCGGCCGGGTCGGTGCCGAAGTCGACATAGGTGATCTGGTCCAGGGGAGCGGTCCCACCCCACCAGGTGTGGTTCGGTGCGCGGACCAGGATCGCGCGCTGGCCGACCGAGACTTCCTGCGGGATGTAGGGGCCGGTGCCGATCGGGTTCGTTGCCGGGTCCTGGCCGTCCTGGAAGGACGAATGGACGACGGCGGCCGGGTAGTCCGACAGGTTCGCGATGACCGCGATGTCCGAGGCGGTGAGGTTCAGCTGGATCGTCGAGTCGTCGACCTTGACCACCGCGCCTTCGCGCAGGGTCTTGGTGGCTTCGTCCACCAGGCCCGGGAAGCGCGAGGCCATCGCGTTGCCCTCGACGTTGCCGTCGGTCCAGCGGGCGAAGTTGCGTACGACGTCATCGGCGGTGAAGGGCTCGCCATTGTTCCAGGTGACGCCCTGACGGATCTTCATGGTGTACTGGGTCGCATCCTCGTTCGCTTCCCAGCTTTCCAGGAGCCGGCCTTCGAAGGTGCCGTCGTTGTTGTACTGGACGAGATATTCCAGCCAGCCGCGGTAGATGTTGGCGATCTGCGGCCAGTCGGCCAGGCGCGGGTCCTTGGTGCCCTTCACTTCCATCGCGACGCGGATCGCGCCGCCGACCTTGGCCTCTTGCGCCTGGGCCGGGGCGGGCAGGCCGATCAGGCCATAGGCCGCGGCGGCCGAGACGCCGAGCGCGGTGGTGCGGGTCAGGAATTCGCGGCGGCTGAGTTTGCCCTCGGCATATTCCGAGGCGTACATCTTCGCGGCCGAGTGCAGGCCCGCCTCGTGGATCATGTCTTTCATCTTGGTCTCCCTGTCAGGTTTTTTTCTGTTGTTCGCGGCAGCGCTTGCCATCATGACCCCGCAGCGATCCAGCCGATTCCGGCATGATCCGGCAGCCATGCAGGCCGCACCTCCCCACGCCTATTGCGCATCTTTTTCGGCCGTGCGTCAACGACTGGTTTCGACCCTTGGCATCCAAAACCGACATCCATTTGTCGATTCCTTTACCGGCCGGGCAAAAAATCCGTCAGCCCGCCCGCCGGAAGGCTGTCGGCGATTTTCCGGTCAGATGCTGGAAGGCGCGGGTGAAATAGGCGGGCGAGTTGAAGCCCAGCTGCTCGGCGATCTTGCCGACGGGGATCTTCGTCTCGGCCAGAAGCTTGCGGGCCTCGAAGATGCGGCGGTCCTGCAGAAGTGCGCTGGCCGGCCGGCCGCAGGCGGCGTTGCAGCAGCGCGTCAGGTGGGTGGGCGTCACGCCCAGCGCGGCCGCGAAGTCCGCCACGTTCATGCCGGTGCGGAAGTTCCGCTCCAGCAGAGCGGTATAGCGCGCGACAAGCCGGCGCGTCGCATCCTGGCGCGGGCTTTCCAGCGGGTCGGCCTTCCTGGATTGCCGCTCGAGCCAGACGCCCAGAAGGCCGACATAGGCTTCGGTCGCACGTTCATGCGCCGGCGTGTCGCTTTCCAACTCGCGCAGGATCGAATCAAGCAGGACGTTCACTTCCTGCTGGGCATGGACCTCGCGGATGCGCAGGTGCAGCGGCGCCTTGGGCAGGACGACCTTGGGATCGCGGCCGAAGAAGACCGCCGTCCCGAACACCTGCGACCCGGCTTCGAAGCCGTGCATGACGCCCGCGGGGATGAAGACCGCATTATGTGCCGTGTAGCCGCGCGTCACCCCCGAGATCGTGATGCGCCCCTGGCCCTTGGTGAACCACAGAAGGCAGGGTTCGGACAGCGAGCGCATTGCTTCCACGCGCCAGCGACCCCCGGCGGCGAGGCGGGGAATGGCAACGAGACGAAGCTGCGAGGCAGGGGCGGACTTCAACATTTCGCGGCAGATCCTGTGGCAGAGGCGCTGACCGGGGCAGTAAATCAGGGCCCGCTGGCAGACCCAAGCGAATTCCACCGCTTTCCGGCGGAGTTGTCCACCGATGTTCCATTAATCTGTGTAAAAGCCTGTGGATAAGCGGAAAGGCGCTGCAACTGCGGCGTGCAAGTCCCCGTCAGGGAAGGGAAACCTTCTTCCATGACTTCATGTTCGATCTGAACCAGGTCCGCTGGCGCTTGGCATATTGCCGACTGGCCAGAGTGGCGGCCTCGACAGCGGCTTCCAGCGGCAGTTCCCCGCGCAGATGGGCGATCAGCTCTGCTCCGCCGATCGCCTTGGCCGAGGGGCGTTTCGGATCCCAGCCGGGCAGGTTCGCCCGAGCTTCGTCAAGCGCGCCTTCGGCGAGCATCTGGTGAAAGCGCCGGTCGATGCGGGCGTTCAGCCAGTCCACCTCGGGCACCAGTACCACCGGCTCGACACCCGCAAGCGGCAGAAGCGGCGCGGGCGTATCCGCCTGCCACGCGGCAAGGCCCCGTCCCGTGGCCCGCAGGACCTCCCAGGCGCGCTGGATGCGCACCGGGTTCTGCCGATCGATCCGGGCCGCGGTGGCGGGATCGAGGTCGGCCAGAAGAGCCGCGTGACCCTCGGCTGCGCGGCGGGCATCGGCCTCGGCCCGGACTTCGGGCGGCACCTCGGGCACTTCGGCAAGGCCCCTGGTCAGGGCGTTGAAGTTCAGGCCCGTGCCGCCGACAATGACCACGGGCCGGTCCAGAAGCGGCGCCACATCGCGCAACCAGTGCCCGACCGAGTAGACCTGATCTCCCGCCACATGGCCGTATAGCGCATGGGGCAGCGCGGCCTCGTCGGCCGCGCTGGGGCGGGCCGTCAGGATCCTCCAGTTGGCATAGACCTGCAGGGCGTCTGCGTTGACGACCAGCCGGCCGTCGCGCGCGGCAAGCTCCATCGCAAGCGCCGACTTGCCGCTTGCGGTCGGACCCGCGATCAGAACCGGAGCCTCGCGTGAGATGCCGTCGATGCGCACTGGAAACCCTGGTTGAACCCGTCGCGGTTTTGCGACATTTTGCGCGCCAGTCCAAACATAAAACGAGATGCAGGGGTCCCATGCCGGAGACAGCCACCAAATACACCCGCGTGATGCTGAAGATCTCGGGCGAGGCACTGATGGGTGACCAGGGCTACGGCCTGCATCCTCCGACCGTCCAGCGCATCGCCGAAGAGGTGAAGTCGGTCCGCGACATGGGCGTCGAGATCTGCATGGTCATCGGCGGCGGCAACATCTTCCGGGGCCTGCAGGGCAGCGCGCAGGGGATGGAGCGGACGACGGCCGACTACATGGGGATGCTCGCCACCGTGATGAACGCGCTGGCGATGCAGTCGGCGCTGGAAAGCCTGGGCGTTTTCACCCGCGTCATCAGCGCAATCCCGATGGACCAGGTGTGTGAGCCCTACATCCGCCGCCGCGCCGTCCGGCACCTGGAGAAGAAACGGGTCTGCATCTTCGCAGCCGGGACCGGGAACCCCTACTTCACCACCGACACGGCGGCGACGCTGCGCGCCTCCGAGATGGCCTGCCAGGCGATCTTCAAGGGCACCAAGGTGGACGGGGTCTACGACAAGGACCCGAAGAAACACGCGGATGCCAAGCGCTACGACCATGTCACCTACGACGAGGTGCTCGAGAAGCACCTGGGCGTGATGGACGCAACCGCGATTGCGCTGGCGCGGGACAACAACCTTCCGATCATCGTCTTCTCGCTGGACGAACCCGGCGGGTTCCGGGGGATCCTGGCGGGGCAGGGGACCTATACCCGGGTGCAGGACTGATGTGGACTGCGCTTGGCGCGCTGCTGACATTTCTCATCGCGATCGGACCGGCAATTGCCCTTAGCGTCTACGAGATGCAGCGGTGGCGACGCGAAACGGGCCGCAAGGCATCATGGTTGGCGATGCGGTATGATAGCGATTACCTGCGCGCCGCACGGCGGTCGGGACGGGCCTATCTGGGTGTCCTGATCATCCCTTGGTTCTTCCTTTGGTTCGTGGTGTGTTCCCAGTTTCTTGTCGCCCTTTGAATTCCGCAGCCGCGCCGTTATGAAGGGCGTCGAACCGTGAACGAGAGTGGAAGACCACCATGGCCCATGAAGAGATCGAGATCGACACCGATGCAATCCAGCGCCGGATGGATGGCGCGATGGCGGCGCTGAAGACGGAATTCGCCTCGCTGCGGACGGGGCGCGCCTCGGCCTCGATCGTCGAGCCGATCCAGGTCGATGCCTATGGTCAGATGACGCCCATCAACCAGCTGGGCACCGTGAACGTCCCCGAGCCGCGGATGGTCGTGATCAACGTCTGGGACAAGGGCATGATCTCGAAGGTCGAGAAGGCCATCCGCGAAAGCGGCATCGGGATCAACCCGGTGACCGACGGCCCGCTGATCCGCCTGCCGATCCCCGAGCTGAACGAGGAACGCCGCCGCGAATTGACCAAAGTTGCCGCGCAATATGCCGAGGCCGCGAAGGTTGCGATTCGCAACGTCCGGCGCGACGGGATGGACCAGATCAAGAAGGCCAAGGCGCAAGGCATGAGCGAGGATGACCAGAAATTCTGGTCCGACGAAGTGCAGGACCTGACGGACAAGGCGATCGCCGCCGTCGACAAGGCGCTTGAGGCCAAGCAGGCAGAGATCATGCAGGTCTGACCTGCTGGTGGAGGGGTGGCGATTGTCGAAGGACCTGCAGGTGGGCGTCGCGATGCGACCCGTGAACCACCTGGCGATCATCATGGACGGCAATGGCCGCTGGGCCACCAACCGGGGCTGGGCGCGCCTCGTCGGCCACCGCAAGGGTGCCGAGCGGGTGCGGGAAATCGTCAAGGCCGCGCCCGACCTCGGGATCCGGTGGCTCACGCTCTACGCCTTCTCGACCGAGAACTGGAAGCGGTCCACCGAGGAAGTCCTGGGCCTGATGGCGATCTTCGCCCGCTATATCGAGCGTGAGGCGGACCGCCTGGCCAAGGCGGGTGTCCGGATGCGCTTCATCGGTGACCGCAGCCGGCTCGACCCCAAGCTGCAGCGCATGATGGCCGGCATCGAGGCGCGGACGGCGGGGCTTGACCGGCTGAACCTGACCGTGGCCATCAATTACGGCGGCCGGGACGAGATCGTCCGTGCGGTCCGCAAGATTGCCGAGGCGGCCGCGCAGGGCATCCTCGACCCGCGCCACGTGACCGAGGCCGCCTTTGCCGAGCGGCTGGACACGGGCGGGTTGCCCGACCCGGACCTCGTGATCCGCACCAGCGGCGAGACGCGGACCTCGAACTTCCTTCCGTGGCAGGCCGCCTATGCCGAATATGAATTTACCGAGACGCTCTGGCCCGACTTTGGACCCGAGGAACTGGCCAACATCGTCCAGCGATTCTCGAACCGCGAACGGCGCTTCGGCGGGGTCCTGAAATGATGGACCAGATGCCCGCACCGTCGGGCAAATGGGCGGATCTGCGGACACGCGTGTTGTCGGCCATCGTGATGGTGCTGGTGGGCGCGGTGGAAATCTGGCTGGGCGGGACGGCCTTTTCTGCGCTGGTGGTGGCCCTGACCGGGGTGATGATCTGGGAACTGGCGACGATGACCGCCCCGCAGCGGCGGCGTTCGCCGGTCACGCTGGCGGTGGCGGCCTCGGCGGCGCTGCTCGCGGCGCTGGTTCTGCGCACGGACATCGCGGCGCTGTTCCTTGCCGTGCCCTCGGTGGCGCTGATCCTGACGCCTCGGCGGGACCGGAGGCTGGCAGGGTCCTATGCACTGGCGATCATGCTGGCGGGCTACGGCTTGATCGACCTGCGTGAAACGGGCGGGACCACGGTGATCCTCTGGCTGGTGGCGGTCGTGGTGGCCTCGGACGTGCTGGGCTATTTCGCGGGCCGGATGATCGGCGGGCCGAAATTCTGGGAACGGGTCAGCCCGAAGAAGACCTGGTCCGGCACCATCGCGGGCTGGATCGGCGCGGCGCTGGTCGGGCTGGTGATGGTGCTGGTCACGGGCGCAAGTTGGGCGCTGGTGCCTTTGTCCGCCCTCGTCGCCTTCGCGGGCCAGCTGGGCGACATCGCGGAAAGCTGGGTCAAGCGGCGGGCGGGCGTCAAGGACGCCTCGCACCTGATCCCGGGGCATGGCGGTGTGCTCGACCGGTTCGACGCGCTGATTGGCGCGGTCGTCGCGGTCCTGGCGCTGGGGCTGGTCGCCCCGGTCCATGGGCTGTTCGGGGGCTGAGGGGTGCGCAGCCTGTCGATCTTCGGGGCCACCGGCTCTATCGGTGAACAGACCGTGGACCTGCTCAGGCGGGCGGGCGGATCGGATGCCTTCCACGTCGTTGCCCTGACCGGGGGCCGCAACATCGCGCGTCTGGCCGAGATGGCGCGGGAGCTGCGCGCCGAAGTGGCGGTCTGTGCTGATGCTTCGGGCCTTGACGAACTGCGCGAGCGGCTTGCCGGATCGGGCGTCGAAGCGGCGGCAGGCACCCCGGCCATTGTCGAGGCTGCGGACCGCCCGGCGGACTGGGTGATGAGCAGCATCGTCGGGGCAGCGGGGCTTGCGCCGGGCTTCCGCGCGCTGCGCCACGGGGCGACGCTGGCCTTGGCCAACAAGGAATCGCTGGTAACCGCCGGCCCCCTGCTGATGGCCGAGGCCGAACGGCACAAGGCGCGCATCCTGCCCGTCGACAGCGAGCATTCCGCGATCTTCCAGGCCCTGGTGGGCGAGGACCTGTCGGCGGTCGAGCGGATCATCCTCACGGCCAGCGGGGGCGCTCTGCGCGACTGGCCGCTGGAGCAGCTGGCCCGGGCCACCGTGTCCGAGGCGCTTGCCCATCCGAACTGGGCGATGGGGCAACGGATCACCATCGATTCCGCCAGCATGTTCAACAAGGCGCTGGAAGTCATTGAAACGCGGGAATACTTCGGCGTCGCCCCCGACCAGATCGAGGTCATCATCCATCCGGAAAGCCTCATCCATTCGATGGTTGGCTACCGCGACGGGGCGATCATGGCGCATATGGGCGTACCCGACATGCGCCATTCCATCGGTTACGCGCTGAACTGGCCCGAGCGGTCGCACCTGCCCGTCGCCCGCCTGGACCTGGCGCAGATCGGCCAGATGACCTTCCGCGCCCCGGACCTCGCCCGTTACCCAGCGCTGCGGCTGGCGCGCGACGTCATGGCGCGGCGGGGGCTTGCGGGGGCGGCTTTCAATGCGGCCAAGGAAATCGCTCTGGATCACTTCCTCGCGGGGGGGATCGGTTTCATGGACATGAGCGGCGTGGTCGAAGCAACACTTGAGGCGCTCGATCCCGATCTTGGCCACGAAAATGACGCCATGACCCTTGAGGATGTGCAGGCCGTGGACCATCTGGCACGGCTAAAGGCGGGCGAAATTGCCCGGACGCAGGCAGGAGAGCGGTAATGGAAGCGATTGTGGCGGCGCTTGGCGGCACGGCCTGGACCCTTGTGTTCTTCGTCGTCGCGCTGTCGGTGATCGTCTTCGTCCACGAATACGGCCACTACATCGTCGGCCGCTGGTCGGGGATCCATTCCGAGGTCTTTTCCGTCGGCTTCGGCCCGGTCCTCTTCAGCCGCACCGACAAGCGCGGGACCCGCTGGCAGTTCGCCGCGATCCCCTTCGGCGGTTATGTGAAATTCCTGGGTGACGCCGATGCAAGCTCGGTTCGCAGCGGTGATGTCTCGGGCCTCACCTCCGAGGAACGGCGGCACACGATGGCAGGTGCACCGCTTTGGGCACGGGCCGCGACGGTGGCGGCGGGACCCGTCTTCAACTTCATCCTGACCTTCTTCCTGCTCGTGGGCCTGGCGCTGGCGATGGGCGCCCCGCGTGACGAGCCCACGGTCGGCTCGCTTCGCGCCTTCCCGTTCGAGGGACCCACCCTGCAGCCCGGCGACGTGATCCTGGCGGTCGAGGGTCAGGTGACACCCAGCTGGGAAACCTTCCGCTCGGTCACCGACACGCTGAAGGGGCAGGGCGAGCTGGCCTACACCGTGCGGCGCGGCGATCAGGAGCTGACCGTGAACGGCCCGCATCCGCTGGCGCCGGTGGTGGGCGAAGTGCAGATCCGCTCGGCTGCGATGGACGCTGGCATCCGTGAGGGGGACATCATCCTCAAGGCCGGCGGCCAGGACGTGCGCTATTTCGACCAGCTGCCCGAAATCGTAGGTGCCAGCAAGGGCGCACCCGTGGACCTGACCGTGTGGCGCGACGGCGAAAGCTTCGAGGTCTCGCTTGCCCCCAGAATCCGGACCGTGGACGACGGCAACGGTGGCTTCACCGAGCGCTATCTCCTGGGCCTTTACTCCGGCATGTTCTTCGAGCCCGCCGTCCGTAGCGTCGGCCCCTGGGAAGCGGCGACGGGGGCGGCCAGCAGCATGTGGCTGATGACGACGACCACCTTCTCGGGCCTGTGGCACATGATCCAGGGCGCGATTTCCAGCTGCAACCTGTCGGGCGCCATCGGCATGGCCGAAACCGCGGGTGATGCGGCGCGCAATGGCCTGGAAAGCTTCATCGGGATGCTGGCCATCCTGTCCTTCGGCGTGGGGCTTCTGAACCTCTTTCCGATCCCCGTTCTGGATGGCGGCCACCTCGTCTTCTACGCCTACGAGGCGGTGACCCGCCGCGCCCCTTCGGACCGGGCGCTGCGCATCCTCACGACCGTGGGCCTCAGCCTTGTGCTGACCATCATGCTCTTCGGGCTCAGCCGCGATCTGCTCTGCCAGTAACGGAACGGCGCGCGGCGGGTCAGGGCCACCTGACCTGCCGTCCGATTGCCTTAAGCCACAACATGTTGCAAACTTATCCACAAGGACCGCAGGCTTTTGACAAAGCTTGGCTTTCCCGTTAGCTATCCGGAAACAGATAAACACGGCGAGGATGCAACATGCGGATGACCCAAAGCGCGGCCAACGGGCGGTCGTTCAGGGCCACGTCTAGGGCGCGTCTGCTGGCGACTGCGGTTTTCCTTGGCTCGGCAACGGCTTCGGCACCCATGCTCACGCCGGCCTTTGCGCAGGTCTTTTCGTTTTCGAACGTGACCATCGAAGGCAACGAGCGGGTCGATGCCGCGACCATCCTGAACTATGCCGGAATCAACCGGGGCGAGGAGGTCTCGGCGGGGGGTCTGAACGACGCCTATCAGCGCATCCTGAACTCGGGCCTCTTCGAGACGGTGGAACTGGTGCCGCAAGGCTCGACCCTGGTGATCCGGGTCGTGGAATATCCCATCGTCAACGTCATCAGCATCGAGGGCAACAAGCGGCTGAAGGACGAGCGTCTGTCGGAACTGATCCAGTCGCAGCCGCGCCGTATCTATTCGCCAAGCCAGGCCGAATCCGACGCCGCCGCCATCGCGGAAGCCTACCGCGTGGCAGGCCGTCTGGCCGCGACGGTCACGCCGAAGATCATCCGCCGCAGCGACAACCGCGTCGACCTGGTGTTCGAGATCACCGAGGGCCGCGTCGTCGAGAACGAGCGCATCTCCTTCGTCGGCAACAAGGCCTTCACCGACCGCCGCCTGCGCCAGGTGCTGGAGACGAAACAGGCCGGTTTCCTGCGCAACCTGATCCAGCGCGACACCTATGTCGCCGAGCGGCTGGAGCTGGACAAGAAGGTCCTGTCAGACTTCTACCTGTCGCGCGGCTTCATCGACTTCCAGGTGCTGGATGCCAGCGCCGAGCTCTCGCGTGAGCGGGACGCCACCTTTGTGACCTTCACCATCCGCGAGGGCGTGGCCTACGACATCGGTCAGGTCACCACCGTGTCCGAGGTCGAAGGGCTGGACGCCGCCGAGTTTGAGGCGGTGCAGAAGATCCGCTCTGGCCAGACCTACAGCCCGCTGCTGATCGACAACAACATCACCCGGATGGAGACTCTGGCCCTGAAGAAGGGTCTGAACTTCATCCGCGTCGAGCCGCGCCTCACCCGCAATCCCGCCGGGCAGGTGGTGGACGTGCAGTTTGCCATCGTCCGCGGTGAGCGCGTCTTCGTCGAACGCATCGACATCGAAGGCAACACCACCACGCTGGATCAGGTGATCCGGCGGCAGTTCAAGACGGTGGAAGGCGACCCCTTCAACCCGCGCGAAATCCGCCAGGCGGCCGAACGGATCCGCGCACTCGGCTTCTTCGCCGACGCGCAGGTGAACGCCGATCAGGGCTCGGCCCCCGACCAGGTCGTCGTGAACGTCGACGTCGAGGAACAGCCCACCGGCTCGCTCTCCTTCGGCCTCAGCTATTCCGTGGCCACGGGCACCGGGATCAACGTCGGTTTCTCGGAAACCAACTTCCTGGGCCGCGGACAGCGGCTGTCGCTGTCGGTCTCGACGGCATCGGACAACCAGAACTCCAGCTTCAGCTTCACCGAACCCGCGCTTCTGGGCCGTGACCTGAGCTTCACCATCGGCGGCTTCTATCGGACCTCGGAATCCGACTATGCCTCCTACGACACGCGCAACATCGGGTTCAGCACCGGGATCGGCTTCCCCCTGGGCGAACAGTCCAGCCTGGACCTCCGCATCGGCGTGGCCGAGGACAAGCTGTCCAACTACTCGGGCAACTCGGCGATCATTGCCGAGGAAGTCTCGCGCGGGGCGCTCAGCACCGTGTCGCTCGGGTATACCTACGAATACGACAACCGCATCACGGGCCTGAACCCGAAGGGCGGGGTCCTCTTGCGCTTCGGTCAGGATTTCGCGGGCCTGGGCGGCGATACCGAATACATCGAGACCACGGCCCTGGCCCTGGCCGAGACCCGGGTGATGAACGAGGAAGTGACCCTGCGCGCGATCTTCGAGGGCGGCGCGATCTCCTCGCTGGGCGACAACACCACGCGGGTGACCGACCGCTTCTTCGGCAACGGCAAGATCCGCGGGTTCGAGCCGAACGGCATCGGGCCGCGCGACCTTGCGGCGACGGACCAGGATGCGCTTGGGGGCAACTTCTTCGCCGTCGCGCGCTTCGAGGCGGACTTCCCGGTTGGCCTGCCCGAGGAATACGGGATCACCGGCGGTGCCTTCCTGGATGTCGGCTCGGTCTGGAGCCTGGACAATGATGGCGGCGGGGCGATCGACGACAGCTTCACTCCCCGTGCAGCAGTCGGCGTCTCGGTCTTCTGGAACACGCCGATCGGCCCGTTGCGCTTCAACTTCAGCAAGGCCGTGCAGAAGGAAGACTATGACAGGGAACAGTCGTTCGACCTGACGGTCTCGACCCGGTTCTGACGATGGCAGGGTGGCGCAGGATGGCGCGCCCCGGGCTTGGGCTGCTGGCCGCCGCGCTTCTGCTCTGCGCACCCGCAGCCCAGGCGCAGGAGGTGCAAAGTTCGCTGCTGACGCTGGACCAGGACCAGTTCTTCCTCGAATCCGATTTCGGCCGCGCCGCGATCGAGCGGGAGCGGGCCGCGACGGCGGCGCTCGAGGAAGAGAACCAGCGCATCCAGGCCGAGCTCGTGGCCGAGGAACAGGCGCTGACCGACCAGCGCAAGTCCCTGTCCCCCGAGGAATTCTCCTCTCGCGCTGCGGCATTTGACGAAAAGGTGGAACGGATCCGGGCCGAACAGGACGCCAAGGCGCAGGCCCTCGTCGCCAAACGCGAGGAAGAGCGGAAGGCCTTCCTGCAGGTTGCCGGTCCCGTCCTGAACGAGATCCTGGGGGAACGGCAGGCAACGGTGATCCTGGACAAGCGGCTGGTGATCGTGTCGCTTTCCGCCATCGACATCACCGACGAGGCCATCGCCAAGCTGAATGCAGCCCTGGCTGAACCGGCAACTGCGCCGTCGGACGAAGCCCCGGGCGACGTGGCCACGAACCCCGACCCCTGAACTTGTCTCGGGAAGTGTGAGTTGGTAGTCAAACCGGAAGGCCCGGGCCAAAATTCGAAGGAACGACAAGATGGATGCAACCGCCGTGACGACTGCCGATCTGGATCTGATCCAGCGGATCATCCCGCACCGCTATCCGTTCCTGCTGATCGACAAGGTGCGCGACATCGTGGTCAACGAATCCTGCGTTGGCATCAAGTGCATCACGTTGAACGAGCCGCAGTTCCAGGGCCACTTCCCCGGAATGCCGATCTTCCCGGGCGTGATGATCATCGAAGCGATGGCCCAGACCTCGGGCGTTCTGGTCGGCCTGTCGATGGATCTCGTGGACAAGGCGGCCAAGGTCTTCTTCATGGGCGTCGACGGGGTGAAGTTCCGCCGCAAGGTGGTGCCGGGCGATGTGCTCGAGCTTCACGTGAAGGCCCTGCGCGGCGGCGGTCGGGTCTGGAAGTTCGAGGGCAAGGCCTACGTCGAGGGTGAGCTGGCCTGCGAGGCGACCTTCATGGCGATGTTCGACGTGCCCAAGGCATGAGCATCCATCCCTCAGCACAGGTACATCCCTCGGCCGTGGTCGAACCCGGGGCGATCGTCGGAGAGGGCTGCCGCATCGGCCCGTTCTGTGTCGTCGGCCCGGAAGTCACCCTGCATGCCCGCGTGGTGCTGAAGTCCCATGCCGTCGTGACCGGCTGGACCGAGATCGGCGATGAGTCGGTCGTCTTCCCCTTCGCCACCGTGGGCGAGGTCCCGCAGGATCTGAAGTACAACGGCGAGCGCACCCGTCTTGTCGTGGGCAAGCGCTGCCGCATCCGCGAGGCGGCCACGCTGAACACCGGCACCGAGGGCGGCGGCGGGGTGACCCGCGTGGGGGATGACTGCCTGATCATGACCGGCGCCCATGTCGGCCATGACGCGCAGATCGGAGACCGGGTGATCCTGGTCAACAACGTGGCCATCGCAGGCCATTGCGTCCTGGGCGACGACGTGATCGTTGGCGGGCTTTCGGGTGTCCACCAATGGGTCCGGATCGGGCAGGGCGCGATCATCGGCGCGGTGACGATGGTCACAAACGACGTCATCCCCTACGGCCTGGTTCAGGGCCCGCGCGGAGAGCTGGATGGCTTGAACCTCGTCGGCCTGAAGCGCCGGGGCGTCGACCGGGCCGAGATCACGGCGCTTCGCGCGGCGTACCAGACGCTCGCGCAGGAAGACGGGAGTTTCCTCGACCGGGCGCGCAAGCTGTCCGAGGAAAGCGACAGCGCTCTGGTGCGCGAGATTGCCGAGTTCATCCTGTCGAAGTCCGACCGCAGCTTCCTGACCCCCAAGGGCGGGCGGTGAGCGCCTTGCGGACCGCTATCATCGCCGGACAGGGGCGTCTGCCCGCTGCACTTGCCGCCGCGATGGAGGAAGCCCCACTCGTCGCCGCCCTGGACGGCTTCACGCCCGACGGGCTGACCGTGGACCTGCGCTTCCGCGTCGAACGGTTGGTGCCTTTCCTGCGCGCCCTGGAACGGGACGGCATCGGTCAGGTGATCTTCGCCGGTGCCGTGACGCGCCCCCGGCTGGACCCCGCGCTTCTGGACGAGGCGACCGCCGGGTTGCTGCCCCGCCTGATGGCGGCCATGGCGCAGGGCGATGACGCCACGTTGCGCGTGGTGATCGAGCTTTTCGAGGAGTTCGGCTTCACCGTCGTGGGCGTCGAGCACATCGCCCCGGCCTTGCTGCCGCCCGCAGGCGTCCTGGCCGGGACCGTCACCCCGCGGGACGAGGCCGATGCGGCGCGGGCCGCCGGTATCGTCGCGGCGTTGGGGGCGGTGGATGTCGGACAGGCCGCCGTGGTGGCTCAGGGTCTTTGCCTGGGGGTCGAGGCGCTGCCAGGCACCGACGCGCTTCTGGCCCAGGTCGCGGGGATCACGACACTCCGGCCGGATCCGGCCCGGGGCAGGGGCCTTTTCTACAAGGCCGCGAAACCCGGCCAGGACCGCAGGATCGACCTTCCGACCCTCGGCCCCGAGACGTTGCGCGGCGCGGCGGCGGCAGGGCTTGGCGGAGTTGCCTTCCAGGCGGGCTCGGTCATTTGCCTGGATCTTCCCGAGATGCAGCGCCTGGCCGCCGACCTGGGCCTGTTCCTCTGGTCGCGGGAATGACCCGCGACGGCGCATCGCGGGCCGCGCGGACACTGAAGCGGCGCATCGCGGACCCATTCCTGCGATGAGCAAACCACGCAAGCTCTTCCTTATCGCCGGAGAGCCCTCGGGCGACCGCTTGGGTGCGGCACTGATGGCGGGGCTGAAGGCTCTCTCGCCCAATGTCGCCTTTGCCGGCGTGGCAGGGCCGCTGATGCAGGCGGAAGGGATGGAGAGCCTCTTCCCTATGGAGGAGCTCTCGGTGATGGGCATTGCCGAGGTCCTGCCGAAATACTTCCACCTGAAGCGCCGCATTCGCGAGGCGGCCGAAGCCGCGCTGGCCAGCGGCGCCGAGGCGCTGGTGACGATCGATTCCCCCGATTTCGGACTGCGCGTCGCGGCGCTGGTCAAGGCGGCGAAGCCCGGGATGCGGACGATCCACTATGTCGCGCCCTCGGTCTGGGCCTGGAGGCCGGGGCGGGCGGCGAGGATGGCGAAGGTCATCGACCATGTCCTGGCGCTTCTGCCCTTCGAGCCACCCTACATGACGGCAGCGGGCATGACCTGCGACTTCGTGGGACACCCGGTCGTCGCCGAACCGCTCGCCACCGCTGCGGAGGCCGCCGCCTTTGCAGGCGAGGGGCCTCTCCTGCTTGCCCTGCCGGGGTCACGCCGGGGCGAGGTGACGCGGCTGGCGCCGGTTTTCGGAGAGGTCGTCGCCCGTCTGAAGGCGCGCCATACGAACCTGCGGGTGGCCCTGCCGACCGTTCGCGGGGTGGCGGACCTGGTCGAGGAGCTTACCGCGACCTGGGCCGTGCGCCCGCAGATCATCCAGGACCCCTCTGCCAAGCGCGGAGCCTTCGCGGCGGCCACAGTAGCGCTTGCGGCCTCGGGGACCGTCTCGCTGGAACTTGCCGCGAACGGCTGCCCGATGGTCATCGCCTACGACATGCATCCGCTGACGCTCTGGCTCATGCGGCGGGCAGCGCTGATCGACACGGTGACGCTGGTGAACCTGGTCAGCGAGACGCGCGTGGTGCCCGAGTTCATCGGCCCGGACTGCCGCGCCGAGAAGATCGCCCCGGCACTGGAGGCGGTGATGGCCAACCCGGCGGCACAGCAGCAGGCGATGGCCCTGACGATGGAGCGTCTGGGCAAGGGCGGAGAGCCCCCGGGCCTGCGCGCCGCGCGTTCGGTGCTGTCGGTCCTGCCCCAGGGATAAGGGGTCACCACCCCTCATTCACTCTTACGGGGCGGGCGCCTCGCCGTTGATGATGCCAAGGACCTGCGGCATCAGACTTTCCATGTTCTCGTTGATCAGCGCCATGATCCCCGGCTGCTGCGCGGCGGTCAGCTGCGGCAGCTTCGCCATGACCGACTTGCCCTCGGGCGTCGCATAGAAATCACGCAGCGCGGTGATCTCGGCCAGGGTCATCATGTCCGCCATGATCCCGGCCTGGTCCCGCATGAGTTTCGTCAGCGGGTCGGTGAAGGTGTCGAGGTAAAGCTGGCGGATCTGCGCCACCTGGTCCTCGGTCAGGGTCTGGCCGCTGGCCGCGACCTGTTGCAGGATCGGCTGGTACATCGTCTCGATCATCGCGGGCATGTCGAAGCCCTGCAGCGCCAGCTCGACATATTCGGCTGCCGCTGTCACCCGCTCCTCGCGCGTTTCGGCAAGGGCGGGCAGGGGCAGGGCAAGGGCCGCTGCCAGAAGCAGGGATTTCACGAAGCGGTTCCTTTCCAGATCCAGCCGCCGCCAAAGATGCGGCTGCCTTCGGGGGCGTAGAAGACGCAGGCCTGACCGGCGCTGACCCCGTCCTCGGGCGACAGCAGTTCCACCTTGGCGGTGGTCGGACCCGTCGGGCGGATGATCGCCTCGCGTGGAGGGCGGGTCGAGCGGACCTTGACCTTCAGATGCCACTCGGGACGGCTGTCGAAGGGCGCGTCGCCCAGCCAGTTGATCTCGCGCACCGGGATGATCCGGGTCGAAAGCGCGGCCTTGGGGCCCACGATGACGCGCCGCGTCTCTGGGTCGAGCTTAACGACGTACAAAGGCTCGCCCAGGCCGCCAATCCCCAGGCCCTTGCGCTGGCCGATGGTGTAGTGGATCACGCCCCGGTGCTCGCCCAGGACATTGCCGTCGAGGTCCACGATCTCGCCAGGGTCCGCTGCGCCGGGGCGCAGCTTCTCGATCACCGCGGCGTAGTTGCCGTTCGGCACGAAGCAGATGTCCTGGCTGTCCGGCTTGTCCGCGACCGGCAGCCCATACTTGGCCGCCAGCGCCCGCGTCTCCGCCTTGGAGGCGAGGTGCCCCAAGGGGAAGCGCAGGTAGGACAGCTGTTCCGGCGTGGTCGAGAACAGGAAATAGCTTTGGTCACGCGCGGGATCGGCCGCCTGATGCAACTCGGGCCCGTGGTCGCCCGTCATGCGCTGGATATAGTGGCCCGTCGCCATGCAATCGGCCTCCAGGTCCTTGGCGGTGGCCAGAAGGTCCTTGAACTTCACCCGTTCGTTGCAGCGGATGCAGGGCACCGGCGTCGCGCCCGCCAGATAGGCATCGGCGAACTCTTCGATCACCGCCTCGCGGAAGGTGTTCTCATAGTCGAGCACATAGTGCGGGAAACCCATCGTCTCGGCCACGCGGCGCGCGTCATGGATGTCGCGACCCGCGCAGCAGGCCCCCTTTTTCGCCAGCGCCGCGCCGTGGTCGTAAAGCTGCAGCGTGACGCCCACGACGTCATAGCCTTCTTCGGCCAGCATCGCGGCCACGACCGAGCTGTCGACGCCGCCCGACATGGCGACGACGACCCGCGTCTCGGCGGGGGGCTTGGCAAAGCCCAGGGAGTTCAGCGGCAGGTCGCGCGGCATGACGATTGTCCGGGTTACGGGAATGATGGGGAATATATGAAAATGCTGTGCACTCTCAATCCCCCGTTTCAGGATTGATTAAGCCTGTTCCGCCATCCTGCCACGAAACCAAAGAGGGAACGGCGATGTTTCTCAAGCGTGTCGATGGCCCCAGGCAGGTGACCCTGCCGGATGGCAGCATTCTTACCCGGGCCGATCTGCCGCCCGCCGATACCCGCCGCTGGGTGGCAAGCCGCAAGGCGGTGGTGGTCAGGGCGGTGGTCTATGGCCTGATTTCCGAGAAGGAGGCGCTGGAACGCTATGCCCTGTCGGAGGAAGAGTTCGCCCTGTGGCGTTCAGCCGTGGCCAAGCATGGCGAGGATGGCCTGAAAGTCACAGCGATCCAGAAATACAGACAACTTTAAGTGTTATTCGACTCACGCTCTGGCATAGTAACCCAACGTTAACCATTGACCGCCAAAGTCGTTAACGATGAACCATCTGAGCGGAGATTTAACGAATGCGCATTCTGCTTGTTGAGGACGACCCTACCACTTCGCGCAGCATCGAATTGATGCTGACTCATGCAAATCTCAACGTCTATTGCACCGACATGGGCGAGGACGGGATCGACCTGGCGAAGCTTTACGATTACGACCTGATCCTTCTGGACCTGAACCTCCCGGACATGAGCGGCCATGAAGTCCTCCGCCAGGTGCGCCAGGCGCGGGTGGAGACGCCGATCCTGATCCTCTCCGGCGCCGATGACACTGAAAACAAGCTGAAAGGCTTCGGTTTCGGGGCCGACGACTACCTGACCAAGCCCTTCCACCGCGAAGAACTGGTCGCCCGCATCCACGCCATCATCCGCCGGTCCAAGGGCCACAGTCAGTCGGTCATCAAGACCGGTCGCGTTTCGGTCAATCTGGATGCCAAGACGGTGGATGTCGATGGCAAGGCCGTGCATCTGACCGGGAAAGAATATCAGATGCTGGAACTCCTTTCCCTGCGCAAAGGAACGACGCTGACCAAGGAGATGTTCCTGAACCACCTTTATGGCGGGATGGACGAGCCGGAATTGAAGATCATCGACGTCTTCATCTGCAAGCTGCGCAAGAAACTGGCCGAGGCGACGGGTGGTGACAATTACATCGAAACCGTCTGGGGCCGCGGCTACGTGCTGCGCGATCCGGCCGGGGCGCAGGCCCGTCTCGCCGCCAGCGCCTGATCTTTACCTTCGCGGGCCCGCCGCCTAACGTCTTCGGGCAACAAGGGGGCGGGCAATGGTGGAGAAGGCGGTCGAGCAGCTGACAGAGGGCGAGGCGCGGCAGGAACTCGCGCGGCTCGCTGAAGCCATCGCCGCTGCGAATACCGCCTACCACACGCTCGATGCGCCCGAGATCTCGGACGCCGACTATGACGCGCTGAAGCGGCGGAATGCCGCCATCGAGGTACGGTTCCCCGGCCTGAAGCGCGCGGATTCGCCGTCGGACCAGGTGGGGGCTGCGGTGGCCGAGGGCTTCGGGAAGGTCCAGCACCGCGTCCGGATGCTTTCCCTCGAGAACGCCTTCGCGGCCGAGGAAGTGGCGGAATTCGACGACCGCGTGCGACGTTTTCTCGGGTTCCAGGGCGAGCTGCACTATACCGCCGAGCCGAAGATCGACGGACTGTCGCTGTCGCTGCGCTATGAACGCGGGGTGCTGGCGCAGGCCGCCACCCGGGGCGACGGTGAGGTGGGCGAAAACGTCACGGAGAATGCGAAGACGATCGCGGACATCCCCCAGCGCCTGGCCGGCGACGTGCCGGACGTGCTCGAGGTCCGGGGCGAGGTCTACATGTCCCACGCCGACTTCGCCGCGCTGAATGCCCGTCAGGCCGCCAACGGCGACAAGACCTTCGCCAACCCGCGCAATGCCGCCGCGGGATCGCTTCGCCAACTCGATCCCCGGATCACCGCCGCCCGGCCGCTCCGCTTCTTCGCCTATTCCTGGGGCGACCATTCCGAACCGCTGGCGGCCACCCAGTTCCAGGCCATCCAGCGGCTCAAGCTGCTGGGATTCCAGACAAATCCGCTGACCGTCCTTTGCCCCGGACCCGACGCGATGCTGGCCCATTATCGCCTGATCGAAGCGCAGCGCTCCACGCTGGGCTATGACATCGACGGCGTTGTCTACAAGGTCGACGACCTTGCCCTGCAGGCCCGCCTCGGCTTCCGCTCCTCCACTCCCCGCTGGGCGCTCGCCCACAAGTTCCCTGCCGAACTGGCCTGGACCGAGCTTCTGGGCATCGACATCCAGGTCGGCCGCACCGGGGCGCTTTCCCCCGTCGCGCGACTGCGCCCCGTTACGGTGGGCGGCGTCGTGGTGCAGAACGCAACGCTCCACAACGAGGACTACATCGCCGGCCGCGATTCCCGGGGCGAGACGATCCGCGGCGGCAAGGACATCCGAATCGGGGACTGGGTCCAGGTCTACCGTGCCGGAGACGTGATCCCCAAGGTCGCCGACGTGGATCTCTCCCGTCGCAGGGATGGCGCACAACCCTATGTTTTCCCAACGGAATGCCCCGAATGCGGCAGCCCCGCCCACCGCGAGGAGGGCGACTCGGTCCGCCGCTGCACCGGGGGCCTGATCTGCCCGGCCCAGGCGGTCGAGCGGCTGAAGCACTTCGTCAGCCGAGCCGCCTTCGACATCGAGGGTCTGGGCGCCAAGCAGGTCGAGATGTTCTTCAAGGACCCGACCTTGCCGGTCAAGACCCCCGCCGACATCTTCACCCTTGCTGCAAGAGACACCGCCAACCCACTGCAGAAACTGAAAAATCGCGAAGGCTTCGGCGAAACCTCGGCCGCAAAGCTGTTCGCCGCCATCGAGGCGCGGCGCACCATCCCGCTTGACCGGCTGATCTTCTCCTTCGGCATCCGCCACGTGGGCGAGGTCGCCGCGGGCCTTCTTGCACGCCATTACAACACGTGGGAGGCGTTCGAAGCCGCCATCGCCAAGGCCACTCCGGGCACGCCGGAATGGGCCGAGCTGAACTCGATCAACGGCGTGGGCGAGGTCATGGCGCAAAGCCTGGTCGATGCCTTCCAGAACCCCGCCGAGCGCGAAGCCATCGACGCGCTGGCAGCGCAGCTGTCGATCCAGCCCGTCGCGGCACGGGGGCAGGTCGACTCGCCGGTGGCCGGGAAGACCGTCGTCTTCACCGGCACGCTGGAAAAGATGACCCGGGCCGAGGCCAAGGCGCGGGCGGAAGCGCTGGGGGCAAAGGTCGCGGGCAGCGTCAGCGCCAAGACCGACTTTCTGATCGCCGGGCCGGGCGCGGGCTCCAAGGCCAAGGATGCGGAACGGTTGGGCGTGAAGATCATCGACGAGGACGCCTGGCTGGAGCTGATCGGCGGATGAGCCGGCCGGAAGCGCTTTTTCCCCTGTTCGCGGGGATCGAGACGCTGCCGGGGGTCGGCCCGAAGGCCGCGAAGGCGTTCGAGAGCCTGGGCATCACCCGGCCAAAGGACCTTCTTTACCTCTTGCCCCATTCTGGCGTCGACCGCGCTCTGCGCCAATCCGTGCGCGAGGTGGTGCCGCCCGCTACCCTGACGGTCGAGGTCGAGATCGGCCAGCATGTGCCGCCGCGCCGGAAGGGCGGCCCCTACCGCATCCATGTCCGCGATGCGCGGGTCGAATTCCTGCTGGTCTACTTTCATGCCCGGGGCGAGGCCTTGGCGAAGCTACTGCCGACCGGCCAGCGTCGCCTCGTTTCGGGCAAGGTCGAGTTCTTCGACGGCATCGCCCAGATGGTCCACCCCGATCACGTCCTGCGGGTGGAGGAGAAGCACGAACTCCCCGCCTATGAGCCGGTCTATCCGCTGGCGGCGGGGCTTACCCAGCGTGTGGTCGGCAGGGCGGCCCAAGCGGCCCTGACGCGGCTGCCCGATTTGCCGGAATGGGCCGATCCCGCGCTGATCCTGCGCGAGGGTTGGCCGGGCTGGGCCGCGGCCCTGCACGCGGCGCATGGGCCAACGGGCGCGGCAGGGCTTGCCTTCACCCATCCCGCTCGCCAGCGCCTCGCCTATGACGAGCTTTTCGCCCACCAGCTGACACTGTCCATTGCCCGTGCGACCCTGCGGCGCGGCAAGGGCATCTGCACTGAAGGCACGGGAGCTTTGCGCGACAAGGTCCTGGAAAGTCTGCCTTATGCGCCGACGGGGGCGCAGGTTCGCGCAGTCTCGGAAATCGCGGCCGACATGGCCCGTCCCCTGCGGATGAACCGGCTTCTGCAGGGCGACGTCGGGGCCGGAAAGACACTTGTCGCCTTCCAGGCGCTGCTGATCGCGGTCGAGGCCGGGGGCCAGGGCGTCATGATGGCGCCAACCGAAATCCTTGCCCGGCAGCATTTCGAAGGCCTCGCCCCGCTGGCCCGCGCTGCGGGTGTACGGCTGGAGCTGCTGACGGGCCGCGACCGCGGGGCCGACCGCGCGATGAAGCTCGAGGATCTCGCCATGGGGCGGATTCCGATCCTCGTCGGGACCCATGCCGTCTTCCAGAAGGACGTCGCGTTCAAGGATCTGCGCCTGGCCGTGGTGGACGAACAGCACCGGTTCGGCGTGGCGCAACGGATGGAACTCGGCTCGAAGGGCGCTGCGGTGGACGTCCTTGTGATGACGGCGACGCCCATTCCCCGCAGCCTCGCGCTTGCCACGCATGGCGACATGGATGTCTCCGTCCTGGATGAGAAACCGGCGGGCCGGAAGCCGATCCGCACTGCGATGGTCTCGGCCGAGCGGCTGGACGAAGTGGTCGACCACCTGCGCAAGGCGGTGGCCGAGGGGCGGCAGGCCTATTGGGTCTGCCCGCTGGTCGAGGAGTCCGAGGTCGTCGACTACGCCAGTGCCGAAGAGCGCTTCAAGGTTCTTCGCGCGGCCCTCGGGGACCGCGTCGGTCTGGTGCACGGCCAGATGCCGCCGGCCGAAAAGGATGCGGCCATGGCCCGCTTCGTGGCCGGTGAGACCGCCGTCCTGGTGGCGACGACGGTGATCGAGGTCGGGGTCAACGTGCCGAACGCGACGATCATGGTGATCGAGCAGGCGGAAAGCTTTGGCCTTGCGCAGCTCCACCAGTTGCGGGGCAGGGTCGGGCGGGGCGAGGCGGCGTCGACTTGCCTCCTGATGTATCAGCCGCCCTTGAACGAGACCGGCCGGCGCCGGCTGACCACGATCCGGGACACCGAGGACGGCTTCCGCATCGCCGAGGAAGACCTGGCGATGCGCGGCGCGGGTGACCTGATCGGAACCGCCCAGTCCGGTCTGCCGCGCTTTAGGGTGGCGGACCTGGAACGGCAGGCGAGCCTGATGGCCTTGGCGCAATCCGACGCCCGGAAGCTTCTGTTGGATGACCCGGACCTGTCCAGCCCGCGTGGCAAGGCCGCACGGGCGCTTCTGTGGCTGATGGACCAGGACCGAGCCTTGCGTCTGATGAGCGTCGGCTGACCCATCGTTCCGGTCTGTTCACGAATGTTCTTAAAAAGTTCTTTACAGGACGTTTCGGATGTGAGAACAATTCAGCAACACGATCATGGAGGACGCGATGAAAGACGCCATGAAGACCCTGCTGAGCCACACCCCGAAAGGCGCGATGGAAGATCTGGTCGGTGTCGCGTCGCTGTTCGTCTTGCTCTTCGCCGTGCTGTCCGTGCCCGGCCTGCACTGAGGTTTCTGCCCCGCGCTCTGTCCCCCAAGCTGACGGTCCGCCTCGCCTGGCCCACCGTCATCCCAGACGCGCCACTGCCGCCGCCATCCTTCCCCGGATGCGCGGCGGTTTTTTCATGCGGCGGCCTGTGCGGCCTCCATCGCCTCGCAGACGGCTTCCAGCGCGAGCAGGATCGAGGCGTGGCGGTTCTTGTAATCGCGCGCCGGGGCCAGGACCTCATAGCCTTGGAATGGCGCGGGGGGGACGGGACCACCGTCCTTCAGCATCGCGCGCAGGGCATCCCTTGCGGCCTGCAACTCGGGCAGGGTGCGGCCGATCACGACCTCTCCCAAAACCGCGGCCGAGGCCTGACCCAGGGCGCAGGCTTTCACGTCCTGGGCGAACTCGGCGATGCGGCCGTCCTTGACCACCACGTCGGCGGTGACCGTCGACCCGCAGAGAGGCGACCGTCGCCGGGCCGTTCCCTGCGGCGCGGGCAAGCGGCCGAGATGCGGGATGTCGGCGGCAAGCCCCAGGATACGGGCGGAGTAGAGCTTGATGAGGTCGCTGTCGCTCATGGTAATCCCTCGACTGACTTCGTATGTAGACCCGGCGCGCCCGCCTGCCAAGGAGAAGCCCATGCCCTTCGACCCGGCCACACTAAAGTATGATGCCGCGGGGCTGATCCCCTGCGTGGCGCAGGATGCCGTCTCGGGCGAGGTTCTGATGGTCGCCTGGATGAACGCGGCCTCGGTCAGCCGGACCCTGGAGACGGGGAAGGTGACCTACTGGTCGCGCTCGCGGGGAGCGTTCTGGGTGAAGGGAGAGACCTCGGGGCACCACCAGCGGCTGGTGGAGCTGCGGGTGGACTGCGACCGGGACTGCCTGCTGGCGCTGGTCGAGCAGGAGGGGCCGGCCTGTCACACGGACCGGCTATCCTGCTTCTACACGGCGGTCCGGAACGGGGAAGAGGTCATCTTCATGGACCCTGTCCACGGTGGACATTCCTGATGCTGCCTTTGCTATCAGGGACTTGGCGGCGGGCGTTAAGGACTTGGTAACCCGACCATGCGCCGGATGTCGGCAGGGGTTGCGCCGTCCTCCCGGTACTTCCGGATCGCCCGCGCATCGTCGCGCTTGGCGAGGCGCTTTCCGTGATCGTCCCGGATCAGGCGGTGGTGGTGATAGACGGGCGTTGGCAGGCCGAAGAGATGCTGAAGGATGACCTGGACGGGCGTGAAGTCGAAGAGGTCCTCGCCGCGGATCACATGGGTGATGCCCTGGTCCGCATCGTCGAAGCTTGACGCAAGGAAATAGGCCACGATGTCCTCGCCCTTGCGCGACAGGACCACGTCGCCGATCTGGCGCATGGCCTGGTCGGGATCGACGCGGTGAAGGCCGGAATGCGCGGGTCCGGTTTCGGTGAAGCAAAGGTCGACGCCTGCAAGAGACTCCAGCGCAGCCGCAAGGTTCAGTCGCAGAGCGTCGCCCGACTTGCGGCTTTCCATTGGACGATGCCGGCAAGTGCCGGGATAGACATTGAAGGCCACACCCTCCTGCGGGGCGGCAAGGGCCGCGCGGATGTCAGACCGGGTGCAAGAGCAGGGGTAAAGAAGCCCTTTCGTCTCAAGGGTTTCCAGGCGGGTGTTGTAGCTGGCGATATGCTCCGCCTGCCGCAGGATCGGCCCATCCCAGGCCAGGCCAAGCCAGCGCAGGTCCTCCTGGATCAACGCGTCCCATTCGGGCCTGCAGCGCTCAAGGTCGGTATCCTCCATGCGCAGCAGGAACCGGCCCCCGGCGGCGCGGGCCATGTCATGCGCGAGGATCGCGGAATAGGCGTGACCCAGGTGCAGTGGGCCGGTCGGGCTTGGCGCGAAGCGGGTTACGAAAGCCATTCGGTGAAGGCCTGCTTCGCGCGGTCTGTATAGGCCTTGTAGCGGTCATGCCGGCCGCGACGCCCGCTTTTGGCGTCGATTGGCGGGAAGAGGCCGAAGTTCACGTTCATCGGCTGGAAGGTCTTCGCCTCGGCCCCGCCGGTGATGTGGGTGACGAGCGCGCCCATCGCCGTTTCGGGCGGCGGCGGCGGAAGCTCGCGCCCGAGTATCTCGTGCGCGGCCATTCGCCCGGCCAGAAGGCCCATGGCGGCGGATTCGACATAGCCTTCGACCCCGGTGATCTGGCCAGCGAAGCGTATATACGGGCGCGACGTCAGCCGCATCTGGGCGTCAAGAAGCGTGGGCGAGTTGATGAAAGTGTTCCGGTGGATGCCCCCAAGGCGGGCGAAGCTGGCGTTCTCCAGCCCCGGAATCATCTTGAAAACAGCGGTTTGCGCGCCGTATTTCATCTTGGTCTGGAAGCCCACGATGTTGTGCAGCGTGCCCAGCTTGTTGTCGCGTCGCAGCTGCACCACGGCGTAGGGCTTCACGTCCGGCTGGTGCGCATTGGTCAGGCCTACGGGCTTCATCGGGCCGTGGCGAAGCGTCTCGCGGCCGCGTTCGGCCATGACTTCGATGGGAAGGCAGCCGTCGAAATAGCCGGCGGTTTCACCTTCGTGAAACTCGGTCTTCTCGGCGGCCAGAAGCGCGTCGATGAACGCCTCGTACTGATCCCGGGTCATCGGGCAGTTGATGTAGGCCTTCTGCTCGTCCTCCGTCTCACCCTTGTCGTAGCGGCTTTGCAGCCAGGCCACGGACATGTCGATGGTGTCTGTATATACGATAGGCGCGATGGCGTCGAAGAAAGCCAGGGCGTCGGCCCCTGTAGTTACGCGAATGCTTTCGGCAAGTGACGGGCTGGTCAGCGGACCGGTGGCGATGATCCAGTGGCCAGATGAAGGGAGTTCGGTAACTTCCTCATAGGACGTGGAAATCAGCGGGTGCGCCTTCAGCTTTTCGGTCACGGCGCGGGCGAAGGGGTCGCGGTCCACCGCCAGCGCTCCTCCGGCGGGAAGGCGGTGTTGGTGCGCCATTTCCATCACCAGGCTGCCTGCCTGCCGCATCTCCCAGTGGATCAGGCCCACGGCATTGCGTTCGTGGTCATCCGAGCGGAAGGAGTTCGAGCAGACCATCTCGGCAAAATCGCCGGTCCGGTGCGCGAAGGTGGCAACCTTGGGCCGCATCTCGTGAATCACCACGGGGACGCCAAGGTTCGCGGCGGCCCAGGCAGCCTCGGAGCCCGCCATGCCGCCGCCGATGATGTGAAGGGGGTCTGTCATGCCGCCGATGTAGGGCGGTTTGCCGGAAAAGGGAAGCCGGGGCGCTTGGCCCCGGCCCGTGGTCCTTAGGCCTTGTCGAGGGCAAGCTTGCCCGGACCGAAGGCGAAGAACATCAGGAAGGCGCCAGCGATCGAGAAGTTCTTGAGGAACATGATCATCTGGATCTGGTCCGCGAGGTTGTTGTGGAAGAACAGGGCGGTGAAGATGCAGAAGGCCGCGCCGGCCAGCGCCGCGATGCGGGTCTGGAAGCCGACGATCAGCGCCAGGCCGAGCGCGATCTCGAAGATGATCGCGGGCCAGGCGAGAAAGCCGGGCAGGCCCACGGACTGGATGTAGCCGGCGGTCCCGGCGACATCGCCGATCTTGCCGACGCCGGCGAGGAGGAAGAAGCCGCCGATGAAGAGGCGGGCGATGAGCGGCGAATAAGCTTTCAACTGGTCCATGATGATCCCTTGAGCGCGTTGTCCCGGTCTATTGCCGGATGCCGGCTTCTTGCATGGATGCGCTTTTGTGCAAATTCCGTGCAGGGGCAGGGCTTTTGTGCGCTGGTGCAGATCAGCGCAGGCGGGCGCGCTGGTCCGCGACGAAAGCGACGGGGTCCAGGACGCTGATGCCCAAGGCGGCAGCTTTCTGGAAGAAGCCGGGGGCCGGAAGGTGGTCAGCCGAAAGCCTTTGGCGAAGAAGCGCGGCGCGGAAGGGGGCGCCTTGGCCGGCGTCCTCCTCCATCAGAGTTTCCAGCCGGGCGGTGAGGTCGGCCATGCGCAGCCCGAGCTCCCGCGCGAGGTCGCCGTAGGTCATGGTCTCGCCCGCAGCCGCGAGGGCCGCAAGGCGGGCTTCAAGCGCGCTTTTCAAGGGCGACGGCGATCCGTTCCAGCGCCAGGGTCTGCCGGGTCAGGACCTCTTGGGTGCGGCGCTGCTCTTCCAGCATCTGTTCCGTCGTCGCAGAGTGCTGGCCGAGGTACTTCTGATATTTCGACGTCTGGTACCGACCGAGGAGGATTGCGCCAAACGCGAAGAAGAGCGCGAAGGCGGCCGTGCCAAGCCAGGCCTCCATCACTCTTCTCCCTGATCGGCGACGCGGGCGACGGAGACGACTTCCTCGTCCGCGCCGATGGCGAAGATCTTCACGCCGCCTGCCGACCGCGAGCGGAAGCTGACCTGCTCCACCGGCGTGCGGATCGACTGGCCAGAGGAGGTGGCGAGCATGATCTGGTCGGAGGTCTCGACCGGGAAGGAGGCGATGATGCGGCCGCCCCTTGGGCCCGGGGAGATGGCCTTGACGCCCATGCCGCCGCGGCCCCGGACCGGGTAGTCGTGGGAGGAGGAGAGCTTGCCCGACCCGCCTTTCGTGACCGTCAGGATCAGGTCCTCGGCTGCCGACATCTCGGCGTAGCGCTCGGGGGAGAGCTGGCCGGCGGGGACGTGTTCTTCCTCGTCGTCGGTGTCGTCCTCGGTGATCCCGGCCATCAGGCGGCGCTGCTTGAGGTAGGCCTCGCGCTCCTCGGGTGTGGCCTCGAAGTGGCGGATGATCGACATCGAGACGACATGGTCGCCGTCCGCCAGACGGATGCCGCGCACGCCGGTGGATTCGCGCGACCGGAACACCCGGATTTCCGTGGTGGAGAAGCGGATGGCGCGGCCGGCTTCGGTGACGAGCATGATGTCGTCGTTCTCATCCGCGATGGCCGCGTTCACCAGGGAGACGCCCTCGGGCAGCTTCATCGCGATCTTGCCGTTGCGCATGACGTTGGTGAAGTCCGACAGGTCGTTCTGGCGGACGTCGCCGTCCGAAGTCGCGAAGACGATCTGGAGGTTGCCCCAGTCTTCTTCCGGCACATCCACGGGCATCAGGGCGGCGATGGTGATGCCGTTCTGGATCGGCAGGATGTTGACCAGCGCCTTGCCCTTGGCGGTGCGGCCCGCAAGCGGCAGGCGCCAGGTCTTCAGCTTGTAGACCATGCCGTCGGTCGTGAAGAACAAGAGCCAAGTATGCGTATTCGCAACGAAAAGCGTGGTAACCACGTCGTCGTCCTTGGTCTGCATCGAGCTGAGACCCTTGCCGCCGCGGTTCTGGGCGCGGAATTCGGCGAGGGGGGTGCGCTTGATGTAGCCGCCCGAGGTGATGGTGACGACCATGTCCTCGCGCTCGATCAGGTCCTCGTCCTCCATGTCGCCGGACCAGTCGGCGATTTCGGTGCGGCGGGGGACGGCGAAGAGGGCTTTGACCTCGCGGAGTTCGTCCGAGATGATCGCCATGATCCGCTCGCGCGAGGAAAGAATGTCGAGGAAGTCCTTGATCTTCCCGGCCAATTCTTCCAGTTCGTCCGTGACCTCCTTCACGCCCATCGCGGTCAGGCGCTGGAGGCGGAGGTCGAGGATCGCGCGGGCCTGCACTTCAGAGAGGTTGTAGGTCCCGTCCTCATTGATCGTGTGCGATGGATCGTCGATCAGGCGTATATACGCGGCGATGTCGTGGGCCGGCCAGCGGCGGGTCATCAGCTTGTCACGTGCCTCGGCCGGGTCGGCGGAGGCGCGGATTGTAGCTACAACCTCATCCACGTTCGACACGGCGACGGCGAGGCCGCAAAGGATGTGGCTGCGTTCACGGGCTTTCCGCAGCTCAAAGGCGGTGCGGCGCGCGACAACTTCCTCGCGGAAGGTGATGAAATGGCTGAGGAAATCGCGAAGGGTCAGCTGTTCGGGCCGGCCACCGTTCAGCGCCAGCATGTTGCAGCCGAAGCTGACCTGCATGGTCGAGAAGCGGAAGAGCTGGTTCAGCACCACGTCGGGCGTCGCGTCGCGCTTGAGCTCGATCACCACGCGGACGCCGATCCGGTCGGATTCGTCGGCGATTCCGGCGATGCCCTCGATCCGCTTTTCGCGGACGAGCTCGGCGATTTTCTCGATCATCGTGGCTTTGTTGACCTGATACGGGATCTCGTCGATCACGATGCCCCAGCGGTCCTTGCGCAGCTCCTCGATGTGGGTCTTGGCGCGGATGATGACGCTGCCGCGGCCCTCCAGATAAGCCTTGCGAGCACCCGAACGCCCAAGGATCTGCCCGCCCGTCGGGAAGTCGGGGGCCGGAATGATCTCCATCAGCTGTTCCATGGAGATGTCGGGGTTCTCGATGAGCGCCAGCGTGCCGTCGATCACTTCGCCCAGGTTGTGCGGCGGGATGTTCGTCGCCATGCCGACCGCGATCCCGCCGGCGCCGTTGACCAGCATGTTCGGGAAGCGGGCGGGGAGGACGGTGGGCTCCTTGTCCTTGCCGTCGTAGTTGTCCTGGAAATCGACCGTCTCCTTGTCGATGTCCGACAGAAGGAAGGCCGCGGGCTTGTCCATCCGGACTTCGGTATAGCGCATGGCCGCAGCGTTATCGCCGTCCATGCTGCCGAAGTTCCCCTGACCGTCCAGAAGCGGCAGGGACATGGAAAACGGCTGCGCCATCCGCACCAGCGCGTCATAGATCGCCGAGTCGCCGTGGGGGTGGTACTTCCCCATCGTGTCGCCCACCGGGCGGGCCGACTTGCGGTAGGCCTTGTCATGCGTGTTGCCGCTTTCGTGCATCGCAAAGAGGATGCGGCGGTGCACCGGTTTCAGCCCGTCACGAAGGTCAGGGATCGCGCGCGAGACGATCACGCTCATCGCGTAGTCGAGATAGGCGGTCTTCATCTCGGCCGCGATGTCGACCTGCGGGCCGTGGTGGACGGGACGCTCCGGGTTTTCTTCTTTGTTGTCAGTATCTTCCGGGGTATCGGCCATGAGGGCGCGCGCCTTCCTTGCGGGATCAAGATTTAGCAGGCGGAAAGATACACCATCCTAGCTATGGGGTGCAATGGCAGCTTGTACCCGGATTGGCAGCCATCAACAAAGAGTGCCAACATACTGTTTTCGTTGATTTTTGACAGGCTGATGTCATGATTCCGTCATGGGCCACCGGAAAGGAGGATGGGTATGGTCGGACGCGAGACGGAACTGATGCTGAAAGGTTATGGGCTGACGACGGCGGAGTTGTACTACCGGATGCCGGATTATCGCAATGTTCTCAACAGCTTCATTTGGCAGGAGTATGACCTGGCACCGGATTACCCCAAGCTTTTCCAGTTCATCGAATTCTGGCAGGAAAAGATCGAGGGCCCGCTGCATTCGGTGCGCTTCACCCATCGCAAACTGATCGCGCCCGGCGAATGGCGCAACGTCGTGGGGGAGTTCCGCATTCACTAAGTTGTCTCCGCTTTGGCGACATTTCCGATGTCCGTGAGGGATTGTTCGAAAATTCCTCAGCGCAAGAAGCTCACATTTTCGAAACAATCATGGCGTGTGGCGAGGTTCTTTTCGTTGTGGATAACTGCTGTATATACAAAGATATATACATCGAAATGTATCTTTGACATCAGGGACATGCCGTCATTTCTAGGCAAATGCCTATTTCGCCCGGGTCGGCCGGTCGAAGACTTTCTTGCCCATGAGGCTGCCCACCAGGTCCACCATCAACCGGGCAGTCATGCCCCGGTCGTCGAGGAAAGGGTTCAGTTCCACGAGGTCCAGCGAGGTGACCAGACCGCTTTCGTGCAGAAGCTCCATCACCAGATGCGCCTCGCGGAAGGTCGCGCCGCCGGGGACGGTGGTTCCGACGGCGGGGGCGATGGAGGGGTCGAGGAAGTCCACGTCAAGGCTAACGTGAAGCATCCCGCCCTCGCGCCGCACGAGATCCAGGAACTCTCGCAAGGGGGCGACAAGCCCGCGCTCGTCGATGACGCGCATGTCGTTGATGAAGATGTCGCGCTCCTGCATCGCGGCCTGTTCGGCCGGGTCTACCGAGCGGATGCCGAACATGCAGATGCGGTGCGCGGGGACGGGGGCCGGGAAGGGCGGGAAGGCGTCGAACCCATCGCGGCCGGCGATATAGGCAAGCGGTGTGCCGTGCAGATTGCCCGAGGTCGTCGTCATCGGCGTGTGGAAGTCGGAATGTGCGTCTAGCCACAGCAGGAACAACGGCCGGTCCTGCCGCGCGGCATAGGCTGCAGCGCCGGCGGCCGAGCCGAGCGCCAGCGAATGGTCGCCGCCCATGATGATCGGAAAGCCACCCTGCGACAGCGCGTCGTCGACCTTGTCCATCAGGATCTCGGTCCAGGCGACTGTCTCGGCCAGATCGTGCACGACAGGATTGGGGCAGGTGAGGGGTTTCAGGTCCGACAGGCTCAGGTCGCCCCAGTCCTCGACCCCGTGCCCCTCGGCCACGACCTCGCGGGCGATCCCGGCCACGCGGTACGCGGCGGGGCCCATGAGGCAGCCGGGGCGCTTCTGTCCGCTGTCGATGGGCGCGCCGATCAGGATGGTCTTGGGCATGGGGTCCTCCTGCTTTGGTCCGGGTGTAGCGGGGGCGGACGCCGGGTGGCAACCGGCAATTCGGCGGGAGAGGCGGCCCGGGGCTGTCATTCTGCCGTGCCGGCGCGGCGGAAGGGCGCAGGCCTTTCCCCCGGCGGCCGCAGCGCCTATCATTGCGACCAACAACAGGAGAGGCAGATGATCGTCGAGCTTGGGCATTTCGCGCTGATCCTTGCGCTGATGGTGGCGCTGGTGCAGTCGACCCTGCCGCTTTGGGGCGCGCACCGGGGGGACGCGCGGCTGATGGCGCTGGCGGGGCCCGCGGCGCTGGTGCAGATGGTGCTGGTCGCGGCCTCGTTCGCGGCGCTGACCTGGGCCTTCGTCGTGTCGGACTTCTCGCTTGCGGTCGTGGTCTCAAACTCGCACACGCTGAAGCCGATGCTGTACAAGGTGTCGGGCGTCTGGGGGAACCACGAGGGCTCGCTTCTGCTCTGGGTGCTGATCCTGGCGGTCTATGGCGCGGCGGTGGCGGCGTTCGGGGGCGGGCTGCCCTCGCGGTTGAAGGCGCGAGTTCTGGCGGTGCAGGGGATGATCGGGGTCGCGTTCCTGCTGTTTCTGCTTCTCACCTCGAACCCCTTCTGGCGGCTGGCGATGCCGCCTCTGGACGGGCAGGACCTGAACCCGCTCTTGCAGGACCCGGGGTTGGCTTTTCATCCGCCGTTCCTCTACCTCGGCTATGTCGGCCTTTCGATGGCATTCAGCTTTGCGGTGGCCGCGCTGATCGAGGGCCGGGTGGACGCGGCCTGGGGCCGTTGGGTGCGGCCCTGGACGCTCGCGGCCTGGGTGTTCCTGACCATCGGCATCGCGCTGGGGTCCTGGTGGGCCTATTACGAGCTCGGCTGGGGCGGGTTCTGGTTCTGGGACCCGGTCGAGAACGCAAGCTTCATGCCCTGGCTTCTGGCGGCGGCGCTGCTGCACAGTTCCATCGTGGTGGAAAAGCGCGAAAGCCTGAAGGCCTGGACGATCCTCCTGGCGATCATGGCCTTCGGCTTCAGCCTCATCGGCACCTTCATCGTGCGGTCGGGTGTCATCACCTCGGTCCACGCCTTTGCTAACGACCCCGAGCGGGGAGTCTTCATCCTGATGATCCTCGGCTTCTTCACCGGGGGCGCGCTGATCCTGTTCGCGCTGCGCGCCGGCGTGATGGAGGCGCGGGGGGTGTTCAGCCTCGTCAGCCGCGAAAGTGCGCTGGTGGCGAACAACATCCTGCTGACGGTGGCGGCGTTTGTTGTCTTTATTGGGACAATCTGGCCGCTTGTCGGGACAATGTTGCTGGGCCGCGACCTGTCGGTGGGCGAGCCCTTCTTCAACGCGGCCTTCTCGCCCTTCATGGTGGCCTTGGCGCTGATCCTGCCTCCGGGCGCGATGCTGGCCTGGAAGCGTGGCGATATCGGGCGGTCCCTGCGCGGGCTGATCCCGGTCATGGTCCTGGCCGTGGCGCTTGGCGCGCTGGCCTTCGCGATGCAGACGGGCCGCACGGCACTGGGGCCGATCGGTCTGATGCTCGGCGCCTGGGTCGGGTTCGGCGCGCTGGCCGACATCTGGGCCCGGACGGGACGCGAGGGGCTGGGCGCGCGGCTGGCCCGGCTTGGCCGGTTGCCGCGGGCCGACTGGGGCAAGGCCACGGCGCATTTCGGCCTGGGCGTCACGATCTTCGCGGTCTCGGCCATGATGTCCTGGAAAATCGAGGACATCCGCGTGGTGCAGGAGGGCGAGACTTTCCCGCTCGGCCGCTACGAAGTGCGGCTCGACAAGGTCGAGGAGGTGCAAGGGCCGAACTACACCTCGACGATGGGCTGGATGACGGTGCTCCGGAACGGCGAGGTCGTCACGGTTCTGAACCCCGAAAAGCGCATCTACCCCGTGGCGCAGATGCCGACGACCGAGGCCGCTATCGACTACGGCTTCCTGCGCGACGTCTACCTGGTGTTGGGCGACCGGCAGCAAAGCGGGGGCTGGGCCGTCCGCAGCTATATCGAGCCCTTCGCCAACTGGCTGTGGGCGGGCTGCATCCTGATGGCGCTGGGTGGTCTTCTCAGCCTGTCCGACCGGCGCTACCGGGTCGCCGCGGGCGCGCGTCGCGTGCCGGCCGGGGTTCCGGCGGAATGAGACGCGCGGCGCTTCTTCTCGCGTTCCTTCTGGCCGCCGCTCCGGTCGGCGCAGTCCAGCCGGACGAGATGCTGGCCGATCCGGTCCTGGAATCCCGCGCCCGCGAGATCAGCCGCGACATCCGCTGCCCGGTCTGCCAGGGCGAGACCATCGACGACAGCAACGCGCCCATCAGCCGCGACCTTCGGCTCATCATCCGTGAACGGCTGGTCGCGGGCGACACCGACGACCAGGTCGTGGACTACATCGTCGCGCGTTATGGTGAGGGTGTCCTTTTCAACCCTCCGGCGGAAGGTGTGAACCTGGTCCTCTGGCTGGCCGGGCCGGGGCTTCTGCTTGCCGGGACCGCGGTCGCGGTCGCGGCAGGGCGGCGGCGCGTCGCCCCCGAAGTGGCCCTGTCGCCCGAGGAAGAGACGCGGCTGCAGGAAATCCTGAAGAAGTAGCACCCAGCACGGACTGTCATTCCGTTCTCCCGTGACGCCGCGTCCGGCTTGGCGCGGGTGCAGGGCTTGTCCATCATGGCCAAAAGCGGGAGGGACGGATGTCGGAACTGGTGAAGATCGAGGTCGAAGGCGGGGTGCATCGGATCACGATGAACCGGCCCGAGGTGATGAACGCGCTGAACCGGCAGATGCGCGTCGACCTGCTGGAGGCCCTGCGCGCCGGCCACTCCGCCCGCGTGATCCTGCTGACCGGGGCAGGGCGCGGTTTCTGCTCGGGCCAGGACCTCACCGACGCCTCGGGGCTGGAGGCCGCGGGCTTCGAGTCGATCCTGAATGACGAATACGTGCCCATGATCCGCGCGATCACCGAGGCACCGGTTCCGGTCATCGCGGCGGTGAACGGCGCGGCGGTCGGGGCGGGGGCGAATCTCGCGCTGGCCTGCGACCTGGTGATTGCCTGCGACAGCGCGGTCTTTGTCCAGGCCTTCACCCGGATCGGCCTGATCCCCGACGCGGGCGGCACCAGCTTCCTGCCCCGTCGCGTCGGCCTTCAGCGCGCGATGGGTGCGGCGCTTCTGGCCGAACCGGTCACGGCGCGTCAGGCCGAGGCCTGGGGGATGATCTGGGAGGCTATCCCCGATGACCGCTTCGCCGAGGTCGTCCAGGCCCGGGCCGCGAAACTGGCGGCGGGACCGACCGGGACCTATGCGGCGCTGAAGCAGGCGATGCGCGGGGCGTTCGACCAGTCGCTGGAAGCGCAGCTGGCCGTCGAGGCCCGGCTGCAAGGCACCTGCGGCGCCAGCGCCGATTTCCGCGAGGGCGTTTCGGCCTTCCTGGGCAAACGCCCGCCGGTGTTCTCCGGCCGCTAGGAACCGGTCTGCAACCCGCGCGTTGTCGGCTTTGGGCGTGTGAAGCAGGAGGGCGGGCGGTGGACTGGAACCGGGCTTTGACGGCGCTCTTGCGCCGGGGGGTGCGCACGGGGCTGCTGGAACTGACCTTTGCCGACGGCTCGACCGAGGTCTTCGGCCCGGGCGGGCCTCCTGCGACTTCTGTCACGCTGCATGATCCCGACCTGCCTCGGAAATTCCTGGCCCGGCCCGACCTGGCGATGGGCGAGGCCTATATGGACGGCCGCCTGACGATCCGCGGCGACGATGTGCGCAGCTTCCTGGCCTTCGCCTTGCGCAACGCGCGCGGCCGCCGCCTGCCGTCCCCCTTGCCGCAGCTGGTGGCCCTGGCGAAAGGTGCGCGGTCCTGGGCAATCTGGAACCGCCTGGGGGTGGCGCGGCGCAACGTCGCCCATCACTACGACATCTCGCCCGAGCTTTATGACCAGTTCTTGGGCGAGACCAAGCAATACACCTGCGCCTATTTCCGCCGCCCCGACATGACCCTGGACGAGGCGCAGGCCGCGAAGATGGCGCATATCGCCGGGAAGCTTCTGTTGCGGCCGGGGATGCGGGTCCTCGACATCGGCTGCGGCTTCGGGACCCTGGCGCTGACGCTGGCGCGCGACCACGGGGTCGAAGTCACCGGGATCACCCTGTCCGAGGTCCAGCTGGCCGAGGCAAAGGTCCGCGCCCGCGAGGCGGGGCTGGAGGGTCAGGTGACCTTCCGCCTGCAGGACTACCGCACTGTGACCGAGACCTACGACCGCGTCGTCTCGGTGGGCATGATGGAGCATGTGGGCCTGCCGCATCTGCGGACCTATTTCCGCAAGGTCGCGGACCTGATGCCCGAGGACGGGGTGGCGCTGATCCACTACATCGGTCGCTGGTCGCCGCCCGACACCATCTCGCCCTGGTTCAACAAGTACATCTTCCCCGGCGCCTATTGCCCGACCATCAGCCAGGCGATGCGCGTGGTCGAACGGACAGGCCTGATCCTGTCCGACCTCGAGGTCTGGCGCGGCCATTACGAGCGAACTCTGCAAGAGTGGCTGAAGCGGTTCGACGCCAACATCGACCGGGTGCGGCAGCTGCAGGACGACCGCTTCGTGCGGATGTGGCGCTATTACCTGCAGGCGGCCGAGCTGGGCTTTGCCGAGGGGCACCTGGTGATCCACCAGCTGCAGCTGGCCAAGGCGCGCGGCACGGTGCCCATGACGCGCGACTACCTGTATCCGGCGCGGAACAGCTAGGCTCAGACGCCGCGCTTCAGCCCCGCGACGCCGGTGCGGGCGATCTCGACCAGTCCCAGGGGGCGCATCAGCTCGGCGAAGGCGTCGATCTTCTCGGGCGTGCCGGTCATCTCGAAGACGAAGCTTTCCAGCGTGCTGTCGACCACGTTGGCCCGGAAGATCTCGGCCAGGCGCAGGGCCTCGATCCGCTGGTCGCCCTTGCCCTTGACCTTGATCAGCGCAAGTTCGCGCTGGACGGACGGGCCTTCGGCGGTCAGGTCCTGGACAGCGTGGACCGGAACCATGCGGCTGAGCTGCGCCTCGATCTGGTCGATGACTGCCGGCGTGCCGCGAGTCACGATGGTGATGCGGCTGCGGTGGCCGGTGTGGTCAACCTCGGCCACGGTCAGGCTGTCGATGTTGTAGCCGCGCCCCGAGAAAAGCCCGATGACCCGGGCCAGGACCCCGGGCTCGTTCTCGACGATGACGGCAAGGGTGTGGCTCTCCTCGACTTCGGACAGCGCCGAGCGGAGGTCGTAGGCCGAGTGGCTGGTCGAGCCCTTCTTGATGTTCAGTGCGGACATGGGGTGCTGCCTTCTCTTGCTATGGGGTCAGAAGCCGATCCACTGGGGACGGCCGATCCGTCGGATGACGGCGTAGATGAGGAGGGGGCCGATGATCCCGGCCAGGGTGCCCAGGATCATGTGGGCGGAAAGGTCGGAGGTCAGGCGACCCAGGACGGCGCGGGTGCCGGCGGAAAAGATGGTGTGGGCCAGGTAGATGCCCATCGAGGACAGGCCCAGATAGGCAAGCAGGCGCAGCCCGCCGTTGGCGCGCCCGCTGGACAGGACATGAATCATCGCCAGCGCCGCCAGCGACAGGACAATGCCAAGGACCTGCGCCGTCAAAAGCGAGGGGGGAAGCCGGAAGCTTGCGGCCTGGAGGCCCAGGAAGACCGCCGCGGCGATCAGGAAGGCGAGGGGGCCCGAAGGTCTCCAGCCGGTCTGGCCAAGGGCAAGACCCGCCAGGAAGGCCCCGGCATAGGTCGCGGCACCGACGGTCCAGGCGTTCAAGCCGACAGGGGTGAAGCTGGAGGCCAGCACGACCAGGGTGGCCAGCGCCGCCCAGGCGGGGGCGGACAAGGGGCCGGTCACGAAGCGGATGAGCGCCAGGACCACGAGGTGCTGCAGGAAGAGCGCCCAGAGGAACCAGAAATGGTCGCGCGGGGGCAGGGGGAAGAAGAGCAGGCTCTCCAACCCCGAAACCTGGGTGTTGGCCGCATCCCCCACCGCCAGCCGCGCGGCGGTGAAGAGGTAGGTCCAAAGCGCCAGCGGCCACAAGAGCCGGGTCACCCTGCTGCGCGCGGCCTCGCCCACCGGGCGGCGTAGCGCCCAGTCCTGGAAGGTGATCCCCGACAGCAGGAAGAAGAGCGGCATGTGGAAATTGTAGATCACCTGGTCGACCAGCCGGAACAGCCAGGCGTTGGCAAGCATCCCGGCACCTTCCAGCCCGCGCCAGGCATGGCCTATCACGACCAGGATGATGCCCACGCCCTTGGCAACATCAAGCGAAATGTCGCGCGTCCGGCTGGGGGCGTCGGCTCTGGGGGTCATGGTCTCTCTGCCTGCCTGAGGCGCGCGGACTGGTCCCCGGAGATCAAGCCGGGGACACTGTGCATCAGACCAGCACTGCGCCCGACCGGAACGCCTCGGCGTCGGCGGAGAGGAGCATCTCGTTATGCGGCTTGCCACTCGGGATCATCGGGAAGCAGTTCTCGTGCTTTTCCACCAGGCAGTCGAAGATCACCGGGCCGTCGTAGCGGATCATCTCCATGATCGCATCGTCCAGGTCCTTGGGGTCGTCGCACTTGATGCCCTTGCAACCGAATGCTTCGGCCAGCTTCACGAAGTCAGGCAGGCTTTCGCTCCAGGACGAGGAATAGCGCTCGCCATGCAGCAGCTCCTGCCACTGGCGGACCATGCCGAGGCGTTCGTTGTTCAGGATGAACTGCTTCACCGGGGCCCGGAACTGCATCGCGGTGCCCATTTCCTGCATGTTCATCAGCCAGGACGCCTCACCCGCCACGTTGATGACCAGCGCCTCGGGGTGGGCGATCTGCACGCCGATGGAGGCGGGCAGGCCGTAGCCCATCGTGCCGAGGCCACCAGAGGTCATCCAGCGGTTCGGGTCTTCGAACCCAAGGAACTGGGCAGCCCACATCTGGTGCTGGCCGACCTCGGTGGTGATGTAGCGGTCCATGCCCTTGGTCAGGGCCTCCAGCCGCTCCAGCGCGTATTGCGGTTTGATCGTGGTGGTGGAGTTCTTGTAGGCTAGGCACTTCACCGCCCGCCATTCGTCGATCTGCTTCCACCACTGCGACAGCCCGCGCTGGTCCGTCTTCGACCCGCGCGCGCGCCATTGGCGCAGCACCTCTTCCAGCACCTTCGTCACGTCGCCGACGATCGGCACGTCCACGTGGATGACCTTGTTGATCGAGGACGGGTCGATGTCGATGTGCGCCTTCTTCGACTTCGGGCTGAAGTCCTTCACCCGGCCCGTGATCCGGTCGTCGAACCGCGCGCCGATGTTGATCATCAGGTCGCAGCCGTGCATGGCGAGGTTGGCCTCGTAAAGGCCGTGCATCCCCAGCATACCCACCCAGTTCTTGCCCGAGGCCGGGTAGCAACCAAGGCCCATCAGCGTCGAGGTGATGGGAAAATTCGTCTCGGCCACCAACTCGCGCAGAAGCTGACTGGCGCGGGGGCCCGAGTTGATGACGCCGCCGCCGGTGTAGAAGATCGGGCGTTCGGCCGTCTCCATCAGCTCCACGAGGCGCGCGATCTGGTCGCGGTCGCCCTCGGTTCGGGGCTGGTAATGGCTGACCTTGGCCTTTTCCGCCGGGGTGTAGTCGGCGGTGGCGAACTGCACGTCCTTCGGAATGTCGATCAGCACCGGGCCCGGGCGGCCGTGGGTGGCGACGTGGAAGGCCTGGTGGATGGTCTCGGACAGCTTCGCCGTGTCCTTCACCAGCCAGTTCATCTTGGTGCAGGGGCGGGTGATGCCGACGGTGTCCGCCTCCTGGAAGCCGTCGGTGCCGATCATGAATGTCGGGACCTGGCCAGTCAGGACCACGATCGGGATCGAATCCATCAGCGCGTCGGTCAGGCCGGTCACGGCATTGGTCGCGCCGGGACCCGAGGTCACCAGCGCCACGCCGGGCTTGCCCGTGCTGCGCGCGTAGCCCTCGGCCATGTGGACGGCACCCTGTTCATGGCGGACAAGGATGTGGCGGATGTCGTTCTGCAGGAAGAGCTCGTCATAGATCGGAAGCACCGCGCCGCCGGGATAGCCGAAGACGACCTCGACACCCTGATCCTTCAGGGCCTGGACCACCATCTTCGCACCGGTCATCTGCTTCGACATCGCTCTTCTCCGCTTCCTTCGCAACAAAAAGCCCCCGGAAGTTTCCTTCGGGGGCGCATGGGAACCACTATGGTCAACCGTCACCGGCCCATGCGCTTCCTTCCTACGATGACAAGAAGTCTGGCCATTCGGACCACCCTTGACGTTTCGGTCGGTAAGGTAGGGGCGGATATGCCGGGCTTCAACCGGATTTGCAATACGAAAATGTCGCTTCATAGCGCATATTTTGAACTTTTGTTGCGGCGGGCTGCCGTGGCGCGCAACTTTCGGACAATTCCCGCAAAAAGGCACGGTTATTGCGCGGCGATGGGCAGATGAAAGCGCGACCGGGCGGCGGTATCAGGGGCCACCTGCGGGAAGGGTCCCGCTGCAAGGAGACTGTCATGAAGCTGTACTATTCGCCGGGCGCGTGTTCGCTGGCCTCGCACATCACGCTGAACGAAGCGGGCGTGAAGTTCTCTGCCGAGAAGGTGGACATCCGCGCGGGCAAGACCGAAAGCGGGGCCGAGTTCCGCCAGATCAACCCGCGGGGCGCGGTCCCGGCGCTGGACCTTGGCAACGGCGAGGTGCTGACCGAAGGCGTGGCGATCATGCAGCACGTGATGGACAGCGCGGCGCCCGGCTCGCTGCCCGCGGTCGGGACCCTGGCCCGCGCCCGCCTGGCCGAAGCGCTGAACTATGTCTCGACCGAGATCCACAAGACCTATTCGCCCTTCTTCTACGGCCTCGAAGGCGAAGCGAAGGCCAAGCAGATGGCGCTTCTGGACGCACGGCTGCAAGTGGTCGAGGACCGTCTGGCCAGCCGCGAATGGATCGCGGGCGACCAGTACACCCCGGCGGACGCCTATTTCTTCACGGTGACGAACTGGTCGGCCTTCGCGGGCCATGACCTGGCGAAGTTCCCGCGCATCACGGCGCTGCGCGCCAAGATCGCCGCGCGTCCGGCGGTGCAGAAGGCGCTGCAGGCCGAGGGGCTGGCGGCCTGACCTACTCCGGACGGTAGCAGACCGCGTTCAGCTTGTTGCCGTCCGGGTCCCGGACATATCCGGCATAGAAGTGCGGCCCGTATTGCGGCCTGAGGCCCGGCGCGCCCTCGTCGGTGCCACCATGCGCCAGGGCGGCCGCGTGGAAGGCATCGACCGCCGCCCGGCTCTCCGCCAGGAAGCTGACCATCGTCCCGTTCCCCGCCGTGGCCGGTTCGCCGTCGAAAGGCTGCGTCACCCAAAGATGCGGGCCGGGATCATCCAGCCCCCAGGCGGCCGAGCGGTCCTCGGGGTTGTAGTCCTCGATCCGGACATGCCCGAGCGGGGCAAGAACCGCGTCATAGAAGCGCAGGGCGCTGGCAAGGTCGCGGGTGCCAAGCGAGACATAGCTGAACATCGGTTGCTTCCTCGCGTGCAAATATAACCGAAGCATAGGGCTTGATTTGATCGACCCCATCCCTACTATCTTTCGACAGACCGCGACAGACGGTCACACGCAATGGGGGGGTTGGGCTTGAAACGACTTTTGTCGCTGGCCACCGGTATTGACCGTCTGAACAAGGGCTTCGGGATTCTCGCGGCTGTCGTGGTCGCGGTCGCCTGCGCAATCAGCGCGGGAAACGCCCTGTCCCGCTACCTCTTCGACCTGTCGTCGAACGCTTTCCTCGAGATCCAGTGGCAGCTTTTCGCGGCGACCTTCCTTCTGGGGGCCGCCTATGTCCTGAAGCTGAACGAACATGTGCGCGTCGACCTGATCTACGGGGCACTCGGCCAGCGCAAGAAGCTCTGGGTGGACGTGTTCGGCTACCTGGTCTTCTTCTTCCCGGTCATGTTCATCATGCTGGAAATGGCCTGGCCCTGGGCTTGGGCCAGCTTCCGCGCCGGCGAAGGATCGGCCAATGCCGGCGGGTTGCCGGTCTGGCCGGCGAAGTTCCTCCTGCCCATCGGCTTCACGCTTCTGACCCTGCAGGGGATTGCCGAGTTCATCCGGCGCATTGCCGCGTTGCGCGGGGATATCGCGCTCGACCTCAGCTACGAAAAACCCGTCCAGTGACGAGAAGGACTGCCTGAATGCTTGAATATGGCCTTCTCGCGCCGACGATGTTCGCCGGTCTGATCCTGTTTCTGCTTCTGGGGTTCCCGGTAGCCTTCTCGCTTGCGGCGCTCGGACTTTCCTTCGGCTTCATCGCCATCGAGGTCGGCTACTTCGGGCTGGAGTTCCTGCAGGCCCTGCCAAGCCGGGTCTTCGGGATCATGTCCAACGACCTTCTGCTGGCGATCCCCTTCTTCACCTTCATGGGCGTGGTGCTAGAGAAGTCGGGCCTGGCCGAGGACCTGATGGAAGGGTTCGGCCAGCTCTTCGGACCGGTGCCGGGGGGCATCGCCTATGCGGTGATCTTCGTGGGCGCGATCCTGGGCGCGATCACCGGGACCGTGGCCGCCAGCGTCATCGCCATCGGGATGATCTCGATCCCGATCATGATGAAATACGGCTACGACATGCGGATCGGCACGGGTGTCATCGCGGCTTCGGGGACGATCACGCAGGTCATTCCGCCGAGCCTTGTCCTCATCGTGCTGGCCTTCCAGCTGGGCGTGCCAGTGGGTGACATGTACCTGGGTGCCATCGGCCCGTCGATCGCGCAGATCCTGCTCTTCGCGGGCTTCATCTTCCTGGTCTCGATCTTCCGGCCGAAGAAGGTGCCGGCCCTTCCGCCGGAAGCCCGCACTCTGCGCGGGGCAGCCCTGGCGGCGAAACTGGCCTGGGGCATGGTGCCGTCGCTGGTGCTGATCTTCCTGGTGCTCGGCACCATCTTCATGGGCCTTGCGACCCCGACCGAGGCCGGGGCGATGGGGGCCGTGGGCTCGGTCCTGCTTGCGCTTGCCCATCGGCGCTACAGCAACGCCATGCTGTGGGAGGCCTCGGACCAGACCATGCGCATCACCGCAATGGTGATCTTCATCCTGGTCGGCGCCACGGTGTTCAGCCTGGTCTTCCAGGGGGTGAACGGCGGCAAGTGGATCGAGCACCTCCTGTCGCACATCCCCGGCGGGCGGCTCGGCTTCCTGATCTTCGTCAACATTTTCATCTTCTTCATCGCCTTCTTCCTCGATTTCTTCGAGATCGTCTTCATCGTGATCCCGCTGTTGATCCCGACGGCGCTGGCGCTGGACATCGACCTTGTGTGGCTTGGCGTGCTTCTCTGCGTGAACATGCAGACGGCGTTCATGCACCCACCCTTCGGCTTCGCGCTCTTCTACCTGCGCGGTATCGCCCCGCCCGAGATCAAGACCCGCGACATCTATCTCGGCTCGATCCCCTGGATCGGCTTGCAGCTCATCCTCGTGGCGCTGATCATCGCCTTTCCGGGGATCGTCGACGGCTTCATCACCGAACAGGTGCTTCTGGACGATGCGGCAGTCAGCGAACAGCTGGATGCCCTGCCGATGCCGGGACTTGAGCCACCCGCACTTGACCTAGACCTCGGCCCGGCCCCTGCGCCGGCCGGCGACTGAAGTAACTTTCACACCAATCCAAGGGAGGATCATATGAAAAGACGGAATTTCCTGTCCACGGCTGCCGTGGGAACCCTCGCCGCGGGCCTTGCTGCCCCCGCCATCGCGCAAACCGCGCCGAAGATCAGCTGGCGCCTGACCTCGGGCTTCCCGAAGGCGCTGGACACGATCTATGGCGCTGCCGAGGAGTTCGCCAAGATCGTCTCGGACGCGACGGACGGCAACTTCCAGATCCAGCCCTTCCCGGCCGGTGAGATCGTTCCGATGCCCGAAGCGGCGGATGCCGTCGGTGCCGGCACGGTGGAAATCACCCACACCGCCTCCTACTACTACTGGGGCAAGAACGCGGCCTATGCGCTTGGCACGGCCGTGCCCTTCGGCCTGAACGCCCGCGGAATGAACGCCTGGTACTACCACGGCGGCGGCATCGACATGATGAACACCTTCTACAACAAGGAAGGGCTGCACGTCTTCCCGGGTGGCAACACGGGCGTCCAGATGGGCGGCTGGTGGCGCAAGGAGATCACCTCGGTCGCCGACCTGCAGGGCGTCAAGATGCGCATCGGCGGCATGGGCGGCAAGGTGATGGAGGCGCTTGGCGTCGTGCCGCAGCAGATCCCGGGCGGCGACATCTATCCTGCGCTGGAACGCGGCACCATCGACGCGGCCGAATGGGTCGGCCCCTATGACGACGAAAAGCTGGGCCTGAACCGGGTCGCGCCCTACTACTACTACCCCGGCTTCTGGGAAGGTGGCCCGACGCTGAACTTCATGATCAACCTGGCCAAGTGGAACGAACTTCCCAAGTCCTACCAGGCGATCGTGGCGACGGCTGCCGCGACGGCAAACCTCAGCATGCTGGCGAAATACGACTACAAGAACCCGGCAGCCCTGCGCAGCCTGATCGCGGGCGGCGCACAGCTCCGTCCCTATCCGGAAGACGTGATGGTCAAGGCCTTCGAGGCCTCGAATGCGCTTTACGCGCAGCTCTCGGCCGAAAACGCCGACTTCAAGACCATCTTCGAAAGCCAGCAGGCCTATCGCAACGAGGCGAACCTGTGGAACCAGGTGGCCGAATACACCTACGACACCTTCATGATCCGCAACCGTCCGCGCGGCTGATCCGGACTGGCGTCAGACAAAGGGGGGGCCGTGCCGCAAGGTGCGGCCCCTTTCCTTTGCCCTGATGGCTCAGGCGGCGACCGACCGGGCCTTGAGCCGCTGGCCGACCTCGGCAATGGCGCGGACCACCGGCATGAACTCCTGCCCCAGATCGGTCAGCGCATACTCGACGGCGGGTGGCGAGCTTTCGATCACCACGCGGGTCAGAAGGCCACGCTCCTCCAACTCGCGCAGGCGCTGGGTCAGGACCTTGGCCGAGACAAGCGGGATGTCGAGGCGCAGTTCGGAGAACCGGCGCGGGCCTGCGGAGAGATACCAGATGATGTTCGGCGTCCAGGCCCCGCCGATGAAGGCCACGCAGTCCGAGACCGGGCACATCGGATGCGGCGTCCGGTTCTTGCGCTGTTTCGGGGTCATGGGGCACCCTTCGGTTTGCACTCCACGAGATAGGTCATTCCATCCGTTACCGCAAGTAACCCGGTGGACCAGAGATTGCCGCCAGTGCCTGTGGATGCGCATTCGGCTGGACGGGAGCGGCCAGGTGTTATCAAAGGTGTCATCCCGGAAGGAGGCGTGAATGCCCTACGTCAACATCAAGATCACCCGCGAAGGGGCCACGCCCGCGCAGAAGGCCGAGCTGATCGCCGGCGTCACCGAGCTTTTGCAGCGCGTGCTGAACAAGAACCCCGCCACGACGGTGGTCGTCATCGACGAGGTGCCGCTGGAGAATTGGGGGATCGGTGGCCTCCCGGTCGAGGAATTCCGGGCGAAGGCCAAGTCGAATGGGTGACGGTCTGCGTCATGCGGCGCTGATGTTTGCGGCCGGGATGGGGATCCCGCTTCTGGCCGCGCTGAATGCGGCGCTCGGCCAGCGGATCGGCTCGCCCATTGCGGCGGGGGCGGTGCTCTGTGCCGTGGCCTTCATCACCGCGCTGGCGGTGCTTCTTGTGACGGGGCAGGGCGCGGCGCTGGCCAAGGCCCCCGGCCAGCCGCCGGTCCTGTTCTTGGCCGGCTGCCTGATGGTCTTTTACCTGCTGTCGATCACATTCGTCGCGCCGCGCTTCGGGTTGGGGAACGCGATCCTCTTTGTACTTCTGGGCCAGATCGTCAGTTCCACCGTGATCGACGCGACGGGTCTCATGGGCCTTGCCGCGCGCCCGGTCAGTGGCACCCGGCTTCTGGGTCTTGCCGTGATGGCCGTGGGGCTGGTCCTCAGCCAGCGCGGCTAGCCGATTTCTTCAAAGAAATCGGGCCGGAATTTTCGAAAATTCCGGGCACCCCTTCAGCCCGCGCGCGGGCCGATCAGGTCCCAGCGGTTGCCGAAGGGGTGGCGCCAGACTGCCACGCTGCCATAGGCTTCGTGTCGGGGCTCCTCCTCGAACGTCACACCGGCGGCCAGCATCGCGGCATGGTCGCGGGCGAAATCGTCGGTCTGCAGGAACAGGAACACCCGCCCGCCCGCCTGGTTGCCGATGGCGGCCCGCTGCGCCTCACCCTCGGCGCGCGCAAGCACCAGCCGCACCCCGCCACCCGACGGCTCCACCGTCACCCAGCGCTTGCGGCCCTGGTCCACATCCTCGACCAGCCGGAACCCCAGCTTGCCGACGTAGAACGCGAGCGCTTCGTCATAATCCGGCACGACCAGCGCCAGAGCCGAGATGCGCGACGTCACAGCCGGGTATCGGGCAGGCTGATCTTTGCCACCTGCTCCGCGATCGGATCGACCGACAGGGGGTGCAGATCGGCGGCATGGTCCGAGGGCTCTCCCATCGGCACCCACTCGCCGCCCTTGTAGATCTCCAGCGCCGAGAAGCCCGCCTTGTAGCCCATCTTCCGGCTGCCGGGCACCCAGTAGCCCAGGTAGACATAAGGCAGCCCCGCCTCGCGCGCGATGGCGACGTGGTCAAGGATGACATAGGTGCCAAGGCTGTAGGCCGTGAGGTCCGGGTCGTAGAAGCTGTAGACCATGCTCAGGCCGTCGTCGAAGACGTCGGTCAGGCAGACGGCGGACAGGGGGCGACCGCGTTCGCCCTCGGTCGCCGGGCGGGTGTATTCGATCACCCGGCTCTTGATCGGGGTCTCCTCGATCATCGCGGCGAATTCGAAGATGTCCATGTCTGCCATGCCGCCGTCGGCGTGGCGGTGGTCGAGGTAGCGGCGGAACAGCGCGAACTGGTCCTCGGTCGCCCATGGGCTGGTCGCGTTGCGCTTCAGGGCCGAGGCGCGCTTCAGGACCTTCTTCTGCGTCCGAGACGGCTCAAAGTCGGCGACGCGGATCCGCGCCGAGAGGCAGGCCGAGCATTCCGCGCAGGAGGGGCGGTAGAGCACGTTCTGGCTGCGACGGAAGCCCTGCTTCGACAGAGTGTCGTTCAGCTTCTGCGCATGTTCCCCCTGCAGCGCGGTGAACAGCTTCCGCTCCATCCGCCCCGGCAGGTAGGGGCAGGGCTGCGGCGCCGTCACGTAGAACTGGGGCGTCAGGGGAAGAGAGTGGCGCATCGGTCCGAGAAAGAGGTTGGAATGGGCGCAAGCCTAGCAAGGCAAATCCATTCCGCCAAGCGCAGCTTTTCACAAAAGGAAAACCCGCCCGTGCGGGGACACGGGCGGGGCAGGGGTGCGTCGTCAGGCGGTCAGTATTCGCCCGGCCGCGCCCCGGTTTCGGGCTTCGCTTCGGCGGCATCCTGGGCGGAGGTCGCCTTGGCGCGCTCGTCCATGAAGCTGTCGAACTCGGACTTGTCCTTCGAGGTCCGGAGCCGCTGCAGGAAGGCCTCGAACGCCTCCTGCTCTTCTTCCAGCCGACGCAGCGCCTCGGCCTTGTAGTCGTCGAAGGCGCGGTTGCCGGTAGGCTGGCCCGCCCGCATCGCGTGACGGCCCCAGGAGTGCTCATTGGCGTGGCGGCGGTGGCCGCAGGAACGTGAGAACATCTTTCTTCCCCAGATCATGTAGGCCAGAAGCGCAAGCGCCAGGGGCCAGACGAAGATGAAGCCAAGGATCAGCGTGGCGATCCAGGCCCATTTGCCGCGGGCGTCGAGCCAGGCTTCGGCGCGGCGCAGCGGGTAGAGGATCCCGCCAGGCCGGGCGGTGTCGGAAGTCATGTACATCGGCGGGTCTCCAGTTATGTGAACGTCTTTCACATGGGGGAAGATGGACCCAGTCTGACATGTCTGCAAGAGGCTATGTGAAGTATTTTCACATTGGGAAGGGGCTGGCGTCTTTCCGCTTATCCCGTGAAGTCCGCGACCCTTGCCTTGGTGGCGGCACACAGGTCCCTTGGTGCCACCTTGAACATGTGGCGCGGGGTTCCGGCGGCGGCCCAGACCTCGGCGAAGTCCAGCAGCCGGGGGTCCATGAAAGTGGGCGAGGGCGTCAGGTGTCCCAGCGGCGCGACCCCGCCGATGGCAAAGCCCGTCACGGCCCGCACCACCTCCACCTCGGCTCGGCTCAGCGCCTCTCCGGCCAGAGCCGCGGCCTTCTCCGGGTCCACCTTATTGCCGCCCGCCGTCAGGAACAGGAAAAGCCGCCCGCTTTCACCCTGGAACAGGATCGACTTCACGATCTGGTCGACCGTGACCCCGGCATCGGCCGCTGCCGCCTCGGCCGTCCGGATCTCGCCCTTCGCCTCCACGGGGACCGAGGCGATCCCGGCCGCCTGCAGGGCCGCCGTCACGCGCGCAAGCGATTTCGACATCTCCACCTCCGCTTTTCCGCGACCCAAGCATCCAAGGGCCTCCCGGTCAATCCGTCCGCCCATTGACCCTTTCGCCACGCCGCAGCAAGGTCCGCCCATGACCCTCGCCGCCCGCATCACCCGCCTGCCCATCCCCTTCGATCCTGCCGCCGCCGCCGACCTGCGCGCGGACCTTCCGGGCTTCGCACCCGAGGTGATGGACCTGATGTCCGCCACTGCCGCCTGCAGCCCCTACCTGCGCGGGCTCATGCTGCGTGAGGCCGAGTGGCTGCGCGAGGCGGTGGAGGCCCCCGAAGCCGCCCTCGAAGCCACCCTTTCCGGCGCCGATACCCTTACCTCCGACGCCCTCCCGCTTGCCCTGCGCGAGGCCAAACGCCGCGTCGCCCTCCTCGCCGCCCTCTGCGACCTCGGTGGCGCCTGGCCGCTGGAACAGGTGACGGGCGCGCTCACCCGGCTGGCCGACAAGGCCGTCCACCTCAGCCTCACCACCCTCGTCGCCGAGGAAATCCGCCGCGGCAAGCTTCCCGGCGCCACGCCCGACGACGCCGCCACCGCTGGCGGGATGGTGGCGCTGGCGATGGGCAAGATGGGGGCGGGGGAGCTCAACTATTCTTCCGACATCGACCTCATCTGCCTCTTCGACGAAACCCGCTATCCGGGCGAGGAGCAGGAGGCCCGGTCGTCCTTCATCAAGGTCACCCGCCGGATGACCGCGATCCTGTCCGACGCGACCGACGGCTACGTCTTCCGCTCCGACCTTCGCCTGCGCCCCGACGCCTCGGTCACCCCCGTCTGCCTTTCGATGGCCGCGGCCGAGGCCTATTACGAGGCCGAGGGTCGCACCTGGGAACGTGCCGCCTACATCAAGGCGCGCCCCTGCGGCGGCGACCTTCAAGCGGGGAACCGCTTCCTGAAGACGCTGACCCCCTTCGTCTGGCGCAAGCACCTCGACTTCGTGGCGATCCAGGACGCCCACGACATGCGCCTGCGGATCCGCGACCACCGGGGCCTGCACGGGCCGATCACGGTCGAGGGCCACAATATGAAACTTGGCGCGGGCGGCATCCGCGAGATCGAATTCTTCACCCAGACCCGCCAGCTCATCGCCGGGGGCCGCGACCCCTCGCTCCGCGACCGCACCACCGTCGGCGGCCTGGCTGCTTTGGCCGCCAAGGGCTGGGTCCCGCCTGAAGTCGCCGAGGAGCTGACCACCCTCTACCGCGCCCACCGCGAGGTCGAACACCGGCTCCAGATGGTGAACGACGCCCAGACCCATTCGATGCCCACCACGCCGGACGGCGTTGCCCGCATCGCCGCCTTCTGCGGCCAGACCGAGGCCGACTTCCGCCGCGACCTTCTGGACCGGCTGGCCCGCACCGACCGCCTGACCGAAGGCTTCTTCTCCCCGAGCGCGGTCGAGGATGGGCCGGAACTGTCCGACAAGGCGCGCGAGATCACCCGCGCCTGGGAAAGCTATCCCGCTCTGCGGTCGGACCGCGCCCAGGCGATCTTCCGCCGTCTCAGACCCCGTTTCCTCAAGGGGCTCGCACGGGCTGCCAACCCTGACGAGGCCTTGACAGCCCTGGACGGCTTCCTTGCAAGGCTGCCTGCCGGCGTGCAGATCTTCTCGCTTTTCGAGGCCAACCCGACGCTGATCGACCTGATCATCGACATCGCAGGCTCGGCCCCGGCGCTGGCACAGTACCTCGCGCGGAATGCATCGGTCCTGGACGGCGTGATCGGCGGCAGCTTCTGGGGCGACTGGCCGGGAACCGCCGCGCTTCGTGCCGAACTGACGACCCGCATCGCCACCGCTCCGGATTACGAGGGCCGCCTCGACATGGCACGGCGCTGGATGAAGGAATGGCACTTCCGCGTGGGCGTGCACCACCTGCGCGGGTTGATCGACGGGTTCGAGGCCGGCAAGCAATATGCCGACCTGGCCGAAGCCGTCGTACAGGTCATCTGGTCCGAGGTGGTAGGGGACTTCGCCCGCAAGCACGGAGCCATGCCAGGCCGAGGGGCCGTCGTCATCGGGATGGGGTCGATGGGCGCAGCCCGGCTTAACGCAGGCTCCGACCTCGACCTGATCGTGATCTACGACGACCAGGGGGCGGAAGGCTCCGACGGCCCGCGCCCCTTGGCCACGCGGCCCTACTACTCGCGCCTCACACAGGCGCTGGTCACGGCGCTGACCGCCCAGATGCCCGAAGGCCGCCTCTACGAGGTCGACATGCGCCTCCGCCCCTCGGGCCGCGCGGGTCCGGTGGCGACGAGCCTCCAAAGCTTCACCACCTACCAGGAAACCGAGGCCTGGACCTGGGAACACCTCGCGCTCACCCGCGCCCGGGTGCTGGCCGGAGAGCCGACGCTCGCAGGCGAAGTCGAAGCCTTCCGCCGCGAGCTTCTGGTCCGGAAGGGGCAGGGGGCGCTCGTGAAGCCCGACGTGGCCGAGATGCGCGCCCGTCTGGCCGCCGCAAAACCGGCGCAAGGTGCGTGGGACGCAAAGAACGGCCCCGGCCGGATCATGGACATCGAACTGGCCGCCCAGACCGTGGCCCTGCTATCGGGCAGCCCCGCCCGCAGCGTCGAACGCCAGCTCGCTTCGGCGGCGGGCCGCGTGATGCCGGATTCGGACATGCAGGTGCTGACGTCAGCCTACAGGCTGATGTGGCGGCTGCACGCGGCGGCGCGGCTACTTTCCGAGCGGGCCCTGGATTGGGACAGCCTGGGCGAGGGCGGTCGCGCCTTCCTTCTCCGGGAAACCGGGGTGGAGGATGCAGCGACGCTCGCGCAGGATCTGGCGCAGGCGGTGGCGGGTGCAGAGGCTGCGGTGACGCGGCTGGTGGGGACGGCGAATGGGGAGACGGGCGATGGAACTGGCTGAGGCGGACCCCAAGGGCCTGGTCCGGGAAAGCTACCGGATCGAGGGGATCACCCCCGGCGAATGCCGGTCGATCTTCATGGACTGGGCGCTCTCGATCCCCGTGGGCGCTCCGGTGACAGATGCCGTCCGCACGCTGATCGCGACCTACGGCGCGCCCAACCCCGACCACCCGATGACCACGGTCCTGCACCAGGCCCTGACCGCGCCCGAGCCCCCCCGCCGCCGCGGGGGACGCACCGGTCGCCAGAACCTCGGCGCTTAGGCGCTGCGGGGCAGGGCGGCCGCTTCCCTTGCAAGAGTCGTGATCGCCGCCCAGTCGCCCTTGGCCATCGCGTCCTTCGGGGCCACCCAGCTGCCGCCGACGCAGAGGATGTTCTTCAGGCCCAAGTACTCCGGCGCGATCTTGAGGCTGATCCCGCCCGTCGGGCAGAACTTCACCTGCGGAATAGGCGAGCCGATGGACTTGAGGTAGGCCGAACCTCCCGCCTGTTCCGCCGGGAAGAACTTCTGCACCGTATAGCCCTTCTCCAGCAGCACCATGATCTCGCTGGCCGTCGCAGCGCCGGGCAGAAGCGGCAGCCCCTCGTCCTCGCAAGCCGCGATGATCCGGTCCGTCGCACCGGGAGAAACCCCAAACGTCGCCCCCGCCGCCTTCGCGGCCTTCACGTCGGCAGGGGTCAAGAGCGTCCCCGCCCCCACGACGCCACCCGGCACCTCGGCCATCGCCCGGATGGCGTCCAGCGCCACGGGTGTCCGCAGCGTCACCTCCAGCGCTGGCAGGCCCCCTGCCACCAGCGCCTGCGCCAAGGGCCTGGCATGGGCAAGGTCGTCGATCACCAGCACGGGGACGACGGGGGCAAGGCGGCAGATCTCGGCGGCTTTGGCGGATTGCTGGGCGGGGGTCATGTCGGCTCCTTCAGGCCCCGGCGTTGCGCGGGGTGGTTGGTGCGGGAGCCTCCGGCGGGGATATTTGGACAAAGATGAAAGGGCAAGGGGAGTGGGGCTGGCACACCCATCTCGGGCCGGATCACCGGGGGAGACGGGGGGCCTTTCACCTTTGGCGGTCATCGGCGTCCCCGCCTGTACCGCACGGTCATCCTACCCTCTGATTCCTTTCATCTTTGCTAAAATATCCCCGCCGGAGGCAGCTACGGTGCGACCGGGTGCGCCGGTCAAAGAACGAGCGCGCCGCCGGTGTCAGCGGACCCGGCATGGCGGCGGAAGGCGGCGAAAAGCTCGCGGCCGATCCCGAATTCGTTGGCCGAGAGGTCCGCGACTTCGGGCGTGCGGGTTTCGAAGTCCGAAGCCAGCACCGTCAACGTCCCCGCCACCGCGTCGAGCCGCACCACGTCGCCGTCGCGCAGCTTGGCCAGAGGCCCGCCCGCCGCAGCCTCGGGCGCGACGTGGATCGCGGCAGGCACCTTGCCGGACGCGCCCGACATCCGCCCATCCGTCACCAGCGCCACCTTGAGGCCCCGATCCTGCAGGACCGAGAGCGTCGGGGTCAGCGAGTGGAGTTCCGGCATCCCGTTGGCCTGCGGCCCCTGGAAGCGGACCACGACGACGGTATCGCCCGTGAACTCGCCCGCCTTGAACGCCGCCTTCACAGCCTCCTGGCTGTGGAACACCCGCGCCGGGGCCTCGATCACATGCCGCTCCGCCGCCACGGCCGACACCTTGATCACCCCGCGCCCGAGGTTGCCGGTCAGAAGCTTCAGCCCACCCTGAGCCGCGAAGGGGTCCGTGGCGGGCCGCACGATCTTGTCGTTGAGGCTCGCCTTCGGCCCGTCGCGCCAGGTCAGGCGGCCTCCGTCCAGGACCGGCTCCTGCCGGTAGGCGGCAAGCCCGTCGCCCGCCACCGTCTTCGCGTCGGGATGCAAGAGGCCCGCGTCCAGGAGTTGCGAGATCAGGAACTGGAGCCCCCCGGCCGCGTGGAAGTGGTTCACGTCGGCCAGGCCGTTCGGATAGACCTTTGCCATCAAGGGCACGGCTTCGGAAATCTCGGCAAAGTCCTGCAGGTCCAGGATCACGCCCGACGCCCGTGCCATCGCCGGCAAGTGCAGGACCAGGTTCGTCGAGCCCCCCGTCGCCATCAGCCCGACGATCCCGTTGACATAGGCCCGCTCGTCCAGGATCTCGCCCGCGGGGCGGAAGTCGTTGCCAAGCGCCGTGATCTCGGCCGCCCGCTCCACCGCAGCCACCGTCAGCGCATCCCGCAAGGGAGTGCCGGGGTTCACGAAGCTTGCGCCGGGCAGGTGCAGGCCCATGACCTCCATCAGCATCTGGTTGGTGTTCGCCGTGCCGTAGAAGGTGCAGGTCCCCGGCCCGTGGTAGCTGGCCATCTCGGCCGCCATCAGCTCTTCGCGCGTAGCCTTGCCCTCGGCATAGGCGTTCCGCACCCGGCTCTTTTCGTCGTTGGGGATTCCGCTCGTCATCGGGCCTGCCGGCACGAACACTGCCGGGACATGGCCGAAGGTCGCCGCCGCCATGATCAGGCCCGGCACGATCTTGTCGCAGACGCCCAGGTACAGGGCCGCGTCGAAGCAGTTGTGGCTTAGCGCGACGCCTGCCGCGAGCGCGATCACATCGCGCGAGAAGAGCGACAGCTCCATCCCCGGCTGGCCTTGCGTCACCCCGTCGCACATTGCCGGGACCCCGCCCGCGACCTGCACCGTGACCCCCGCCTTCTTCGCCGCGGCCCGGATCAAATCCGGATAGCGTTCGAACGGCTGGTGCGCCGAGAGCATGTCGTTGTAGGCCGTGACGATGCCGAGGTTCGGGACCTTCGCCTCGGCGAGCGCGGGTTTGTCTGCCCCCATCGCCGCATAGGCATGGGCCTGGTTGCCGCAGCTCAGATGCGCGCGGACCGGACCGTTCGAGACGGCTTTCGCCATCCGCTCGAGGTAGAGCCCGCGTGCGGCCTCGGACCGGGCACGGATGCGGTCGGTGACGCGGGCGATCGTGGGGTGCAATGTCATGGTCGTCCCTGCGGAAATGATGTCGGTCCGGCTATAGCATCACCTGTTAGCGCTAACAACTGCGATCTGCAGTCCTTCGCGAAGGGTTGCGATGGGGTCCCCCCGAAGCTGCCAACCGATGTGCAGATCACCGCAATACTAGGGTGTCGGCACGAAGTTTACCGCTTCCGATCGAAAAGCCAACAAAGGGCGGGATTGGCCAGGCAGGCGCATTCTACAACGGTCCGGAGCATCGCCACCCTCGGTCTTGGCCGTGCCGCCACCGCAAGGCCTTTGACGCCGCCGCGCTGAAGTCACCTTCCGGGCGGGCGCGAAAGCGGCTAAGGGGCGGCAGAGGATGCGTCCGGAGGGAATGCCATGTCGGAAGATGAAGCTCGGGGCCACGCGCGCCCGGTGGTGCGGCTAAAACCCAAGGCCGAGGCCCGGGCGATCCGCCACGGCTTCCCCTGGGTCTATGCCGACGAGCTGGTGACCGACCGGCGGACGCAAGGACTGCTGCCGGGCGCGCTCGCGGTACTGGAGGACAGCGAGCGGCGTCCGCTCGGCCTGGTCACGGTCAACGTCAAGTCGAAGATCATCGCGCGGATGCTGGACCGCGACCCCGAGGCGCAGGTCGACGAGGCCTGGTTCGCCGCGCTCCTGTCGCGCGCGCTGGATCATCGCGCGCGGCTTTATCCGCACCCCTTCTACCGCCTGGTCCATGCCGAATCCGACGGGCTTCCCGGGATCGTCATCGACCGGTTTGGCGACGTGGCCGTCGTCCAGCCCAACGCCGCCTGGGCCGAGGCGCATCTGGACGCGCTTGTCGCGGCGCTGGTCAAGGTCGTGGGAGTGGCGACGGTCATCAAGAACGGCTCGGGCCGTGCGCGGGGGCTCGAGGGGCTGGCCGAGGAGATGGCGGTGATCCACGGGACCGCGCCCCAGGGGCCGATCCCGGTGCCGATGAACGGTGCCACCTACATGGCCGACCTGATGGGTGGCCAGAAGACCGGCCTCTTCTTCGACCAGCGCGAGAACCACGCCTTCGCCGCCCGGCTGGCACGCGGGGCGCGGGTGCTGGACGTCTTTTCCCACGTCGGCGGCTTTGCGCTGGCGGCGCTGGCGGGCGGTGCCACAAGTGCGCTTGCCGTCGATGCCTCCGCCGCGGCACTGGCTCTGGCCGGGCAGGGGGCCGAGGCATCGGGCATGGCCGAGCGCTTCGCCGCCCGGCAAGGCGATGCTTTCCAGGTGCTCGAGACGCTTGGTGCCGAGGGGGCGCAATTCGACCTTGTGATCTGCGACCCGCCCGCCTTTGCGCCCGCGAAACCGGCGCTAGAAGCGGGGCTGCGCGCCTATGAGCGGATCGCGCGCCTGGCCGCGCCGCTGGTCGCTCCAGGGGGCTATCTGGTGCTCTGCTCCTGCAGCCATGCTGCCGACCTGCAAGCCTTCCGCAACGCCAGCGCGCGCGGGATCGGGCGTGGCGGGCGGCGCGGGCAGATCGTGCACACCGGTTTTGCCGGTCCCGATCACCCGGTCCTGCCGCAGCTGGCCGAGTCCTCCTATCTCAAGTCGCTGGCCTTCAGGCTGGTCGGGTAAGGTGGGCATTCCTGCCCACCCTACGCCCGTGCAAGGCGCGCCGAAGGCTGTCCTCGACGCCTGCGTCCTTTACCCCACGATCCTGCGCGAGATCCTCCAGGGGGCGGCAGAGGCCGGGCTCTACCAGCCGGTCTTCTCGGAGCGGATCCTGCGGGAATGGGTTCTGGCGACCGCGAAACTCGGTCCGGATGCACCCGCCATCGCCGAGGGTGAGGCCGCCATGCTCCGCGCCGCCTTCCCGCGCGCCCTGATCCGCGGGGCCCCCCAGATCGAGGCGCGTCTCCTTCTTCCCGACCCCAACGATGTCCACGTTCTTGCCACCGCCATCGCCAGCGGCGCGGATGCCATCGTCACCTTTAACGCGCAGGATTTCCCCGGCCACATCCTGGCCGCCGAGGGCATCACCCGGCGCGACCCCGACGGCTTCCTGTGGGAGCTGCAGTCTCGCCACCCCGAAACGATGGCGCTGGTCGTCGAAGCGGTGCGGGCGAAGGCCGAAGCGATCTCGGGCCAGCCGCAGCCCCTGAAGCCACTCCTGAAACGCGCGCGGCTTTACCGGCTGGGCAAGGCGATGGGCATCTAGGTCCCAAATTCCTTAAGCAAGGAATTTGCCAAATTTCTTACTCAAGAAATTTGACCCTCACCCCATCCAGCGCGCTTCGTTGGCCTCGATCGCCGCGATCCGGGCGTCCGTCCTCGGGTGGCTCAGAAGCCAGGCGGGAATCCCCTGTCCGCGGTTCTGCGTCAGCGCCTCGAGCTTGCGGAACAGAGACTTCTGCGGCCCGGTCCCGATCCCCGCCTTGATCAGTAGCGCACTGGCATAGGCATCGGCCTCGAACTCGTCCCGCTGGCTGAGCCGTGCCATCAGCGCCGAGGCGATCAGGTTCGCGATCCAGATCCCGATGATCGGAAGGAAGCGGTTCAGCAGCGCCGAGAGCATCACGAAGACCGCGTTCTGCCCGGTGAAGTCGATCATCCGCCGCCGCATGTGCCCCATCGCCACATGGCCCAGCTCATGGGCGATGACGCTGGCCAGTTCCTCGTCCGTCACCGCGCCTCGCGCCCGCTGCTCGAGAAAGCCGCGCGTGAGGTAGATCCGGCCGTCGGGCGAGGCGAGGCCGTTGACCGCCTCGACCTCGAACACGCGGACCTCGATCTTCGGCACCGCAAGCGCCGTCGCCATCCGGTCCGACAACTGCTGCAACGGGACGTCGCGCAGCGGGTTCGATCGTTCATCCAGAAGCTTCCGCGTCCGCCAGACGGAAAACTTCATCATCAGCATCGCGTAGGCGACCGCCAGCAGGACCGAGAAAAGAAGCGCGCTCATGTCCGGGATATATGCGCAGACGGCACGGCTTCAAACCCCGCCGCGCGGCGGGACGAACAGCCAGTAGCCAAGGGCAAGGACCGCCCCGGCCCCGCCGATCATGCCCAGGACCGACCCCAGCATGTCGGTCGCCGCCTCAAGGTTGCCCGCGAAGCCATAGCCGAAGCCCACATAAAGCCCCGCCCAGACGACTTCTCCCACCACGCCGGCGGCCGTGAAGCGCGGCCAACCATAACCCGTGCTCCCCGCGATAAGGTTCACGTAAGGTCCCAGGGGGCTCACCAGCCAGCGGGAAAGAAAGACGGCGACAAGGCCGCGGCGGTCCATCAGTGCGTCCGCCTTCGCCAAAAGCCGGTCGCGCCCCGGATCGGCCCGCAGCCGCGCCAGGACCAGGGTGCCGAACCCGCGTCCCGCCCAGAATCCCAGCTGGTCCCCCGCCACCGCGCCCGTGGCGGCCGCAAGGACCGCCTGCCACAGCACCAGGTCCCCCGCCGCAGCAAAGCCTCCTGCGGTCAGCATCAGGATCGAGGCCGGGAAGGGCAGGGCGAGGCATGACAGGAAGGTCGTCGCGGCCAGAAGCCACAGCCCGTATTGCGGCACCAGTGCCAGGAGCCAGTCAGTCATTCCGACCTGGCCTTCAGCGCTGCGATGGCGGCCTCGACCTCGGCGATCACCTCGGGCAAGGGCACGCCCCGGTCGCGCGCGATCTCGGCCAGCGGCTGCGGCCGCCCCTTCACTTCGGGTTCCGGCAGGCCAGCCGCCGCGTCCAGTGCGCGAGGTTCAAGCCCCCAGGACCGCGCGACGTAGCCCACCGTCATCCAGCCCTGCACCGGCATCTCGCGGTGCGTGCTCCAGTAGACGGTGAAGAACACCAGTCGCCCGGCGAAGAACAGCGTCACCGCGCAGGCCAGAAGGAAGGCCGATGTCAGGACCGGCCGCTTCCGCCACGTGATGAAAAGCGCTTTCATCGCAGCTCCCGAATTCCGCGCGCAAGCCCGTCCAGCGTCATCGGAACCATGCGGTCCTCGAAGATCTGCCGGATCAGGGCGGTAGACCGGGCATAGCCCCAGGCGCGTTCCTCGACCGGGTTGATCCAGAGGTGATGCGGCCACTGCGCCCGGATCCGTTGCAGCCAGACCTCGCCCGCCTCGCGGTTCCAGTGCTCGTTGGCCCCGCCCGGATGCGTTATCTCGTAAGGCGACATCGCCGCATCGCCCACCAGGATCAGCCGCCAGTCCGCGCCGTAGGTGCGGATCACATCCCAGGTGGGCGTCTGGTGGTCCCAGCGGCGCCGGTTGTCGCGCCAGAGCCCCTCGTAGACGCAGTTGTGGAAATAGAAGACCTCCAGATGCCGGAACTCGGCCTTCGCGGCGGTGAAAAGCTCCTCCATCACCCGGACATGCGGGTCCATCGATCCGCCGATATCCAGGAAGAGGAGCACCTTCACCGCATTCCGCCGCTCGGGTCGCGTCTGGACGTCGAGCCACCCTTGAGCCGCCGTGGCGCGGATCGTGCCGTCGAGGTCCAGCTCCTCCTGCGCACCTTCCCGCGCCCAGCGACGCAGGCGGCGCAGCGCGAGTTTCATCGTCCGGGTGCCGATCTCGGCCTCACCGTCCAGGTTGCGGAACTCGCGCCGGTCCCAGACCTTGACCGCGCGCTGGTGGCGGCTTTCGTCCTGCCCGATCCGCACGCCTTCGGGATTGTAGCCATAGGCGCCGAAGGGCGAGGTCCCCGCCGTGCCGATCCACTTCGACCCGCCCTGATGCCGCCCCTTCTGCTCGGCCAGCCGCTGGCGCAGCGTCTCCATCAGCTTGTCGAACCCGCCCAGGGCCTCGATCGCCGCGCGTTCCTCGGCTGTCAGATGCCGTTCCGCCAGTTTCTCCAGCCAGTCGCGTGGCAGGTCCAGCGCCTCCAGCACCTGCTCGGGAGTGATGGCTTCCAGCCCCGAGAAGGCCCGCGCAAAAGCGCGGTCGAAGCGGTCGATGTGGCGTTCGTCCTTGACCAGCGTCAGGCGCGCAAGGTGGTAGAACCCCTCGGGATCATAGATCACCAGTCCCGCCGCCAGCGCCTCGAGAAAGCTCAGAAACTCCCGCAGGCTGACCGGGACGCCTTCCTCGCGCAGGGTCTGGAAGAAGGGCAGGAACATCTATCCCCCGATTTCTTCGAAGAAATCGGGCCGGAGCCTTCAAAGGCTCCGATGCGGAGTTT
>NZ_JAYSFG010000010.1:0-129043 GCF_041913445.1 Tabrizicola sp.
CAGCTGCCCGACCAGCAGTTCGCGAACCTCTACTGGTTCCGCTACGACTGGTTCACCGACCCGAAGACGATGGAGGACTTCAAGGCCAAGTATGGCTATGACCTCGGCGTGCCGCGCAACTGGGCGGCCTACGAAGACATCGCCGAGTTCTTCACCGGCCGCGACATGTCCTACATCGGCGGTCCGGCGACCGGCGTCTATGGCAACATGGACTATGGCAAGAAGGACCCCTCGCTTGGCTGGCGCTACACCGACGCGTGGATGTCGATGGCCGGCATGGGCGACGTGGGTGAACCGAACGGCCTGCCCGTCGACGAATGGGGCATCCGCGTGGACGAAAACTCCCGTCCCGTCGGGTCCTGCGTGGCGCGCGGTGGTGCGACCAACGACGCGGCGGCGGTCTATGCCGTGACCAAGGCCATCGAATGGCTGCAGAAGTACACGCCGCCGGAAGCCCAGGGCATGACCTTTGGCGAAGCGGGTCCGGTCCCTGCGCAAGGGTCGATCGCCCAGCAGATGTTCTGGTACACCGCCTTCACCGCCGACATGGTCAAGGAAGGCCTGCCCGTGATGAACGAGGACGGCACGCCCAAGTGGCGCATGGCCCCCTCGCCGCATGGTGTCTACTGGCAGGAAGGCATGAAGGTCGGCTACCAGGACGCCGGAAGCTGGACGCTTCTGAAGTCCACGCCCATCGACCGTGCCCAGGCGGCCTGGCTCTATGCCCAGTTCGTCACCTCGAAGACCGTCGACGTGAAGAAGTCCCACGTCGGCCTGACCTTCATCCGCGAGTCCACCATCCAGCACGAGTCGTTCACCGAACGCGCGCCGAAGCTGGGCGGCCTGGTCGAGTTCTACCGCTCGCCCGCCCGCGTCCAGTGGTCGCCGACGGGGACCAACGTGCCGGACTATCCGAAGCTGGCGCAGCTCTGGTGGCAGAACATCGGCGATGCCATGTCGGGGGCGAAGACCCCGCAGGAAGCGCTCGATGCCCTCTGCGAGCAGCAGGAAGCGGTGTTGGAGCGACTGGAACGCGCTGGCGTCCAGGGCGACATCGGCCCGAAGATGAACGAGCCGCAGGACCCGCAGGTCTGGCTTGACGCTCCCGGTGCTCCGGTCGCCAAGCTGGAGAACGAGGATGAAACGCCCGAGACCATCAGCTACGACGAGCTGATCAAGTCCTGGCAGCAGTAAGCCAACCGGCCCGCGCGGAGCGCACCAGTTCCGCCCGGGCTCAAATTTCTTGAGTAAGAAATTTGGCAAGAATTTTACTGAAAATTCTTGTCTCCCGGTGCTGGCGTCCGGCTCTGACCACAGGTTAAGATTCCCCTAACGCCCGCGACCAAGCTCTTGTAATCCTTGACACTCCAGCGTTTGTCCACCGTGGACACTTCTTCCGGCAGGCCTCTGACATGACCCATATCCTCGCCATCGACCAGGGCACCACCTCCTCCCGCGCGATCCTGTTCGACGCCGCCCTGAGGCCCGTCGCCTCCGCCCAGGAAGAGTTCCCTCAGCACTATCCCCGCCCCGGCTGGGTAGAACACGATCCCGCCGATCTCTGGTCCACCGTCGCCGCCACCGCCCGGGCCGCGATCGAGAAGGCCGGGAAGGGCGCGACCTCCATCGCCGCCATCGGCATCACCAACCAGCGCGAGACGACGCTCATCTGGGACCGCAAGACCGGCCAGCCGATCCACCCCGCCATCGTCTGGCAGGACCGGAGGACCGCTGACACTTGCGCCGCCCTGAAAGAGCAGGGCCACGAGCCGTCGATCACTGCCAAGACCGGCCTCCTCCTCGACCCCTACTTCTCGGGAACCAAGGTCAAGTGGCTCCTCGACCACGTCGAAGGTGCCCGACACCGGGCCAACCGGGGAGAGCTCGCCTTCGGCACCGTCGATACCTGGCTGATCTGGAACCTGACCGGCGGAAAGGTCCACGCCACCGACGCCACGAACGCCTCGCGGACGCTGCTCTACAACATCGCCGAGGGCGCCTGGGACGAGGAGATCTGCCAGCTCCTCGACATCCCCCTGTCCCTCCTCCCTGAAGTCCGCGACTGCGCGGCGAACTTCGGCACCACGCGTCCCGACCTCTTCGGCCGCGAGATCCCGATCCTGGGCGTCGCGGGGGACCAGCAGGCGGCCACGGTCGGGCAGGCCTGCTTCGCGCCGGGCATGATGAAGTCGACCTACGGGACCGGATGCTTCGCGCTGCTGAACACCGGGGCCGACATGGTCCCCTCGAAGAACCGGCTTCTGACCACCATCGCCTACCAGCTGCAGGGCAAGCCCACCTACGCCCTCGAAGGCTCGATCTTCATCGCCGGGGCCGTCGTCCAGTGGCTCCGCGACGGGTTGAAGATCATCCGCGAGGCGAAGGAGACCCAGCCCCTCGCGCAGGCGGCAGAGGAGGCGCAGGGCGTCATTCTTGTCCCCGCCTTCACCGGCCTTGGCGCACCCTATTGGCGGCCGGACTGCCGGGGCGCGGTCTTCGGGCTGACCCGGAACTCCGGCCCGGCAGAACTGGCCCGCGCCGCGCTGGAGAGCGTCGGCTACCAGACCCGCGACCTTCTGGAGGCAATGCGGGCCGACTGGGGCGCCGCGGCGGATGGGGTGCTGCGGGTCGACGGCGGCATGACCGCCAGCGACTGGACGATGCAGTTCCTGGCCGACATCCTGGGCGCGCCGGTGGACCGGCCGAAGGTCACCGAAACGACAGCCCTGGGTGCAGCCTACCTGGCCGCAATGCAGGCCGGCGTGATCGGCGGACCGGAGGAGTTCGCGAAATCCTGGGCGCTGGACCACCGCTTCACGCCCCAGATGGACGCCGCCACCCGTGACGCGAAATACGCCCGCTGGGGCAAGGCCATCGCCGCCACGATGTCGGTATGACCCCCTTCGGGATCACCCAGCCCGGTCGAATCCTCTTTGGTCGCGGTCAGGCCGCCAAAGCCTCGGCCCTGATCCGCGCCTTTGGGTCGCGCGGGTTGGTCGTCCATGGCGCCAACCCGGCCCGGGCCGCTTGGCTGGTCGAGGCCCTTGGCCCGGAGACGCTTGCGCTGCCCTGCGCGGGCGAGCCGACACTGTCCGATCTGGAGGCCGCCCTCTCCCTCGCCCGCGGCCATCGTCCCGACTGGGTCGCTGCAATTGGGGGCGGTGCGGCGCTTGACCTTGGCAAGGCACTGGCGGCGCTGATCCCCGCACTGGGTGGAGCGATGGACCATCTTGAGGTCGTGGGCAAAGGCCTGCCCCTGACCGCCGACCCGCTGCCCTTCATCGCCATCCCGACCACGGCGGGGACCGGGGCGGAGGTGACGAAGAACGCGGTCATCGCGGCCGACGGCCGCAAGGTCAGCCTGCGCGACGACCGCATGGTGGCGCGGTTGGCCATCGTCGACCCGGCGCTGACGGATGGCTGCCCGAAGGCGGTGACGCTGGCCTCGGGCCTCGATGCGGTGACGCAGGTGATCGAGCCCTATGTGTCGATCAAGGCTACGCCCTATACGGACGCGCTGTCACGGCCTGCGATCGCGACGGGGATGGACGCTCTGATGCGGTTGATGCAGGGCGAGGATGCCGCGGCGCGGGACCGCATGGCCTGGGTCAGCCTGTGCGGTGGGCTTGCGCTGGCCAATTCCGGCCTTGGCGCGGTGCACGGCTTTGCGGGTGTGATCGGGGGGATGACCGGGGCCGCCCACGGGGCAATCTGTGGCGCTCTTCTGGGTCCCGTCCTGTCGGCAAACCGGGAAGCGGCGACAGGCACCGACCGGGCACGGCTGGACGAGGTCTGCGCGACGCTCGCCTCTGCGCTTGGCTCCACTGCGGCCGAGGCACCCGCCGCGCTGCAGGCCTGGGCCTGGGCGGAGGGGCTGTCTGGCCTTGTCGCGCTGGGGGTGACCGAAGACCGGCACGCCGAGATCGTCGAGGCCGCCAAGGGCGCATCCTCGATGAAGGGCAACCCGGTAACCTTGCCGGACGCCACGCTGCGTTCGATCCTGGAGCGTGCCTGAGGCGCTGCCTCGTCCGCCTGGAAGCGCTTTCTTGATGCGGATCAAGGCGCGCGACGGCGAAATCTGGGAGAATTGCGCAGGACCTGCGACGGAGGGACGTCCGATGCGCCTGACGATGATTCTCTATTCGATGATTGCGACCGCCATGGCGGGGACCGGCGTGATCGCCGTCCTGACGGCGGGCTACGGCACGCTGTGGCCGATCCTGATCGCGGCGGCGGTGGGGGCGGTGCTGGCGCTTCCGGTGGCCTGGGCCGTCGCACGGCAGATCGACTAGGCTTCCAGGAAGACGCGGACGGTTTCCTCGAACTCGCGCGGCTTTTCCGCGTGGAGCCAGTGGCCGGCCCCGGGGATCTTCGCGAAGCGTGCCTTGGGGAAGAGCGCGCGGATCGTCTCGCGGTGTTCGGGGCGGACGTAGTGGCTTTCGGACCCGGTCAGGAACAGGGTGGGATGGTCGAAGCTGCTTTTGGTGCCCGGCCAGCCGACGATCTTCGGCATTTCGGCCTCCAGCACCTCAAGGTTCAGCTTCCAGCGCGGCGGCTTGTGGCGGAGGTCGAGGGATTGCAGGAAGAAGGCGCGGAGAGCGGGGTCGTCGATGGTGGCCGACAGGGCCGCGTCGGCCTCGGCCCGGGTGGCGATGCGGGACAGGTCCAGGTCGGCCATCGCGCGGGCGTTGCGGGTCTGGTCGTGGGTATAGGCGACGGGGGCGATGTCGGCGACCACCAGGCGACGGAGCAGGTCAGGCCGCGTGAGGGCAAGCTCCATCGCGGCCTTCCCTCCCATCGAATGGCCGAGAAGGTCCACCGGGGCGCCGAGCGTCTCGATCACCTCGGCCAGGTCGGCGGCCATCTCGGGATAGCTGTGGGTCGGAAAACGCGGGCTGTCGCCGTGGTTGCGCATGTCGACGGCCACCACCTCGCGCCGGTCGGCGAGGCGACGCGCGATCACGCCCCAGTTCCGGCCCGACCCGTAAAGGCCGTGAGCGATGAGAAGGATCGGCGCCGCGGCGGTGGCGCTGGCGGGGTGGCGGATCGTGGCGAGCATGGCTCTTGATACCTTCGTCGGCGGGATCAGGCCAGAGCGGTTGAACATGCCCTGAATCGCTTCTAGGTTCATCGCTCAGAGTCTCGAGGGGGTGGCGCGATGAGTGCGGTGACGATCCAGCAGATGGCGGATCGGGTGGCGCAGCTTCTGGAAGAGAGGCTGGGGCTGGGCGGGCGCGACCTGTCGGCCAAGATGAAGCGGGCGGGGCGGTCGCTGCCGAAGAAGGTCCGCGACAGCGGGCGGCTTCTGGCGACCTCGGCGCACCGGGCGCAGAATCCGAAGTTGTTGAACCAGATCGACATGGCCGAGGTGACCGAGGCCTATGATATCTGCGTGAAGCACCTGATCGGGATCGAGCCGGCGAACCGGCGGCGGGAGCTTTTTGCGGGCGTGCTCGGCTCGGTCGGGTTCGGGGTGCTGGTTCTGGCTGTGGCGGTCCTGGGCTTCCTGGTCTGGCGCGGGTACTTCTAGCACCTGTCCACCGTGGACAATTTCTGATTCACGTTGCGTATCAGGTACTTGACCGAATCCGTTTACCATTTGGCAAGCATGTCGCCCGCGCGCCCAAGGTCCACGGGATCGCGGCTGAGCGCCTTGCGGGTCACAAGCGTCACCGTGACGAAGGCGACATAGAGCAGAAGATACCAGGACCCGAGTTTGGCGAGGCTGACCAGCTCTCCCGTTACCTGGCCCGAATAGAGCCAGGTGCCCGTCGCCGTGCCCACGTTCTCGGCCACCCAGAGCGCCAAGGCGGACAGGAGGGCCGCGACGGGCAGCGGCATCCACCAGTGCCGGTCGTGGATGCGGAACCAGATCCGCGTCCGCCAGTAAAGCGCCACGGTGGCCACGAAGAGCGCAAGCCGGATGTCGGGCAGGAAATGGTGGGCGAAGAAGTTGACGTAGATCGCCACCGCCAGGGCCACGGTGAGGGGAAAGGCGGGATAGGGCGCGAAGCGCATGTCGAAGACGCGGATCACGCGGGCCATGTAGCTGCCGACGGCCGCGTACATGAAGCCCGAGAAGAGCGGCACGCCCATCAGCTTGAAGATCCCGGGCTCGGGGTAGGCCCAGGAGCCGGCGTGGACCTTGAACCACTCCATCGCCGTGCCGGTGAGGTGGAAAAGGAGGATCACGCGGGCTTCCTCCCAGGTTTCGAGCTTGCGCCAGAGGAAGATGACCTGGGTGGCGACGGCGAAGAGGAAAAGCGCGTCGTAGCGGTGGAGCGGCCAGTCGGGTTGCCAGACGAGTTTCGTGCCGATGATGGCGGCGAGGAGAAGGCCGCCGAAAAGGCAGGCCCAGCCCTGTTTCAGGACGAACATCACCAGTTCCGCCACGGCAAAAGGCAGGCGGGCGCGGGCCCAGTCGCCCATGCGGTGTTCGAGGGTACGGGTGTCGCGGGTGGTCATGCGGCCCTTCGGTTTCAGCGGATGAGACCGGGAGGCGGCGCCTGCGTCAAGGTGAGGGATCTCCGACCCCTGGACGGTCGCTTTTCGAAATGAGCGCCTGGCGGCGCGAGCCTTTTGTCTCGCCGTTTTGCGTGAAGGACGCAAAACGGCTCGGCGATGCCTCCGGCGGGGATATTTGGTGCCAGGTGAAAGGATGGGGTCGGCCGAATGAAAAAGGCTCCGCGCCGGGTCAGCACGGAGCCATCTTGAAAGAGGTTCGGGCCTCAGAGGTCCGGATAGATCGGGAAGCTCTTGCAGAGCGCCTCGACCTCGGCCTTGACCTTGGCCTCGACGGCGGCGTTGCCGTCCTCGCCGTTCTTCGCAAGGCCGTCGACGACCTCGATGATCCAGCGGGCGATCTGGCGGAATTCGGGCTCACCGAAGCCGCGGGTGGTGCCGGCGGGGGTGCCGAGGCGGACGCCCGAGGTGATCGTGGGCTTTTCGGTATCGAAGGGGATGCCGTTCTTGTTGCAGGTGATGTGGGCGCGGCCGAGGGCCTTCTCGGTGGCGTTCCCTTTCACGCCCTTCGGGCGCAGGTCCACCAGCATCAGATGCGTGTCGGTGCCGCCGGTGACGATGTCGAGGCCGCCCTTCATGAGTTCATCCGCCAGCGCCTGGGCGTTCTTGATGACCTGGGCCTGGTAGGTCTTGAACTCCGGCCGCAGCGCCTCGCCGAAGGCCACGGCCTTGGCGGCGATCACGTGCATGAGGGGGCCGCCCTGGATGCCCGGGAAGATGGCCGAGTTGACCTTCTTGGCGATGTCCTCGTCGTTCGTGAGGATCATCCCGCCGCGCGGGCCGCGCAGGGTCTTGTGGGTCGTGGTGGTGGCGACATGGGCGTGCGGGAAGGGGCTCGGGTAGAGGCCAGCCGCGACGAGGCCCGCGAAGTGGGCCATGTCGACGAGGAGGTAGGCGCCGACGGAGTCAGCGATCTCGCGCATGCGCTTGAAGTCGATCACGCGCGGGATGGCCGAGCCGCCGGCGATGATCAGCTTCGGCTTGTGTTCGGTGGCCAGTTCCTGGACCTGGTCGTAGTTCAGCTCCAGGTCCTGCTTGCGGACGCCGTACTGGACAGCGTGGAACCACTTGCCCGACTGGTTCGGGGCCGCGCCGTGGGTCAGGTGGCCGCCTGCGTCGAGCGACATGCCAAGGATGGTGTCGCCGGGCTTCAGGAGCGCCTGGAACACGCCCTGGTTCGCCTGGGAGCCGGAGTTCGGCTGGACGTTGGCGAAAGAGCAGCCGAAGAGCTTGCAGGCCCGGTCGATGGCGAGGTTTTCCGCCACGTCGACGAACTGGCAGCCGCCGTAGTAGCGCTTGCCCGGGTAGCCCTCGGCATACTTGTTGGTCATGACGGAGCCCTGGGCTTCCATCACGGCGCGGGAGACGATGTTCTCGCTGGCGATCAGCTCGATCTCATGCCGCTGGCGGCCAAGCTCCTGCGTCACCGCCCCGAACAGCTCGGGGTCGCGCGAGGACAGGGGTTCGGTGAAGAAACCGGTGTCGCGGTGGGAAGCGTTCATCGTTCTGCCCTCATGGTGAAAGTTGCGGGCTATGTAGAGCAGTCGCGGGCGTCGGGAAAGGCAGGAATGCGACCTGTTCGGGGAGCCGGGCGAAATAAAGCGACCTTGCGGAATGTGGGCGGTGCGGCCAAGACTGGCGCGGAAGGGAGACCCCATGACGAAGATCCGGTTCACGGCCTCGAAAGCGCCGGCGGCGGTGGCGGCCTTCCAGGCGCTGACGGCGGCCTATGGACAGGCCGACGCGCGGCGGGCCGAGGTGATCGTGGCGCTGGGCGGCGACGGGTTCATGCTGCAGACGCTGCACGCGGCGCATGGGCGGCGGTTGCCGGTCTATGGGATGAACTGCGGGACGATCGGGTTCCTGATGAACGCCTATGCGCTGGAGGATCTGCCCGCGCGGCTGGCGGCGGCGGAGGAGACTGTGATCAACCCGCTGGCGATGCGGGCGGAGAACGTGAAGGGCAAGGTGACGGAGGCGCTGGCGATCAACGAGGTTTCGCTGCTACGCCAGGGGCCGCAGGCGGCGAAGCTGCGGGTGTCGATCGACGGGCGCGTGCGGCTGGAGGAGCTGGTCTGCGACGGGGCGCTGGTGGCGACGCCGGCGGGGTCGACGGCCTACAACTATTCGGCCCACGGGCCGATCCTGCCCATCGGGTCGGACGTGCTGGCGCTGACGGCGATGTCGGCCTTCCGGCCCCGGCGCTGGCGGGGGGCCCTGTTGCCCAAGGCGGCGGTGGTGCGCATCGATGTGGTCGAGGGCGAGAAGCGGCCGGTGATGGCGGATGCGGACAGCCGTTCGTCGGTGAAGGATGTGGTCAGCGTCGAGGTGCGGTCGGACGAGAGCGTGCAGCACCGGCTGCTCTTCGATCCGGGGCATGGGCTGGAGGAGCGGCTGATCGGCGAGCAGTTCGTCTAGGTGGCGTGACGCCGCAAGGAAGAGCGGTCAGCTTGCCTTGGCGCCCCAGGCCTCGATCTTGCGGTAGAGAGTGGAGGGCGAGACGTCGAGGACACGCGCGGCCTTGGGGATGGATCCGCCATACTGGGCCAGCGTCGCCTCGATCAGGCGGCGTTCGGCCTCGGCCAGGGGCAGGCCAAGCAGGCTGTCCAGGCCGACCGCCTCTGGGCCTGCCAGCGGGAGGGGCGGAGCTTCTGCCGGGCGGCCCTCGTCGGCGAGGCCGGGGGGCAGCATCTCGGGCGTGACCCAGCCGCCCTGGTTCAGCACGACGACGTTGCGCATCACGTTCAGAAGCTGGCGGACGTTGCCAGGCCATGGCAGCGACAGCATCAGGTTGCGCACGGCGGGGTCGAGGCCGTGGAAGGTGCGCCCCTCTTCCTGGGCGAAGCGGGCAAGGGCGGCCTCGGCGATCTCGATGATGTCCTGGCCGCGGTCGCGCAAGGGCGGCATGTGGATCGGGACGACGTAGAGGCGGTAGTAGAGGTCCTCACGGAAATGGCCGCGGCGGACGGCATCGAGCGGGTCGCGGTTCGTGGCGCAGACGATGCGGACGTTGACCTTGCGGGGGCGGGTTGCGCCGACGGGCTGGACGGTGGAGGTCTGCAGGAACCGCAGGAGCTTGGTCTGAAGTGCGGGGGCCATCTCGCAGATCTCGTCGAGGAAGAGGGTGCCCCCGTCGGCCGCCGTCGCCGCGCCCTGCTTGTCCGAAATCGCGCCGGTGAAGCTGCCCTTCATGTGGCCGAACACCTCGGATTCCAGCAGATCCTGCGGGATCGCGCCGCAGTTCAGCGCGATGAAGGGGCCGGCGGCGCGGTTGGAGTTGGCGTGGACGGCCAGGGCGCAGAGTTCCTTCCCGGTGCCGCTTTCCCCGGTGATGAACACCGTGGCCATCGAGCGCGCGACGGATGCGATGGTGCCGTGGATGCGGGCCATCGCCTCGGACGAGCCGATGAAGCCCGAGCTTTCGGCCATCTGGGCGGGATCCGCCTTGCGTGTGACGCTGGGACCGGAGGGGCCGGAGGGCCGGAGCGCATCGCGGGGGCCCGCTTCCGCCAGGGCGTTCTGGACTGCCGACAGGAGGCGGCCTTCGTCGAAGGGCTTGACCAGGAAGTCATGGGCGCCCGCCCGCATCGCCTCGACCGCGCGGTTGACCGAGCCGTTGGCGGTGATCGCGATGACCCGGGTCTCGGGCTGGATCGACTGGATGTCCTGCATCACCTCGAGCCCGTCGCGGTCGGGCAGCATCAGGTCAAGCAGCACCACCATCGGCCTGTGGGTGCGGAACTGTTCCAACCCTTCGGCTGCGGTGGAGGCGACAGCGACGCGGTGGCCCGAGGTGGCGAGGATGGAGCGATAGACCATCTGCAGCGACATCGTGTCCTCGACCAGAAGGACAGCAGGGCGCGTAAGTGCGGTGGAGGACTTCATTCGGCGGTCCCGGTCGGAGCGCGGGTGGCGCGGATGAGGCGGATCAGGGCGGAAAGTTCGGCGTCGAGCGGTGCCATCAGGGCAGCGAGGGCGGTCGCGTCCTGGGCATGAGCGATGGCGTTCAGCGTTTCCGACATGGTCTGCAGCGACAGCGCGCCCACCGAGCCGGAGAGCGAAATCAGCACGTGGCTGCCTTCGCGCAGGCGCTTCCAGTCGCCGGTCTGGCTGCCCGCGGCCAGAAGGTCCTGGGTCGTCGTCAGGTCCTCGGTCAAGCGGGCCAGAAGCTCGGCGGCCAGGGCCGGCCCGGTGATCTGCAACAGGGTGGCAAGGCGGGAGGGGTCGAAATCGGCAATGCCCAGGGCGGGCGGCGCGACGGGCTGGGCCAGCCGAAGGGCGGCGTCCTCGATCAGAGCAAGCTCGGCCTGATCGCCCGGCGTGTCGAGATGCGGGCGAAGCGCCTGGATTGCCCGGCGCAAATCGGCCAGCGCCCCGGCCCGGGGGTCTGTCTGCATCCTGTCAGGTCGAGTCATCGGGCGCGCGGCAACAGCAAACTTTGCATAATGCAAAGATTGCCCGACTGCGTGCCGTCTGTCCAGTGCCGCGTCAGCCCTTGGCGAGGCCCAGGCTTTGCAGCGCGACCGTGATCTCATCCAGGATCGCGGGGTCGTCGATGGTGGCAGGCATCTTCCAGGGCGAGCCGTCGGCGATCTTGACCATCGTGCCGCGCAGGATCTTGCCGGATCGGGTCTTGGGCAGTCGGTCCACCACCACGGCGCGCTTAAAGTCGGCGACGGGGCCGATCTGGTCGCGGACGAGTTGCACGCATTCCTTGACGACCTCGGCATGTGGCCGGGTGGACCCCTTGTTCAGGCAAAGGAAGCCCAGGGGCGACTGGCCCTTGAGGTCGTCGGCCACGCCGATCACGGCGCATTCGGCGACGTCCTTGTGGGAGGCGAGGACTTCCTCCATCGCGCCGGTGGACAGGCGGTGGCCCGCGACGTTGATGACATCATCGGTGCGGGCCATGATGTAGAGGTAGCCGTCGGCGTCGATGTACCCGGCGTCGCCGGTCTCGTAATAGCCGGGGAAGTGGTTGAGGTAGCTCTTGCGGAAGCGGTCCTCGGCGTTCCAGAGCGTGGGAAGCGTGCCGGGGGGCAGGGGCAGTTTCACCGCAATGGCGCCCAGGGTGCCGGGGCTGACCGGGTGGCCGCCTTCGTCGAGGACCTGGACATCGTAGCCGGGCATGGGGACGGAAGGGGAGCCGATCTTGACCGGCAGGTGTTCGATCCCCAGCGGGTTCGCGGCGATGGCGTAGCCGGTTTCGGTCTGCCACCAGTGATCGATGACCGGGACCTTCAGGTGGTTTTGCGCCCAGTGGATCGTGTCGGGGTCGGCGCGTTCCCCTGCCAGGTAGAGAGCCTGGAGGGTGGGGAGTTTGGGGACCAGTTTCCCCTCGGGGTCGTCGCGCTTGATGGCGCGAAGGGCCGTGGGGGCGGTGAAGAAGCTGCGGACCTTGTGTTCGTTGATCACGCGCCAGAAGGCGGCGGCGTCGGGGGTGCCGACGGGTTTGCCTTCGTAGACCACGGTGGTGCAACCGGCGATCAGGGGGGCGTAGCAGATGTAGCTATGGCCGACGACCCAGCCCACGTCAGAGGCGGCCCAGAACACATCCCCCGCGCCGCAGTTGTAGATCGCGCGCATGGTCCAGTTCAGTGCCACCAGATGCCCGGCGGTCGGGCGGACGACGCCCTTGGGCGCGCCCGTCGTGCCGGAGGTGTAGAGGATATAGGCCGGGTGGTTGCCCTCTACGGGCGTGCAGTCGGCGGGGGTGACGCCGTACTGGAATTCGTGCCAGGCGACATCGCGGCCGGGGGTGAGCTTGGCGACCTCCTGCTCGCGTTGGAAGATCACGCAGAAGTCGGGCTTGTGGGTGGCTTGCTCGATGGCGGCGTCGAGGAGGGGTTTGTAGTGCACGACGCGGCTGGGTTCGATGCCGCAGCTGGCCGCAATGATCGCCTTCGGTGTGCAGTCGTCGATGCGGACGGCAAGTTCATGTGCGGCGAAGCCGCCGAAGACGACCGAGTGGATCGCGCCGATCCGGCCGCAGGCGAGCATCGCCTCCAGCGCCTCGGGGACCATCGGCATGTAGATGATGACGCGGTCGCCTTTGGCGATGCCCTTGGCCTTGAGCGCCCCGGCAAGGCGGGCGACGCGGTCCTGAAGCTCGGCGTAGGTGATGACGTGCTTGGTCCCGGTGACCGGGCTGTCGTGGATGATGGCCGGCTGCTTGCCACGCCCGGCGATGACGTGGCGGTCGACGGCGTTCCAGCAGGTGTTCACCTCGGCGTCGGTGAACCATTCATAAAGGGGTGCGCGGTCGGCGTTGAGGGCTTTCGTGGGTTTCTTCACCCAGTCGATTCCGTTGGCGGCGGAAAGCCAGAAGCCCTCCGGGTCCTGCTGCCACTGGCCGTAGACCTGTGCGTAGCTCATCGCGATCTCCCCCCGCTGATGCTCTGAGAGGTTCGTATGCGATGGGATGCGGTCCGCGCAACGGTGTTACCGGTAGCAGGGTGCGACTTATTTGCAGGATTTGCGATCAAGCTGGGCAGAATTTTGCAAAGTTCAGTTCGGGGAAAAGCCGGGGTTGCGGCAGCGGGCGGGTTTGCAAAGCGACGGGTGGCGCGACCGGATGATTCCCGCGCCCGAGCCGGAAAGGTGGGCGGGGGAGGCCCCGCCCGACCGGATCTAGAAGCGCATGACCACGGCGGCGTTGACCGTCTGCATGCTGGATTCAAGCCCGACCTCGGCGGCCACCGGGCCGATGAAGCCGTCGAAGAGCTCGCGGTCCGGGAAGTTGGTCACGCGGTAGTCAAGACGCAGCGAAACCTTGTCGGTGACCCTGGTCTCGATCCCGGCGCCGAGCGTCAGTCCCTGCAGCGACAGGCCGTAGTCAAGCCCAGCGAACCCGTTGCTGGTGAGAGTGCCGTCGAACTTAGCGCGGGTCACGCCGGCCAGCGCGAAGACCATGCTCTTGTCGTTCACGAGATAGCCGATCTGGCCAAGAACCGAAGTCATGCTGCTGGCGCGGTAGCGGTAGGACAGGTCCAGAGGCAGGATGAAGCCAAGGTCGAGCGCGGCATCGGTGTCGATGGCCGCATTGGAGCGCCCGACCTGAAGGCCGAGAACAAGGTTGTCGCCGAAGCGCTTGCTGTAGCCGATCTCCACGCCCGCGGTTCCGCCTTTGCCGCCAAAGTCGGGAAGGTCGAGGCCAAGGACGGGAACGGGAATGCCGGGCACTCCGGCCGTTCCGGTGATGTCGTAGGTGGTGCGCCCCGAACCAAGCGTGAAGGCAGCCCAGGGGCCGGTCCAGGGATCCGCCGGTTTCGGTGCCTCGGCGGCAACGGCGACCGGGGCTTCGGTCGCAGTCGCAATGGGGCCGCCTGCCAGGGCGGGCAGGGAAGTCAGGGTCAAAAGGGCAAGGCTTGCCGCAAGTCGGGCACAGGTCATCATCATCTCCAGGAAGGCGCGTTGGCGCAGCGTCAGCCGCGCGATCCTAGAGGGGCTGGTCGTTTGACAGCAGTCTCGCAAAAGTGAGACGGGCGTATCCTTTGATCAGCCGTAATGCGCGACGGGCGTCCCGGCGATGGCCGACATGTTCAGCAACCCGCGCGCGGTGATCGCCGGAGTGACGACGTGGGCCTTGTTGCCCATGCCCATCAGGATCGGCCCGACCTCCAGGCCCCCCGCTTTGACCTTCAGGATGTTGCGGACGCCCGAGGCGACTTCGGAAGAGGCGAAGACGAGGACGTTCGCGGCGCCTTCGTAGCGGCTGCCGGGCAGGAGACGGTCGCGGATCGACTGGTCAAGGGCCGCGTCGATGTTCATCTCGCCCTCATAGGCGAAGTCGGGCTCGCGCTGGTCCAGCATCTCCAACGCGTCGCGCATCCGGCGGGCGGAGGCGGTGTCCATGTTGCCGAACTGCGACTGGGTGCAGAGCGCGATCTTGGGCGCAAGGCCGAAGCGGCGGACGTGGCGGGCGGCGCCGATGACCGTCTCCATGATCTGCTGCGGCGTGGGTTCGGGGTGGACATGGGTGTCGGCGATGAAGAGCGGGCCGTCTTCCAGGATCATGAGGCTGAGGGCCGCTACGGGGTGCAGACCGTTCCGCGCCAGGATCTGGCGGACGTAGCCGAGGTGCCAGTTGAACTGGCCGAAGGTGCCGCAGATCATGCTGTCGGCCTCGTCCCGGTGGACCATGATCGCGCCGATCGCGGTGGTGTTGGTGCGCATCACGGCACGCGCGGTGTCCGGGGTGACGCCGCGGCGGGCCATCAGCTCGTGGTAGGTGCCCCAGTAGTCGCGGTAGCGGTGGTCGTTTTCCGGGTTCACCAGGTGGAAGTCGCGGCCCGGGCGGATCGGCAGGCCGAAGCGTTCGCAGCGGGCCTCGACCACCTCGGGGCGGCCGATGAGGATGGGCTGGTCGTTCGTCTCTTCCAGCATCGCGTTGGCGGCGCGGAGGACGCGTTCATCCTCGCCTTCCGCAAAGACGATGCGGCGGGCGGCCATCTTCGAGGCCTCGAACACGGGGCGCATCAGGAGGGCGGATTTGAAGACCGAGCCGTCGAGGTTGCGCTTGTAGGCGTCAAGGTCGGCAAGCGGCCGGGTGGCGACACCGGTTTCCATTGCGGCCTTGGCGACGGCGGAGGCGACCACGCCGATGAGGCGGGGGTCGAAGGGTTTCGGGATCAGGTAGTCGGGGCCGAAGGAGAGCGTCTCGCCTCGGTAGGCGGCGGCGGCTTCGGCGGAGGTCGTGGCGCGGGCAAGGGCGGCGATGCCTTCGATGCAGGCGATCTCCATCGCGTCGTTGATCTCGGTCGCGCCGACGTCGAGGGCGCCGCGGAAGATGAAGGGGAAGCAGAGGACGTTGTTGACCTGGTTCGGGAAGTCCGAGCGCCCGGTGGCGATGATCGCGCCGGGGGCGACCTTGCGGGCCTCGTCCGGCAGGATTTCAGGCGTGGGGTTGGCCAACGCGAAGATGATCGGGTTCGGGGCCATGGTCTGGACCATTGCCGGGGTCAGAACGCCGGGGCCGGAGAGGCCGAGGAAAAGGTCCGCGCCCTGGATGACGTCGGCGAGGGTGGCGGGTTTGTCGCCTTGCGCGAAGGCGGCCTTCTGCTGCGTCATCTGCTCGGCCCGGCCGTGGTAGACGAGGCCTTCGAGGTCGCAGAGCCAGACGTTCTCGCGTTTCACGCCCAGCTTCACCAGCATTTCCAGACAGGCGATGCCGGCAGCACCCCCGCCGGTAGAGACGACCTTGATGTCGCCGAATGTCTTGCCCGCGACGATCATCGCGTTGGTGGCCGCTGCGCCGACGACGATGGCGGTGCCGTGCTGGTCGTCGTGGAAGACGGGAATGTTCATCCGCTCGCGGCACAGCTTCTCGACGATGAAGCAGTCGGGGGCCTTGATGTCCTCAAGGTTCACCGCGCCGAAAGAGGGTTCCAGCGCGCAGACGATCTCGGCCAGTTTGACCGGGTCGGGTTCGTTCACCTCGATGTCGAAGCAGTCGATGTTCGCGAATTTCTTGAAGAGGACGGCCTTGCCTTCCATGACGGGCTTGGAGGCCAGTGCGCCGATGTTGCCAAGGCCAAGGACGGCGGTGCCGTTCGAGATGACGGCGACGAGATTGCCCTTGGAGGTGTAGCGGGAGGCGGTCGATGGGTCGGCCTTGATCTCCAGGCAGGCCTCGGCCACGCCGGGGGAATAGGCGCGGGCGAGGTCGCGGCCGTTGGCGAGCGGTTTCGTCGCGCGGATTTCCAGTTTTCCGGGCTTTGGAAACTCGTGATAGTCCAGCGCCGCCTGCCGTGCCGCCTGTTTCGCCTCGTCCTGCCGGTCGTCCATCTGTCCCCTCCTGAAGATGGTTTAACGTTGAACCATCTCTTGTGAGCCGGTTTTATTGGTTGGTGGCCGGCCTTGCGGGAGCCACCATGCCTGCAATTGCGGGTTATGGAAATCGTGGAAATCCCGCAAGCGCTTTTCGGCTTTGCAAGCAAGTGATGGCGCTAGCATTTATGGGAGTATACTGCTTGCGGGCTGTTTTGGCGGATTTGGGCCGGATAGGCTGGACATGAGGCGGAAACTGTATACTTCTTCCCTTCATGTCCCGGACCAGCCACCGTACCCGCATCCATGAGGCCCTCCGCCTGCGCCTGCTGCGCGGCGAGGTGGGGCCGGAGGCGCGACTTGTCGACCATGCGATTGCCGAGGAGATGGGGGTTAGCCGGATGCCCGTGCGCGAGGCGCTGATGCAACTGGTCAGCGAGGGCTATCTGGAAAGCACCAGCCGGGGGTTCGCCCTGCCGAACCTGTCGCCGGAGCGGATCGCCGAGGTCTTCGTGCTGCGTCGGTTGCTGGAGCCGCACGCGGTGGCCTGCGTGGCTCGGGATCGGTCTGACGGGGACCTGGAGGCGATGCGGGCCGGGCTGGACGTGGCCGAGGCGGCGGGGGCCGACGTGGCGGCCTTCCATCGCGGGTCCGAGGCGTTCCGCAATGCCTGGCTGGGGGCGGTGCGGAACGGGGAGCTACGGAATGCCATCCAGCGCTATTCCGGGCAGGTGCAGTCGGTGCGCTTTGCGACCCTGCCGGACCCGGCGGCTCGGCGCACGATCATCGCTGGGCTGCAGGCCCTGCTCGATGCTTTTGCGGCGCAGGACGGGCCGAGGGCCTCTGACCTGATGCTGCGCTTCATCTACGACGCCGAAACCGCCTACCACCGCCTTGAGGAGACACCATGACGCAAGAGATCCGCGCCGAGATCCGGCTGCCGACGCAAGAACTGCGGGACGACCTGCCGTTCTACACGAAGACGCTGGGCTTTCGGCTGGACATGATCTTTCCGGCCGACAATCCGTCGGTGGCGGTGCTGTCGGGGCATGGGGTGCGGCTGCGGATCGAGAAGGGGGCGAGCGAGGCCCCGGGCACGTTGCGCATCCTGACGGATGATCCGGGGTTTGCGGGCGGGGCGAAGTCGCTGGTGGCCCCGAACGGGACGCGGGTGGAGGTGGATGAGCTGAACCCGCCCGTGGTGACGCCCGCGACGGAGCATGCCTTCGTGGTGCGGCGGCTGGCCGACCAGGCGCCCTGGGTGATCGGGCGGGCGGGGATGGAGTATCGCGACCTGGTGCCCACGCGCCTCGGCGGGGCGATGATCGCGAGCCACATCCGCGTGCCCGATGGTCCGGTGCCGGACATGGTGCATTACCACAAGGTGGGCTTCCAGCTGATCTTCTGCGTCGCGGGCTGGGTGGATGTTCTCTATGAAGATCAAGGCGGTATCCGCCGCATCCATGCCGGGGACTGCTTCATCCAGCCGCCGGGCATCCGCCACAAAGTGCTGCATTCCGAGGGCGTGCAGGTGGTGGAGATCGGCGTGCCGGCCGAGCATGTGACCGAGATCGACCACGAGATGACGCTCCCCACGCCGCACTACCGGCCTGAGCGGGAGTGGGACGGGCAGCGGTTCGTGCATGACATCGGGAAGGACGGGGTGTTCAAGCCCTTCCGCATCCCGGGCTTCGAGGCGCGGGATACCGGGATCATGGCGGCGACGAAGGGCGTGGCCTCGGTCATGGTGGCGCGGCCGGTGGGGGAAGCGCCCTGGACGGTGCATGAGGGGGACATTCTGTTCACCTTTGTCATGCAGGGCGGGATGACGCTGGACGGCGAGGGGAAGGAGCCGTTCCGCCTGTCGCCGGGCGATGCCTTCGTCATCCCTCCCGGCATGGCGACGCGGTATGCGGAGGCGACGGCGGACCTGGAGTTGCTGGAAGTGACGCTGCCGGGCAATCCGGAGACGCGGGTAGTCCAAAGGTAGCGCCTCCTCGTGCGCTTCGCTTCTCGTCGGGAGGTCGGCGAGGAGAAGCCGAAGGCGCACGACGAGCGGTGCTTGCGAAAAGCGCGGCGCGGCATCACACTCTGACCAAATGGTCAAGGAGAGCGCCATGACGCTACTGGAAGCGGCAACCGCAGTGCGGGAGCGGGCCTATGCGCCCTATTCGCGGTTCAAGGTGGGGGCGGCGTTGCGGTCGACCTCTGGCGCGGTGCATGTCGGCTGCAATGTCGAGAACGTGGCCTACCCGGAAGGGACTTGTGCCGAGGCCGGGGCCATCGCGGCGATGATTGCGGCGGGGGACACGCAGATCGCCGAGGTCTGCGTGATCGCCGACAGCCCGGATCCGGTGCCGCCCTGTGGCGGCTGCCGCCAGAAGATCGCCGAGTTCGCGGGGCAGGACGTGCGCGTCACCCTCTGCACCACGGACGGAAAGCAGAAGGTGATGACGGTGGCCGAGCTTCTGCCCGGCGTCTTCACCGCCGCGCATATGGAACGGACGTGACCGACGCGCGGGCGGTGATCGCGAAGATCCGCGACGGGGGGCAGCCCTCGGTCGAGGAGTTGCGGTGGTTTGCTTCCGGGTTGGCCTCGGGCGCGGTGACGGACGCGCAGGCGGGCGCCTTTGCGATGGCGGTTCTTCTGAAGGGGCTATCGGAGGAAGGGCGGGTCGCGCTGACGCGGGGGATGCGCGACAGCGGCAAGGTGCTGGAGTGGGTCCTGCCCGGCCCGGTGGTGGATAAGCATTCGACGGGGGGGATCGGGGATTGCACCTCGCTCCTCTTGGCCCCGGCGCTGGCCTGTTGCGGGGCCTATGTGCCGATGATCTCCGGCCGCGGGTTGGGGCATACCGGGGGGACGTTGGACAAGCTGGAGGCGATCCCGGGGTTCCGGACGGGGCTGAACGAGGCGGCGCTGCGCAAGCAGATGGCCGAGGTGAAGTGCGCTATCGTGGCGGCTTCGGCGGATTTGGCCCCAGCGGACCGGCGGCTTTATGCGATCCGCGATGTCTCGGCGACGGTGGAGTCGATCGACCTGATCACCGCCTCGATCCTGTCGAAGAAGCTGGCGGCGGGGCTGGAGGCGCTGGTGCTGGACGTCAAGTGCGGCTCGGGCGCGTTCATGAAGACGGCGGAGCAGGCGGAGGCCTTGGCCCGGTCGCTGGTCAAGACGGCGCAGGGGGCGGGGTGCATGACTTCGGCGCTGATCACCGACATGTCGCAGCCGCTGGCCACGGCGGCGGGTAATGCGCTGGAGGTGATAGAGGTTATGGAGACGCTGACCGGGACCTCTGTCAACGCGGCCTTGTGGGACGTGACGGTGGCGCTGGGCGGTGAGGTGCTGGCGCTGGCGGGGCTCGCGTCGGACGCGGCGGATGGCGAGGGGCGGATCGCGCAGGCGCTCGAATCGGGTGCGGCGGCAGAGTGTTTCGGGCGCATGGTCGTGGCGCAGGGGGGACCCGCGGATTTTGTGGAGCGCTGGCCGGACCGCCTGCCCTCGGCCGCGGTGATGATGGAGGTGCCCGCGCCGAAGGACGGGTTCGTCGCCTCGATCGACGGCGAGGCGCTGGGCCTGGCCGTGGTGCATCTGGGCGGAGGGCGGTTGCGCGAGGGGGACAAGGTGAACCCCTCGGTCGGGCTGTCGGACCTTGCGGGCGTCGGCGAGGAGACGGGCGAGGGCGTGCCGTTGGCGATGGTCCATGCGGTGACCGAGGATGCCGCGCGGGCCGCCGTGCAGGTCGTTCAGGCGGCCTATCGGATCGTGCCCGAGGTTCCCGACGAACCGGCTCTGATCCAGAAGAGGATAACCTGATGGCCCGCGCGTTCCTGATCGTGATGGACTCGGTCGGCTGCGGCGGCGCGCCGGACGCGGCGGCCTTCGGGGACGAAGGGTCGAACACTCTGGGCCATATCGCGGCGGCCTGTGCCGAGGGGCGGGCGGAGGTCGGGCGGTCGGGTCCGCTGAAGATGCGGAACCTGGACCGGCTGGGGCTGGGGGCGGCGATCCGGCTGGCCTCCGGTTCGGCGACGCCGGGGCTGGAGGCGGTGCCGGAGGGGCTGTGGGGCGCGGCAGAGGAGGTGTCGCGGGGCAAGGATACTCCGTCCGGGCATTGGGAGCTGGCAGGGGTGCCGGTGCCCTGGGACTGGACTTATTTTCCGGACACGGTGCCGGCGTTCCCGGCTGACATCGTGGCCGAGGTTTGCCGACTGGCGGGGACTGAGGGGATTTTGGGGAACTGCCATGCCTCGGGTGTGCCGATCATCGCAGAGCATTGCGAGGAGCATCTGCGGACGGGCTGGCCGATCTGCTATACCAGCGCAGACAGCGTGTTCCAGATCGCTTGCCATGAAGAGGCCTTCGGGCTGGAGCGGCTGTTGAAGCTGTGCAAGGACCTGGCCCCGATGCTGCATGCGCGGAAGGTCGGGCGGGTCATCGCGCGGCCGTTCACGGGGGGGCCGGGGAACTTCAAGCGGACCTCGAACCGGAAGGATTTCGCCATCGAACCGCCGTCTCCGACGCTTCTGGACTGGGTGGCGGGGGCGGGGCGGACGACGCACGGGATCGGGAAGATCGGCGACATCTTTTCGATGCGAGGGATTGGCAAGCTGCACAAGGGCAAGTCCGACGCTGACCTCTTCGAACATCTTGTCCGGCTTGGGGCGGAGGCGGAGGAGGGCAGCTTGACCTTTGCGAACTTCGTGGAGTTCGACACGCTTTATGGTCACCCTCGGGACGTGTCGGGCTATGCGCGCGCGCTGGAGTGGTTCGACGCGGGGCTGCCGCGGTTCTTCGCGAAGCTGCGGCCAGGGGATCTGGCAATCTTCACTGCGGACCACGGGAACGACCCGACCTTTAAGGGCACCGAGCATACGCGGGAGCGGGTGCCGGTGGTGGGCTGGGGCTTGGGTCGGCGTGAGGTGGGGCTGCGCGGGTTCGTCGATGTGGGGGCCAGCGTGGCGGCGCATCTGGGAGTGGTGAGCCAAGGGCCGGGGCGGAGTTTCCTGTGACCGGCCCCCGGGGGCGCTTCGCCCCCCGGACCCCCAGAGGATATTTGGGCAAAGATGAAATCAGGAGCGTTTCGTGAGCGGATTGCCGAAGGTCGAGTTGCATCTGCATCTGGAGGGCGCGGCGCCTCCTGCGTTCATCGCGGGACTGGCGAAGGAGAAGCATCTGGACATATCCGGGGTGTTCGATGCGCGCGGTCAGTACAAGTACAGGGACTTCTGGGATTTCCTGAAGGTCTATGAGGCGGCGACCTCGGCGCTGCAGAGCCCGGAGGATTATGCGCGGCTGACGTTGGCGGTTCTGGAGGAATCGGCGAAGTCGGGGGTGGTCTATTCCGAGACCTTCCTGTCGCCGGATTTCTGTGGCGGGCGGGATGTGGGCGCGTGGCGGGAGTACCTTCACGCGATGCGCGAGGCGGCGGATCAGGCAGAGCGGCAGATGGGGATCACCCTGCGCGGGATCATCACCTGCATCCGGCATTTCGGGCCGGAGAAGGCTCGGGAAACGGCGATCTGCGCGGCCGAGACGGCGGGGGACTGGATCGTGGGCTTCGGCATCGCGGGGGATGAGAAGATCGGCGCGCCCAAGGATTTCCGCTGGGCCTTCGACTGCGCGCGGGAGGCGGGGTTGCGGTTGACGGCCCATGCGGGGGAGTGGGGTGGGCCGGACTCTGTGCGCGATGCGGTGCGGGACCTGGAGGTGGAGCGGATCGGGCACGGGGTGCGGGCGATCGAGGACCTCGCCCTCGTCGATGAGCTGGCCGAGAAGGGGATCGTGCTGGAGGTCTGTCCGGGGTCGAACGTAACCTTGGGCATCTACAAGACGTTCAAGGACCATCCGATCAATGAACTCGACCGGCGGGGGGTGAAGGTCACCGTTTCGACCGACGACCCGCCGTTCTTCCACACCACGATGGCGCGGGAGTACGAGGAGCTGCACAAGGCGTTCGACTGGGACGAGGGGCAATTCCGGCGGATCGCGCGGCAGTCGCTTGACGCGGCCTTTTGCGATGCCGATACCAAGGCGAGGATCGGAAAGCTGTTGGAGGCCTGAAATGCTGGATCACCTGACCGTCGTGTCGCACCCCCTGGTCCAGCACAAGCTGACCCTGATGCGCGAGAAGGACACCTCGACCGCGTCGTTCCGGAAGCTCTTGCGCGAGATCAGCCTGCTTCTGGCCTACGAGGTCACGCGGGAACTGCCGATGACGACGAAGCGGATCGAGACGCCGCTGGAGGAGATGGACGCGCCCGCCATCGAGGGGAAGAAGCTGGCGCTGGTTTCGATCCTGCGGGCGGGGAATGGCCTCTTGGACGGCATCCTGGAGCTGATCCCGGCGGCTCGGGTCGGTTTCGTGGGGCTTTACCGCGACCCCGAGACGCTGCAGCCGGTGCAGTACTACTGCAAGCTGCCCGAGAAGATGGAGGACCGGATCGCCATCGTCGTGGACCCGATGCTGGCCACGGGGAACTCGAGCGCGGCGGCGGTCAGCCTGTTGAAGAAGGCCGGAGCCAAGCAGATCCGGTTCCTCTGCCTTCTGGCAGCCCCGGAAGGGATCGCCCGGATGAAGGAAGCGCATCCCGATGTGCCGATCGTCACCGCGGCGGTGGACAGCCACCTGAACGACCACGGCTACATCGTGCCCGGCCTGGGCGACGCCGGGGACCGGATGTTCGGGACGAAATGATGCGGGCGCTGGGGATCGTGCTGGTGCTGGCCGCAGGTCCGGCCGTGGCCGAGCCGCCAGAGCCCGCCGAACTGCCGCCGGCCGATTACGCCGGGCTGCAGTATGTGGACAGCAAGGGGTGCCTCTTCGTCCGCGCTGGTGACGGAGCGGACGTGGTCTGGATCCCGAGGGTGTCGCGCCAGGGCGTGCCGGACTGCGAGAACCCGCCCTCGGGCAGGCCGGTACCCGTCGTCGAGGAAGTGGGTGTCCAACCCATCCCCGAAGCCTCTGCCGACACCGCCGGAGACTGAGGCCGCGCCCTATCCGCTGCAGATGCCCTGCATGGCGATCCAGCTTTCGTCCGGGATCAGCGGCGAGGGCGCAAGGCCCTTGTAGGGATCGTTCGAGGCAAGCCCCGCATTCGCCTCGGGCGAGACGGCAAGGGCATAGGGCGTGGCCGGAATTTGGGCCGCCTCGAAGGCGGACAGGATGCTGGTTTGCGGCAATGCGGCGGGTGGGGCCCGCAAGAGCGCCTCGCCATATCCGGCCAGCGCGGTATCGGGCAGTTCGGCCGTGGTCAGAAGCTGCACCGTGGCCTTCATGCCGGCATGATCCAGAAGGGGAATGATCGGGTCCTGGGTCCGGCTGCGCAGGCGTTCCACCAGCGCGGCCCCGGCAACCGCCTCGGGGCCGTTGGCCTGTTCGATCAGGCGGCGGGGCAGGATGATGACGTCGCCCGGCAGGTGCAGCGGGTTCTCCACCCCCTCGGGCAGCACATAGAGGATCGGCGTATCCACCGGGCCGAACACCCGTTCCGACAGCGCCGCAAGGGCCTGGAGGCCAAGCTGGTTGTTGCAGGCCGCGCCGGTCACGCGGGTCAGGTCGTCCAAGGCGCGCTGCCCGATATCGGCGCGCTGCGCCAGCGGCACGACCGAGGCGGTGTGGCGGACAAGGGCACCGGGAAGCCAGAGGACGCCCACCAGGACCACGGCCAGGGCGGCCCCGCCAAGAAGGACGCCGCGCAGGCGGCCGGGCTTGGCCGTGGCGGCCTGCACGGCATGGCGGACGGCGCCAAGGGCCGCGATCATGTCGGGGTCGGTCAGTTCCAGACTTTCGCTGGCATCCGGGCCGGGGGCGAAGATGGGCGGCTCTTCGCCGCGGTTCACCCGCTCGATGGCGGGCAGGGACCAATGCGAGATGGCAGTGCCGCTTTTCGGGTCGGAGAGGACAAGCGTCGCCTCGCCGAAGCGCACGAGGACTTCGCGGCGCTGGTCCTGCGGCGTCTCGCGCCACAAGCCACCACATTCCAGCCGTTGATACTTTCGGAGCGCCGTCATCGGCTGCGGGGTCTCTGCCTGTTTTGCGGCAAGCTTATCCGTCCCGGCGGTCGGGGACAATCCACCCGTGCCGAGTTCACCGATGCACGCAAGCGACCGCGATTTGCCCCAAATGGTCGCGTTCGGGCTGGCAAGCGCGGCGTATGTCAGGTCCTGTCGGGAAAATTACGCTGGACGTGCATATGACCGAGACGCCGAACCGAACCCTGGCCGCCTTTGGCGCGGTGTTGATCTATGCCTCGGTCATCGCCTTCACCGACAACTATGTGCGGGTCATCGCCCGGGATGCGGGGCTGTGGCAGTTCCACGCCACACGGACGGCGATGGCCTTCTTGATCCTCGCGCTGGTGGCGGTGCCTTTCGGGCTGAAGCTTTGGCCCAAGCGACCCAAGGCGGTGGTGGCGCGGTCGGCCATCCACGGGGCGGCGATGGTGATCTATTTCGGCGCGCTGGCCTTTCTGCCGGTGGCCCAGGTCGCTGCGGGGCTGTTCACGGCGCCGATCTTCGTCCTGTTGATCCAGCGCTTCGCCTATGGCCGCCCGATCCAGGGCCTTCAGATCCTGGCCGTGGTCGTGGGCTTTGCCGGCGTGGTCATGGTTCTGGGACCCGAGGCGCTGTCGGGCGCCACCTTCGCGGCGCTGTTGCCGGTGATCTCGGGTGCGCTTTATGCGATGGGCAACATCGCGACGCGGGAATGGTGCGAGGGCGAGACGCCCGAGACGATCCTGGCCGGGTTCTTCGGAATGCTTGGGGTGATCGGAGTGATTGGCATGGCGGTCCTTCTGGTGATGCCGATGACGGTGCCCGAGGGGCCCGAGGGCTTTTTGCAGCGTGGTCCGGTCTGGCCGACGGGCGAGTTCCTGTGGTGGACCTTCGTTCAGGCGGCGGGCTCGCTTCTGGGTGTCGGGATGATCGTCAAGGCCTATCAGATCGCCGAAGCCTCGCGCGTGTCGGTCTTCGAATACGTGATCCTGCCGGCCTCGGCCGCCTGGGGGTTCATCCTTTGGGGCGAAACGCTGACCTGGCTGGCCGTGGCCGGGATGGCGCTGATCGTGCTGGCGGGCGTGATGATTGCCCGGCCTCAGCCCGTTCAGTCGCCCATCGCCTCGCGCCAGTGACGGCGGCAGAGGCTGACGTAGGTCTCGTTCCCGCCGATCACGACCTGCTCGCCTTCCCGCAGCGCGCGCCCGTCCGGGCCGCGGCGGATGACCATGGTGGCCTTTTTGCCGCAATGGCAGATCGTGCGCACCTCGCGCATTTCGTCCGCCCAGGCCAGAAGCGCGGCCGAGCCGGGAAAGAGGTTTCCCTGGAAGTCGACGCGCAGGCCGTAGCACATGATCGGGACGCCCAGGTCATCGACGGCGCGGGCCAGTTGCCAAACCTGGTCCTTGGACAGAAACTGCGCTTCGTCGATGAAGACGCAGGCCACGGGGCCCTTCTCGAACCGCGACTTCAGCTTTTCGAACATGTCCTCGCCGGGGCCGAAGGTGTCGGCGGGCTCACCGATGCCGATGCGGCTGGCGATCCGTCCCTGTCCGGCGCGGTTGTCGAATTGCGCGGTGATGAGGTAGGTCTGCATCCCACCTTCGCGGTAGTTGTGCGACGCCTGCAAGAGCGAGGTCGATTTCCCCGCGTTCATCGTGGAATAATGGAAGTAGAGCTTGGCCATGGCGCGATCCCCTAGCCGATCACCGGGCCGCGCTGCAAGCCTGTTGGCTGGCAGGCACGGCCCGGCTTTTTGGGGAACCGTTCGATGGGCAGGGTCGCGGCCCGACGTACCACTTACACACACAAGAGCGGCCCATGCCGCTTACCGGAAAACACGGGCCCGCCGCGTTTCGTCGGCACCGCCGTCACCCCGAGGCCGGGGAGATGCGGCGGGCCCCACCCAAACCGATGCTGGGGACATCGGCCACTCACTAACGTTCCGGATGGTCCGGAACCTCTTTGACAAATGGTTTCCATCCGATTAATGGGAAAAAAACAGCCGGTTTCCCCATGCGTTACGGTGGGGAAGGTTCGTGGAGCAAGTGATGTCGGTCGCGTCCTATCTGAAGAAGCACACCGAGGCTTTGGTCAAGGATGTGGGGATCGAGGCGGCCTGTGAACTGACCGGCAAGTCCAAGGCGACCTTGGGACGGTATTATTCGGACAGCGACGAACATGACGACCGGTTCATGCCGATCGACGTGGTGGCCCAGCTGGAGGCGTCGAGCCGCTTTCCCCATGTGACCGCCGCACTGGCCGATCTGCGCGGGATCACGCTTTCCTATGACGGCGAGCGCCGGAATGCCGCCAGCACCGGGGTGAACCATGACGTGGTGGCGCTGGCGCAGCGGTTCGGAATCCTGATGGCCGAGTACAACCAGGCCATCGGGGATGGGAAGATCTCGGTCAACGAGGCCAAGCGGCTTCTGCGCGAGACGCTGGCAATCCAGCAGGTGCTGCTGGAGATGAAACTCAACCTTGAGGAAGAGGCAAGCTGAAGGGCCGGTCGGACCGGCCCCTTAGGCTTTAGCGCGCGTCGCGGCGCGGCGCGAAGCTTCCGCCCTGCGGTTTTGCCGGGCGCTGTCCGCCAGGCTTGCCCTGGCCCTGGGGCCGACCCTGGCCGGGCTTGGCCGGGCGCTGGCCTTGCGGCTTGGCGGTCAGCTTCTGGCCCTGCCGCCCGCCGTTGCCGGGCCGCTGGCCACGGTTCTGGCCGGGCTTCGGGGCGGCCGCGACGACATCCGCCGCCCAGGGAGCACCCCCCACAACCGGCAGGGGCGCTTTCAAGAGCTTCTCGATCGCCTGCAACTCGCCCATCTCGGCGGGCGCGCAGAAGCTGATCGAGGACCCGTTGGCCCCCGCCCGCGCCGTGCGGCCGATGCGGTGGACGTAGTTCTCGGGAACGTTCGGCATGTCGAAGTTGTAGACATGGCGAACGGTCGGGATGTCGATCCCGCGCGCGGCGACGTCGGTGGCGACGAGGACGTCAAGCTCGCCATTCCGGAACTCGGTCAGGGTGCGGTCGCGCTGGTTCTGGCTTTTGTTGCCGTGGATCGAGCCGACCTTGAAGCCCCAGGTGGCCAGAAGCTTCGCCAGTTTCTCGGACCCGTGCTTGGTGCGGCCGAAGACCAGGGCCTGCTCGCCGGGGTGCTTCTTGAGATATTCTTCAAGCAGCTTCGCCTTGTCGCCGTTCGGGATGTAGTGGACGCCCTGGGTGATCCGTTCGACGGGTTTGCCGGGCGGGGCGACCTGCACCTTGATCGGATCGCGCAGGTAGGTGTCGGCGATCTCGCCGATGTCCTTGGGCATGGTGGCGCTGAAAAGCAGCGTCTGGCGCTTCAAGGGGATGTGCTTGGCGATCTTCCGCAGGGAATGGATGAAGCCCATGTCCAGCATGTGGTCGGCCTCGTCGAGGACGAGGTAACCGCATTTCTCAAGGCTCACGTCGCCGCGTTCCAGAAGGTCGATCAGGCGGCCGGGGGTCGCCACAAGGACGTCGGTCCCCTTGGACAGCGCCTGCGCCTGCTTGAAGAGCGAGGCGCCGCCGACGACCATCGTCACTTTGACGGCAGTGCCCTTGGTGAAGACCTCGAAGTTGTCCTTGATCTGGGAAATCAGTTCCCGGGTCGGCGCAAGGATCAGCGCGCGGACGTTCTTCGGACCCGGCGGGTGGCCGATGTCGAGCAGCCGGTGCAGAAGCGGCAGGCCGAAGGCGGCGGTCTTGCCGGTGCCAGTCTGCGCGAGGCCCATCAGATCGCGGCCTTGCATGATATGCGGGATGGCCTGCGCCTGGATCGGCGTCGGCGTCTTCAGCGTGGTCTTTTCCAGCGCTTTCAGGATTTTCGGCGAAAGGCCGAGGTCGGCAAAAGTGGTCATGGGAATCCCATTCGTTCAGAGGGCCTGCGACCCTCGTCCCGGACCAATGCCCGTGACCGTGCCGCAAGCGGCGCCCCTGCGTGACTAATGGGAACCAGAGCGTCCGGGCCTTTCGGTGCTCACGCGGCACGGGCTTCGGACACGGGGGGACATGGGGGCTTTCCGGGCGCAAGTCAATGCCAAAGCGGTTGGAAGAGCAGGCTGGACCTTGTTTCCACGCAGGCGTATGACTTCCGCCGTCAACGTACAGAGTCTTGCCCTGCTTCCGGCCGTCGGGCCAATATGGGACCCGTGACGGGAGAAGTCTTTTCCGATCAACCGCTTATCCGGGTTCCGCGAAGCCATGCCGAGATTTCATCGAATTGCCGCCCTTTGCGTCATGGCAGGCGCCGTCGCCTGGATCGTGACGGGAGAGTTCTCGTCGGTCGGCAGCGCGCAGACTGCCGAGGGTACGGAATCCCAGACGGTCGAGACCGCGGCGGCCGAGGGCGCCCCGCTGGTCCGCACCGTCTCGGCGGTTGAGCCGGTGTTCATCGACCATGCGCGGTCCATCCGCTTGTCCGGCATCACCGAGGCGGACAAGCGGGTCGAACTGGCGGCGCGCGCAGAGGGGGTGATTGCCTCGCTGGCGCTGGTCAAGGGCGGGGCGGTCGAGGCCGGGGCCGTGGTGATGGAGCTGGAAGGCCCCGAGGCCGTGGCCCAGGAAGAGATCGCCCGCATCGCGCTGGAGCAGAAGGAGCGTGACCTGGAGGTGGCGCAGAAGCTGTTCGAGGGCGGCAGCACGTCGGAGTCGAACCTGACCAATGCTCGTTCCGCCCGAGACGCGGCGCAAGCCGAGCTGAACCGCGCCCAGGCCTCGGCCGACCGGCTGCGCCTGAAGGCGCCCTTTGCCGGGATCGTCGATACGGTCGCGGTCGAACTTGGCGAATGGGTCCAGACGGGGACTCCCGTTGCCACCATCCTGTCGCTGGACCCGATCCTGGTGAAGGCCGAGGTCAGCGAGGTTGACCTGGGCGCGGTGTCTGCCGGGTCCACGGCCAAGGTGAAGCTGGTCAACGGGACGGAGATGGACGGCACCGTCCGGCTGGTCGCCCGGGAAGCAAGCGCCCAGACCCGGACCTTCCCGGTCGAGATCGCCCTGCCGAACCCGCGCATGACGCTGCCCTCGGGCATGACCGCCGAGGTCCTGCTGTACGCAGCCCCGGTGCGGGCAGTCGTGGTTCCGCGCTCGATCATCACGCTTTCGGACAAGGGCGAGCTGGGGCTGCGCGTCGTTGGGTCGGACAATGTGGCCCAGTTCGCCGCCGTGCAGATCATTGACGACACCGCCGATGGCCTGGTCGTGACGGGGGTGCCCGACGGCGTGCGGATCATCACCGCGGGCCAGGACCTGGTGCGCAACGGCGATACCGTCGAGGTCGTCTCCGGGGTCGGTCAATGAAGATCGTCGAAACCGCCATCGCCAATGCCCGGCTGACCATCTCGGTCCTCTTGTTCCTGATGCTGGCCGGGACGATGGCCTATGTCTCGATCCCCAAGGAGGCCGAGCCCGACGTCCAGATCCCGATCCTCTACGTCTCGATGCACTACACCGGCATCTCGCCCGAGGACAGCGAGCGGCTTCTGTTGCGCCCGATGGAGACGGCGCTGAAGTCGATCACCGGGATCAAGAAGATGACCTCGACCGCCTACCAGGGCGGGGGGAACGTGCTGATCGAGTTCCAGGCCGGGGCCGACCTGAAGAAGGCGCTGGATGATGTGAGGAACAAGGTCGACATGGCGCGGCCCGAGCTTCCCGATGGCGCGGACGAGCCGACGGTGAACGAGGTCAACCTGTCGGAGTTCCCGATCCTGGTCATCACCCTGTCGGGCGACGTACCGGAGCGGGTGCTCGCCAAGGCCGGGCGCGAGCTGCGCGACCGGATCGAGGAACTGCCGCCGGTCCTGAATGCCGAGTTGCAGGGGGTCCGCGATGACCTTGTCGAGGTGGTGATCGACCCGGGCAAGCTGGCCACCTACGGGCTGCGGCCGGACATCCTGATCGCGGGCTTCGCTGCCGGGAACCAGCTGGTGGCCGCAGGGTCTCTGGAAGGGGCCGAGGGCCGCTATGCGATCAAGGTGCCGTCGCTTCTGGAAACCATCGAGGACGTGGCGAACCTGCCTGTGGTGTCCACCGGGACGGCGACGGTCCGGGTGCGCGACATCGCCACGATCCTGCCGACGCTCAAGGAACCCGAGACGGTCACCCGCCTGAACGGCGCGCCCGCCATCGCCATCGAGGTTTCGAAGCGCACCGGGGCGAACCTGATCGAGACGGTCGACCAAGTGAAGGCCGTCACCGAAGAGTTCAAGCAGTTCCTGCCCGAAGGCACCGAGGTCACCTTCAGCCAGGACAAGTCCAAGGACATCCGCCAGCTTCTGTTCGACCTGCAGAATTCCGTCCTGACGGCAGTGATCCTGGTCTTCATCGTGATCCTTTACGCACTGTCGGTCCGCGCCTCGATCCTGATCGGCCTGGCCATCCCGGCGTCCTTCCTGATGGGGATGCTGGCGCTGTCGCTTTGGGGCTTCACCGTGAACATCGTGGTCCTGTTCAGCCTGATCCTGGCTGTCGGGATGCTGGTCGACGACGCGATCATCGTCACGGAATACGCCGAACGGCGGATGTCCGAGGGGATGGACAAGCGCGAAGCCTTCGCCATGGCGTCGCACAAGATGACCGGCCCGGTGGTCGCGGCGACGATGACGCGGGTGGCGGCCTTCTCGCCATTGCTCTTCTGGCCGGGGATCGTCGGCGAGTTCATGAAATACCTGCCCATCACGCTGATCGTGACGCTGTCCGCCTCGCTCATCTACGCGCTGATCTTCGTGCCCACGCTGGGCGCGCTGATCGCCAAACCCTTCAAGCACCCGCCCGAGCACAAGGACGGGGCCTACATGTGGGTCGTGGGCAAAGCGGTGCGCCATCCCTGGACGGTGCTGACGCTGGCCATCGCGCTTCTGGCGGCGGTGCCCTATGCCTATGTCCAGTACGGCAAGGGCGTGATCTTCTTCCCCGACGTCGAGCCGGAATTCGGCCTTCTCTACGTGAAGGCGCGTGGGAACCTGTCGATTGCCGAGAAGGACGCGCTGGTGGCCCAAGCCGAAGAGCGCATCCTGGGCTGGCCCGGGGTCGAGACGGTCTATACCCGCACGGGCGCGGGCGGCGGCATGGGGCAGGAGGTCGATGCCGACGTGATCGGCGTCATCCAGTACGAATTCGTCGACTGGCGGGAACGGAAGAACGCCAATGCCATCCTGGCCGACCTGCGGCAGGCGATGGTGGGGATCCCGGGCGTGGACATCCAGGTCTCGGTGCCTCAGGCGGGACCGCCCACGGGCAAGGCGATCCAGATCCAGCTTTCGGCGGACGATCCGACCTATCTGAACGAGGTCGCGGTCCAGGTGGCCGAGCGTCTGGCGCAGGTGCCGGACGTGATCGACATCTCGAACGGCCTGCCGCCGCCCGGCGTCGACTGGGAGCTGCAGGTCGACCGCGCCGCCGCCTCGCGCTATGGCATCGCGCCGTCGACCGTGGGGGGCATGGTGCAGCTGGTGACCGGGGGCCTCAAGCTGTCGGACTACCGCCCGGCTGGGGCCGATGACGCGGTGGATATCGTCCTGCGCCTGCCTGCCGACCAGCGGACGATCTCGGCGCTGGACCAGCTCCGCATCCAGACGGCGGACGGGTCGGTTCCGATCTCGAACTTCGTGACCCGGAAGCCTGCCCCCACCACGGGCACGCTGACCCGGCTGGACGGGTCACGCACCGTGACGGTCCAGGCCGGGATCCGCGAGGGCGTGCAGCCCGACAAGATCTACGCGCAGATCACCGCAGCGCTGGATGAGGCGAACCTTGACCAGTATGGCATCCGCTGGAAGCTGGCGGGCGAGGATGCCGAACAGGCCGAGGCCGGGGCCTTCCTGTCCAAGGCCTTCCTCGCGGCGATCTTCCTGATCTTCATCGTGCTTCTGGCCCAGTTCAACAACTTCACCTCGGTCTGGCTGGTCTTGTCCGCCGTCGTCATGTCCACGATCGGCGTGCTTCTTGGCCTGATGATCATGGGCCAGCCCTTCACCATGGTGATGACCGGCATCGGGATCATCGCGCTGGCCGGGGTGGTGGTGAACAACAACATCGTGCTGATCGACACCTACGACACGCTGCGCCGCGAGGGGCGTCCGAAGATCGAGGCGATCCTGCAGACCTGCCGGGAACGGGCGCGTCCGGTGGTGCTGACCGCGCTGACCGCGATCCTCGGGGTGCTTCCCATCGCCTTCGGGCTGAACATGGAGCTTCTGAACCACGAGGTGACCATCGGCGCGCCATCGACCCAATGGTGGATCGCGCTGTCGTCGGCCATCGTCTACGGGCTGGCCTTCGCCACCGTCCTGACGCTGATCATCATCCCGTCGATGCTGATGCTGGTCACCCGGGACGACAACCCCAAGCCTTGGGTCTGGCAGCGGCAGAAGCGGCGCGAGTGGTATGCCCGCTTCCGGCCCGAAAAGCAGCGCGGCCGGGCCCAGCCGGCCGAGTAGGTCAGTACATCGAGGCCCGGTAGTCGGCCTCGAGCCCCTCGTCGACCTTCTGCATCTCGGCCGGATCGGTCGGGGCACCGGTGGTCTGGTCCAGGATCATCTTGAGGAGTGAGGGCATTTCCTTGCGATCCTGCCGCGCCGCCGGGTCCCAGAGCCGGGAACGGCGGAAGGCCTTGGCGCAGTGCAGGAAGACCTCGGCCACGGTGACGACGATGGCGAGGGTCGGCACCCGGTCGTTCACCGCCATGCTGCGCAGAAGGTCCGGGTCGGTCGAAAGCTGCGCCGTCCCGTTGATCCGCAACGTGTCGTCGAAGCCGGGGACCATGAAAAGAAGGCCGACGTTCGGGTTGGCCAGGATGTTCGACAGCGTGTCCAGCCGGTTGTTCCCGGGCCGGTCGGGAATCGCCAGGGTCCGGTCATCCAGCACGTGGACAAATCCTGCCGGATCGCCTCGCGGGCTGACGTCGGCGCGGCCCTCGCGATTCTGGGTGCCGATGGTCAGGAAGGGAGAGCGTCGGATGAACTCCCGCGCGTGGGGGTCGAGGTGGTTCAGGCTCTTCAGCGCGGCGAGCGTATGGACCGGCGGGAAAAGGGCTCTGAGCGCGGTTTCGGACGGCACCAGGTATTCGGCTTTGATCACGGATTGGGACATGTAAAATCCTTTACGAAAGCGCGGTGCTTTTCGTGGATACGGGTTGAACAGGCTGTGTGAGGGGCCCGATCATGAAAGCTGATCCCCGACAGAAATCAAGAAATATCTTCGACGGCGAAAATTATTCGGTCGGCCCTGCCGGAGATTGGCTGGCTCAGGCACCTTTGATGAACGGTGACGGCAGAAAATCCACTGTTTAGCCGCGCATTTGCTTCAGGCGATGAAGCAAAAAACCGAACGGCCCGCTTCCTGGGAAGCGGGCCGATTCAGGTCAGAACCCGAAGGTTCTCTTTGGTGGAGCCAGGGAGGATCGAACTCCCGACCTCTTGAATGCCATTCAAGCGCTCTCCCATCTGAGCTATGACCCCACCGGAGAGAAGCATCGCGGCGCTGCCGTCGCGATGCCGGCTATCTAGGACAGGTCGCCGGGGGGTGCAAGTGGGAAAATCGCCCTTGTCACCCGGCGTTTGTCCTTAGACTTCTTCCTCGTCGCCCGGCACGTCGGCGAGGTCGTCGAGCGAGACGTTGTCGTCCGCGTCGTCTTCCAGAAGATCATCGTCCATCTCGGCGTCATCGGCCACGGCGCCGTCGAGGAGCGCGTCTTCGGTTTCCAGATCCTCGACCAGGACGTCGTCGTCTTTTTCCGGAACGGCGCGCGAAATGACCGAGGCGGCCATCTTGCGGCGGACGGATTCGATGTCCACGATCTCGCCCGTGTAGGGGCTGACGATCGGGGATTTGTTGAGGTCGTAGAAGCGCTTGCCGGTCGTCGGGCAGATGCGCTTCGTGCCCCATTCTGCTTTGGGCATGGTGATCCCTTTGGATGGTGGGTAAGCAGGAAAGCTGCCGCTTGCCACAGGTGCAGGCGACTGTCAAAGCCTTTTGTGTGCTCGTGGAAGTGGCTATGCTGAGGCACGCTTTCAAGGGGATTTCATGCCGGTTCTGCCAGGACCTCCTCCGGTCGAGGTGCATCTCAAGCGCTCGGCCCGCGCGCGGCGATTCTCGCTGCGGGTGTCGCGGCTGGATGGGAAGGTCACGCTGTCGGTGCCGCTGCGCGCCCGCGAGGGCGAGGCGCTGGCCTTCCTGAAGGGCAACGAGGACTGGGTGCGCGAGACGCTGTCGGCACTGCCGGGTGCGGCGCTGCGCCCTGTGGGTCCGGGGTCGGTCGTGCCGGTCGAGGGGGACGAGCTGGTGCTGACCCCCGCGACGGGCCGTGGGGTTCGGGTCGAGGGCAACCAGCTTCTGGTCCCCGGCGCGGTCGAAACGATGGGGCCGCGGGTGGCCGCCTGGCTGAAGGTGCTGGCGCGGGACCGGCTGGCTACCGCCTCGACGCGCTATGCGGGGCTGGTGGGGCGGCAGTATGCGTCGCTTGCTATCCGGGATACGCGGTCGCGTTGGGGGTCGTGTTCCCCCGACGGGCGGCTCATGTATTCCTGGCGGCTGATCATGGCCCCGCCGGCGGTGCTGGACTATGTCGCCGCGCACGAGGTGGCGCATCTGGTCGAGCTGAACCATTCCTCCGCATTCTGGAAGGTCGTGACGGGGATCTGCCCGGACTGGAAGGACCACCGCGCCTGGCTGAAGACCCATGGCAACAGCCTGCACCGGGTTCGCTTTCAGGATTGACCGCCCGGCCCGACGGGTGTTCCCCTGCGCGTCATGCTGACCCCGCGCCCCACGGATCCCAATGCTGCCGCCCATGAGCGGGTCTACCGGACGCTGCGCCAGCAGGTCATGCACGGCGAGCTGGACCCCGGCCAGTCACTGACCTTGCGGGGGCTGGGCAAGCAGTTCGGCGTCTCGATGACCCCCGCCCGTGAGGCCGTGCGGCGGCTGGTGGCGGAGGGGGCGCTGACCCTGTCCTCCTCGGGCCGGATTTCGACGCCGGAGCTGACCCCGGAGAGGATCGAGGAGCTGGCGGCGATCCGGGCTTTGCTAGAGCCGGAGATGGCCGCTCGGGCTCTGCCTAGGGCCCACTTCGCGCTGATCGAACGGCTGACGGCGATCAACCTGATGAACGGCGAGGCGGCGGTCCGGGGGGATGCGGTCACCTATGTCCGCACGAACCTGGAGTTCCACCGGACGCTCTACCTGCGGGCCCAGACTCCGGCGATGCTGGCGATGTGCGAGACGGTCTGGCTGCAGCTGGGGCCGACCATGCGGGCGGTCTATGCGCGGGTCAAGCGGCGCGAGCCGCCGACCCACCACCGGATGATCCTGGCGGCCCTGAAGGCGGGGGATGAACCCGGCCTGCGGCTGGCGGTCCGGACGGATGTGACCCAGGGACTGCGGCACCTGACGGGGTAGTGTCCACGGTGGACGAACGTCGGCACCCGTTGGAAACCAATGGCTTGGCCGCGGCGTTTAACGCTTTGTAAAGATTTCTGACCGCGAGTTTCCGTGGCCTTCACCCCATTCCTGACCAGGAGTTACGGCATGAAACGCATTTCGCATCGGGACATTTCGCTGGCGACGGAGAGCTTCGGGACGGCTGGCAATCCGGCCCTGGTGATGGTCATGGGGGCGACGGCCTCGATGCTGGGCTGGCCGGAGGCGCTCTGTCAGGCGCTGGCCGGCAAGGGCCTTTACGTCATCCGGTTCGATCATCGGGACACGGGGGAATCGACCACGGTTCCGCCGGGCGAAGCCAGCTATTCGGTGGAGGATATGGCCGGGGATGTGCTGGCGGTCATGGAGGGATACGGGCTGGAACGCGCCCATCTGGCGGGGATGTCGCTGGGGGGCTACATCGCGCAGATGGTCGCGCTGCAAGAGCCGGAACGGGTCGCCTCGCTGACGCTGATCGCTTCGGAGCCGCTGGGCTGGGATGGGCCTGCACTGCCGCATATCTCGGAGGCGTTCCTGGAGCATTTCGCGGCGCTGGGGTCTCTGGACTGGTCGAATCGCGATGCGGCGGCGGACTTCCTGGTGGAGAGCGAGCGGCTTTGCGCCGGAAGCGGTGCGCCCTTCGATGCGGCGGCGGCCAAGGCGGTCGCCTTGCGGGTGCTGGCGCGGACGGACAGCCCTGCAAGCATGTTCAACCACGGTTCTGTCACGACGCGCGCGGACTGGACCGGACGGTTCCGCGAAATTTCCTGCCCGGTGCTGGTGATCCACGGCGACGAGGACCCGATCCTTCCGGTCGAAAATGGCCAAGCCATCGCCGACGGGATTCCCGGGGCAGAGATCGACGTTCTCCGTGGGGTCGGGCATGAGCTGCCCCCGCGTTGGTTGGACTGGATCGCGGACCGGGTTGCAAAGCACGTGTCCGACGCAGGACTTTAGCGACGCCCCCCGACATCGCACTTGCCCCAGCCGCGTGATGCAGCTGGGGCGGTGTCCTACACCTTCATGTCCGGATCATGCGTGTGGTGGCGGTCCTGCTCTCCTCCTCCACCGGAGGTCTTGCTGCGGGTGCGGCGGTCCTGGGGATCGGGCGGAGGCTTCTTCGGGTCCTTCGGCGCCTTGGCATTCTCGTGCGAGGCACCGGGGCCGCCCTGGCGGATGGTGGCGTCGGATTTGTCGGAGGTGGACATGGTTAGCGGTCCTGCTGATGGCCCTGGTTCGTGGTGTTGATCCGGGTGTTGCCGGCCTGGCCGGTCTTGTCCGGATTGGCCTTGTTGCCACTGCTGTCGCCCCGGGACTGATCGGAGGCTGAAGTGGCCGAGCCTTCACCGGGGCCTTTCGGGCTGCGGTTTTCGGGCGGGATCGGGGGTTGCTTGGCCGTCATTCCTTGTCCTCCACGATGTCGGCAATCTTTGCGGTGGCGCCTTCGCCTTCGGTGTCCAGCTGGGCGGCATCCACGTCGTCGGGGTCCACGGCCGAGCCGTCGCGCTTGCCCTCCACCGGGTCAGAGTTGGCAAGCCGGGCTGCGGCATGGTCCTGCAACTGCTCGGTCTGCACCGCCTTGCTGTCGAGGCCGCGGTCCTCGGAATGGCGGGACTTGTCGCGGTTGGAGAGCACGGCGTTGGCGGGAATCTCGCTTGCGTCGAGGTCGGTCATGCCGCCGGTGCCGTCGCCCTTGCCCTGAACGGCGGGGCCGTGATGCTTCTTGTCTGCGTTTGCCATTGGTGGGTCGTCCTTCCCGTCGCGGCTTTCGCGCCGCATGGGGTCAACCGGCCGGGACCGGAGGTTGTTCCGGCCGGGAAGGGTGCGGTGCGCCCTTGCACAGGGTCTGCTTGCATTTGCGCCTTGGCGCAGGGGCCGTGTCGCCCCATGTTCTGCGCAACGCAAATTCAGGAGAGACCCATGTCCATCCGTCCCGTGATCGAGACCCGCCGCGCCCAGCCGCATATCGAGGGCGCCGGCGTCCATTTGCACCGCGCCTTCGGGTTCCAGGACCCGACCGAGGCGGACCCGTTCCTCTTGTTCGACGATTTCCGGGGCGAGCATCCCCGGGATTACTCGGCAGGCTTCCCGTGGCACCCGCACCGGGGGATCGAGACGATCACCTACGTCCTTGCCGGGACCGTGGAGCATGGCGATAGCTTGGGCAACCGGGGCATCCTGGGGCCGGGGTCGCTGCAGCTGATGACGGCGGGGCGGGGGATCCTGCACCAGGAGATGCCGAAGGGCGACGACAAGGGGCGGATGCATGGCTTCCAGCTCTGGGGCAACCTGCCGAAGGCCTTGAAGATGACCGCGCCGCGCTATCAGGACATGCCGGCCGAGGCGCTGCCCGAGCGGCATGAGGATGACGGCACCAGTATCCGCGTGGTGATCGGGGATTACCGGGGGGTGAAAAGCCCGGTCGAGGGGATCGCGGCGGACCCGCAGTATCTGGACGTCTTCGTCCCGGCGGGCAAGCGGAAGACGTTCAAGGTCGACACCCGGCGTCGGGCGTTCGCCTATGTGTTCGAAGGGTCGGCGTCCTTCCGCGATGCGGCGCGGCCCGAGGGCGTGCTGCTGGAGAAGGAAGTCCGTGGGCAGGAGGTCAACATCCGTGACCTGTCGGGAAACCGGACTCTGGTTCGGTTCGGTGCGGGCAACGAGGTGACGGTCACGGCGGGGCCGGAGGGGGTGCGGTTCCTGCTGGTCAGTGGTGCCCCGATCGAGGAACCCGTCGCTTGGGCGGGGCCGATCGTGATGAACACCGAGGCCGAGCTGCGCCAGGCCTTCACCGAACTGCGCAACGGGACCTTCATCCGGCCCGCGCACTGACGTCCTGCGGATTGCAGGCGAAGGGCCCGCCACCCCGGCGGGCCCTTTCGCTTGGGCCGGGTTGCGAAGCCGCCCGCTCCCCGGCATGGTGACCCGGGTAAAGTCGCGGGTCCGGTGATGTACCTCAAAGCCTCTGGCATCCTGCATTACCGCTTCCTGCGCGGCCTGCATGAGGCGTGCCTCTTCGACTGGTATCTGGAAGTGGGGTGCCGGTCGGGGGAAAGCTTTGCTCCGGTCCGTTCGAAGACCATCGCGGTGGACCCATTCTTCCAGGCAGAGATCAACATCATCGGGAAGAAACCCGCTCTGCATGTGTTTCAGCAGACGAGCGACGACTTCTTTGCCAGCGGCTTCCTTGCGCGGAACGGGATCCGGCTGGGGCTGGCCTTCCTGGACGGGATGCATCTGTTTGAATACCTGCTGCGGGATTTCATGCACACCGAGGCGGCGATGGCACCCGGAGGGGTGATCCTGCTGCATGACTGCGTGCCCTACGGGCCGGGAATGACGACGCGGGACCTGTCGCGCTTGCCGAAGGGGTCCTGGACGGGCGATGTCTGGAAGCTGATCCCGATCCTGCAGGAATACCGGCCGGACCTGACGCTGACGGTGCTGGATTGCCGCTCGACGGGGCTGGTCGCTGTCTCGGGCCTGGACCCCGACAATCGCGTGCTGGCCGGGGCCTATGACCGGATCGTCGCGGATTGGGCCGGGGTGGAGCTTGAGGACTACGGGGTCAAGCGCTTCTTCGGGTCGTTCGAGATGGTCAGCGCCCGGGCCGAGAAACAGGCGGGATATCCGCTGTTCCGCTCGGCCAGGATCGAGGGGGTCGGACTGGAGCCGGTTCCGGTGACCCCCTAGTCCTGAGCGCGCAGCGTCCTTGCCGGGCGCGCGTTCAGCGGCCTGAGCGCGAAGAAGAGGCCGGCGAGAAGGGTGGCGAGGACGCCGCCCAGGACGATGCCGATGGCCGACAGGGGTTCGAAGCGGTAGGTCGAGTCCATGACGAAGGTCATGACGGCCCAGCCGGATATGCCGCCCGCGATGACGGCGACCACGCCTGCGGCGGCGCCCATGAGGGCGGACCGGAGGGCGAAGCTGGCGAGGATTTTCCCGCGCGTCGCGCCGAGGGTTTTCAGGATCGCGGATTCGTAGATGCGGGCGCGTTCGCCTGCGGCGGCGGCTCCGATCAGGACGACGAAGCCGGTGATGAGGGTGCCCGCGGCGGCCCAGGCGGTGGCGGTGGCGATGGCGGAAAGCGCCTCGGCCACGCGGTCCACGGCCTCACGGATGCCGATGGCGGTGATGTTCGGCCAGGTTTTTGTGACGTCCTTGAGGATTTGGGCTTCGGCCTCGGGCGGCGCGTAGACGGTGGCGATGTGGGTGTGGGGAGCCCCGGCCAGTGCGGCGGGGTTGAGCGTCATCACGAAGCCCATCCCGGCGTTGGAGAAGTCGACCTCGCGGAACGAGGTGATCGTCGCGGTCAGGTCGCGGCCGAGGATGTTGACGGTCATCGTGTCGCCGAGCTTGAGGCCGATTTCCTCGGCTTCCTCGGCGGCGAAGCTGATCTGGGGGTCGCCGGTGTAGTCCTCGGGCCAGTAGGTGCCCGCAGTGATGCGAGTCTTTGCACCGGGGGTGGCGGCGTAGGTGATGCCGCGGTCGCCGCGGACGACCCAGTGGTCCCCGGCGACCTCACGCGCTGGCTTGCCGTTGATCTGGGTGATGACGCCGCGGAGCATGGGGGCGGTTTCGATCTCGGTCACGGCGGGGTTGCCGTCCACCGTGGCGAGGAACGGGTCCAGCTGGTCGGGCTGGATGTCGACGAAGAAGAAGGCGGGGGCGCGGGTGGGCAGGTCGGTGGCGATGGCCTGGCGCAGGTTCCAGTCGATCTGGCCCACGGCGGCGAGGACGGAGAGGCCGAGGCCAAGGGAGAGGATGACGGAGGTGGCGTCGGACCTTGGCGCTCCGATGGCCGAAAGCGCCGCGCGGGTGGCGGGGCGGCCGTGGGTAAGCTTCGTGCGGGCGAGGCGTTTGGTGGCCCATCTCAGGCCCGCGGCGGCGAGGGCGAGGATGATGAGGGCGCCGAGGACTCCGCCCGCTGCGCCGAGGGCGAGTTCGGGGATGCCGGAGAGCCAGGTCGCGCTGCCGATGAGCGTCACGGAGAGGAGGGCGAGGGCGGTCAGGTAGCGTTTGCGGGGCCAGGCGCGGGTGCCGGTGCCTCCGCGATAGAGGGCAGCGGGGCGGATCCGTTCGGTCCGGGCAAGGGGGAGGAGGGTGAAGATGAGGGCGGAGAGGGTGCCGTAGAAGGCGGCCTCGATGAGCGCGCCTGGGGAGAGGCGGATTTCCGCGGGGAAGGGGAGGGCGGCTACGATCAGGGGGGCGGCCAGCAGGGGGGCCAGCGCGCCGAGGGCAAGGCCAATGGCGATGCCGATGGCGGAGAGGATCGCGGTCTGCCAGAGGTAGCTGCGGAAGATCAGGCCGCCCTCGGCCCCAAGGGTTTTCAGGGTGGCGATGGTTTCGACCTTGCCGTCGAGGTAGGACCGGATCGCGGCGGAGATGCCGACGCCCCCCACGGCCAGCCCGGCGAGGCCCACGAGGACGAGGAAGCTGCCGATGCGGTCGACGAAGGCCTCGACCCCAGGCGCGGCGTTGCGGCTATCGGTCCAGCGCATCCCCTTGTCGCGGAATGTGGTTTCGGCTTCGTCCTCAAGCGCTTGCAGGTCAGCGCCCGGGGGAAGCACCAGGCGGTAGCGGGTCTCATACATGGACCCGGACGCCAGAAGGCCGGAGTTTGCCAGGGCGTCGGATTGGACGACGGTGCGCGGGCCGAGGGTGAAGCCGGTGGAGGCGGAGTCGGGCTCGCGGGTCAGGGCGGCGGTCAGGCGGAATTCCTGGGTGCCGAGGCGGAAGGTGTCGCCGGGTTTCAGGGACAGGCGGTCGATCAGGACGGGGTCCATAATTGCGCCGGGGAGGCCATCGGTGGTGGCCAGCGCCTCGGCGACGGGGATCGGCGGGTCGAGCTGGGCGGCTCCGGTCAGGGGCCAGGCGTCGTCGACGGCCTTGATCTGGGTGAGGGCCTGGTCGCCTTCGATCAGCGCCATCGAGCGGAAGTCGTAGACCTCGGACACCTGGGTGGCGATGCGGTCCATGTAGGCGCGTTCGTCGGCGTCCGCGGTGCGGTAGGTGAAGCGCATCTCGGCATCGCCGCCGAGGATGACGGAGCCCTGGTCGGTCAGGCCCTGCTGGATGCCGGTGCGAAGCGTGCCGACGGCGGCGATGGCGGCCACGCCAAGGGCGAGGCAGGCGAGAAAGACGCGGAAGCCCTTGAGGCCGCCGCGGAGTTCACGGCGGGCGATGGTGAGGGAAAGGCTCATTCCGCGGCTTTCGCGAGGGCTTCCGGGGCCAGAAGGCCGTCGGCAAGGCGGATCACCCGGTCGCAGCGTTGCGCGAGTTCGGGGGCGTGGGTCACGAGGACCAGCGTCGCGCCGTGGCGGTCGCGGAGGCCGAAGAGGAGATCCATGATCGCCTGGCCGTTGACGCCGTCGAGGTTGCCGGTGGGTTCATCGGCCAGAAGGATCGCCGGGCGCGGCGCGGCGGCGCGGGCGAGGGCGACACGCTGCTGTTCGCCGCCGGACATCTGGCTGGGGTAGTGGTGCATGCGTTTGCCGAGGCCCACGGAGGTCAGTTCCGCCTGCGCCCGGTCAAAGGCGTCGGGTGCGCCGGCCAGTTCCAGAGGTAACGCGACGTTCTCCAAGGCCGTCATCGTCGGAATGAGGTGGAAGGATTGGAACACAACCCCCATATTCCCACGGCGGAAGCGGGCGAGCGCGTCCTCGTTCATCGCGGTCAGGTCCTGCCCGAGGGCGAGAACCTTGCCGCCGGTGGCACGCTCCAACCCGCCCATGAGCATGAGGAGCGACGACTTGCCCGACCCCGATGGCCCGATCAACCCGACCGTTTCGCCCTTGTGGACCGAAAGCGTGATGCCCTTCAGGATCTCGACCGGGCCGGCGTTTCCGGCAAGGGTAAGCCGCGCATCGGTGAGCGCGAGGACGGGATCGGTCATGCAAAAGGTCCTTCGGGTGGGTCGTTCAGTCGGATATGGCGCGGTCCGGCGAATGCGCAATGCTGCAATTGCAGTCTTGTCACTGTCAACATTCGCAATGGCTGAGCCGGTCACGATCGTGGCATTGGGCGACAGCCTGACGGCGGGCTATGGGCTTGTCGACCAGTCGCAGGGCTTTGTCCCGGTGCTGGAGGCTTGGCTGAAGGCCAAGGGGCACGATGTTGTGGTGCAGAATGCCGGGGTTTCGGGCGACACGACAGCGGGCGGCTTGGCGCGGGTCGGCTGGGCGCTGGGGCCGGAGACGGATGCGCTGATCGTGACGCTGGGGGGCAACGACCTTTTGCGGGGGATCGACCCGGCCTCGTCCAAGGCGAACCTGGACGGTATCCTGAAGGAGGCGGCGGCGCGGTCGTTGCCGGTGCTTCTGGTGTCGATGAAGGCCCCGGGAAATTTCGGACCGGAGTACAAGGCGGCGTTCGACGGGATGTATGGGGAGCTGGCGGCGGCCTATGGGACGCTGCTGGCGGATGATTTCTTCGGGGGGCTCAGGGCGGCGGGGGCCGACCCGGCCGACCCGGCCTCGATGGCGGCCTTCATGCAGGCGGACGGGCTGCACCCGAACCCCGAGGGCGTGAAGCTGATCGTCGAGGGGTTGGGCCCGAAGGTCGAGGAGCTTCTGGGCCGCGTCGGCGACTAGGAGGTCACGATCAGGTCAAGGGAATGGCGCGAAAGCCGCTCCACCCCATCGGGTTTGACCAGGACGGAGTGGCCGAGCGTCATGGCCTCTCCGGCGTCGCTGTCCATCAGGATCATGTGCAGGAAGAACACTTGGCCCGCCTGCATGATCAGCGGGTTGCCTTCGTAGAACATCGGGAAGTCGACCCAGATCGGGTTGTAGACCGCGCCCATGCCGTAGCCGCAGGCCTTGAGCCGCGCATGGGACAGGCCGCGCGCGTCGAAGACGCGGGCGTGGGCGGCGTAGACATCCCCCATCGGGGCACCGGGGCGGATGGCGGCTTCACAGGCCTCAAGGGCCGCGACGGCGGCCTCGTGCATCCGGAGGTGGTGGTCTGACGGTTTGCCCACGATCAGGGTTCGCATCATCGCGGCGTGGTAGCGGGCATAGGCGCCGGACCATTCCAGCGTCAGCTGGTCGTTCGGCGCCAGGTGGCGGCGGCCGGAGTAGTAGCGACAGAGAAGCGCGCCGGGGCCGGAGCCCAGGATGAACTCGTTCCCGGCATAATCGCCGCCGCCCTTGAAGACCGCGCCCTGCATGGCGGCGAGGATGTCGCCTTCATAGGCGCCGGGCCGTGCCAGGGCGATGGCCTGGTCCAGCGCGTCGTCGGACAGCTGCGCGGCGCGGCGGTGCATCGCGATCTCGGCAGGCGACTTGACGCGTCGGAGCGCCCGGACCAGGTCGGAGGCGTCGATCAGGCCGGGGATCGCCCTGTGCAGGGCTCGGCTCGTTCGGTCCGTCAGGCCGACGGTGTCGGATTCGTAGCCGATGGGGCCGGTGACGCCGAGGTCGGTCAAAAGGCGGGCGAGGTCCTGGGCGGGGTCCGCGCCCTCGATGTCCTGCCAGATGTGGATCTCATCGGCGGTGAGGGTCGAGGTGTAAAGCGCCTGCCGCAGGTCGGGCGTGCGGGTGAGGAGGTGGAGCTCCCCCCGCGCGGTCAGGACCATGCATTGGAACATCGCGAAGCCGAAGGTGTCGTAGCCGGAGATCCAGAAGTGGCTTTCCGGCGCGAACATGAGGATCGCGTCGAGGCCGCGGGCCTGCAGGGCGGCGCGGGCGTTGGCCAGGCGGGCGGCGTATTCGGCCGGGGTGAAATGCAGCGGCATGGCGGCAGTTGGCGCCTTGGCCCCGAGTCGGTCAAGTGTTGCATCCGCGCGCCGGTCGGGCCACGAAAGGGGGCGGAGGTGCGGCATGGCTTGGGAATTCTGGATCGACCGGGGGGGCACCTTCACCGATGTGGTGGGGCGGGCTCCGGATGGGCGGCTGGTCACGGCGAAGCTTCTGTCCGAAAACCCCGAACGCTATCCTGATGCCGCCGTGCAGGGGATCCGGGATTGCCTTGGGCTGAAGCCCGGAGAACCGATCCCGGATGGCGCGATTGCCGCGGTGAAGATGGGGACGACCGTCGCCACCAATGCGCTTCTTGAACGGAAGGGTGAGCGGGTCGCGCTTATGATCACCGAAGGGTTCGGCGACCTTCTGCGGATCGGCACACAGGCCCGCCCCTCGCTGTTCGAGCTGAACATCCGGCGGCCCGACCTGCTTTATGAACAGGTGTTCGAAATTCCCGGGCGGCTGGATGCGGACGGGATGGAAGTGCGGCCCCTGGACGAGGCGGCGGTGATTGCCGCCCTGACGGAGGCCCGCCGGCAGGGGATCGCGGCTGTGGCCGTAGCGCTGATGCACGGGCATGTGAACCCGGTCCACGAGACCCGGGTCGGCGACCTGGCGCGGGAGGCGGGGTTCACGCAGATTTCCCTTTCACATCAGGTGTCTCGCCTGGCCAAGCTGGTACCGCGGGGGGATACGACGGTCGTGGACGCCTACCTCTCGCCCATCCTGCGTCGCTACGTGGCGCAGGTCGAGGCAGCGCTCGACATGGGCCGGGCGACGCGGCGGCTTCTCTTCATGCAGTCGAACGGAGGATTGACCGAGGCAGGGAGGTTCCAGGGCAAGGACGCGATCCTGTCAGGTCCGGCCGGGGGCATCGTCGGGATGGTTCGGACCGGAGAGGCGGCCGGTTTCGACCGGTTGATCGGCTTCGACATGGGCGGAACCTCCACCGATGTCAGCCACTATGCCGGCGTATATGAACGCTCGTTCGAGACCGAGGTTGCCGGAGTGCGGATGCGCGCCCCGATGATGGATATCCACACGGTGGCGGCGGGGGGCGGGTCGATCTGTTCCTTTCGCGACGGTCGGTTCCAGGTGGGACCGGAAAGTGCGGGCGCCAATCCAGGGCCTGCGAGCTATCGGCGCGGCGGGCCGCTGACGATCACCGACTGCAACGTGATGCTGGGGCGGCTTTCGCCGCAGCATTTCCCGGCAGTGTTCGGACCCGGTGGAGACCAGCCGCTTGATGCGGAGGTGGTGCGGCAGAAGTTCGCCGCGCTGGCGCAGGAGGTGGCCTCGGTAACGGGCCGGCTGGACCCGCCAGAGGTCATCGCCGAAGGGTTCCTGCGCATTGCCATCGACAATATGGCCAATGCGATCAAGAAGATAAGCGTGCAGCGCGGGCATGACGTGACGGCCTATGCGCTGCAGTGCTTCGGGGGCGCGGGTGGGCAACATGCCTGCGGTGTGGCGGACGCGCTTGGAATGAAAACAGTTTTCATCCACCCTCAGGCAGGCGTTCTTTCGGCTTTCGGCATGGGCCTTGCCCAGTTGCGCGCCTTGCGGGAAACGCAATTCGATGCGCCCTTGTCGAAGACCGCCGAGGCGCGGGCCCGGGTCACGGCGCGTGCGGCCGAGGCGGTTGCAGAGTTGACGGCGCAGGGGATCGTCGCGCCCGAAGTCACCGCGACGGCGCATCTGCGCTATGAGGGCCAGCACCAGTCCTTGCCCGTTCCCTTCGGCTCGGCCGAGGAAATGGAACGTTCATTCACTTTGGCGCACCAGGCGCGATTTGGCTTCGTCTCGCCCGAGCGGGCAGTGCTGTTCGAGATGCTCGCGGTCGAGGCCGAGGGCGGCGGTGCGGGCTTGCCGGACCTCGCGCCCGGGGAAGGCGCCGGTCAGCCGGTCGAGCAGCTGCGGGTCTGGGCCGGCGATGGCTGGCAGGACGTGCCGCTTTACCGGCGCGAGGACTGCGGCACCGCGACGCGGATCGCGGGGCCGGCGGTCATCACCGAGGCCACCGCGACGACGCTGGTCGAGCCGGGATGGGAGGCGACAGTCGATGCGCAGGCCAACCTGATCCTGCGCCGGGTACAGGCCGTGGCCCGGCCACCCGCCGCAGGAACCGAGGCGGACCCGGTGTTGCTGGAGGTGTTCAACAACCTGTTCATGTCGGTGGCCGACCAGATGGGGGCCACGCTTGCGAACACGGCCTGGTCGGTCAACATCAAGGAAAGGCTGGATTTTTCCTGCGCCATTTTCGACGCGGCGGGCGATCTGGTGGCGAATGCGCCACATGTGCCCGTGCACCTTGGATCGATGTCGCACGCGGTGAAGACGGTCATCGCGGCCGTGGCGGCTACGGCGCAGGAGGGGGATGCGTGGATGCTGAACGCCCCCTGGAACGGGGGCACGCATCTGCCGGACGTGACCGTGATCACCCCGGTCTTCGTGGGCGGAAAGGCGGCCTTCTGGCTTGGCTCGCGCGGGCATCATGCCGACATCGGCGGACGGACGCCGGGCTCGGCTCCGCCGGACAGCACCACGATCGAAGAGGAAGGGGTGGTGATCGACCTTTTCCCGCTGGTGACGCGGGGAAGCTTGCGCGAGGCGGAGACGCGGGCGCTGCTGGGGTCGGGGCGCTGGCCGTGCCGGTCCATCGACCAGAACATGGCGGACCTGAAGGCCCAGATCGCGGCGAACGAGACGGGGCGGCGCGAGCTTTTGCGCGTCGTGGCGCTTCATGGGGCCGCGGTCGTTGCCGCCTATATGGCGCATGTGCAGAAGAACGCCGAGGAATGTGTCCGGGCGGTGATCGACCGGCTACATGATGGATCGTTCACCTATCCGATGGATATTGGAACAACCATTCAGGTAAAGGTTGCCGTGGACCATGCCACCCGATCTGCGGTGATCGACTTCACGGGAACCAGCCCCCAGCACAAGGGCAACTACAACGCCCCGCAGGCTGTGACCCGTGCGGTGGTGCTTTATGTGTTCCGGACCTTGGTCGGGAAGGCGATCCCTCTGAACGAGGGCTGCCTGAAGCCGCTGACGATCATCGTGCCGGAGGGGACGCTCTTGAACCCGGTCGCCCCTGCGGCGGTGATCGCGGGGAATACCGAGGTCAGCCAGTCGGCCTGCAATGCGCTTTACGGTGCCCTGGGGGTCGTGGCGGCGGCGCAGGGGACGATGAACAACTTCATCTGGGGCAATGACCGGTTCCAGAACTACGAGACTATCGCGGGCGGCACGGGGGCTGGGCCGGGGTTCGACGGCTGTCCGGCCGTGCAAAGTCACATGACCAACACGCGGATGACCGACCCGGAGATCCTGGAAAAGCGCTTTCCGGTACGGCTGGAGGCGTTCGGCATCCGGCGCGGCTCGGGCGGGGCGGGGCGCTGGCGCGGTGGTGACGGGGCGGTGCGGAAGCTGAGGTTCCTCGCACCCGTCACGGTCACCACCTTGTGCGGCAGCCGCAAGGTTGCGCCCTTTGGCGGCGCGGGTGGTGATCCGGGCGCGGTGGGCGAGAACGTGGTGCACTGGCCGGACGGGCGCGTGGAGACGCTGGGGGGCAACGACGAGCGCGACCTGCCAGCCGGTGCGGTCTTCGAGATGCGCACGCCGGGCGGGGGCGGCTGGGGGCGGGCCTAGGCGAAGGCTCGGAGCGCGACGTCAGTGGGCGTAAGCGGGGTCTTCGGCGTCCAGGATCGCGCGGAGCTCGCGCAGATGCGCCTCGGCAAATCCGGGGTAGGCCTCCCACTCGCGCGCGGTCTTCTCAGCGATGGCCTCGGGCAGGACGCGAAGCGGCTGGCCGGTCTGCAGGGCGCGGATGTAGGTCTCGGCGGCGCGTTCGAAGTAGTAGAGGCGGTTGAAGGTCTCGGCCACGGTCCGACCGATGACGAGGACGCCGTGGTTGCCCATGACCATCGTGGTGATCTTCGGGTCGGCCAGAAGCTGGGCACAGCGCGCGCCCTCTTCCTCGAAGGCCATGCCGCCGTAGTGTTCGTCGACGACGTGGCGGTTGTGGAACATGGCCGTGTTCTGGTCGATTGCCGGAAGCCGGCTGTCGGCAAGGCTGGCAAGCACGGTCGCATGGATGGAATGGACATGCATGACGCAGGCCGCGTGGGGACAGGCGCGGTGGATCGAGCCGTGCAGGCCCCACGCCGTCGGGTCCGGCGCATCGGGGCGGGACATCGTGGACGGGTCGTTGGCGTCGATCTCGACCAGCGACGAGGCGGTGATCCGACTGAAGTGGCGGCCGTTCGGGTTGATCAGGAATCGCGTGCCTTCCGGGTTCACGGCAAGCGAGAAATGGTTGGCCACGGATTCGTGGAGCCCAAGCCGCGCGGTCCAGCGGAAAGCGGCAGCGAGGTCCTGCCGGAGGTCCAGGAAAGTCATGTTTGTGTGAAGAGTCATCCCGCGCCCTTTCCGCGAATCAGGCCGCAGCCCATTTGAAGGCTGCAATTCGCCTCAGAATAGGTTAACAGCATCAGCATGGGTACATCCGCGTCTTGGGGGGTGAGTCTTGCAACCTGAGCGCGGAGTTCATGCCAGGCGCCGGCAACCTTGGCTTGAATGTGGCGCAGTTCGGTAGTTTTTCCTGCAAGTTTCCTTTATTCAGGCGAATGCTCTCCGCATTGTTCGACGAGATTGGCAGAAGGTAGTGGAGGAGTGCACGTGCAGACTTTCATTCAGACCGGCCGCCAGCAGGTTAAACAGCACACGCTTGGTGTGCGAGTCATGCTTCTCAGCGACCACTCCGCCGGACCCACGGCGCGGCGCCTTGCCGATTACGGATGCCTCGTGGACCTGAGCGACGACCCGGCCGAGGCGGTCGGCGCGATCCTGGAAGATCCGTTCGGATACGATCTTTTCGTGATGGACTGCGACGGCTTCGGGGGCACCGCGGGTGCCGAGCAGGCGATTGCCGCGTTGATCGCCGGCGATGCCAAGATGCGGGTCATGCTGGTCAGCCAGGACTTCGACGTGCCGGCCTATCCTCTGGGACGCCGCACGGCGGTCTGTCTGCCCGGTGACGTGTCGGAAGCAAGCTTTCGCATCGGCTTCGACCACGTGCTACGCGATCGGGCCGCGCTGACAATGAACTGAAAGGGTCGGGGGCGGGCGCGAACCCGGACCGCCCCCGGATTGGCTTACGCCAGCGCCAGGTTGGTCGCGCTTTCGCGGCCGTCACGACCGGCTTCGATGTCGAAGGTCACGGCCTGGCCGTCCTTCAGGCCACGCAGGCCAGCACGCTCAAGCGCGGTGATGTGGACGAACACGTCCTTCTTCCCGCCTTCCGGCGCGATGAAACCATAACCCTTGGTTTCGTTGAACCATTTCACGGTGCCCTTGGCCATCGTGAAGTCTCCTGTCAAAGTACCGCCCGCGGAATGCAGCGGCTTGGCCCCGTCAGCTTGTAGTCGATTGCTGTGGCCGATGGTCGGAGACAGTGGTCGAAAAGATAACGTCGCAGCCGTGAAGATAAGGAAACCGCGGTGCGAATCCAAGCGGAAATCGCCGAAAATGCTTGTGTCGGCAGACTGCAGACAAGGCTTTTCAAGGGTTTGTCGCCCATTGACGGGCTGAGAGATGCCAACGCGACGACCTTCGCCCCTGTAGTCGAGGCCGCCAGATGCAGAAATCGCTTCCCGCTTTGCGCATTTCCTCTTAGGTGGCCTGTGGCATCCGAGGGGCGGGCGCAAGGGCAAAGATGATCTTCACGGTGGCAATCGACGGGCCGGCTGCGGCGGGGAAGGGCACGATCAGCCGTGCCGTCGCGCAGCATTTCGGTTTCCGTCATCTGGATACGGGGCTTCTCTACCGCGCGGTGGGGGTCAAGGGCGGCGACCCGGTTGCGGCGGCGCGGGACCTAGGTCCTGCGGATCTGGCGCGGGACGACCTTCGCACGCTGGAGGCAGGGCAGGCGGCGAGCCGGGTCGCGGCCTTGCCCGAAGTGCGGGCAGCGCTGGTGGAGTTCCAGCGTCGGTTCGCCCGGTCCGAGGGCGGGGCGGTCCTGGACGGCCGCGACATCGGCACCGTGATCTGCCCCGAGGCGGAGGTGAAGCTTTATGTCACCGCGACCCCGGAAGTCCGCGCGCATCGCCGCTGGCTGGAGCTTGGCGGCGACGAGGCGCGCGTCCTGGCCGAGGTGAAGGAGCGCGATGCGCGCGACATGGGGCGCCAGGATGCCCCGTTGAAACCCGCCGAGGATGCGGTGCTGATCGATACCTCGGACCTGGACATCGACGCTGCGGTGGCGGCAGCGGTTACGGTGGTGAAGGCGCGGCTGGCCGGAACTTGATAGCGCCTGGCGGGTTTCCCTGAAAAGGAGCCTGCCGATGCCGACGCCGATCCGATCCCTGGCCGATCTTTGGGACTTTCTTCGCGATGTGAAGGACGAGATCCTCCGCGACCGTGTTCTGGCCGTCTCGGGTGGGGTGACGTTCTATGCGCTTCTGGCCATCGTGCCGGCGATCACCGCGCTGATCTCGGTCTTCGGACTGGTCCTCGACCCGGCCGACGTGCCCAGATTGCTGGACCCCGTGACCTCGGTCCTGCCCGAAGAGGCTTCGACGCTGATCACCGACCAGGCCACGCGGATTTCGGGCAAGGCCAATGACACGCTGTCCCTGACCGCGCTGGTCGCGCTGGTCATCGCGCTCTGGTCGGCCAATGGCGGCACCAAGGCGCTGATCGAGGCACTGGGGATCGCCTATGATGTAAAGGAAACGCGGGGGTTCGTGCAGCTGAACCTCGTGGCGCTGGCCTTCACCCTGGGGGCGATTGCGCTGGTGATCGTGCTGGGCGCCCTGGTGGCGGCGCTGCCCTTCCTGGTCGACCAGCTTGGCCCGGTCGGCGAGTCGCTGCTGCTTGCGCTGCGCTGGCCGGTGATGCTGGCGCTGCTTCTGGGGGTGCTGGCGGCGATCTACTACTGGGCGCCGGACCGGCCGGATGCCGAATGGGCCTGGATCACCCCGGGTGCCGTCGTGGCGGCGATCGGCCTGATCCTCGCCTCGGCCGGTCTGGGCTGGTACGTGACGAATTTCGGCAGCTATGACGAGACCTATGGCTCGCTGGCCGCCGTGGTGGTGCTGATGCTGTGGATCTGGCTGTCGACCGTGATGGTGCTGGTCGGTGCCGAGATCAATGCCGAGCTGGATCGGCGGACGGCACGGCGGCGGGGGAGTGTCCCGGCGGTGTAGGCCGGGTTTTCCTTGCCAGGGCCCGGTGATGGGGCTATAGGCCCCGCATCCTGAAAGGACTCACGTCCGCCGGTTTTCCGGCCGGTCGTGTATTTTCGTTCGGGGCCAAGACCGGCGGAGCCAACCGCATGGCCAGTGAAAACACGTGAAAAGGAAACTGATCTATATGTGCGCTAAAGCAAGCATGGAAGACTTCGAAGCCCTTCTGAAGGAGAGCTTCGAGATCGACACCCCCGAAGAGGGCACTGTCGTCAAAGGCAAGGTCATCGCCATCGAGGCGGGCCAGGCCATCATCGATGTCGGCTACAAGATGGAAGGCCGCATCGACCTCAAGGAATTCGCGAACCCCGGCGAGCAGCCCAACATCAACGTGGGCGACACCGTCGAGGTCTACCTGGACCGCGTCGAGAACGCCCGTGGTGAGGCTCAGATCTCCCGCGAGAAAGCTCGCCGCGAAGAAGCCTGGGACCGTCTGGAAAAGGCCTATGCCGCCGAGCAGCGCGTCGATGGCGCGATCTTCGGTCGCGTCAAGGGCGGCTTCACGGTCGACCTGGGTGGCGCAGTCGCCTTCCTTCCCGGTTCGCAGGTCGACGTCCGCCCGGTGCGTGACGCTGGCCCGCTGATGGGCATGAAGCAGCCGTTCCAGATCCTGAAGATGGACCGTCGCCGCGGCAACATCGTTGTCTCGCGCCGCGCGATCCTGGAAGAGTCGCGTGCCGAACAGCGCGCCGAAGTCATCGGCAACCTGACCGAAGGTCAAGTCGTCGACGGCGTGGTCAAGAACATCACCGAATACGGTGCCTTCGTTGACCTCGGCGGTGTGGACGGCCTCTTGCACGTCACCGACATGGCCTGGCGCCGCGTCAACCACCCGTCGGAAATCCTGTCGATCGGCGAGACCGTCAAGGTTCAGGTCATCAAGATCAACAAGGAAACCCACCGCATCAGCCTGGGCATGAAGCAGCTCCAGTCCGATCCGTGGGATGCCGTCGAGAAGATGTATGCGATCGGCACGGTCCACAAAGGCCGCGTCACGAACATCACCGACTACGGCGCCTTCGTGGAGCTGGAAGCCGGCGTCGAGGGCCTGGTTCACGTCTCGGAAATGTCCTGGACCAAGAAGAACGTGCACCCCGGCAAGATCGTCTCGACCTCTCAGGAAGTCGACGTCATGGTGCTGGAAATCGACAGCGCCAAGCGTCGCGTTTCGCTTGGCCTGAAGCAGACCCAGCGCAACCCGTGGGAAGTCTTTGCGGAAACCCACCCGGTCGGGTCGGCGATCGAAGGCGAAGTCAAGAACATCACCGAATTCGGTCTGTTCGTCGGCCTCGACAACGACATCGACGGGATGGTGCACCTCTCGGACCTGTCCTGGGACCAGCGCGGCGAGGAAGCCATCCAGAACTACCGCAAGGGCGACACGGTCAAGGCCGCCGTCACCGAAGTGGACGTCGAGAAAGAGCGTATCTCGCTCTCGATCAAGGCTCTGGGCGACGACACCTTCACCGATGCGGTTGACGGCGTGAAGCGCGGCGCGGTGATCACCGTGACCGTGACCGCGATCGAGGAAGGCGGGATCGAGGTGGAATACAACGGCGCCAAGTCGTTCATTCGCCGCTCGGACCTGGCCCGCGACCGTGCCGACCAGCGCCCCGAGCGCTTCCAGGTGGGCGACCACGTCGACGTCCGCGTGACCAACATCGACCCGAAGACCCGCAAGCTGGGCCTGTCGATCAAGGCGCGCGAGATCGCCGAAGAGAAGGAAGCAGTCGAACAGTATGGCTCGTCCGATTCGGGCGCCTCGCTGGGCGACATCCTGGGCGCGGCCCTGAAGGACCGCGGCTAAGGCTCCGCGACAAACGGAAGCAGCGGCCCCGCCACAAGCGGGGCCGTTTGCATTTGGGGGTTGAACCCCTGCCCATGCTTCCTATCTCGGGCGCGTCCGGGCCCCTCTGGCGCAGCCGTTCCGGCAGGCGCGCGATGTCGGACATCGCAAAAGCGCGCCGGGTATGGGGTCTTCATGGAGTTTCTTGCAGCCTTGTGGCTGGGCATGCCGGTCTGGGTGTGGCTGGTCTTCATCTTCGTCGTTCTGGCGCTTCTGGTCTTGGACCTGGGGGTCCTGAACCGCGAGGCGCACGAGATCGGAGTGGCCGAAAGCCTGAAGCTGTCGACACTGTACATCGGGCTTGGCCTGGCCTGGTCCGTCGCGGTCTATTTCATCTACCTGACCTACGGGAACGCGGGCGCCATCGATCCGCAGATCGCCGGGGCCGCCACGCCCGAAGACCGGGCTTGGACGGCGGTGCAGCTGTATCTGACCGGCTACCTTGTCGAGAAGACGCTGGCGATGGACAACGTGTTCATCATCTCGATGATCTTCGCCTATTTCGCCGTGCCGCGCATGTACCAGCACAGGGTGCTGTTCTGGGGCATCCTGGGGGTGATCGTGCTGCGCGCGATCATGATCGGCCTGGGTGCGGCCCTGGTCATGCAGTTTTCCTGGATCATGTATTTCTTCGCCGTGATCCTGATCCTGACCGGGATCAAGATGGTCTGGATGATGGACGCCAAGCCCGACATCGCCAACAACCCGGTTCTGAAGTTCCTGAAGAAGCGGATGCGGGTCACCGACGACCTGCACGGTCAGTCCTTCTTCGTGAAGGCACCCGACCCGGCCACGGGCAAGCTGGTGCGCTTTGCCACGCCGCTGTTCCTGTGTCTGATCCTGGTCGAGGTTGCGGACCTGGTCTTCGCCATCGACAGCGTGCCGGCGATCTTCGCCATCACGCCCGACCCGTTCATCGTCTACACCTCGAACATCTTCGCGATCCTGGGCCTGCGGGCGCTGTACTTCGCGCTGGCCGCGATGGTGCACCGGTTCCACTATCTGAAATACGCCCTGGCGATGGTGCTGGTCTTCATCGGCGCGAAGATCTTCCTGGGCGACCTGATCTGGGACGGCAAGGTGCCCGCCTCGCTGAGCCTGTCGGTGACCCTGGTGCTTCTGATGGGCGGTGTGCTCTTCTCGCTGTGGAAGACGCGCGGCGGCGCGAAGGGCGAGCATGGCTGACCCTTGGGCAGCGCAGGGTTGAAAAAGCTGGTCCCGCCCGCGGCGGGACCGGTTGCATTTGCCGGGAAGGCTTCCGGTTTTTGTTTGCCCGAACACAAATCCTGTCGCTATAGTCGTGCGAGAACAACAGCGTGGCGGTCGCCTGCCAGGGACCGAACCACAGGGGGGACTACGGATGATCCGTTCGGAACTGATCCAGAAGATCGCGGATGAGAATCCGCATTTGACCCAGCGTCACGTCGAGCGGATCGTCAACACGGTCTTCGAGGAAATCATCGAGGCCTTGGCCAAGGGCGACCGGGTCGAGTTGCGGGGCTTCGGTGCCTTCTCGGTCAAGGCCCGCGACGCGCGTGTGGGGCGCAACCCCCGCACGGGCGAGGCGGTGAAGGTCGACGACAAGAAGGTGCCGTTCTTCAAGACCGGCAAGCTTCTGCGCGACCGTCTGAACGGCAAGTAACCCCCCTTTGCCTTGCGCCCGGTCGGGATCGGACCGATAGTGCACCCGAACCCCTGGGGGCGCTGACATGATCCGTTATCTTCGCATTCTCCTGCTGGTGCTTCTGGGCCTGGCGCTGCTGACCGTCGCCTTGGCCAACCGCGCGCCGGTTTCGGTCCGGCTGCTTCCGGATGACCTGGCGGCGCTGACCGGGCTGACCTGGGCGATGGAGCTGCCGCTGTTCCTGGTGATCTTCGCGGGCATCATCGCGGGCGTGCTGATCGGCTTCGTCTGGGAATGGTTCCGCGAATACGGCCACCGCGCCACCGCCAGCCAGAAATCGCGTGAGGTCGCCCGGCTGGAGCGGGAGCTGGCGGTGCTGAAGGATTCCACCTCGGTCCCTCCGAAGGACGAGGTCCTGGCGCTGCTGGAAAAGCGTTGATGGGCGACGTCAGGGTCAAGATCTGCGGGCTGAAGACGCCCGAGGACGTCGCTGCCGTGGCCAAGGCCGGGGCCGCCTATGCCGGGTTCAACTTCTTCCTGAAGTCGCCGCGCTATGTGACGCCCGCCGAGGCGCACAAGCTTGCGCTGGCTGCACCGGACGGGTTGTGCAAGGTGGCTCTGGTGGTGGATGCCGATGACGCGACGCTGGACGCGATCGTGGCCGAAGTTCCCCTGGACATGCTGCAGTTGCACGGCCACGAGACCCCGGCCCGGGTGGCCGAGATCAAGGCACGCTACGGTCTGCCGGTGATGAAGGTGATCGGCGTGGCCGAGGAGGCGGACCTTGCATCTCTCCTCGACTATCAGCTGGTGTCGGACCAGATCCTGGTGGATGCGAAGGCCCCCAAGGGCGCAGTGCTGCCGGGGGGCAACGGGCTGACCTTCGACTGGCGGCTTCTGGTCGGGCGCAAGTGGCTGAAGCCCTGGATGCTGGCCGGGGGGCTGACGCCCGACAACGTGGCCCAGGCGATCCAGCGCACCGGCGCGCGGCAGGTCGATGTGGCCAGCGGCGTGGAAAGCGCGCCGGGGATGAAGGATGGGGGCAAGATCGCCGCCTTCGTCGCGGCGGCGGGCTGATCCATCTTGGGCTACTTCTCGAACCGCAGCTTCAACCTGGTCTATGTCCATGCCGGCCTGCAGGCCTTTGCCTCCTATGGCGGCGAGGCCTTTGCCTTCGTCTACCTGCTGAAAGAGGGGATCCCGGCGCCGCTGGTGCTTCTGGCCATCGGGGCGATGTTCGGCAGCCGGATGATCTTTCGCCAGCTTGTCCTGCCCCTGGTCCGCCGCGTCGGCCTGCGCCGCGCGCTGGTGGTGGCGATCCTGGCCGAGGCGGCGACCTACCCGATCCTGTCGCAGATCACCGGGACAGGCTGGCTTCTGTTCGCCTACCTGGCCTTGTGGGCATTCAGCAGCTCGCTTTACTGGACGACCTACCATTCCTACGTCGCGCTGATGGGCGACACCCATGCACGCGGCAAGCAGACCAGTGCGATCGAGCTGATCGGGATGGGCATGGGCATCCTGGCCCCGGCGGTGACGGGGCTTCTGCTGACCGCCTTTTCGCCCGAGGTCGCCTTCGGCACGGTCGCGGTGGCGATGGCGCTGTCGACGGTGCCGGTGCTTCTGGGGCCGGAGCTGGCGGTTGCGGACAAGGCCGAGATGCCGCGCGAGGCGCAGGTGGCGGCGCGGACGATCCTGTTCGCCGATGGGCTTCGCAGCGGGTCGTTCCACTTCACCTGGCTGATCGCGCTGTTCCTGACGCTCGGCTCGAACTACGCGGCCTTCGGAGGTGCGATGGCCTTGAGCGGGCTGGTGGGGGCCGTCGGCGGGCTGTTCCTGGGCCGGGCCATCGACCTTGGGCGTGGTCTTGGCGCGGCACAGATCGGCTTTGCGGCCCTGGGCGTCGCGGCCTTGGCGCGGCTTTTCGGCTGGCCGGTCCCAGTCCTTGCGGTCGCCGCCAATGCCGCGGCGGCGCTGGCCTGGCCGCTTTACGCCACAGCCTTCAACGCCCGCGTCTACAACCTGGCCCGCCAGTCGCCATGCCCCTTGCGGTTCCACATCGTCGCCGAGGGCGGCTGGGACCTTGGCACTTGCCTCTCGTGCCTGGCCGGGGCGGCGCTTCTGTACCTGGGCTTCGACTTCTACCTGCCCCTGGCCATTGGCGTGCTCGCCTGCGGCCTGGGCTACCTGACGATTGCCCGCACCTTCCGCGCGGCACCTCAACCGGCGCAGTGAGGCCTTTCCCAAGCAGCCTTTGGGCGCTACATCGGGGGGAACGGACAAAGGGGACGGATCATGGCCGAGGACGGGTTGAACAGCTTCATGACGGGACCGGACGAGGCGGGGCGCTTTGGCCTCTTCGGCGGGCGGTTCGTGTCGGAAACCCTGATGCCGCTGATCCTGGAGCTGGAAGAGCGCTACAACCACGCCAAGACCGACCCGACCTTCTGGGCCGAGATGGACGATCTGTGGAAGCACTACGTCGGTCGGCCCTCGCCCCTCTACTTCGCGCCGCGGCTGACCGAGCACCTGGGCGGTGCCAAGGTCTACATGAAGCGCGACGAGCTGAACCACACGGGCGCGCACAAGATCAACAACGTGCTGGGCCAGATCATCCTGGCGCGGCGGATGGGCAAGACCCGGATCATCGCGGAAACCGGCGCGGGCCAGCACGGGGTGGCGACGGCGACGGTCTGCGCGAAGTTCGGACTGAAATGCGTCGTCTACATGGGCGCGCATGACGTCGAACGCCAGGCGCCGAACGTGTTCCGCATGAAGCTCCTCGGCGCCGAGGTGATCCCGGTGACCAGCGGTCGCGGCACGCTGAAGGACGCGATGAACGACGCACTGCGGGATTGGGTGACCAACGTCCGCGACACCTTCTACTGCATCGGCACGGTGGCCGGACCGCATCCCTATCCGGCGATGGTGCGCGACTTCCAGTCGATCATCGGCAAGGAAGTCCGCTGGCAGCTGGCCGAGCAGGAAGGCGAGGGCCGCCTGCCGGACGTCGTGGTCGCGGCCATCGGCGGCGGCTCGAACGCGATGGGCCTCTTCTACCCCTTCCTCGACGACAAGTCGGTGCGGATCGTGGGCGTCGAAGCGGGCGGCAAGGGCGTCGATGACCGGATGGAGCATTGCGCCTCGCTCACCGGCGGGCGTCCGGGCGTGCTGCACGGCAACCGGACCTACCTTCTGCAGGACACGGACGGGCAGATCCTGGAAGGCTTCTCGATCAGCGCGGGCCTCGACTATCCGGGCATCGGCCCGGAACATGCCTGGCTGCATGACGTGGGCCGGGCGGAATATGTCAGCATCACGGACGCCGAGGCGCTGGAGGCCTTCCAGCTCTGCTGCAAGCTGGAGGGAATCATCCCGGCGCTCGAGCCGTCGCACGCCCTGGCGCAGGTGATGAAGCTGGCCCCGACCCTGCCCAAGGACCAGATCATCGTGATGAACATGTGTGGCCGGGGAGACAAGGACATCTTCACCGTGGCCAAGCACCTTGGCGTGCAGATGAAGGTCTGACGCGACCTAAACTTCCGGCAGAAACCGGCCCGTGGCTCCCCCGCCGCGGGCCGTTTCCTTTGCGCGATTCGGGGCCGCGTACCGCCTGCCGCTGCACCGGCCCAGGACACTCGCGCCCTTCTCCCCCGGAATTCCCCTAAACCTGGGTTTATTCCCCCAAACCGTCGGCCTAGGCCCCCTCGTCTAAACCGCCGTGCAATGGCAAGAGGGTCCGGGGTGCGGCTTCATCCTCCCCATGCTCTCGACGGTGGTCATGCGGCCCCTGGACGAGCTGGAACCGCAAACCGAGGAGACAGTGATGAAGCTGAGAACCAAACTTCTGACCTACACCGCCGCGCTGGCCCTGACCGCCGGCGCCGCCTTCGCCGCGATCGATGGCAACAAGCTTGCCGAAGATTACCTGGCCAAGGGCTTCACCTTCGTGGAGGTGAAGGTCGGCCTGACGCAGACCAAGGTCGAAGCGATCAAGAATGGTCGCCAGGTTGAAGTCATCTACAGCAATGCGACCGGCGAGATCATCAAGCAGGAAGAAGAGGCGGCCGATGCCGACGATGCGAACCGCACCGGCTCGCAGGTGCGCACGGTCAACCGCGACTTCGAGGACGGCGACGATGACGACGATCACGGGCCGGATCATGACGACGATGATGACGACGATGATGATGACGATGACTCGAGCCACGGTTCGGACCATGACGACGATGATGATGACGACGACGATGACGATGACTCGAGCCATGGCTCGGGCCATGACGACGATGATGACGACGATGACGATGATGACGACGACGATGACAACTGAGGTCGGCCTCTGACCTGCGTTGCGGGCCCCGGTCTTGCCGGGGCCCAAGCCATGTCGCATAGTCGATCTGAACCTGGATGGGGTGGAACATGAAACGCCGGGCGTTTCTTTCCGGGCTGGTGGCGGGTGTCGCGCTTGCGGGACCCGCTTTGGCGCAAGGGCTGGTGGACGATATCGTCGGCCAGTTGCGGCGGCAGGGCTTCCGCTCGGTCGTGACTGAACGCACGCTTCTGGGACGGGTGCGGATCGTCGCGTCCCGCGCGGACGGATCGCGTGAGATCATCGTCAATCCCAGGACGGGCGAGATCCTGCGCGACCTCTGGAGCCCGAAATCCGGTGGCAAGGGCAACGTCGAGATCATCGAGGACAACTCCGGCAAGGGGAGCGGCGGCAGCGGGCACGACGACGACGATGACGACGACGACGATGACCACAGTGGAAAAGGCGGCGGCGACAATAGCGGTAGTGGTGGCAGCAGTGGTAGCGGTGGCGGCGACGACAGTGACGATGACGACGACGACGATGATGATGACGACTGACCCTGAACCGGCGGAAGTTGCTAAGGCCCTGCTGTGAGGCGTGCCGCTCCCTTCATCGCGATCTTCGTGATCCAGGCGCTTTGTGCGTTCTTCTTCGTATCCGATATCCTGTCGTCCTTCTTCGGATTCCAGACCACCCCGATCAGCTGGGAGATGCGCGAGCTTCTGGAGATCGGGGCTGCCTTCGGCCTGATCCTGGGCGTCGTGATCGGCGGCATGATGCTGCGCCGCGCGCTGCGCGAACGGCACAAGGCCGAGGAACAGCTGCGTCGCGCCTCGGGGGCCTTCATGGACCTGCTCGAGGAACGGTTCGCGGAATGGGGCCTGACCCCGTCCGAGAAGGATGTGGCGCTGTTCGCGATCAAGGGGATGTCGACGTCCGAGATCGCGTCGCTCAGGTCGACGTCCGAGGGCACGGTGAAGGCGCAGACGAATGCGATCTACCGCAAGGCCGGGGTCAGCGGGCGGTCGCAGCTTCTGTCGCTGTTCATCGAGGACCTGATGCGCGACGATGGCGCCGTTCGACCGATGCCCCAGGCCGCAGCCGGGGCCGTCGTTTCAGCGAAGTGAGGGCGGCGCGCCGTCGGCGCCCTGCATCCCGAACATCAGGCCCCGACCGATCCGGTGGGCCAGGAGCGACCAGGCGCCAGCCGTTTCGGGCGGAAGTTCCAGCCGGAGCACCCTGTCGAAGAGCCCGAGCCAGACGTCGAACATGCCCATCCGGACATTCCCGGCCGCGCGGTGGACCGCCAGCGGGTTCCCCTCATAGCTGCGTTCGTGCAGGATCGCGTTCTTCCAGAAGCGGATGATCTTCGCCTCGTGCGCGGGCCAGTCCTGCACATGTGCGGCGAAGACCGGGCCAAGGCCGGGATGTTCGCGGATGCAGGCGTAGAAGGTCGCCACGACGCGCGCGATCTGGTCTTCGGTGATGGCGAAGCGGGGCGGGACCATGCGCCACGTTTGCGCTGGCGGGGGGCGGAGTCCAGCCGGTCAGTCGGTGGCGTATTGCCGCAGGATGTCGATGGGCACGATCTCGAGCGTCGCCTGGTGCGTTGCGGCAAGGCGGACCTTGGGGGCCGCGCCTTCCTCGTGCGCCTGAAGGAAGCGGGCGGCGCAGAGGCACCACTGGTCGCCGGGCTTCAGGCCCTGGAAACCGTATTCGGGCCGCGGGGTGGAGAGGTCGTTGCCGAGGTATTTCGACAGGGCAAGGAACTCGGCCGTCATGAGCGCGCAGACGGTGTGGAGGCCACGGTCGAGCGGGCCGGTGTTGCAGCAGCCGTCCCGGAAGAAGCCTGTGACCGGGTCGGTCGAGCATGACTCCAGAGGCGCGCCGAGAACGTTGAGGGACGGAAATTTCATGGGATCAGATTGGCAGGTCGGCCTGGGCCTGTCCAGCCGTGTCCACGCAGGACGAAGAGGTCCAGTTGAATGAAATCATGGGCTTGGCTGTGGCCGTTCAGGAAAGGTTTACCCTGTCGCCCCCGGGGCGGATCGCGCGCTTGGTCCAAGGGCGTTCCGGGTTGGCCAGTCCCCAGCTTCTCCTTGGCGCGGGGAGGTTTTCAGATTGAGCGCTGACGCGCGAGCCTTTTGTCTCGTCGTCGGGGCTTGACGCCCTCCTCCTCGGCGGATGGGGGCGCTTCGCCCCCCAAACCCCCCGAGGATATTTGCTGCCAGGTGAAAGGCATTTGCTCGGGCTGGACCCTTGATGGGCCTTTGTCTATAAGGCCGCCCATGCAGATGTGGTGGATTCATCCGGCGCGAATTACTTGCCCGGCGGGCTGAGGCCCGGCCGGGTTCGTCGTCTTGCCGCTGGCCCTGTCCGGGCCGACCTGCCCCTGATCCTTTGAGGTTCCCCTCCCATGTGCGCCGATACCGCCGCTCCCGTCGACTACCGTGACACCGTCTTCCTGCCCGAGACCGCCTTCCCGATGCGGGCGGGCCTGCCCCAGCGCGAGCCGGAATGGCTGGCGCGGTGGGAGCGGATCGGGGTCTATGACCGGCTGCGGGAGAACGCCAAGGGCCGGGCGCCCTTCGTGCTGCACGATGGCCCCCCGTATGCCAATGGGCACCTGCACATCGGCCATGCGCTGAACAAGGTCTTGAAGGACATGGTGGTGCGGTCGCAGCAGATGATGGGCCGCGATGCGCGGTACGTGCCGGGCTGGGACTGTCATGGCCTGCCGATCGAGTGGAAGATCGAGGAGCAATACCGCGCCAAGGGGCTGAACAAGGACGACGTGGACACGGTCGCCTTCCGTCAGGAGTGCCGCAAGTTCGCCGAGGGCTGGATCGACGTCCAGCGCGAGGAGTTCAAGCGTCTTGGGGTGACGGGGAAGTGGGACCGTCCGTACCTGACGATGGACTATCACGCGGAGGCCGTGATCGCGGACGAGTTCATGACCTTCCTGATGAACGGGACGCTCTACCAGGGGTCGAAGCCGGTGATGTGGTCTCCGGTCGAGAAGACCGCCTTGGCCGAGGCGGAGGTGGAGTATCACGACCATACCAGCCATCAGGTCTGGGTGCGGTTCCGCGTGATCCATGGGGATGCGCTGTTCACCAAGACGCCGACGGACGTGGTGATCTGGACGACGACGCCTTGGACTATCCCGCAGAACCGGGCGGTGGCCTTCGGGCCGGAGATCGCCTACGGACTCTATGAGGTCATCGGGCGGCCGGAGGACAGCAGCGCGACCATCGGGCATCGCGTGATCGTCGCCGACAAGCTGGCAGATGCGGTGTTCGGGCAGGCCAAGCTCGTCGGGCCGGAGATGGTTCGGCGTCTGGGCGATGTCTCGGCAGCTGACCTGAAGGGCATGGTCATGGCGCACCCGTTCCGGGGTGTCGAGGGTGGCGAGGGCGAGTGGGACTATGACGTCCCGATGCTGCCCGGGGATCATGTCACCGACGATGCGGGGACGGGCTTCGTGCATACGGCCCCCAGCCACGGCGATGACGACTATCAGCTGGGCGTGAAGTTCGGGCTGCCGATGACCTACAACGTCGAGGCGGATGGGTCGTATCGGGCCAACCTGCCCTTGTTCGGCGGGCAGCACATCATCACTCCGGACGGCAAGGAGGGGCCGGCGAATGTGTCGGTCATCAAGCAGCTGGCCTATTCGGGGGCGCTGTTCGCCAAGGCGAAGCTGAAGCATTCCTATCCGCATTCCTGGCGGTCCAAGGCGCCGGTCATCTACCGCAACACGCCGCAGTGGTTCGTGGCGATCGACCGGGCGCTGGACGACGGGATGTCGACCTATGGCGACACGATCCGCAAACGGGCGCTGAATTCGATCAATCAGCTGGTGGAGTGGACGCCCTCCACCGGGCGCAACCGGCTGCATTCTATGATCGAGGCACGGCCGGATTGGGTGCTGAGCCGCCAGCGCGCCTGGGGCGTGCCGCTGACCTGCTTCGTGAAGAAGGGGGCTCTGCCGACGGACGCGGACTTCCTTCTGAAGAACGCCGAGGTCAACGCGCGGATCAAGGCGGCGTTCGAGGCCGAGGGCGCGGATGTTTGGTATGTGCAAGGATTCAAGGAGCGGGTGCTCGACGGCATCGTGAATCCGCAGGATTATGAACAGGTCTATGACGTGCTGGACGTCTGGTTCGACTCTGGCTCGACCCACGCCTTCGTGTTGCGCGACCGAGAGGACGGCAGCCCGGACGGGCTGGCGGACCTCTACCTGGAAGGCACCGACCAGCATCGCGGGTGGTTCCATTCCTCGATGCTGCAGGCCTGCGGGACCAAGGGGCGGGCGCCGTACAGGGGCGTGCTGACGCACGGGTTCACGCTGGACGAGAAGGGCATGAAGATGTCCAAGTCGCTTGGCAATACCGTGGCCCCGCAGGAGGTAATCGGCGAATACGGGGCCGACATCCTGCGGCTTTGGGTGGCGCAGTCGGACTACACGGTGGACCTGCGCATCGGGAAGGAGATCCTGAAAGGGGTCGCCGACAGCTATCGCCGGCTGCGGAACACCATGCGCTACATGCTGGGTGCGCTGGCCGGGTTCACCGAGGCGGAGCGGGTGGACTATGCCGACATGCCGGAAGGCGAACGGTTCATCCTGCACCGGCTGGCCGAACTCGACGCCGAGGTGCGCGAGGGCTATGCGAAGTACGACTTCCAGGGCGTGTTCCAGAAGCTGTTCACCTTCTGCACCACGGACCTCTCGGCGGTCTATTTCGACATCCGCAAGGACAGCCTCTACTGCGACCCGGCGGACAGCCTGACCCGGCGGTCCTGCCGGACGGTGATGGACATCCTGTTCCACCGGCTGACCACCTGGCTGGCCCCGGTCCTGGTCTTCACGATGGAGGAGGTCTGGCTGGAGCGGTTCCCGGGCGAGGAAAGCTCGGTCCACCTGGTCGACTTCCCCGAGACGCCGAAGGCCTGGCTGGACCCGACGCTGGCCGCGAAGTGGGACAAGGTGCGCGAGGTTCGGCGCGTGGTGACGGGCGCACTGGAGGTGCAGCGGACGGCCAAGGTGATCGGGTCGAGCCTGGAGGCCGCGCCGACAGTCTTCGTGACGCCCGTGATGATGCAGCTTCTGGAGACGGTGAAGTTCGAGGAGCTCTGCATCACCTCGTGCATCTGGCTGTCGACCAAGCCCGCGCCGGAGGATGCCTTCCGACTGGCCGACGTGCCCGAAGTGGCGGTGCAGTTCGAACCCGCGAAGGGCCAGAAGTGCGAACGCTGCTGGAAGGTCCTGCCGGACGTGGGCACGCACAAGCACCCCGGCACCTGCCAGCGCTGCAACGACGCCCTGGGCTGAGACGGAAGAAGCCGGGAAAAATCTTCGCCGAGGGTGGGATCACCCCCGGCGAAGAGTCAGGCCAGACCGCCTACGGGGAGACCGCGGGGCGTTGGCGTCGAACGGAAGCGCATCAGCTTTTCCTGGGCATCGGTCAGGCCGAGGCCCATGTGCAGATCCTGCAGGTCTTCGCGCGAGAGCCCGATGTCGTCCAGAAGGTGATCATCGGCGCGTTCCAGCAGGAACGCGGTCGACCGGCGCAGCTGCAGAAGGGCGATGAAACGGGCGAACATTTTGACTCTCCTTGTCTTGCAACCCCAGAGATAGTTGCCGGTTTGACATTTCACAAACGAATAGGTTTCATGGGTTCTATTGATGCGGCTCATGGGTGGACCATGCCGACCCCGCTTGAAAGCGACCTGATGCGCAGTTTCCTTGCCGTGGCCGACAGCGGCTCGGTGACGGCGGCTGCGGCGCGGCTGCTGCGGACGCAATCGGCGGTAAGCCTGCAGATCAAGCGCCTGGAGGAAAGCCTGGGCCAGCCCCTGTTCGACCGCCTGGCGCGGGGCGTGGTGCTGACCCCGCGCGGCGAGCAACTGGTGCCCTATGCGCGCCGGGTGGTGGCGCTTCTGGACGAGGCGGCGGTCGCGTTGCGGGAGAAGCCGCTGGTCGGGCCGGTGCGGGTCGGCATCCCGGACGAATATTCCGGCACAGTCCTGCCACGCGTCCTTGCCGCCTTCGACGAGCGGCAGGAGGGGGTGCAGGTCTCGGTCCGGGTCGACCATTCGGCCGCACAGATCGCGGCGCTCGAGGCGGACGAGATCGACCTCGCGGTGATCTACGACTGGGAATATGTCCAGGAGGGGGAGATCCTTGGCATCGATCCCACGGTCTGGGTGACCTCGGTGACCCATGCCCAGCATTTGCGGCGGCCGGTGCCGGTGGCGCTTTACTTCCAGTCGGTCTGGAGCCGGGACTACGTCGAACTGTCGCTGAACCGGCTGGGGATCGACTGGCGCGCGGCCTGGGCCTGCGACATGGCGGGCGGCTTTCGGGTCGCGGTGATGAACGGCATGGCCATCGCGCCCCTGTCACGGAGCACGATTCCGGCGGGGTGCCGGGAGTTGACAGCGCAGGACGGCTTTCCCATCGTCGACAATGCGCGCGTGGTGCTGCGCCGGAACCCGCGAGGAAGCTCTCCGGCGGTGGAGGGGATGGCGGACATCCTGCGAACGGCCTTCGCCCCGTTGCGAGCGGGGGACCCATGATCCGGGCCGGCATGACGGGACCCTTCGGCCCTGTGACGCTGGTCGAGCAGGATGGGCGCCTGGTCGGGTTGGAATGGCGGTTGCCAGAGGAGCCGGGGCAAAGCGACCTTCTGACCGAGGCGCTGGCGCAGCTGGCGGACTATTTTGCCGGACGGCTGCGGCGGTTCGACCTGCCGCTGGACTGGGGCACGGGGCTGAACGCCGATGTGCGGCGGGCCATGGCCGCGATCCCCTGGGGGGAGACCCGCACCTATGGCGAGATCGCGAGGGCGGTTGGCGCTCCGGCCCAGGCGGTGGGGCAGGCTTGCGGGGCCAATCCCTTGCCGATCCTCATCCCGTGCCACCGCGTCACCGGGACGGGCTGGTTCGGCGGCTTCTCCGCCCCCGGCGGGGTCGAGACCAAGGCGCTGCTCTTGCGGCACGAAGGGGCGCTGCTGATATGACTGACCGGGTGCGCGCAGCGATAATGGACCTTGCGCTGCAGAGGGGGCGCGGGAAGTCGCTCTGCCCCTCGGAAGTGGCGAAGGCGCTGTCGCCCGACTGGCGGCCCCTGATGCCGGAGGTGCGCCGGGTGGCGGCGGACATCGCCGAGATCGTCGCGACGCAGAACGGCGTCGAGGTGGACCCCAGGACCGCCCGTGGCCCGATCCGCCTGCGGCTGCGCTGATGCGCGGGTAGGGTGGGCATATCGCCCACCCACCGCTTGCGCGCGGGCCGCCGGAGGCATAGGCCTGCGGTAACAGTTCCATGACAGGTGCACTTTGAGCCTTGGCATCTTCCTGGCCGTCCTTGGTGCGGCCTTCCTCCATGCGCTCTGGAATGCGCTGATCAAGATGGGGACCTCGAAGGTCGGCGGGATGGTGATCCTGTCGGTCGTCGAGGTGCCGATCGGGCTGACCGTCGTGGCCTTCTCTCCGCCCATCGACCCGGCGGCGATCCCTTGGGTGATTGCGGCGGGCTGCACGCATTTCGCCTACAAGTTCTTCCTGACCTATGCCTACGACCGGGGCGACCTTTCCCGCGTCTACCCGATCGCACGGGGCGCCGCACCGATGATCGTGGCGCTGGTCGGCGCGGCCTTCCTGGCCGATGCCGTGACCCACCAGGAATACATCGGCATCGCGGTTCTGGCGGCGGGCATCCTGTTGATGGCGCGCGGCGTCTTTACCAGCGGAGAGGACCGCAAGCTCCTGCCCTTCGCGCTGGGCTCCGCATGCGCCACGGCGACCTATACGCTGATCGACGGGCTCGGCGCGCGGGTCTCGGGGTCTCCGGCGGCCTACGTGGCCTGGGTCTTTGTCGCGGACGGGGTGTTCTTCACCCTGGGGATGCTGGCGCTGAGGGGCTGGAACGTGATCCCGCGGAACTGGCAGGCCTGGCGGGTGGGGTCTTTCGCCTCGGCGGCCAGCTACGGGGCCTATGCGGTGTCGATCTGGGCGATGACCTCGGCACCGATCGCCGTGGTGGCAGCCTTGCGCGAGACGTCGATCCTTTTCGCGGTGCTGATCGGCTGGCTGGTCTTTGGCGAACGGATGACCGCGGAAAAGGCCGTCGCGGCGGTGATCATCGTTGCCGGAGTGATGCTGACGCGGCTTTGAGGCCCAAATTTCTTAAGCAAGAAATTTGTCAAAATCCTTGCTCAAGGATTTTGGGTCACCGGACCCGGCGGATGCCTTCGGGGACGATCTGCTGCACGATCCCGGCCAGAAGCAGGTACAGCGAGGTCAGCACCAGAAGCCATTTTGCCACCGGCCCCTCGTTGAAATCCCACCAGGCGGCCCAGGCCGCAAGAGCGATCCAGGCGACGCAGACGGCGATCGAGATCTCGTACCAGCGGCTGGTGCGGACCGGGTGGATGAACTTGAGATTGGTGAACATGGTCACGGTCAGCAGGATCACGACCAGAAGGATGATGGCCTCGCCGGGCTTGGTCGCGAAGAGGACCAGGACGACCATGTTCCAGCAGGCGGGAAAGCCGGCGAAGCTTTTGTCCTTGGTCTTCATCCGCGTGTCGGCGAAGTAGATCACGGACCCGTAGCAGATCACGATGATGGCAAGCCAGCCGGTCCAGCCGGGCAAGAGGCCGGATTGGAAGAGGGCGAAGGCCGGGATGAAAACATAGGTCAGGTAGTCGACGATCAGGTCCATCAGGACCCCGTCATAGGTCGGCCAGTTCTTGTGGACCTCGAACTTGCGCGCCAGCGGGCCGTCGATCCCGTCGACGATCAGCGCCGCGACCAGCCAGAGGAACATCAGGCTCCATTCCCCCTTCACGGCGGCGAGCATCGCGAACATCGCCAGCACCGCGCCGGTGGCGGTGAGGAGATGCACGGAGAGGGCTTTCAGTCTTGGGCTCATTTGGGTTCTTGATGGCGGATTATGGCGCGGGGTGCAACAGGGCTACGTCAGGCGCGGGGGTGGGCTTTCTCGTAGACCTCCATCAGGCGGGCCGCGTCGACAGCGGTATAAGCCTGGGTGGTGGACAGCGAGGCATGGCCCAGAAGCTCCTGGATCGCGCGCAGGTCTCCGCCGGCGGACAGAAGGTGGGTGGCGAAACTGTGCCGAAGCGCATGGGGCGTGGCCGTCGCCGGCAGGCCGAGGCGCAGGCGCGCGCGCTCCATCGCGCCTTGGACCAGGCGGGGGTTGACCGGACCCCCCCGCGCGCCGCGGAAGAGGGGCTCTTCTGGCGCAAGCTCGAAGGGGCATTGGCGGACGTAGTGGGCCACGGCCTCGGCGGCGGCGGGAATGACCGGGACGGGGCGGGTCTTGCCGCCCTTGCCGGTGATGCGAAGCGTTGGCGGCAAGGGGTGGTCGGCCCCGGTCAGGGAAAGCGCCTCGCTGATCCGCAGGCCGAGGCCATAGAGCAGCGTGGCGATGGCGGTGTCGCGGGCGGCGATCCAATCCTCGCGCGCGTCCTGGCCGATCTCTGACAGGATGTCCCTGGCGCCGTCCTCGCTGAGCGGACGGGGAAGCTTGCGGCGGAACTTCGGCCCTCGGGCCGAGAGGACGATGGTGGCGTCGGTGCCGGTGCGGTCAGCGGCCCAGGCGGTGAAGCCCTTGACCGCCGACAGGGCGCGGGCGAGGGACCTTGGCGAGAGGCCGCGGGCGCGTTCGTCGGCCATCCAGGCGCGAAGGTCGGTCTGGCTGGTGCGGGCGACGGCGGCGATTCCCTCGGCCCCGCCGCGGTGGGCGGAGAGGAATTTCAGGTAGCGGGCGACGTCGCGGCGATAGGCCTCGAGCGTATTTCCTGCAGCCCCCTCAAGGGCTTGCAGCTGTGCCAGCCACTGCGCCAGCGCGGCCACGAGGGCCGGGGCAAGGAAGGGGTCTAGCCCAGCCACCGGCGCATCGACCGTTCGAAGACACCCGCGAAGAAGGCAAGGAGATCCGTGCCATGCGTGGATTTGAACTGGGTCGGATCCTCGGAGGCGAAGACCAGCATCCCGGGCAGTCGGCCCGGGCCGAGGTCGAGTTTCATAAGGGCTTCGGACTGGAGGTCCTCGGCCCTGTCGCCGTAAAGGTCAACTGCCAGCGCGGTCGTCGAGCGAAGCACGATCTGCCGGCCGGAACCGCTGCGGCCGTTGGTCAGGTAGTGTCCCACGAAGCCCGCAGGAGCCACCTGCAGCACGTCGCCGAGGCGGAGGAGGGTGGGGTCGGTCTCGCCGTCCTCCTGCAGGGTTTCAAGGACCAGGCGGACCATGTCGACGCGCAGGGTTTGCGCGACCTCGGTGGTCAAGGCCTTGATGAAGCTTTCGAAATTCGTGGGCTCAAGCAGCTGCAGCACGGCCCGGTGGACCTGGTTGGTGCCCGCCAGGTTCTCGTAGGCGGCCGCGATGACCGAGCGGTGCGTGTCCTCCAGCCGGTCGAGGCGGCTTTCCAGCCGCTGCATGGCTATGCCGCGGAGGTCGACGATGTTGGCGCCGAGGCTGCGGTCGTTGGCGGCGACGAGGGCGTTCATCACGTCGCGGTCTTCAAGGATGCGCTCGGGCTCGGCAAGGATCCGGTCGCGAAGGTCGGGTTCGATCATGGCGGGCCAGTTTCCGGAAGGATTACCGGGGACTATAGGCCGAAGCTCAGGCGGATGGCGACAGGTTTTCGCGGGCCTTGGTGGGGGATGGGGCAGGGATGCAACAGTGGGGGCTACAGGGCGTCTACTGCGCGCATTCATCCCATGCATACGCGATCCAGGGTCGGGCGTTGGGAGTGGTTCCCCGCCTGCGCAGGGATGACAGGGGGTCTGGGGTGACAGGGGTGCAGGGTGTTTGGGGCCGGTGCCCCCCACCCCCGTCCCCTCCCCACGGAGGGGGAGGGGAGCCGCTTGGGGCTGGCGGTGGTCTTACAGGATCTTCTGGCCCGTCTTCGCCCAGTCGGCGTTGAACTGGTCCAGCCCCTTGTCGGTCAGCACGTGGCTCGCCAGCGCCTTGATCACGGCCGGGGGGGCGGTGACGACGTCGGCGCCGATCATCGCGCAGTCCTTGACGTGGTTGGCGCTCCGGATCGAGGCCGCAAGGATCTGGGTCTTGAAGTCGTAGTTGTCATAGATCGTGCGGATGTCGCCGATCAGGTCGAGGCCGTCGAGGTTGATGTCGTCCAGCCGCCCGATGAAGGGCGAGATGAAGGTCGCCCCCGCCTTGGCGGCGATCAGCGCCTGGTTGGCCGAGAAGCAGAGGGTGACGTTGACCATGAAGCCCTCGCCCGAGAGGACCTTGCAGGTCTTGAGGCCGTCCCAGGTCAGCGGGACCTTGACGGCGATGTTCGGGGCGATGGCGGCGAGCTTGCGGCCCTCGGCGATCATGTCTTCGGCCTTGAGCGCCACCACTTCGGCCGAGACGGGGCCCTGGACGAAGGAGCAGATTTCCTTGGTGACTTCCAGGATGTTGCGGCCTGATTTCAGGATCAGGGACGGGTTCGTGGTGACGCCGTCGACCATGCCGAGGTCATGCAGCTCGCGGATGGCGTCGACGTCGGCGGTGTCGATGAAGAATTTCATGGGGTCCTCCGTAGGCGGTTGCGGGGGGCGCAAGCCGGGGGTTGAATGCTCTCGGGGCGCGGTTTAGCCCAAACGGCGGGTGAGCGAAAGGTTTCAGGTGGCGGACCGGGTCTATCAGGCGGGCGATCTGGTTGGCGTCCTGACGACAGAGCCGTTGGGGCGGGTCCTCGACTATCGCGCGCCGGAGGGGGGCTGCGGGGACGGGGATTTCGTCGAGGTGCCGCTGGGGCCGCGGCGCGTGTTGGGGGTCGTCTGGGGGCCGGGGGACGGGCGGTGGGACCCGGCGAAGGTGCGGTCCGTGGGGCGCGTGCTGGACGCGCGGCCGATGCGGGGGGAGCTGCGGGCGTTTCTTAGTCGCGCCGCAGAGTACACGCTGACGCCTCTGCCTGCGATGCTGCGGCTGGCGACGCGGGCGCCGGGGCTGGGGGAGCCTGCGTCGGTGCGGCGGGTGTATCGCTTGGCGGGGCCGGTGCCGAACCAGTTGACCGAGGCGCGGCATCGGGTGGTGGAGGCGTTGCGGGAGTTCCGGGGGGCTCCGGTGACGCTGGGCGAGCTGGTGGAGGCGGCGGGGTGTGGCGCCTCGGTGGTGAAGGGGCTGGTGAAGCTGGGGGTGGTGGCAGAGGAGGATGCGCCGCGGGATGTGCCCTATCCGAGGTTGCGCGCTGATGCGGGGATGCGGCTGGCGGGGGACCAGGTGGCGGCGGGGGACGCCTTGGTCGCCGACGTGGCGCGGGGGGGGTATGCGGCGACGCTCTTGAAGGGGGTGACGGGGTCGGGGAAGACCGAGGTCTACCTGGAGGCGGTGGCGGAGTGTCTTCGTGCCGGTCGCCAGGCGTTGGTCTTGTTGCCGGAGATCGCGCTGACAGCGGAGTTCCTGACGCGGGTGGAGGCGCGGTTCGGCGCAAGGCCGGCCGAGTGGCATTCGGGCGTGACGATGACCGAGCGGCGGCGGTTGTGGCGGATGGTGTCCGAAGGCGGGGCGGAACTGGTGGTGGGCGCGCGGTCGGCGCTGTTCCTGCCGTTCCAGGACCTCGGCCTGATCGTCGTCGATGAGGAGCATGACACGTCCTACAAGCAGGAGGACGGGGTTCTATACAACGCGCGGGACATGGCGGTCTTGCGGGCGGCGATCTGCGGGTGCCCGGTGGTGCTGGCCTCGGCCACGCCGTCGCTGGAGACCTGGGCCAATGTCGAGGCGGGGAAGTATCGGCGGCTGGATCTGGGGTCCCGCTTCGGCGCGGCGGAGATGCCGGAGATGCGGGCCATCGACATGCGGGCCGAGAAGCTGCCGGGAGATCGGTGGATTTCGGAGACCCTGGCCGGGAAGGTTTCCGCGGTCGTGGCGCGGGGGGAGCAGGCGCTGCTGTTCCTGAACCGCCGGGGGTTCGCTCCGGTGACCTTGTGTCGGGCCTGCGGGCATCAGGTGGGCTGCGACCAGTGCGACGCGCGGATGGTGGAGCACCGGTTCCAGAAGCGGCTCGTCTGCCACCAGTGCGGGGCAACGAAGCCGGTGCCGGTGGCGTGCCCCGCCTGTGGTGTGGAGGGCCGGATGGCCGCCGTTGGGCCGGGGGTGGAGCGGCTGGCCGAGGAGGTGGCGGCGCGGTTTCCGGACGCAAGGGTGGCGGTGCTCTCGTCGGACCTGTTCGGCTCGGCCCGCGCCTTGAAGGAGAAGATCGCCGAGATTTCCGGGGGCGGGGCGGACATCATCATCGGCACGCAGATCGTGGCGAAGGGGCACAACTTTCCCCTGCTGACGCTGGTGGGGGTGATCGACGCGGACCTCGGGCTGCAGGGGTCGGACCTGCGGGCGGCGGAGCGGACCTTCCAGCTGATGCGACAGGTCGCGGGGCGCGCGGGGCGGACGGCAGAGCGGAAGGGGGAGGCCTGGCTCCAGACCCACCAGCCGGAGCATCCGGTGATCCGCGCGATCCTTGGGGGCGATGAGGAGGCCTTCTGGCGGGCCGAGGCGGCGGAGCGTCGTGCGTCAGGGGTGCCGCCTTACGGGCGGATGGCGGGGATCATCCTGTCGTCCACGGATGTCGCGGAGGTGTTCGATTTCGGGTCCTTGCTGGCCCAGCGGTCGGAGCCCTTGCGGCGGATCGGGGCGGAGGTCTGGGGGCCTGCCCCGGCGCCGATTGCCCGGGTCCGGGGGCGGCATCGGGTGCGGCTTCTGGTGAAGGCGGAGAAGGGGGCTCCGCTTCAGGCGGCCCTGGCGGAGTGGCTGGCGGGGGTGAAGGTGCCGAGGGATTTGCGGCTGGCGGTGGATATCGATCCGCAGAGTTTTTTGTGACGAATTGCGGGCCGGTCCAGTGGGATCCATTGCAGTGGGGTAAAGAGTCGAATGCCATGGCATCTGAGCGAGCTTGGGCGGCGGGATGAGCCGAGCTGGTACTTTGAGGACGGGCAGAACCTGCCGCGTAGCCTGAGCAATCCCAAGAGTATTCCCGAACCGTCTGCCTGGCCCGTTAAGGTGCGCCTGCGCAAGCCGAGAAAGACGCTGCCGGATTACACGGTGGGTCCGTTCACCGGGATCATTGTCGTAAGCAAGACCTTCAAGGATCTGGTCGAAGCGTGGGACCCAGCAAATCACGTCTTCGTTCCGCTGGAAATCCGTCAACCCAACGGAACGCTTTGGGAGGGCGAAGACCGGTTCATTTTCAAGCTGGCAGAGTTCATTGATGGCGGCATCATTGTTGAAAAGTCCGATGTTGCAAAGGATTACCTGGATGGAGAACTGATAGGTTATGGTGCAACAAGCCAGGCCCCACGTCTCATGTGGAGTGCCGAAAGCATAAAAGGTCGGCATATCTGGGCAGACAAATTCTTTGCCAAGGGTCGAACCGTTTCTGACGAATTCTACGAAGAGCTGAAGAAGCAGAAGATCGGCAGTTTTCTTGCCATCGAAGGGCGGATTGAGGGGTGATGGACGGCACTGGGTGCGGTTGCTGGTGGCAGCGGAGAAGGGGCCCAGCTGGAGGGCGAAGTGCCCAGCCTTTGGCAAGAGCCAAGGTGGATGGGCTTTCAGCAGCCGGACCAGCGCTTTCGGGCCACGCTTCTAGCTACGGGGGATTTGCCGGTGGTGGTGGAGATTCGTCCGCAGAGTTTTTTGTGACGGGTGTTGGTTTACAGCGCCTTAGATTTGTGGATCGGTGAATTCAATGCGGCATGCTGAGACAGCGGCGGCTGTAGAAGGAAGAGGTGAGCAGTTGGTTTGGGCGATCCGCATCTCCACGGAGTTTAACGAATTCAGTCCCCAGGGTTACTACCGGGGATACAAGGAGGCTCTTGCTGCGCATTACGATGCCGAACCCAGGCCGGGGCTTACCCCGAAGCATCCGCCTGTCTTTGTCTTCAAGGACAAGCGTGAAGTGGATGGCGACGGCGTGCCGTACCGTACCTTCACGGACTATGCATATGACGTCAGTGAAAAGTTCCATGCGGAACTGGGCGTTCAGAGGCCGCATCATCCTCCGCTCGACCCGGTACAGCCGCATGAATGGCCCGCCGAGTACGTTTATAAACGCGCCTACAAGCGTGACGCTGCGATCGTGGAGTTTCCCAACCGCTCGTATGCGGTGACCGAGCCCCTGCGCGAGATCATCGAACGGCTGGAGCCGGGGGTGCACCTGTTCAACCCGATCCGCGTTCTACTGCCGAAGGGCGTTGAGCACCCGATCCAGCATCACATGATGGTGGTCGGGCGCTGGCTGAACGCGTTCCGGCTGGAAGAGAGCGATCCGTCTTGCATTCGCGACGCCGACACGGTTTCGCCGGCCGTGTACCTTGACGACAAACGGTCTTTTGCGGGTGTCGCCATGGCAGCATCCGAAATCGGCAGCGCGCATCTTTGGTGCGAAAGAGCGTTCCGCGGCGGAACCTTCTATGTCTCGGACGTGCTCAAGGCCGAGATCGACAAGGCCGGGCTGCGCTTGCCACCCACTTTCAAGATGAAGTCGGTAAACTTGTAGCCGCCGCCAGTGCAAAGCTGACAAGAAGTCCAACACCAGCCCATTATCAGTGAAAGCGCTCCGGGGACGGGCGGACCGCTACGCCAGCGATGCCGGGAGGATTGTGACCGGCACAAGCTTGGGGTTTGCCTCTGCTTCCGTTTTCGTTAAGTCCGTTCCATGTCCAGCCTCATGCCCCTGTCCGAGACCCATCGCCTGCCTGTCTGGCGGCGGCCGGAGGCGCTGCTCTATCTCATGGCGGCGGCGATGCCGCTGAGTTTTGCGACCTGGTCGGCGCTCCTCAACAACTTCGTCATCGAGGTGGCGGCGTTTACGGGGAAGGAGATCGGCTGGCTGCATACAGTGCGGGAGATTCCCGGGCTTCTGGCGGTCGTCGTCATTGCGATCCTGCTGGCGGTGCGGGAGCAGGTGCTGGCACTGGGGATGCTGGCGCTTCTGGGCGCGGCGACGATGTTCACGGGGTGGTTCACCTCGTTCAGCGGCCTTCTGGTGATGACGCTTCTGTCGTCGATCGGGTTTCACTATTTCGAGACGGTCAACCAGTCGCTGCAACTCCAGTGGATCGACAAGGGCCGCGCGCCGGTGGTGCTGGGGCGGATCGTCGCCGTGGGGGCGGGGGCGAGCCTTGCGGCCTATGGGGCGATCGTCGCGCTATGGGACAGTCTGGGCCTTGATTACAACACGGTCTACATGGCCTCGGGCGGGTTGACGATCGGGATCGTGCTGTTTGCGGCGCTTGCCTATCCGCAGTTCCAAAGCCCCCATGTGCAGCACAAGCATATGGTGCTGCGGCGGCGCTATTGGCTCTATTACGCGCTGCAATTCATGGCGGGCGCGCGGCGGCAGATCTTTGTGGTCTTTGCGGGCTTCATGATGGTGGAGCGCTTCGGGATGAAGGTCTCGGAGATGACCCTTCTCTTGCTGTGCAACTACCTGATCAACATGGCGGTGGCGCCGTGGATGGGGCGGGCGCTTGGAAAGTACGGCGAGCGCAATGTCATGGGGTTCGAGTATATCGGCCTCACGCTCGTGTTTCTTGCCTATGGCGGGCTTTACTGGTTCGGCTGGGGGATCGTGATCGCGGGGGCGCTGTATATTCTGGACCAGCTGTTCTTTGCGCTGTCGTTCAGTCTGAAGACCTATTTCCAGAAGATCGCGGATCCGAAGGATATTGCCCCCACGGCGGCGGTGGCCTTCACGATCAACCATATCGCGGCGGTGTTCCTGCCGGCGGCGCTGGGGTATCTGTGGGCGACCTCGCCCGACTATGTGTTCATGCTGGGGGCCGGGATGGCGCTGGTGGCCTTTGCGCTGGTCTGCCTGATCCCGCGGCACCCCGAGCCGGGGCTGGAGACCGTGTTCTCGCGCGGGGTGCCTCTCGCGGCAGAGTAGGTTGGCGCAGGGGGTGGGCCGCCCTATATTCAAAAGGGCAAACGGAGGTCCGCAGATGTTCTTCACCCGCAAGTCGATGGAAATGGTCCGCCCCGAGGATGCCCTGCCTGGGCGCGCGGAGCCGTTGCCGACGGCAGAAACGCACTTCCTGTCGGGGATCCCGCTGAAGTCGCCGGTGCCCGATGGCATGGCCGAGGCGATGTTCGGGATGGGCTGCTTCTGGGGCGTCGAGCGGAAGTTCTGGCAGACGCCGGGCGTCTGGCTGACCATGGTGGGCTATGCGGGGGGCTTCACGCCGAACCCGACCTACAAGGAGACCTGCACCCAGCTGACCGGGCACAACGAGGTCGTGCGGGTGATCTATGACCCGTCAGTGATCTCTTACGAGGGTCTGCTGAAGGTGTTCTGGGAGGGGCATGACCCGACGCAGGGGATGCGGCAGGGAAATGACGTGGGCTCGACCTATCGGTCCGGGATCTACACCTACACGGACGCGCAGATGGCGGCCGCGAAGGCATCGAAAGAGGTCTACGCCAAGGCGCTGAAGGCGGCGGGGATGGGACCCATCACGACCGAGATCCTGCCGGTGCCCACGTTCTACTATGCCGAGGACTATCACCAGCAGTACCTGGCCAAGAACCCCGGAGGCTATTGCGGGGTGGGCGGGACGGGCGTGACCTGTCCGATCGGGACGGGCGTCACGGCCTGAGGGAGGTGGACTCCGCGCTCCTCGCTTGTCAGGCGAAGACGGGCGGCGTAAGCGCATGGGCAAAGGAGTGTCTCCCCATGCCCACCTATTCCGCCCTGACGACGCTGCCCGGCGAGGACGCCGCGCAATCCCTGGCCGCCGCGATGGAGCGGATGAACCCGGAGCCGACCGGCGTGGGGGTCTTCGAGATCGAGGACGGCTCGGGCCTGTGGGAGGTTGGTGGCTACTTCCTCGAGCCGCCGGACGAGGTGATGCTGGAGGTCCTGGCGACGGCCTTCGGGGCAAAGCCCTTCGCGCTGTCGGAGCTGCCCGAGGTCGACTGGGTCGCCCATGTCCGGCGCGAGCTGTCGCCGGTGGACGCGGGGCGGTTCTTTGTCTTTGGCTCGCATGATGCGGACAAGGTGCCCGAAGGTCGGGTGCCCTTGCAGATCGAGGCCACGGTCGCCTTTGGCACGGGACACCACGGTACGACGCTGGGCTGCCTTTTGGCATTCGACCAGCTGCTGACCGAGGGCTGGCGTCCTGCGAAGGTCGCGGACATCGGCTGCGGGACCGCGGTGCTGGCGATGGCGGCGGCGGCGACGCTGCCGGAGGCGCTGGTCATCGCCAGCGACATCGACCGGGTGGCCGTGGACGTGGCCGAGGCGAATGTGGCCATTAACGATTTGGACGGCCGGGTCGAATGCCTGGAGGCCGCAGGGCTGGATCATGCCAGAATCAGGGCGGCCGGACCCTATGATCTGATCTTCGCGAACATCCTGAAGGGGCCCCTGATCGAGCTTGCGCCGTCCATCGCGACTCAGCTTGCAACCGGTGGGAGAGCCATCCTGTCGGGTCTTCTATCTGTGCAAGCAGATTCGGTGATCGCGGCTTACGTGGCGTCAGGTCTCGTCCTGAACAATCGAAGCGATATCGGAGAATGGTCCACGCTGGTTCTACAAAGACCCGCCGTTTCTGGACAATAGGGCCTTAAATGGGCTGTAAGATTAACCACAGATAAACGTGCCGCAATTTCGCCATATCTCTGCGGCAAAAAATTCTTATCAGGGCTGCCAACCTGGAGTGGATACGATGTGGGTTGATCCAAATCTTAACGACTTCTACAGCCGCGTTTCGCGGATCGAAAAGTCTCATGCCAAGGGCTACGGTTTCGAAGCCGCGGGCACGCTGGGGCGCAAGGGATCGCAGCGCAGCGGCTCCCGGCTCCTGAAGCTGGTCAAGCCGCTGGTGCTTGTCCTGGCCGTGGGCACGGGCATCAAGGGCGTGATCCACTACTACGTCGGCGCCCAGACCTACGAAAGCCGCGTCAGCGCGCTGGCTGCCGGAAGCGGGTTCGACCCGGTCGGTGCCTGGCTGATGCATGCCGACCCGGTGACGCTGTGGGCCTCGGCCCAGATGCAGAGCCTGCTTCCCCGTTGATCCAAGCCTAGTTGAAGACCATTCTATGAAGAAGGGCCGCATCAACTGATGCGGCCCGATTTCGCGTTTCCTGAAACCCTTGCGGGTCGGCCGATCAGCGGCCGATGAAGTCCAGGTCACCCCGGCACAGGCCGATATCGTCCAGTTCGCGGTCCGACAGCTTGGCCAGCGCATTGCGCGTGACGCGGGCGTCGTTCCAGGCCCGGAGCGCCATGACGGCGTTCGACAGGGCATTGATGGCACGGTAGGTGGTGATGGCGCCGTAGGGCGCCGGGCGGGTCGTCTCGACAGCGGCCATGGCGTTCATCCTTGTTTTCATTCTGCTCAAAATGAGGGCCTATTCCCTCACGCAGTGCCAGATAGTCTTGCTGCATGTGCAAAGCAAGGTAAGGAAAGGCAATCCCGCCATGCAGCGGCTGCATGACGTGTGTCAAAATTATGTTAAACTTTTCAGGATGTTCTGGCGGCCTGCAGCGGCTCACGTCGGATTTCATACCCGACCCGTCGCATTCTGCAAGTGCAAAATCATTGGGCGCAGCCGTCGCGTCCGCGGAAAGCCATTGGCGGATGTTCCCTTTTCGTGCTAGCCCTAGTGGCAAGAAGAAGAACGGGGGCAAGATGCGGGTCATCGGCATCGATCCTGGCTTGAGAAACCTTGGCTGGGGCGTGATCGACGTGGCGGGCTCGCGCTTGAGCCATGTAGCGAACGGCATCTGCCATTCCGATGGGGCGGACGGTGATCTGGCGGTGCGGCTTTTTAGCCTTCATTCGCAATTGACTGAAATTTTCCGCATCTGGCAGCCGGAGGCGGCGGCCGTGGAGCACACATTCGTCAACAAGGACGCGGTGGCGACGCTGAAGCTGGGCCAGGCGCGGGGGATCGCCCTGCTGGTGCCGGCGCAGTTCGGGCTGGCCGTGGGGGAATATGCGCCGAACGCGGTGAAGAAGACGGTGGTGGGCGTGGGCCATGCCGCCAAGGTGCAGGTGGATCACATGGTGAAGCTGCAGTTTCCGGGCGTGAAGGTCGCGGGGCCGGATGCGGCCGACGCGCTGGCGGTGGCGATCTGCCATGCGCATCACGTGCAGTCCTCGGGGCGTCTGGCGGCGGCGTTGAGGGCGGCGGAATGATCGGCAGGATTTCGGGGCGGCTGGACTGGCGCGGGCCGGACCATGTGCTGATCGACGTGCGCGGGGTGGGCTATATCGTCCATGTCAGCGAGCGGACGTTGCGCGCGATGCCCCCTGTGGGTGAGGCGGTCAGTCTTTATACCGACCTTCTGGTGCGTGAGGACCTTCTGCAGCTCTTCGGCTTCCCGACCATGCTGGAGAAGGAGTGGCACAAGCTTCTGATGACCGTGCAGGGCGTGGGGGCGAAGGCCAGCATGGCGATCCTGGGGACGCTGGGGGCCGAAGGCGTTGGCCGGGCGATCACTTTGGGCGATGCGCGGGCGGTGCAGTCGGCTCCGGGCGTCGGGCCGAAGCTCGCGCAGCGGGTGATCCTGGAGCTGAAGGCGAAGGCGCCGGGCGTGATGGCGCATGGCGTGGGGCTGTCGTCGGCGGCGTCTGCGGAGGACGTGGTGGTGGAGCCGGTGGAGGCTCCCGCCCCACGCAAGGCCGCGAAGGTGGATGAGGGGGCAGCGCGGCGGGCGGCGGCCTCGGCGGATGCGCTGTCGGCGCTGGTGAACCTCGGGTACGGGCAGGGCGACGCGGCGCAGGCGGTGGCGACGGTTTCCGGCGACCTACCCGAGGGTGACGCGGCGGCGCTGATCCGGGCGGCCTTGAAAGTGCTGGCGCCGAAATGACATCCGATCCCACGTTGCGCCCCGAGAAGCTGCCCGAGGACACCGACAAGGCACTGCGGCCGCAGATGCTGGCCGAGTTCATCGGGCAGGCCGAGGCGCGGGCGAACCTGGCGGTGTTCATCGAAAGCGCCCGGATGCGCGGCGAGGCGATGGACCACACGCTGTTTCACGGGCCTCCGGGCCTGGGGAAGACGACGCTGGCCCAGATCATGGCGCGGGAACTGGGCGTGGGGTTCCGGATGACCTCGGGTCCGGTGCTGGCGAAGCCGGGGGACCTGGCGGCGATCCTGACGAACCTCGAGCCGCGGGATGTGCTGTTCATCGACGAGATTCACCGGCTGAGCCCGGTGGTGGAGGAGGTGCTGTACCCGGCGTTGGAGGATTTCGCGCTGGACCTGGTGATTGGCGAGGGGCCGGCGGCGCGGACGGTGCGGATCGACTTGCAGCCGTTCACCTTGGTGGGGGCGACGACACGGCTGGGGCTGCTGACGACGCCCTTGCGCGACCGGTTCGGCATCCCGACACGGCTAGAGTTCTATTCGGAGGCGGAGCTTTACGAGATCGTCGCACGGGGGGCGCGGCTGATGGGGTTGCAGGCGGACCCGGAGGGCTGCCGGGAGATCGCGCGGCGGGCGCGGGGGACGCCTCGGATCGCGGGGCGGCTTCTGCGGCGGGTGGCGGACTTTGCGCTGGTGGAAGCCGGGGGCCGGATCAGCCGGGAGCTTGCGGACCGGGCGCTCACGCGGCTCCAGGTGGACAATCTGGGCCTTGACGGGGCGGACCGGCGGTATCTGACGCTCTTGGCCGAGAATTATGGCGGTGGGCCGGTGGGGGTAGAGACCATCGCAGCGGCGCTTTCCGAACCGAGGGACGCGATCGAGGAGGTGATCGAGCCTTACCTCTTGCAGCAGGGGCTGATATTGCGGACCCCGCGCGGGCGGATGCTGGGGGCGAAGGCCTGGCGGCATCTGGGGCTGGAGGCACCGAAGATCGCGGGCCAGGCGGACCTGTTCGGCAGTTGAAAGGAGCGCTTCGCGCAAGGCTTTCCTCTCGTCGTCGGGCTTCGCCTCCTCCTCGGTCGTTGGGGGCATTCTGCCCCCAAACCCCCTGAGGATATTTGGACCAGTATGAAAGACGGCGGCTGAGGGAACATGGAACCGGGCGAAATCGAGGCGTTGTTCACGCGAGGGGACGGGCAGTATCTGTTTGCGCGCTGGGGGCGGCCGATCGTGCCGGTGGTGTTCGGGGTCGAGGAGGAGAGCCTCCGCGTCTTCAAGGGGGCGTTCGAGGCGGTGGTGGTGCTGGCCGGGCACCGGATGGCCGAGACGGACCCGGAGTTGGGGGCGAACCTGATGGTGTTCTGCTTCCGGGATTGGGGCGAGCTTCTCGAGGTGAAGGACCTGGGTCGGCTGGTGCCGGAACTGGAGGCGCTGGTGGCGAGGCTGGAGGCGGCGGGGGCGAACCAGTACCGGATCTTCCGCTTCGACCGGGAGGGTGCGATCAAGGCGGCCTTCGTCTTCCTGAGGATGGACGCGGCGCTGGCGGCGATGGAGGCGGAGACGCTGGCGCTGGCCCAGGCGGTACAGACAGTGCTTCTGTGGTCGGACCGGGCCTTCGACGGGAGCTCTCCCCTGGCGCGGGTGGGTGACCGGGTGATCCTGCGGCCCGAGATCGGGGCGGTGATCCGAGCGGGGTATGAGCGGGTGATGCCGGCGATGGCGCGGGACCCGAGCCACGCCTTGCGGCTGGCAGCGCGGGTGCGGCTGGCTTAGGGCGTCCACCGTGGACGGGCGGTGGGGCCTGAGCATTTCCAACGGGTTACGGAGTCGCCTTCAGGGTTTCTTAACGCCTTGCGGGCCTGACGGCGACCGCCTAGCCTTCCGGGAGGCCGCACGGACATCTGCATGACCCCGCACCAGTTTCATACCCGCGTCTATTACGAGGACACCGATCTGGCCGGGATCGTCTACTATGCCAACTACCTGAAGTTCATCGAACGCGCCCGGACCGAGTGGGTCGAGGCGCTGGGGGTGGACCAGGTTGCGCTGAAGGCGCGGGAGGGGATCGTCTTTGCTGTGCGCCGGGTCGAGGCGGATTACCTGCGGCCCGCGAAGTTTGCCGATGCCCTGGTGGTCGAGACGCGACTGCAAGCGCTGGGTGGTGCGCGGATCGTGCTGGAGCAGGTCGTTACGCGCGAGGGCGAACGGCTTTTTGCCGCGGTCGTGACGCTGGTCTGCCTGACCGAGGACGGTCACGCGGCACGCCTGCCGGTCGAGGTCAGGGCGAAGCTCTCGGGGCCGTTGCACTGAGGGGCGGTTGCCGTGCGGCGTGGCCCGTGCCCGGATGTCCACGTGGCGCTTACGGACGACGGCGCTGCCTCCGGCGGGGATATTTGGGCAAAGATGAAAGGCTGGCCGTCCGTGGGGCGCAGGCCGGCGGGGGCACGAATGGGGTCCGGGGAGGCGCGGCCGCCCTGCGCGTGAAGCAGCGGCACGGATGACAAATCCCGTCATCCGCACGCGGAACCCTGCCTGCCACAGACTTGTGTTGGCATTCCCCCTGCACTCTTGATAGAATCACCTGTAACGGAGCCGAGAAACGGCCCGATCAACAAGAGCAGGCGTAATGGAAACCGAAACCCTTGCGATGGCGCAGGAGATTGATTTCTCCATGCTCGCCCTTTTTGCCAAAGCCACCCTGACGGTGAAGATCGTCATGATCATGCTGATGGTCATGTCGTTCTGGTCCTGGGCGATCATCGTCCAGAAGCACATCATGTTACGCAAGGCGCGTGCCGAAGCGGCGATCTTCGACCGGGCCTTCTGGTCGGGCGAGCCCCTGGACGAGCTGTTCGAAAAGATCGGACCGGACCCGCAGGGGGCGTCGGAAAAGATCTTCGCGGCCGGGATGCTGGAGTGGCGGCGGAGCCACAAGCAGGATGGCGGTCTGATCGCAGGGGCGCAAAGCCGGATCGACCGGGCGATGAACGTGGCCATCGCGCGCGAGAGCGAGTTCATGAACCGTGGCTTGAGCTTCCTGGCCACCACGGGGTCGACCGCGACCTTCATCGGGCTGTTCGGCACGGTCTGGGGGATCAAGCACAGTTTCGAGCAGATCGCCATCAGCCAGAACACGAGCCTTGCCGTCGTGGCCCCCGGCATCGCCGAGGCGCTTCTTGCCACCGGAATCGGCCTGATCGCAGCTATCCCGGCGGCGGTCTTCTACAACAAGCTGTCGGCGGACAATGATCGGGTGATCGGCGGCTACGAGGCCTTTGCCGACGAATTCGCGACGATCCTGTCGCGCCAGCTGGATTCCTGACCGATGGGCGCGAGTGTCGGAAACGGGGGCGGTGGCGGCGGACGGCGCGGCCGTCGCCGGGGGGGCCGGTCTGCGGCGATGAGCGAGATCAACATCACGCCGATGGTGGACGTGATGCTGGTGCTTCTGATCATCTTCATGGTGGCGGCACCGATGCTGACGGTGGGTGTGCCGGTGGAACTGCCGAAGACGGCGGCCGCGGCCCTGCCGACGGAACAGGAAGAGCCGCTGACGGTTACGATCACCTCGGACGGGCGGCTGGCGATCCAGACCACGGAAGTCTCGGACGCCGAGATGATTCCGAAGCTGACCGCCATCGCGGCAGAGCGGACGTCGAAGAAGATCTTCCTGCGGGCCGATGGCGCGATCCCCTATGAGCGTGTGGCGCAGGTCATGGGTGCCTTGAACGCGGGCGGGTTCAACGAGATCGGCCTTGTCACCGACGGCGAGGGGCCAAGCTTCGGCGCCGGGGCTGCGTCGAATGACGGAAACGACGGCGGCTGAGGCGGATGGAGACGCGGTTCCAGACGGGGACGGTTGTATCGGCGATCGGGCACATAGGGGTCATCCTGTGGGTCGTGGTCGGCGACTGGCTGTTCACGGATGCGCCGCCCGAGGAGGTCATGGTGACCTCGGTCTCGATGATCAGTTCCGAGGAATTTGCGGCGCTGCAGGCGGGGGCGACTCCGACGCCGGCGGAGGAACCCGCGCCGGTGCGCCCGCAGGCGCGGCCCGAAGAGGTGGTGGAACCGGAGCCGGCCCCGGAGCCGGAGCCTGTGCCGGAGCCCGAACCCGTTCCGGAGCCTGAACCTGAGCCCGAACCCGAACCTGCGCCGGAGCCGGAGCCTGTCCCGGAACCCGAGCCCGAGCCGGTCCCGGTCGAGGAGCCGCCGCCTTCGGATGTGCCGCAGGCCGAGGAGGAGCAGGCGATCCAGTCGGAATCGACCGAGATCCAGCCCGCTCCCGAGGCCGAGGAGATCATCGCGCCCGATCCGGTTCAGCCGGAGACGGAAGCCGAGACCTCGGACACGCCGGAGCCTGCGGTGAGCGAGGATCCGGTGGCCGAGGAGGTGATCCAGGAGGAGCCGACCGAGGCGACGGCGCCCGAGGATACCGGGGACGTCACCCAGACCGAGGCCAACGAGGAGCAGGATGCCGAGACGGGGATGACCACCTCGGTCCGCCCGCGGTCACGGCCCGAGCGCGCGCCGGAACCGGAGCCGGATCCGGAGACCGAAGTGGCCGCCGAGGAGGCACCTGTCGAGGAGCCGGCGGAGGAGCCCTCGGACTCGGCTGAGCTGAACGCGCAGCCGGTGGACGACGCGGCGACGCAGGATGCCATCGACGCGCTTCTGGGCGAGGCGACCGAGGAGCCGGTGGAGGAGGCCTCGGGCGGGCAGGACCTGCCGCAGGGACCGCCGCTGACCGGGGGCGAAGCGGGGGACATCTCCAGCGCCATCGCGCGGCGGTGGAACCTGGGGGCGGCGTCCACGGACGTGCTGAGCTCGATGGTGGTGGTGCGGGTCAGCTTCGACGAAAGCGGGCGGCCGGTGGATTTCGAGCTGGTAGAGTCCAGCGGTCCCACACAGTCCGCCATCGACAACCTGTTCAGCATCGCCAAGCGCGCGGTGAACCGGACGCACCAGGAAGGCGGAATTCCGCTGCCTCCGGGCAAGTTCGAGACCTGGCGCGTGCTTGACTTCGTCTTCGATGCGAATGGCATGAGGGTGCGCTGATGGGTGCCCGTGGAACCAAACCGGGGAAATTCCCCTTCTCTCCTGCGGCCGACGCGGGCAATGACATAGAAAAGAACGGAGCATGAGGCCGATGATCAGACCCATGAGACAAACCTTCCGGACGCTTCTGGCGCTGGCCCTTGGGGTTGCGACCCTGGCGGCCGCCCCGGTGCTGGCGCAATCGAGCCCGCCCCGGATCGTCATCGGCCAGGGCGTGATCGAACCGATGCCCATCGCGGTGCCGACCTTCATCGATGAGGGCGGGGCGGGCGACTATGCGCGCGAGATCAGCAATGTGGTGATCTCGGACCTGGAAGGCACCGGCTTCTTCCGCAACATCGGGGAAGAGGCGCATATCAGCCGGATCACCAGCTTCGACGGCGGCGTGGCCTTCGAGGACTGGAAGGCGATCAACGCCCAGGTGCTGGTCACCGGGGCCGTCAGCGTGGCGGGCGACCGGATCACCGTGAAGTTCCGCGCCTACGACGTGTTCAACGGCACGACGCTGGAAGGCGCGGCGCTGCAGTTCGCGGGCACGACCCAGGGCTGGCGGCGGATGGCGCACAAGGTGGCGGATGTGATCTACTCCTCGATCACCGGCGAGGGCGGCTATTTCGACAGCCGGGTGGTTTTCGTCAGCGAAAGCGGGCCAAAGAACCAGCGGCTGAAGCGGCTTGCGGTGATGGATTACGACGGCGCGAACGTGGCCTACCTCACGGACAGCGCGTCCATCGTCCTGGCGCCGCGGTTCTCGCCGCAGGGGGACCGGATCATCTACACGAGCTACGAGACGGGCTTCCCGCGGATCACGCTTCTGGACGTGGGCAGCCTGCAGCGGCAGACGCTGGAGGAACAGCCCGGCACGATGACCTTCGCGCCGCGCTTTTCGCCTGATGGCGGGACCATCGTCTTCAGCCTGGAGCGCGGCGGGAACACCGACATCTATGCGCTGTCGCTGGGCGGTGGCGGCTTGCGCCAGTTGACGAATGCTCCGTCGATCGAGACCGCGCCGTCCTTCAGCCCGGATGGCAGCCAGATCGTCTTTGAAAGCGACCGGACCGGCACGCCGCAGATCTACGTGATGCCGGCAGGCGGTGGCGAGGGGACGCGGATCTCGGGCGGGAAGGGGCGCTATGGCACCCCGGTCTGGTCGCCGCGTGGTGACTATATTGCCTTCACCAAGCAGAACGAGGGCCGCTTCCACATCGGCGTGATGCGCACCGACGGGTCGGAAGAGCGCCTTTTGACGGCCAGCTTCCTGGATGAAGGCCCGACCTGGGCGCCGAACGGGCGGGTGCTGATGTTCACCCGCGAAACCAGTGGCGGGGGCGGTCAGGCGAGCCTTTGGTCGGTGGACATCACCGGGCGGAACCTGAAGCAGATCCCGACCGATGGTCCGGCTTCGGACCCGGCCTGGTCGCCGCTTTTGCCGTGAATTGTGACGCGCCGCCGGATTCCCCTGGCGGCGCAAAGCTGTTAATCTGCCCGAAATCGAGCAAACAAGAAGGATGCCCCTCCCATGAGCCTTGCTGCGAAGTCGCTGCTTCTGATCGCTGTCCTGGGCCTTGCGGCCTGCAACAACCCTGACCGTTACGGCGCGGGCGCTGGCGGCGCTGGCGGCGCTGGTGGTGCTGGTGGCGCGGGCGGGATCGACACCACGGGGCTGGGCGATCCGAACAACCCGACCTCCATCGCCTATTTCAACCAGACGGTCGGAGACCGGGTGCTGTTCGCGGTGGACCAGTCGACGCTGTCGCCCGAGGCGCGCGGCATCCTGACCGCTCAGGCCAACTGGCTGAACCAGAACCCCGGTTACGCCGCGATCATCGAAGGCCACGCCGACGAACAGGGCACGCGGGAATACAACCTTGCCCTCGGCGCGCGCCGTGCGGCAGCGGTGCAGAACTTCCTGATTAGCCAGGGCGTGGCCGCGAACCGGCTGCGCACGATTTCCTACGGGAAAGAGCGCCCGCTGGAGGTTTGCTCGGAAGAGGCCTGCTATGCCAAGAACCGCCGTGCGGTGACCGTGCTCTCGGCAGGCGCCGGGGTCTGACCTGATGCGCCGCCTTGGTCTTGCCGTGGCCTTGTGCCTGCTGCCGGTTCTGGGTCATGCCCAGGACCGCGCTCAGACGCTGGCCGATATCCGGGCCGAGCTTTCCGCACTCGCGGCCGAGTTCAACGCGCTGAAGGCCGAGCTTGTCTCGACCGGGGCGGCGACGAGCGGGGCCGCGGGGGCGGATGCGCTGACCCGGATGGACACGATCGAGGCGACGCTTGCACGGCTGACGGCGCGGACCGAGGAGGTCGAGCTGAAGCTGAACCGGGTGGTCGCGGACGGGACCAACCGGATCGGCGACATCGAATACCGCCTGTGCGAGGTGACCGAGGGCTGCGACCCGGCCAACCTGGGCGCGACGCCGACGCTGGGCGGCGATACGGGCGGGGCTGCCGCACCGGCTCCGGTGGCCGACGCGGGCGCGGCGCCTGCGACCGACACGACCGGCGGGGCGGAACTGGCCGTCGCAGAACAGCAGGACTTTGACCGGGCCAAGGAGGTGCTCGGTTCAGGTGACTTTCGCGGTGCTGCAGAGCTCTTTGCGACCTATGCCCAATCCTATCCTGGCGGACCGCTAGTCCCCGAGGCGCATTTCCTGCGCGGCGAGGCGCTGACCAACCAGGGCGACACGGCCAATGCGGCGCGGGCCTATCTGGACGCCTTCTCGGCCAAGCCCGACGGCCCCATCGCGCCGGATGCTTTGCTGAAACTGGGCGAGGGGCTGGGGGCCCTGGGCCAGGTGCCCGAGGCCTGCGTGACGCTGGCCGAGGTCGGCACGCGGTTCCCGGGCAGCATGGCTGCGACTCAGGCGACCGTGGCGATGCAGGGATTCGGGTGCCAGTAAGCCCGGGGGAGCGGCTGGTCGGGCTGATCCGCGACCGCGTTCCCGAAGGCCAGACCGTCGGAGTTGCGCTTTCGGGCGGTGGGGATTCCACCGCCCTTTTGCATCTGTGCTTGCGGGCGGGCTTCCGGGTCGAGGCGATGACGGTGGATCACGGCCTGCGCCCCGAAAGTGCAGCAGAGGCGGCGATGGTGGGTGACCAGTGCCGGTCTCTCGGCGTGCGGCATGAGGTTCGGCTTTGGGAGCACGGGCCGGTCGCGGGCAACCTGATGGACGCGGCACGCCGGGCGCGGGTCCGGCTGATCCGGGATTGGGCGGGTTCCCGTGGGATCGGAGTCGTCGTGCTGGGCCATACCCGGGACGATGTGGCCGAAACCGTGCTGATGGGGCTGGGCCGGTCGGCCGGTCTGCCGGGCCTGTCCGGGATGCGCGCGGCCTGGGAGGACGGGGGCATCCGCTTCCTTCGGCCGCTTCTCGGCGCGGGGCGGCAGGAGTTGCGCGAGTGGTTGCGGGCCGAGGGCATTTCCTGGGTCGATGATCCGACCAACGAGAACGAGCGGTTCACCCGGGCCCGGGCGCGAAAGGTGCTGGCAGCGCTGGCTCCGCTTGGCATCACGGCAGAGGGGCTGGCAGAGGTCGCCGCGAACCTTGCGCGGGCGCAGGAGGCCTTGGACGTCCAGGTCCACGCCGCGGGGCGCTGGGTCGAGGAGCGGGCCGGCGCGCTGCGGTTCGACCAGGGCCTTTGGGCCGAGCCGGGCGAGGTGCAGCGGCAGGTCGTGGGCGCGGCGCTTCTGTGGCTGTCCGGGGCCGACTATGCGCCAAGGGCCTCCGAGGTCGAGCGGCTGGCGCGGGCGCTGCGCGAGGGGGGCGATGCGACGCTGGCGGGCTGTCGGGCGCGGGGCGGGTGGCTGATGCGCGAACCCCGGGCCGCCGGTGGTGCGGTCCGCGTGGGCGAGTTATGGGACGGACGCTGGCGGGTCGAGGGACCCGACGGAGAGGTCCGCGCGCTTGGGGCCGAGGGGCTGCGGCAGGTGCCGGATTGGCGCGGGACTGGGCTTCCGCGCGAGGTTCTGGCGGTAACTCCCGCCATCTGGAGGGGTGATCTGCTGCTGGCGGCACCCGCAGCGGGGGTTTCCGCCGACTGGCAGGCACGGCTGGAGCGTAGGTTCACACTTCGCCGTTAGTGGATTGAACCCCGGCCCTAAAGGTTTATCTTAAGCTGAAAGTCGCCGCGCCCCGCCACGGGGTTTACGGCGCATTGAGGAGATCCCTGCATTGGGCAATGCACGCAATATCGCCTTCTGGGTCGTGCTGCTGATCCTTGTGATGGCGCTGTTCCAGCTGTTCTCGGGCAACCAGACGACAATGTCGTCGCGCTCGCTGTCCTATTCCGACTTCATCGAGCGGGTGGACGCGGGGCAGGTCAGCAAGGTCGTGCTGGATGGCGAAAGGATCGTGGTCGTCGGCAAGGACGGCAATTCCTACGTCACGATCAAGCCGCCGGGCGACATGGTTACCGAGAACCTCTCGCGCGAGCTGATCGGCAAGGGTGTCGAGGTCGAGGCCGAGCCGCAGGCGCAGTCGGGGTTCGTGTCGGTGCTGCTGTCCTTCCTGCCCTTCCTGCTGCTGATCGGCGTCTGGATCTACTTCATGAACCGGATGCAGGGCGGCGGGCGTGGTGGCGCGATGGGGTTCGGCAAGAGCCGCGCGAAGCTGCTGACGGAAAAGCAGGGCCGCGTGACCTTTGACGACGTCGCGGGCATCGACGAGGCCAAGGAAGAGCTTGAGGAGATCGTCGAGTTCCTCCGCAACCCGCAGAAGTTCTCGCGCCTCGGCGGCAAGATCCCCAAGGGGGCGCTGCTGGTTGGCCCGCCCGGCACCGGTAAGACGCTGTTGGCCCGCGCCATTGCGGGTGAGGCGGGCGTGCCGTTCTTCACCATCTCGGGCTCGGACTTCGTGGAGATGTTCGTGGGCGTGGGTGCGTCCCGCGTCCGCGACATGTTCGAGCAGGCGAAGAAGAACGCGCCGTGCATCGTCTTCATCGACGAAATCGACGCCGTGGGCCGTGCCCGTGGCGTGGGCATCGGCGGCGGCAATGACGAACGCGAGCAGACGCTGAACCAGCTTCTGGTGGAAATGGACGGGTTCGAGGCGAACGAGGGTGTGATCATCATCGCCGCCACGAACCGCAAGGACGTGCTGGACCCGGCGCTGCTGCGTCCCGGCCGTTTCGACCGCCAGATCCACGTACCGAACCCGGACATCAAGGGCCGCGAGAAGATCCTGTCGGTCCATGCCCGAAAGGTGCCGCTGGGACCGGATGTGGACCTTCGGACGATCGCTCGGGGATCGCCCGGGTTCTCGGGCGCCGACCTGATGAACCTGGTGAACGAGGCGGCGCTGATGGCGGCCCGCGCGGGGCGGCGGTTCGTGACCATGGTCGACTTCGAGAATGCCAAGGACAAGGTCATGATGGGCGCGGAACGCCGCAGCATGGTTCTGACGCCGGAACAGAAGGAGATGACCGCCTATCACGAGGCCGGCCACGCCATCGTGGGCATGGAACTCCCGAAATGCGACCCGGTCTACAAGGCGACGATCATCCCGCGCGGCGGTGCTTTGGGCATGGTGATGAGCCTGCCCGAAATCGACCGGCTGAACTGGCACCGCGACCAGTGCGAACAGCGCATCGCGATGACCATGGCCGGCAAGGCGGCCGAGATCATTAAGTACGGCGAGGATGCGGTGTCGAACGGTCCCTCGGGCGATATCCAGCAGGCCAGCGCTCTGGCCCGCGCGATGGTGCTGCGTTGGGGCATGTCGGACGTGGTCGGCAACATCGACTATGCCGAGGCCGCCGAGGGCTATCAGGGCAACACCGGCGGGTTCTCGGTTTCGGCCGAGACCAAGAAGCTGATCGAACAGGAAGTGAAGCGCTTCATCGACGAGGGCTACCAGACCGCCCGCCGCATCCTGCTTGAGAAGAACGAGGAATGGGAGCGCCTGGCCAAGGGGCTTCTGGAGTACGAGACGCTGACCGGTGACGAGATCCGCAAGGTGATCGCGGGCGAGCCGCTTGGCGGGGACGACAGCGCCGACAAGCCCTCGTCGGGCGGCGGCACGGCCTCGGTCGCGGCGATCCCGAAGACCCGGGCGCGGCCAAAGAAGCCGGGACCCGAGCCGGAACCGGCACCGCTTTGATCTCAAGGCCTCGCTTCGGCGGGGCCTTTTGCTTTTCTGCGCCTGCCGATACCCTGCGGCCAAGCGGTGGAGGCGGCGGATGATCACGGCATATGCAACCCGGGGGGCTCGGCTGGAAAGGCTGGACCTTGGCCAGCGCCACCTGGGCGAGGCGCTTTGGATCGACCTCGAGGCGCCGACGGATGCCGAGGAGGATGCGGTCGAAGCCGCCATCGGCATCGACATCCCCACGCGTGAGGACATGCAGGAGATCGAGGTCTCGTCCCGCATCTACCGCGAGGGGGGCGTCTTGTTCTTGACCGCCCAGGTCATCGCCAGCCCCGAAGCGCGCGAGGCCGAGATCGGGCCGGTGACCTTTGCCGTGCTGCCGGATCGGCTGGTGACGGTGCATTACCACCACCCCCGGTCGCTGGGCTATTTCGCCGATTGGGCCGCGCGGCATGACACGGCGCTGGAGGGCGGTCTTGATACGCTGATGGGGCTGCTAGAGGCCGTGGTTGACCGCCTGGCCGACATTTTGGAAGCCGAGGCGCGGAATCATGAGGCGCTGTCGCGGGCGATCTTCGCGGCGCACAGGCCCTCGGGCAAGGCCGACACGTTGCAGGCGGTCCTGCAGCGGATCGGCCGGGCCGAGGCGATGAATGGCAAGGTCAACGAAAGCCTGGCGACGATCCTGCGCCTGCTCACCTACCTCACCTCGACCCCCGAGGCGGCGGACGGCCCCTGCCTGCACGCGCGCCAGCTGCACGTGGCCCTGGCGCAGCTGCAGGACCTGAAGTCCCTGCGTGAAGTGGCGCAGGCGCAATCGAACAAGGTGCGCTTCCTCTTGGATGCGACGCTGGGCGTCATCAACATCCGGCAATCCGACGTGATCAAGATCTTCTCCGTGGTGGCCTTCGTCTTCCTGCCGCCCACGCTGATCGCCAGCATCTACGGCATGAACTTCAAGCACATGCCGGAACTGGAGTGGCCCTGGGGCTATCCGATGGCTCTGGGCCTGATGGTCGTCTCGGCGCTGGTGCCCTACCTTCTGTTCCGGTGGAAGAAGTGGCTGTAGCCGACTGGGACCCCGCGGGCTATGGCGCGTTCCGCGACCTGCGGCTGCGCCCGGCACTGGACCTCTTGGCGCAGGTGCCGGACCTGCCGTCGGGCGATGTGGTCGATCTTGGCTGTGGCGACGGGGCAGTGGCTCCTGCCCTGGTGGCACGCTATCCGACGCGAACGCTGGTGGGCGTCGATGGGTCCGAGGCGATGCTGGCCAATGCGGCCCTGCGGCGGGCCTACGAGCGGGTCACGCTGGCCGACATCGCCGACTGGAGGCCCGAGCGGCCTCTGGCGCTGATCTTCTCCAACGCCGCTCTGAACTGGCTGCCCGACCATGCGGCGCTGATGCCCCGGCTGGCGGGGATGCTGGCCAAGGGTGGCGTGCTGGCGGTGCAGATGCCGCGGCAGGGCGAGGCGCCGTCGCACCGGCTGCTGCGCGAGGTCTCCGCCCGGCTTTTTCCAGCCCGTGCGCTGCCGGCAGAGTCGCCCGTCCTGGAGGCGGGGGACTATGTGCAGCTCTTGCTGCCCCATGGCGAAGTGCGGGCCTGGACGACGGATTACCTGCAGATGCTGGACCCGGTGACCAGGGGCCACCCGGTCCGCGCCTTTACTGAGACCACCGCGATGCGCCCCTTTGTCGAGGGGTTGACCCCGGCGGAGCGGGCAGCATTTGTCGCGGCCTATGACCTTGAACTGGCCAGGGCCTATCCGGCGCTGCCCGACGGCCGGGTCATCTTTCCGTTTACCCGCGTCTTCTTCATCCTGGAGCGTTCCTGATGCCTGCGCTGATCCCGACCGACCACACCGCCCGCGTCGTCTGGCTGGGCTACCAGCCGGTGCCGGTCGAAAAGCTGGTGATCACCTCGGTCCCGTTGGAGGAGATGCCGCTCAGCTTCGCGGGCTTCGACGGCGAGGTCCATGCTGGCCTGACGCGGCCGTCCTGCAGCCGGGTCCTGAAGCAGTATCCCCGCAACACCGAGATCCGGAATGTCCGCCAGCTTTGCGTCGTCAGCGCCGAGGAGATGACCGAAGTGGCGCAGAAGATGGGTCTTGCGGCGATGGACTACGCCTGGGTGGGGGCAAGTCTGGTGCTGGAGGGGATCCCCGACCTGACGCATCTGCCTCCGTCCAGTCGGCTGCAGGGGCCGGACGGGGTGACGCTGGTCGTGGACATGGAGAACCTGCCCTGCCAGGAGCCCGCGGTGACGATCGAGAAGGCGCGGCCGGGCGAGGGCAAGGGTTTCAAGCGCGCCGCCGAGGGCAAGCGCGGGGTGACCGCCTGGGTGGAACGCGAAGGCGTCCTGCGGTTGGGCGACGTGGTCCGTCTGCACGTCCCGGCGCAGCGGGGCTGGCAGCCGAACCGCGACGCTGCGGAAAAATAGTTAAATCGGGTGAAAATTTCGTTTTCGCGGGGGTGGGTTTCTTATCGGAAACGCGGGCTGGCGAATTTGGCGGTGTTTAGGTCGCAAAACACCTTCGGCAAGTGCGACTTGCCCGGTATCACGTCGCAAACGGCACATTCTTGCCCCGTGGGAGACGCACATGGCCTTCAAGACCGACATCGAGATTGCACGCGAAGCGAAGAAGAAACCGATCATGGAGATCGGTGCCAAGCTTGGCATCCCGTCGGAGCACCTGCTGCCCTACGGCCATGACAAGGCCAAGGTGAGCCAGGAGTTCATCAAGTCGCTGGCCGGCAAGCCCGACGGCAAGCTGGTCCTGGTCACCGCGATCAACCCGACCCCGGCGGGCGAGGGCAAGACCACGACCACCGTGGGTCTGGGCGACGGTCTGAACCGCATCGGCAAGAAGGCGGTCATCTGCATCCGCGAAGCCTCGCTTGGCCCGAACTTCGGGATGAAGGGCGGCGCGGCTGGCGGCGGGATGGCTCAGGTCGTCCCGATGGAGGAGATGAACCTTCACTTCACCGGCGACTTCCACGCGATCACCTCGGCCCACAACCTGCTGTCGGCGATGATCGACAACCACATCTACTGGGGCAACGAGCTGAACATCGACGCCCGCCGCGTGGTGTGGCGTCGGGTCATGGACATGAACGACCGCGCGCTGCGCGATATCGTCGTCAACCTCGGCGGCGTGTCGAACGGCTTCCCGCGCCAGACCGGCTTTGACATCACCGTGGCCTCGGAAGTCATGGCGATCCTCTGCCTGTCGAACGACCTGGAAGACCTGCAGAAGCGACTGGGCGACATCGTCGTCGCCTATACCCGCGACAAGAAGCCGGTCTACTGCCGCGACATCAAGGCCGACGGTGCGATGACGGTGCTCCTCAAGGACGCGATGCAGCCGAACCTGGTGCAGACGCTGGAAAACAACCCGGCCTTCGTCCACGGCGGCCCGTTCGCCAACATCGCCCACGGTTGCAACAGCGTCATCGCGACCAAGACCGCGCTGAAGCTGGGTGAGTATGTGGTGACCGAAGCCGGCTTCGGCGCTGACCTTGGTGCCGAGAAGTTCTTCGACATCAAGTGCCGCAAGGCGGGGCTGAAGCCCTCGGCCGCGGTGATCGTCGCCACGGTCCGCGCGATGAAGATGAACGGCGGGGTGGCGAAGGCCGACCTTGGCGCGGAAAACGTCGATGCGGTCAAGAAGGGCTGCCCGAACCTGGGCCGTCACATTGCCAACGTGAAGTCGTTCGGCGTGCCGGTCGTCGTGGCGATCAACCACTTCTATTCGGACACCGATGCCGAGATCGCGGCGGTGAAGGCCTATGTCGCGGAGCAGGGCGCGGAAGCGGTCCTGTGCAAGCACTGGGCGAACGGCTCGGCCGGGATCGAGGACCTGGCGAATGCGGTGGTCAAGCTGGCCGAAAGCGGCTCGTCGACTTTCGCGCCGCTCTATCCGGATGAGATGCCGCTCTTCCAGAAGGTCGAGACCATCGCCAAGCGCATCTACCACGCTGACGAGGTGCTGGCCGACAAGTCGATCCGCGACCAGCTGAAGGCCTGGGAAGCGGCGGGCTACGGCAACCTGCCGATCTGCATGGCGAAGACCCAGTACAGCTTCACCACCGACCCGAACGTCCGCGGCGCGCCGACCGGGCACTCGGTCCCGGTGCGGGAAGTGCGGCTGAGCGCCGGGGCAGGCTTCATCGTGGTGATCTGCGGTGAGATCATGACCATGCCGGGCCTGCCCAAGGTCCCGTCGGCCGAAGTGATCCGCCTGAACGACCAGGGCCATGTCGAGGGCCTGTTCTAAGCGGTCGCATTGCCCTTTCCGGGCTGTCCCCTTATCTCGGGGGCAGCCTGCAAGAGGGGATGAAGATGCGAAAGCCCGCCGACTGCACCACGATGGCCGAGATCCGGGCCGAGATCGACCGGCTGGACGAAGACCTCGTCCGGCTGTTCGCGGAACGGGCGGGCTACATCGACCGCGCGGCCGAGATCAAGGCCGAGGTCGATCTGCCGGCACGGATCGGGTCTCGGGTGGAGGAAGTGGTGCAGAACGTGCGCCGACATGCGGCGACCCACGGACTGCCACCCGACCTGGTGGAAAAACTGTGGCGGCGGCTGATCGACTGGTCCATCGCCCGCGAGGAAAGCAGGCTTGGGCCGGACAGTCTGCGAAAGGGATGAAAGCAGGGGCGCGATGACTGCCACACTCATTGACGGCAAGGCCATCGCGGCCCGGATGCGTGACGAGACGAAGGCCGAGGCCGAGCGCTTGACGGCCCTTGGCTGGGCCCCGCGTCTGGTGTCGATCTCGGTCGGCGACGTGGCGGCGGCGGAGCTTTACGTCCGCAACCAGCAGAAGTCGGCGGAAGCCGCGGGCGTCGGCTTCGAGGCGCGGAACTACCCGGAAAGCATCAGCCTGGAGCAGTTGCAGGGCGTGCTCGCGGGCCTGAACGCGGACCCCCGGGTCAACGGGATCATCATCCAGCGGCCGCTCCCGTCGCATATCCCGGTGAAGGCCCTGCAGAAGGCGGTGCATCCGATGAAGGACGTGGAGGGGATGCACCCTTCGTCCATCGGCAACATCGTCTACAACGACCTGACGCTGGGCCCCTGCACGGCCGTGGCGGCGGTGGAGATCCTGAAGACGCTGCCGCTGAAGATGGAAGGGCTGGACGTCTGCGTGATCGGGCATTCGGAAATCGTGGGCAAACCCATCGCCTTCCTGATGATGGGCCTCGGCGCGACGGTGACGGTCTGCCACCACATGACCCGGCAGGTCGCGGTGCACTCCCGCGCGGCGGATGCGGTCTTCGTGGCGGTGGGGAAGCCGGGTCTGGTGCGCGGAGAGATGCTGAAGCCAGGGGCGGCGCTGATCGATATCGGCATCAACCGGGTTGATGGGAAAACGGTGGGCGATGCGGAGTTCGCCAGCTGCGCCGAGGTGGCGGGCTGGATCACTCCGGTCCCCGGAGGGGTCGGGCCGGTGACGGTGGCGATCCTGATGAAGAACGCGGTGCTGGCGACGCGCCTGCAGATGGACCATTACCGCTCGGCCTTCGCGGCGGCGGTTTGAACAAGGGGATACGGGATGACGGCCAAGGTGATCGACGGCAAGGCCTTTGCGGCGAATGTGCGGGCGCAGGTCGCCGAGCATGTGACGCGGCTGAAGGATGAACACGGGCTGACCCCCGGCCTCGCGGTGGTGCTGGTGGGCGAGGACCCGGCGTCGAAGGTCTACGTCAAGAACAAGCACGCCTCGACCATCGAGGTCGGAATGGCATCCTTCGAACATCGCCTGCCGGCAGAGACGTCGGAGGCAGAGCTTCTGGCGCTGGTCGACAAGCTGAACGCGGACCCGAAGGTGCACGGGATTCTCGTGCAATTGCCGCTGCCGGGGCATCTGAACAGCGAGCTGGTGATCAACCGGATCGACCCGGCGAAGGATGTGGACGGATTCCACATTTCGAACGTCGGCCTCCTCGGCACCGGGCAGAAGTCGATGGTCCCCTGCACGCCCTTGGGCTGCCTGATGATGCTGCGGGATCATCATGGGAAGCTTGCAGGCCTGAATGCCGTCGTCGTAGGGCGATCGAACATCGTCGGCAAACCGATGGCTCAGCTTCTGTTGGGCGACAGCTGCACGGTCACGATCGCGCACAGCCGCACCAAGGACCTGGCCGAGGTCTGCAAGCGGGCGGATATCCTGGTGGCAGCCGTCGGGCGGCCGGAGATGATTACCGGCGACATGGTGAAGCCGGGGGCCACGGTGATCGACGTCGGCATCAACCGGATCGAGCGCGACGGCAAGGGCAAGCTGGTGGGCGACGTCCATTATGAGAGCGCCGCCGAAGTGGCCGGGGCGATCACGCCGGTGCCGGGCGGGGTCGGACCGATGACCATCGCCTGCCTCTTGGCGAACACGCTGACGGCCTGCTGCCGCGCGAACGGGCTGGCCGAGCCGAAGGGTCTGACCGCCTAGACGCAAGGGAAGGTGGGCGACACGCCCACCCTACGTCCGCGTCACGCCGGGCAACGTGCGAGCACGTCCGCCGGGGCTTGCGGGGCCTGCATGTAGATCAGGTCCTCGCCCACCGGGATCAGCGTCAGCGTCCCGTTCCAGGCGGTCTGCGTCAGCGTCGAGACCATGACCTGGGGCGGAATGTTCTCCAGATTGTCGCCGAAGACCCGGGCCAGCCAACCGGCCTCGTCATAGCGCGAGACATAGCTGGTGCCGCCAACCCAACGCAGGTGGAGCGTGAAGGGCGTGGTCTTGCCGGGCATCTCCAGCTCAAAGCTCACCATCCCCGCGGGCGTCGCGGCAAGACCGACCTTTTCGCAGGCGCTCGCCAGCACATCGGCCTCGGGAAACTGGCCATTAAGGTTCGCCATCAGCGGGCCGACCTGGACCCACTTTCCCGTCATCCCAGCGACGAAGGCCTTGGCTTGGGTCAGCTGCGCCTCGGCATCACTGTCGAAGCCGAGTGTCGGAAAGGTCTCGGTCAGGCGCTGGAAATCCGCGGCTGGGTCGGCGTGGGCCGGCAGCGCGGCAAGGCAGGCAGCAAGCAGGATGGGGCGCATCTTCGGGTCCTCGGTAACGGCACTATTCGGAGACGCTAACACCCAAGGATGCGAACTGCCTAGCGGGGCATGGGGATGGGTATGGCTTTCCGACCGGTAAGGATGGCCAGCGCGTCTTTTGCCATCAGCGTGGCAAGGGCCGGGTCCTCGCAGCGGAGACCCCCGGTGTAGGCGCCGTAGGCGGGAAGGATCAGGCGGGCGGCGTCGGCGAGGAAGCAGGGCCGGCTTTGTCCCGCGAGGCGGGCCTTGGGGTGGTAGTGGCCGGAGATCTCGGCGCGCTCGGTGGGCTCAGCGATGTGGCGGAAGGTGAAGGGCTGGAGTTTCAGCTCTGCCCGGTGCGTGCCGCCAAGGTCGATGGGGCCGGGGTCGTGGTTGCCGGTGATCCAGGTCCAGCTTTTCCCGGCCATGAGGCGGGTGAGCCAGAGACGGGAGGATTCCTCGATCCCGTTCAGCGCCGCGAGGTCGTCGAAGCTGTCGCCGAGGCAGACGACGGTCTCGGCCCTTGTGTGTTCAAGGTCGCGGTCGAGTTTCTCCAGCGTCGCCTGCGTCTCGTAAGGGGGCAGGAGCGAGCCGCCGCGGCGGGCGAGGCGTTCGGATTTGCCGAGGTGGAGGTCGGAGACGGCGAGCGTCCGCCGCGCGGGCCAGTAGAGCGCGCCGGAGGGCATCAGGTGCAGCGTTTCGCCGTGGAAGAAGAGCTCGTGGTGCATGGTTTGTTCTATGCTTGGCGGCGCGCGGGTGGCAAGGGGCGGAGCCTCCGGCGGGGATATTTGGGCAAAGATGAAAGGGTCAGGCGAGGCCTGCGGCTTCCATCAGCTGTTGAGCCTGCGTCATGGCAAGGCGGTCGCGGCCCTCGCCCTGCACGGGGATGCGGCTCGGCTCGAAGAAGAGGGGCGCGGCGAGGGGGGTGACGCGGGAGAGGCGGCGGAGGTCGATGTTGGGGCCGACGCGCGCGAGCATGGTCTCGATCCGGGAGAAGTCGATGAGGCCGCGGAGCGCCTCTTCGCGGGTGATCTGCAGAAGGAGGTGGTCTGGGTCGTAGCGGCGGAGCGTGTCGTAGAGGATGTCGGAGGAGAAGGTGGCCTGGCGCCCGGTCTTGCGGCGGCCCTGGTGGCTGCGTTCGATGAGGCCCGCGATGATCGCGGTGTCGCGGAAGGTGCGCTTCATGACCGCGTTCCCGGAGAGCCATTGTTCGAGCCCGTCGCGGAGGGTTTCGAGGTCGAAGAGGGGTCTGGGGTCGGTGACCGGGTCGAGGCCCCAGATGAGCGTGGCGTAGTCGGTGGCGACGAAGCCCAGGGGGGCAAGGCCCTGGAATTCCATCTGTTTCGTGACGAGGAGGCCCAGGGTCTGCTGGGCGTTGCGGCCGGCGAAGCCGTAGATCACCAGGTGTTCGCGGCCGTCGTGGGGGAAGGATTCCAGGAGAAGCGAGTGTGGATCGGGGAGGCGTGAGACCTCGCGCTGGAGGGAGAGCCACCAGGCGGTATGGGCGGGGAGGTCGGGCCAGGTTTCCTGCTGGAAGATGCCCAGGATGCGGTCGGTGAGGAGGGTGGAGGTGGCGAACTTGGTGCCGTTGAAGACGGCGACCTTGGGGTCGCGACCGGGGGTCTTGGAGACCTCCACCGTCATTTCGCGCAAGGATTCGTAGCGGACGATCTGGCCGGCGATCAGGAAGGTGTCGCCGGGGGTGAGGGAGGCGGCGAAGCCTTCCTCCACCTCGCCCAGGGGGGCGCCGTGGCCGCGGAGGCGGACCTTCAGGTTTTCGGTGTCGATGATGGTGCCCAAGTTCTGGCGGATGAGGGCGGCTGCACGGGGGTCGCGGAGGTGCCATTTGCCGTGGGTCTGCTTCAGGCGCTGCCAGCGGTCGTAGGCTTTCAGCGCGTAGCCGCCGGTGGCGGTGAAGTCGAGGCAGGCGTCGAATTCGGGGCGGGTGAGGTGCGCGTAGGGGCCGGCGGTGATGACTTCGGCGTAAAGCTGGTCTGCGTCGAAGGGACCGGCGCAGGCGGTGGCGAGGATGTGCTGGCAGAGGACGTCCCTTGGACCCGGCCCTCGGGGTTCGCCGTCGAGGGTATGGGCGCGGACGGCGTCGAGGGCGGCCTGGCATTCGACGACCTCGAAGCGGTTCGCGGGGACGAGAAGCGCCTTGGAGGGCGCGTTGTAGCGGTGGTTGGCGCGGCCGATCCGCTGGACGAGGCGTTTGACGTTCTTCGGGGCGCCGACCTGGATCACGAGGTCCACGTCGCCCCAGTCGATGCCGAGGTCGAGGGATCCGGTGCAGACGACGGCGCGCAAGGCCCCGGCGGACATGGCTTTTTCCACCCGTTCGCGCTGTTCGCGGGAGAGGCTCCCGTGGTGGATGCCGATGGGCAGGTCCTGAGTGTTCTGCAGCCAGAGGTCGTGGAAGAAGAGCTCGGCCTGGGCGCGGGTGTTGTGGAAGATGAGCGTGGTCTTGTGACGCGTGATCTCGTTCAGGATCGCCGGGATGGCATAGCGGCCGCCGCCGCCGGACCAGGGGGGCGGGGCCTCGGTTTCCAGCATGGAGATGTCGGGGTCGGGGCCGGGGTCGGCTTCGAGGATCGCGGTGTCGGGCGCGAGGAAGCGGGCGAGGGCGGGCGGGTTCTCCACCGTGGCGGAGAGGCCAACGCGGCGGAGGCTGGGGTTCAACGATTGCAGGCGGGCGATCTGGAGGACGAGCTGGTCGCCGCGTTTCGATTCCGCCAGCGCATGGATCTCGTCGACGATGACCCGCTGGAGGCCCGCGAAAATGCGGGGGGCGTCTTCGTAGCTGAGGAGGAGGGCGAGGCTTTCCGGCGTGGTCAGCAGGATATGCGGCGGGTCGGCGCGCTGGCGGCGGCGCTGGGTGTAGGAGGTGTCGCCGGTTCGGTCCTCGACCCGGATCTTCAGACCCGCGCCTTCGATGGGGGTGCCGAGGTTCCTGCGGATGTCGGCGGTCAGCGCCTTGAGGGGGGAGACGTAGAGGGTGTGGAGGCCCGCTGGGGGAGTGGGGCCAAGCTCGGCAAGGGTGGGGAGGAAGCCGGCGAGGGTCTTGCCGCCTCCGGTCGGGGCGATGAGGAGGGTGGCGGGGTCGTTTGCCTTGGCCAGCATCTCCTCCTGGTGCGGATGCAGGGTCCAGCCCTTGGCGGCGAACCAGGTCGAGAGGGCTGGGGGGAGCGTGGTCATGGGCAACAGATAATGCGGCGGGGCGGGCAGGGAAACGGGGCGCGGTGAAATCGGCTCGATTCGGAGCGGAGGAGAAGGATTTGCCCCGGCGGAGGATTTCCACAGAACAATCTTCCCCTTGGGCGGTTGTTCCGGCTTCCGCTTTGCCGCCGGAATAGCGGCGCTTTTTCCGGGGGCCGGGTGTCATTCCGCTTGCCGGAACCCCGGCCCCCGCCTAATCGGGGGGGCATGAGACTGCTTTTCCTTGGCGATGTCGTGGGCCGGTCGGGCCGGACGGCGGTGATCGAGCGGTTGCCCGGATTGCGGGCGGCCTGGGGTTTGGATTTCGTCGTGGTGAACGGCGAGAACGCCAGCCAGGGCGCGGGGATCACCGGGGACCATGCCAAGGAACTGCTTGCGGCGGGGGCCGACTGCCTGACGCTGGGCGACCATGCCTTCGACCAGAAGGACATGCTGTCGTTCATCGAGCAGGAGCCGCGGATCGTACGGCCGCTGAATTTCTCCAAGGTGGCTCCAGGCCGGGGCGCGCGGGTGTTCGAGGCGACGCAGGGGCGCAAGGTCCTGGTGACGCAGGCGCTGGGCCAGGTGTTCATGAAGCGGCCCTTCGATGACCCGTTCAGCGCCTTGGAGACGGTGCTGAAGAGCCACACGCTGGGCGGCGTGGTTCAGGCGGCGATCGTGGATTTCCATGCCGAGGCGACGTCCGAGAAGATGGGGATGGGGCATTGGTGCGACGGGATGGCGAGCCTCGTGGTGGGCACGCATACCCATGTGCCGACGTCCGACACGATGATCCTGGGCAAGGGCACGGCCTACCAGTCCGACGCGGGCATGTGCGGCGACTATGACAGCGTCATCGGGATGGAGAAGCTGGAGCCGCTGCGCCGCTTCCTGACCGGGATGGCCAAGGGGCGGTTCGAGCCTGCGGGCGGCGAGGCCACGCTCTCGGGCGTCTATGTGGAGACGGATGACAGGACGGGACTGGCAACGAAGGTCCGGATGATCCGGGTTGGCGGCAAGCTGCAGGAGTCGGTGCCGTGACGGATGTAGCAGCGGTCCCCCCACCCCCTTCCCCTCCCCACGGGGGGGAGGGGAGGCACCTGGCTGCGACGGCTGGCTCCTGGAAGCCGGGGCGGTGGTTCTTCGTTGCGGTGCTGGTCTGGCTGGGGGTCGGCTGGGGATCCACGCATCCGCTGGGGAAGATCGCCACCGAGACGGGACATGGGCCTTTCGGGCTGATCTTCTGGCAGCAGGCGGTGATGGTCGCGGTGCTGGGCGCGATTGCGCTTGTGCGGCGCAAGGGGATGAAGCTGACGGGGCCGGCGCTGCGGTTCTACGTGATCGTGGCGGTGCTGGGCACGATCATCCCCAACGGGACCTTCTACGCCTCGGTCGCGCATCTGCCGTCGGGGATCATGTCGATCATCATCGCGATGATCCCGATGCTGGCGTTCCCGATGGCGCTGGCGCTGGGGATGGACCGGTTTTCGGAGCTGCGGCTGGTCGGGCTCGCGATGGGACTTCTGGGTGTCGGGCTTCTGGCCGCCCCCGGCGCGGCCCTGCCGGATGCGGCGATGCTGGGCTGGCTGCCGGTGGCGCTGGTCGGGCCACTCTTCTACGCGATGGAGGCGACCTATGTGGCCCATCGCGGGACGCTGGGGATGGATGCGTTGCAGGCGATGCTGGGGGCCAGCCTGATGGGGCTGATCCTCTGTGCGCCGGTGATGCTGATCCTGGACCAGGGCTATTCGCCGTGGCCCCTGGGCCGGGATGACGCGGCGCTGGCGCTGTCCTCGGCACTGCACGCGCTGCTTTACGCAAGCTACGTGTGGCTGGCGGCCACTGCGGGGGCGGTCTTTGCCGCGCAGTCGAGCTATCTGGTGACGGCGGCGGGCATGATCTGGGCGATGGTCCTGCTGGGCGAGCGTCCCAGTGCAACGGTGTGGCTGGCGCTGGCGGTGATGCTTGCGGGCGTCGCTCTGGTGCAGCCGCGCACGCGGTCGAAGGCGGAGAGGGTCTGATGTTCGGGCTTTCTGTCCCCATCGAGTACCAGCCCTGGGTCGCCCTGGTGATCCTGGCGGTGATGTTCGTCCTTTTCGTGCTGGAGCGGACACCGGTCGAGGTCACGGCCATCGGCGCGGCGGCTGCGATGCTGGTGCTGGGGATCCTGCCGGTGAAAGAGGCGACCTCGGTCCTGGCGAACCCCGCGCCATGGACCATTGCGCTGATGTTCCTGGTGATGGGCGGGCTGGTGCGGACCGGAGCGGTGGAATCCGTCGTTTCGATCGTCACGCGCCATGCCGGGGACCGGCCGAAGACCGTGGTCGTGGTCCTGATCGGGTCGATTGCGGTCGCCTCGGCCTTCATGAACAACACGCCGCTTGTCGCGGTGATGATCCCCGTGGTGATGCAATTGGCGGTGAAGATCGGCTGGGCGCCGTCCAAGCTGCTGATCCCGCTCAGCTACATGACGGTCCTGGGTGGCATGATCACGCTGATCGGCACCTCGACCAACATCCTGGTCGACGGAGTGGCGGCGGACCGGGGGCTGGAGCATTTCAGCCTGTTCGAGATCGCCCCCATCGGTATCGCAGTGACCATCGCGGGCGGGATCTTCCTGCTGCTTTTCGGCGACCGGCTTCTGCCGGTGCGGCAGTCGATGGGGGTCCTGCTGAATGACCGGCGGAAGATGAAGTTCTTCACCGAAGTCGCGGTGCCCGAGGACAGCCAGCTGATCGGCCAGCCGGTCCTGGACATCGACCTTTTCAAGCGCGACGGGGTGCGGGTGATCGACGTGTTGCGGGGCGACGCGTCGTTGCGGCGCGACCTGGGGCCGGTGACCTTGCAGGCGGGGGACCGGGTGGTCCTGCGGACCGAGATGACCGAGCTCATGGGCCTGCACGAACGCAAGGACGTGCACCTGGTCGACAAGCTCTCTTCGGTCAACACCGAGACCGTCGAGGTGCTGATCGGCCCCGGCTGCCGGATGGAGGGCAACCGGCTGGGCGACCTGCGGCTGCGGCGGCGCTACGGGGTCTACGTGCTGGCGGTACACCGGCGGAACCAGAACATCGGTCGGCAGCTCGATGACCTGATCGTGCGGGTGGGGGACACGCTGCTTCTGGAAGGCACGGTCGAGGACATCCAGCGGCTGGCGGCGGACATGGACCTTGTCGACGTGAACCGGCCGCGGGTGATGGCATTCCGGCGGGCCAAGGCGCCCATCGCTTTGGCGGCGCTGGCGGGGATCGTGCTGTTGTCGGCCATCGACCTGGCTCCGATCCTTGCGCTGGCCCTGGTGGCGGTGGCAGTGATCCTGGTCACCCAATGCGTGGACAGCGACGAGGCGTTCAGCTTCGTGGACGGGCGCCTGCTGGCGATGATCTTCGCCATGCTCGCCGTGGGCGAGGGGCTGGACCAGTCCGGTGCCGTGGGGATGATCGTGACCGCGGTCGCGCCCTGGCTGGAGGGGCTGGGGCCTTTCGCCCTGATCCTGGCGGTCTATTTCATCGGGTTGGTGCTGACCGAGTTCCTGTCGAACAACGCGGTGGCGGTGATCTACACGCCCATCGCCATCGAGCTGGCGGAAAAGCTGGGCCATGACCCGCGGCCCTTCGTGGTGGCGGTGATGTTCTCGGCCACGCTCGCCTTTGCGACGCCGGTGGGCTATCAGACGAACATGATGGTCTATGGGCCGGGCGGTTACCGCTTCAGCGACTTCACCAAGGTGGGGTTGCCCTTGAACATCATCGTGATGCTGGTGGCCTGCACGCTGATCCCGCTGGTCTGGCCGCTGTAGGAGGACTGACATGCGCAAGCTTCTGGTTGTACTGGCCCTCGGGGGGTGTGCCTCGATGGCAGGCAGCCCGGTGCCGCAAGCGGCGCGGCTGTCGGCGGACGTGCTGACGCTGACCCTGTCGGACGGAACGACCTGCAGGGCGCGCTGGGCCGAGGCCGGGGGCGCGGGGCGGTTCGACAATTGCGGGCCGGGCTTCGGCTATGCGGTGGACGTGGTCGAGAACCCGAACCTCCTCCACCAGCTTTTCACCGGGCTGACCCAGGCGCTGGGGGCCGAGGGCGCGGTGCCGCCCATGGCCGAGGTGGTGATCACAGACGCGACGGGGCGCGACCATGTGTTCGTCTCGCCCCCTCCGGCGGACCTCTCGGACGACTGAGGGGCGGCCCTGCGCGCGGCGGACGACGGCGACCCCGGGGCGCGGGGGTTGCTTCCCGCCGTGGCGGCGGTGTAGAGGACGCCATCACCGAAATGGGACCGAGGTAAGGCCAAATGGCAGGCCATTCGAAATGGGCGAACATCCAGCATCGCAAGGGCAAGCAGGACAAGCTGCGCTCGAAGATGTTTTCCAAGCTGTCGAAGGAAATCACCGTCGCGGCCAAGATGGGGATGCCTGACCCCGACATGAACCCCCGCCTGCGGCTGGCCGTGAAGGCGGCGAAGGCGCAGTCCATGCCGAAGGACGTGATCGACCGCGCGATCAAGAAGTCCCAGATGGGCGATGGGGCGGATTACACCGAGATCCGGTACGAGGGCTACGGCGTCAACGGGATCGCGATCATCGTCGAGGCGATGACCGACAACCTGAACCGCACCGCGTCGAACGTGCGGTCCTATTTCACCAAGTGCGGCGGGAACCTCGGCACCACCGGCTCGGTCGCCCACAGCTTTGACCGGGTGGGCGAGATCTCTTATCCTGCCAGCGTCGGGTCGGCAGACGACGTGATGATGGCGGCGCTGGAGGCCGGGGCCGACGACGTCGAAAGCGACGAGGACGGCCACTGGATCTATTGCAAGGTCGAGAACCTGTCGGAAGTCTCGGACGCGCTGGAGAAGGCGCTGGGCGAGTCCACGGAATCGAAACTGGTCTGGAAGCCGCAGACCCGCACCGAGGTCGACCTTGAGACCGCGCAGAAGCTGATGCGCCTGATCGACCTTCTGGAAGAGGACGACGACGTCCAGACCGTGACGCACAATTTCGACGTCCCCGAGGACGTGGCCGCCCAACTCTAGCCGCTGATTGTCCCGGGCGCGGCTGAAAATCGCGCCGCGGGCAGAGTTTTCGCAAACTCCGCGTCGGAGCCTTCCAAGGCTCCGGCCGATTTCTTTCAAGAAAGCGGTCCACTTGGCCTTGCTTTGTGCCCGGCAAAGGCGCATGTGGGTGGGGCGTAGCTTCTTCTCTTTCGTTCTGCTGTCTGCTTCGGCCCTCAGTCATTCGATCGCGACGACACTGGGCCAGGCCACCGCAAGCTCGCGGGTGGCAGACATGACAGGAGACATCACGATGGCCAATGGCACCGTGAAATGGTTCAACGCCACCAAGGGTTTCGGCTTCATCGCCCCCGCAGGCGGTTCGAAGGACGTGTTCGTCCACATCACCGCTCTGGAACGCGCGGGCATCCGCTCGCTGCCCGATGGGCAGGCCGTGACCTATGACATCGAGCAGGACCGCAACGGCCGTGAATCGGCTGTGAACCTGGCTCTGGCGTAAGCCTTATCCCTTCGGGGGTTAGGGAACGGGGGTGGCGAAAGCCGCCCCCGTTTTCTATTGCACGAGGGCCTGTTTCGCGGCCCGCCGGACCGCCTCGGTCACCGGGGCCAGAGCCGGGGCGGCAAGGCGGGTGAATTGCCAGTGGAGGGCGACGTCGAGCGGTGTGTCCGGGACAAGTTCGACCAGGCGACCCTGGGCCAGGTGGCCCGCCACCAGGAGGTCGGGGTTCATCCCCCAGGCGAGGCCCGCAAGGCAGGCATCGACGAAGGCCTGCGACGACGCGATCCGGTGCGTCGGCAGCGCGGCGCGGGCAAGGCCGCGGGCGGCGGCCCAGCGGGCCTGGAGCTGGTCCTCGTCCGAGAAGGTCAGCGCGGGCGCCTTCCCAAGGCTCTCGGGCGTGACGCCCTGCGGGAACCACCTGCGCAGATACTCCGGTGATGCGGTGGCGCGGTAGCGGAGCCGCCCGAGCGGCAGGGTGTCGCAGCCCGGCAGCGGGCCGGGATGGGCGGTGATGGCGGCCACCACGTCCCCGCGCCGCAGCCAGTCCTGGCTCACGTCCTGGTCGTCGATGACGAGGTCGAAGAGGAAGCCTTCGGTGGCCGCAAGGGCGGGGATGACCCAGGTGGCCAAGCTGTCGGCATTGACCGCGATGCGCAGCGTGGCGGGGCCGGCTGCAAGGCCGAGGTCCTGCGCGAGCGTTCGTTCCAGAAGCGCGATCTCGTCATGGTGGCGGATGAGGCGGAGGCCGGTCTCGGTCGCCTGGCACGGCGTGCCGCGGCGGATGAGGAGGGCCCCGGTCGCCTCTTCCAGCGCCTTGATCCGCTGCGAGATGGCCGAGGGAGTGACATGCAGCTCTGCCGCCGCAAGGTCGAAGGCGCCGCGGCGGTGGACGGCGGCGAGGGCGGCGAGCTGGGCGGGATCGTGCATTAGTAGTGCTTAATCAAGGAGAGGACGATTAACTGGAGTTTCCCGTCTGCGGGCCGTAGGTCAATCGAAAAGGGGAGGGTGCCGTGGCGGAAAGCGATCTGAAGGTATTGTTGGCGACGATGGAGCCGGTCCTGCATCCCGAGCCCTATGGCTATGCGGTCTGGACCGGAGGCGTGGTGCCGGTCGCCCCCTTCGCCACGGTGGCCGAGGCCGAGGGCCTGACGGTGATCGCGCCCCTGGCCGGGATGCGGGCGGCGGGGATGGCGTCGGAGCCCTGGGCGCGGATCAGCCTGACGGTGCACAGCGACCTCGCGGCGGTGGGGCTGACGGCGGCCTTCGCGGGGGCGCTGGGCCGGGTGGGGATCAGCTGCAACGTGGTGGCGGGGTATCACCATGACCACCTCTTCGTGCAGTGGGACCGGCAGGACGACGCGATGGCGGCGCTGTGGGAGCTGTCGCGTGCTTGAGGCGGCGGTGCAGGGCTATTTCGTGGCGCTGTCGCTGATCCTGGCGATCGGGGCGCAGAATGCCTTCGTGCTGCGGCAGGGGCTGCGGCGGGAACATGTGGGGCCGGTGGTGGCGGTCTGCGCGGTCTCGGACGCGGTGCTGATCGGGGCGGGGGTAGCGGGGTTCGGGTCGCTGTCGGCAGCTGTGCCGTGGTTCGCCGAGGCGATGCGCTGGCTGGGGGTCGGGTTCCTGCTGGTCTATGGGGCGCTGCGGTTCCGCGCTGCGCTGCGGGGGGGCGAGGCGCTGCGGCCGTCGGAAGCGGGGGCGGCGTCGCTGAAGTCGGTGCTGGGGACCTGCCTTCTTCTGACCTGGGCCAACCCGCACGTCTACCTGGATACGGTGGTGCTGATCGGGTCGATCTCGGCCCAGCACGCCCCACATCAGGCGGTGTTCGGGGTGGCGGCGGCCTGCGCGTCCGTCAGCTTCTTCACGGCGCTGGGGTTCGGGGCGAGGGCCCTGGCCCCGGTCTTCGCGAGGCCTTCGGCCTGGGTCTGGCTGGAGGTGGGCGTGGGGGTGACGATGTGGGCCATCGCGGCGGGGCTCGCGTTCGGGGGGTGAGGTGTCCACGGTGGACATTTCCCGAAAAAGGAGTGATTACAAGCGGCTGGTCATTTCCGTTAGGGTGGTGTTCACACTGTTTTCGGGTGCGGTGCGCCCACGCGCGCCCGACGATTGACGCGGCGCCTTGCCATTGCCCTCACCTTCGGCTTCTGTCGCGGCCATGCGCGCAGTCAGTGATCTGGGGCGGCCCCTTGAGGGGGCCTTGTGGATGGCGGGGGCCGGGCTTTCCTTTGTGGGGGTCAACGGCATCGTCAAATACCTTGGGACCGAGCTTCCGGCGGCGCAGTCGGCGTTCATCCGGTTCGGGATCGGGCTTCTGTTCCTGCTGCCGGCGCTTTGGGCGATGCGGGGGATGCGGTTCGCCCCCGGCGTCGGGCGGATGTTCCTGGGGCGCGGGGCGCTGCATGTCGTGGCGGTGATCCTGTGGTTCTATGCCATGGCCCGGGTCCCGGTGGCCGAGATGGCGGCGATCGCCTTCCTTGGGCCGGTGATGGTCCTGGTGATCGGGGGCCTTCTGCTGGGCGAGGGGTTGGGGGCGCGGCGGGTGGCGGCGGTGCTGGTCGCGGTGGCAGGCGGGCTGATCGCGGTGGCAGGCGGGCTGATCGTCCTGCGGCCCGGGCTGCGGGAGCTGTCCTTGGGGCATCTGTCCCAGCTGGGCGCGACGGTCTTCTTCTCGATGAGCTACATCATCGCCAAGCGGCTGAGCCGGGAGGCTCCGGCCTCGGTCATCGTGGCGGTGCTGTCGGTGACGGTGACGTTGGGGCTGGCACCGCTGGCGCTGTTGCACTGGGAGCCGGTGCGCTGGGAGCAATATGCCTGGCTTGCCTGCGTCGCGGGCCTGGCGACGATGGGACATTACGCGATGGCGAGGGCGTTCCGGGCCGCGCCACTGGCGGTGACGCAGCCGGTGACATTCCTGCAGCTGATCTGGGCGGCTTTGTTGGGAGCCCTGGCCTTTGGCGAGCCGGTCGAGGTCTGGGTCATCGCCGGGGGAGCGCTGATCATCCTCGCGATCAGCGCCAACACCTGGGCCGAGGCGCGGCGGGAGCGGCAGGCCCCCGCTCTGGTCGAGGAGCCCTGACCGTAGGGTGGGCGTGTCGCCCACCCTACCCTGGTGGCTTAGAGACGCCCGTCGGCACGCGGTTGGGTAGGTCGGGGCCTCCGGCGGGGATATTTCGGCAAAGATGAAAGGCGGGCGGGGCGTTCTGCGGGCAGAGCCGGAGGGTGGGGATGGTCTGAGGGGCGGGGCCGCCGGGCGACCGGGGCGATCCCATGGGTCCGCGCGTTGCGTGGGGTGGGGGCGCGGCGCGCGGTCTGATCAGGCGGTGTGAAGGAAGCTTTCCTAGGGTCCCGGCCAAGGCGATCCCGCGGAGGTTCTGATGCCCGATGAAACGACGATCCTGTCGCTGCCCCTGATCCTTCCGGCGCAGGCGCAGAAGCATGTCACCCACAACGAGGCGCTGGTGAAGCTGGACCTGATGGTTCAGCTGGCGGTGATCAGCCGCACGCTGACGACGCCGCCGCCGCTGCCGACCATTGGCGACCGGCATATCGTGGCGGCGGGGGCGACGGGGCCCTGGGTCGGGCAGACGGGGCGGATCGCGCTTTACACCGAGGCGGGCTGGCAGTTCACGCAGCCGCTGAACGGCTGGCAGGCCTATGTCATGGCGGAAAGCCAGATGGCCTTCTTCAACGGCCTGACCTGGATCGCGCTGTCGGACGGGCCCTTCACGGTGGGGCGTCTTGGCGTCTCGGCCACGTCGGACGCGACGAACCGGCTGGCGGTGTCCTCGCCCGCAACGCTCCTCAACCATGCCGGCGCGGGCCATCAGCTGAAGCTGAACAAGGCCGCCGCGGGCGATACGGCGAGCCTTCTGTTCCAGACGGGATTCTCGGGTCGCGCCGAGATGGGGACGGCCGGGTCGGACGACTTCAGCGTCAAGGTCAGCGCCGACGGGTCGACCTTCTTCACCGCGCTTGAGGCCGATGCCGCCACGGGCGAAGTGACCCTGCCCGAGCCGCTGCATCTGGGTGGACAGGCGGCGGATCCCGCGACGCCGGCAGACGGGACGCTGTGGCTGAACACCACCACGGGCGAGGTGAAGGTGCGCAGCGCCGGGACGACGCAGGTCGTCGGCGGGTCGTCCGGGGGCGTGGTCGATGGGGACAAGGGCGACATCACCGTCACCGGGTCGGGCGCGACATGGACGATCGACGCGGGTGCGGTGACGCTGGGCAAGATGGCAGACCTGGCGACGAGCACGATCCTCGGCCGGGCCTCGGCCGGGACCGGCAGCCCGGAGGCGCTGACGGCGGCGCAGGTGCGGACGGTGCTGAACGTGGCGAACGGGGCGACGGCGAATGCGGCGGACAGTTTCCTGTTGAACCGCGCGAACCATACCGGGACGCAGGCGGCGGCGACCATCACCGGGCTGGCGGCGGTGGCCACCAGCGGCTCGGCTGCGGATCTGACGGCGGGCACCCTCCCCGCCGCGCGGTTCGACGACACGGCTCATGGCAGCCGGGCGGGGGGCGCGCTGCACGCGGTGGCGACGACTTCGGTGGCCGGGTTCATGTCCAGCGCGGACAAGACCAAGCTCGACGGCGTGGCGACGGGGGCGAACAACTATGTCCACCCGAACCATTCGGGCGATGTGACCTCGGCCGGGGATGGGGCCACGACCATCGCGGCCAATGCGGTGGGCTTCACCAAGCTGGCCGACATCGCCACTGACAGCTTGATCGGACGGGATACGGCGGGGACGGGAGACCCCGAGGCGATCACGGTCACCGGCGGGATCGAGTTCAGCGGGACGGGGTCGATCCGTACCTCGGCCTTCACCGGGGACGTGACCAAGGTGGCGGGCGGCACGGCGCTGACCATCGCCGCCAATGCGGTGGACAACACCAAGGCCGCGGACATGGCGGCGAACACGATCAAGGCCAATGCGACGGGGGCGACGGCAGACCCGGGCGACCTGGCGGTGGGCACGAACTCGGTCGTGGGGCGCGTGGCGGGCAACATCGTCGCGGCGCCGCTGGTGGATGCGCAGGTTGCGGCGGCGACGCTGACAAATGCGAAGCTTGCCAACGTCGCGACGGGAACGCTGAAGGGGCGGGCTACGGCGGGCACGGGTGCACCGGAAGACCTGACGGGAACGCAGGCGACGGCGCTTCTGGACACGTTCTCGTCGACGCTGAAGGGCCTGGCTCCGGCTTCGGGCGGGGGGACGGCGAACTTCCTGCGGGCGGACGGGACCTGGGCGGCGCCTCCGGCCGGGGGAGGGGTCACGGACGGGGACAAGGGGGACATCACGGTCAGCGGGTCGGGGGCGAGCTGGACGGTCGATGCGGATGCGGTGACCAACGCGAAGCTGGCGAACATGCCGGCGGCGACGGTCAAGGGCAACGCGACGGGGGCGGCGGCGGATCCGGCGGACCTGACGGGGACGCAGGTGACGGCGCTTCTGGACACGTTCTCGCCGACGCTGAAGGGGCTGGCCCCGGCTTCGGGCGGGGGGACGGCGAACTTCCTGCGGGCGGACGGGACCTGGGCGGCACCTCCGGGCGGCGGTGGCGGCGCGCCGGGCGGGGCGAGCGGGGAGATCCAGTTCAACAACGCCGGCAGCTTCGCCGGCGCGGCGGATGTCGAGATCGAGGGCGGGCAGCTGCGCCTGCCGGCGATCGCGACGCCGGTGGCTCCGGCAGCGGGAGGGGTGAAGCTCTTCGGCCGCGACGTGGCCGGCCGCATCCTGCCGGCCTTTGTCGGGCCGTCGGGTCTGGACAGCTCGCTCCAGCCGCACTACGGGCGCAACAAGATCGCCACGTTCATCCCGGCCGGGAACGGCGCGGCCGACACGCAGACGGGGATCCTCATCTCGGCCACGGGCACGGCCACGGCCGAGAACGTCGCGACGAACAATCTGCACAACTACATGCGGCGGCGGTCCTGGAGGGTCACCACCGCCTCGACAACGGCGGTTGCGGGCATCCGGGGCGGGGCGGTCCAGTTCACCATCGGCGGACCCTCTGCGGGCCTCGGGGGCTTCCACCTGATCTGGCGCTGGGGGCCGGCGACGGGCGTCACCAACGCGGCGCACCGGGCCTTCGTCGGGATGCGCAACACGACGGCGGCGCCGACGGACGTCAACCCGTCGACGCAGACCAACATCTGCGGGATGGGCTACGATTCCGCCGATGCCAACATCCAGTTCATGCACAATGACGGAACCGGCACCGCGACGAAGATCGACCTGGGGGCAGGCTTCCCCAAGCCGAATACCGACCTGACCGCGGTCTACGAGATCGCGATGTTCAGCCGGCCCGGCACAACTTCGGCGGTGACCTACGAGATTACCAACCTGGTGACGAACGCGGTCGCGACGGGAACGGTCACGACCGACCTGCCTTCGACCACGACGCTGATCGCGCCCTACAGCTACATGAGCGTGGGCGGCGTTTCGTCGGTGATCGGCTTCTCGACGATGAGCCTCTACATCGAGACGGACTACTGACATGACCCTGCACGTTCTGTTCACTGACGACGGCGTTCCGGGCTGGATCGGCCCGGCCCCGCGCGAGGGAAGCGAGCCGGTCGAAGGGGTGACGCTGGAGTTCCTGATCGGCCATCGTCGCACGGCCCGGGGCAGATGGGTGGCGCGGGTGGCTCCGGCGCCCGTCCAGCCGACGGCGGAAGAGCTTGCGGCCATGGCCGAGGCGGACCGGGCGGCGGCGCTTGCCGCGCGCGACCAGGCCTTGCGCGAAGCGCTTGCGGCCGAGGCCGATCCGGTCTTCTTCCGCTGGCAGCGCGACGAGGCCACGCGCGAGGACTGGCTGGCCGCCGTCGCCGCGGTGAAGGCGCGCTTTCCGAAACCCCTGTCTGCCTAGCCGCCGCGGGCCGCCCCCATGGGGTGGGCGGCCCGTTTGACAGGTGCCCGCCGCCTGCATAGACAGTCCCCAAGGCATGAGGGCGGCACGATGCGCATCGCGATGGTCGGGACGGGGTATGTCGGGCTTGTCTCGGGCGCCTGCTTTTCCGACTTTGGGCACGAGGTTGTCTGCGTGGACAAGGACGCCGCCAAGATCGCCCGGCTGACCCGGGGCGAAGTCCCGATCTACGAGCCCGGGCTCGAGGCGCTGATCGCCAAGAACGCCGCCGCGGGACGCTTGTCCTTCACGACGGACCTTGGTGCGGCGGTCGGCGGGGCCGAGGCGGTGTTCATCGCCGTGGGCACCCCGACCCGGCGGGGCGACGGCCATGCCGACCTGAGCTACGTGATGGCGGCGGCGGCGGATATCGGGCGGGCGCTGACCGGATATGCGGTGGTGGTGACGAAATCCACGGTCCCGGTCGGAACGAACCGCAAGGTGGCCGAGGCGCTGCGCGCGGCCAACCCTGACGCGGATTTCGACGTGGTCTCGAACCCCGAGTTCCTGCGCGAGGGCGCGGCGATCGACGATTTCATGCGGCCGGACCGGGTGGTCGTGGGCGTCGAGACGGCACGTGGCCGGAAGGTCATGGCCGAGCTTTACCGGCCGCTGTCGCTGCGCGAATTCCCGACGGTCTACACCGGGCTCGAAAGCGCCGAACTGATCAAATACGCGGCGAATGCCTTCCTTGCGACGAAGATCACCTTCATCAACGAGATCGCGGCGCTGTGCGAGAAGGTCGGCGCGGATGTGAAGATGGTGGCCAAGGGCATCGGCATGGACGGTCGGATCGGCGACAAGTTCCTGCACGCGGGGCCAGGCTATGGGGGAAGCTGCTTTCCCAAGGATACCAAGGCCCTGGCGCGGATCGGGCAGGAACATGCCCAGCCGATGCAGATCGTCGAGACGGTGATCAAGGTCAACGAGGAGGTGAAGCGGCGGATGATCGACAAGATCGTCGATCTCTGCGGCGGCACCCTGCGCGACAGGACGGTGGCGGTCCTGGGCGTGACCTTCAAGCCCAACACCGACGACATGCGGGATGCGCCGGCGCTGACGATCATCCCGGCGCTGGTCGGCGCAGGGGCGAAGGTCCGGATCAGCGACCCCCAGGGGCGCCACGAGGGCGAGGCCCTGCTGCCTGGCGTCAAGTGGATCGAGAACCCCTACCAGGCAGCCAATGACGCGGACCTGGTGGTCCTTCTGACCGAATGGAACGAGTTCCGCGGTCTGGACCTGGCGAAGCTGGCCCGGAAGATGGCCACCCCGCAGATGGCCGACCTCCGCAACGTCTACGATCCGGCCGAAGTTCGCGAGGCCGGCTTTACCGCCTATGTCGGCGTGGGGCGCTGAGGCTTTTCGCCAGCTTTGCCGAAAATCGCACGGAAACGCCGTGATCGCGCCCAGATTGCTTCACCGGACGTAATCCTTTGCCGCGCAGTCTTGCCCCTGGGTAATTGGGTGTGACTGGGGCCGGAAGTGATCAACTTTCGTGTGGTAGAGGTATTTACCTCGGCGCCATTGCATATGGTGTCGGGCATCTCGGACCTTGAACTGGTGGAGCAGGGCGGCCGGGTGCTGCTTTACACGGCCACGCGTGCCGGTGGCGGCGTCATGGCGCTGGATGTCACCGGGGCGATGACGGTGGTCGATCTGGAAAGCCTGACACCGGGTGCGGCGCTTCCGGCCGAGGCGGTGCTGGAGACGCTGGTGGTGAACGGCGCGCCGCATCTTGTGGTGACCGGCGGCAACACGGCGGGCGTCATGGCCTATTGCCTTGGCGGGGACGGATCGCTGGCCGCTCCGCTGCAGCTGCCGGGCAGCCTGTCCGGCGCGCTGGCGGCGCAAAGCGTGGTCCAGATCGGCGGGCAGACCTTCTTCTACGCCGCCCGATCGGGCGAAAGCACGATCCATACCTATTCGGTCGCCGCCAACGGGGCGATGACGCTGGTCGGGTCCCGCGTCCTGGACGGGACGTATCCCGGTGTCGACATCTCGTCGCTGATCCCGGTCACGGTGGGCGGCAACCGCTTCATGGTCAGCCTGTCGCTGGATGCGGACGTGGTGCGCACCTTTCCGTTCCTGGCGAACGGGGCGCTGGGCAATCCGCGGGCCATTGGTGCTCCGAACGGGTTGGGCATCGGCGACCCTTCGGACGTCGCCGTGGTCGAGACGGGGGGCACCACCTATCTCGTCGTGGCCTCGGCCGGGTCGTCTTCGCTGAGCGTCCTTGCCGTCGGGGCGGACGGCAGCATGACGGTCGCGGACCACGTGATCGACACGCTGGACACCCGGTTCCAGGGTGTGCAGGCCGTGGCCACGGCGACCGTGGGCGACCGGGTCTTCGTCATCGCCGGCGGCGGGGACGAAGGGCTGACCGTGATGACCCTGACGCCCGAGGGCCGGCTTCTGCTTTGCGGGCAGCTGCTGCAGACGCCGGGCGTGATGCTGGACAACCTCACCGCGATCACGACCCGGGTGGTGGGCGGGATGATCGAGGTTTACGTCACCGGCGAAGGCACCGGGATCACCCGGCTGGAGCTTGACCCCGGCACGCTGACCCCGATTCAGACCGGAAGTCCGGTTGCGGCCGTGATGGGCGGGACCAGCGCGTCGGACATGATTCTTGGCGGCGATGGGGACGAGACGATTCTGGGCGACCAGGGCGCGGACATCCTGTCGGACGGAGCGGGGCAGGATCTCCTCTTCGGCGGGGCGGGTGCCGACACCTTCGTCCTGACCGCGGACGGCGCAGTGGACGTCATCGCGGACTTCCAGCTTGGCATCGACCGGGTCGATCTTTCGGCCTGGGGGTCGATCTATTCGATGGCGGCATTGACCCTTGCCGCGACGCCGACGGGTGTCCGGATCACATACCGCGAAGAGGTGCTTGAACTGCGGACCCCGAACGGCCAGCCGATCTGGCCCGGGTCCTTGCAGCTGCGTGACATCGTCAGCCTGTGGCACCTGTTGCCCGTGAGCTTCGATCCCGAGAACCTCATCTATGGCACGAACCAGATTGATTACCTGCAAGGCGGCTCTGGCGACGACCTGTTCATGGTCTCTGCGGGCGCGGACACGCTGGAGGGGGGCGCGGGCTTCGATACCATCCTTCTGTCGCGGGCGACGGCCGCGGTGCGCCTGAACCTGGAAAGCCAGAACCACAACTCCGGCATTGCCACCGGCCAGGTCTATGTCTCGATCGAGGGGATCGTCGGATCGGCTTACTCGGACCAGTTGACGGGTGACAGCCAGAACAACCGCATCGACGGATCGGATGGCAACGATCGACTGAACGGCGGGCTGGGCAACGACAGCCTGATCGGCGGCAATGGCAACGACACGCTGCTGGGCGGCTGGGGTGCCGACCAGATCGAGGGCGGCCTTGGCCGCGACCGGATCAGTTTCCGCGAATCCGCCACCGGACTTCGGGTCGACCTTGGCCAGCCCGGCCGCAACAGCGGCGAGGCTGCCGGCGACACCTACCTTGGGATCGAGGACGTGGAGGGGTCGGGCTACAACGATACGCTCGGCGGCGATGGTCTGGCCAACCAGATCTTCGGGCTGGAAGGCGACGACGTCATCGAAGGCAGCACCGGCAATGACACGCTGTTTGGTGGAGAGGGTAACGACCGGCTGAACGGCGGTACGGGCGCCGACCGCCTTTACGGTGGCAACGGTTTTGATGTCGCAAGCTACGACACTGCCACGGGAGCGGTCTGGATCGACCTGACCAATATGGCCCTGGCCTTGGGGGAGGCCGCCGGGGACATCTTCCTGTCCATCGAAGGGTTCATCCTGACCAACCTTCCGGACAGTTTCTCCGGCACGGATGCTGCCGAAATTGTCGTAGGCGGGGGAGGGGCCGATACCCTGATCGGCGGCGGGGGCGCGGACACGCTGAACGGCGGGGCGGGGTCTGACCGGCTGGAGGGAGGGCTTGGGCGCGATCTTGCCAGCCACGTGAATGCGGCGGCGGCGGTCTGGGCGGACCTGTCGGACGCGGCCTTGGGCCAGGGGGAAGCGCGGGGCGACGTGTTCGTGGGGGTGGAGGACCTGGAGGGCTCGGCTTTCGGGGACACGCTCGGGGGGGACGGGGGAGCGAACCTGCTTCTGGGGCTGGACGGGAACGACCACCTGCTTGGCCGGGAGGGCAACGACACGCTGGTGGGCGGCGCGGGGGGCGACTTCCTGATGGGCGGTCTGGGCGCGGACCGGCTGGAGGGGGGGGCGGGGTTCGACTTCGCCTCATACCTCGACGGCGGGGCGGTCGTGGTGGACCTGGCAAGCCCGGGGGCGAATGCCGGCGCCGCACTGGGGGACGTGCTGGTGGGGGTCGAGGGGGTGCAGGGCAGCTTTTCAAGCGACGCGATGGCGGGCGACGAGCTGGGCAACCGACTGATCGGGCTTGCGGGCCACGACTACCTGGCGGGGCGGGGCGGATCCGACACGCTGTCGGGCGACGACGGCTCGGACATGCTTCTGGGCGGAGAGGGGAACGATCTTCTGCTGGGCGGCCGCGACAACGACTGGCTGGAAGGCGGCGCGGGCGAGGACAGCCTGATGGGCGAGGAGGGCAACGACACCCTCTTCGGCGGCCCGGGCAACGACACGCTGGACGGAGGGGCCGGGCAGGACATGGTCAGCTACCTTGGCGCGGCCGAGGCCCTGGTGATCGACCTTGGAGCGCAGGGGTCGAATGCAGGCCCGGCCGCGGGGGACCTGCTGCTGGGGATCGAGGAGGTGCAGGGCACGAGCCTTGGCGACCGGATGGTGGGGGACGGCCTCGGCAATGTCTTCCGGGGCGAGGCGGGATCGGACCTGCTTTTCGGCGGCGGGGGCAACGACACGCTCTTTGGCGGCGGGGACGCGGACACGCTGAGCGGCGGGGCGGGGTCTGACCGGCTGGAGGGAGGGCTTGGGCGCGATCTTGCCAGCCACGTGAATGCGGCGGCGGCGGTCTGGGCGGACCTGTCGGACGCGGCCTTGGGCCAGGGGGAAGCGCGGGGCGACGTGTTCGTGGGGGTGGAGGACCTGGAGGGCTCGGCTTTCGGGGACACGCTCGGGGGGGACGGGGGAGCGAACCTGCTTCTGGGGCTGGACGGGAACGACCACCTGCTTGGCCGGGAGGGCAACGACACGCTGGTGGGCGGCGCGGGGGGCGACTTCCTGATGGGCGGTCTGGGCGCGGACCGGCTGGAGGGGGGGGCGGGGTTCGACTTCGCCTCATACCTCGACGGCGGGGCGGTCGTGGTGGACCTGGCAAGCCCGGGGGCGAATGCCGGCGCCGCACTGGGGGACGTGCTGGTGGGGGTCGAGGGGGTGCAGGGCAGCTTTTCAAGCGACGCGATGGCGGGCGACGAGCTGGGCAACCGACTGATCGGGCTTGCGGGCCACGACTACCTGGCGGGGCGGGGCGGATCCGACACGCTGTCGGGCGACGACGGCTCGGACATGCTTCTGGGCGGAGAGGGGAACGATCTTCTGCTGGGCGGCCGCGACAACGACTGGCTGGAAGGCGGCGCGGGCGAGGACAGCCTGATGGGCGAGGAGGGCAACGACAGTCTCTTCGGCGGCCCGGGCAACGACACGCTGGACGGAGGGGCCGGGCAGGATTACCTGGAGGGAGGGCTTGGCGATGACTGGCTTGTGGGTCGCGCCGACGCAGACGTCTTCGTCTTCGCAAGCGGAGCAGACGTGGTGGCGGACTTTCGGGACATGGAAGACAAGATCGTTCTGAACCGGGCGCTATGGTCGGGGGTCGCGCCCACGATCCAGAGCATTCTGGCCGGGGCGACCGTGACCGCCGACGGGCTGGAGTTCGATTTCGGGAACGGGAATACGCTGGACATCGTCGGAATTTTCGACGCAAACCTGTTGGCGGACGATATCTCTTTCATTTGATGCCTGGCGGGTTGGATGACGATTAGAATCTTGGTGACGGGCGGAGCGGGGTACATCGGGTCCCATGCCTGCAAGTCCCTGGCGCGGGCGGGGTTCGAGCCCGTGGTCTTCGACAATCTCTCGACGGGCTGGAAAGATGCGGTCAGATGGGGGCCGCTGGTCCAGGGTGACCTGATGGACCGGGCCAGCATCGACGCAGCGCTGGCAGAGTATCGGCCGGAGGCGGTCATGCACTTTGCCGCCCTTTCGCTGGTGGGCGAATCGATGAAGGACCCCGGCCTGTACTGGCGCGTGAACGTCGGGGGCGCGCTGAATCTGCTTGAGGCCTGCGCGGCGGCGGGGGTTCGGAACTTCGTCTTCTCGTCGACCTGCGCGACCTATGGCGACCAGGACGGGGTTCTCTTGACCGAGGACACGCCGCAGCGACCGATCAACGCCTATGGCGGGTCGAAGCTGGCAATTGAACAAATGCTGCGTGACTTCGGGATTTCAACGGGAATTTCCCACGTCATTTTCAGATATTTCAACGTCGCGGGAGCGGACCCGGACGCAGAGGTCGGGGAACAGCATACTCCGGAGACCCATCTGATCCCCCTGATGCTGGACGCGGTGGCGGGCAAGCGGCCTGCTCTGACCGTGTTCGGCACGGACTATCCGACCCCCGACGGGACCTGCGTGCGCGACTATGTCCATGTCAGCGACCTGGCCGATGCGCATGTGCTGGGCCTGCAACGCCTGCTGGACGGGAAGGGGAGCGGTGTCTTCTGCCTGGGCACGGGACGCGGCTTTTCGGTGCGCGAGGTCATCGACGCCAGCCGGACGGTCACGAACCGGGAGGTGCCCGTCGTGATCGGTGGCCGGCGGCCGGGGGACGCCGCGGCGCTGGTTTCCTCGACCACCCGGGCGATCGAGGAGCTGGGCTGGGAGCCGCAACGCTCGACTCTGCGCCAGATGATCGGAGATGCCTGGGCCTGGGCGCAAAAGCCGGGCTACGAGAAGTAGTCAGAGATCCCAGTCGAGCGCCGGTTTTGGTTTTGGGCTGGAAAAGGGCGCGGCCAGGCCAAGCCACGAGCCGCGCAAGGGCAGTTTCCGCTCGGCGCCCCAGTCGCCGGTGACGGTCAGGACATCGCCATCCAGCATCACCCCCGCAACCGTCTGTCCCGAGGGCCAGCGGACCGCGCCGATCACGTGGCGGATGTCGACGGTGCCCGAAGGATCCAGGATGACCTGGCCAGGTTGGCCTGCGGCAGTCAGCGGGTCTGGCGTTTCGCGCGACGAGAGGCCGAGCATGGGCAGGGCCGCGCCTTCCTCGACGCCCAGGCATCCCCGATGGCGACCGTTCCAGGGGGCATAGTCGCGCCCGCCGTTGGAGTGCCAGAGCATCGTCATCGGCAATTGCGCGGGATTGCGGAGCGAGAGGAACAGGTCGCCCTCGGTCGGCCGGACCACGGCCGTCCAGCCAAGGCGGGAGGCGGGGTCCTCGATCCCAGCGACGAAATCCTCGTGCGCCTCGCCCCAGGGGTAGCGGTGCAGGTTGACCTCGGTGCCGTCGGCGGCGGGAAACTCGGCGGCGTCCTCGGCGCGGCGGGGGTAGGCCAGGCGCGAGCGGCCGCGTGTGGTTTCCAGCGGTTCGGCCAGGCTCTCCCACCAGCGCTTGCGCGAGAAGGAGAGCTTGCCGCCATTGGGCAGCGCGACCATCGCGTGGTTGGCGACGGGAAGCGTGCCGGTGCCGCCGATGAAGAGGTGACGCTGGTAGACGAAGGGGTGGTCGTCCTGGAGGGCAAGCTCCTTGACGACAGTCGCGCCCTGGACGGCGCCTTGCAGCACGGCGCGCAAGGTCCCGTCCGTGGAGGGGACGACGGTCCAGGTGCCGTTGGCAGGCAGGCCGTGCAGGCCGTCGGGGCTGGCCGAGAAGGGGGCGCAGAAGAAGTCTCCAGCCAGCCAGGCCTGATGCGGCGGCGCGTCCGGCGGGACCTCGGCGGCGGACCAGGGGGCCTGGTGCAGCGGCGCGACGGTCGCGCCTTCGTCCGTGATCTCCATCCGCCGTAGCACGCCGCCGCGCGGGATGAAGTCGATGCGGATGCCCTTGGCGGCGAGTGTTTCGGTCATTGCGGCCTCCCTTGGCTGCAGGCTAGCCGCGCCGGTCGCCAAGGCGCAAGCTCAGGCCGGCAGCAGCTCCAGCGCGACGCCCTGGCCGACGCCGACGCAGAGGGTGACGAGGGCGGACCGCGCCCCGGTCTCGGCCAGGCGGCGGGCGGCGGTGCCGGCAAGGCGCGCGCCCGACATGCCCAGGGGATGGCCCATCGCGATGGCCCCGCCGTGGGCGTTGAGCCGTGGGTCGTCGTCGGCCATGCCCCAGGCCCGGCTGCAGGCCAGGACCTGGGCGGCGAAGGCCTCGTTCAGCTCGATGACCTCGTGGTCCTGGGCGACGCGGCCAGTGCGGTCGGCCAGTCGGCGGGCGGCCTCGACCGGGCCGATTCCCATGATGCGGGGTTCCACCGCGCCCGAGGCCGCCGCGCCGATGCGGGCCAAGGGGGTAAGGCCATGCTGGCGAACGGCGGCCGCGGATGCCAGCAACACGGCGGCGGCCCCGTCGTTGACGCCCGAGGCATTGCCGGCAGTCACGCTGCCGGGATTGCGGAAGGGCGTCGGCAGCGCAGCGAGCTTCTCCAGGCTGGTGGGGCGTGGGTGTTCATCCGTGGTAACCACGGTGTCGCCCTTCCGGCCCGGAATGGTGACGGGCAGGATGTCGACCGCGTGCCAGGCGGCATCGTAGCGCTTCTGGGACAAAAGCGCGTAGCGGTCCTGATCCTCGCGGCTGATCCGGTGCTCGGCGGCCAGGTTCTCGGCGGTTTCGGGCATGGCGTCGGTGCCCCAGACCTGGGCCATCTTCGGATGGACGAAACGCCAGCCGATGGTGGTGTCGAAGATCTCGGGCGCGCGGGCGAAGGGGGTTTCGGCCTTGGGCATGACGAAAGGCGCGCGGGACATGCTTTCGACGCCGCCCGCAATGACGACATCCGCAGCGCCGTCGCGGATTGCGCGGGCTCCGCTGATCACCGCGTCCAGGCCCGAGGCGCAGAGGCGGTTCACGGTCAAGGCCGGGACCTTGGGGCCAAGACGCGACAAGAGGACGGCCATGCGCGCCACGTTGCGGTTGTCCTCGCCCGCCTGGTTGGCGCAGCCGAAGATCACCTCGTCGACGGGGAGGTCGTGCAGGTCGAGAAGGCCGTCAATGACCCGGGTTGCAAGATCGTCCGGCCGCACTTGGGCGAGCGCGCCAGCATAGCGCCCGATGGGCGTTCGGCGGTGGGCGCAGAGAAAGACGTCGGTCATGCGGCCTCCAGCGTGGGCGCAAGGTCGTAGCGGGGCTTCAATGTCTTGGGCGCGGCAGCGCGGAGGCGGGCGAGTTCTGCGAGGATGGCGGACCTGCCGTGCCTGGCCAGTGCCTCGAACGGACCACGCGGGAAGTTCAGGCCAAGGCGCATGGCGGTGTCAATGCCGTCCGGGGTGGTGCCGCCTTCGGCGAGGAGCCAATGGGCTTCGTTGACCAAGGTGGCTTCGATGCGAAGCGCGATGGCGTCAGCGTCTTGCGGCGGCAGGGAGGGCGGGTCGGGGAAGACGAAGCCACGCCCCGTCTTGCGGCCCAGGTTTCCGCTTTGCACCTGCGCTTTCAGGGCGTCGAACGGGTGATAACGCGGGTGGTGGGACATGGCGGCGTGCATCCCCTCGGTCGCGGCGAGGTTGATGTCCGCGCCGATCAGGTCGATCAGCGCGAAGGGGCCAAGGCGGTAGCCGGCCGCTGTCATGGCGGCGTCGATCTCGCCGGCGCTGCGCCCCTCGGACAGAAGGGCCAGCGCCTCGCCGTAGTAGGGGCGGGCGCAGCGGTTGACGATGAAGCCGGGGCGGTCGGGGCAGAGGATAACGGTCTTGCCCGCCGCCGTCGTCCAGGCTCGGGCGCGCTCCACGACCTCAGGAGCGGTCCCGGAGTGGGGCGCAAGTTCGACCAGCTTCATGGCCGCGGGCGGGTTGAAGAAGTGCAGCGCCAGGACCCGTTCCGGGTGGCGAAGGCCGTCCGCGATGGCGTGGATCGGCAGCGAGGACGTATTGGTGGCGAGGATCGCCGTGGGGGCGAGGCAACCCTCCAGCGTCGCGAAAAGGCTGCGCTTGGCGTCCAGCTTTTCCACGATGGCCTCGACGACCAGGCCACAGGGAGAGAGGGCGGAAACCTCTGCGGCCACGGTCAGGCGCGAGAGGGTCCGGTCGCGATCATCAGGTGACAGTTTCCCGGCCTCGACGCGGGACTGCAGGACGTCCGCCAGCCGGTCACGGGCGCTGTCGCGTGCCGCGGGCTGCGCGTCGGTCGCAAGCACGGGAAAGCCCGCCTGGGCAAAGACCTGTGCGATGCCAAGTCCCATCGTCCCCAGTCCGACGACGCCGATAATGGGTCTATCATCCATGTCCGCAACTTTCCGTCCGCTCTTTGCATCCTGCACTGGACTGACAGAATTTCAAGCTGGAAATTTCAAGCTTGAAATTATTCGGACTGGATGGCAGGCTTTTCGGGAACAGGACTTCAGGAGTGTCAGGTGAAGATTCTCTGCCTTGGGGGCGGGCCTGCGGGCCTTTACTTCGCGATCTCGATGAAGCTGCGCGATCCCTCGCACCAGGTGACGGTGCTGGAGCGGAACCGCGCGAACGACACCTTCGGCTGGGGCGTCGTTTTGTCGGACGATGCGCTGGGGCGGATGCAGAAGAACGACCCGCAGTCGACCGAGGCGATCCGGTCGAACTTTGCCTATTGGGACGACATCGCGGTGATCCATGATGGGGTCCGCACGGTGTCGGGCGGGCATGGCTTTGCGGGGATCGGGCGGAAGATGCTCTTGATCCTCTTGCAGGCCCGGGCGCGCGAGCTGGGCGTCGACATGCGCTTCGAGACCGAGTTCCGGACGGCCGAGGACTACCGCAAGGAATACGACCTGGTCGTGGCGACCGACGGCATCAACTCGCTGGTCCGCAAGGAATACGCGCAGGTCTTCCAGCCCGACATCGACACGCGGCTGTGCAAGTTCGTCTGGCTGGGCACCAAGGCCAAGTTCGACGACGCCTTCACCTTCATCTTCGAACGGACCGAGCATGGCTGGGTCTGGGCGCATGTCTACCAGTTCGACGCCGAGACCGCGACCTTTATCGTGGAATGCCTGCCCGAGACCTGGGACGCCTGGGGCTTTGCCGACATGACGAAGGAGGAAACGGTCGAGACCTGCCGGAAGATCTTTGAAAGGCATCTGGGCGGGCATGAGCTGATGTCGAACGCCGCCCACCTGCGCGGGTCGGCGGTCTGGATGCAGTTCCCCCGGGTGATCTGCCAGCGCTGGTACCACGAGAACGTGGTGCTGATGGGTGATGCAGCGGCGACGGGGCATTTCTCGATCGGGTCGGGCACGCGGCTGGCGATGGATTCAGCGATCGCCCTGGCGGATTACCTGCATTCCGAGCCGACCATGGAAGCCGCTTTCCAGCGCTATCAGGACGAACGCCGGGTCGAGGTCCTGCGCCTGCAATCGGCGGCGCGGAACTCGCTGGAGTGGTTCGAGCGGGTCGAACGCTACCTCGACATGCCGCCCCTGCAGTTCGCCTATTCGCTGCTGACCCGCAGCCAGCGGATTTCCCACGAGAACCTGCGACTCCGCGACCCTGACTGGCTGCGCAAGGCCGAGGACTGGTTCCAGGCGCAGGCGGGCGGGGAGCCCGGCCGCCAGCCCATGTTCGCGCCGTTCCAGCTGCGGGACATGCGGCTGGAGAACCGGATCGTGGTCAGCCCGATGGCGCAGTACAAGGCGGTGGATGGCTGCCCGACGGACTGGCACTTCGTGCACTATGCCGAACGCGCCAAGGGTGGGGCGGGGCTGGTCTATGTCGAGATGACCTGCGTCTCGCCCGAGGGGCGGATCACGCCCGGCTGCCCGGGCCTTTATGCGCCCGAGCATGAGGTGGCCTGGAAAAGGCTGGTGGACTTCGTCCATGCCGAGACGAAGGCCAAGCTGTGCTGCCAGATCGGACACTCGGGCCGGAAGGGCAGCACCCAGCTGGGCTGGGAGGAGGGCGACGCGCCTCTGGCCGACGGCAACTGGCCGGTGATGAGCGCCAGTGCTGTCCCGTGGAGCGGTCGCAACGCCGTACCGAAGGCGATGACGCGGGCCGACATGGACATGGTGCGCGACCAGTTCGTGGCGTCGACGCAGATGGCGGCGCGGGCAGGGTTTGACATGATCGAACTTCACGCCGCGCACGGCTACCTGATTTCAAGCTTCATCAGCCCCAAATCGAACATTCGCACGGATGGGTACGGTGGCAGCCTGGAGAACCGGATGCGCTGGCCGCTGGAGGTCTTCAAGGCGATGCGCGCGGCCTGGCCGGCGGAGAAGCCGATGTCGGTCCGGATTTCGGCCAGCGACTGGGTGGGGGATGAGGGCGTGACGCCTGACGAGGCGGTGGAGATCGCGAAGATGTTCTCGGCCGCCGGAGCGGACATCATCGACGTCAGCGCCGGGCAGACCTCGACCGACGCCAAACCGGTTTACGGCCGGATGTTCCAGACGCCCTTCAGCGACCGCATCCGGAACGAGGCGAACCTCGCGACCATCGCGGTCGGTAACATCACCGAGGCGGACCAGGTGAACGGGATTCTGCTGGCAGGTCGCGCCGACCTTGTGGCGCTGGCACGTCCGCATCTGGCGGATCCCTACTGGACGCTGCACGCGGCGGTGGCGGCGGGGGATGACAAGGTCTTTTGGCCGAACCCCTACCTCAACGGCCGCGACCAGGCCTTGCGGCTGCGGGCGCGGGCGCAGGAGGTGCTGCGGGCATGACGCTGGTGGGCAAGCGCGTGTTGATCACGGGAGGGGGCTCCGGCGCCGGGGCTGACCTTGCGCGCGGCTTTGCCGAAGCGGGGGCGGAGGTGGTGATTGCGGGCCGCCGGGCCGAGGCCTTGAAGGCTGTGGCGGAACCGCTGGGCGCGGCTTGGGTGCAGGCCGACGTCACCGACGAGACATCCGTGCAGCGGATGTACGAGGAGGCTGGCCCCTGCGACGTCATCATTGCGAACGCGGGGGCGGCGGATTCGGGGCTCATGGCGAAGACGACGCTCGCCCAGTGGAACGCGATGATCGCGGTGAATTTGACGGGAGTGTTCCTGACGTTTCGCGAGGCCTTAAGCCAGTTCCGGGGCGAAGGGCGGCTGATTGCCGTTGCCTCCACCGCCGGCCTGAAAGGCTATGCGAAGGTCGCGCCCTATGCGGCGGCGAAGCATGGGGTCGTGGGCCTGGTGCGGTCGCTGGCCCTGGAGGTCGCTCGGAAGGGGATCACGGTGAATGCGATCTGCCCGGGGTTTCTGGACACGCCGATGACTGACCATTCCGTGCAGGTGATTGCCGAGAAGACCGGGAAGAGCCTTGCCGAAGCCCGCGCCGCGCTGGAGGGTCTGAGCCCGCAGGGGCGGCTCTACCAGCCCTCGGAGGTCACGGCCGCGGCGCTTTATCTGGCCTCCGACGCGGCCTCGGGGGTGAACGGGGCCTGCCTGACGATCTCGGGGGGCGAGGTATGAGCGAGGGCTCGAAACGGCGGCTGAAGATGTGGATCCGGCTGCTGGGCGTGACCCGGGCGGCCGAGAACGAGCTGCGCGAATACCTGCGGGTGAAGCACGACACGACGCTGCCGCGCTTTGACGTGATGGCGGCGCTGTACCGGCGGCGCGAGGGCGTGACGATGAGCGAGTTGTCCCGGATGCTCCTCGTCTCGAACGGCAATGCGACGGCGGTGGTAGACCGGCTGGAGGGCGAGGGTCTGGTGCGGCGCACGCCCTCGGAAGTGGACCGGCGCACCGTGCATGTGGCGCTGACGGCCGAGGGGACGACGGCTTTCGAGGCGATGGCCGAGAAGCACGAGGCCGAGGTCGCCCGCATCTTTGCCGGGCTGACGGACGAGGAACTGGACCAGATGACGGCGATCCTGAAGAGGATGGGGCGATGAGTTTCCGGGCAGGGACGAAACTGGCGGGACTGAAGCCGCAGCACTTCCTGTGGGAGGTGAAGGACCGCATCGCGGTGGTGCGGTTGAACCGGCCGGACCGGAAGAACCCGCTGACCTTCGACAGCTACGCCGAGCTGCGGGACACGTTCCGGGCGCTCGTCTACGCGACCGACGTGGACGTGGTGGTTTTCGCCTCGAACGGCGGGAACTTCTGTTCGGGCGGGGATGTGCACGACATCATCGGCCCGCTGATCGGGTTGCCGATGAAGGACCTCCTGGCGTTCACCCGGTTGACGGGGGACCTGGTCAAGGCGATGATCGGCTGCGGCAAGCCCATAATCGCGGCGGTGGATGGCGTGGCCGTGGGGGCCGGGGCGATCATCGCGATGGCCTCGGACCTGCGGCTGGCGACGCCTGCGGCGAAATGCGCGTTCCTGTTTACTCGGGTCGGGCTGGCGGGCTGCGACATGGGGGCCTGTGCGATGCTGCCCCGGATCATCGGCCAGGGGCGGGCGGCGGAGCTTCTGTATACCGGGCGGGTGATGGGGGCCGAAGAAGGCGAGCGTTGGGGCTTCTGGAACGCGCTCCACGCGCCCGAGGCGCTGGAGGCGGAGGCGATGGCCCTGGCGGGGCGGTTGGCCTCCGGGCCGGTCTTTGCGCATGGGATCACCAAGACGCAGCTGAACCAGGAATGGAACATGGGGCTGGAGCAGGCGATCGAGGCCGAGGCGCAGGCGCAGGCTATCTGCATGCAGACCAAGGACTTCGAACGGGCCTACCGGGCCTTCGTTGCCAAGGAGAAGCCGGTGTTTCAGGGTGACTGAACCGGGGGGGGGGGGGGGGGGGGGGGGGGGGGCCGGGGCCGGCGGGCGGGGGGGCGCCGGGGACGAAGGGGGCTGGTGGGGGGTGGGTTGTTTGGGCGGGAGCGGGGCCACAGAGGGGGGCGG
>NZ_JAYSFG010000010.1:129053-136758 GCF_041913445.1 Tabrizicola sp.
TTCCCGGTGGCTTTGCTTCACCCTGAACCCCGATTGATATTTGGTCCTTTATGAAATGAGCGACACGAGTTTTCTGGATTGGCCGTTCTTCGAGCCCCGCCATCGTGAGTTGGCGGCGGCCTTGGATGAGTGGTGCGCGGCCAACCTGCCGGTGTCGCATGCCGATGTGGATGCGGCTTGCCGTGGGCTGGTCGCGGCGCTGGGGGCAGGTGGTTGGCTGAAGCATTCGGGCGCGGGAGAGGGGGAGCGGCTGGATGTGCGCTCGCTCTGCCTGATCCGCGAGACGCTGGCGCGGCATGACGGGCTGGCGGATTTCGCCTTCGCGATGCAGGGGCTGGGGATGGGGGCGGTCAGCCTGTTCGGGACGGCGGAGCAGCGGGAGTGGCTTTCGCGGACGCGGACGGGACAAGCGATCTCGGGCTTTGCGCTGACTGAACCGGGGTCGGGGTCGGACGTGGCGGCGACGGCGACCGTGGCGGAACGGGTGCAGGGTGGTTGGCGGCTGTCCGGGGAGAAGACGTACATCTCGAACGGCGGGATCGCGGATGTCTACGTGATCTTCGCGCGGACCGGGGAGGCTCCGGGCGCGAAGGGGCTGTCGGCGTTCCTGCTGCCCGCGGCGACCAGGGGGCTGGAGGTTGTCAGCCGGATCGAGGTGATGGCGCCGCATCCGCTCGCGCATCTGCGGCTGGACGGGGTGGAGCTGCCGGAGGCGGCACTGATCGGCAAGCCCGGCGAGGGGTTCAAGATCGCCATGTCGGTGCTGGATGTGTTCCGGTCCACAGTCGGCGCAGCGGCCCTGGGGTTCGCGCGGCGGGCGCTGGACGAGGCGCTGGCGCGGACGCAAGGGCGACGCATCCAGGGACAAGCGCTGTCCGAGTTGCAGCTGGTGCAGGGGCATCTGGCGGACATGGCGCTGGACATCGATGCCTCGGCCCTGCTGGTCTACCGGGCGGCCTGGACCAAGGACATGGGCGCGCAAAGGGTCAGCCGCGAGGCGGCGATGGCGAAGCTCTATTCGACGGAAGCCGCGCAGCGGGTCATCGACATGGCGGTCCAGCTGCATGGCGGCGACGGGGTGCGGCACGGGTTCGCCGTGGAAAGCCTTTACCGCGAGATCCGGGCGCTGCGGATCTACGAGGGGGCAAGTGACGTGCAGCGTATCATCATTGCCAGAAGTATTCTGGGATAGGGAGGGACGACATGGCGGATCTGAAAGGCGGGATCACCCGCAACGGCGAGGCCTATCACGGGCGGATGCTGAACATTTTGGGGCAGCGGTACTTCCCCAAGGCCTCCTGCGAGACGACCTTCAGCTTCGAGACCAACAGCGAGCCGGGCCAGTTCGTGCCGGTCCATGTCCACCCGACCCAGGACGAGTTCATCCTGGTGCAGGAGGGTGAGCTGCACCTGAAGCTTGATGGCGTCTGGTCGGTGGCCAAGGCCGGCGACCTTGTGCGGATGCCGAAGGGCGTGCCGCATGGCTATTTCAACAAGTCCGACAAGCCGGCACGGGCGCTGTTCTGGGTCTCGCCCGCGGGGAAGCTGGAAGCCCTGTTCGAGGCGCTGCACGACATGACCGACATCCCGGCCATCGTCGAGGCTTCGGCCAGGCACGATGTGGACTTCCTGCCGCCCGAGGCCAACGAGTAGGATGTACGAGCGACTGATCCAGATCGAGTTCAACCATTGCGACCCGGCGGGGATCGTCTTCTACCCCCGCTATTTCGAGATGGTGAACTCGGTCATCGAGAACTTCTTTGCCGATGTGGTCGGGCGCTCGTTCGCATCCATGCACTTTGGCGCGGACAACGGCGTGCCGACGGTGGCCATCGAGGCGGTGTTCCAGAAACCCTCGCGGCTGGGCGAGAAGGTGCGCTTTACGCTGCGGGTAGAAAGGGTCGGCGGCTCCTCGGTCAAGCTGTGGGTCGAGGGGCACGGGGACGATGGGTTGCGGCTCCGGGCGGGCATGACGCTGGCCTGGATCGACGGGATGCGCGCCGCGCCCTGGCCCAAGGACATGCGCGCGGCGCTGGAAGCCTACAAGGAGACGCAGGATGCATGAAATCCTTCACCCAAGGCACTGGAAGCCCGCGCGGGGCTACGCCAACGGCGTTGCGGCCGAGGGGCGGATGGTCTTTACCGGCGGCATCATCGGCTGGAACGCGGACCAGGAGTTCGAGACCGACGATTTCGTGGGCCAGGTCGAGCAGGTCCTGAAGTCCATCGTCGAGGTCCTGGCCGAGGGGGGCGCGCTGCCCGAGCATCTGGTGCGGCTGACCTGGTACGTCACGGACAAGCGGGAATATCTGGACCGGCTGCGCGAGCTGGGGGCGGTCTACAAGGCCGTGATCGGGCGGCATTACCCGGCGATGGCTCTGGTGCAGGTGGTGGCCCTGGTCGAGGACCGGGCCAAGGTGGAAATCGAGGCAACCGCCGTCATTCCTAAAGGGTGACGGCAGGGTTTGGGAGGACCCGACGGATGCTTGGACCGACAGGACATGAGGACACGTTCACCCGCGACCGCCTGCCCGCGCCCGAGGACTGGCCAGAGATCCGGCTGGGCGGGTTCGACTATCCCGACTGGCTGAACGTTGGTGTCGAGCTGACCGATGCGATGGTGGCAAAGGGCTTCGGTGACAACACCGCGCTGATCGGCAACGGCCGCAGCCGCACCTACAAGGAGCTGACCGACTGGTCGAACCGCATCGCCCATGCTCTGGTCGAGGATTACGGGGTGAGGCCCGGCAACCGGGTGCTGATCCGCTCGGCCAACAACCCGGCGATGGTGGCCTGCTGGCTGGCGGCGACCAAGGCTGGGGCGGTGGTGGTGAACACCATGCCGATGCTGCGCGCGGGGGAGTTGACGGCCATCGTCGACAAGGCCGAGATCACCCATGCGCTGTGCGACACCCGGCTGATGGAGGAGCTGGTCGCCTGCGCCAAGGTGTCCAGGCACCTGCGGACGGTTGTGGGCTTCGACGGGACCGCGAACCACGACGCGGAGCTGGATCGGGTGGCCCTGTCGAAGTCGGTGAAGTTTCAGGCGGTGCCGACGGGCCGGGACGACGTGGCGCTTCTGGGGTTCACCAGCGGGACGACGGGCGAGCCGAAGGCCACGATGCAGTTCCACCGCGACCTTCTGATCATCGCGGACGGCTATGCGAAAGAGGTCCTTGGCGTCACGCCCGAGGACGTTTTCGTCGGCTCGCCCCCCTTGGCCTTCACCTTCGGGCTGGGGGGACTTGCCATCTTTCCGCTGCGCTTCGGGGCGGCGGCGGCGCTTCTGGAACAGGCCAGCCCGCCCAATATGATCGAGATCATCCAGAAGCACCGTGCCACGGTCTGCTTCACCGCGCCCACCGCCTACCGGGTGATGCTGAAGGCGATGGCGGAAGGGGCGGACCTGTCCAGCCTTCGCGCCGCGGTCAGCGCGGGGGAAACGCTCCCCGGCCCGGTCTACGAGGAGTGGATGCAGAAGACCGGCAAGCCGATGCTGGACGGGATCGGCGCGACCGAGATGCTGCACATCTTCATCACCAACCGTTTCGACGACCACCACCCCGCCTGCACCGGCCGGCCGGTCACGGGCTACGAGGCGAAGATCGTGGGCGAGGACATGGCCGAGCTTCCTCGCGGGGAAGTCGGGCGGCTTGCCGTGCGCGGGCCGACGGGGTGCCGGTACCTCTCGGACAAACGGCAGAAGAATTACGTGAAGGCGGGATGGAACCTGACCGGCGACAGTTTCTGGCAGGACGAAGAGGGCCGCTTCCACTTTGCTGCGCGGTCGGACGACATGATCATCAGCGCGGGCTACAACATTGCGGGGCCAGAGGTCGAAGCCGCGCTTCTGTCGCATCCGGCAGTGCTGGAATGCGCCGTCATCGGCTCTCCGGACGAGGAGCGGGGGCAGATCGTCGAGGCGCATGTGGTTCTGGCCGAGGGGCACTCTGCCGGTGAGCTTCTGGTCAAGCTCTTGCAGGACCATGTCAAGCGCACCATCGCCCCCTACAAGTACCCGCGCCGCGTGATCTTCACCGATGCCCTGCCGAAAACGCAGACCGGAAAGATCCAGCGTTTCCGCCTGCGGACCTGACGCATTCCAGAATCCGCTTGAAACCCAGCGCCAACAGGCGCATATCGCGCCCCGGAAGCCTGCGGGACCAACCTGCGGGCCCATCTGCAATGGAGAGACCATGGCCAAGGAAGACATTCTCGAATTCCCCGGTGTCGTGAAGGAACTCCTGCCGAACGCGACATTCAGGGTCGAACTCGAGAACGGCCATGAGTTGATCGCGGTGATGGCAGGCAAGATGCGCAAGAACCGCATCCGCGTTCTGGCCGGTGACAAGGTGCAGGTCGAGATGACCCCCTACGACCTGTCGAAGGGCCGCATCAACTATCGCTTCAAGTAAATTGCGACTGATCCTGGGATCGGGCAGCCCCCGCCGGAAAGAGCTTCTGGCGCAGCTTGGGATCACGCCCGACCTGATCCTGCCCCCCGACATCGACGAGGACCCGAGGAAGGGCGAACTCCCCCGGCCCTACTGCCTGCGGCTGGCCGAGGAGAAGGCGCGCGCCGTCCCCGCCGGACCCGAGGACGTCGTCCTCTGCGCCGATACCACCGTGGCCCTCGGGCGTCGCATTTTGGGAAAGCCGGCCGATGCGGGCGAGGCTGCCGAATTCCTGGTTGCCCTCGGCGGCCGCCGCCACCAGGTCATCACCGCGCTTGCGGTGCGCCGGGGGGACCGGGTGCTGGTCCGCGAATCCTTGAGCACCGTGAAGATGAAGCGCCTGTCCGATGCCGAGCTGAATGCCTACCTCGCCAGCGGCGAATGGCAGGGCAAGGCGGGCGGCTACGGGATCCAGGGCCTGGCGGGGGCGTTCATCCCGTGGATTTCGGGATCCTTCACCGGGATCATGGGCCTGCCCGTTGCCGAGACGGCGGCGCTTCTTACAGCGATCGGCTATCCGGTCTGGAGGCAGGAATGAAGGGCCGCGTGCTGGTTCTGGACGAGATCGACGGCCGCCAGGCCGCCGCGCTGATGGTGGACGGGCGGCTTGAGGAGCTGGCCATCGACCCCGCGGAGGACGTGGCCATCCCGGGCGCAATCTACCGCGCCGTGGCGGACCGTCCGGTGAAGGGGCAGGGCGGGATCTTCGTCAAGCTGCCCCAGGGGTCCGGCTTCCTGCGCCAGATTTCCGGCGTCGCCCCTGGCCAGCGCCTGCTGGTGCAGGTCACCGGCCCGGCCGAGGCGGGCAAGGCCGTCCCCGTCACCACGCGCCTCCTCTTCAAGTCGCGCTTTGCGATCATCACGCCGGATGCGCCGGGCCTGAACATCTCGCGCCGGATCAAGGACGAGGAGCGCCGCGCCGAGCTGTCTGCCCTGGCGGAGGCCGGAATGTCCGGGGCTGACGAGGCGCTGGGCCTGATCCTGCGGTCGGGTTGCCTCGAGGCCGAAGACCAGGCGATCGTCGAGGACATCGCCGCGATGCGGGGCCTGGCCGAGGCGGTGCTGGCCGATGTGAGCGGCCCCCCTGAACTCCTGGTGGACGGACCCTCGGCGCACGACCGGGCCTTCCGCGACTGGCTCGACCCGGCGGTCGACGACGCGGACACGGACCCGGAAAGTTTCGAGCGCCACGGCGTGACCGAGGCGGTCGAGGCCCTGCGCGCGCCCCGAGTCGCGTTGGACGGCGGGGGTCACATGATGATCGAACCGACCCGGGCACTTGTGGCCGTCGATGTGAACACCGGTCCCGACACCAGTCCTGCCGCGGCGCTGAAGGCCAACGTCGCGGCCGCCCGCGACCTGCCGCGCCAGCTGCGCCTGCGCGGGCTTGGCGGGCAGGTGGTGGTGGATTTCGCGCCCATGCCGAAGCGCGACCGGCACATCCTGGACCAGGTGCTCAAGTCGGCCTTCAAGTCGGACGGCGAGGCGAACCTTGCGGGCTGGACGGTGCTTGGCCTCTACGAACTGACCCGCAAGCGCGACCGGCTGCCGCTGTCGGAGCTTCTGCCATGAGCTGCCCGATCTGCGGCAAGCCCGCCGCTCCCGACTACCGCCCCTTCTGCTCGCGCCGCTGCGCCGACGTCGACCTTGGTCGCTGGCTGACCGAAGGCTACCGCATCCCCGCCGAGCGCGAGGAAGAGGCCGCGGAGCCCGCCGACAACGACGCTCCGCCGAAGGCGCATTAGGGACGTTTTCCCTCTGGACAGCCCCCCGCCGCTTGGATATCACCCGCCCACCAAACGGTGCCCAGATAGCTCAGTTGGTAGAGCAGCGGATTGAAAATCCGCGTGTCGCTGGTTCGATTCCGGCTCTGGGCACCACCTTCACCGCCAAGCTATTGAATAGCCTCAGCTTTGTCCTTGGATGGAGCGAGCGTAGAACATGGCGGAGAACAAAGCTGCACCCCACTCATTTGTGAAAGACGGGGTCTACTACTTCATCAGACGCGTTCCGAATGACCTTCGGCACCACTACACGTCCCCCAAAATCTCCTACTCCCTGCGAACAAGGTCGGTCACTGTGGCCGCTTCCCGTGCCGTCCGGGCAGCGCAGAAGCTGGACGAGTATTGGTATCACCTCAGGATCAACGACAGCGATCTGCCGGGGAAGCACATGCTCCGCATGGCAGGAAACACTGGCTTGGCCCCTTCCGCTCGCCCGATAGCATCTGCGGTGGCTGTAGCGGCCAGCGTGAAGCTCTCAGAGGCGGTCAGCATCTACTTGCGCCTCAAGGGCAAGGGTCGCCCAATCACCTTCCAGCGGTCCGCTGAGAGGTCGTGTGGCTACGTCATCGACGTATGCGGGGACAAGGACATCGCAGCTTACACCAAGGCGGATGCGAACGCCTTCCGCGACGATCTGCTGAAGCGCGGCCTCACGGGCAGCAGCATCACCCGCATCTTCGGCACGGTTCGGTCGGTGATCAACTTCGCCGCCAGCGAGATTGGGATCGACTTCAGCAACCCCTTCGGCAAGGTCTACTACGACCGGAACGCGGGGGTCGAAGAGCGTGTTCCGCTCCCAATCGACGTGATCCGCAGCCTTCAGCAAGACTGCCGACGCATCGATGATGATCTCCGCTGGCTGGTCGCCTTGGTCTCTGACACGGGGATGCGGCTGGCAGAAGCTGCAGGGCTGCTGAAGGACGATCTCCGCCTCGACGACCCCATCCCGCATGTCGTGGTCCGTGAGCATCCGTGGCGGCGTCTGAAGACCGCTGGTAGCGCAAGGAAGGTCCCGCTGGTCGGTGCCTCTCTCTGGGCTGCTCAGCGCATCCACGGAGTTGTAACCGACAGCACCTTCGCCTTCCCTCGCTACAACAAGACGGACCAGACGAACTCGAACTCAGCCAGCGCGGCGCTGAACAAATGGTTGAAGCCACACGTCCCCGAGAAAGGGTCCATGCACAGCTTCCGCCACTCGATGCGGGACAGGCTCCGGGCTGTCGAGTGTCCAGCGGACATCGTGGACCAGATCGGCGGCTGGCAGACTGAGGGCGTCGGGCAGAGCTACGGGAAGGGTTACCCGCTGGAGGTGTTAGCGAAGTGGATGGCAAATGCTGCGTAGCTGCAGTGCCATGTTCTACGCTCGCTCCATCCAAGGACAAAGCTGAGGCTATTCAATAGCTTGGCGGTGAAGGTGGTGCCCAGAGCCGGTTGTGTTGCTCTGGTTCACGTCCCGTTACAGGCACC
>NZ_JAYSFG010000011.1:0-50971 GCF_041913445.1 Tabrizicola sp.
CGCTCCTACTCCGCGCCCGTCGTCCCTGCGCTGATGAGCAGGGGACGCGCTCCTTGCACCTCACGCTGGACCAGCTCAACGCCCCCGGTCTCCAGCACCTCGCCCACCGCATGGCCCAGCGTCCGCGTGCCCCCACCCCGCACCAGCAAGGGACCCGAGGCCCCCGCCACGGCTTCCGCCAGTTCCGCTTCGCTCGAAGGCCGCATCGACCCGCCTTTCATCTTTGCACAAATATCCCCGGGGTCCGGGGCAGCGCCCCGGGGGTTCAACCCGCGCGGCGGTCGGCACTGACGCCCAGGGGAAACACCTTCGCCGGGTTCAGAAGCCACTTCGGGTCAAACACATCCTTCACCCGCATCTGCGCCTCCATGTCGGTGGCCGAGAACTGCACCGCCATCAGGTCGCGCTTCTCGATCCCCACGCCGTGTTCGCCGGTGAGACACCCGCCCACTTCGACGCAAAGCTTCAGGATCTCGGCCCCGAAGGCCTCGCAGCGTTCCAGGTCGCCCGGTTTGTTCGCGTTGAACAGGATCAAGGGGTGCATGTTGCCGTCGCCCGCGTGGAAGACGTTGCCGACGTCGAGGCCGAACTCCCGGCTCATCTCGCCGATGCGTTTCAGGACATGCGGCAGGCTGGACACCGGGATCGTCCCGTCCAGGCACATGTAGTCGTTGATCTGCCCCATCGCGCCGAAGGCCGACTTACGGCCCAGCCAGATGCGTTTGGCCTGGTCCTCGTCCGCCGCCTCGCGGAACTCCACGGGGTCGTGGGCGAGCGCGATCTGCTTGATCCGGCCAAGCTGCTCGGCGATCTCGGCCTCGGACCCTTCCACTTCGATGATCAGCAGCGCCTCGCAGTCCGGGTAGCCGGCCTTGGCGAAGGCCTCGGTGGCGCGGATGCAGGGGCGGTCCATGAATTCGATGGCGACGGGGAGGATACCGGCCTTGATGATGTCGCTGACGCAGGCGCCCGCGACTTCGTTCGAGTTGAAGCCCACGAGCACCGGCCGCGCGCCTTCGGGTTTGGGCAGGATGCGGAGCCAGGCTTCGGTCACGACGCCAAGCTGCCCCTCCGACCCGCAGACGACGCCGAGAAGGTCGAGGCCCGCAGGCTCTCCCCACGGGCCGCCGAGGGTGACGACGGTCCCGTCCATCTGCACCAGCTTGACGCCCAGAAGGTTGTTCGTCGTGACCCCATATTTCAGGCAATGCGCCCCGCCCGAGTTCATCGCGATGTTGCCCGCGATGGCGCAGGCCAACTGGCTGGAGGGGTCGGGGGCGTAGAAGAACCCCTCGGCCTCCACCGCACCACTGACGCTCAGGTTCGTGCGGCCCGCCTGAACCCGGATGAAGCGGTTCTCGTAGTCCGTCTCGAGGACGGCGTTCATTCGTGCGACGCCCAGGATCACGCTGTCCGCCGTGGGCATTGCCCCGCCCGCAAGGCTGGTCCCCGACCCGCGCGGAACCACGGGGACGCCCTCTTCCCAGCAGACCCTCAGCACGGCCGAGACCTCCTCGGTCGTCCGCGGCAGGACGGCGGCGAGGGGTGGGCAGCGGTAGGCGGTCAGCGCATCGCATTCGTAGGCGCGAAGCTCCTCGGGCGCGTCGATCACCCCGTCGGCGGGCAGGACGGCGCGAAGCCGGGTCACGATCCGGGACTTCCGGGCGATCACCCCTGCGTTTGGCGCTGGCATGTCCATGGGCGATCCTTCCGCTGACTGGTAAAGAAATATAACCAATTTACCCCGCTGACAAGGCAAAACCGGGCCCCTACTGTCGGGCCATGATGATGAACTTCGCCTCGGTGCCCACCCTGGACCTAGCGATGCTGGGTCTTCTGGTGCTGGCCTGGGTGGCCTCGGGCTGGGTCAGCGAGCAGCCACCGAAGTCGCGGCCTTCCGTCTCCTGGCTGATGGAGGACTACCGGCGCGACTGGATGCGGACCTTTGTCACGCGGCAGCCGAGGATTTTCGACGCCACGCTGATCGACAGCCTGCGGCAGGGCACGGCCTTCTTCGCAAGCGCCTGCATGATCGCCATTGGTGGGGGCGTAGCGGTGATCGGCAATGCGGCGGCGGTGCAGCGGCTGGCCGATGAGCTTCCCATCGGTGCCGGGCCGGATGTGGCCCTGAAGATGTTGCCGGTGATCGCCTTCCTGGCCAATTCGCTGCTGAAGTTCGTCTGGGCGCACCGGCTGTTCGGCTATTGCTCGATCCTGATGGCGGCCGTTCCGAATGACCCCGCCGACCCCATCGCCTTCCACCGCGCGGGCCAGGCGGCCGAGATCAACATCACCGCCGCGAAAAGCTTCAACCGAGGCCTCAGGTCGATCTATTTCGCGCTGGCCGCGCTGGGATGGCTCCTCGGCCCCTGGGGGCTGCTTGCGGGAACGGTGCTGGCCACCGGGGTCCTTCTGCGGCGCGAGTTCGCAAGCCACTCACGCCGGGTCATACTCGCGCGCGAGCCTTAGGGCCACCTGCCCCGCCACCGCCTCGCCCGAGAGCCGCGCCCCGGCGGCGGTCTGCTTCAGGCCCCCGGCCAGGGCCTCGCCCGCGAACCAGATGCGGTCGCCGACCGGGTCCTTCAGCACCTCGCGCGCATGCGCCTTGCCGGGCCGGGCGGCGGCGTAGCCGCCCCTCACATGGCGTTCGGCGGACCAATTGGTCATGGTGCCGTGGGTGACGGCGCGGCGCACGTCGGAGCCGAAGATGTCCACCAGCCGGTCGGTTACGAAATCCACCGCCGCCGCGCGGCCCGCGGCCTCCATCTCCCAGGCGAAGTCGCCGCCGACGAAGCCAACCATGAGGTCGGTGTCGAAGGGGAAGGCGAGGAAGTAGAGGTCGTGGCGGGCGTGGCGTTCGATGAGGAGGTCGTCGAAGGGTGAAAGGCCAAGGCGGGTGCCTTCGATCTTCACCGGCACCTTGGTGAGCAACCCCATCGGCAAGTCGAAGATCGCCTCCTGGTGGCCCAGGGGCAGGTCGGGGGTGAAGGCGATGTCCTCGAAGGCGAGAACGCCGGTCGAGACGGTCACGATCGCCGCCTGTGCCCCGATCGTGCCCCGGTCGGTTTCGACCTGGACCCCCGGCCCGTCCCAGCGGATGCGGCGGACGGGGGTGCCAAGGGTCACCGGCACATCGGCGCCCCAGCGGTGGATCAGGGCGCCGTAGCCCTCGCGCGTGAAGTAGTTCGGATCCAGGTCGGCGGCGGCGCGGTAGTCGGTGACGCTGATCTCGTCATCATCGGCGCCGAAGTCCATCGGCCCCGCGAAGGTCGCCGAGACGCGCAGTCCGTGGCAGGCCTCGACCAGGGTGGAGAGCCGGTCGCTGGAGCCCTTGTGCCGTTCGATGCAGGCGTGAAGCTCCGCTTCGGCGCGCTTCTCGCGTTCCATCTCGGCCTCGCTGGCCTTGCGGCGGCCGAACCAGAGGTGGTCAAGGCCCATGTCGTGGTGCTGGAGCGTCCAGCCGGCCGCCACGGCTTCGGGGAAGAAGGGGTTGCGGTCGGCGGCGTGCAGCCAGGCGCAGCCGATGTCGAAGGGGATGCCGAAGTCGGTCGTCGTGGTCAGGGCCCGCCCGCCGATCCGGTCCATCGCTTCGACCACGTGGAAGCTCAGCCCCGCCGCCTGCAGCCGCTTTGCCGCCGCCAGACCGGCACAGCCCGCGCCCACGATCACCACGTCGACCTCCGTCATCCGGCAATCCTCCGCTGAACTGCGGGCAGGATTGCAGGCAGAGCGAGTCGTGCCAAGCGCCAGCGCTGCGGGGCTGTCAGGCCGCCTTCGCGCCTTTGCGCCCCTCGACCAGCCAGGCGACCACGGCCAGCCCCGCGGCGATGAGGAGCCAGGCCCAGGCCGGCAGGAAGGGCACCACATTGACCTCGGTGGTCAGGTAGGCCTCGCGCGGGGTGATGCCGATCCAGCCGCGGCCGACCGCGACGCGGCCCTCGGCCACGGCGCGGATGTCCGGGTTTCCGGGTTCCAGCCGGGTGACCCCGCCCCGCGTCGCCTCGGCCAGGGGTGCCAGGTCGGCGCCCGAGGCGATGGTCTCGACGAACTCGCGCGGCTGGGCCGGGCCCACGGCGATCACCCGGGTCAGGTCGCCCTGCTCCAGCCGGTAAAGGCCCAGCATCGGCGCCTGCCAGACGGCCTCGAACCTGCCGGGAGTGACCAGCGGCATCGGCACTTCCGTCACCGTCCCGTCGGGGGCGGTGATGGTCACCGGGCCGGGCTCCTCCTCGGCCAGCGTCCGGCGGATGATGGTCAGGACCTCGCCCTCGACCTCTGCGGTCAGGGTTTCCTCTTCGAGCTCCGGCTCTTTCAGCATCCAGTGGGCAAGACGGCGGAGAAGTTCCAGCTGCGGCCCGCCACCCTCGAAGCCCCGGCCCCAGAGCCAGGCGTGGTCGGAGGCAAGGACCGCGACGCGGCCAAGGTCGACGCGGTTCAGGACCAGGAGCGGCAGGTCGCGCGGCCCTGACATCAGCACCTGGCCCGCCACCTGTTCCACCTCGATCAGCCGGAACCAGCGGCCCCAGCCCCCCTCGGGCGCCTCGGCCTCGAGCCCCTCGGTCACCGGGTGGCGGCGGCCAAGGTCGGTCAGCGCCGGACGGTAGCCTTCCTCGATGACCTGGGCGGTGGGCGCCACGGGCAGGATTTCCGCAAGCGGCGAGCGGTAGAGGCTGTCCACGGCGCCGAACTCCGGCCCCGCGGCGACAAGGACGGTGCCGCCGTTGCGGACATATTGCACGATGTTCTCGATGTAGGACATCGGCAGGATGCCCCGCATCCGGTAGCGGTCGAAGATGATCAGGTCGAATTCCTCGATCTTCTCGACGAAGAGCTCGCGCGTCGGGAAGGCGATGAGGGACAGCTCGTCGACCGGCACGCCGTCCTGCTTTTCCGGGGGCCGCAGGATGGTGAAGTGGACAAGGTCAACGGCCGCATCGGATTTCAACAGGTTCCGCCAGACCCGTTCGCCGACATGGGGCTCGCCGCTGATCAGAAGCACCCGCAGCCGGTCGCGGACGCCGTTGATCTGCACGGCCGAGGCGTTGTTGCGGTCGGTGATCTCGCCCGCGACGGGTTCGACGCTGAACTGCAGCACGTTGGCCCCGCCATGCGGCAGGGTGACGGGCAGCTCGAGGTCTTCGTTCAAGGGCACGAGGTAGGTCACGGGTTCCTCGGTGTCGATCGAGATGGTCAGCTCGACCTCCGCCCCCAGCGCAGGAGGGGCGCCCACATCCTCGACCCGCAGGCCCAACTTGAACTCCTCGCCGATGATGGCGAAGGCGGGGGCGTTCTTCACGACGATGCGGCGGTCCCAGTCGGCCTCCTCTCCGGTCAGGAGCACCTGCAAGGGCGCAGGCAGGTTCGGGACGACGCCCAGGTCGTGGACTCGGCCGTCGGTGACAAGGATCGCGCCCGCCACCCGCGCGCGCGGTTCCTCGGCCAATGCCTCGGACAGCGCGGTCAGCGCGAGCGTCCCGGCATCCTCGTCCCCGTCGCCGACGCGGTGGATGCGCAGCTCGGTGTTGGGCATCTGCGCGATCTCGGCCTGGACCGCGCTGATGGCGGCCTCGGTCTGCGCCCGGCGGTCGCCCAGGCCCTGGCTTGCGCTTTCGTCGACGACGAGGATCACGATGTCGGACAGGTTCTGGCGTTCTTCCTCCTGCAGGGCGGGATTGGCGAGTGCCAGCACCAGCGCGCCCAGGGCCAGCGCGCGGATCCACCAGCCGGAGAGGCCGCGCCAGAGCGCGAGGCCGACCAGAAGGACGGCAGCGGCGGCCAGCGCATAGACCAGCCAGATCGAAACCAGCGGAGCGAAGACGACAGAGGCGGTCATTGGCCCAGCCTTTCTAGAAGCGCGGGGACATGGACCTGGTCGGATTTGTAGTTGCCGGTCAGCACATGCATGATCAGGTTGATGCCGAAACGGTAGGCGATCTCGCGCTGCTGTTCGCCGGCAAAGCCGCGTCCGATGGGGACCAGCGGCACGCCCATGTCATCGGTGGCCCAGGCGCTGGCCCAGTCTGCCCCGCCGATCACCACCGGGGTCACACCGTCGTTGAGGTTGCGGAAGGGCATCCCCTCGGCGGCCTCGGCCTCGGCATTCGGCGCGGCCTCGACCCAAAGCTGCCCGCCCTGGTGGCGGCCGGGGAAGTCCTGCAGGAGGTAGAAGGTGCGGGTCAGCACGTGGTCGAGCGGGATCGGCTCCAGCGGCGGGATGTCGAGGCCCGAGGCGATGACCTGCAGGGCCTGCCCCTCGGGCGTGGTGCCGCCGCCGAAGCCCGAGAGGTCGGCATCGCGGGTGTCGAACAGGATCATGCCGCCGGTCCGCAGGTACTGGTTCAGCTTGGCATAGGCCGCGTCCGACGGCTCGGCCGCGCCGGCCACCACGGGCCAGTAGAGGAAGGGGAAGAAGGCCAGCTCGTCCTTCTCGATGTCGACGCCCATCGGCATCATCGGCTCGATCGAGGTGCGCTGCCACAGCTTGTCGGACAGGCCGAGAAGGCCCTGCCGCGACAACTCATCGACCTGCGGATCGCCGGTCAGCACATAGGCGAGCACGACCGACGAGGTCGCCTGCACCGCGAAATCGTCGTTCGGCTGGGGCGCGTCCTGCGCCTCGGCCGCGCGCGGGGTGGCGGCGATCAGCACCAGCGCCAGCACGGCCGCCGACCCCCGCGGGAGGCCGCGCAGGCGTCCGGCAAGCCAGAGCGCCGCCAGCACGTCCAGAAGCAGCAGCACGGCGGCGAAGGTCAGGAAATCGCCCTTCAGCGCCTGCACCGCCCGCGCCTCCAGCCGGTCCACCGGGACGCCCGAGGGCCAGACCGCCGGCTCCAGCGTGGTCTCCGCCCCGATGACGTTCAGCGCGACGCGGCGGTCGGCGCCGGCGTAGAGCCCGGGCTGGAACACTTCCGACGGGCCTTGTGCGATTGCTTCGGCCAGAGCTTCGCCGTCCACTCCCGGCAACTCGCCCGCGTCGGTGGTCGAGCCATAGGCGTCCAGCACCACCTCGGGCACCCAGGTCTGGCCGGACAGGTCCGCGGCCTCGGGCGTCGCGGGTTTGGTGGAGACCGCCAGCCGCTCCAGCATCTGCACGAAAAGGCCCGACAGCGGCAGCGAGGACCATTCCGCGTTCGCGGTCACGTGGACCAGCACGACCTGCCCGCCGCCGATCACCTTGCGGGTCATGAGCGGCGTGCCGTCGTCCAGCGCGGCGATGGTGCGCTCGGTCAGGTCGGGGTCGGGCTGGGCCAGCACCTGTTCGCGCACGACCACGTCCGACGGCGCGGTCAGGCCAAAGAAGGGCGAGCCTTCCGGGAAGGGGGCGAGCGACTTCGGCTCGCCCCAGCTCATTGCGCCCCCGACGGTGCGGCCGCCTTCGCGCAGGCGCACGGGCAGAAGCGGGTCTTCGTCGATGCGGCTCACGTCGCTCGCGGCCAGCACGGGGCCGGCGAAGCGCAGGAGCAGCCCGCCGTTCTGCACCCATTCCAGCACGGCGTCGCGGTCAGGCCCCGCGATCTCGGCCACGTCGGCCAGGACCACCACGTCGGGGTTGGCCAGAAGCGTGTCCCTGAGGTTGCCCTCGATGATGTCCGCCGTGGGTGCCAGGGCCTGCCGCAGGTAATGCAAGGGCGACAGAAGCTGGAGCGTTTCTTCGTCCGCCCCGCTTTGGATCAGCGCGATCTTGCGGCGCTTGAGGCTGTCGTCAGCCAGGCTGACCGCCCCTGCCGTGCGACTGCCTTCCAGCACGAAGCGGGTGATCCGGTTGCGCAGTTCCGGCGGCAGGTCCATCGCCGCCTCGGCCGTAGCTGCGCCGGCCTCGAAGGCAAGCGTCGCCCGGCCCAGGTCACGCTCGATGCCCGAGGGATCGGGCCCCTGCGCCACCACCTCGACCGACCCCGCTTCCGCAGCTGGCATCCGGCTGGCCGAGACGACGACCTGGCCGTCCTCGAACTTCGCCGGGTGCAGGCCATAGACGGCCCGCGTATTCTCGATCACCCTCACGTCGCCGCGCGACTGAAGCGCCGTGAGAAGCGCGTCCCGCCCCTCATGCGCAAGGCCGTCCGAGAGCCAGGTCGTCTCGAACTCGCCCTCGGGCAGCGCATCGGCCCAATCGGCAAAGCGCCCCGGTGCCCAGGCTTGCGGCTGCAGGCCCGCGGCCCGGCCGGCCCAGGCTTCCGAGGTCTGGAACTCCACCACCCCCGGGGCGTCGGTCAGCCGGATCACCGCCACCGGGCGGCCCTGGACTCCGGCTTCCTCGACCAGCGCCTCGACCTTCTCCTGCCGCTGCGGCCAGTCGCGGGCGTCGGCCCAGCCGCCATCGACGACGACCAGCATCGGCCCCGTCCCCGGCGCGCGGTCGTCGGGGTTCAGGACCGGGCCGGCAAAGCCGATGATGACCGCCGCGATGGCCAGCGTCCGAAGGAGCAGAAGCCACCAGGGCGTCTTGTCGGTCTCGGCTTCCTCGTCCTTCAGCCCCAGCAGGAGCGCGACGCCCGGAAACCGCCGCCGGATCGGCGCAGGCGGCACGGCCCGGAGGAGAAGCCACAGGATCGGCAGCGCGATGAGCGCGACCAGAAGCCAGGGGGCCGCGAAACCGATGGGGCCGAGCGTGAACATCTACCGCCCCCCCTGCAGCGCAAGATAGGCCCAGAGAAGCGCCGATTGCGCCGGCGACCCGGTGTGGTGCGTGGTGAAATGCCAGCCCACGGCGCGGGCCAGCTGCGCCAGCCGGTCCTTCCGTTCCGCCAGCCGCGCCAGGTAGCGGGCACGCAGCTCTCCGGCCTGCTGGGTCTCGTGCCGCATGGTGCCGCCCATCGATTCAAAGATCGTGCGGCCGTCGAAGGGAAACTCCTCCTCGGCCGGGTCGAGCACCTGGATCAGGACGCCCTTAACCCCGCGGTCGGCAGCGCGGGCCAGACCCGACTCGATCCCCGACAGATCGCCCAGGAAGTCCGACAGGAACACACCGCGACCGTGGCTGACCATCCCCTCCGTCTCGGGCGCACCGTAGTCCTCGCCCGGCTCATCGCCCGACAGCCGCGCCGCAAGGCGCAGAAGCTGCGCCCGTCCAGCGCGCGGCGAGGCGAGCCCCGCCAGACCGACCCGCTCGCCACCGCGCAGAAGCAGGACCGCGAGCGCGAGGCCCAGAAGTTTCGCGCGGTCGGCCTTGGGCGCACGGGACTTGTCGCCGGTGAAGCTCATCGACTTCGACGGATCGACCCAGATCGTCACCGACTGTGCCGCCTGCCATTCCCGTTCCCGCACGAAATGCGCGTCCGACCGGGCGGACCGCCGCCAGTCGATCATCCGCGCCGAATCGCCCTGGTGGGCCGGCCGGTACTGCCAGAATTCATCGCCCAACCCCGCCCTGCGCCGCCCGTGTTCGCCCATCATCACGGTCGAGGCCAGCATCTCGGCCTCGGCCAGCAGGGGCGGCAGGGTCTGCCCCAGCGCTTCCGCGCGGGACCGCAGGTCGGGAGTTACGTTCACGCCGCCGCCTCAAGCCGCAAGACGCGGTTGGTGACGCGCGAGATGATGCCCGCCAGCGTCTCGCCCCGCGCACGGGCCGCGAAGGACAGCGCCATCCGGTGGACCAGCACCGCCTGCGCGAGGTCCGCCACATCGGCAATCGACGGCGCGAGCCGCCCGTCCAAGAGCGCCCGCGCGCGGACCGTCAGCATCAGCGCCTGCGCCGCGCGGGGACCGGGGCCCCAGCTGAGCGAGTCGGCCAGCTCGCGCCCTTCCGGTTCGCCCGGGCGGCAGGCGCGGACGAGGTCCAGGATCGCCTCGACCACCTGGTCACCCACCGGCATCCGGCGGATCACGCCCTGCGCCTTGATCAGCTCTTCGGCGGTGAAGACCTGGTGCGCCTCGGCCTCCTCCGCGCCGGTGGTCGCGATCAGGATGTCGCGTTCGGTCTGACGCGTCGGATATTCGACGTCCACCTGCACCAGGAAACGGTCAAGCTGCGCCTCGGGCAGGGGATAGGTGCCCTCCTGCTCGATCGGGTTCTGCGTCGCAAGGACGTGGAAGGGCTTGCCCAGCGCCCGGTGCTGGCCGCCGATGGTCACGACCTTCTCCTGCATCGCCTGCAGAAGCGCCGACTGGGTCCGCGGTGAGGCGCGGTTGATCTCGTCCGCCATCAGGAGCGAACAGAAGATCGGCCCCTCGACGAAGCGGAAGGCGCGGGTGCCGTCAGCCGCGGTGTCCAGCACTTCGGACCCCAGGATATCGGCGGGCATCAGGTCCGGGGTGAACTGGATGCGGTTGGCCTTGAGGCCCATCACCGTGCCCAGCGTGTCCACAAGCCGCGTCTTTCCCAGGCCCGGAAGGCCCACCAGAAGGGCGTGCCCGCCGCAAAGCATCGAGGCGAGGACAAGGTCCACCACCCTCTCCTGCCCGATGAAGCGCCGGTTGATCGAGGCCTTCGCCTGCCCCAGGGTGGCGCCCAGCGCCTCGATTTCCGCGACCAGCGCCTTGGTGTCGGCCATGCCTTCAGCTCCCTTCAGGGTCCATCCCCGCCAGTAAAGCGAAGTATCCCGGCGGGCACAAATGGCAAAAGGCAACTTGACACAAATGATCGTGAGAGAGGCGCCATGACCCGGCGCCCCAAAATCCTTAAGCAAGGATTTTGACAAATTTCTTGCTTAAGAAATTTGGCCTCATGCCGCGGCCGGAACTCCCCACCCCCGACCCCGTTGCAGAATGAACCGTCCCCGCTATGGTGCGCGCCCATGCAGACCCCGCCGAAACCCGATGCCGACACGCTAGCCGCCGCCGCCAAGGCTGCCGGAGCCAAGGGGCCGCCCCCCGTCCATCTGTGGAACCCGCCCTTCTGCGGCGACATCGACATGCGCATCGCCCGGGACGGAACCTGGTTCTACCTCGGCACGCCGATCGGCCGGGCACCGCTGGTCAAGCTCTTCTCCTCGATCCTGAAGCGGGAAGGCGACGCCTATTTCCTGGTGACCCCAGCCGAGAAGGTCGGGATCACCGTCGACGACGCGCCGCTTCTTGCGACCGACTTCGAGGCGGCGGGCGAAGGCCGCGACCAGGTGCTGACCTTCACGACCAAAACCGAGGACATTGCGGTGCTTGGCCCCGACCATCCCCTGCGCGTCGAGCGGGATGGCGCGACGGGTGAACCGTCGCCCTACATCCTTGTCCGCAGCAATCTCTGGGCGCTGATCGACCGGAAATCCTTCTACCGGCTGATCGAACTGGGTTGCCATGAGGTGCACGACGGGCATAAGTGGTTCGGAATCTGGTCCTCGGGGCAGTTTTTCCCGGTCATCCCTTCGGCGGAATTGCCCTGAACAACATGCCCCGCTTCGCTGCGAACCTGACTTTCCTCTTCACCGAAGTCCCGACCCTCGACCGCCCCGACTGGGCGGCGCGCTGCGGCTTCGACGGGGTCGAGGTGCTCTTCCCCTACGACCAGCCGATGGCCGACTGGGAACGTGCGCTGAACGGGTTGCCACTTGCGTTGATCAACACGCCCCCCGGCGACTGGGCGAGCGGGGACCGGGGCTTTGCCGCCGTCCCGGGGATGGAGCTGCGTTTCCGCGACAGCTTCCTGCGCGCGGCCGATTATGCGACCCGGCTGAAGGCCGACCGCGTCCATGTGATGGCCGGGGTCGCCAAGGGTCCGCAGGCCGAACAATGCTATGTCGAGAACCTGACCTGGGCCCTGGCCGAGGCGCCGGACCTGACGCTTTGCGTCGAGCCGTTGAACCCCGACGACATGCCGGGCTATTTCCTGAACGACTACGACGATGCCGCGCGGATCCTCGACGACATCGCCAACCCGCGGATCGGGATCCAGTTCGACCTCTGGCACGCCGCGCGCCTGCATGGCGATGCGGCCCTGGTCTGGCAAAGCCACCGCGCCCGGATCAACCACGTCCAGATCGCGGGCTTCCCCGCCCGGAACGAACCGGGCGGCGGCGGCTTTTCATTGCCCGACCTCTGCGATGCCATCGACAGCGGCGGACCGCAGGTCTGGGTTTCCGGCGAGTACCGCCCGGCCAAGGGCACCGCGCAGGGCCTTGGCTGGCTGACCGCGCTGAAGTCCCGGGGTGCACTGATCGGCGGTCAGGCGTAAGCAACGGCGATATCGCCCACCCTACCCACCCTCTTGTGCCCCAGCCCCCTCGCCCGCTAAAAGGCGCTTCAGCAACACGAGGACCGCAGGACATGGCCACCGAAGCCCCCGAGACCCAGACCGTCACCACCTGGAAAGTGGCCTGCGACGGTGGCGAGGGCGCGCTGGGGCACCCCCGCGTCTGGCTGACGATCCCGCAGGACATCGGCTGGGTCGAATGCGGCTACTGCGACAAGCGCTACGTCATCGACCGCGACCACGCCCACGACGACCACTAGACAAGGGACGGCCGGGCGACCTGCATCCCGGGCCGTGACGACAACCCGGCAAAGGCCGCCGGGGTGAACGGACCCGACCGGCTTCCCTTGGCTGCCGACTCTTTCGTCATTCTGCGGCAAAGCGCGGCTCTTCGGACAGGTCCATCCCCAGCGCCCGCCATGAGAGGGCAGGTCCGTAGGTCTCGGGGCGCGAGCTGACCGTGACCCCCGCACAGCCCGCCCTTTCCGCAAGGTCCCGCGCCGCAACCAGAAGCGCGCGCCCGATGCCGCGCTTGCGGTCTGGCTCCTGGACGTAAAGCTGCTCGACGACCCCCCAGTCCGTCCCCGCAACCATGTTGCGCCCCACCAGCATCAGCGCGAAGCCCACCGGGTGGCGCTGCGGGCTGTCCGTCCGGTGCGCCACCAGAAGCCGCGCGGCGGGGCCTTCCAGCGCGATCCGCGCCAGGATGCGCGGCGTGATCGTCGCGGGCTGGCCGGTCTGCGCAGCAAGCGCGATCAGCATCCGGTGGGTTTCCGGCAGGTCTTCCGCCTGGGCGAGACGGACGGTGACAGTGGGGGTGGGCATCTTCGGTATCCTTCGCTGGGGGGCCCGGCGAGGGGGAACCTGTGTGACCTTCGGCCTGACCCTCGCGGGGCGGCTATCAGGGGTTGCTTCGGTGGTGAAACGCTGCCCGGCCGCCTATGTGGCGTCGGTCCAATAAAACGACTGGTAGGGCGTCAGGGTCAGCATGGGCGGGACGATGCGCCGGGCAGGACGTTCCGTCAAGCCCCTACCCGCATGTCCTGCACCGGGCAGAAGGCCGGGGGATGTCCCAAGCCAGGCGCAACCGGGCCGACTAACGCCGCAGCAAGCGCTCGGCGATCAGGCCCAGGACCAACCCCGCCACCGCCCCCAGCGGCAGCGCCACGAAGATCACCCCGATCAGATGCATGCCCTGCGGGTCCACCGCCTGCGCGCCCGGCGACTGCGCCCAGGACAGCGCCCCCCGCGATCCCCGCCCCAAGGACCATCCCCAGCACCGCAAACCCAAGCTTTCGCATCCGGTCTCCCCGACCTTTCCCAAGCCTTCATCCCATGCAAGGTTCTGCCACCGCAACCCGCAGGTTCCCGATGCGCCGCGCCCTTCGCCTGTCTGCCCTGACGCTGGCCCTGCCTGTCCTCTACGCTCTGGCCTCGGTCATCCTGCCGCTCTTCCCCGGTCCCGGCCCCGACTTTTCCGGGCCCGTGACCCGCCAGATCGGCCTTTTGCAAGGCCCGATCCATACCGACATCCTCTTCCCCCTCACGCCCGAGACCCGCGCCCGCTTTGCCTTCGCCGAAGCCGCCGGCGTTCCCCTGAACCACCCCGACGCGCAGTGGCTGGTCTTCGGCTGGGGCTCCGCCGCGTTCTACACCACCGCCGGGACCTACGCCGACATCACCGCCAGCGCCGTCCTGACCGCCGCGACCGGCGACGACGCCGTGATCCGGCTTGACGCGCTTGGCCCCCTGCCCGAGATGGACAACCTGCGCTTCCTCGACATCTCGGACGCGCAGTTCCAGGCGCTTCTCACCCAGACCACTGCAGCGCTGTCCAGCCAGACCAAGCTCGACCACCCCGGGCTCACCGGCAGTGACGCCTTCTTCCCCGCGCGCGGCCGCTTTCACCTCTTCCGCACCTGCAACGTCTGGCTGGGCGAAACCCTGCGCGCCTCAGGCATTCCCTTCGGTCTCTGGACCCCCGCCAACTGGTCCGTGACCCTGTCGCTCAACCGCCTGCACCGCCAAACCGGGTAGCCCTTCCCGCCGCCTTCTGCCAATCTCCCCCCTCGACTCGGGAGACGACGCATGACCTTCGGCAAAGGCCACCACCTCCACCTCATCGACGGCTCGGCCTACATCTTCCGCGCCTACCACGCGCTGCCGCCCCTGACCCGCAAGTCCGATGGCCTGCCCGTCGGCGCCGTTGCGGGCTTCTGCAACATCCTGTGGAACGAGCTTTCGCGCTCGGCCTCGAACGGCAAGGCCGCGACGCACCTGGCCGTCGTCTTCGACCATTCCTCGACGACCTTCCGCAACGCGCTTTACGCCGATTACAAGGCCAACCGCCCCGAGCCGCCCGAGGACCTGCGCCCGCAGTTCCCTCTCACCCGCGAGGCCACCCGCGCCTTCAACGTCGCCTGTCTGGAAACCGAGGGCTATGAGGCCGACGACATCATCGCCACCCTCGCCTGCCGCGCGGTGGATGCCGGGGGGACCTGCACCATCATTTCCTCGGACAAGGACCTGATGCAGCTGATCCGGCCGGGCGTCGACATGTTCGACCCGATGAAATCCCGCGCCATCGGGCCGGACGAGGTGATGGAGAAGTTCGGCGTCCCGCCCGAGCGGGTGATCGACGTGCAATCCCTTGCGGGAGACAGCGTCGACAACGTCCCCGGCGCACCAGGGATCGGCCTCAAGACCGCCGCGCTTCTGATCAACGAATACGGCGACCTCGACACGCTTCTGGCCCGCGCGCATGAGATCAAGCAGCCCAAGCGCCGCGAGGCGCTGATCGAGAATGCCGAGAAGATCCGCATCTCGCGCCAACTGGTGACCTTGACCTGCGAAATGCCGCTGGACACCACGCTGGACGAGCTGGAAATCCGCCTGCCCGAGGCGGACAAGATCATGGATTTCCTCACGAAGATGGAATTCCGGACGTTGACGAAGCGCGTGGCCGAAAAGCTTGGCATCGCCACCCCGGCCATGCCCGAGACCTCGCAGCTGACCATCATCCCGCGTCAGGCCGACACCGCCCCGGTCGAGGAGGAGCAGCCGCCCTTCGACACCAGCGCCTACGAATGCATCCGCGACATGCCGACCCTCACCCGCTGGCTGGACCGAATCCGCGAAGTGGGCCACGTCGCCATCGACACCGAGACCACCAGCCTCGATGAGATGCGCGCCGAGCTTGTCGGCATCTCGCTCGCCGTCGATCCCGGCAAGGCCGCCTACATCCCGCTCTCCCACACCACCGGCGGTGGCGACCTTTTCGGGGCCACGGCTCTGGCCCCCGACCAGCTGAGCCTGACCGAAACCCTTGACGCGCTGCGTCCCGTCCTGACCGACCCTTCGATCCTGAAGATCGGCCAGAACATGAAATACGACTGGAAGATCTTCGCCCGTCTGGGCATCCGCATCGCACCCATCGACGACACGATGCTCATGTCCTACGCGATGCACGCGGGCCTGCATAACCACGGGATGGACGAGCTGTCCGACCGCCACCTCGGCCACACCCCGATCCCGATCAAGTCGCTTCTGGGCTCGGGCAAGGCGCAAGTCACCTTCGACAAGGTCGCCATCCCCGATGCCACCTGCTACGCAGCTGAGGACGCCGACGTCACCCTCCGCCTCTGGCGCAAGTTCAAGCCGCAGCTGCACCGGGCGAAGGTCACGACGGTCTACGAGACGCTGGAACGCCCCCTCGTCCCCGTGCTGGCCGACATGGAGATGGCCGGCATCCAGGTCGACCGCGACACGCTGCGGCTGATGTCCAACGCCTTTGCGCAGAAGATGGTGCAGCTGGAGGAGGAAATCCACGGCATTGCGGGCGAGAAGTTCAACGTCGGTTCACCCAAGCAGCTGGGCGAGATCCTCTTCGAGCGGCTCCAGATCCCCGGCGGGACCAAGGGCAAGACCGATGCCTATGCGACCGGGGCCGACATCCTGGAGGACATCACCACGCTGGAGGACAGCCACCCGCAAGGCGCGCAGCTGGCCGCCCGCATCCTCGACTGGCGGCAGATTTCCAAGCTGAAGTCCACCTACACCGACGCCCTGCAACTGGCGATCAACCCCGACACGGGCCGCGTCCACACGAGCTACTCCATCGCCGGGGCCAATACCGGGCGGCTGGCCTCGACCGACCCCAACCTCCAGAACATCCCCGTCCGCACCGAGGAAGGCCGCCGCATCCGCGAGGCCTTCGTGGCCCCGGAAGGCCGCATCCTCGTCTCGCTCGACTACTCCCAGATCGAACTCCGCATCCTGGCCCACATCGCCGACATCCCGGAACTGCGCCGCGCCTTCGAGGAGGGGATCGACATCCACGCCCTCACCGCGTCCGAGATGTTCAACGTGCCGCTGGACCAGATGACCAGCGACATCCGCCGCAAGGCCAAGGCGATCAACTTCGGCGTCATCTACGGCATCTCGGGCTTCGGCCTCGCCCGCAACCTGCGCATCCCGCGGGCCGAGGCGCAGGGCTTCATCGACCGCTACTTCGAACGCTTCCCCGGCATCCGCGGCTACATGAACGACACGGTGAAGTTCGCGCAGACGAACGGCTACGTGCAGACGCTCTTCGGCCGCAAGATCAACACCCCCGAGATCAACGCCAAGGGCCCCGGCGCGGGCTTCGCCAAGCGCGCGGCGATCAACGCGCCGATCCAGGGCACCGCCGCCGACGTGATCCGCCGCGCGATGATCCGGATGCCCGCCGCCATCGCGGGGCTGGACGCGAAGATGCTCCTCCAGGTCCACGACGAACTGCTGTTCGAAGTGTCCGAGGCCGACGCCGACCGCCTGATCCCCATCGCCAAGGAGGTGATGGAAGGCTCCTCCCACCCCGCCGTCAGCCTCAACGTCCACCTCGCCGTGGAAGCCGGGAAAGGCCGCAACTGGGCCGAGGCGCATTGACGGGGCCCCTCCCCTTTGCCACGCCCGACGCCTGGCGCGCCTGGCTGGAGGCGAACCATGCGACGGCCCCGGAAGCGGTGCTGAAGCTTTACAAGAAGGCGAGCGGCATCCCCTCGATCACCTGGGAGGAAGCGGTGATCGAAGCCCTCGCCTTCGGCTGGATCGATGGCGTGAAGCGCCCCGGAGACGACCAGCACTGGCTGCAACGCTTCACCCCGCGCAAGCCCCGCTCGGCCTGGAGCCAGAAGAACCGCGCCCACGCCGAACGCTTGATCGCCGAGGGCCGGATGACCCACGCGGGCCTGAAACAGGTCGAGGCCGCCCAGGCCGACGGCCGCTGGGACGCGGCTTACGCGGGCGGCAAGGACGCCCAGGTCCCGCAGGATTTCCTCGACGCCCTCACCCCCGCCGCCGCGGCCACCTACGCCACGCTCAACGCCCAGAACCGCTTCGCGCTCTACTACCGCCTGACCACCGCAAAGCGCCCGGAAACCCGCGCCAAGCGGATGGCCGATTTCATCGCCATGCTGGAGCGCGGGGAAAGGTTCTACCCGTGATCAACGACTGGCCTGAGCTGAAAGCCCTCGCCCTGTCGCTGGACTTGCCAGCGGTCACCACCGCCCACCCCTGGGGGCACGAGGTGCTGAAGGCCCATGGCAAGATGTGGTGCTACTGGGCCGCCCTTGCCGACGGCGCGCCCTTCAAGGCCAGCGCCGAGGAACGCGAGATGCTTCTCGAAGCCGACCCGGACACCTTCTTCCTCCACCCGCACTATACCCCGCACGGCCTCATCCTCGTCCGCGCCGGGCGCATCGACGAAGGCTGGGCGAAGGCCCGCCTCCTCCAGCAATGGCGCGACGCCGCCCCGAAGCGCTGGCTCAAGGCCTGGGACGCCGCCAACCCCCCCTCCGGCCCCCGGGCCTTACCCCGGGCTCCAAATATCCCGGGGGTTTGGGGGCAGCGCCCCCATCAGCCTCGTGTCTGCGCGTCCTTCACGCGCAAACACGAGAGAAAAGGCTTGCGGCGACCAGCCGCTCCTTTTGACTGCCGCCCGTCCCTAGCGCTCGATCCGGACCTGGTAGCAGTTGTTCCGCGCCGAGCGGACATGGACGTAGGCCACCCGCGGATCGGAAAGAAGCTCCCCCGCCCGCGCCGGGATCGCCCCGGTCGCCACCACCCCGCCGGTGCCATAGACGATCCGGTCATCCGCGCCATAGCCTCGGACGATGTAGTCCGAGGAGGCCAGCATCTCCGGCACCGCCTCCCCGCCCCCCGCCTCGCAGGCGTCCGCGCAGAGGAAGATAGGCCCCACCTCGGCATAGGGCTGCGGGGCCGGGAATGGGCGGTGCGCCAGGACCAGCATCCCCGCCCCCTCCGGGATCAGCTTCAGGCAATGCCGGCACGGGTTTCCGCCCCCGTCCGAGACCTTCCGTTCGGGCACCTGCCCGTTCGCATCCGGACCGCCAGCCTGATAAGCCCGCACCGCGTCAGTCGGGATTGCCACAAATCGCATGTCATCCTCCGTTTTCCCGGAAGATGACGCGCCGCGCAGCGCCAGGCGACCCGATCCTTGCGGGATCAGCCGCGCTCGACCATCCGGCCCAGGACCCGACCGCCCAGGATATGCAGATGGTAATGCGGCACCTCCTGCATCCCGTGCGCGCCCGCATTGGTGATCGCGCGGAACCCGTCCGCCCCGGTCAGACCCAGGATCGCGCAGACCTTGGCCACGGTCCGGTGAAAATCCACCAGCTCATCCGCCGAGGCCTCGGCCGCGAAATGGTCCAGGCTGACATAAGCCCCCTTCGGGATCGCCAGCACATGGACCGGCGCCTGCGGGTGGATGTCGTGGAACACCAGCGTGTGCGGCGTCTCCATCACCGTCTTGTTCGGGATCTCGCCACGCAGGATGCGGGCGAAGATGTTGGTGGGGTCGTAGCTCCAGCTCATGTCAATCAATCCACGAATAGATGGGCAGTTGCAGCAATATCCCGCGCCATGTCGGCCGGGACGTCCAGGAAAGCGGCAAGGGCCTGCGTGTTCTCCTCCAGGCTTGCGCCCTGCCGCATCCGGTAATGGCCCGAAAGGTCAAGGTCACGCAACCGGTCGCTTTCGAACTTCACATCATGGCGGATCGTCGGCAGCAAGAGGTCCATGGCCGTCCCGGGCGTGTTCGGCCCGGCCAGACCCACCCGGCGCGCGTGGCCGAGCAGGTAGTCGTCCGAGAAGTCGCACTCGATCTCCAGAAGCCGCAGGTGTGACCGATCATGGCTGAAATCCTGGATCAGCTCGACGCTGCCGGGGTCAAGGCAGAGGATCAGCCGGTCCGTCTTCCAATGCTCGAACAGCATCCGCACCAGCGCCCTGCGGTGCCGCATCCGCTTTTCGATCGAGCTCTGGATGCCGCCAAGGTCCGGCAGGGGCGTGGCTTCCTCGTTGAAGAGGTAGTCGACCGCGGTCAGGCCCGCGACGCCCCGCACACGCTCCACCAGCCGCTTGGCCACATGCCACTTCTTGCAGGCGACCAGCAGCAGCGTCCGGCTGCGGCCCAGACTGCCCTCGGCCTCCCAGAACCGCTGCGCGAAACGTCGCCCCTCGCGCCCGCGGCCCGTCAGGTAGGCGAACTGCCGCCTCCCGTCGTCCGCGATGGCGAAAGAGCGCCCCGTCTCGGCATAAAGCGCGCCCAGCCGGTCCTTCAACTGCCTGGCATCAGGGCTGATCTTGCGGGCAAAGAGGAAGTCCTGCGCCAGCAGCATGTCGAAATGGTCTTCGTAGAAGGTCACCGGCATCCCGTAGTCGGTGAACATCAGGAAGGTCAGCGGCCGCGTCCGGATTTCGCGCTCGGGGACCAGATGGGCCACCAGTGTCTGGAAGAAGGTCTCGTCCGGGATCCAGGTGGTCGAGAAGAACCGGCGCACGTCGGGGCGGCGGTCGACGAACTCCAGCACCGCCTCGACCGTGCGGCGCCGCAGGCACCACCACTGGCTGCCGATGCGGATCTTCAGATCCTCGGGCACCTTGCGGGACAGCCCCAGCTTCTTCTGCAACTCCAGCGACTTGTAGAACAGCCACTTCCGCTGCCGTTCGTTGAAGAAGTGCCGGTAGGTCAGCCGTTCTTCCTGAATGCCGGTCTTGATCCAGCCCGAGCCGTAGAAGTCGAAGCTTTCGATATGGTCCATCTCCTCGCGCTCCAGCGCGGCATGGACATATTCGGCCGTCTTGATCGGCATGCAGTCGCCCGACAGCATGTAGAAATGCGTGGCCCCGGGAAAGGCCACGACCGCCGCGCGGAGCGCCTCCAGCGTGGCGGCGACCAGGCTCCACTCGCCCCAGCCGCATTTCACCCGGCGGCGGGCGAAGGTCACTTGCGGGTTGCCCGCCAGCGCAGCCTGGATCCGGGAAAAGTCCGCCGGTTTCGAGCGCGCATCGAAATGGATCGCCACGCAATCGCCCGCCGCCGTCAGGCGCAGGGTCTGCGCGATCACCCCTTCGGGATCCTTGTGACACAGCAGGATGAAGGCGATCTGCGTCATTTCGGATCGGTCACGCGTTCCCTTGGCACAGCCATTCCCTAAACCGGGCCATCGTTCCTTGAAAAGCCCGAATATGTCTGCTTGATTGCCCTGATACTGGTTTGATCCGCGTTAATGGCAGTGCGCTGCAGGAGGACATTTCGCAAATGGGGTTTCCCGGAACCTGGATGACCGAAAGCGAAAGCGTCGTCTACCGGGTGGTGCCCAAATGCGCCTGCTCGACCATCGGGCAGATCATGTACTACTCCGACCACGGCCGGTTCTTCGACGGGGACATCCACGATTCCACCACCGGCCTGCACAAGTGGGCGCAAGAGCACAGCCAGCCCAGCATTGAACGCGCGGTCCGCGGCCACCAGGTCTATGCCTTCACCTGTGTCCGCAACCCCTACACCCGCATCCTGTCCTCGTTCTTCGACAAGATCTGCGGCATCCAGCGCAATGGCCGGCGCTACCGCGGCAACCTGGTGCCGCTTCTGATCCAGAAATACGGGATCGAAGTCGGCGGCGACGATGGCAAGCAGGAGTTCGACCAGATCGCCAGCTTCCGCCGCTTCCTCCTGTTCGCCCGCGACACGATCCGCTGGAAGAAACCGATGGAACCCGACATCCACTGGTCGGCAATGGCGGGGCATGTCTCGACCTTCATCGTCAACGGCGGACGCTACAACCACATCTTCTTCACCGAGGACTTCAATCCGGGCATGCAGGTGGTGCTGGACAACATCCAGACGCCGCATCCCATCGACCTGGCTGCGATCCCCCGCTTCAACGAAAGCGAAGGCCACGGACCGAAACGCGCCCACCCGGTCGAGGCCTATTTCGACGACCTGTCGATGCACCTCATGTGGGAAATCTACAAGCGCGACTTCCAGCTCTTCCGCTACGATTTCGACAACCCCGGGAACAAGATGCCCAAGGGTCCGGTTGACCTCGACGAGGTTCACGCCAAGCTGGGCGATTAGGGAGGGCGGGCGGTCCGCCCACTCTACGTCGCAGCAGACAAGGGGGCGGTTTATGGAGCACGTCACCGGTGGTTGCCTGTGCGGCGCGGTCCGCATCACCGCGATGGGACAGCCGTTCCGTGTCGGCATCTGCCACTGCCTTGACTGTCGCAAGCATCACGGCGCGCTGTTCCATGCCTCGGCGATCTTCCACGACACCGCCGTCGCCATCGAGGGCGAGACCAGTGTCTACGAGGGCCGCTATTTCTGCCCGAAATGCGGCTCCTCCGTCTTTGGCCGGTCAGGCGACGAGGTCGAGGTCAACCTCGGCGCACTCGACGCCCCCGACCAGTTCCGCCCGACCTACGAGCTTTGGGTGATCCGTCGCGAAAGCTGGCTGCCCGAGTTCGAGGGGATGCGGCACTACGACCAGGACCGGCTGGAGAGTGGCCGATCCGAGGGGTACCAAAATCCTTAAGCAAGGATTTTGACAAATTTCTTACTTAAGAAATTTGGCCCTTACACCGGGTCCTGCGTCCCCGCTTTGCGGAACCAGTCCACGATCGCGGCCCGCTCCTCCGGCTCCATGTAGCTCAGGTTCCCCGGCGGCATCGCATGGCTCACGCCGGCCTGCAGGTAGATCCGCCGCGCCTCATGTGCGATCTGCGCGGGCGTCTCCAGCACGACGCCCTTCGGCGGCCAGTAGAGGCCCTCCCACCCCGGCTCGGCCGCATGGCACATGCTGCACCGACCCTGCACGATGCCGACCACGTCCTCGAACCCCTCGGCCGAGGCATAGACCAGCGCAGCGCCCTGCAGCTTCGCCTCGCCGTCCACGCTGCGCATCGGCGCGGTCGACAGCCAGGCGATGGCCAGGAACAGAAGAACCGTCACGAACCAGGTCCAGTGCGGGTTCCCCTTCCGGGCGTGCTTGGTGTTGAACCAGTGGCGGATCGTCACGCCCATCAGGAAGACGAGGCTCGCGATGACCCAGTTCCACTCGGTCGCGAAGACCAGCGGGTAGTGGTTCGACAGCATCAGGAAGACGACGGGAAGCGTGAGGTAGTTGTTGTGGGTCGACCGCTGCTTGGCGATCTTGCCGTATTTCGGGTCGGGCTTCCGGCCCGCTTTCAGGTCCGCCACCACCACGCGCTGGTTCGGCATGATCACGAAGAACACGTTCCCCGACATGATGCTGGCCGTGAACGCCCCCAGATGCAGCATCGCCGCCCGGCCGCTGAAGACCTGCGTGTAGAACCAGGCCATCCCCACGAGCACCACGAAGAGCGCCACCATCAGCACGGTCTGGTTCGCGTTCACGAAGACCTTGCAGAGCGTGTTGTACGCCACCCAGCCGAAGGCCAGCGAAGCCAGCGAGATCGCCACGGCCTGCCAGACCTCAAGCTCCATCACCGTGGGGTCGATCAGGAACATCTCGGCGCCGAGGTAGTAGACCAGCACCAGCATGGCGAAGCCCGAAAGCCAGGTCGCATAGCTTTCCCACTTGAACCACACCAGGTGGTCCGGCATCGCCGCGGGGGCCACCAGGTACTTCTGGATGTGATAGAACCCGCCGCCGTGGACCTGCCATTCCTCGCCATCGGCTCCGCTGGCAAGGTTCCGGTCCCGGTGCAGGCCAAGGTCCAGCGCGATGAAGTAGAAGCTCGACCCGATCCAGGCGATGGCGGTGATCACATGCAGCCAGCGCGCCGCGATCTCGACCCATTCCCACAAGACGACCCAGTCATACATTCGTGTCTCGCCTCCGCTCGGGCATCTGCGCCCGCCCTGTTTGTGGAAACGCTATCCTGCGCGGCACCTTTCTGTTAATCCATCGAAAGCCCGCATCACTTTCAAGCACCGACGAAGAATGTCCTACGTGAACAACATCCGCATGTTTGTCCGCGTCTATGAATTGGGCAGCATGTCGGCGGCCGCCCGCGACCAGCGCACCTCGCCCGCCGTCGCCTCGGCCCGGATCTCCGAGCTGGAGAAGCATCTCGGCGTCCGGCTCTTTTCCCGGACCACGCGCTCGCTCCAGCCCACCGAAAACGGCCGGATCTTCTATGACGGCGCGCGCCGCGTGCTGGAGGCGATCGACGAGGCCGAAGCCGCCGTCATGGACGTCACGCAAAACCCGCGCGGGACGATCTTCGTCGCGGCCCCCCTGGGCATCGGCCGCCGCCTCATCGCGCCAAGGGTCCCGGCTTTCAAGGACCTCTACCCCCAGATCGATGTCCGCCTGCGCCTCAGTGACCGCGGGATCGACGTGGTCGCCGAAGGCATCGACGTGGCTTTCCACCTTGGGCTTCTGGAGGACTCGACCCTCAAGGTCCGCACCATCTCCGACTGCCCCCGCATCCTGTGCGCCGCGCCCGCCTACATCGCCCGACGCGGAATGCCCGCGGACGGAGAGGCCCTGGTCCGCGACCGCCACGACTGCCTGAACCTCCGCTTCCCCGGCGCGAAGGAATTCCAATGGACGCTCCAGACCCCCGACGGCCCCCGCCGGTTCGAGATCACCGGGCCGTTCGAAAGCGACGACGGCGATGTGCTGACTGGTTGGGCACTTGACGGACGCGGGATCGTGCTGAAGCCGGTGTTCGAAGTGGCCGAGCACCTGCGCTCGGGCGCGCTGGTTCCCGTGGCCACCGCCACGCCGCCCTTGCCGATCCAGCTTTCCGCTCTCAGCCAGCACCGCAGGCTCAAGGATCCCAAGGTCCAGCTCTTCACCGACTACATGGCCGCGCAGATCCGCGACGACCTTCGACGTGCCACGCAATCGTAGGGTGGGCAATCCGCCCACCGCCCGAACGAAAAAGGGCGGGACCGAAGCCCCGCCCCATTCCATACCCGGATGCCGGATCACATCGGCAGGGGCTGCCCGTTCACCAGGATCTGCATCCCTTCCTTGGCCTCGATCTTCGAGGTCAGCTCATCGGGATTCGCACCGGGCACCATGAACATGCCCATCATCATCCGGGCACCCATCGCGTCATCCTCGCTGATCAGGCCGGTGGCGATCAGCCCGTCGATCAGCGCATTGGCCCCGGTCACGGTGACGTTCGCCTCGCCCAGCGGCATCGGGATGCCCATCGAGTTGTCGAAGGTGAAGGCCCCGGTCGCCGCCAGCGACGCGCCCGCGACCTGCAGGCCCAGCTCGGTGATGTTCAGGCTTTCCGGAGCCGGCGTGTAGGGCACGCCCGTCTCCTCGGCCGCGATCAGCGCAGGCAGGTCCATCGTGGTCTTGCCCGAGATGTCGATGGCGATCTGCGCCGCATCGCGCGGCAGCGCCGCATTCGGGTCGAACATCGCCCAGGCTTCCTCGTTCAGGCTGAAATCGGCCAGCTTCAGCACCAGCGCATAGTCCGCCGCCGTCGCCGCGATCACCGGCACGGTGAAGTCGAACTGCATCGGCCCCGAGGTCACCTGCAGCGGCACCGGCATCATGCCGGGCGCCGATGCGATCTCCAGGCTCGAGCCCGTCGACTTGGCCGAGAAGGTGTCCTTGTTGAACACCACCGACCCCTCGCCGCCGCCGGCGTTGATCGTCAGGTCCATCGGCATGAAGGCGCTTTCCTGCTTCATCGTGCCCGCGGACGCACCCTGTTTGGTGGTCAGGTTGAAGGCCAGCCCCTCGTTCAGCGCCGTGGCGAAATCGGCGGGCGTCTCCAGCGCGGTCAGCGCGATGGTCGAGGGCAGCGCGAAGGTCAGGGCCATGTCGATGCCCTGGGTCTCGCTGGTCGAGGAGGTCTTCATCTCCATCCCCGGATCATCGGCGCTGGTGCCATAGGCCAGCGTGTCGGCCTTCAGCGTCCAGCCGAAGGTGCGGTTGGTGCCGGGGGTGTCGGAATAGGTGCCCGAGACGTTGGCCAGGCTCACGTCGCCCGACGAGGTCACGTCCGGCGCTTCCGAGCCGTCGAAGGAGACGCCCGCATAGGTCGTGCTGTAGTCGACGTCCAGCTTCGCCGCCGCATAGTCATAGGCCATGCCGCCCTCGGCCTCGCGCGCGGTGATGGTCAGGCCGTCATGGGTGACCTTGACCGAACCCTCGGTGTCCCCGGTCATCGTCACGCCAATGTCCGCGCCGGGCGCGATGGCGACCGAACCATCCGACTGCTCGGTCATGGTCATGTCCGAAATCGTCAGCGCCGGGGCGCCTTCGGCACCGATCGACACCCCGTTCAGGGTCAGCACGCCGCCGGCATTGTTCTCGGTCGCGGCCGAAATGGTCAGGCCGACCTTGGCACCTGCGTCCTTCCACGACTGCCACACCTGATCCGCGGTCAGCGCGGCATGGGCGGTGCCCGACAGCAAAATGGCAATGGCCGGAGCGGCCAAATAGCTCTTCATCCGAAACATGCGGTTCTCCCTACATCCGAAAAAATTTCCCGGACACATAAGACCTGTCGCGCGGGAACCGCAAGTGACGCTTTCACGACCTTTTCGGGGCAGGAAACGATCTTGCTCAGGACCCCCGATAGGTCGAATAGCCGAAGGGCGAGATCAGAAGCGGCACATGGTAGTGCTGGCTGGCGTCCGGAACCCCGAATCGGATGGGAATTTCGTCAAGGAAAAGAACGCCTTCGCCCGCCTGACCGCTGGCGCGCAGATAGTCGCCTGCCTGAAAGACCAACTCGTAGCTCCCCGCTTCCAGCGCATCGCCTTCCAGAAGCGGCCCATCGGTCCGTCCGTCGGCATTGGTGACAACTTCCTTCACCTTGCGGTGACTCTGCCCGGAGATGCGGTACAGCAGGATCCTGACCCCCGCCGCGGGCTTGCCCTTCGCGGTGTCCAGCACATGCGTCGACAGCCGTCCCATTCGTCATCCCTCCATTCGTCTGCCACTTATCTGACCACGAAACCCGCCGTCAGGCGACCCGGCCTTCATCGCATATGACCTTTCGTGAAATCCTGAAAATATCTTCCACCAAACTCCCCTAGTCTCGCGCCAAAGGAGACCTTTCCAGTGACCCGTTACCCCCGAGATTTCCGCGGCTACGGCCAGAACCCTCCCGACGCCCGCTGGCCGGGCGGGGCGAAGATCGCCGTGTCCATCGTGCTGAACTACGAAGAGGGCGGCGAGAACAACATCCTGCACGGCGACGCGCAGTCCGAGGCGTTTCTGTCCGACATCGCCGGGGCCGCCCCCTGGCCCGGCCAGCGCCACTGGAACATGGAATCGATCTACGACTACGGCGCGCGCGCGGGGTTCTGGCGGCTGCACCGCCTGTTCACCGGGATGGACATCCCCGTCACGATCTACGGCGTCACCTCGGCGCTCGCGAGGAACCCCGAACAGGTCGCCGCGATGAAGGCTGCGGGCTGGGAGATCGCGTCCCACGGCCTCAAATGGGTCGACCACCGCGACATGCCGCCGGAAGAGGAAGCCCGCCAGATCGCTGAAAGCTTCCGCCTGCACGAGGAAGTCGTGGGCGAGCCGCCGCAGGGCTGGTACACCGGCCGCTGCAGCATGAACACCGTGCGCCTGACCGCCGAGACCCGGAAACTCGCCTGGATTTCAGACACTTACGACGACGACCTGCCCTACTGGCGCGAATATGGCGACCATGACCAGCTGGTGATCCCCTACACGCTTGAAGCCAACGACATGCGCTTCGCCACCGCGCCGGGCTACATCACCGGGGAACAGTTCTACCAATACCTGAAGGACAGCTTCGACACGCTCTATGCCGAAGGCGAGGCGGGCCAGGCCAAGATGTACTCGATCGGCCTCCATTGCCGCTTGATCGGCCGCCCCGGCAAGATCGCGGGCCTGAAGCGCTTCCTTGATTATGCAAGATCCCATACTGGTGTCTGGTTCCCGCGCCGGATCGACATCGCCGAGCACTGGAAAAACACCCATCCGCACAAACGCTTCGAGCGCCCGTCGCAGATGACGCGCGAACGCTTCGTCCAGAAATTCGGTTCCATTTTCGAACACTCCCCCTGGGTCGCCGACCGGGCCTTCGACCTGGAACTCGGCCCCGCGCATGACAGCGCAACGGGCCTTCACAACGCCCTGACCCGCATTTTCCGGTCGGCCTCCCCCGAGGAACGGCTCAAGGTCCTCAAGGCCCACCCCGACCTCGCCGGGAAACTCGCCGCCGCGAAACGCCTGACGCCGGAAAGCACCGCCGAACAGGCCTCCGCCGCCCTCGACGCCCTGACTGACGAAGAGCGAAGCCAATTCCAGCGGCTGAACGAAGAGTATGTCGCAAAGCACGGCTTCCCCTTCATCATCGCCGTCCGCGACAACACGAAGGCCTCCATCCTCGACGCCTTCCAGACCCGCATAAACAATGACACCGCCACGGAATTCGCCACCGCCTGCCGTCAGGTGGAACGCATTGCCGAACTGCGCCTCAAGGACCAATTGCCATGAGCTACTACACCCCGCCCGGCGGGCTTCCCCCACAAACCGCCCTCATGACCCAGCGTGCGGTCTTCACCGGCAGCTACTGCGTGATCCCGAAGGGCTGCTTCTCGGACATCGTGACGAGCTTCCTGCCGGGCTGGACGAAGACCAAGCTCTGGATGATCGCCCGCCCCATGTCGGGCTTTGCCGAGACCTTCAGCCAATACGTCATGGAAGTCGCCCCCGGCGGCGGCTCCGACGCGCCGGACGCCGAAACCGGGGCCGAACACTGGCTGTTCTTCACCGGCGGTCTTGCCACGGTGACGATCGACGGCACCGGTTACGAGATGGAGGAGGGCTCCTACGCCTATATCCCCGCCGGCGCGCGCTGGACGCTGCTCGCCGAAGGCAGCCAACCCGCCCGCTTCCACTGGCTTCGCAAGATCTATGAACCGGCCCCCGGCGTGCCCGCCCCGGAAGCCTTCGTCATCAACGAACGCGACGTTCCGGTGCGCTGGATGCCGGACACCGAGAACCGCTGGGGCACCACGCGCTTCGTGGAACCCGATGACCTCCGCCACGACGCGCATGTGAACATCGTCACTCTCCAGCCCGGCGGCGTGATCCCGTTCGAGGAAACCCACGTGATGGAACACGGCCTCTATGTCCTTGAAGGGAAAGCCGTCTACAAGCTGAACCAGGACTGGGTCGAGGTCGAGGCGGGAGACTTCATGTGGCTCCGCGCCTACTGCCCGCAGGCCTGCTACGCCGCCGGCCCCGGCCGCTTCCGCTACCTCCTCTACAAGGACGTCAACCGCCACGCCAAGCTGCGCGGCCCCGGCGCCTTCGGTCCGCCCCGATGAGCCTTTCATCTTTGCACAAATATCCCGGGGGTGCGGGGGCTGGCCCCCGCTCTGTCGCGACGCGGGGGCACCAGGCGTGAGAACCCTGCGCCCCCTTTCCCTCACCGCAAAGGCCTTCGCCCCGTTCGGCGATGTCCTCGACGCGACCGGCGACCACCGCTTGATTAACGCCGGCCTCTGCAAGCGACACCACGACCGCGCCAGGCTGGACTTCGGCGATGCCCGCGCCGGCATCTCGATCTTCCAGGCCGAACCGCGGTCGTTCCCCTACAGCTTCGACCTGATCGAACGCCATCCCGAGGGCAGCCAAGCCTTCATCCCGATGACCGCCGACCCCTTCCTCGTCATCGTCGCCGCTTCACCCGACGCCCCGCCGCAAGCCTTCCTGACCAACGGCGCGCAGGGCATCAACCTCCACCGCGGCACCTGGCACGGCGTCCTCACCCCCCTCTCCGCCCCCGGCCTCTTCGCCGTCGTGGACCGCATCGGGACGACCCCGAACCTGGAAGAACACCGTTTCACCGAACCGTGGACGGTCCTGGCCCCGTAAGGGCCCCTAACCGGAGCGCATCACGGGGCGATGCGCAGACGGCGCGAATACCAACAGGCCCCAAGGGAAAAGGAACCTCTCACAATGACCACCCAAGTCCACCCCGTGGACGAGGTGCTGGCCCCGCCGAAACTCTTCACCCTCGGCCTCCAGCACGTTCTCGTCATGTATGCCGGCGCTGTCGCCGTCCCCCTCATCGTCGGCCGCGCGCTGAAGCTGGAACCGGCGGATGTCGCCTTCCTGATCTCGGCCGACCTCTTCGTCTGCGGCCTGGTCACCCTGATCCAGTCCATGGGCGCAACCCAGTGGTTCGGCATCAAGCTGCCCGTGATGATGGGCGTGACCTTCGCCGCCGTGGGCCCGATGGTCGCCATGGCCAACGCCACCCCGGGGCCTGACGGGGCGCGCGCGATCTTCGGCGCGATCATCGCCGCCGGCGTGATCTCGATCATCATCGCGCCGCTCGTTTCCCGGATGCTGCGCTTCTTCCCGCCCGTGGTGACCGGCACGATCATCCTGGTGATCGGCGTCTCCCTCATGCGGATCGGCATCAACTGGATCTTCGGCAACCCCGTCGGCCCCACCGCGCCGATGATCGTCGATCCGGCCCATGCCGACTGGCTGAAAGCCGTGACCGAGGGCGCGGCCGCCGGCACCGTCACCGGCGTCCCCGAGCTGCCGCCGAAATTCGCCCCGGCCCCCACCATGATGAACGAGGCCTATGCCCCCCTGGGCAACATCGGCATTTCGGCCATCGTGCTGATCTCGATCCTTCTCATCGCGCGCTTTGCGAAGGGGTTTGTCGCCAACATCTCGGTCCTTCTCGGCATCATCATCGGGGCGGTGATCGCCGTGGCGCTTGGCAAGATGAGCTTCGACAAGGTCGGCGATGCGGCCTGGTTCGGCCTGATCACGCCCTTCCACTTCGGGATGCCGACCTTCGACCTGGTGATGATCGTCACCATGACGCTGGTGATGATCGTCGTGATGATCGAATCCACCGGCATGTTCCTGGCTTTGGGCGACATGACCGGCAAGCCCGTGACGCAACCGATGCTCTCCTCCGGCCTGCGCACCGACGGCCTTGGCACGCTGATCGGCGGGATCTTCAACACCTTCCCCTACACCTCGTTCAGCCAGAACGTGGGCCTTGTCGGCGTCACGGGCGTGAGGAGCCGCTTCGTCTGCGTCGCAGGCGGGATCATCCTGATCGTCCTGGGCCTCGTCCCCAAGATGGGCGCGCTCGTGGAATCCGTCCCCACCATGGTCCTCGGCGGCGCGGGCCTTGTGATGTTCGGCATGGTCGCCGCCACCGGTATCCGCATCCTCGCGGGCGTGGATTTCTCGAAGAACCGAAACAACCTCTTCATCGTCGCGGTCTCGGTGGGCATGGGGATGATCCCGCTCGTGGCTCCGAACTTCAAGCAGTGGATGCCCCACGACATCCACCCGCTGATCGAATCCGGCATCCTCCTCGCCTCGATCACCGCCGTGATCCTCAACGCCTTCTTCAACGGCACCGAGGACCAGACCGACGCGATCAAGGCCGCCGCCTCGAAGGCCGAGCACTGACGCCACAGGGAAAGGCGGGGCCAATTTGGACCCCGCCTTTCCGCTCACGTCTTTCCACATTGTCGCATGGCCCGCCGCCCGCTAGGGTCAAGCCTTCCAAGGGAAGGAACCGCCGATGATCCGCCTCGCCACGCTTGCGCTTTGCCTTTTGCCCTTTGCCGCGTTGGCCGACCTTCCGACCCAGGAAACCTGGCCCGAGGCACGGCAGACGCTCACCACCGCGGACGGCCTGGCGATGACCTATGTCGAGGCGGGCGATCCCGCCGGTCCGCCGACGCTTCTGTTGCACGGCTACACCGACAACTCGCGCAGCTGGTCGCTCCTGGCGCCGCATCTGTCCAACCGCAGGCTCATCATGCTGGACCTGCGCGGCCACGGCGGCACCGCGGCCCCCGCCTGCTGCTACGGCCCGGACAGCCTCGCGCATGACGTGGCGCAGGCGATGGACGCGCTGGGACTGCCCCAGGCCGACGTGATCGGCCATTCGATGGGCTCCGTCACCGCCGCCACCCTTGCCGCATGGCACCCCGAAAAGGTCCGCCGGTTGGTCCTCATTTCCACCGCGGTCGAGATGCCGGCCGCCGCGACCGACTGGCTCTGGGCGAATGTCCCCGGCCTGCCCGACACCATCGACCCGCAAAGCCAGTTCATGCTGGATTGGTACTGGAACCCCAACCCCGTCCCCGCCGAGTTCATCGACCGCGAAAGGGCCGAAAGTGCCGCCACCCCACGCGCCGCCTGGATGGGGGTCCTGCAGGGCCTGACCGCGATGGACCTGGGCAAGGTCGCGCCGAAGGTCAACCAGCCGGTGCTGATCCTCTGGGGCGATCAGGACGGCTTCTTCGACGCAACCAGCCAGGAGGCCGTCCGTGCCGCCTATCCCAAGGCCGAGTACCAGGCCTATCCGGGCTACGGCCACAACATGTTCTGGGAAATCCCCGACCAGGTAGCCGCCCGCATCCTGCCCTTCCTCGATGCCCCCTGACGGCCCGGGTCCGGGCAGAGCCATCTTCCCCAAGGCGGCTGGTCAGGTCGCCCTGGCGTTCTGAGCGCCCGCTTTCCCCCCTGACAGCCCGCCGCTGCCCGGCTAGTCTTGCCCCGACCGGCCGCAGCAGGACCCCGATGACCGAAGCAACGCTCCGCTCCCGCCTCCGCACGCTCTACGAAGGCGAAGGCCAGACCGGAGACCGCTTCCGCTATGCGCTCCTTGCCTTCGACCTGCTGACCGTCGCCTGGCTCATCACGTCTTCCTTCTTCCAGCGCGGCCCCCACCACATCCAGATCGACGTCGCCATCGGCGTGGTGTTCCTGATCGATTTCATGGCCCGCCTCTTCATCTCGCGCCGGCCGGTGAAGGACCTTCTCAGCTTCTGGGGCGTGGCGGACGTCCTGGTCATCATCTCGCTCCTCTTCCCGATCTGGGGCGAGGGGCTTGCCTTCCTGCGAGTCCTGAGGCTTTACCGCGTCTTCCACTCGCCACAGACGCTGGACCAGCTGCGCGACGACGTGCCCGGTTTCCGCCGCAACGAACTTGCCCTGCGGGCGGCGCTGAACCTGGCGATCTTCATCTTCGCGATGACGGCGCTGGTCTACCAGACGCAATACGGGCTGAACGACAAGATCACCAACTATGTCGATGCGCTGTATTTCACCGTGACCACCCTGTCGACGACCGGCTTCGGAGACATCACCCTGGTGGGCAACAGCGGCAAGCTTCTGTCGGTCGTCATCATGATCTGCGGGATCAGCCTGTTCCTGCGGCTGATCCAGGTGATCTTCCGCCCGCCCAAGGCGCATTTTCCCTGCCCGACCTGCGGGCTTCGCCGTCACGATCACGACGCCGTCCACTGCAAGGCCTGCGGCACCGTGCTGAACATCCCCGACGACGGGCTGGACTGACCTTTAGGTGCGGCTGCGGGGCCTTCCGGCCCCGCCCCGCTTCCGTCACGCTTTCGGGATTACGAACTTGATCGTCCGGCTGCTTGGGATCAGGCCGCTGTAATCCTCGAGGCAGCCATTGAAGCTATGGTTGGCCGGGATCTGCACCTCGCCCTCGGCGTGGAAGCTCGTGCCCTTGTGCTCGACCGTGGATGACGAGCTGCTGGCGGCGACGTTGATGTCACCGTTCACGATCAGCGCCACGTTCGAGGCGGTGAAGTCCGCGCTGACGCTGATGCCGCTCATGGTCATGACATAGACCTTGCGCGAGATGTCGCAGTTGCGCTGCGGGTCGCCCACGATCGCCCCGGACGAGGCTTTCAGCACCGAAGAGGTGGACACCCGCGTGCTGATTGCCAGCGTCGCGTCGATCCGCGCGTTGCTGCCGACGTCAAAGCCGCAATCGGTGATCAGCGCCACCTGGCGGACCGTCTCGGTCGCACTGGTTGCAAGCGTTGCGTCCTTGCGGTCGACACTGCCCCCGATCGAGATCCAGGTCGCCGGCCCGTTGCCCTTGTCCCGGCAATCCACGTTGTAGACCAGTCCGGTCGGCAGGTTGCCCTTGGTCAGGTACATCAGCTCGTTGTACTGAGCCGCAGTCAGCGTGACGACAGACCCCTTCACCAGCTTCTTGGTGGCGGCGAGGTTCATGATCTTCGCATCGACCAGCGGCGTCAGGTTCGCAGCCAGCGTCTTGTCGGCAAAGAAGTTGGACTTCAGTTCCGAGGTCGTCGCCAGCATCGCCGCCGAGACCATCGCGATGTGATCGGCCACCGGCATCAGGTCGAGGTTCATCTCGAACTTCGCATCCTCGACCCCCGGATTGGCAGAATCGAAGCACTTCGTCCCGCAATCGGCCAGGTCCGGCATCGACAGACCTGCCCCTTCCTCGAAGTAGTTGGTCTGCGGCATCCAGACGTCGGTCTGGCTGTGCACGCAGTAGCTGCCGCCGATCCGGTTGCCCGAGGTCAGCGTGACCCGCCCCTTGGCGTAGATCCCGTCCGAGGAGACGCAATTGCCCGGCGGGCCGTAGTAGGCGACGCTGGTGACCGTGAACTCGAAGGTCTTCACGCCCGCGAAACGCAGGAGAGAGGTCGTCACCGGGTTGCCCACGGAACTGTCGCGGTGCAGCGTGACCTTCACCGCGTTGGGCTCGCCCGCCACCAGAGTGCGGGTCTTGGGATCGAAGCGGACCAGCTCGACATCGCTTGGCCCAAGGGTCGTCTTGCCGATCAGGGTGGTCGGAGCATTGGTCTCGGCCGTCGCAAGCGCCACGGCCTGGATGTCCGAGGGCAGCTTCTCCTCGGCCATCGCCACGACGCCGGCATGGGCGGCCGCATCGGCGGCGACCGTGATGAACTCTTTCTGCCGGTGGACGTTCGTCACGTCGATGGCAAGCCCCAGGAACATGCAGAACACGGCCAGCGCCGCCAGCGCGAAGGCCGAGATGCTGCCCTCTTCCCGGGCAAGGAAGGTCCGGATTGGATGCTGAATGGACATGTCAGACGGGCTCCAGGCTGCTGATGGCGCGCGCGACCAGCTTGTCGCCAACCGCGATGGGGATGATCCCGAAGGGCGAGGTCGCCCGCGAATCCGTGCTTACCCGGACGATCACCTGGTCGTTCTGGATGATGATCTCGGCGGTGGCCGGGGAATTGGGCGTGCTGGCAAAGGCTTCGGCAAAGGCCTTGGCCTCCGCCGCGGACATCGCATGGCGCGAGACGATCCGCGCCGTGTCGCGCGAGACGTTCAACAGCGCGGTGTGCCGCAGGAAGAGCATGCTGGCATCGACCACTAGAAGAAGAAGCGTGGTGAAGAGCGGAAAGAGGATGACGAATTCGATCGTGGCCGTCCCGTCGGTAGAGGTCAGGAACGACCGAATGTTTCTCGGACGACGATGAACGTGGTCGAGCATGATATCACCAGAGTATGAGGGGTTTCGGTGTACACGCCGGAACTGGGGAATCGCACACAACCGTAGGATTAGGACTGTGCACAAAGCTTGCTTAATCGGCGAATAACCGCTCATTCATATTCAGTTAATATTATCCATGGGTTGGCGGCCCACTTCGGGGCAAATCCCCTCGAAGATCGTTGACAGCCCAGGTGGGCGCAGGCAGCATTCCGCCTGGTGGCAGCATTTGGATCCGCCGACTGACGATGATTTTTCAACAATGGGATTTCCGCCATGCACAAGCGCCTTGTCGTGTGTTTCGACGGCACCTGGAACGCGGCCGACAGCGAACGGGCCGAAACGAACGTCGTCCGTCTCTCCCGCGCTGTCCGTGCCAATTCCGGCGATGACGGGGTCCCCCAGCTTTGCATCTACCTGCGGGGCGTGGGAACCAGCGGATCGCGCCTTGAACGGCTCGTGGCCGGCGCGACGGGCTCGGGGACCGAGGACATCATCCGCACCGCCTATCTCTTCCTCGCGCAGAACTACGTGCCCGCGCACAAGGACGAACGCGGCCGCGACGTTCCGGCGGACGAAATCTTCCTCTTTGGCTATTCCCGTGGCGCCTTCGCCGCGCGGTCTCTGACCGGGCTTCTCAGCTCTGCCGGACTTCTGAAGCGGCAAAGCCTCCAGCACCTCTCCACCGCCTGGTCCTATTACCGCGACTTCCGCAAGCGCTCGCCGCAGGATTTCGTCCGCCGCTACGCCAGCCGCAAGATCGAGACCCACGAGGACGTCGTGGTAAATTTCCTGGGCGTCTGGGACACGGTCGGCGCGCTAGGCATCCCCGTCGGCTTCCTGGGCGAGCTTTCGGGCCTCGTCCACGGCTTTCACGACACCTCGCCCTCGCGGATCGTCAAACACGGTGCACAGGCGCTGGCGATCGACGAATACCGCGACGAATTCGTGCCCACCCTCTGGACCGGGACCGCACCGCCGGGGTCCACCATCGAACAGGTCTGGTTCGCGGGCAGCCATGCCGACGTGGGCGGCGGATTTTCCGACCGCGAGCTGGCCGACATCCCGCTTCTGTGGATGATCGACCGGGCCAAGTCCGCCGGCCTTCAGGTGGACGAAGCGACGCCGGGCCTCTTGCCCGAACCCGCCGCGATCAACGTCCTCGGACCGACCCATGACCCACGTGAAGGCTGGTCGGTCAAGGATCGCCTGACGCCGACGATCCGCAGCGTCTGCGAAAAGGACGTGGCGGTCGAGTTCTTCGAACGGCTTTACCGACCGCTCGACAAAAGCGGCAAGCCCCTGAAGACCATCAACGAAATGATCCACTGGAGCGTGGCCGAACGCTTCGGCAAGCTTGGCCTCACCTCGCCCGACGACAGGGTCAAGACCCGCAGGCGGGCGAAATACGCGCCGAAAAACCTGCACCCGCATTTCGACGCCGCGGACAAACCCCGGCCCGGAACGAAGTTCTGGACTACTTGAGCTTGATGCAGAAGTGCTTGCGGACCGGCTTTTCGATGGTCCAGGTGCCCTTGAAGGTCGGCTCCACCACGAAGGCATCGCCCGGGCGCAGCGTCACCGGCTGGCCGCCGTCCGGGGTGATGGTGATCTGCCCCTCGATCAGGTGGACGAATTCGTAGAATTTGTAGGACGCGTGCCAGCTGCCCAGGGTCGCCTCCCAGGTGCCGCTGATGACGCTGCCATCCGCGCTGGTATGCTGGACCCAGGTTTTCATCGACGGTGTCCCTTCGGTCTTCACCCAGCCTTCCAGGTCGGTCGTCATCGGCTCGGGTCCGGGTGCGGGAAAGCGGAATACGGTGTCGGTCATGGCGGGTCTCCCTGTCGTTGATCCTTGGTAGGACCGTGCCCCGCAGCGCGCAAGGCCGGGACGCGCCATTCCGCGTCGGTTTCCGCCTTGCACGACCGCACGCGCTCTGCTTCATCCACTGCAACCAAGAGAGGGACCCATGCTGATCCGCGAAGCACGTGCCGACGACGCCGACCACCTTGTCCGTTTCATCAACATGGCTGCCGACGACCTCCCGCTGCATTTCTGGAAGAAGACCGTCGGTCCGGACGGGGACCCGATCGCGCTTGGCCGCGAACGCGCTGCCCGCGAAACGGGCAACTTCTCCTTCCGCAACGCCTGGCTGGCCGAAGTCGATGGTCAGGTCGCAGCCTGCCTGCTGGGCTACCCCGCCGCGCTTGAACCCGAACCCATCGCGCCCGACACCCAGCCGCTTTTCGTCCCGCTGATCGAGCTTGAGAACATGGCCCCCGGGTCCTGGTATCTGAACGTGCTTGCCACCTATCCCGAGCATCGCGGCAAGGGCCTTGGCTCGGCGCTGCTTGCCAAGGCCGAAGAGGTGACCCGCGCCTTGGGTCGCAGCACCATCAGTCTGATCGCCGAGGACACCCACCAGGATGCGCTGCGCCTCTATCGTGCGAAAGGCTTCACCGAAGTGGCCCGCCGCCCCGTTGTGAAAGAGGACTGGCACGTCGACGCCTCCGAGTGGATCCTCTTCACCAAGGCGCTCTGACCCACCTCCTCGTTCGCCTTCGCCTGTCCGTCGGAAGTCGCGCGAGGAGGAACAGGATCCCGACAAGCGGTCCGGCAGGGCGGAAATGCAAGGTTTCCAAATCCCTAACGTCCGCGGCCAAGCCCTTGGAATCAAAGGCGTCCCGGCGTTTGTCCACCGTGGACAGGTCACGCCATCCGGAGCGCCATGTCCAGCATCCGGTTGGAAAACCCCCACTCGTTGTCGTACCAGCCGAAGACCCGCAGCATCCCCCCGGCCGAGACCTTGGTCTCCGGGCAGGCCATCACCACCGACTCCGCCCGCGCCCGCAGGTCGGTCGAGACCAAGGGCCGGTCCGTCACCCCGATCACGCCCCCCGCCGCACGGAAGACCGCATTGACCTCCTCCACATCGGGCCGCCTCTCGGTCACCAGATGGAAGTCGACGCAAGAGACCGAGGCCACCGGTACCCGCACCGCCTGCGCCACGATCCGCCCTGCGATCTCGGGCAGTACCCCGTCCAGAAGCCGCGCCGCCGAGGTCGTGGTCGGCACCATCGACAGCGCCGCCGCCCGGCTTCTCGGATAGTCGGCGGCCGGGGCATCCACCGTCGGCTGGCTGCCGGTGTAGCAGTGGACCGTCGTCATCGACCCCGTCACGATCCCCCAGTTCCGGTGGATCAGCTTCGCCAGCGGAGCCAGCGCATTCGTCGTGCAGGAAGCGTTCGAAACGACCCTCTGGTCGCCCAGCACCCCCTCGTTGGCCCCGAGCACGACCGTCACATCCGCCGCCCCGGACGGCCCCGAGACCAGCACCCGCCCCGCCCCCGCGCGCAGCCCCCGCTCCGCCACCTCCCGCGCCTCGGCGCGGCCGGTGCATTCCATTACGAGGTCGACGCCAGCCAGATCCAGCGTCGAGAGGTCCGCCGTCCGATGAAGCGGCACCCGCCGCCCATCGACGACAAGCGCCCCGCCCTCCAGCGAGACCGATCCACGCCAGGGACCGAAGACACTGTCGTACTCGAAGAGATAGGCGCACATCTCGGGTGCCGCGATTTCGTTGATCCCGACGATCTCCAGGCCCCGCCAGTTCCCGGGGTCCAGCAGGAAGGCCCGAAGCACCGACCGCCCGATCCGCCCGAACCCGTTGATGAAGACCCGCATCGCGCACTCCCGCCCCGTCCGGCGCAGTCTCACCACGGCCGCGTGAGGGCTTCAACGGCCATCTTGTTCCCCGCACAATCCGGCCCGGGCGCCCCGGAGTTTTCGAAAACTCCGGTCCGATTTCTTCGAAGAAATCGGCGCTCAGACCCCGACCTCGATCCCGAGGCCCCGCTCCCGTGCGAGCTGGACCGCGACCGCCGCCACGGCAAGGTCCTGCAAACCCACGCCCGTCCCGTCGAAGAGCGTGATCTCGTCCCCTGTCCGCCGCCCCGGGTGCTTGCCGATCAACACATCCCCCAGCGGCACGATGGCTGAGGCATCCATCAGCCCCGCCCCTACCGAGTGCTGCGCCTCGCCGATGGTGACCGACTGCGCCACCTCATCGGTGAAGACCGACGCACCGGCGACCAGGGCCGGGTCGACCTCCTGCTTGCCCTTGGTGTCCGTGCCCATGCAGGACAGGTGCGTGCCGGGTGAAACGTGCTCGGCCAGAAGACTTGCAGCGGGGGACGAGGTGATGGTCACGATCACCTCGGCCTCGCGCATCCGGGGCAGGTCCACCGCCTCGAACGGCAGGCCCAGTTCGGCAGCCACCGCGCCGAGCTTCGGCAGCATCTCCGGGTGCAGGTTCCAGGCGATCACCCGCTCGAACCGCCGCACCCGCGCGGCGGCGCGAAGCTGGAACCCCGCCTGATGCCCCGCGCCGACAATGCCCAGAACATGCGCCTCCGGCCGGGCCAGCCGGTCGATGGCGATGGCCGATGCCGCCGCCGTCCTGAGGGCCGTCAGAAGGTTTCCCCCCACCATCGCCACGGGGCGCCCGGTGTCGGGATCGAACAGGAAGACCGAAGACTGGTGGTTAATCAGCCCCTTCGCGGCGTTCCCCGGGAAATACCCCCCGGCCTTCACGCCGAGTTGCCCCCCTGCCCGGTCGAGGCCGGACTTGAAGCCATATTGCCGCCCCTCGCCCAGCGCCTCGCGCACCACGGGGAAGTTGTAGGCCTCGCCCCGCGCCATCGCGGCAAAGCAGGCCTCGACCGCGCGGAAGGCGTCTTCGGGGGTGACGAGCGAGGCGATCAGGGCCTCGGGGACGATGAGCATGGGGCGGTCCTTTGCGACAGGCGTTGGACCGGGGGTTTCACACCCCCGGACCCCCGTGGGATACTTGGACAAAGATGAAAGGCTTAATAGGCCTTGCCGCGGGCCGAGACAGGCCAGACGCTTTCGACCTTGCCGTTCCGGACGCCAACGTACCAGTCATGCACGTTGCAGGTCGGATCGCAGTGGCCGGGGACGAGCCGCAGCTTGTCGTTCACCTTCAGCACGCCCTGCGGGTCCTCGACGACTCCATGTTCGTCGCTGCACTTGACGTATTTCACATCGTCGCGCCCGAAGATCACCGGAAGCCCCGAGTCCACCGACTGCGCCTTGAGGCCCGCGTCCACGATGGCCTTGTCGGCCTTCACATGGCTCATGACCGAGGTCAGGATGAACAGCGCATTCTCCCATTCGCCCCGGTCGATCCGGCGGCCGTCCTTGTCGAGGATGCGGCCGTAGTCCGCATCCATGAAGGCGTAGGAGCCGCACTGAAGCTCGTTGTAGACCCCGGAATTGCTTTCGAAATAGTAGGAGCCCGTGCCCCCGCCCGACACGAGTTCCGGCTTCAGCCCCGCGGCCTCCAGCGCGTCGACGCAGGCCTTCACCTGGGCGATGGCGGCGTCGAGCTTGGCCTTCCGGTCCTCATACTTGTCCATGTGCTGCATCGCGCCCTGATAGGCCTGGATGCCGGTGAACTTCAGCCCCGGCGCCGCCGCCACAGCCTTGGCGATGGCCACCACCTCCTCCGGCGTCTTCACCCCGCAACGGCCCGCGCCGCAGTCGATCTCGACGAAGACCTCCAACTGCGTGCCGTGGCGAACCGCCGCCTCCGACAGGTCCGCCACGTTCGTCACATCGTCCACGCAGACAATGGTCCGCGAGCCCAGCTTCGGCAGCCGCGCCAGACGGTCGATCTTCGCCAGGTCGCGCACCTGGTTCGACACCAGCACGTCCTTGATCCCGCCGCGGGCAAAGACCTCGGCCTCGCTGACCTTCTGGCAGCAGACGCCAACCGCGCCACCGAGCCGCTCTTGCAGCTTGGCCACGTCGACCGACTTGTGCATCTTGCCATGCACCCGGTGCCGCATCCCGTGCGCCTTCGCGTAGCCGCCCATCTTGACGATGTTCCGCTCCAGCGCGTCGAGGTCGAGGATCAGGCAGGGGGTCTGGATGTCCGCCTCGTCCATCCCCGGCAGAGCCGGGATGTCGTAGCCCACCTCAAGCCCTTGAAAATCCGTGTGCTTGTTCATGGTCTTCAGCCTTTCATCCAGGGAAGTTTGTCCAGGTCGACGTTGCCGCCGGTGATGATGATGCCCACCCGCTTGCCCCGGAAGGCCGCGCGGTTCTTCAGGACCACGGCCAGCGGCACCGCGCTGGAGGGTTCCATGACGACTCGCAGGTGCTTCCATGTCAGCTTCATCGCGTCGACGATTTCCTGCTCCGAGGCCGTGTAGATCTCGCTGACGTGGGTCGACACGAAGTTCCAGGTCAGGTCCTTTAGCGGCACCAGGAGGCCGTCCGCGATGGTCTTCGGCGCGTCGTCGGCGATGATATGCCCGGCCTTGAAGCTGCGATAGGCGTCGTCGGCCTGTTCCGGCTCGGCGGCGATCACTTTCGTCTCGGGCGCGAGGGTGGAGAGCGTCAGGCAGGTGCCCGAGATCATCCCGCCGCCGCCGATGGGGGCCACGACCATATCCAGGCCCCCGGTCTGCTCCATGAACTCACGCGAGCAGGTGCCCTGCCCGGCGATCACGCGAGGGTCGTTGTAGGGATGGACGAAGTCACCGCCGGTGCGGGCCTGGACCTCGGCAAAGGTCGCCTCGCGGCTGGAAGTGGAGGGTTCGCATTCGGTGATCACCCCCCCGTAACGGCGCACGGTGTCCTTCTTCGCCTGCGGCGCGGTGCGGGGCATGACCACGTTGCAGGGGATGCGGCGCAGCATCGCGGCATAGCTGAGGCAAGAAGCGTGGTTGCCGGAGGAATGGGTGGCGACGCCCAGCTTGGCCTGGTCATCGGTCAGTCCGAAGACCGCGTTGGCCGCACCGCGCACCTTGAAGGCGCCCGGTTCCTGGAAATTCTCGCATTTGAAGAAGAGCTCGGCTCCGCTGAGTTCGTTCAGGTAGTCCGAGGTGCGGACCGGGGTCTGGCGGATGTGCGGGCGGATGCGGTCGTGTGCGGCCAGCATGTCATCGTAGGTGGGGATCTGCAATCCGTTCATGTCCTTCATTTTCCTGCCCTTTCCGCTGGGGGCCAAAATCCTTCGAAGGATTTTGCAAATCTTTTCGAAAAGATTTGCCCTTCACTCCGCCGCCATCGCCAGGGCCGGAACCGTCCCGCGATAGTACTCCTGCGCCGCCGCCACGCCTGACCCAAGTTCGACCTTCCAGCCAAGATCCGCCATGCACATCTCGGCGACGCACAGGCCCGAGAGCACCATCGCCTCGGTCAGCATCCCCAGATGTCCGATCCGGAACACCTTGCCCGCGACCTCACCGAGACCCACGCCGAAAGCCATGCCGTACTTGCTGGCCGCCAACTGCACGAGGGCCGTCCCATCGCACCCGGCAGGCACCTTCACCGCCGTCACCGTGTCCGAATACAGGTCCGCCGAGGCCGCATAGGGCGTCATCCCCCAGGCAAACACCGCCCGACGGACGCCTTCCGCAAGACGGTGGTGGCGGGCATAGACGTTCTCCAGCCCCTCGATCTCCAGAAGGTCGATGGAATGCGCAAGGCCCGCGATCAGCCCCACGGCGGGCGTATAGGGGTAGCCGCCACGGGCATAGGACGCGAGCATGTCCTTGAAATCAAAGAAGGTCCGCAGCAGCTTCGCCGTCTCCATCGCCGCGATGGCCTTGGGCGAGACGCCCAGGATCGCCAGGCCCGCAGGCAGCATGAAGCCCTTCTGGCTTCCCGCCACGGCGATATCCACGCCCCAGCCCGCAAAGTCGAAGGGCATCGAGGCGATGGACGACACCCCGTCCACGAACAGCAGCGCGCCATGCCCGGCCGCATCCATCGCCGCCCGGATGCCTGCGATGTCGGACTTCACGCCGGTCGCCGTCTCGTTGTGGGTCGCCAGCACCGCCTTGATCCTGCCCGCCCGGTCCGCCCGCAGCGCCGCCTCGATCTGCGCCACGGGAGCACCCTGGCCCCAAGGCGTCTCGATGATCTGCACCTCCAGCCCGTGCCGCTGGCAGAGGTCGATCCAGCGGTGGCTGAACATCCCGAACCGCGCCGCCAGCACCGTGTCGCCGGGGGACAAGGTGTTCGTCACCGCCGCCTCCCAGCCGCCAGTGCCGGTAGAGGGGATCACGATGACCTCACCCTGATCCATCCGCAACACCCGCCGCACCCCTTCCACCGCCGGCTTGAACAGCCGCGCGAAGGCCGGGCTCCGGTGGTCCAAAGTGCCCATGTCGCAGGCCTTCCGCACCGAGTCGGGGATGTTCGTCGGGCCGGGGATGAAAACCGGGTTCTGCATGGACATCGGGCAACTCCCTGAAAGATCGCCCGGAAAAGCTACGCCCTGCGGCCAATCCGCACAATTTTTTCGAAAAGATTTTTCACTGTCACAGTCCCGTGCTATTCCCTTGTCCACTCAATGACTTGTGCTTTTTCACGAACAGGAGGCCCCGATGGCCCAGAAACCCCGCGGCCGCCCGAAGGCGTTCAATGACAAGACCGACCAGAACACCGTGCAGGCGCTGGACCGGGGCCTCGACATCCTGTCCTTCGTCGCCCTGAACCCCGGGCGGACCCTCTCGGAAATCGCCGAAGACACCGGCGAGGCCATCGCCACCGTCTTCCGCGCGCTTGTCACCCTACAGGGCCACGGCATGGTCGAGGTCGAGGAACCCGGCCAGTTCTGGCACATCGGCCCCGGCGCCTTCCGCGTGGGCTCGGCCTTCCTGCGCCGCACCAAGGTCGTCGAACGCGCCCGCCAGCCGATGGACGCGCTCATGCGCGAAACCGGGGAGACCGCGAACCTTGGCATCGAGGTCAAGGACGAGGTCTTCTTCGTGGCCCAGGTCGAAACCTACGAGGCGATCCGCGCCTTCTTCCCGCCCGGCACCCGCGCGCCGATGCACTCCAGCGGGATCGGCAAGGCGCTCCTCGCCTGGTATCCAGAGGAGAAGGCCCGCGGCATCTTCGCCCGCAAGGGGTTGGAGAAGTTCACCTCCCTGACCCTCACCAGCGACTCGGCCCTCCTCCGCGACCTGAACCGCACCCGCGACCGGGGCTTCTCCATCGACGACCAGGAACGCGCCGAGGGGATGCGCTGCGTCGCCGCCCCGATCTTCAACGCGCATGGCGAGCCGGTGGCGGGGCTCTCCGTCTCGGGTCCCGCCTTCCGGATGGGTCTGTCGGACGCCACCCGGATCGGTGCGCTGGTCCGGGCGGCGGCGGACCAGGTGACGGAAGCCACGGGCGGCACCCAGCCCGCGTGACGCTTTCGACAGGGGCGGGTCGGTCGGGGGCCAGACGCCCGCGCCCTACCGGCTAGACAGGCGGTCAAAGCACGGAAGGACCGGAAGATGACCAAGCCCAACCTGTTGATCCTGATGGTCGACCAGCTGAACGGGACGCTCTTCCCCGACGGCCCCGCGGAGTTCCTGCACGCCCCGAACCTGAAGCGCCTCGCCGCCCGCTCGGCCCGCTTCAGGAACTGCTACACAGCCTCGCCCCTTTGCGCCCCGGCGCGGGCGAGCTTCATGTCGGGCCAACTCCCCTCCCGCACCCGCGTCTACGACAACGCCGCAGAATTCGCCTCGGACATCCCGACCTACGCCCACCACCTGCGCCGGGCGGGCTATCAGACGGCGCTTTCCGGCAAGATGCACTTCGTCGGCCCCGACCAGCTGCACGGCTTCGAGCAGCGCCTCACCACCGACATCTACCCCGCCGATTTCGGCTGGACCCCGGACTACCGCAAACCGGGCGAGCGGATCGACTGGTGGTACCACAACCTCGGCTCCGTCACCGGGGCGGGCGTGGCCGAGATCACCAACCAGTACGAATACGACGACGACGTGGCCTTCCAGGCGATCCAGAAGATCTACGACCTGTCGCGCGGGGCCGATCCCCGTCCCTGGGCGCTGACCGTCAGCTTCACCCACCCGCACGACCCCTTCGTCGCCCGCCGCAAATACTGGGACCTCTACGAAGGCGCCCCGGAATGCGAACCGCCGGAACCGGTGGCCTATGAGGATATGGACCCCCATTCCAAACGCCTGATGGACGCCTGCGACTGGCGCGGGATGGAGATCACCCCCGACCACATCCGCCGCGCCAAGCGGGCCTATTTCGCCAACATCAGCTACATTGACGACAAGATCGGCGAGATTCTTGCTGTCCTCGAAGCCACAAGGCAGGAGGCCCACGTCGTCTTCCTGTCGGACCATGGCGAGATGCTTGGGGAAAAGGGCCTGTGGTTCAAGATGAACTTCTTCGAAGGCTCTGCCCGCGTCCCCCTGATGATCGCCGCGCCCGAGATGCCCGCAGGTCTGGTGGAAACCCCGGTCAGCTCCATCGACCTAGCCCCCACCCTGGCCGCGCTGGCCGGCATCTCGATGGAGGAGGTGGCCCCCTGGACCGAGGGCGTGAACCTGATCCCCGTGGCGAACGGAGCGGCCCGCGCCCCGGTGGCGATGGAATACGCCGCCGAAGGCACCATCACCCCGATGGTCGCCCTCCGCGAAGGAGCCTGGAAATACATCCGCTGCCCCGCCGACCCGGAGCAACTGTTCGACGTGGCGAACGACCCGGGCGAGACGCAAAACCTAGCCCAGGACTCGCGCGCCGAGCCCGTCCTGCAGCACTTCCGTACACTTGCCGACAAACGCTGGGACCTCGCCGCCTACGACGCCCAGGTCCGCGAAAGCCAGGCTCGCCGCTGGGTGGTCTACGAGGCGCTACGCAACGGCGCCTACTTCCCCTGGGACCACCAGCCGCTCCGCGCGGCGTCGGAACGCTACATGCGCAACCACATGGACCTGAACGTGCTGGAGGAGAGCAAGCGCTTTCCGAGGGGCGAATAAGGGAGGGCGAACAGCGCGGACGTTGACGGGACAGTGGCGGGTGCCGATCCCAAGGCCATCGGGGAAACCGGAAAAACCGCTGATGTTCCACATGCCGTCGCGTCCGGTTGACAAACGCCGCGCTGTTCGAGGCTCTGAACCCGATCAGCCGGCAATTGTTCCGAAAAGACCGGTCAGGCCTCGCAAAGCCGCCAGCCGGGCTTCCGGCATCACCGCGCGTCGGCCAGCACCCGCTCCGCGCCCTTCCAGCCCATCAGCATGGCCGGAGCATTGGTGTTCCCCGCGATGATGTTCGGGAAGGCGCTGGCATCGATCACCCGCAATCCGCCGATGCCATGCACCCTCAGCCCCGCATCCACGACCGAGGCGGCCGAGTCCCGCCCCATCCGGCAGGTGCAGCTTGGGTGGTAGACCGTCCCCGACCGCGCGCGGAAATCGGCGATGAGCTGGTCGTCCGTCACCACCTCGGGCCCCGGCCGCAGCTCCTCCTTGATCAGCCGCGCCATCGCCGGTTGCGCGGCGATGTGGCGGAGAAACTTCACGGCGGCCAGCATTTCCTCGACGTCGTTGTTCGTGGAAAAGGCGTTGGCGGTGATCACCGGGTGATCCTCGGCCCGTGCGGTCCGCAGGCGGATGTGGCCCCGGCTGGTCGGGCGGCAGTTTGAAAGCCCGATCGACATCCCCGACCAGGGGTCCGGGTTCAGCACCGGCCGCTCGCCCTCACGCGGGATCAGGGTCGAGAAGGCCTGGAAATAAAGCTGCATGTTCGGCCGGTCGAGGTCCGCCCGCGTGCGGAAGAACCCGCCGCCGTGGTTGATCGACTTCGCCAGCGGCCCGCCGCCGCCGATGAAATACTGCAGACCCGCGCGCAGCTTTCCCCACCAGGGCCGAAGCTCGTCATTGTAGGTCGGGACCTTCATCGACCAAGTGTAGTTGATGCCCTGGTGGTCGCTGAGGTGATCGCCGACGTTCGGATTGTCCAGAACCACCGGGATCCCCAGCGACTGCAACAATGCCCCCGGCCCGATCCCACTGAGCTGCAACAACTGCGGCGAGTTGATCGCGCCCCCCGCCAGAATGACCTCGGCCCGTGCCCGCAAGACCCGCGTCTCGCCGCCCCGCCGATACTCCACCCCCACGGCCCGGCCGCCTTCGATCACCACCCGCGTCGCCAGCGCCCCCGTGACCACAGTCAGGTTCGACCGCTTCATCGCCGGCCGCAGGAAGGCCCGCGCGGCCGAGTTCCTCCGCGCGCCCTTGATCGTCATCTGGTAGACGCCCGCGCCTTCCTGCACCGCGCCGTTGAAATCCGGGTTCTCCGCCAACCCGGCCTCACCACAGGCCGCGATGTAGGACGGAACCAAGGGATGCAGGCCCGAACGGTTGGCCGAGATGAAAAGCGGCCCGCCCTTCCCCCGGAAGGCATCGCCCCCCGCCTCGTTGTCCTCCAGGGCCCGATAGGCCGCCAGACACTCCTCCCAGCCCCAGCCGGGGTTGTCGCGCCCCCAATCCTCGTAATCCGCCCGGTGGCCCCGGATCCAGACCATCGCGTTGATGCTGGACGACCCGCCCAGCACCTTGCCCCGCGGCCAGTGGTCCCGCGCGCCCGCCAGCCCCGGGTCGGGCTCGGTCTTGTAAAGCCAGTTCACCGCCGGATCGTAGAAGAGCTTCCCGTAGCCCAGGGGCAGCTGCACGAAGAACCGCCGGTCCGACCCGCCCGCTTCCAGCACGGTCACCTTGTGCTTGCCCGAGGCGGTCAGCCGTTCGGCCAGCACGCAGCCCGCCGAGCCCGCGCCCACGATGATGTAATCCGTCTCGTCCATCCCGGCCCCCAAGGCTTCGGCGGCCAACCTAAGCGCGCACCTCGCTTTGGAATGGTCATTCTCCGACATCCCATGTCGCAGCCGTGACCCACCCCTTTCACCTGGCAGCAAATATCCCCGCCGGAGGCACGCGACCGAGGCTTTGCGCGTCCTTCACGCGCAAAGCCGAGACAAGGAGTCTTCGCGCCGAAAGGCGCTCCTTTTCAAAAGCGCTTCAACCCACGGCGAAAGTCGGCGCGTAGTCCACGGGAAAGTTCACCGACCGGGCGATGAAGCAGACCTCGTGGATGCGGTGGTGGATCGCCTCGGCCGCCGCAAGGTCCGTCCCCGCCGCCACCGTCACATGCGGCCGCAGCGTCACCTTGACGAACCGCCCCGCGCCGCCGCGACCGACCTCGCCCACGCCCAGGGGCGCGTCGGAATAGGACGTCACCACGATCCCCGCATCGCTCGCGTAATGCAGATACCACAGCATATGACAGGCCGAGAGCGCCGAGAGCAGGAGGTCCTCGGGGTTCATCTTCGCCGGATCTCCCCCCAGCAGCGGGTCGTTGGAACAGTGCACCACGGCCTTCCCCGGCACCGCGATGTCCCAGGTCCGGTCATAGGCCTTGTAATGCGCCGTGCCCTCGCCCCGATTGCCGGTCCAGAGAATGCGGGTCGTGTAGTCGTGGTTGGCCATCGGAACCTGCGGCAGGATGGATGCACTTGCGTAGGGTGGCGGTACCGCCCACCCTACCCTAGCGTCCTTTCCACACCGGGTCGCGCTTTTCGGCAAAGGCGCGCGCGCCCTCCAGCTGATCCTCGCTGGAATAAAGCCGGTCCACCGTCGGCATCTGCCGCTTGGTGATCCGGTTCAGCGCATCCTGGAAGCGCATGTTCTCCGCCTCGCGCACCACTTCCTTGATCGCGGCATAGACCAGCGGCGGCCCGCTCTCCAACAACCGCGCCAGGTCCCAGGCCTTCGCCATCAGCTCCTCCGGAGCGCAGACCTCCTTGATCAACCCCCAGCGGAAGGCCTCCTCGGCGTCGAACCAGCGGCCCGTCAGCAGAAGGTCCATCGCCACGTGATAGGGAATGCGCTTCGGCAGCTTGATCGAGGCCGCATCGGCGACGGTGCCCGACCGGATCTCCGGCAGGGCGAAGGTGGCGTTGGTTGAACAGAGGATCAGGTCCGCCGACAAGGCCAGCTCCAGCCCGCCCCCACAGCAGATGCCCTGCACCGCCGCGATCACCGGCTTGTTGAGGTTTGGCAGCTCCTGCAGCCCGCCAAAGCCCCCCACGCCATAATCGCCATCCACAGCATCGCCCTCGGCGGCGGCCTTCAGGTCCCAGCCCGGGCAAAAGAACTTCTCCCCCGCCGCGCGCAGGATGCAGACCCGCAGGCTGTCATCATCCCGGAAGTCCCGGAAGGCCAGCCCCATCACCCGGCTCGTCGCCAGACTGATCGCATTGGCCTTGGGCACGTCCAGCGTGACCTCCAGGATGGCGCCTTCCCGCCGCGTCTTGATCGGCCCCTCGGTCCGCATCTGCATCTCTGGCATCACACCCTCCTGACCAGCGCATCCACCGCCACGGCACCCGCTTCGCGGACCATGACCGGATTGATCTCGATTTCCTCAAGGCTTTCGTCGACCAACATCAGGTCGCCCAACCGCACCGCCATCGCCGCCACTGCCGCCATGTCCGCCTTGGGTCTCCCCCGATAGCCGTCCAGAAGCGGCCAAAGCCGCAGGTCCCGTGCCGCCTCCAGCACCTCGGCCTCCGTCACCGGCAGCACCAGCGTCACCGTATCGGCCAGCACCTCGGCCGTCACCCCGCCCATGCCAAGGGTCAGCGTGACCCCATAGACCGGGTCGCGCCGGAGGCCCAGCAGGACCTCGGCCACCGCCCCCGTCACCATCTCCTCGACGAGATAGCCCGAGGCCCCCGGCATCTCTGCCTGCCCCTCCAGCGAAGCGAGCCCCAGCCGCACCGCCCCCGCCTCGGTCTTGTGGGCAAAGCCAAGGCCCTTCAGCACGTAGGGCGGGGTTAACCCCGCCAAATCCAGTGCCGACAGGCTTGTCGCGCTTGTGGACTTCGGCACCGCCACCCCCGCGCTGGCGAGCAGAGCCTTCCCCTCGGCCTCTGTCACCATCGCCGTCTCGCGTGGCGCCAGCGCCGCCACCGGCCGCCACCCCGCCACGCCGGGAGGCGTCTGCGCCGCCTTGATCGCGGCCAGCGCCGTCTCCAGCCCCAGAAGCGCGCAGACACCGTCCGCCATCATTGCCTGCACCCGGCCCTCGCCGAAGTTCTCGGCCATCGAGGCGACAGGGAAGGCGATCTTCCCGGTGGCCTTCTGCGCCGCGACGATGGCGGCAAAGGCCGGATCATAGCCCGAAGGGTCACACCGGTCCGCCCGAGGCGCGTCGATGATGTAGATGCCGGCATCGTAAGCGTCGAGCATCGAGCTGAAGACTTCCGTGGTCTTCGGCCCATCCCCCCAGATGAAGGTATGGTAATCCAAGGGGTTGGAGATCGTCGGGATCTCTCCCAGCACGGCAAACAGGCGATCGTGCGTGGCCTGCGGCACCGCCGGGAAGTCGATCCCGAAGGGCGCCGCCAGATCCGCCACCAGCCCCGCCTCCCCGCCCGAACAGGACAGCGAACACAGCCTGGTCCCGATCTGCGGCCCGTGGACGTGGAAGATCTTCAGCGTCTCGATCAGTTCCGACGGCGTATTGACCTCCGCCACCCCGATCTGCCGCAGGAAGGCGCTGGACGCCGCCCCTCCCCCGGCCAAGGAGGCCGTATGCGAGGCCGCAGCCGTCCGCGACAGCTCGGTCTTCCCCGACTTGATCACCACCACCCCCTTGCCCAAGGCCCGCGCCTTCTCGGCCAGCGCGGCGAAGGCCGGGGCATCGTCGATCCCCTCGATGTAAAGCCCCACCGCCGTCACGCGGGGATCATCCAGCAGCGCCCCGGTCAGCTCCGCCAGCCCCACCACGGCGGCATTGCCCAGGCAGGCGACATAGGCCACCGGCAAGCCCCGCTGCTGCATCCCCAGATTGATGACGATGTTCGACGACTGGCTGACCAGCGCCACGCCCTTATCCACCGGGACGCCCCCATGCTGGTCCGGCCACAAAAGGGCACCGTCCAGGTAGTTGATCACCCCATAACAGTTAGGCCCCAGGATCGGCATGTCGCCCGCGGCGGCGATAAGCTTGTCCTGCAGCCCCGGCTCCCCAGCCTCGGTCCAACCGGAGGCAAAACAGATCGCTCCGCCTGCCCCCATCGCGGCCAGTTCGGCCACCACGTCGATGGTCGCAAACCGGTTCACCCCGATGAACACGGCATCCGGCGCCTCGGGCAGGTCGGCCAGCGAGGCATAGGCCTTGAGCCCCCCGATCTCTGCCTTGGTCGGATGCACCGGCCAGACCGGCCCCTGGAAGCCCATCTTCCGGCACTGTTCGATGACATTCAGCGCCCAGCCTGCGCCCAGGACGGCAATGTGGCGCGGGCGAAGCAGGCGGTCGAGACGGCTCATGCGCGGCCTCGCCCTGCTGCATCAAGCGGGGGGGGGGGGGGGCCCCCCCCCCCCCGGCGGGGGGGGGGGGGTCTGAAG
>NZ_JAYSFG010000011.1:50981-64481 GCF_041913445.1 Tabrizicola sp.
CTGCATCAAGCGCCGGGGGCCAGCCCCCGGACCCCCGGGATATTTGGGGACGAAGAATGAGAACACCCCGCCCCGGAGCCCGAAGCGAGGTGCCATTCCACGTCACGGTCATCGGCGTCCCCGCCTGTACCGTGTGCACAGAATCGCGCATTAACGTTAACGCGCGGTTACCGAAAACTGGAAAAGCCTGCATTCTTCGTCCTCAAATATCCCGGGGGTCCGGGGGCTGGCCCCCGGTCCGACGGTTCATCCCCCGACCGCCCTCAGCAATTCCCGGCTGATGATGTGCCGCTGGATCTCGGACGTGCCCTCCCAGATCCGCTCCACCCGGCTGTCCCGCCAGATCCGCTCCAAGGGCAGCTCGTCCATCAACCCCATGCCGCCGTGGATCTGGATCGCCTCGTCCGCCACCATCGCCAGGACCTCGGTCGCCTTGAGCTTCGCCATCGACATGTCGGCCTCGGTGACCGTGCCCTGATCGTATTTCCAGGCCGCTTCCCGCGTCAGCAACTCCGCCGCCTTCAGCTCCATCGCCATGTCGGCCAGCTTGAACGACACCCCCTGGAACTTGCCGATCTGCTGGCCGAACTGCTTCCGCTCGGCCGCATAGGCCACCGCATGCCCCAGCGCCCGCTCCGCCCGCCCCAGGCAGGTCGAAGCCACCTGCAACCGCGTCGCGCCCAGCCAGGAGTTCGCGACCTCGAACCCCTTGTGCACCTCGCCCAGCACGTTCGCCGCCGGAACGCGGCAGTCGTCGAACTCCAGCACCGCGTTCGTGTAGCCGCGGTGCGAGACGTTGCGATACCCCTCGCGCACCGTGAAGCCCGGGGTCCCCTTGTCCACGAAGAACGCCGTGATCAGCTTCTTCGCACCCTTCGGGGTCTGTTCCTCGCCACTTGCCATGAAGACGATCGCAAACCCCGCGAGGTCCGCGTGCGAAATGAAATGCTTCGTCCCGTTCAGCACCCAGTCCCCGCCATCCAGGCGCGCCGAAGCCTTCATGCCCCGCAAATCCGACCCCGCGCCGGGTTCGGTCATGGCGAGGCAATCCCAGGTCTCGCCCCGGATGCAGGGCATCAGATACCGCTCGCGCTGCTCGGCATTCCCCGCCAGCAGGATGTTCGACGGCCGCGCCACGCAGGTCCAGTGGAGCGCGTAGTTCGCCCGGCCCAGTTCCTTTTCGTAGAGCAGCCAGGACAGCGTATCGAGCCCCGCCCCCCCGACCTCGACCGGCATGTTCGCGGCATAAAGCCCCGCCGCCATCGCCTTCTGCTGGATCTCTTTGATCAGCTCCAGCGGCAGCACCCCGGTCCGCTCGACCCTTTGTTCATGCGGATAAAGCTCGGTCTCCACGAAGGCCCGCGTCGTGTCGACGATCATCCGCTGTTCTTCGGTCAGTCCGAAATCCATCACGCCCTCGCTTGTCCGACAGCCCGCCCCGCGCCCTCGGGTAGCGGCAACCCGGCATGGGCCTGCGCGACCGCCTGCAACCGTCCCCAGACCTCCGCCGAGGCCGGAACCGTCTTGCCCGCCCTCATGTCGACGTGCAGGCACAGCTGCTCCACCGTCGCCACGCAGGTTTCACCCTTCATGATCCGCACGAAGGACCGGAACCGCTTCTCGTCCGCCGAAATGATCTGCAGCTCCCCGCGCAGCTGATCCCCCAGCTTCGCCTCGCCCAGATGGCGGATATGCGTCTCTGCCGAGTAATAGGAGTGCCCCGCCGCCACGTAATCCATCCCCGCGCCGATCATGCGCAGGAAGTTGTCGACCGTCTCGGAGTTCGCAAAATAATAGCGGCTTTCCGTCATGTGGCCGTTGTAGTCGATCCAGCCCGGCAGGACCTGCCCCTGCCACATGACCAGCGGAGCTGCCTTTGCCCCCGTATCGAGGCCTTTCTGCATCTCGGCATGGAAGGCGGCCGCACGGCGCTCATCGTGCTCCTTCAGGACCTTCCCAGCCCCCCAGTTCCGTTCCTTCAAGGCGCGCAGGAAGCCCACCAGGTTCCGGTCGCGGATGCGCTCCAGCTCGCGGATGCCATACATCCCGGACTGCGCGTCGGACTGGTTCGCCACCAGGTCCACCAGCTCGTCGTTGAACTCCGGCACGTCCATCAGCTTCGTCCAGGGCCATTTCAGCGCCGGGCCGAACTGGGCCATGAAGTGCCGCATCCCGGCCTCGCCGCCGGCAATGCGGTAGGTCTCGAACAGGCCCATCTGCCCCCAGCGCAGGCCAAAGCCCATGCGGATCGCCTCGTCGATCTCTTCGGTGGTGGCGATCCCGTCCTTCAGCATCCACAGCGCCTCGCGCCAGACGGCTTCCAGGAAGCGGTTGCCGATGAAGGCGTCGATCTCGTGGCGGATCACCAGGGGGAACATCCCGATGTCCTTCATGATCTGCACGGTCTTTTCCACGACCGCCGGAGGGTTCTTCTCCGACCCCGAAACCTCCGACAACGGCAGCAGGTAAACCGGGTTGAACGGATGCGCGACGATGATGTTCTCCGGCGCGGGGCTTCCCTTCTGCAGGTCGGACGCCTTGAAGCCCGAGGTCGAAGAGCCGATCAGCACCCCCGGATTGGCCTGCTGCAGCTGGGCATAGACCTTGTGCTTCAGCTCGATCCGTTCCGAGACAGACTCCTGCACGTATTCCGCACCCTCCACCGCCTCACCGATGGTGCCGTGGAACGTCAGCTTCCCCTCGGGCGGCATCGGCACGTCGGACAGCGCAGGCAAAGCCGCCCGGGCGTTGGCCATGACCGCCGCGATCTTCCGCTCCGCCTCGGGATCGGGGTCGAACACCCCCACGTCCCACCCGTTCAGCAGGAACCGGGCAGCCCAGCCGCCGCCGATAACCCCGCCCCCGATGATTGCCGCCTTGCGTGCCATGTCAGTCCTCTTTCTTTTCGCAGCCGTCAGCTTCGGGACGAAGCTTTTCCAGAATCGGCAGACACCATTCCGGGTTCGGAGTTTCCTCTTGCGACATGCAGCTGACGCCCAATCGGATGTCGCCCTCCAACCAGCCGGCCAGTGTAGCAAGCGAGCCAGCATTCCCCCCTAACGGGGCGACGACTGTGGAATAATGCAGCTTGAGGCCATTCGGCAGCGCTTTGGTCTTGAGGCCATTCGGCAGCGCTTTGGTGTCGAGCGTCGAGGGCTCCAACGAGTCCAACGCGGAAAATGTAAAGAAGCTGACTTCTGTAAACGCAAGACCTGTTGCGGTAAGATCCAGCGTCACCTCCTGCTCGCCAACAACCTTGTCATAGGGAAGGTCAAGCGGGACGACATAACCCAGATCGCCCAAGACAACGCACTCGGCCGCTGCCGCCTGGCCGACCAGACAGAATGCCGCAAGAAGCGCCTTCATTTCCCTACCGGAGCCCGCTTCTCCAGCTTCAGCTTCGCCCGCACTTCGGCCGGAGTAATCACCCGCGCACCCAGGTTCTCGATGATCGTCGCCGCGCGCTCGACCAGCTGGGCATTGGTCGCCAGGACCCCCTTCTCGAGCCAGAGGTTGTCCTCCAGACCCACCCGTACGTTCCCGCCCGCAATGGTCGCCGCCGCGACATAGGCCATCTCGTTCCGCCCCAGCCCAAAGGCGCTGAAGTGCCAGCCCTGAGGCACGTTGTTCACCATCGCCATGAAGGTGTTCAGGTCATCCGGAGCCCCCCACGGAACGCCCATGCAGAGCTGCACCAGCACGGGGTCGGGGATCACGCCCTCGGAGTGCAGCTGTTTTGCCAGCCACAGATGCCCCGTGTCGAAGGCCTCGATCTCGATCCGCACCCCCGCCGCCGTCATCCGCTTCGCCATGTCGCGCAGCATGCCGGGGGTGTTGACCATCACGTAGTCCGCCTCGGCAAAGTTCATCGTGCCGCAGTCGAGCGTACAAATCTCCGGCCGGCATTCGACGATATGCGCCACCCGCTCCTCGGCCCCGCACATGTCCGAGATCGCGGCCATCTCGGTCATCTTCTCGGTGCCGTCGAAATACATGTCGCCGCCCATCCCGGCGGTCAGGTTCAGCACCACGTCGGTATCCGAGTCGCGAATGCGCTCCGTCACCTCGCGGTAGTATTCCAGCTTGCGGCTGGGCTTCCCCGTCTCCGGGTCCCGCACGTGGCAATGCACCACCGCCGCCCCCGCCTTGGCCGCGGCAATCGCACTCTCGGCAATCTGCTTCGGGCTGCGCGGCACGTGGGGCGAGCGGTCCTGCGTCCCCCCCGACCCCGTCACGGCGCAGGTGATGAAGACTTCCTTGTTCATGTTCAGCGGCATCGCGGACCTCCCCTAGGGCTTTCCCCCACCATAGCCGCCTTGCGCGCCGCCGCTTTGCACTTTACGAAATCTGCATGACGGAAAACGCGATCTTCCAGCCTGCCCGCGATCCCCTGACCATCGCGCTTCTCGTGCTTCCCCAGGCCTCCATCCTGGAAGTGGCAAGCGCCCTCGACCCCCTGAGGAACGCCAACCGCCACCTGGGTCACGAGGCCTACCGCTGGCGCGTCGTCTCCCCCGACGGAGCCCCCGTCCCCCTGACCTGCGGCATCTCACTCCCCTCCTCCGGCCCCCTCTCCCACGCGGTCGGAGCCGACGCGCTTATCGTCATCGCCGGCTACCGCCTGGCCGAAGTCGCCACCCGCCCCCTGATCCGCGACCTCCGCCGCATCGCTCCCCGCTTCCAGCTTGTGGGAGGCATCGACGCCGCCCCTTGGGTCCTGGCCCGCGCCGGCCTCCTCGACGGCCACCGCGCCACCGTGCACTGGGAGGACCTCGAGGACCTCGCCGCCGCCCACCCGCATATCGACGTCGTCTCCGACCGCTTCGTGATCGACCGCAACCGCGTGACCATCAGCGGGGCCGCCCCCGCGCAGGACTTCATGCTTCACCTGATCCGTTCCCGCCACGGAGCCGCCCTCGCCCGTCAGGTCGCCGCCAGCTTCCTTGCGACCCACCGCCCGGGGCATGAGCCGCAAGTCACCCCCCAGGACCCCGCGCTCGACCCGCGCGTCGCCGCCGCGCTGGCTCGGATGGAGGCCCGCATCGATACCCCTGAACCCGCAGCAGACACCGCAAAGGCCGTCGGCCTATCATCAAGACGCCTGGAGTCGCTCTTCAAGACGGCCCTCGGCACCACCCCCGCGGCCCACGCGCTGGACCTGCGCCTCCAGGCCGCCCGGCGGATGCTGACCGACACCAGACACCCCATCGCCGAAGTGGCCCTCAGGACCGGCTTCTCCAGCCCCTCGACCCTCTCCCGCGCCTTCCGCGCCCGGTTCGGCCAGCCGCCCAGTGCCTTGCGCTAAGAGGCGTCGTCCTCCTCCACCCGCTCCTGCACCACGCGCCGCAAGGGCGTCATCAGCACCAGCGTCAGGACCGTCACCAGGCTCAGGATCACCGCGATATCCAGCTGGCCATAACCCACCGCCGCCCCGATCGCCCCCGTGGCCCAGAGGCTGGCCGCCGTCGCCGTCCCCTTCGCCCGGTCGCCCTGCTTCAGGATCGCACCCCCGCCGACGAAGCCGATCCCGGTCATCAGCCCCTCGAGGATGCGCGAATGCTGCTGGCTGTCCGGCCCCAGCACCTCGTTCGCGATCATCACGAAGCCGCAGGCGGCCATCGCCACCAGCGGAAAGGTCCGCAGCCCCGCGCTCCGCTCCTCGCGCTCGCGGTTCCAGCCGATTGGCAAGGCCAGGACATAGGCGACCGCCAGCGCGATCAGATGCGCCAGCGCCTGCTCCGAGTCCCAGGTCCGCAACAGGTCCATTCCACCCCCTCAGGCCGCGTCCAGAAGCCCCCGGCCCTTGAGCAGCGCCTCGACCCCCGGCATCTTGCCGCGGAACTTCAGATACAGCGCCTCGGCTTCTTCCGAACCCCCCGCGCTCAGGATGTAACGCTCCAGCTTCCGGGCGGTTTCCGGGTCGAAGGCATCCCCCGTCTCCTCGAAGGCCGCGAAGGCATCGGCGTCCATCACCTCGGACCACATGTAGCTGTAGTAGCCCGCCGAATAGCCGTCGCCGCTGAACACATGCGCAAAATGCGGCGTCGCATGGCGCATCCGGATCGCGCGCGGCATCCCCAGGCCTTCCAGCACCTCCGCCTGTTTCTGCATCGGGTCCGCCGGAGGCGCCCCGGTATGGAACTCCAGGTCCACCAGCGCCGAGGAGACGAACTCCACCGTCGCAAAGCCCTGGTCATAGGTCCCCGCATCCAGAAGCCGCTTCAGCATGTCGGCGGGCATCGGCTCCCCCGTCTCATGGTGCCGCGCATGGGCTTCCAGAACCGAGGGCACCTCCAGCCAGTGCTCATAAAGCTGGCTCGGCAGCTCCACGAAGTCCCGCGCCACGGAGGTCCCGCTGATGAACCCATAGGTCACGTCCGACAGCATCTGGTGCAGGGCATGGCCGAATTCGTGGAAGAGCGTGCGCGCGTCGTCATAGGACAGAAGGCAGGGGTCACCCTTGGCGAAGTTGCAGACGTTCACCACGATGGGCCGCTGGTCTCCGCCCAGCTTCCGCTGCGAGCGCATGGCGGAACACCAGGCCCCCGACCGCTTGGACCCCCGCGCGAAGTAGTCGCCCAGGAACACCGCCACGTGGTTACCGCCACGGGTAACTTCCCAGCCACGCACGTCCGGATGGTAGAACGGACCCTCGATCTCGCGGAATTCCAGCCCAAAGAGGCGCGCGGAGCAATCAAACATCGCCCCCAGCATCGCCTCCAGCGAGAGGTAGGGCTTCAGCGCCGCCTCATCCAGGTCATGCTCGGCCTTGCGCCGCTTTTCCGAATAATAGCGCCAGTCCCAGGGCTCCAGCGGCCCCACGAACCCGTCCGCTTTCAGCATCGCCTCCAGGACGCCTGCATCCGCCAGCGCCTTCCCTCGCGCAGGAGACCAGACCCGCATCAAGAGGTCCCGCACCGCCTCCGGCGTCTTCGCCATCTCCGGCTCCAGCTTGAAGGCCGCAAAGTCCGGGTAACCCAACAGCTGCGCCCGCTCATGCCGCAGCGCCAGGATCTCGGCCGCGATGGCCCGGTTGTCCGTCTCGCCGCCGTTCGCACCCCGAGCAACCCAGGCCTCATAGGCCTTCTCCCGCAGCGCACGGTTCGGCGAAAACTGCAGGAAAGGCACGATCAGCGACCGGCTCAGCGTGACGACCGGCCCCGTGCCCTTCTCCACCCCCGCCGCCCGCGCGGCATCTTGGACAAAGCCGGGCAGCGCCGCCAGGTCAGCCTCGGACAATTCCATCGACCACGACCGCTCATCCGCCAGCAGGTTCTGCCCGAACTGCGTCCCCAGAACCGCCAGCCGCGCCTTGACCGCCGTCAACCGCTCGGCCGCCTCCCCCTCCAGCGCCGCGCCCGACCGGACGAACATCCGCCGGTAAAGGTCCAGCACGCGCAACTGCTCGGGAGAAAGCCCCAAGCCTTCGCGCCCCTGCCAGAGCGCCTCGATCTTGGCGAAGAGGGTCTTGTTGTTCGTCACTTCCGACGAAAACGCCGACATCTTCGGCGCCAGCTCCCGCATCAGCGCCTCGCGGGCCTCGGTGCTGTCGGCCCCGGCCAGGTTGTAGAAAACCCCCGCCACCCGGTCGAGGTCCCCTTCCGCCAGCTCCAGCGCCTCGATCACCTCGGCAAAGCTGGTCCCCGGCCCGTCCGCGATCGCGCCAATCGCCGCCCGGGCGCGGCCCAGAGCCTCGTCGAAAGCCGGCCCGAAATCCTCATCCTTGATCCGGGCAAAGGGCGGCAGCCCGAACGGAGTATCCCAGTTTTCCAGAAGAACGTTCATCGCAAATCTCCTTTGCCGGCGAAGCTAGGCCCGCGCTGAACCAAGGTCCACCCATGCCCTTTCATGCTGGCGGAAATATCCTGGGGGTTTGGGGTGAAACCCCCATCAACCGAGGAGGAGGCGCAGCCCGACGACGAGACAAAAGACTTGCGCGCCAGCGCTCCGATCAATTGCCGTCCCGCCCGCGCGACCGCATCCGCGCCTCGAACCGGCGAAGCAGCAAGGACAGCCCGATGGTCATCACCAGATACAGGAAGGCCGCCACGTTGTAGGTCTCGAAATACCGGAAGTTCCCCGCCGCCGTGACCTTCGCCAGCTGCGCGACGTCCGAGATCCCCAGCACCGCGACCAGGCTCGAGTCTTTCACCATTGCCACAAAATCATTGCCCAACGGCGGCAAAATCAGCCGGAAAGCTTGAGGAAATCGAACATGACGGAAGCGCTGCCAGCCGTTCAGTCCCAAGGCCATCGCCGCCTCGATCTGACCCTTGTCCACCGCCTGCAGACCGGCCCGGAAGATCTCGGCCAGGAAGGCGGAGTATGCCAGCATCAGCGCCAGGACCGCCCGCCAAAGAAGCGGCACGTCGCGGGTCCGCATCACCTCGTCGCCCGCCAGCGCATTCACCCCGGCCACCACCCCCGGCACCAGCACGAAGGCGACGTAGAGGAGCAACACGATGATCGGCACGCCCCGCATCACCTCGATGTAAAGCCGCGCCGCCTGGCGAAGCACCAGGTGGCGAGACATCCCCATCACCGCCAGCCCCAGCCCGATGCAGCACGCCCCGAGATAGGCCACCACCGCCACCGCCAGCGTCACCACCAGCCCCTTGGACAGGACCGCCAGCGCCCCCGCATAGAAGGGGTCGGCCAGCATCTTGTACAAAAGCCAAAGGCCGGTGACCGCAAGGATCACCAGCCACCAGGGAAAGTCCTTCTCGGGTTCGGCGTTTGGGGTCATGCGGATGCCCCCGGGATTCCCCGGGGGCCGGCCTTCATTCGCCCATCTTGTATTCGACGAACCACTTCTGGTTCAGCGCATCCAGGGTCCCGTCAGCCTTCATCGAAGCAATCGCCGCGTTGATCGGCGCGACCAATTCGGACCCCTTGGGGAAGATGAAGCCGAAGTCTTCCGACGCCAGCGGCTCGCCGATGATCTTCAGCCCGCCGTTCGACGCCGCGACATAGCCGTTGGCCGCCGTCGAATCCGACAGCGTCAGGTCCACGTCGCCCGCCTTCAACGCCTCAAGCCCCGCCCCGAAGGTCTCGAACTTGATGATCCGCGGGTTTTCCTCGTTCCCGTCCAGGATGTTGTAGACCGCCGCATAGAAGGGCGAAGTCCCCGGCTGGGCCGAAACCAGCAGCTCCGGATCGGCCGCGAAGGACGCCGCATCGGTGAACCGCTCCTCGTCCCCCCGCACGATCATCAGCATCTCCGACCGCATGTAGGGCTCCGAGAAGTCGACCTTCTCCTTCCGCTCGTCCTTGATGGTGATGCCGGTCATGCCGATGTCGTACTGGCCTTCGCTCACCGCCGGGATCATCGCGTCCCACGAGGTGTTCTCGTACTTGACCGTGATGTTCAGCCGCTTGGCGATCTCGGCCATCGCGTCATATTCCCAGCCCACGGCCGCCCCGTCCTTGTCCAGGAACTGCAGCGGCGGATAGGCGTTCTCGGTCACCACGACGACCTCCTTCCCGCCAAGGTCCGGCAGGTCCTGCGCCACGGCAGGCAGGGTCAGCGCGGCAAGTGCGGCAAGGGCAGCAGCGGTCAGTTTCATCGGTCAGTCTCCGGGGCTGATTGATCAAATCCCGACTATGCCATGCCACCACGGCGATGCAAGCCGGTCGGCCACTGTGCATTCATGCACTCGATCACGCCCCGCGCGCAGAATTGCACCGCGCGCCCCAATCGCCCATTTTCCCCGCAAAGATGGAGACGCAGATGACCCGTATGCCCACCTATTTCATCAGCCACGGCGGCGGCCCCTGGCCCTGGATGCCCGACTGGCGCGCCATGTTCACCAACCTCGAGGCGTCCTTCGTCCAGATGGTCAAGGACCTGCCCGAACGGCCCAAGGCGATCCTGATGATCTCCGGCCATTGGGAGGACGACGCCTTCGCCGTCATGTCCAGCGCGAACCCGCCGATGGTCTACGACTACCACGGCTTTCCCCCGCACACCTTCCAGATCCAGTACAAGGCCCCCGGCGCGCCAGCCCTGGCGCAGCGCGCGCACGACCTGATCAAGGCCGCGGGCCTGCCCGTCCGGCTTGACCCCAAGCAGGGCTACGACCACGGCACCTTCGTGCCCGCCTTCGTCATGTACCCCGACGCCGACATGCCGCTCTTCCAGGTCTCGCTCCGCAAGGGCTACTCGCCCGAGGAGCACTTCGCCCTCGGCCGCGCCCTCGCGCCGCTGCGTGACGAAGGTGTGCTGATCGTGGGCTCGGGCCTGTCCTACCACAACCTTCGGCTCTTCGGGCCCGGCGCCAAGGTCCCGTCCGAGGCCTTCGACGCCTGGCTCGCCGAAACGATGGCGGCCGCGCCCGCAGACCGCACCAACCGCCTGATCCACTGGGAGGACGCCCCCTACGCCCGCACCTGCCACAAGGAGGAAGACCACTTCGTCCCCCTCTTCGCCGCCCTCGGCGCGGCCGAAGGGGAAAAGGCAACGATGGTCTATCACGACACCGGCCTCTTCGGCGGCGTCACGGCGTCGAGCTACCGGATCGGCTGACCCCAAACCCCTTCCCGCTCCGGGCGCCCGCCGTCCGGGGCGCAGCCCACCCTGCGGCTCCCGGCTTGCTTCCGCCCGCCCCGCTGCGCGACTGGGGCTGCACCACGCTGCGGGACCGCGTGAAGGCAGCGCGCGGCGGCCGGAACACCCTGCCACCCTACAGCTGCCAGCCTCTTCGGCGAGATGGCCGACAGCTCGATCTACGACCGTATCGTCACCGCCAGCCTCGGCCAGGTCACCGCTGGACTGGACGGCGCACAGGCCACCGCGCTCCGCGCCTGCTTCGACAGCCGCATGGCCAGCGCCGTGACCCCCGAAGAGATTGCCGCCGCCAACGCTGACGCGGCCCGTCCCGAGATGCAGAAGGTCGTCCTTGCCATCAGCGAGGCCACCCGCACCTGCGCGGCCCAGCCCTGATCCGGGCCGGGGTCGGCTCCCCCCTTCCCTCGCCCGGCGATCCGGTCCACCCTGACGCCAGAAGGAGGACCACATGGACCCCGCCACCCTGACCGCGTCCGCGCTCGCCGCCCTGATCCGATCCCGCCAGCTCTCCGCCGAAGAGGCAGCCAAGGCCACCCTCGCCCGCATCGACCGGCTGAACCCCGCCCTCAACGCCATCGTCCAGCGCCGCGACGACGACGCGCTGGCCGAGGCCCGTGCCCTCGACACCCGGCTGGCGAATGGCGAAGACCCCGGCCCCCTCGCCGGCGTCCCGGTCACCGTCAAGGTCAACATCGACCAGGCCGGCTTTGCGACCACCAACGGCCTGCGCATCCAGGCGAACCTCATCGCCACCGAAGACAGCCCGCCCGTCGCCAACCTCCGCCGTGCAGGCGCCGTGATCGTCGGGCGCACCAACACCCCCGCCTTCTCCTTGCGCTGGTTCACCCGCAACGCGCTCCACGGCGCCACAAGGAACCCCGCCTTCCCCGCCCTGACCCCGGGCGGCTCCTCCGGCGGCGCCGCCTCTGCCGTCGCCGCAGGCATGGGCCCCCTCGCCCACGGCACCGACATCGCCGGATCGATCCGCTACCCCGCCTACGCCTGCGGCATCCACGGGTTGCGCCCCGGCCTGGGCCGCGTTCCGGCCTTCAACGCCACCGCAGGCGACCGGCTGATCGGCGGGCAACTCATGGCCGTCTCCGGCCCGCTGGCCCGCTCCGCCGCCGACCTCCGCCTCGGCCTCCAGGCCCTCTCCCAGCCCGACCCGCGCGACCCCTGGCACACCCCGGCTGCGCCCGCCCCCTACCGCAAGCGCGCTGCCCTCGCCCTCACCCCCGACGGGCTGCAAACCGACCCCGCGATCCAGCAGGCCCTCACCGAGGCGGCCAAGACCCTGGAAGCCCAGGGCTGGGAAATCGGCACCCCCCAGATCCCCCCCTTCCGCGAAGCGATGGAGCTGCAACTCACCCTCTGGCTCTCCGAATTCGGCCTGGGCGGGGCCGAGGCCATCGCCCGCGAAGCCGACCCCGACGCCACTTTCGTCCACCGGGAACTCACCAAACTCGCCCCGCCCCCCACCCTCGAATCCTTCATGCGCGCGCTCCAGTCCCGCGCCCGCCTCGCCCGCCTCTGGCGCGGCTTCTTCGCCGACTGGCCGATCCTCCTGACCCCCGTCTCAGGCCAACTCCCCTTCCCCGACCACTACGACACCTCCAGCGCGCAGGCCTTCGCCAAGGTGATCGAAGCCCAGATGCCCCAGATCGCCCCACCCTTCATGGGCCTCCCAGGCCTCGCCCTCACCACGGGCCGCACCCCAACCCACCCCATCGCCATCCAGGCCCTCGCCGACCGGGGCAACGAGCACATCCTCCTCGACCTCGCCGACCTCCTCGCCCCCGAGATCCCTGCCGTAACCCCATAGGGTCCGCTACAGCGCACCATTCCGCCGGAAAAACTCACGGTCGCCGGATCAAGTCACCAAAACCCATACCTTTCACCTGGCGCCAAATATCCCCGCCGGAGGCACCCGAGCCGGTTGGCCGCAGGCCAGAGGCGAGACAAAAGGCTCGCGCGTCAGCGCTCAATTCAACATCCGACCAGACCCGCGAACCGCCCGGTCACAAGGCACGTACCCTCCCCCTCTGTGGGGAGGGGATGGGGGTGGGGGGGGCGTCCTTTACAATTCTTAAGACCAGGTAAACAAAAAATCCTAACCCACTGATTGCAAAACACTTCCGGACTTTGTCCACCGTGGACACCCTTCAGTGCCGCCCCCCGCAGACCTCGCAATCGGCCCGCTTCTTCACCCCGATCACCCGCGTCTCCATATAGAGCGCATCGTGGATCATCAGCCGCCCCGCCAGTGTCTCCCCCGCCCCGGTGACCCACTTCACCGCCTCCATCGCCATCATGGACCCGATCACCCCCGGCAGCGGAGCCGCCACCCCCGCCTCGGCACAGGTCGGCACCAACCCCGGCGCGGGCTTCACCGGGAAGACGCAGGCATAGCACGGCCCGCCCTTGGCCGGGTCGAACAGCGAGACCTGCCCCTCCCACTGCGTGATCGCGCCGGAAATCAGCGGCACCCCCGCCGCCACGCAGGCCCGGTTCACCAGATACCGGGTATCGAAATCATCCGTCCCGTCCAACACCAGGTCGTACTCCCGGACAAGGTCCACCGCGATCTCCTCGGTGAGCCGCCGATGATAGGGCCGCACCTCTATGAACGGGTTCAGCGCCCGCATCGCGGCTTCGGCCGAGAAGACCTTCGGCACCCCGATCCGCCCGTCAGTGTGGATCACCTGACGCTGCAGGTTCGAGCCCTCGACCACGTCATGATCGATCACCCCGATCCTCCCCCCCCCCGCCGCCGCCCGCGACAGCCGGGCCGGGGGGGGGGGGGGCGCCCCCCCCGCGCCCCGGGCCGCGCGTGGCGGCCCCCCACCGCACCCCGCCCCAAAACGGGGGTGCGGCCCCCCCCCAAGGCGCGAACACGGCGCTTCAGCCGCGCAGCGCGGCGGCGTGGTGGCGCA
>NZ_JAYSFG010000011.1:64491-133293 GCF_041913445.1 Tabrizicola sp.
CCGCCGCCAGATACAGCAGGACCGGAGAGCCCAGCCCCCCCGCCCCGACGACGAGCACCTTCGCCCCCTTCAGCCGCTTCTGCCCCGGCCCCCCGATCTCGCGCAGGATGATGTGGCGGGCATAGCGGTCCAGCTCCGCCTCGCGGAAAGTTCCCGTCGGAGGTGCAGCCTTCACGTCCTCGACCTTCCGCCGCCGCACGGCCCGCAGCGCCTCGCGGTAGCCCAGCACGACGGCCGCCAAGAGGCCGAACACCGACCAGCCCCGGAAATCGCCGCCCACGGCGCGGGCGAAAGGGTTCTCCACCTGGATCGGAAGGTGCGCAACCATCAGGATCGCCCACCACCCTGCCGCAAGCCACAGCCAGCGCGCGCCCCAGCCGCGCCAGCGACCCATGGCCCATAGGCCGAAAAAGCCCATCAGGCCGATCATGACCGGAACCCGGTCGACCCGAACCCGCCCGTCCCGCGCGCCGTCTCGTCCAGCGCCTCGACCACGGCAAAGCCCACCTGCACCACCGGCGCGACCACGACCTGCGCCACCCGATCTCCGTGCCGGATCAGATAGGGCTCGGTCCCGAGGTTGATCAGCGCAACCCCCAGTGGCCCGCGGTAATCGCTGTCGATGGTCCCGGGCGTGTTCGGCACCGTGATCCCATGCTTCGTGGCCAGCCCCGACCGAGGCCGCACCTGCATCTCAAACCCCTCAGGGATCGCGACCCGGATTCCCGTCGGGCAAATCGCCCGCTGCATCGGCGCCAGCGTCAGCCCCCCCTCGCGCGTTTCTGGAGGGAAGTTCGCGCAGAGGTCCGCCCCCGCCGCCCCCGCGGTCTGGTAGGCGGGCAAGGGCAGGCTGCGGTCCGCCCAGTCTTCCCAAAGAATGCTCACGACAGGGCGCAACCCATCCCCCATTTCATGTCTCCAAATATCCCCGCCGGAGGCTCCGACATTGGAACTTAGCGCAACGCCTCGGCAATGCGCGCCGCCAGCCGCCGCGCGACTTCGTCCTTGCCCATCCGCGGCCAGGCCTCGGCACCCGCGTCAGAGATCAGCGTGACCGCATTCTCCGCGCCCCCCATGATCCCCGTCGCGGGGGACACGTCGTTGGCCACGATCCAGTCGCAGCCCTTGCGCGCCCGCTTGGCAGTGGCATGGGCCACCACATCCGTCGTCTCGGCCGCAAAGCCTACCACGAGGCGGGGCCGCTGCGCCCCTTTCGAGACGGCGGCCAGAATGTCCGGGTTCTCGGCGAACTCCAGCGCCGGGGCCTTCCCCGATCCGTCCTTCTTCATCTTCTGCACGCTCGCGTTGGCCACCCGCCAATCCGCCACCGCCGCCGCCATCACCGCGGCGTCGGCAGGCAAAGCCGCCTCGACCGCCGCCGCCATCTCGCGCGCCGTCTCGACCCGGACTACGGCCACTCCGGCCGGAGGCGGGACCGCGGCCGGCCCGGTCACGAAGGTCACCCGCGCGCCCAGATCGCGCAGCGCCGCGGCCAAAGCCGTCCCCTGCGCCCCCGACGAGCGGTTTGCGATATACCGGACCGGATCGATCGGTTCATGCGTGGGTCCCGAAGTCACCACCACATGCCTACCCGCCAGGGGACCACCACCCAGCGCCGCCTTGATCGCCTCGACGATGGCCGGCGGCTCGGCCATCCGGCCCGGTCCATACTCGCCACAGGCCATCTCGCCCTCGTCCGGGCCGACCACAAGCACCCCGTCCGACCGCAAGGTCGCCAGGTTGCGCGCTGTTGCCGGGTGCTCCCACATCCGCACGTTCATCGCCGGCGCCACCAGCACCCGCTTGTCCGTCGCGAGAAGCAGCGTCGAGGCAAGGTCATCCGCGCGCCCCGTGGCCATCTTCGCCAAAAGGTCCGCCGTCGCCGGGGCCACCACCAAGAGGTCCGCCGACCGCGACAGCTCGATATGTCCCATCTCGGCTTCGGAGGTCAGGTCGAACTGCGTCTCATGCACCTTCGACTTCGCCAGGGCGCCCACCGACAGGGGCGTCACGAACTCCGCCCCCGCCCGCGTCAACACCGGGGTCACCGAGCCCCCCGCCTTCTGGATCAGCCGGATCAGCTCCAGCGCCTTGTAGGCCGCGATCCCGCCGCCGATGATCAGAAGTATCCGCTTGCCAGCCAGCATCGGCAGGACTCCCATAACCTGCCTCAAGGTGTAGGGGTCGCCCCGCGCAAACTCAAGGCATCCGGAGGTCCTGTCACGGTTCCGCTCCCCAGGTCACCACCGCCCAAGGCACCGCCCGTCACTTTCCCTTCGGCAGATATCCCCGCCGAAGGCGGAGCCAAGCGCGACGGCGCGCAGGCGACCTAAAAGGCTCGCGCCGCAAGGCGCTCAATCTGAAAACCGCCCGATGCCCTCGGCGCTCAGACCAGGAAGTGACGCACTTCGCGCGACTGGATTTCCAGGCTGCGGCGCATCTTGGCGAAGGCCGCCGCTTCCAGCTGGCGCACCCGCTCCTTCGACAGGCCCAGCTCCTCGCCCAGCGACTCCAGCGTCCGGCCCTCGTCCTTCAGCTTGCGCTCGGCGACGATGTAGCGCTCGCGCGCGTTCAGGCCCTGCATCGCCTTGACCAGCCAGCCGCGCAGCCGCGCGCCGTCGTGGGCACCTTCCACGGCCTCGGCCGCCTGGACGCCGTCGTCTTCCAGCGCCTCGATCCACTCGCGCCCATCCTCGTCCGAGGACTGGGTCGCGTTGAGCGAATAGTCGCTGCCGGAGAGGCGCCCTTCCATCATCTCGACATCGGCCACCGGCACGCCCACTTCGGCGGCCACCATCTGGCGCAGCTGATGCTGGTCCAGCACCTCGCCGCGCTGGGAGGCCTCGCGCTCCAGCTTGGCCTGCACGCGGCGCAGGTTGAAGAAAAGCGCCTTCTGGCTGGAGGTCGACCCGGTCCGCACCATGGACCAGTTGCGCATCACGTAGTCCTGGATCGACGCCTTGATCCACCAGACCGCATAGGTCGAAAAGCGCACGCCCCGCTCGGGGTCGAACTTGTCGGCCGCCTTCATCAGGCCCAGCGAGGCCTCCTGGATCAGGTCGTTCATCGGCGCGCCGTAGCGACGGAACTTCGAGGCCATCGAGATCGCCAGCCGCATATAGGCGGTGATCAGTCGGTGCAGCGCGCGTTCGTCGCGATGATCGCGCCAGGCACGGGCCAGACGCAGCTCGGTTTCCGCGTCCAGCAGCTCGGCCTTCATCGCTTGGCGCGACACGCCGAGATCGGTATATCCGTCTAGTGCCATGACCACCTCCAGATTGTCCTGCCGCGGCTTTCCCGCCTGTTCTTGTCCCTTCTACGAGGCAACCCCGTGACCGGATCACTTCCCCACCTCACACTTGTCATCGGCGGCGCCCGGTCGGGGAAATCGACCTTCGCCGAGGGTCTGGTGACGGCAAGCCGCGCCCCCCGCCGCTACATCGCCACTGCCGAAGCCTGGGATGACGAGATGCGCGACCGCATCGCCCGCCACCGCGACGACCGGGGACCGGCCTGGACCACAATCGAGGCGCCGCTCGATCTTGCCGGGGCGCTCCGCTCGGCCCGCCCCGGCGAGGCGGTGCTGGTCGATTGCGCCACGCTCTGGCTGACCAACCATCTCCTGGCCGAACATGACCTGACCGCCGAAACCGCCGGTCTGATCGCGGCACTCGCTGCCTGCCCTGCCCCGGTCGTCATCGTAACCAACGAGACCGGCTGGGGAATTGTTCCGGAGAATGCGCTCGCCCGCCGGTTCCGCGATGCGCAGGGCCGCCTGAACCAGCGGCTCGCCGCCGAGGCGGACCTGGTCGTCACCGTCATCGCCGGACTGCCCCTGGTGCTGAAGGGCGCCCTGCCCTGACCGGTCCCGCCCCCTGCCCCCGTCCCCTCCATTTGCCGAGCTTCCGATGACCCGCTTCTGGCTTGTCCGTCACGGTCCCACCCACGCCAAGGCGATGATCGGCTGGACCGACCTGCCCGCCGACCTGTCCGATCTTGCGGCGCTGGCCCGGCTGAACGCGCACCTGCCCGTCGATGCGCCGGTCATTTCGTCGGACCTGTCCCGCGCCATTGCCACTGCCGACGCGCTGGCGGGACGGCCGCGTCTTCCCCACGACCCGGGGCTTCGCGAGATCCACTTCGGGGCTTGGGAAACCCGCACATTCGCCCAGATCGACGCCGAAAGCCCCGCCCAGATCCGCGCCTTCTGGGAAACCCCGGGGGACACGCGCCCTCCCGGCGGCGAGAGCTGGAACGACTTGGCGACCCGGACCTCGGCCGCGCTCGACCGGTTGCAGGGACAAGCTCCAGACATCATCGTCGTCGCCCATTTCGGCCCCATCCTTGCCGCCCTGCAACGCGCCGGAGCCATGACTACAGCACAGGTCTTTGCGCACAAGATCGACAACCTGTCGGTGACCTGCCTGACGCTCGACCCACCCGCGATCCATTCGGTCAATCACCGCGCGTGATGGCCGCCGCCACAATTCGTCGTTTTCCTTCCCCGCCGAGAGCGGCTTAATGGGCGCGAAAGGATGCCTCCCATGACCTATGACCTCGTGATCGGCGACCGCGCCTATTCCAGCTGGAGCCTGCGCGGCTGGCTTCTGTTCGATGCCTTCGGCATTCCAGTGCGGACGATCTCGGCGCGGCTTTACACCGACGAACTCGCCACCGTGCTGAGGGATTTCTTCCCCGCCCGCACCGCTCCGACGATGCGCACCCCGGACGGCTCCGTGGTCCCGGAAACCATCGCCATCGCCGAGGAACTGGCGACCCGGCACCCCGAGGCCGGGATCTGGCCCGCCGCCCCCCATGCGCGCGCCACGGCCCGTGTCCTGGCCGCGGAAATGCACGCGGGCTTCACTGCGCTGCGCAGCTATTGCCCGATGAACCTGCGGGTCAGCTACACCGACTGCCAGCCGCCCGCCGAAGTCCTTGCCGACCTCCGCCGGCTGGAGACGCTCTGGTCCTGGGCGCGGCAAACCACCGGGTCGACGACCCCCTGGCTCTGCGGCGCCTACTCCGCGGCCGATGCCTTCTTCGCCCCCGTGGCCACCCGGATCGCGACCTACAACCTGCCCGTCGAAGCCGACGCCATGCTCTACGTCAACGCCCACCTCGCCCACCCCAGCTTCCGCCGCTGGCGCGCGATGGGCCTGATCGACGGCGCGGACCAGGAGTTCTACCGCCGCGACTATTCCCGGCGGGACTGGCCCGGTCCGGTGCCCCTGCCCGCAAGGGCCGTCGACGGAACCGACACGGTGAACAGCGCCTGCCCCTACTCCGGCAAGCCCGTCACCCACGCGCTCGAGCTTTACGGACGCCGCTTCGGCTTCTGCAACGCGTTCTGCCGCGACAAGACCGTGGCGGACGCCGAAGCCTGGCCGAAGTTCATGGCGCTTTACCAGTCGTAAACCATTTCCCCCTACCCGTTAACCAAGGTGAATCGGGTGGGGCGCATGAAACGGGCCATGAGACCGCAGCACATTTTCTGTCTGCAAATATCCCCGCCGGAGGCAACCCGAGCCGGTTGCGCGTCCTTCACGCGCAGAGGCGAGACAAAAGGCGCGCGCCGCAAGGCGCTCGATTTCGCAGCCGCCCCCACTCGCGGGACGGCGGCATGACCGCCCGGGCCTATACCGTCGCCTTCGAAGGGGTCGATGCCCGCCTGGTCGAGGTGCAATGCGCGGTCTCTCCCGGCTCTCCCTCCTTCACGCTCGTCGGTCTTCCCGACAAGGCGGTGTCGGAAGCGAAGGAGCGCGTCCGTGCCGCTCTGCAGGCACTGTCGATCGCGCTGCCGGCCAAGCGGATCACGGTCAACCTTTCGCCGGCGGACCTGCCCAAGGAAGGCTCGCACTTCGACCTGCCCATCGCCGTGGCCCTGCTGGCGGCACTGGAGATCATCCCGCGCGAGGACGTCGAGGGCACGGTGGCCCTGGGCGAGCTGTCGCTTGACGGGCGACTGGTCCCCGTGGCGGGCGCTCTGCCCGCCGCGATGGCCGCCGCGGTCGAGGATCGGACCCTGCTTTGCCCCAAGGCCTGCGGTGCCGAGGCCGCCTGGGTTGGCGCGTCGCGGGTGCTTGCCCCTGCATCGCTGGACGAGGTCCTGCACCACTACACCGGCCGCGCGCCGCTTGTCCCCGCCGAAGCCGGAGAGGTCACGGGTGGCCGGATCCTGCGCGATTTCCGCGAGGTGAAGGGCCAGGAACGCGCCAAGCGGGCGCTGGAGATCGCGGCGGCGGGGCGGCACCACCTTTTCATGGTCGGGACGCCGGGGTCGGGCAAGTCGATGCTTGCCGCCCGTCTTCCGGGCATCCTGCCGCCCCTCTCTGCAGCCGAGGCTCTGGAGACCTCGATGATCCACTCGCTGGCCGGACTTCTGACCGAAGGCGGGATTTCGCGCGACCGGCCGTTCCGGGAACCCCACCACACCGCCTCGATGGCGGCCATCGTCGGCGGGGGCAAGGGCGCGAAGCCGGGAGAGATCTCGCTTGCCCACAACGGGGTCCTGTTCCTGGACGAGTTTCCCGAGTTTCCCCGCACCGTCCTCGACACGCTGCGGCAACCCATCGAGACCGGGAGCGTGATGGTCGCCCGGGCGAATGCCCACATCCGCTACCCCTGCCGGTTCCTGCTGATCGCGGCGGCGAACCCCTGCAAGTGCGGCTACCTGTCGGACCCCTCGCGCGCCTGCGGGCGGGCGCCCATCTGCGGAGAGGACTACCTGGGCCGGATCTCGGGGCCGCTGATGGACCGCTTCGACCTGCGGGTGGAGGTGCCCCCGGTCGCCTTCGCGGACCTCGACCTGCCCGCGTCCGGGGAAAGCTCGGCCACCATCGCCGCCCGGGTCGCGGCCGCCCGGCAGCGGCAGACGGCCCGCTTCGCCGAGGCCCCTGAGCTGCGGGTCAATGCGGACCTGGAAGGGGCGGCGCTGGAGGAGCATGCGGCGCCGGACAGCGAGGGGAAGGCGCTGATCGGGCGGGTGGCCGAACGGATGGGGCTGTCGGCCCGGGGCTACCACCGGGTGCTGCGGGTGGCCCGGACCATCGCGGACCTCGAGGGCAGCCCGGACGTCCGCCGGCCCCACATCGCCGAGGCGATCAGCTTTCGCCTCGCCACGGCCGTCGGGGGCCTGTGACGGGCAAAGTGTCCACGGTGGACAAACGTCGAGATCCCTTCAGAATCAGATAGTTGGCGTTTTTCGTTCAGTGTTTGTTAACACTTGCCGCGCCGGGTTCATTGGGGAAGAGATGGGCCTTGTCCGGGTCGAAATCGAGGTTCATCTGCGCGCCGATGTCGAACACCGCGTCATGCGACAGCGCCGCGATCAGCGGGTTCCCGTCCTTGAGCGTCACCTCGACCACCGTCTCTGCCCCCAGCCGTTCCGTCAGCGCGACCTTGCCGTGCAACCGCCCCGCACCCTGCGCCACCGCAAGATACTGTGGACGTAGACCGAGGATCGCCTCGTCGCCGACCTTGAACAAGGCGCGCTTGCCCGACACCTCCACCGGGTCGAGCGCGGCGTTCGAGACCAGAACCTTGCCGCCGTTCACCCCCTGCACCTGCACCTTGATGAAGTTCATCGAGGGCGCGCCCAGGAAGCCCGCGACGAAGAGGTTCGCCGGGTCGTGATAGAGGTCCATCGGCGCGCCGATCTGCATGACCTGGCCGTCCTTCAGGACCACGATCTTGTCCGCGAGCGTCATCGCCTCGACCTGGTCGTGGGTGACGTAGATCATCGTCGCGCCCAGCTGCTGGTGGAGCTTGCCGATCTCCATCCGCATGTCCATGCGCAGGGCGGCGTCGAGGTTCGACAAAGGCTCGTCGAACAGGAACACCTGCGGCTTCCGGACGATGGCCCGCCCGATGGCGACGCGCTGGCGCTGGCCGCCGGAAAGCTGGCTGGGACGGCGGTCGAGCAGATGCTCCATCTGCAGGATGCGGGCGGCTTCAGCGACCTTGGCGTCTTTTTCCTCCTTGGAGGCCCCGGCGATGGTCAGCCCGAAGGCCACGTTTTCGCGCACCGTCATGTGCGGGAAGATCGCGTAGGACTGGAACACCATCGCCACGCCCCGTTGCGCGGGCGGCAGGTCGTTGACGAGGGTCTCGCCGATGCGAAGGTCGCCCGAAGAGATGTCCTCCAGCCCCGCGATCATCCGCAGAAGGGTGGATTTCCCGCAGCCCGAGGGGCCGACGAAGACGCAGAACTCGCCGTCGTCGATCTCGATGTCCACGCCCTTGATGACATGGGTCGTGCCATAGCTTTTCTTGACGTTTTGTAGGGAAATCCGGGCCATAGGCTACTCCGCCGCCTGTGCGAGGGGTTGAACGTGCAGAAGTCCGTCGCGGTCGATGACGACCGGCTCGGGGTCCATGACATAGCCGCCGAAAGTCGCCTTGCCGCTGTCGGCGAAGCCCAGGATCACCAGACCCTGGGGTCCGTCGACGATGCGGGCGGCGTAGCGGCGGCAGGGCTCGGCCCCGTCGAGGAAGGGACCGGGCGCGATGCGCCAGGGGCCGCGGGGGTGGTCGGCGATCAGGTAGTGGGTGCCGGTGACGGGTGCCTCCGGGTTGTCGCGGCGGTATTGCTCGGACCAGTGCATCGAGGAGGTGCAGAAGAGGCAATACCAGTGCGCGCCCACCTGGAAGACCTGCGGAACCTCCAGCTGGCCGAAGCCGCCATGGAAGACCGGGGGTTGCAGCGTCCAGGTCATCAGGTCGGGGGACGTGGCAAAGCCGATGGCCCCGCCGGCGTTCGGCTCCGGCACGCCCGGCACGCGGGCGGTGAAATACATCAGCCAGCCGTTGCCGTCGGGGTCCTTCATCACCCAGGGGTCGCGCATCGCCCGGTCGTGCCAGTGGCCGATGGCGTGGTCCTTCTCATAGGTGTCGGCGTTCGGCCCGGTGAGGTCCAAGGCCAGCCCGTCCCCGACGCGGGTCCAGTTGTGCAGGTCCTTCGAGGTGGCGTGGCCGATCCGCTGGTAAAGCGACTGCTCGGACTTCTGCGTGCCGGTGTAGAACAGGTGCCACAGCCCGTCGTCTCCCCGGACGACCGAGCCGGTCCAGGTCGTGCTGTCGTCCCAGGCCGCGCCGTTGCGCTGGGGCTCAAAAGTCGTCCCCATGTCGGTCCAGTTGGTCAGGTCTTTTGAGACCGCATGGCGCTGGGTCGCGTTCAGATGCCGCGCGTCGGGGTCGATCAGCGATTTCGGGGCCTGCAGGAAATACCCGTGCCAGATGTCGCCATCCTGGACATACCAGCTGTCCCAAAACCAGAGGTCTTTGTGTTTGAACGACATATCGGTCTCCGTTAACCCTTCACGCCGGTCGAGGCGATCGACGCGATGAAGGCTTTCTGCAGGTAAAGGTAGAAGGCGAGGACGGGGATGGTGATCAGGCTCAGGTAGGCCATGACCTCTCCCCAGGCGACGTTGAGCTGGAAGAAGTATTGCAGGCCGACCATGACGGGGCGGTAGCCTTCCTCCTGCGTGACCATGAGCGGCCAGAGATACTGGTTGTACATCACCAGGAATTTGAGGATCGCCGCGGTGGCGAAGATCGGACCCGAGAGCGGCACCACGATCTTGCGGTAGATCTGCCACCAGGAGGCACCCTCGACCCGTGCGGCCTCGATCAGTTCGCCGGGCAGGTCCTTAAAGTACTGGACGAACAGGAAGACCGTCAGGCCGTCGGCGATGAAGGGGACAATCTGGACGTGGTAGCTGTTGAGCCAGCCCCAGCTGAGGCCATCGAGGCCCACCCAGGGCAGGTGCGCGACCATCATCAGAAGCGGGATCGCGATGGTCTCGAACGGCAGGATCAGCGTGGCGAGGAGAAGGGCGAGAAGCGTGTTGCGGCCCTTCCATTGCACGAAGACGAAGGCGAAGCCGGCGGCCGAGCAGAAGAGAAGCGACAGCGCCACGGTGACCCCGGTCACGAGGACGGAGTTGAAGACGAAGGTCGCCACGGGCGCGCGCTGGAAGGCGTCGAAATAGTTCTGCAGGCTGATGTCGCCCACCGGCAGGAAGGCACGCAGGGTGCTTGCATCCTGCAGAAGCTGCTGGTCGGGCTTGAAGCTGGACATCAGCATGAAGACCAGCGGGAAGATGAAGATGATTGCGATCAGGATCAGGACGGCGTAGCGGGTCGCCAGTCTGAGGCCGCGGTTGTCGGCGGAAATCTGGGCCATCAGGTCTTCTCCCGCGTGAGCCAGCGTTGGATGAGCGAAATCGACAGGACGATGATGAAGAGGATGACCGAGATCGCCGAGCCGCCCGAGATGTCCTGCTTGCCGTAGCCGCGTTCGATGGCCTGGAAGACGATGGTCTGGGTGCTGTCCAAAGGTCCGCCGTTGGTCATCACGTCGATCTGGGCGAAGAGGCCGAAGGCCTGCATAGTGATGACGATCAGGATCAGGACGGCGGTGTTCCGGAGGCCCGGCCAGGTGATGTAGCGGAAGACCTGCCATTTGGAGGCTCCCTCGATGGCGGCGGCCTCGTAGAGGGTGGGGCTGATGGTCTGAAGGCCCGAGAGCCATATGACCATGTGGAAGCCCACCGCCTGCCAGATCGACATGGCGATGATCGACCCCAAGGCGGTGGAGGGGTTGCCAAGCCAGTCCACGGGCGGAATCAGGCCGAAGCTGATGGCGCCGAGCAGGTTGTTCAGCAGGCCGGACTGGCCGTCATAGATCAGCCGCCAGAGCAGCGAGACGACGACGATCGAGACCACGACCGGCATGAAGTAGATCGCGCGGAAGATGTTGATGCCCCTCAGGCGCTGGTTGATGAGGAGGGCGAGGCCAAGCGCGAGGCCCGCCTGCACGGGGGCGACGATCAGGACGAAGATGAAGGTGTTGACGATGGCCTTCATGAAGACCACGTCGCGGGCGAGGACATAGGTCCGGCTCTCACCGTCGAGGGAGAAGCTGAACCACTCCCGCATGCCCGCGAGGTCGGGGCGGTCGGGGTTGTTGCGGGTGAGCGCGCGGAGCGAGGGGTATTCCGGCGCGCCGTCCTTCATCACGATGGCGCCCGCGTCGTCGCGGACGGGTTCCAGCGTCACGGTGGCGACGCCGAGGAGTTGGCGGTAGTTGGCCATCCCCACGAACTCGGTCGCGTTGGGGCTGACGAGGCGCTGGTTGGTGAAGGAGAAGTAGAAGGCCAGGAAGAAGGGCAGGATCACGAAACCGGCGATCAGCAGGACCGCGGGTCCCGCCATCAGCCAGCCCGTCCGGTTGGACACGGTGAACTTCGACGCCATGATCGCCTCGCTTCAGGGGGAAAGGGGCTGGCGGCGCGAACCGCCAGCATAAGGCTCTGGGGAGAGCACGACCCCGAGGTCAGACCCCGGGGCCATACAGCCTTAGTGGCCGTAGCCGCCGTTCTTTTCGATGTCGGCGTTGATCTCGTCGACCGCCGCGTCCAGCGTCGCCGCCACGTCCGCGCCGTTGGCGATGTCAGCCAGCGCCTTTTCGAAGACCTTGGCCTGCACCACATAGCCCGGGGTCACCGGACGGACGAGCGCGAGTTTCGACGAGTACTCGCCGAACACGGCGAGCGGGCCGCCGGCCTTGTAGTTGTCAACCATCTCGGACGCGGTGGGCGTGGCCGGGATCAGGCCGATGCCGTTCGAGAAAGCGGCCAGGTACTTGTCCTGCAGTGCGAACTCGATGAAGGCCGCCGCCCCTTCCGGGTGCTTCGAGGTGGCCGAGACGCCGAACTGCCAGGACGCGCCACCGATCTTCGGGCCCGCGCCGAAGTCCGGCGGCGGCAGGAAGACGGTGTCCGGGAAGGCCGAGAGCGCACCAAGCGCCGCCCAGTTGCCGTTCCACGAGAAGGCATACTTGCCCGCCGCAAAGCCGCCGTCCCGGTCCGCCGGGTCCTGCGTCGCCTGGGCGTAGCCGTTGGTGAAGAGGCCCTGCCACCATTCACCGAAAGCAATCGCGGCCTCACCGTTCAGCGCGCCTTCCGCGGTCTTGTAGGTCGTGCGGTCGACGATGTCGCCGCCGAAGGACTGCAGGAAGGGCGAGAAGGCGTAGGGGTACCATTCGCCGGTCCAGGCCATGCCGAGGTCCAGCGGATATTCCCACTTGCCGGCCGCCTTGGCCGCGTCGAGCGCCGCCATGAATTCGTCCTTGGTCCATGGCTGGTCGATCGTGGGGGTGCGCAGGCCCAGTTCGTCCAGGGTGGACTGACGGGTCACCAGCGCGACGGCGGCATCCCAGAGGCCGATGGAGTAGAGCTGGCCGTTCCAGACGCCCTTGGTGCCGGGCAGGAAGTTCGCGATCTTCGATTCGTCGATCTTCAGCGGCTGCATGTAACCGGCCCAGGCCCAGTTCGGCATGTTCGGCCCGTCGACGTCCAGGATGTCGGGCAGGTTGCCGGCCAGCGCTCCGGCGACGACCGAGTCGTTGTAGGCCGCCTGCGGGAAGCTTTGCAGTTCGACCTTCCAGTCGGTCTGGCTGGCGTTGAAGTCGGTGATCAGCTCGTTGATGAGCTTCTGTTCCACTTCGTTGCCGGCGCCATGATACCACATGGTCAGCGTCTGCTGCGCCTGGGCTGCCGAGGCCCAGGCCATGATCGCGGCCGAGGCCGCGATGGTGAACATCTTCATTGCTTTTCCTCCCTGAGGGTTTTGAAACTGATCACGTTTTCGGGGCGCAGCTCGGTCACCGAGGCGCGCCAGTGGACAGGACCGGCCACCAGGACCGGGCTGTGGTCATCCCGGCCCTGGCCGGAAATGAGTTGCATCAGACGCTCGCCCGCGCGGGCGCCGAGCGCGTTGTAGGGCAGGTCCACCGTGGTGAGCGGCGGGTAGAGCGTCTCGGCGATGGCGCGGTAGTTGTCGAAGCCCGCCACGCCGATCTCGTCCGGCATCCGCAGCCCCATGCTGCGCAGGATGCCGTACACCATCATCGCCATCTGGTCGTTGCCGCAGCACAGGACCGTGGGCGGTTCGGGCAGATGCAGCATCCGGTCGATGGTGTCCCACAGAAGCTGCGGGCCAATTTCGGACTGGTCGAAGTCGACATGCTGGAGAAGCGCCGGGTCGAAGGGGATGCCCGCCTCGTCCAGCGCCTCGCGGTAGCCAAGCGGACGCAGGCGGCCCGCCACCATGTCGGGGCGGAGCGAGAGATAGGCGATCCGACGGTGCCCCGCCGCGATGAGCCGCCGCACCAGGTCGCGCTGAAGGCGGCGGTCGTCCGGCACGACCGAGGGCGTGCCACGGGAATCGAAGCAGTTGGCCAGCACAAGCGGGGTGTCGTCCGGCAGGCGCGGCAGGTTCACTTCCTGATGGTACTCGGCGACGTAGATCAGCCCTTCCACCCGGTGCGACAGGAAGGTGTCGATCAGATGCGGCACGCGGTCGTTGCGGCCCGCCGTATCGGCGATCATCACCGTCATGCCCGAGGATTCGAGTGCCCGCTGGATGCCCTGCACGATGTAGAGGTCGGGCAGGCCCTGCTGGGTCGAGGGCTGGTTCTTGGTGGAAATCGCGCCGGTGATCAGGCCGACGATCCCGGACTTCTGCGCCCGCATCATCCGGGCGGCGTTGGACCGGACATAGCCCAGGTCACGCATTGCGGCCTCGACCGCCTCGCGGGTCTTTTCGCCCACGGGACCGTCCGAGTTCAACACCCGGCTGACCGTCTTCGGCGAAACGCCAGCGCGGCGTGCAACGTCATAGATCGTCGACATGCCCCCTCCCCGAGCTGCCACCCACCGAGCCAGTGACATCGGTGTCATGACATCGGTGTCATAAGCAGCCCGAGTCTGTCAAGCGCGCAAATGGAACGGCTCCAACACCAGCGGAGGCGTCAGCTATTAAGGGGGAAGATCCAGGCTTCAGCCCGTGGCCCAGGCCGTGACGGCGATGAGGACGGCGCCCAGCGCCATGAGGAGAAGGACGAAGCGCGTGTTGGAGGCCGCGTTCCCCTGCCGACCGGATTGCAGGGGGGCCTGCCCGCCGCCGGAACGGGTTTCCGCCTGCAGCGCCATGTCCAGCTGTTCGCGGGTAATGGGGTGGCCTGCGGCTTCGTCATCCGTGCCAAGCGGTGCGGCGGCGGGGTCGGGGTAGTCGATCTTGTCCGCGCCTTCGCCACGGTCGATGCGTTGGCGCAACCTGTCGGGGTTGGCCGGCGCATCGCGCCGACCAGATCCTTGAAGAGCCACGGGTCAGGCGCCGGTCAGGCTGCGGACATGGCCCTGGTGGTCCTTCAGCGTGGGCAGCGTCTCTTCGGCGAAGTCGCGCAGCGGGCCTTCCCCTTCGGCCGCGAAAGTGTCGAAGAGGGCAACAGCCTCTTCATGGGCCTTCACCTGCAGCTCAAGGTAGGCCTGATCGAAGTTCTGGGCATCCTGCAGGGCCTGCAGCGCTTTCATGTCGGCGTCGTTCATCGCGGCCGGAACCTCGGTCTCGGCGTCCTCGGCGATGGCCTTCATCTTCTCGCCGGCAGCGGTGTGGTCGTCGATCATCTTCTGCGCAAAGGCCTGGACATCGGCATTCTGGCTGCGTTCCATCGCAAGGGTGCTGCTTTCGATTTCCAGCATGTTGGACGAAGCGGCGACGCGGGCGAAGGCGGCGGGATCGGTGGCGGCCTTGGCCACGTCTTCCGCCTTTGACGGGGCGGCCGTCTCGGCGAGCGCGAACGGGGGTGCGGCCAGGCCGAGGACAAGGCAAAGCAGGGGAGCAGCGTATTTCATGACAGGTCTTCCTTCTGTGACCTGCCGACAACCCTACGGTCTGCGGAATGTTCCTCGGACGGGGTAGACCCGCTGGGGCATCGGGTGCGGCGCGCGCGGACGGCGACGGGCTAGAAGCTGCCGGGGGGATCGCTGGCCGGGAAGCTTTCGTCTGACCGTTCGTCCACGATGTCCCAGTCGTCCGGCGGTTCGCGCATCTCCGTCCGTCCGGCCGTCCGGGCCTCTGCCGCGCGGCGGGTATGGATGTCGGCCTGGGCGTGGAACCAGAATTCCTGGGCCCTCCCATCGGGCCGCCCGGCCTCTTCCCAAAGCTGATAGGCCCGTTCCCGGATCTGCTGATCGAAATCGCTCATCTGCCTGCCCGACCTTTGGCCGATCAACCCGCGAGGGGCGGAAAGGTTGCATCCCGGGGACGACAGCTGCGCCGCGTTCCTGCCCTTCGGACCTGCGTCGGGGGTTGGACTTCCGGGGGAGAACCATTGTCTCTCCAAAGCCTAGCAGGCGCGGGCTCCGTTCTGTTTTCCCTGGTGACTAGGGAATGGCCAGAGGGCGGATCCGGGGGCATGCTAAATCACGACCAAACGAATCGAGATGAGGCGCTCATGACCCGCACCATCATCGGACTGTCCGGAAACCTGGATCGTCCGTCCAAGACCCGGACCCTGGTCCAGACGGTCGTCGCGACGGCTGCAAGCCAGTTCGATGCGACCGGGACGATCTATGACCTTGCAGATTTCGCCCCCTCCCTGGCCTCGGCACGACGTGCCGGCGACCTGGATCCTTCCGCCCGTGCGGCGTTGGAGGTGGTCCTGGCGGCGGATGCGCTGGTGGTGGGCAGCCCGGTCTACAAGGGGAGTTACACGGGCCTCTTCAAGCACCTGATCGACCTGATTGATCCTCTGGCGCTGGCGGACAAGCCGGTCATCCTGACCGCGACGGGCGGGGGAGACCGGCATGCGCTGGTGATCGAGCACCAGCTGCGTCCGCTCTTCGGCTTCTTCGAGGCGCGGACGCTGCCGACCGGCCTTTATGCCGCCGACCGCGACTTCACCAACGGCCAGCCCACCTCGCCCGCGCTTCTGGATCGGCTGGGTCGGGCGGTGGGCCAGCTTGCCCCCTTCTTCGACCGCCGCGTCATGCCCGAGGTCTTCCTCCTGGGCGCCTGACCCTCTCCCCGTCCGCCGTTCGACGTCTCCCCACCGGGGCGGCGACCGGCCTCTCCATGCCCGCTGAAAGGACATTTCCGATGACCCGCCCATCCTACCCCCGCAAGATCCGCCTCGGCGCCTTCCTTCCCGGAGGCGGCCAGCACATCGCCGCCTGGCGCCATCCAGACAGCCCCGCCGACGGGGCGACGAGCTTCGACTTCCACGTCAAGCTCGCCCAAGAGGCGGAACGCGGCCTCTTCGACGCCTATTTCCTGGCCGACGGCCTGGCCATCGCCTTCGGCGGCGGGATCGAGGGCGGGAACGCCAAGGTCGCGGGGTTCGAACCCGTGACGCTGTTCTCGGCCCTTGCACCCTTGACCAAGCACCTCGGCTTCATCGCCACGGCTTCGACGACCTATGAGGAGCCCTACAACCTCGCCCGCAAGTTCGCCTCGCTGGACCTGATCTCGGACGGACGCGCCGGGTGGAACGTGGTGACGACCGCCACCGAATCCGCCGCCCAGAACTTCAACCTCGACCAGCAGCACCCGCACGCCTTCCGCTACCGCCGGGCGGCGGAACATGTCGAGGTGGTCAGGAAGCTGTGGGACAGTTTCGAGGACGATGCCTTCCTGCGCGACAAGGAGACGGGGCGGTTCTTCGACCCCACGAAGGTGCATTACACCGACCACAGGGGCGAGCACTTCAAGGTGCGCGGTCCCCTGAACGTCAGCCGCTCACCGCAGGGCCATCCGGTCATCGTCCAGGCCGGGCAGTCGGAGGACGGGCGGGGTCTGGCGGCGGCAACGGCAGAGGTGATCTTCACCGCCCACCAGCGCCTTGATACCGCGCAGGAGTTCTACCGCGACATCAAGGCCCGCGCGCGGGGGCTGGGGCGGAACCCGGACCACATCCTCGTCATGCCCGGCGTCTCGCCCTTCGTGGGCCGGACAGAAGAGGAGGCGCGCGAGAAGTATGACCGCCTGACCAGCCTGATCCTGGAGGAAGACGGCATCGCCCTGATCAAGGGCCTGACCGGGGGCACGCTGGATTTGACGGGCGTGGACCTTGACGGTCCGCTGCCGCCCGTCGGCCCGACCGAAGGGATGAAGTCCCGCCAGGCCCTGATCCGCCAGATCGCGGACGAGAACGGCTTCACCATCCGCCAGCTTTACCAGCACGTCGCCTCTGCCCGCGGCCACTTCACCGTGGTCGGCACCGCGACCCAGATCGCCGACATCCTGGAGGACTGGTTCCGGAACGAAGGCGCCGACGGCTTCAACATCCTGCCGCCTTGGCTGCCCACGGGCCTGTCCGACTTCGTCGACCTGGTGATCCCGGAACTCCAGCGCCGGGGCCTGTTCCGCACCGCCTACGAGGGCCGGACCCTGCGGGAAAACCTGGGCCTCCCCTTCCCCGAAAACCGCTGGGCGCTGCGCCCGGCCCATGCGGCGGAGTAAGCCATGACCTTCCAGAGCCTCGACTCCTCCCCTTCGGTCTCTGTCGAAGTCCCCCCCGGCGCGGTGGCGCTGCGCCGGGGGGTCCGAACCGCGCAGGCTGCGCTGCGCCGCTATGGGTTGCTGGTCGGTTTCCTCGCCGTCTGGCAGATCGGCTCGACCCAGGGCTGGATCAACCCCACCGTCTTCCCGCCGCTGGACGCGATCCTGTCGGCGCTGTGGCAGGGCCTGACCAGCGGCGCACTGCTGGACGACATCGCGATCAGCCTGCAACGGTCCGGCATCGCCTTCGCCGCCGCCGTGGGCCTCGCAATCCCCTTGGGCCTTTTCATGGGCCAGATCCGCGCCGTCGAGCAGGCGCTGGACCCGATCCTGCAGTTCTTCCGCCAGACCTCGGCGCTGGCGCTTTACCCGGTGTTCATCCTGCTTCTGGGCCTGGGTGAGGCGTCGAAGGTCTTCGTGATCTTCTGGGCCACGCTTTTCCCGATCCTGCTGGCCACCATCGGCGGGGTGAAGGAAGTGGACCGCAAGCTGATCGAGATGGCCGCGACCTTCGGGGCCAGCCGCGCCACGATCTTCCGCCGCGTGGTCCTGCCTGCCTCGGTCCCTTCGATCTTCGTCGGGTTGCGGCTGTCGGCCACCACGGCGCTTCTCCTCCTCATCGCGGCCGAGATGATCGGGGCGAACAAGGGCCTGGGGTTCCAGGTGATGAACGCCCAGTACAACTTCCAGATCCCGCAGATGTTCGCGGCGATCCTCCTCCTCGCCACGCTTGGCCTCACGGCCAACGCCCTTCTCGTCACGCTGCAGCGCCGGCTCTGCCGCTGGGCCGACCTGACCCACTGATCCCTCCCTCAACCCAAAGGAAACGAATATGAAACTCTTCCGCACCTTCGCCCTGTCCACGGCCCTTGGCCTGACCCTGACCCCCGCCTTCGCTGACGTGACCCTGCGCTACCTCGCGGGACAGGGCGGCCTTTCCGCCTACGAACTTGCCGCGGAACTCGGTTACTTCGACGGCAAAGGCATCACGCTGGAAAACGTGGGCTACGCCCAGGGCGGCCCCGCCTCGCTGGTCGCCCTGGCCGGGGGCAGCGTCGAGATCGGCTCGGCCGCGACGGCTGCCGTCCTCAATTCCATCGCCGCGGGGAACGACTTCGTCGCGGCCTTCCCCTCGAACGGGATCAACGACGAGGCGCAGTCGGTCTTCTACGTCCTGGAGGACTCGCCCATCAAATCCATCGAGGACCTCCCCGGCAAGACCATCGCCGTGAACACGCTTGGCGCGCACCTCGACTATGTGGTGCGTGAGGCGCTGCACCAGAAGGGCCTGCCCGAGGACAGCGCGAACCTGATCGTCGTGCCAGGCCCGCAGCTGGAGCAGGTCCTTAGGTCGGGCCAGGTCGACGTCTCGGCCTTCGGCTACTGGCAGACCACCTTCACCGGCGCGGCGCTGCAGAACGGGGGCCTGCGCGCGGTCTTCGACGACACCGACGTCCTGGGCGACATCGCGGGCGGGTTCATCGTCCTCCGCCGCGACTGGATCGAGGCGCACCCCGAGGAAGCCAAGGCCTTCGTCGAAGGCTCGGTCAAGGCGCTGGACTACGCCCGCGAGAACCCTGAGGAGACGAAGGCGATCTTCGCCCGTGTCCTGGCAGAACGCGGCGAGAATGCCGAGGTGGCCCAGTTCTTCGCGGGCTACGGCGTGCGCGAGGGCGGCCTGCCGGTGGAGCGCGACATCCAGTTCTGGATCGACGTCCTGGAACGCCAGGGTGCGGTTGAAAAGGGCAAGCTCGTCGCCAGGGACATCCTTTACGTGACGGGCGACGCCCCGGTCACCAACTGAGGCCGCGATGAGCGTGATCGAGGCAACCCTCCGCGGAGAGGTCACGGTGCGTGACCTCTCCAAATCCTTCACCCTGAACGGCCAGCGCCTGCCGGTCCTTCGGAACCTCCACCTCGACATCCAGGGCGGCGAGGCGGTCGCCATCGTCGGCCCCTCGGGCTGCGGGAAGACCACGCTTCTGCGTGTGCTTGCCGGTCTGGAACAACCCGACCAGGGAACCGTCCTCATCGACGGCCATCCGGTGCAGGGCGTCGGCACCGAACGCGCCATCATCTTCCAGGAGCCGCGGCTTCTGCCCTGGTTGACCGTGCTGGAGAACGTGGGGTTCGGACTTGAGGTCCGCGGACATACCGCCGCCGAAGCCGCCGCCCGCGCGCGGCACTACATCCGCCTCGTCGGCCTGTCCGAGTTCGAGACCGCCTATCCCCGCCAGCTCTCGGGCGGCATGGCGCAGCGCGTCGGCATCGCCCGGGCGCTGACCGTGCAGCCCGAAATCCTGCTTCTGGACGAACCGCTTGGTGCGCTGGACGCCATGACGAAGCTCACGATGCAGGAGGAACTGGCCCGCATCTGGCGCGAGGAAAAGGTGACCATGGTGCTGGTCACCCATGACCTGGAAGAGGCGATCTACCTGGCCGACCGGGTGCTGGTCCTGCCGCGGGAAAAGGGCTCTGCCCCCCGGATCATCGACGTCGACCTGCCACGGCCCAGGGGGCGCAGCGAAGGGCCCTTCGTGAAGATGCGCAAACGCCTGATGGAGGAGTTCGGACTGCACTGACGGGGCGCCTTCCGGCGCGCGGGGTCAGGCGATCAGCACTTCGATCCCGCGGGCGCGGAAGGCGTTGGCGTCGGGCTCCGAGATGCCGTCGTCGGTGATGAAGGAATGGATCATCTCAAGCGAGCCGAGCCGCGTGAAGCTCGACTTGTTGATCTTCGAGGAATCCGCCACCAGGTAGACCCGGCTGGCCGCGCGGATCATCGCCTCTTTCAGCTGCAGGTCCGCGAAGGACGGGTAGGTCAGCCCCGCGTCCAGCGCGACCCCGGCCGTCGCCAGGAACAGCTTTCCCGCAAAGATGTTGCGGAAGTATTCCACCGACTTGTCGCCCGAGAGGCTGAGCGTCGGCGCCTTGAACTGGCCCCCCGGCATGTGCACCGCGTTCCCCGGCACCGCGCCCAGGATGATCGCGATGTTCAGTGCGTTGGTGATCACCGTCAGGTTCTTTCGGCTGACCAACCGCTGCGCGATTTCCGTCGTGGTAGTGCCCGCGTCCAGGATGATCGTCTCGCCGTCCTTGACGAGCTCTGCTGCGAGCGCCCCGATCCGGCGCTTTTCCTCCATGTTCTCCTGGTGGTGCAGCGTCATCGTGCCCACCTGCGCGGGCACCGTGTTCAGGAAGGCCCCGCCATGTTCGCGGGTGATCTGGCCATCCTGCTCCAGCCGTTCCAGGTCCTGCCGGATCGTGGCCTCGGAAACCTGGAAGGCCACCGCAAGGTCGCGCACGCGGGCGCTGCCTTCCTCCTGGATCCAGTCCAGGATCCGCCGCCGGCGCGGCTCGGAAAGCAGGCCCGAGACGGGCTCCTGGCGCAAAGCCTCGGGCTTCGGTTTCTGCAAAGGGGTCCCCAAAGTGACAGTGCCAAGGTGCAGCGTAATCGAGCGAAACCGGAAAACCAACCGCGCTCAGCGATTGGCGGACGCCTCCTGGGCCAGGGCCACGCGCGCCTGCAACCGGCTTTGCGCCTGGTCGATGACCACCGCCAGCACGATGACGACGCCCTTGATCACCGTCTGCCAGAAGCTGGACACGCCCATCATGATGAGGCCGTCCGACAGGATGCCGATCACGAAGGCCCCGATGATGGTGCCGAAGATGCGCCCCCTGCCCCCGGACATCGATGTGCCACCCAGAACCGCCGCCGCAATGGCGTTCAGCTCGAATGTCTCACCCGTCGCGGGGTGGGCGGCCTGCAGCTGGCTCGCGATGATGACGCCCACCAGCGCGGCGCAGAAGCCCGAGAAGGCGTAGACGAAAAGCTTGACCCGGTCGACCTTGACCCCCGAAAGCGCTGCACCCCTTTCGTTGCCGCCGACGGCGTAGATGTGGCGGCCCAAGGGGGTGCGGCGCGAAATGTAATGCGCCCCAAGCGCCACGCCGATCATCAGCCAGACCATGACCGGCAGGCCGAAAAGCGTTCCGGTTCCGATCAGCGGGAAGCTGGCCGTGCCCATCTCCTCGGACCCGCCAAGATTTGGGAAGGTCCGCCCGCCCGAGGACAGCAGCGCCGCCCCGCGCGCGATGTAAAGCGTGCCAAGCGTGGCGATGAAGGGCGCAACGTTGAGACGCGTGATGAGGAGGCCGTTGACCAGGCCGACCCCGATGCCGACCGCGAGCGTGATGCCCACGATCTCGATGGTGTTGAACCAAATAGTGTAGCCAAGCCCGGTGTCGACCCCGTTCAGGACCAGCCAGCCCGCGACCATCGCGCAGAGCCCGACGATGGAGCCGACCGACAGGTCGATCCCCCCGGTGATGATGACAAATGTCATCCCGATCGCCAGCAGCGCGTTCAGGGCGACGTGCTTCGACACGATCACCGCGTTGGCGGCGGTCAGGAAGTTCGGGGCCATGACGCTGAAATAGGCCAGAACCAGGATCAGCGCGACGAAGGTCCGCAGGCGCAGGACAAGAAGCAGCCAGTTCGTCTGCGGCGCGGCAAGGGTGGCGGTCATGCGGCTTGGTCCTTCTTGTAGCTGGGCGTCGCGGCGGCGATCACGGTGGCGGCCTCGGTTCCCGCCGGGAACTCTCCGGAAATCCGCCCGTTCGCCATGACGAGGATGCGGTCCGACAGCGCCAGCACCTCGTCGAGGTCGGAGGTCACGAAGAGAATCCCCAGGCCCTGCGCGGCGAGGTCGCGCATGGTGCGGAACACCTCGGCCTTTGCGCCGATGTCGATCCCGCGGGAGGGTTCGTCCATCAGGAGGATCTTGGGCGAGGTCATCAGCGCCTTGCCGATGACCACCTTCTGCTGGTTCCCGCCCGACAGGCTTGAAACCGGGTTCTCGGGGCTTGCGATCTTGATCGTAAGGCGCTTCACGAACTCCACCGCCTTTGCGGCCTCGGCCTTCAGGTCGAGGTGCATCAGCCGGGTGAAAAGGCCCAGCGAGGAGAGCGTCAGGTTCTCGCGGATCGCCATGATCTGCACGAGGCCGTCGCGCTTGCGGTCCTCGGGGATCAACGCGATGCCGCGCGCGATGCGGCCTGCCACGTCGCGTTCGACCAGTGGCTGGCCGTCGACGAACATCCTCCCGCCCGAGGCGGGATGCTGCGCCATGATGCATTCCAGGAACTCGGTCCGGCCCGCGCCCATAAGGCCGTAAAGCCCCACGATCTCGCCCTGCCGGACCGACAGGCTGACGTGGTCCACCGCATAGCCGCCCCCGGCCCGGGGAAGCGTGATGTCTTCGGCCCGGAAGACCTCGGCACCGAAGCTCGGGGCCTGGGTCCGGGGGAATTCCTTGGTCTTCTCGCCAATCATCGCCTTGACGATCCAGGGGATGTCCACCCCCGCCATCGAGCGCGAGCCGGTGATCTCGCCATCCCGCAACACGGTGATCCAGTCGCCGACGCGGATCAGCTCGTCCAGCCGGTGGCTGATGTAGACGATCCCCACGCCCTGCGACTTCAGCTCGGCGATGACGCGGAACAGGACCTCGACCTCGGCGGCGGAGAGCGCGCTGGTCGGCTCGTCCAGGATGAGGATGCGCGCGTCCTGGGACAAAGCCTTCGCGATCTCGACGATCTGCTGCTGGCCGACCCGGAGGTGATCCAGCGGCGTGTCCGGCGCGATGTCCTGCTCCAGCCGCCGCATCAACGCCTTGGTGGCCTCGGCCTGGGCGGCGGTGTCGATGTCCACTCCCGCCCGCACGGGTTCGTGGCCAATGAAGATGTTCTCGGCCACTGTGAGGTTGGGAAAGAGGTTCAGCTCCTGGAAGACAATCCCGATGCCCGCCTTCACCGCGTCGGCCTTGGTGCGGAACTGGACCTCGCGGCCCCCCATCTCGATCCGGCCCTCGGTCAGGCTTTCGACGCCGGCGATGACTTTCATCAGCGTGGATTTCCCCGCGCCGTTCTCACCCACCAGGACGTTGACCGCCCCCATCCGCAGGTCGAAATCGACGCCCTTCAAGGCGCGCGTGCCGGGATAGACCTTGACGCCCCCCCGGATCGACAGCCCGATCTCGCCCGTCATGGCGCGACCGACAGGGTGACGGCGGTCACGAGCCAGGGGTCCGTCGCGGCCTTGAGGTCCACTGTGCCGGTAAAGCTGACCGTCTTGCCGACCAGCTCGCCCTCCGGCACCTGCAGCCCGACCGAGGCCCGGTCGTTCAGCGAGCGGGCCAGTTTGGCAAATTCGATCTGGTCGCGGAAATCGCCGAACTTGTAGAACGGCGCCACGTCGCGCAGGGACGTGCCCTTGATCACGGGTCCCAGCTGCAGCGTCAGGTCCGCCGCGCCGTCGCCGTCCACATCCACCATCGCCTTCCGCGCCCGTGAGGTGAGGTTGGCCTCGACCACCTTCCCCTCGCCCTTAACCGCGAAGTTCCAGGCCGCGCCCTCGCCCGAGCCCTTGTTGCCATGCGCCGCACCCGCGGCCTCCAGCCCTCCGGCCACGGCTGTGCGCAGATCGGCCACCGGCAGGGCCTTGGCGATCAGGGGCAGAAGCTCGGCCTCGTAGGTCTTGTCCAGAAGCGCCGCGATCCGGGCGTCGTCGCCCGCTTCACCCTCGGGGATGACGGCAGCGGCTTCGCCCTCGGGCGCGTTCTTGACGATCTTGCAGCCCGGCAGGGCAAGCGCGGCCACGAGGCCTAGCACGATGAAAACGGGTTTCATGGCGGTCTTCCAAAGGAAATCCCGGCGCGCGGAAAGCGCGCGCGCCGGGTCGCAGGCCAGCCTGGGTCAGGCGGTCAGGGCGAAGGTTTCCAGCTTGGCGGCATTGTCCTTGTTGATCAGGACGCAGTCCATCAGCTGCTTCTCCTCGACCCCGGTCGACCCGGTGGCGATGAACTTGTCGGCCTGTTCGACCGCCATCTGCGCCTGGGCATAGGCCGGTTGCAGCACGGTTGCCTTGATCCCGCCCTTCAGGATGCTGTCGCGCACGTCGTTCGACCCGTCGAAGCCCACGACGATCACGTCGGTCCGGCCCGCGGCTTCCAGTGCAGCCCAGGCGCCCATCGCCATCGTGTCGTTGCCCGAGATCACGCCCTTGATCGACGGATTGGCCTGCAGCATCGATTCCATGACCGTATAGGCCTCGGTCTGCGACCAGTTGGCGGTCTGGCGTGCGACCGACTTCAGGTCCGGATACTGCGAGATGACGTCGGCATAGCCCTTCGACCGGATGCCCGCATTGGTGTCGGATTCCTTGCCGACGAGCTCGGCATAGTCGCCCGCTTCGCCCATCAGCTTGACGAATTCTTCCGCGCCCAGCTGCGCGCCCTGGTAGTTGTTCGAGACGATCTGGCTGACGGCAACGCCGGTCGCGGTGATCTCGCGGTCGATCAGGAACGAGGGAATCCCTGCGTCCTTGGCCTTCTGGACGGCGGCGACCGAGGCGTCGGCGCCTGCGTTGTCCAGGATGATCGCCTTCACGCCCGCAGCGATGGCGCTGTCGAACAGTTCGTTCTGCTTGTTGGCGTCGTCGTCATGGACCAGCACCATGACCTCGTAGCCGAGCTCCTTGGCCTTGGCGGCCGCACCGTCGGCTTCGGCCTTGAAGAACGGGTTGTCGTGGCTGGGGGTGATGATGGCGATGGTGCCCTTGGCTTGCGCGAAGGAAAGCGTCGGCAGGATGCCCGAGACGGCAGCGGCCAGGCTGCCCACGAAGAGGCGGCGGTTCAGAATCATGATGTCCTCCCATTCAAACGATATCGAGTTGATTCGATTCGCTGCGATCTATGCATCTGTTTCTCGCATATCATTGTCAAACGCTTTCTATTGTTCTCGATCTTTGCGCTTGCAGCATCACCTTTCCTGCAGGAACATCACCGCAACCGGTGCCCAGCGGCATCTCCGCTTGCACTTCGGGACGACTCGCGATAGAAGCGCAGAAATCGAAAGCATTCGAAAACCGTCTGCGTCCGGAGGGACGGATGCAGTCCGGGGAGGGGAACCATGTCCACCATCTTCCGCCGCAAGATCAGCCTGGGCGTCGTCATCGGCAGCCGCGCCTTCTTCAGCCCGGCCCCCTGCAAGGCCGCGCGCGACGACGTGCTGGCGCAGCTTGCAAAGCTGAACATCGACGCGGTGATCCTGCCGTTCGAGGCGACGGCCAACGGGGCCGTCCAGTCGATCGCCGATGCCGACCTCTACGCCGCCCATTTCAAGGCGAATGCCGACCGGATCGACGGCCTGGTCATCTGCCTGCCGAACTTCGGCGATGAAATCGCGGTGGCGGAACTGGTCAACCGTGCCAAGCTGAACGTCCCGATCTTGCTCCAGGCGTCAAACGACGAGGTCGCCAAGGTCTCTGTCTCCGAACGCCGCGACGCCTTCTGCGGCAAGATCTCTGTCACCAACAACTTCTGGCAATACGGCGTCCCCTTCACCGAGACGACCAGCCACACCTGCGACACCTGGGGGGAGGAATTCGCCCGCGACCTTGACCGCTTCGCCCGCGTCTGCCGCACCGTGAAGGGCCTGCGGGGCGCCCGCCTCGGCTCCATCGGCGCGCGCACGGGCGCGTTCCAGACCATGCGCTATTCGGAGAAACTCCTCCAGGCCGCAGGCGTCACTGTCGTCACGGTCGACCTGTCCGAGATGATGGGCGCGGCATCCGCCATCAAGTCCGACGACCCGGCGCTGCTGACCACGTTGGAGAAGGTCAAGGGCTACGGCAAGATTCCGGCCCACATCCAGCCCGCGCAGATCGAGAAACAGGCCCGCTGGACGCTCGCCGTCAACCGCTGGATCGCCGAGAACGGTTGCGACGCCTCGGCCATCCAGTGCTGGCGGTCCCTGCAGGACAACTTCGGCTGCGCCACCTGCCTGACCATGTCGATGATGGGCGAGGACCTGATGCCCTCGGCCTGCGAGGTCGACATCATGGGCGCGCTGTCGATGTATGCCCTGGCCCTGGCCTCCGGCGCGCCGCCCGCGATCCTCGACTGGAACAACAACTACGCCTACGAGGAAGACCTCTGCGTCTGCACCCATTGCGGCAACTACCCCAAGTCCTTCATCGGCGACACGCCCGAGGTGGGCGAGCTGGACGTGCTGGGCGAGACCATCGGCCGGTCCAAGTGCTTTGGCGCGGTCAAGGGGAAGGTCAAACCGGGGCCCATGACCTACTTCCGCCTGTCCACCGACGACCGCCGCGGCATGGTGAAGTGCTACCTTGGCGAGGGGGAGTTCACTGACCACCCCTTCGCCATGGACGGCGGCATCGCCACCACCCGTGTCGCCGGGCTGCGGAAACTCCTGAAGTTCGTCACCCAGAACGGCTTCGAACACCACGTCGCCATGGTCCGCGGCCACCACGCCGATGTGGTGAACGAGGCGGTGACCCGCTACCTCGGCTGGCCGATCTACCACCACGGCGGCGAGCCCGAGCCGCAACTGACCTTCCCGAACAGGTTCTGAGATGCTGACGAACGACAAGGTCCCGCTGATCCGGGAAAAGGCGCTCTGGATGCGGCGGACGGCCTTCACCATGGTCCACCGCGCGCAGCTGGGCCATCCCGGGGGTGACTTCTCGGCGATGGACATCCTCGCCACGCTCTACTTCGGCGTGATGAATTACGACCCCAAACGTCCAAACTGGCCCGACCGCGACCGCTTCGTCATGTCCAAGGGCCACGCGACGGGGGCGCTTTACTCGGCCCTCTGCGCGGCCGGGTATTTCCCCGAGGACTGGCTTTCCACCTACATGCAGCCGAAGTCGCTCCTCAACGGCCACCCGAACCGTAACTATCTCCCCGGCGTGGAAACCAACACCGGCCCCCTTGGCCACGGCTTCCCCGTCGCCACCGGCATCGCCATCGCGGGCCAGCTGACCGGCGCCAGCTACCGCACCTTCGTCCTGACCGGCGACGGCGAGCAGCAGGAGGGGTCCAACTGGGAGGCCGCGATGGTCGCGGGCCACAGGAAACTGGCGAACCTCACCCTCATCATCGACCGCAACCGCCTGCAACAGGGCGCGGGGACGGAAGAGACCTCCGGCCTTGATCCGCTGGACGAGAAATACCGCGCCTTCGGCTGGGACGTGTTCGAGGTCGACGGCCACGACCACGCCGCCCTTCTGGCCCTGCTGTCGGCCGCGCCGGGCAGGAAACCGCGCTGCGTGATCGCCAACACGATCAAGGGCAAGGGCGTCAGCTTCATGGAGAATGTCGCCTCGTGGCACCACGGCGTGCCGAACGATGTTCAGTACGATCAAGCGATGAAGGAACTGGTCTGATGGCACATGCCGCCCCCACCGCAGCCGGGTTCCAGGATTGCCGCAACGCCTGGGTCAAGACGCTGGAAGACCTGGCCGAGGCTGACCCGCGCATCGTCGCCGTGGTCAATGACTCGGTCGGCTCGTCCAAGCTGAACAGCTTCCAGAAGAAATTCCCCGACCGCCTGATCAACGTCGGCATCGCCGAACAGGTCATGGTCGGCGTCGGCGCGGGGCTGGCCAACGGCGGGCGCATCCCCTTCGTCTCGGCGGCCAGCTGCTTCATCACCGGCCGCGCGCTGGAACAAGTGAAAGCCGACATCGCCTATGCGAACTTCAACGTGAAGCTCGTCGGCCAATCCTCGGGCGTTGCCTATGGAGAGCTTGGGGCCACCCACCATTCGATCGAGGACTTCGCCTGGCTGCGCCCGCTGACCAACCTGACCGTCATCGTCCCCGCCGACGCCTGGGAGACGGCCGAAGCGGTGAAATGGGCCGCAGGCCACGAAGGACCCGTCTACCTGCGCCTTAGCCGGATGCCGGTCCCCGACCTCGACATCCCGGACCGCACGTTCCGCCCCGGCCATGCGGAAACGGTCCGCCAGGGCGAAGACCTCACCATCATCGCCTGCGGCACCACGGTGCATCTTGCCGCCGCGGCCGCCGACGTGCTGAAGGCCGAAGGCATCTCTGCCCGCGTCCTCAACTTCTCGACCATCAACCCGCTGGACGAATCCGCCCTGCACGACGCCGCCCTGACCGGAGCCATCGTGACGGTCGAGGAGGGCAGCGTGCGTGGCGGTCTCGGCGGCGCTGTGGCCGAGTTCACCTCGGCCCACCAGCCGGTGCCCGTCGAGCGCGTGGGCTTCCCCGGCTTCCTGCCCACCGGCTCGACCGACTGGCTCTTCCAGGAATACGGGCTTTCCCCCGAAGGCATCGCCGCCGCCGCCCGCCGCGCGCTTTTGCGCAAGGGCTGAGCCGTGCGCGTCCTTGCCATCGACCAGGGCACGACCAACACGAAGGCCCTCTTGATCGACGCGCAGGGCCAGGTCCTGGCCCGCGCCTCGGCACCGCTGACCACCAGCTATCCCCATCCCGGCTGGGCCGAACAGTCGGCCTCCGCCATCTGGGCCTCGGTGCAACAGGTCATCGCGGCCATCACCGCCGAGGCCGGCCCCCCGGACGCCATCGCCATCGCCAACCAGCGCGAGACCCTGGTCCTGTGGGACAGCAAGACCCACGAACCCGTCTGCCCCGCGCCGATCTGGCAGTGCCGCCGCACCGCCGAGGACTGCGCCGCCCTTATTGCCGCAGGCCACGATCCGCAGGTCATCAACTCCACCGGTCTTGGCATCAACCCGCTCTTCCCGGCCTCGAAGCTCGCCTGGGTCCTGCGCAACGTGCCCGCCGCGAAAGACCTTTACGCCCGGGGCCGCCTGCGTGCGGGCACCGTGGACAGCTGGCTTCTGTGGAACCTCACCGGCGGCACGGCCTTCGCGCTGGACCATTCCAACGCCAGCCGGACGCAGCTTTTCGATACCCGGAGCCTCGGCTTCTCGCCCGAACTGGGCGCGATCTTCGGAGCGCCGGTGGACTGCCTGCCGACCCCCATGCCCTCGGACAGCCTGTTCGGCACGACCACTGCCGGGGCAACCGCCCTGCCTGCGGGCATCCCGATCCGCGCGATGCTGGGGGACAGCCATGCCGCCCTTTACGGCCATGGCATCCTCACGCCCGGCGCGGTCAAGGCCACCTACGGCACCGGTTCCAGCCTGATGACGCTGACGCCGGCCCGCACCGCCTCGCGCCACGGGCTTTCGGGCACCATTGCCTGGACCGACCGGACCGGCACCGCCCATGCGCTGGAGGGCAACATCACCGTCTCGGCCCAGGCCGCCACCTTCATGGCGCGGCTTCTTGGTCTGAAGGACGCGGCCGCCCTTTCCGACCTTGCCCAGACCGTCCCCGACGCGGGCGGCGTCAGCTTCGTCGCCGCCCTCGCGGGCCTCGGCGCGCCGCACTGGAACGACGCGGCGCGCGGGACGATCACCGGGATGACCCACGCCACCACCCCCGCCCACCTTGCCCGCGCGACCTTCGAGGCCATCGCCCACCAGATCGCCGACGTGTTGGAGGCGATGGAGGCCGACATCGGCCATGGCCTCGCGGCGCTGAAGGCGGATGGCGGGGCGTCGGGCAACGCGTTCCTCATGCAGCTGCAGACCGACCTGATCGGCCGGCCGGTCGAGGCCTCTTCCGTCGAAGAGGTGGGCGCCATCGGTGTCGCAGCGATGGCGCTTGCCGCCAGCGGGTTCCCCCCGTTCCCGCAGGCCGGGACCGAACGCTTCGAGCCCCGCATCCCCCCCGCCCGACGCCAGTCCCTGCGCGCCGCCTGGTCGCGGGCGGTACGTCAGGCCGTGGAGCCGAGCTGAAGCGGCAGACTTTCGGCTGACCTGGAGCGTCGCACCTGCGATTGCATTTCGCCGCTGCACCTTGAAGCCAACCCGACCCCCGACGGGATAGACCAGCCTAAGGACCGCCTTCCTCTGGCCCTGCCATCACGGGCAGACAGAACCGCGCAAGCTGGATCTGGTCCGAAACGATGGGTCCGACGCGGCTGATGGGATTGGGTGGCGGAGGGGATGGGCCTGATATCCAACCTTCTCCAGTATCTAACTTATTGAAATGAAATGATAACACCAAGCCTCGCCTCGATGTACGCGCTCGTGGAGCAGGTTCTCCACTTTCTCGGCGATAGCGGAAACTGGATGTAGAGCATCATCGCTCAGCGGATGTTTCCCGGGCTCGTCCTGAGATTGGGGAGCGTTTCGTCATTCGGGAATGCAAGTTGACAGGCAGGCCTGCCTCAAGCGAAGTTCCTCTGATAAAGCGGGGCGAACCACACATTGCCCTGTCCGCCTGGCACTCAACCCGAAAAGCACCCATGGTGAACCTGCGGCGCGCCATTCACGCGGAAACCCCCGACTAATGGAAATCCGCTTCGCGGTGCGAGAAAACCGGCTGGCTGACCCCACTTCGGTTACCGCGGCCGACTGCGCCTCCTTCATTGCTTAACCTGGCCTATTGGATCTTTTTGAGCACAGCCGGCGGTCGGAAGAGCTGCAAAAAATGTCGGACACCTCCGTACGCGCGGTCCTCCGGTTTGCCCTTGATGTGCCACGAGCTACCGGATCGGGCCACTCAAGAGAACAAGGCGTCTCCTGACGCTGTCGGCATCGCCCAGGCCAACCCGAAGGCAGGGTTCGGCTCCACTGTGGTCACCAGGGTGCTCGCGGCTCAGTTGGGCGGCAGAGCGGACCTTGATTTCCGGCCTGACGGTTTGGTTTGCACGATTCGGTGCCGTGCGTCGGAGGTGGCAAAGCCCGCTCCTGCGTCGGAAGAGGAGTTTCCGAGCGTCCCAGTTTCAGACACCACGGTCGCAGCTTAAGCTGGGCGGGTGAAGCCGCGTCCGCAGATGGCCAACCGTGTGTGGAGGGAGCGGCCCTGCTGCATGGTGAAGGGATTGGCAATGCAGCAGGGCCGTGACGCCAGAATGAGGCCAATTGATCTCACCGGACGCATCTACATTATGGATGCATCCTGTGGCAGAAGAATGGACAACTTGTGTCGTACCGAGGACATCAATAGGCCCGTCGTTGCTAAAGCGACGGTTGACCAGTGGAAGCCTTGTCTCCCGACGACCTCGCGGTCCGATCTTCGAGCAGTGTACAAGCCAAGCCGCCACCGAACAGACCGAGAGTGAAAACAAAGATGTATGTTAACAACCCGCCGCCTTTGGTGGGGGGTTTAGTATCTTGCGGAAGGAGGGAGCAGTAACTGCCGCTTTCGGATGGACCCAGTCTCAAAGCAGGCATGTGCCCCCATATGCGCTGCACGTAACAGGCGACCGCTTCTCAAGTCTAACAGCCTAGGGGCGAAAGGCAACATGCTGTCTTCGAACAGCCGCGCACCTTGACGACTTCCGGGACTCAGGCGGCCCTTCAGATTCAGGTATATCTTTGAGCAAAGACCCAGCGGCGCTCTTGGCCCACGCCACCGCTCGGCCCTGCTGCCTGGTAAAGGGGAATTAACCTAAGCAGCAGGGTCGCGGTGTCAGGACGAGGGCTCTTGATGTCCTGCTCACCCTTCTTATCCATCCGCGTCGTGGCCCAAGAATGGACAGCACGAGGCACTTTCGTGGCACGAGCAACAGCGCTCCTCAAATCCAGATCATGCTATCGTCGTACGGTGGGGCGGCCCCAACCAACCAAGCCGCTGCCGGTTCCGTAAGCTGCTCTGCGAAGATATCTGACAGCGGGCCCGGCCCGAGACGGAATGAGGACTATCTGCCGGGCCCGAAAGGTAGTCGACTTCCCATAGAACTACCTCTGACCGAAAACCCGCAACAGCGCCTGATGTTCCGACGCAAGATGGGCGTCGCGGGGAGCACGGCCCGGTGAGGGGAATCTCCGGGCCGTACCCACAGTAGCGGTGATTGCTTGCAAGACTCGACCGCCAGGTACGCACCGTGGCCGCATGGGGACGGCCACTGGGCGCAAAACCGTTTCCTAGCGAGGATGTTCCCACACCCTTCAACGATACATCGTCGGGCGTGGATCCCGCCCCTAGTGGGTCAGCCCCGGTCCGCCCATCTGCTCTGATGCTTCCAGCTCATCCAGCGCCTGCCTGAGATGATCCACGGCGTTGGCAGACAAGTGCATCTCCAGTTCCATCCCCATGGCGAGCTTGACGACCAGCCTGAGTTTGCTCTCCTCCATCCACGCAACAGTGATCCGCTCGGCGAACATCGCGCCTGCAAGCTCCGGGTCTGGGGTCGACCTCCGCTTTTCGGCCGCGAGCATGGAGGCTGCCTGGAAGCGCGCGAAGAAGCCCAACTCGATCTGGTGCGGGATGCGGAGGGTGAAGTGCTGACCGGCCGTGTCCTCGCATTCGATCAGGAGCCACTCACCGTCTTTCTCTTCACCAAAGGAGTAGGAGTTGATGATGCGAAGCGAGGGCAGCAGTGTCTTCATGGTAGGCTCCAGCCGGTTAGCTGCACAGTCTGCCGGAGGCTGAGATTCTGCAACTCAGACCAATCAATCAAGAGTCACCGCCTGTTGGAGAGAGGACGGTGCAGTAGATCAGCGGCTACTCCAAAATCGAGAGCGAGCCCCTCGGTTCCGTCAGGCCGCTGGATTCTCGATCGCGAGCATCCATCAGCAAGCAGATGACCGAACAGCCACCGATGCCAGAACTCACGAGCACGACATAGGCGATGAAGGACCATATTCTAGATGGTGGCGTTAGGTCAGTTGCGTGAATGCTGCGAAACCCGCCGCTCTTGGAGGGCCCGAGCCTGTACACCGGCATTGTATTCTTTCCCCTCGTGCGCGTCGGAGGCGACCGCGACGCAGGTCTATCACCTTTGGGGCGACTGGCAACCTGCGGTCTTCAGCCGTTGGCGCCTTTCTAACCTGCTCCCACCTCAGAGCAGCTGAGGGATAGGGCCCTGCAGAACTCCTCGACGGCAAACTCCGACATGATGCGGGGTTGGAACCTGCCTTCGACGGAATGGGCAGACAGGATTTCGTGCTTGATCATGTGCACATCCACCAAGCGCATGTTGCAATCCTGGAAGAGGCGTCGAGACACGTCGCCACAGGAAATGACCTGAACATCGTGGTGGCGCGAGTCGTCCATGATGCGTGCAAAGCATTTTGCGATTGCCTCCCGGGATCCTTCGAGTAGCTGGAAGAAGTTGTCCTCGTCGGCCACCAGGACGCCCGTGAGCAGATCGCGCGCGTTGTTCTGCCGGGACGACGCAAGAATGCAGTCGAGGCTCGCCTGGTCCGAGGTCGCGCGCTTTGAGGTGTACACCAGCCGGGTGAGCTGCATTGCGCTTTGGGCCTGAAGAACCGGCGCGATAGCATGCTCTCTCAACGACGGGTGGATATGCGGAACCAGCGACAACGGCCGGGCCTTCGAACGGGTGATTCCGCGCGCCTCCAGCCAATCGCGGATCGCCTCCCAGACGTCATCCGACGTGCAGCCGTCGTACTGAAGCACATCGTTCAACCGGAGCCGCAGATCTGCCGGCGGCACCTCGTCCCACGAAACCTGGCTACCCCTCACCAAATCACGTCCAGTCCATCGAGTGTCCATCGCTCCCACCTGCTTTTTTTGCTAGTGGCGAGACGCTGCAACCAGAAGATGAAGAAATTTGGGCAAACTTCGATTTATTATTTGTTTATCGTAGGTTAGCGTTCATCTTCGGTTAATGTTCGCGTCAATTTTCGGCACGACGATGACCAGAATTACCCCACTCCGGAGTTCCCGAAGTGAGGTTTAACAAGTCGAAGCCGACCCGGACTAAGAGCCTTCAGGCAGGGCTAGCCCGCGGCTATCAAGACGACGGCGGCCGCCCCCAGACGCACAACCAAAGACGAGCGGCGACGTCAAAAAATATTCCTTGGGGTGAAAAATCAAGAGGAGATCTGGAGCACTACCCGAAAGATAGGCACGAACTATACTAAAGCATAGTTGGCATGAGCCGACGGTCGTTCTTTTTGTCAATCCTGCTGGTCCAAAGTGTAGCGCGTTGTCAGCGACGTGGCGGGAGCTGGAGCATCCGGGGCAGACTGGAGCTAGTTGGATCGTGAGATTTTCATCGGGTTGCGGCGGACGAACCAACGATATCGGCACAGTGAGGGGTGAATCCAGGCACATGCCCCGCTCCCTAAGGGTTGACTGGTCTAATCCTTTCAGTTGTGCTGCAAGAGATCTTAAGCGGGGCCCGTCTTCATGCGTTTCACTCGGATTCTTGTGGGTGTTGCGGTTTTGGTGGTTGCGGTTTGGATACTAATCGGTGAGCAGTTGGCAGGCGTGAGCGCCGACGCAGTCATCAACGCACGGCTGTCTTCAGTCCGCGCGCCTGTGGCGGGCGACGTCACTCTGGCTCCTCTCTCGCTCGGCGCACGAGTCCGCATTGGCGACGACTTGGGGTCGATTGAGGATGCGCGGGCGGATACAGTGAGGCTTGCCGACCTGGAAATGGAGGTAAGGCTGGAAGCTGCAGCAAGTGCCAGAGAGACTTCCTTAGTTGCCTGGCTGCAGGATCAAATTACTGCCTTGGAAGCGAGGACACTTGCCTACCAGAGTTCGCGTGAGCAGGAGTTGGCAACCCGACTCGAACGTGCTCGTGCGAGATTGGAACTGCTCGAAGCGGATCCCGCGGGAGAGGCGGGGGACGTCCCGGCAACCCTGTCTCAAGGTCAGACCGAGAATAGTGGCGATCCGCTTCTTCCTGGAATTGCTCTGGAATATGCGAAAGAGAAGGTCTCTGCGCTAGAGGTCGAGTTGGCTGCCCTGCAGTCTGGCGTGCATCTTGGCGATGGATACAACGACGCACCCTGGTCCGAGCAGTGGCGCGCCGATCTGGAAGCGCGTCTCGCCGAACACCAAAGCGCCCAAAAAGAAGCTGACGATCGACTGGCCGCGGTCACCGCGCGTCTCGATGCGGAGCGACTTCGTGTCAACCGACTGACTGCTTCGCCGCTTCGGTCATCCATTAATGGCATTCTGTGGGAACTGCGGACGGAAAGCGGAGAAAATGTTCAGCGGGGCGACGAGTTGCTGAAGCTCGTGAACTGCGACAGCACCATCGTCACCCTTTCCGTCACCGAGAACATCTACAACGGGCTGGCCGTGGGCGATCCTGCCACGTTCAGGCCGCAGGGCCATGGCAGCACATTTGAGGGAACGATAGTCCGTCTCGCAGGCTCGGGTGCGGAGACTGTGTATCGCAACCTGGCAGTGGCTCCGAGCACCCGGCATCTTGAACGCTTCGACGTCGCAGTGGACGTGCCCGGTCTGGCGGATGATCCAGACTTTGCTTGCGCAATCGGCCGCACGGGACGTGTCTTCTTCGATGCCCGACCGCTCGATTGGTTGCGGGGAATGTTCGACCGGTGATCGCGCTTCCCCTCCTGTCAGAGGCCCAATCTGCCCTTGTCGAATTAGGCGCGGTTTCGGCGGCGGCGTGGGTGGCCACCACCGTCTTCGATCGCAAGAAGACATTCCACCGAGCCGTGCTGTTCGGAATCGCCTTTGTGCTGGCTGGAAGGTACATGTTCTGGCGGATAACGGACACCGTGGCACCCCCCGGATGGACGTTCGACTTCTTGGCAAGCTGGTCGTTGCTCTTCTTCGAGGCCGCCGCGCTGGTTGGGTCACTCAGTGCCTTCGTGATGCTGAGCCGAACTCGGGACAGGAGCGCTGAGGCAACCGCAAATCTCAGTTGGTGGGAACCGGGACCGCCGCCCAAGGTCGCCATCCTGATTGCGACCTACAATGAGGAGCTGGAGGTTCTGGAGAGAACGATCGTCGGGGCGCTTGCGCTTAGACACCCGCATAAGGAGGTCTTCATCCTGGATGATGGGCGTCGCGCGTGGCTCAGGGATTACTGTGAGCGCATGGGTGTGCGGTACGTGACGCGTCCCGACAACGCGGGCGCAAAAGCCGGGAACATGAACCATGCCCTCAAACTCTTGGATTCCTCTCCGCTTCCTCCGCCTGACTTTGTTGCGGTTCTTGACGCGGACTTCGTTCCTCACCGCGGTTTCATAAGTCGGACGCTGGCCCTCTTTGCGGACCCGAAAGTTGGGCTAGTTCAGACGCCACAGCATTTTTTCAACTCGGATCCGATCCAGCACAATTTAGGGCTCAGTCGTTCCTATCCCGACGAGCAGCGCTTCTTCTTCGATCACATGCAGGCGGCCCGTGATGCCTGGGGTATCGCCTTCTGCTGCGGAACCTCTTCGGTCGCGCGGTTCTCGGCCCTCAAGGAAATCGGATGGTTCTCCACCGACAGCGTGACCGAGGATTTCATGGTGACGCTCGTCCTGCAGAATGCGGGTTGGGACACTGCCTATCTGAATGAACCCCTTACCGAGGGATTGGCACCAGAGGGGCTCAAGGAATACGTCACCCAGCGGGCCCGCTGGTGCCTTGGCATGATGCAGATTGCCCGGAGCAAGGTGGGACCGTTCTCGTCCAACGGGCTTCGCCTGCGCGACAGGTGGAGCGTTATCGACAGCGTCCTGTACTGGACGACGACTTTCCCATTCAGGTTGGCCGCGTTGATCTACCCGCTCTTCTACTGGTATGCGAGCATCACAGTCGTCGACGCTACTGTGCCCGACGTCATCCGGTACTTCGGAACCTACTATGTCTGGGTGCTGATAGCACTCAACTTCGTTACGCTCGGTGTCGTGATGCCCGTGCTCACCGATGTCAGTCAGATGCTTGGGGCAATACCGATCAGTCGCGCAGCCTTTGTTGGCCTGTCGCGACCTAAGGGCCATCCTTTCAAGGTCACAGCAAAAGGGGGCGACCGGTCTCAAGTGACGGTTCAGTGGGCGCTGCTTGCACCCTTTGCGGTCGTTCTGGCGTTGACACTCATCGGTCTGGTTCTGGGCATCTTCTCTGATCGGTTTGCCTTCTACGACGCGGGTGACGGTAAGGCGATTGTGCTTTTTTGGACGCTCTACAACGTCGTCGTCCTGTGTTTCACGATCCTGGTTTGCATTGAACTTCCGCGGCGCGAGCGTCACGTCGCAGACAGCCCAGAGAGGGCCGTTGTCCTGACCAACGACCTGCCAGATCAGGAAGTGTGGTTGGTTGGCCTTGCACAGGATCGGGTGCGCGTTCGGGGAGCCGACCTTCCAGTCGGGACTAAGGGGTACCTGCGTATAAGGGAGGTCGGCGACGTCGAATTCCTGGCGCTTGCCACGACGTCCGACGGCGCACGTCTCTCTCTTCATCCAACCGAGGAGCAGCACACCGCACTCCTGGAGCGGTTTTACACCGATGGCGAAGCGCCCGGTGTGCTGAACGTGCGACTGGCCGCCCTTTTCGAGGGTCTTTCACGTAGGCTCTCGTTCAACGACGATCGGCGCTGAGTTGTCTCCTTACGGTGGCCTGTAACCGGGATACGGATTCCGAAAGCTCTGAAAGCTCTCGGGTTCGGTTTGACTCAAATGGGAAGACGTCTTCACCCCGGGAAACAGCAACTGCATTCCTGGCTGCGAGCCCGAAGGGCCGAGCAAAAATCCGGACAAACAGCAAGGTTGCAAATGTGAGGACTACAAGCATTCCCAAGACAAAAGGCAGCAGGCGAGACGGTAGATCGTTGTCGATGTCCGCAAACTCGGAGTTGTCTACACGTGCGATGAGGCGCCACCCGAAGTTCGGTGTTCTGTCGTCGAACTCGACGGGACGAACGAATGAGAAGTATGAACCCCCGTCCGCCCATTCTGCCCGGACACTTCCCGATGTGCCGAGTGAAGCCAGACGGAACGGGGCCGATGTCGGTTGGGCCGGATTGTTCTCCAACGTTGACACGATTGCGGTTCCATCTTGTGACACCAACACAGCGTCGATCTGCAAGGCGCTGGCCATCTCATCCACGAGGTTCGCAGCCCAATCGAAATTGATGTGCAAACCAAGAACGCCTACTTGACGGCCGGTCTCGTCGCGAACAGGTAACGCATAATCAAGGAACCGTGGCGGGTCGCCATCCTCGCTCCCGAGCAGCTTCGCAAGGAGCACGGCCTCATGCACATCCCCAGCAAAATCGGCATTCAGACCTTCGCGGAACCAAGGTCTGCTCGAGACGTCGGCGCCCTCCAAAAGACCACCTGCCGCCGCTTGCACCGTCCCGTCAAGCGATGCAAATCCCACCCAGGAAATCTTCTGACCCTCGGCAATCATCTGGTCCATGACCGGTCGCAGTTCGTCAGGTGAACTATCGGAAAGCTTGCCTGCCAGCGCCTCCAAGCGGCTCCATTCGTCCGCAAGCTCTCGACCGAGAGCCGTCAGGAGGGCGGCAGATCGGACCTCTACGGCTTCAGCCATAGCGTTGTCGGTAAGTTGCTCCGCTGCGTCCCGAAGCACGAAGAATAGGAATGTGGCGCCGGCCACAGCACTGAGAACCACGAACGCAAGGATTGCACCAGGTAATGTCACCTGCGGTTTGGTCGCCATGCTCGCCTCGTCTAAAAGTTCAGGTTGAATGCTAAGGCGAAGAGCCTGCAAAGTTCTAGACTCGACTGAGATGCCGAGAGCATATTTTGGGTTGGGTCATTTGAGGCGCTCCGCCTCTTGTGAGTCGTTGTGGAAGAACGCTTACGTGTTCGCCTCAAACTTCGCGCGTATGTGCCAAGGCACGGATTCTTAGACCGTCCGCTGCCGACAAACTTGTCCCATTCCTACAGAGATTGTCATGAAACTCATTCCTCCGAACAGGTCACTGCGCTTGGCATGCGAGGCAGCCGACATAGGCACGTGGCAATGGGATATGGCGCAAGACCAACTCCACTATGATCAAGTTGCGCGGAAAATCTGTGGGCTGCCCGCTGAAGGGCCGGTCCCGCGGGAGCTTGCAAGAGAATTGGTTCACGTCGAAGAGCGCGATCACGTTTCCGCTCTATCTTCTGCCGCACTGGACCCGGTACGCCGCGAGCGCGCCATTTATCTCTGTCGCATCACCCGGGCGTCGGACGGCGCGGTACGCCGCATTCGTGCCACTGGCCAAGCGCGCTTCTATCGCAGGGGTCCGTCCGGTCGCGCCGTACACTATCTCGGAACGGTTCAGGACATAACGGACGAGTCCGAAGCCGAGGAGCGACTGCAGCAGAGTGAGGCCCGCCTCCGCCTGGCGATGGACGCTGCTGGACTGGCAGTGTGGGAGGTGGATCTGGCGTCCGGCACCTTGACACCGTCGCCCGAGCTGAACCGGCTCTTGGGGTTTCCTGCTAACGCGTTGCCGACACTCGAAGACGCGCGCTCCCGGTATGCGCCAGGCGAGCGGGACCGGATCACCGCCGAAGGTGATGCAATCCGCGCTGCAGGTGGTGATCGAATTCAGACCACGGCGCGTTTCATCATGCCCGACGGGTCGGAAAAGCACCTTCTCATCCGCGCTCAGATTGCGCCCGGTGCGGCAGGTCCCAACCCTCGCGTTATCGGAGTTCTCGCCGACGTAACAGAAGCGCGTAGCCGCGAGGAGCGTCTCAATCTCGTTAATAGAGAACTTCATCACCGATTGCTAAACTTGATCACGGTGATCTCCGCCATTTCTCGCAAGACAATCACTGACCCGGCCGAGAGCAGGAAGCTTCAGGACCGTCTTAGGGCTATGGGTGAGGGAATCCGCACGACGCTCGGCGGTAACTTGGCGTCCGCGGATTTGATGGATCTTCTAACAAAGATTGCAGAGCCCTTCGAAGAGGCAAAGGGTCGTTTCCAGATTGAAGGACCCTCGATACGCCTCCCGGCAGGTTCCGCGGGAGCGTGCGCACTAGCATTCCATGAGTTGCTGACGAACGCGCTGAAGTACGGAGCGCTGAGCGATCCGAGAGGCGCGATCGAGGTGAAATGGCAAACGAGCGGAGACCGGGCGCAAATCCAATGGAGTGAGACATTGGGGAGGCGGCTAAGTGGACCACGCTTTGCCGGCTTCGGCAGCACGTTGATAACGAAGCTGTTGTTCCACCCACCGGACACTGCCTCTATTGAGTACCGGGAGTCAGGCGTCTTGTGTCGACTTGATGTCACTGCGGAACACTGAGCGAGACACTTCACCCCAACATACTCATCCTCTCCAAGCGTGCGACCAGGTTCTTGACCCCGCCCGGCCCCCAAGAACGTGCATGCCGGGTCCTGATGCCTCTCGCTGTCAACTCGGTCGCCATTGCACGAAGAGAAGTGTGCCCCGCAGCCCGGATTTCGGTAAGAACCGGTGCCAAGTCCGCAGCGAACGCTGCCGCATTCGCCGACACCGTCGCGCGCAGCGCCACACCGCCCTTCCCGGCACGCCGGAGGCTGGCTGCGCCGTTGGGATTTCCGAGTTTCACACCACGGGCCTTGGCCACCGCCAGCGCCTCCTTCGTCCGCCTAGAGATCGATTCACGTTCGGCCTGGGCGACAAGGGCCATGATCCCGACGGTGAGGGCGTTCGCCTCCGGCATGTCCACGGCGACAAAGCGAACCCCACTGTCCCGCAGGGCGAGGAGGAACGCTGCGTTGCGTGACAGCCTGTCCAGTTTCGCGATCACCAGCGTCGCGCCAGTGACCTTCGCCAGATGCAGCGCCTTCGCAAGCTCTGGCCGATCCGCTTTGCGCCCGCTCTCGACCTCGGTGAACCGCGCCAGGACCTCTGCGCCGCGGGATGCCGCAAAGTCCTCGATCACCTTCCGCTGGGCCTCCAGTCCCAGTCCGCTCGCCCCTTGTCGCGCCGTCGAGACCCGCTCGTAGGCCACCAGCCGCTGTCCTGCCGCCATCTCCGCTCCCTGTTCACAACTGCCTAACGTTCGTTGCGCAGGTGTGTACACCGAGAGGCGTGGAAGACGTAGTGGAGAAGTGGCGTGACAGGTAAAAAATAGTAGCGGGAACAATGATCTATCGAGTTGATAGGTGCCGGGAGTAGAGCGAAGCTGATCGCACGGCAACTCACCAGCCCGGAGGATCGGACAATGGCCCGCGATACCGCAGCGACGAATGAAAAGGCCCTGGACGCCTTCCTGGCTGCGAAGGCCGAGATCGACCGGCTCCTCGCCGAGTTGGCTGCCTTGAGCGCGGACCACTTCCATGCCAGCCCGGACGACATCACCTGGGGCGACGTCGGAAGCGCGAACCACATCCGGGAGCGCCTGCAAGAGATCGCGAACTTCGCCACCGGCAAGGGATGACCTCACCCGCCGCCCCGTCGCGGGCCTGCACAGCTCCACAGGCTGGCCGACGCGGGCCTTGGCCTCGTAGAAGGGCTGGCATGCCGCTGGCCCGGACAAGGAGGCCACAATGGCACGCAACGCGAAGACCAAGGAAGATACCGCAACTGATCCCGTCGAGGCTCGCCAAGCCGCTGACACCCCCGAGACCGCAGCGCGCATGCCGCGACCCGGCAGCAAGCTCGCGCAGGTGGTCGAACTGCTTGAAGGCGAGAACGGCGCGACCATCGCCGAGATCATGGCAGCGACGAACTGGCAGCAGCACACCGTGCGCGGCGCGCTTGCCGGATCCATCACGAAGAAGCTCGGCCGCACCTTGACCTCGGAGAAGGTCGAGGGCCGCGGGCGCGTCTACCGGATCGCTCTGCCGCAGACTTGATCCCGGGTCATTATGAGAAACACGACGGTGCCGCTCTTTCGGAAGCGGCTCCTCCTTTTACAAGTTTCCGTCGATCTCGTAGCGACGCACGTTCCCCTGTGAACGCGAGGGATGCTCCAAGGCATCTACGGGTGCCGGGTCGTTCAATGACCTTTCCTTTCGCTCGCCATTCGCGTCTTCGTAGACGATCACGAACTGGACCTTGTCGACCGGTTCCAAATGACGGTTTGCGTTCGCAATGGCGATCCGCGAGCGCGAGGCCGGCGTCAGCCCGATCTCGGCCATGTAGCGACCCATCAGCTCCATCTGCCGGTTGGCGATGTTCAGCCAGGGCGACTGCTGCACATAGCCGGACGGCGTCTTGAAGAGCACCGGTGTCTCCTGAAGCTTCTGCTCGGCTTCAACCCAGCGCCCATAGGCCTGGCAATAGGCCGCAAGCACCGCGCGATCGACGATAGTGATCACCCCCATGTCGACCAGCGTATCGACCAGCCGGTGCCACTCTGCCTTGGCCTCCTCGCTCAGATGATCCGGACAGTCGGGCGTGCCCTCGGGCGGCTTCGGCTCGGCATGGTTCCAGGCGCGCTTGCCGCGGTTGCCTTCCGCCCGGCGCCAGGCCGTCGGCTTTTTCGGTGGTCCGCTCACGGCAGTTGATCCCTGAGCGCATTGAACACCCTCCGCACGGTGTAGCCGCGCAGGATCGAGACGGCGGTGAACACCGAAGCCACGACCAGGTTCTCAGCATAGCCGAAGTCGTGGCCCATCGCGGGAAAGAGGGCGCGTTGCACCGCCACCGAAAGCACGAAGCCGAGGAGCGTGCTGGTCAGTGTCTCTAAGAAGGACGCGCTACGCGACTGACCACCGGCCATTGGCCTTCTCCTTCCTGGCGTCGAGAATGGACTTCTTCGCGTTTTCCAGCATCTTCCCGTATTCCGCGAGGGCGTTCAGTTCCTCGTCGCTCAACTGGCTGAGGTCGATCTCGTCGATGGGGTCCTGCTTCACGGCGAGATCGACGCTTTCGCGCCAGCCGCCCTGTGTCTTCAGGAAGAAGATCATCGCCGTGACGTTTCCAGCGCGAGCCTTCGTGACGAGGCTCTGGGCAACGGCCCCGATCGCACGCGCCTTCCCCCTTTTGTAGCGTTCCGATAGGTCCTCGTCGCGGTTAAGGATGGCGAAGAAGGTCGTGCGGCCAATGCCGAGGAAGTCAGCGATCTGCTCGGCGTTCAAAACGGCTGCCAGCGTCTCGACTTCCGCCCGCTGCGCTTCGGTGAGGGTGGTGAGCGGTCGGCCGGTCATGCCGCTGCCTCCGGAACTCGAGCGGCCCTTACCGTTGCAAACGTTTCGCCGGTTGCCTCCAATACCGCCTCACGTCCCGTGAACGCCTGCCAGCGCCCCACGGCCACGTCCACGTAGGCCGGGTCCAGTTCCACCGCATGGCAGTGCCGCCCGCATGTCTCTGCCGCGATGATCGAGGAACCTGATCCCGAGAAGGGCTCGTAGACGGCTTGACCGGGGCTGGAGTTGTTCAGCATCGGTCTCCGCATGCACTCCACGGGCTTCTGCGTGCCGTGAACCGTGGCGGCGTCCTGGTCGCGGCTCGGGATGCTCCAGAGCGTCGTCTGCTTGCGATCGCCCGACCAGTGCCCGGTGGCCTTCTCGCGAACGGCATACCAGCAGGGCTCATGCTGCCAATGGTAGTCTCCCCGGGAGAGCACCAGCCGCTCCTTGGCCCAGATGATCTGGCTCCGGATCGCGAAGCCGCAGGCGAAGAGGCTCTCGGCCACCGTGGTCGCATGCAGCGCCCCGTGCCAGACATAGGCCACGTCGCCAGGAAAGAGCGCCCAGGCTTCCCGCCAGTCCGCGCGGTGGTCGTTCAGGACCTTGCCCACGCGCCGGGTCTTGGCGGCACCCACCTGATTGCGCCAGGCCGGGTCATACTCCACGCCATAGGGCGGATCGCTCACGAGGAGATGCGGTCGCACCCCGTGCAGCACCTTTGCCACCGTCGCTGCGTTCGTCGCATCACCACAGATCAGCCGGTGGCTGCCCAGAACCCAGACGTCGCCGGGCTGAGATACCGGCACAACCGGTACCGGCGGAATGTCGTCTTCACGCTCATCCGCCTCGCCGGAGCGCAGGAGCGCATCCAGTTCGGCGGCATCGAAACCGAGGCTGGTCAGGTCGACCGCCATGTCCTGCAGATCGCCCAACTCCAGTGCAAGGAGCGCCTTGTCCCACCCCGCCTGCTCGGCGAGCTTGTTGTCCGCGAGGATGTAGGCCCGCTTCTGCGCTTCGGTGAGATGCGCGAGTTCAATCACCGGCACCTGCGAGAGCCCCAGTTTCCGGGCTGCCATCACCCGGCCATGCCCGGCGATGATGCCGTTCTCGCCGTCCACCAGGACAGGGTTGGTGAAGCCGTACTCCCGGATCGATCCTGCGATCAGCGCAACCTGCGCTTCCGAATGCGTCCGGGCATTCCTCGCATAGGGGATCAGATCGCCGATCGGGCGGTAGTCGATTGCCAGCGTGCCGTCCATCTGCGCCTCCACCCCCCGGTCCGCAACAAGCGGTGTCTCTGGGCTGATGCGGGCATAATACCATGTAGGCTAAGCCATTGGCAAAATGACACTATTCGACATTCTGCGACAAGGAACGACAGCGCACGTCGATGGTGAAACGAAGACAGGTGATATCCCAATCAGACGCGCCCGCCAACATCGACTAGGCGTCAATCTGAACTCTGCATGCCGGACCGGGAACGAGGCGCCGACCGCACGTCGGGAACTGTCAGGTACCGACACGCTCGACTAACCGACGGGCTCCGTGAGGGATGTGACAGATGTGACGGAAGAGATCCATTAATCCCTTCGCGCGTGTGCGTGAGAGAAAAATCGGATTCATCTGTCACATCTGTCACATCCGTCACGAAGCACTACGGTCCGGTCCTCGTCGCCGTTGACAGGTTGCACACGCAATAGTTGAAGTAAGCGCGGGTCTTCGAAAGGGAGGTCGAACGCCCATGGGTCACATCCACCTCGGCGTCCTGCCGAAAACGAAGAAGTGGCGCGAGGTCGTTGGCGCCATCATTGAAGGATCGCCTGACCGCCAGATTGTGGCGGCAAGTGCGCGAGCGGCCGAGAACGATCTTCTGTCCGCAGCAAACGATCCGGTCTTTGTCGAGGCGGTTCGCCTTCTCTTGTCCATTCCACTGGCTGCGCGGGCTTCAGATTTCGGGGATGGGCTGCGCAACTTGGATCTACAGGTCGGCGCTTCGCCCGGTTTGTTCGAGATCGTCGCAGCTAGCATGGCGCGTCTCGATGAAGTCGCCCGCGAGAGCATCCGATCAACCGATCTTGGCGAGTTGGCTGCGCGCAGCTTCGCACAAACGCTAAACGAAAGCATTTCTGCCGATCTTCCAGGCCTGTTCGAAGCGACGCCCGAGGACGTCCAAGCAGTTATACGGCGGCTGTCCTATTCGAAGGGCATCGCCGCGTTCTCCAGGGCGTACTTTGGGAATCTGGTGGCGGCATCACTGTCCTACTGGCTGGATCGGACGCTCTCTCTACAGGTAGGCCCCGACCGCAGGTTCGAGTCTGTTTCGCGGAGGACCGAGTTCGACGTTGCCCTGCGGCAGTACACCTCGGAGGCGACCCGTATCATCCAGGAATTCGCGGGTGGCTGGTACGGTAAGACATTGCACGAGGCGGGGCGATTTGGCGCTCATGAAGCGCAGATCTTCGGCGCGGTTGCCCTCAGGAAGATCACCGAAGGGCTGCGAGTGCGATGGGTGGACGATGTCTGATGCCCTCATCGAGGAACCCGATCAGGGAAATCTGATCAACCTTCGCATCGATGGGCCAAACCCGAATTTTCGGCTGGCCACGGAACGAATAACAGCGTCGGCCCTCGCCCCGCTCGATCCGGTTGTTGAAGATCTGCTGCACATCGCCTCCGCGGTCTTCTTCGCCGATAGCACTGTCCGTCGCGGTGGCGGGACGCGCCCGCAAATGGGTGTCAGTTGGCGCCGCAATTTCAGGATCACGGTCCAAGTCTTCTCACCCGACCTATGGTCCCGGAGCGAAGTCGTTAGCGCTCTTGAAGACGCCATGGGGTTTCTGACCGAAGACAGGTACGAGTTTCGGTTCGACAAGACAAACGGGCACGGTCCAGCGCAGGGACTGTTGGATCTGGATCCGAAGGGTGCGGCGTTCCGGGCCGAAGAGGTGATCCTCTTCTCCGGCGGGCTCGACTCCTTCGCAGGCGCCCTCGAGGCGCTCTCGACAAGCGGACACAACGTCCTGCTCGTCTCGCACCGATCGGCTCAGAAAGTGGTGCCGCGGCAGGACCATTTGGCGGCATACCTCAGAAAGCAGCACGCAAAGCGCTTTCAGCACATCAAGGTCATTGCGCGGCGAGATGGGCCAGAGGCCTCGGAAACAACGCAACGGTCGCGCTCGTTCCTGTTTGCCGCCCTTGGACTGGCCGTCGCGCGGTCCTTTGGCGCCTCCCGTGTAAATTTCTACGAGAACGGCATCGTCAGTCACAATTTACCCATCTCGCCGCAGATCATCGGAACGATGGCCACGCGCACGACGCATCCACTCGTCCTGGCTAAGCTGAACCGACTGTTCGAACTGGTCCTGCCTGGCGCGGCAAAGCTTTCCAACCCTTACGAGTGGCTTACGAAGACGGAAGTGATTCAACGGATAGCGCAGTTCGGTGGGAAGTCGCAGATCAGTTCGGCCGTTAGTTGCACGAGCGTCAGGGACCAGACCAAGCTCCACCCCCACTGCGGCAAATGCTCTCAATGCCTCGATAGGCGCTTCGGAATTTTGGCGGCAGGTCTGGGCGCTGACGACCCACCCGACCAATACAAGACCGACGTGCTACTTGGCGAGCGCACCGACGACGGCACGGTCAAGATGGCAGTCGAGTGGACGCGCCATGCCCTGCACTTGCAAAGCTTGGACAAGAGTTCGTTCTTCGCGAAATTCGGGCTGGAGCTTTCGCGCATCCTGCAGGGCCATCCCGAGCTGCCAAGCGCGTTGGGCCTCGAAAGGATCTTGTCGCTTCACCAACGCCATTCCGAGTCCGTCCTGAGGGTGTTGAAGGAGGCGGTCGAGAACAACGCACTCGCCCTCGCGGAGCTCAGGCTCCCGGCGTCTTCGCTCCTCATGTTGCATCTGGGATCGAGCGCTCTGGCGAATGAACGGACCATACCGCGCGATCCACGGATCGATGAACGCCCGAGTTCCATGCCGAAGGACATCCCGGAAGAGGATCTGCAAATCAACCCCGACGATCCACTTGTAGTCGCGTTCTACACGGAGGGTGACCGGCACGTGGTCTCCGTGAGGGGTCTCATGCACCTTGTCGGTCAGTCGGCCAGAGTTCCTCATGCGCTGAAGCCGACCTTCGATGAGGACCGTAGCCATGGTTTGCGGCCAGAGGGCCATCGCTATGTCAACGATCTTCGGGCACTGAATTGGACAAAGGAAACCGTCAGGAAGAATGTCGAACGCTGCCGAGCCGAGCTTGCTGCAAGCTATCTGGCCTTGTTTGGCTTCGCGCCGCCTGCGCCGCTGCTCGTGCAAAGCAAGCAACGCCAAGGTTATCGGCTCGATCCGCTGATCAAGCTCACCGATCGACGGGACTGATTCCCGACGTCTTGGCCTGTCTGGAACCCATTGCAGATTCCACATGTCACGCATTGGGGCGGCTACGTCACGCATCGGCGCTTGACAACACGCTATTCCAATTGTTCCGGACACCAGTTTGTCACGCATCACGACACCTTGCGTCACGCCACGACACGTGCCTAACCATCTGACAAATTGTATTTTTTCCCCACTGATCCGAAACACGAGCAGTCATGGGGCAGATGCAATGTCACACAATCTGAAGGACGACCACGACCCCGAAAACCCCTTCGGCCTTGTTTGCGAAAGGTGGCTTTCGAGCCGCTGGAACAAGTCCCCCCGCACGCTTCAACGCTGGCGCAGGAATCGCTGCGGTCCAGCCTGGATCCGCATCGGCGGGACACCCTTCTATCGTATCGGCGACATCCTCGATTTCGAGAGCCGGATGCGGCGCGACGGGGGGGGCACGCTGATGAACACCCGCGCGCACAAACCCGACATGCCTGCAATCGACCCCGATGCCATCCGCATCTGGTGCGGTGTCGTCTTCGGCTATCTCGATGGTCTTGTCCCGATCCGGTTCTTGGCCGAGAAGGGCACGCCATCCCAGAATCCCAGCACACCCTTCGTTCCGGTTGCGGACGTCGTCGAACGGCTTGTCACCACCGCGCCCGGGGCGGCCGAGGCGCAGCGGGCCGTCTACGTCGTGCCCGGCACAGTGGCAAAGGCGGGATCGGCACGAGCCGAGGATATCGTCCAGACCGGCGTCCTGCTCGTCGATCTCGACGAAGGGGACATAGCTGCCAAGAGGGATCATCTGGTCCGGCATCTTGGTACACCGTCCATGGAGGTCGTCTCCGGCGGCATCACCGACGAGGGTCACGACAAGCTTCATCTCTATTGGCGACTGAGCGAGGCCGCCGAGACAGAGCAGCTTAGTTACGTGGCGGCACTCCGCGCGGAGATCGCATCAAAGACTGGCGGGGATATGTCCTTCGGCAGCCTCCACCAACCCGTTCGCGTGGCAGGCACGATCCATGGCAAGGCCGGCATTCGGTCCTCGGTCCGCCTGAAAGCGCATTCTGCCGCCGAATACGAGCTGACAGACCTGGCCGACGCCATCGCCGCGATGCCTGCGATGTCGTGCCTGCCGCTTCGGATCGACACCGGGCGCAGTGCATCGGTCGGCCCCTCGGCGTCCGACCTCATGACGCGACCAACGCGTTCAGAGGGCAAGGACGGCATCACGCGGTTCGAAGCGATCTCCAAAACGGCGGGCCACTGGATCTGGCTGGCGAGGCAGGGACATGTCTCGCTCGAAGGCGCGTTCGAAGGTCTCTCCAACTACAATACCGCGATGATCCAGCCGCCCTGGGACGAAGAAGCTCTGCGGCGTGAGTTCGAGGCGCTACTCCGAAAGGACATCGTGGAGAAGGGTCCGCTCCCGGCGCGAGTGTCATCGACGGCTGGGGAGCCGCCTGATGGCGAACCGTCTGTCGTCCCCGAACAGAGCGACGACGCCCTCGCAGACACCTTCGTCATGGCCGAGGGGGAAGTCTGGCGGCACGTTCCAGTCTGGCGAGCCTGGTTCCACTGGGACGGCGGGGTCTGGCGCCGCGATGACACCCAGCTCGTGCGTCAGCGCATGCGGCTGATCTGCCGGGCCGTGGCCGGTGAGGCGAAGCCCCACGAGGCGCGCAGGATTGCCAGCGAGAAAACGCTGACGGCCTCCCTGAAACTTGCCGCCTCTGATCCCAGGGTCGCGACCACGCACATCGCCTGGGATGCGCATCCGATGCTCCTCAACACCCGTAGCGGCATTCTCGACCTCGAGACCGGGGAGGAGCGGCCGCACGACCCGTCGCTGATGATGACGCAGATCACCTCGGCATCGGTCGGATCGGGCTGCCCGCGCTGGCTTGCCTTCCTCGACGAGGTGACCGGCGGCGACAGGGAGCTCGTTGGCTACCTCCAACGCCTCGCCGGCTATTGCCTCACGGGGCGGACATCAGAGCAGGTGTTCGTGTTCCTGCATGGCGAAGGGGCCAACGGCAAGTCCGTGTTCCTAGGCACACTAGCGCACGTGCTCGGAAGCTATGCGGCCACAGCGACACTTGACACCTTCGCGGCCTCTCGGTCCAGCCGCCACCTGACAGAACTTGCGGGGTTGCGCGCAGCGAGGCTCGTTCTGGTTCCTGAGACCGAAGGCGGACAGGCCTGGGCCGAGGCGCGCATCAAGACAGTCACCGGTGGCGAGAGCATCCGCGCGAACTTCATGCACCAGGATCACTTCGAGTTCCGGCCGCAGTTTAAGCTGCTCGTTGCCGGGAACCATCGGCCCACCGTCTCCAACGTCGGCGAGGCGATGCGCCGCCGACTGCACCTTGTCCCCTTCACCGTGACGATCCCGCCGGAACTGCGTGACTCGAAGCTGGCAGAGGCCTTGCAGGCGGAGGCCGATGGCATCCTAAGTTGGATGGTCGAGGGTTGTGCGGCCTGGTTGACGACGGGCCTCGCTCCTCCCGTGTGCGTGTTAGAGGCAGCAGAGGACTACTTCGCAGCAGAAGACCTCGTCGGGCAGTGGATCGCCGAATGCTGCTCCGTTGGACCGCAATTCCGGGAGCTGTCCGCAAACCTCTTCCAATCCTGGAAGTTGTGGGCGGACCAGCAGGGGTTCTGCTACGGGACATCCAAGTCCCTGGGCGAGGCGCTGCGGGCTCGGGGGTTCCAGGATACGCGGGTCAATCGTGGCCGCGGTTGGGCTGGTCTCGCCCTTGTCCGTGGGCCGCAGACGGGGGAGGTCTCGCCATGAACCCCTATCCCGCGCGCCTGATGTCGCCGCAGGAACGCCGTGCCGAACTCTGCCGTATCCTGGCCCTTGGCCTGGTCCGGCTCCTCGCCCGCCAGTCAAGCGAACTATCCGACCGCACCGGAGAAAGTTCGCTACACTTCCCGCCCGCCCAGAGCGGTCATGCAACCTGTGATGAACGGAGACCCGCATGACCAATCACGATCCCATCCCGGCGCGCCTCGCCGCCCTAAAGATCGCCCCGACGGTTGACCTGAAGCAGCAGTGGCGCGACCTCTTCGACAGGGAGCCACCGCCCTTCAACCGGCGCTACCTGGAGTCTCGGCTCGCCTACCGGATCCAGGAACTGACCTACGGCGGGTTGAAGCCTGAGACCATCCGGCGGCTCGAGCAGTTGGGCGAAGAACTCGACGGCGGCGACAAGAAGAAGCGCAGCATCCGGCTTGATCGCGATCGCCCGATCACTGGCACGCGGCTCCTGCGCGAGTGGCAGGGCGTCGAGCAGGTGGTCACGGTGGCGAAGGACGGCTTCGAATGGCAGGGGCGACCCTACAAGTCGCTGTCCGCCATCGCGCGCGCGATCACCGGCACCCGCTGGAACGGCTGGACCTTCTTCGGGCTGAAGAACCATCGGGGGCGGTCATGAACGCGCAGAGCAAGCCTCTCGTCCGCAAGCTCCGCTGCGCCGTTTACACCCGAAAGTCCTCGGAGGAAGGGCTGGATCAGGAGTTCAACTCGCTCCATGCGCAGAGGGAAGCCTGCGAGGCCTACATCGCCAGCCAGCGCTCGGAAGGCTGGGTGCTCGTTCGGGATCAATACGATGATGGCGGTGTGTCGGGCGGCACGCTGGAACGCCCGGGCCTGAAGCGGTTGATAGCCGAGATCGAGGATGGGCTGGTCGATGTGGTGGTGGTCTACAAGATCGACCGCCTCAGCCGCTCGTTGGCGGACTTTGCCAAGCTGGTCGAGGTGTTCGACCGGAACGGCGTGACCTTCGTTTCGGTCACGCAGTCGTTCAACACGACCACTTCCATGGGACGACTGACGCTGAACATCCTGCTGTCCTTCGCCCAGTTCGAGCGGGAGGTGACGGCCGAGCGCATCCGCGACAAGGTCGCCGCCTCTCGGCGCAAGGGCATGTGGATGGGCGGGGTGCCGCCCTATGGCTATCGCGTCGAGAACCGGAAGCTGGTGGTCGATGAGGGTGCCGCCGAGCATGTGCGCTGGATCTTCACCCGCTTCATCGAGATTGGCTCCTGCACGGTGCTGGCCCGCGAAGTCGGCCAGCGTGGCATCCGCACTTCCCGCGGTAACCGGATCGACAAGAAGTATCTCTACCGGATGCTGTCGAACCGCGCCTACATCGGTGAGGCGGTCCACAAGGGCGAGTGCTACCCAGGTGAGCACGACGCGATCATCGACCGCGCACTCTGGGACAAGGTGCACCTGATCCTGAAGGAGAGCCCTCGTGCAAGGGGAACTCGCACGAGGGCACAGACGCCTGCACTTCTCAAGGGCCTCGTCTTTGGCCCCGATGGTGCGGCGTTCTCGCCAACGCACACCCGCAAGGGCGGACGGTTGTACCGCTACTATGTCAGCCAGTCGGTGCTGAAGCACGGCGCCGGGGCGTGTCCGGTCGGCCGTGTGCCAGCGGGCGAGATCGAGGCGGCGGTCATCGACCAGCTGCGTGCGGTGTTCCGTCAGCCCGAGATCATCGCGGGGACGTGGCGGGCAGCGCAACTAAAGGATGCCGGCATCACCGAGGCCGACGCCCGCACCGCCCTGCAGCAGCTGGATCCACTGTGGGACGAACTCTTCCCCGCCGAGCAGGTGCGCATCGTGACGCTGCTAGTTGAACGGGTCGACATCGGCACCGACGGGCTAAGCATCAAGCTGCGCGTGGATGGCCTCGGTGGTCTCGTCGGTGAGCTGCAGGCCAAGCGCGTTGGAGAAGCCGCGTGACGCGCTCCAAGCCAGTCCCGGAGACGGTGGAGCTGCATGTCCCGTTCCGTGTCGTGAAGCGTGGTGGGCGGAAGGAGATGCAATTGCCGGAGGGCGCCGCTCAGCAACGGCGAACAGACAACACGCTGGTCAAGGCACTGGCGCGGGCGTTCCGCTGGAAAAAGATCATCGACTCCGGCCGCTTCTCCACCATCGCTGAACTCGCCGCGGAGGAGGGGATCGCACCTTCCTACCTCACCCGCGTTCTGCGCTTGACGCTGATCGCCCCGGTCATCGTCGAGGCTATCCTCGACAGCAGACAGGTGCCCGCCGTGACGCTGGGGCGGCTGATGGAAGGGTTCCCGGAGGAGTGGGACCTACAGCGTCAGATTTTCTGACCTTTTCGGAACTTGCATTCCAATCCTCCTCTTGATCCCAAAATCATCACGTGATTGCTTGGGCTTGAACCAGTTTTTCGAGAGATTGCTCGCGTGGTGATTGGGAGGGCATTGTGCCGAGACCGCAGGTTGACAGTTTAATCCAGTTGATCCGTCAGGCACTTCCTCAGCACGGCAGTTTCGAACACGCGGTTGCGGCCGTCCGAGCCCACTTGGATAGTCTACTTCCGGGTCTTGCCCTCCAGCGCGCCGCTGAAATCAACGAGGCCGCAGGCATCGTTGCGCGCGAGTTCGAGCAGATAGAAATACTTCACAGCCATTCGGTGATCAGGAAGCGGCCCAAATGGTATTTTGGCCCGAGGTCAACGGATCTCCACTGGCCTGCAGTGAAGGGCTTCCTTCTCAATGACAAGAAGTGGCACGAAGAAGACGTGCACGGCATCGATGACGCCTCTAACGAGGTCGTCTCCCTCCTCGAGAACCCGCGGGATCCTGCGAGGAGCCAGTTCTCCTGCCGAGGACTGGTCGTCGGCCATGTGCAGTCGGGCAAGACGGCCAACATGACGGCAGTCATCGCAAAGGCCCTTGATACAGGCTACGACACCGTGATCGTTCTTGCCGGACTGACCAACAAGCTGCGCCATCAAACCCAGCTCAGGCTGTATTCAGACCTTGTGCGGCGCAATCCCCTGAATTGGCAAGTTCTCACTTCGAACGAGGTGGATAGGGATTTCCGGGCTCCGGCTCAGGGCGGGTTTCTCTCCCATTCCGACAAGGCCCAGCTTGGCGTCATCAAGAAGAACGTCTCACCCCTTGGTGAACTGCGGAAGGCGATCAGGGAGACGTTTCCGGCTGTCCTGCAGCAACTCCGGGTCCTCGTCATCGACGACGAATGCGACCAGGCGAGCGTGAACTCGGCCCGGGGCGAACTCGACATGACTGCGATCAACCAGCGCATCAGGGAGCTTCTCACCCTTTTGCCTGCTGCCACTTATGTGGGCTACACCGCCACGCCGTTCGCAAACGTGCTGATCAACCCCTACCGGGTCGATGGACAAGACCTTGACGACCTCTATCCGCGCGATTTCATTACGGCCCTCCCGAAGTCGGACAAGTATTTCGGCACCGAGCGTCTCTTCGGGAAGACGCCAGTCGATCCAGAGGACATACAGCCCGACGAGGAAGGGCTCGACATGATCCGTGACGTGCCCGAGGAGGACGAGGCAGGGCTGCAGCCGCGAAGCAGGCGGGAACGCGATGCTTTCCAGCCTGCGATGACGCCGAGCCTCGAGGCTGCAATCCTCTACTTCCTCGCCTGCTGTGCCGCACGGCGGGTCCGCGGACATGCGGGCCAGCACATGACGATGCTGGTACACACGTCAGCCTACGTTCGCGCGCACGAGCGGGTGGCTGCGCTCATCCAGGGATGGGTCGATGTGCATCGGAAGGATCTTGTCGATCCTGCATCCGAAATCGGATCGCGGCTCGAGCGGGCGTGGCTCGGGGAACAGGGTAAGTTGCCGGACGATCTAACGGACGCAGCGCCGGTAACCATCGAAGAAATTTTTCACTACCTGCCACAGGTACTCGAATGTATCGAGTTCCCGGTCGAGAACGGCGCGAGCGACGACAGAATCGACTACTCCGGCAAGCCCAAGACCTACATCGTGGTCGGCGGCTCCATCCTTGCACGCGGCCTGACCCTTGAAGGCCTCATGGTCAGTTATTTTCTGCGAACCGCAAACCAGTATGACACCCTTCTACAGATGGGGCGCTGGTTCGGATACCGCCACGGCTACGAGGATCTTCCGAGAATCTGGATGCCGCGCGACCTGAAGCTGCGGTTCAGGGCGCTCGCTGCAGTCGAGCAAGAAATCAGGGATGATATCGAGCAGTATCGATTGCGTGACCTGACGCCGATGGACCTTGCAGTTCGGATCAGGGCAATTCCGGGTATGGCGATCACGGCGGCGAACAAGATGCGGGCGGCCCGGCGCTGTGCGGTCAGCTACTGGGGAACACATCGCCAGACCTTCCGCTTCGCCCACAAAGACACAGGCATTCTTGAGAAGAACTGGGGCGCTGGCAGCGAACTCGTCAGCCGAATAGAGGCTCTAGGCCTGCGTGATCCGGACGCCGAAGAACGCAAGCTTTGGCGAAACGTCCCGAAATCGTCCATCCGCCGGTTCCTCGAGTCCTATGTCGTCGAGTCCTCACATTCCGATCTGTTGCCGGCGATGCTGCTGCCGTTTATCGACGGGACAGACCAGCGCCTTTCTACCTGGAACGTCGGCATCGTTGAATCGAGCCGCGGGCACAAGTCGGATACTCCCCTCGGCACGATCGGCGTGGTCAATACGGTCAATCGCGCGAGGCTGAAGGACGCGATGGGGATGGCCGACATCAAGGCCCTGATGTCCAGGCGCGACGTGCTGTTCGACTGCGGCGACGAAGTCAGAGGCAACGGTAGCTGGGATGAACTGAAGGAGGCAAGGCTCGAGGCCGTCGGACAGATTCCGTTGCTCCTTCTCTACCCGATCGCGAAGGACTCGCAGGCGGAAACTGGGAGCAAGGCAAGAGTGCCGCTTGATGCCGTGCATGACGTGCTCGGTATCGGCATCATCTTCCCCGGATCGGTCACGGAGGGCGGGAATTTCGTGTCGGTCGATCTTCAGCTGCTGTCGGCAGAAGAGCTTGCTGCGATCGAGGAGGAGGAATCCGCACAGGCGGAGGCGGCAGGTGTCTAGACCGGTCCACGAGATTCCGGTGCAAGGGCGCTGGAACATCCTTCGTACGGGACGCATCGACGGGGACGGTCTCGGAATCCCTTCGATGCCACTCGCCGCTGTAACGCAGTCAGGCTCAGTCCGACTGGCCGTCGGCGCTGGCGGAGAGGCGCGATTGCTGGTGCCTCTTGCGGCAGGCGAGAAGGTTGGTGTCTTGGAGATAGGCGGATCCCTGCAGATCGGCGTTACAACCCTCATGCATCAACAGCGCGCAATTCGTTTTCTCGATGTCGTCTGCAAGTCGCCGGATCTCGAGTCCGTGTTCGGTGAGGTTGTGGATGATATTGTCCGCCGACTCGCGGATCGCAAGGACGGAGTCGAGGCAGTCGCGGGCGCAATCGGCGACTTCCGTGCCCTGTTGGTGCCATCAGCGGAGAAGGACGTGGACAGGTCGCGCGTTGTCGGCCTAGTTGCAGAGCTGGTGGTGTTGAACCGGCTCCTAGAAATATCGCCATCGGCGTGGCGCAGCTGGCGGGGTCCGGCAGGTGACCGTCACGACTTCCGAACTCGGGACATCTCGCTTGAGGTCAAGGCATCACTTGGCGTAGGTGCTCGTCAGGTCACCATCAACGGCATCGATCAGCTTGAGCCGCCCACTGGAGGGAGGCTGTACCTCGCACATCTGATCCTGGAGGCGGTCGGGGGCGGTCTTCTCACCGTGGCGGCTCTCGGAGATAGGGCGTTGCAGCGGGCTGATGACCCGGCGGGTCTGCGGGCGCTTCTGGTCGCCGTCGGCTGCACCGATGTGCGGGACGCCGCATGGAACCGCTTTGCATTCAGGGCCGAGGCCGAACGTCTCTACTGCGTTGGCCCCAATTTTCCACGGATTGCACCATCGAGCTTTGCCGGCGGTCTTGTCCCTGCGGGCGTCGTCGATGCGACTTACAGCATTGACCTCAGCCTAGCCTCGGGGTCTGAGTGCCAGTCGGCAGAATTCGTTTCCCTTCTTCAAGAATTGTGCCGATGACTCTGAACCCGCTTTCGCTTCATTCCGAACCCTACGGCTCGACCGGAAACATAGGCGATAACTTCCGCCGTTTGCTCGGTGCGCCGACGCTCGATCCGCTGCAGACGGTCATCAGGGAAGCGGTGCAGAATATCGCGGACGCTTCGTGCTCTGGTGTGGGGCCTGAAATTCTGATCAGGCTGCGGACTCTCTCGGATGCGCAGCGGGACATCCTTCGTCGCTTCATACTCGCGGAGATCCCAGAAGAACCGGAGTCTTCCGACAGGATAACGGCTTTCTTGGACGCCGACGTTCCGGTCGTTCTTGAGATTTGCGACTTCGGCACCGTGGGGCTCGGCGGGCCGACGCGGTCGGATCGGATACCGGTCGGAGTCGACCAGACCAACTTCATCGACTTCCTTCGCAACATTGGCACTGCTCGGGACACGGAACAGGGCGGCGGCACATATGGCTTCGGAAAGGTTGCGCTGTATCGCGCAAGTTCCTGCAGCACGATCATCGTGGATACGCTGCCCCATGGAGCTGGGCCAGACGGACGGCGGCTCATAGCATGCCATGTCGGTCGATCCTTCGAGAAGCCGGAAAATGGGATGCGGCGTCGTTTCACTGGCCGCCACTGGTGGGGAGCACGCGATCCGGCGGACGGCATCGCTGATCCGCTGATGGGGTCTGCCGCCTCGATCCTTGCAGACAGACTCGGCCTGCCTGAAAGAGGCTCGGACGGGTCCGGGACATCCATCATGATCCTCGGCTTCCTGCCGGGAGAAGACACTCTGACTGCAACGGGAAACCGGATCATCGAAACCCTGCTGTGGAACTTCTGGCCGCGAATGATGAACGACGCTCCCGCTAAGCACCGGTTCCATTGCAGGATGATGGTCGAGGATCGTGAACTGCCCATCCCCGCGCCCGAGGAACTCGCCCCGTTTGATCTGCTGTGCAACGCCATGAGTGCGGCGAGGGCCCGCAAGGGACATGACGTGCGTCCGATCGAATCCCTGAAGCCCCAGAAGTTCCTCGGCACTCTTGCAATCGAGAAGGGCCTACGGTCGCCGCGGCGTCATCTGACGGAGGACGAGGACTTCCGGCTGGTCCCTGAGCAGCTGCACCACATCGCCCTGATGCGGCCTGTCGAGCTTGTGGTTAAGTATCTCAAGGGCAATCCTTATCCTGACGCACGGCTGGAATGGGCAGGTGTATTCCTTGCAAGCGACGAGCGGGAGGTGGAACAGGCCTTCGCGGATTCAGAGCCTCCCGCACATGACGACTGGATCCCCGACAACCTGCCCACAAGGAATGAGAAGCTATATGTGAATGTTGCTCTCAAGCGATTGCGCGAGATTTCAGCCGAGATGGGCATGGAGCCGATTGCAAGGAGGCCTGAGGACGGTTCCGGCCCTCCGCTGGCACGGCTCGCCGGGCGTCTCGGGGCGGTGCTCGAGAACGTCAGCGGTGACGGCGCCGGGCAGCGGCGCGCTTCAAGTGGTTCCGGAGGTGGGCGTCCTGCACGGGCGCGGGCGAGCCGTCCCGTGTTCCAACGACTTGAGGCAGGCGAAACTGGGCGGGTCGCGGTCTTCGTGACGGAGGTGTCGCAGGACGTGCGGCAAAGTGGAGAGAAGCTGGTTGCCTCGGCGTCGGTCGCCATCGAGGGCTCGGCTCTCGGAGCAGTTGACGACACCATCGGCACGCCGGACGTCTTGTCCATAAGATGGCTCGACGGGGACGCGGGCACGGACGGCAGCGAACTTGCTCTGGGAGGGCGCGAAGGCAGATTCGAGATATTCGTCCGCGTTCCGGATGATTGTGCGGTGACCGCCGATGCGGATGTCATCACGGAGGCTGCGACATGAACAGCCGGGTTGCGTTCCCATTCCTCACACTTTCTGACTTTGCCATGGAAGTGTCGGCCTGGGAAGTTTCACTCGATGGGGTCGAGTGGACCGAAGCTGGTGAGTTCCTTCCAAACTGGGACAGCGCCAGCGACATCAGCCTGCGCCGGAAACTGCGCTTTCACCCCGAACTTTCGGCATCAGAAATTGGTATCCCGATAGATCATCTCGCCGTCGCGGCCTCGGTGCGGATTGGCACCGGACAGGGGCGATTGCCACGCCTTATCCTCTCCCGGCTGCGTCAAGAACTGGGTGCGGACAAGCCATCGTGGGATTTCGAGCATACCATCGAGGGCCACCGCCTTTCGATGCTTCTCGACCTGAAGACCGAGATTCTGCTGGCGAGGTCGCCGGAAGCTTCCTCGCCACTCTCGCCCGTCCATCCCGCCGACCGGTTATGGTCCGACGACATTCGTATTAGGCTCGAAGGCGAAGAGCCGCGTTTCCCCATCGAGACGGTGGACCTCGCACAGATGCTCGGCGGGGGCATCCTAGGCGCCGCTCCGTGGTACCTGCACTGGTCTCCAAGGGATTGGGGGCGCGACTTCCATGGGGCCGTCCGCCTTTATCTGAACGAGAAGTCCCGCGACATCCTTGAGCGGATCGAGAGCGAGGATCCCGCGACGATTCAGTTCCTTCTCGGCGACGTCATGAGCCAGATCTGCGAACGTTTCCTCGGAGATCCTGAGGCCAGTACGCTGATGGAAGAGGCAGAGCCCGGTTCGCTCGGTGCTCAGGCAGCGTCGTGGCTTCGAAAGGCTTGGCCCGGCAAGGACGCGTCGTTTATCCGGTCCGTCCTCAAGGGCCGTCCGGGCGTATTTCGTTCCACTATTCTGGCGCTGGCCGAACAGGGAGATGCCGCATGACCGCGCTGCTTCCCAGGCTTCCCGGACCAGCCTGCGACGACATTGTACGCAGCTTCCTAACGGCTGGTCCCTCACGCTGGACCGGGTTTCGTCCAGACAGCCTTCCCGACCAGGTGCGCTTCGCGGCGACCGGCGGAACGCCCATCAACGCAGTGTCCCTAGCACGACTTAGGCAGGATCTGATCGCCATGGCTGAGCGTCACGGCTTCGGCCGGGAAGGTGTCCGGCCGTCACAGGCCGACTTCGATGCCGAGACCGCTGCTTGGCTTGCGCAATCAGACCTTTTCGCGACCGGTGAGGCACTCAGGGATGATGTCTGGGCATTCGTCGCGGCAGTCGTGGCACCCGACATCGTATACTGGCGATTCGGCAGTTCGGCAGAGCGCTATGCCGGAGGCGTTCGCAATACCTTCCAGAGGCTCTGGATGCGTGGGCGCGGGCTTGACCGTGGGGCGGGCCACCCACAGCGATGGCGATTGCTAGACGAGCTGACCGAGGATGCCCTAGTGCAGATCACCGAGCGGCCGAGCATCGGAGGCGACACTGTGCTCGCCCTTGCGGTTGCCGAGGCCTGGCTTCGGGCTGCCCGACACCATGGCAAGTCGGCCATGGAAGACATCATGCGCCGCGCAATACTCCGCATCCGTGTCCGCAACGAGATCAGATCGCTGGCAAACCTGCCTGCGACCGACCTTGCCAGTTTCCTCGACGGGGTGTTCGGTGTGCCTGATCAAACCGCGCCCGCAAATGGCCGACAGTCAGAAGCTCAGCACACTCTTGACGCCGCAGGGAGCACGCAATCAGCAGATGACGAACAGGTGGCGGCACTCGAGGCAGAGCTGCCGAGACCTGGAACGTCCCTTGCGAATGCGGCCCAGAATGTGAAGCAAGTGGCCGGAAGACGCGGCTGGCTTTCCCCTAAGTCGCAAACCGCATTGGAAACTCTTTCTTCGGGCAGAGCTTCACTCGACCGGGGCGAACGAAACGCACTTGACTATCTGCTCAGCAGGCTCTCGGACGCGGGCATGCTGAAGGAGGACATCTTTCAGTTGCGGTCCGCACTGTCGGTGGACCCCGTCCCAACCGGTTCGCCGGACACCGGCCCCGAGAGACCGCGCAGGAGAAGCTGGGCAATCTGGCGGGCGAGATAAGGCGGGACGGCATTTCCAACCTGCACGTACTGCTCCGTCCGATTGCCGAGGAAAAAGTAGTCGTCTGGGAAGGTCTGAAGGCGCGCCGCCTCGCGCACTGTCAGGCTCCGGCACTGAAACGGATCGGGGTGTATGAAGTAGTGACCGTCCTTCGAGATGTGACTCGTGACCGTCGTGGATGGTTCCAGTGCTAATTGCACCCGAAAGCGGTCGTTGAAGACGCCACTGTGCCAGTTTCGGTGGTCCGGGGTTAGCGACAGGGGAAAATCGGAAGCCTTAGGGCTGTAACCGCGCACCGAGCCGAAGACAGCAGCGAACAGATAGCGCCCGAGGTCCGACGGCATGTGCCCGCGTGTCTCGTGCTGGGCGATGCCACGCAGTGCAGGGCGCTCCAGCCAGGTAAGAAACTCATCGTTCGAAGCACCATAGCCCTCTGGGCGCCGTGCCGAAAGACGCGGTGCCAAATGTCCATTCTTCAGGACCTTGGCAACCTCGGAGAAGGTGTCGCGCAGCGGCCGGTCCTCCTTTCCGCGGTGGATGCCTGCCAGCATCCTGGCGGCCTCGACGACCTCGCGCCGCCAGCACGCCGGGTCATCCTGACCGCGGCTCAGGCCGCTGCGAAGTTCCGGCATCATGCCGATCGCGTCTTCGACGGTCCGTGTAACCCCGGAGATCGGTATGCTCGCACCGGTGGCCCTATCCGCCAGATCTGATCGGATACCCAAAATGATCACGCGATGACGCCGCTGCGGAACTCCAAACTCCTCGGCGCGGACGATGAAATCGGAGGGCTTTGTGGCCTCCTCGAGGCTGGCCGTTCCGCCCGCCACCCGGACCGCCCGCATTTCGTAGTGATGACCCTGACCAGTGCCGAGTGAGGCTAGGTCCTCCATAAGCATCTCGAAGACCAGACGGCTCTCGACGGTCGAGGACAGCATGCCCTTGACGTTTTCCATGACGAAGGCCGCGGGGCGCAGGCGGTCGAGAACCCGGATGTATTCGCGGAATAGATAATGCCGCGCATCCTCCTCGGGAACATAGCCGACCTTGCCTTTCGCCCGTGCGCGCCCGACCAGTGAGTAGGCCTGGCAGGGCGGGCCTCCGATCAAGATGGTGTCGTCGAAATCCCGACGAAGCGCACCGATGGCGCGATCGATGGCGGCGATAGCCGGCTCCGTTCCGAGTTCAAGACATTGTGCCTCCGCTCTTGCGTGCTGCCATGCCGTATGGTCCACCTCGCCCCAGTCCGGCTCCGGCGTCAGCCCCGCATGTAAGTCAATAAAGGGCTGCGGCAGCGTCCGATGCCGCTCCTGATGCGCCCGCAGGAACGCGCGCAAGGTCAGCGTGCGGTGCGCCGAGGCCTCCTTCTCGACCGAGATGCCGATCTTGAACGGCGCATGCCCGCCGATGTCGAGGGAAGCAAAGCCCTCGCCCAGCCCGCCAGGGCCGGCAAACAAGTCGACGATGCCGAAAGTGGCTGGCAAATCAGGGACCTCTCGAATTCGTGTTACAGGCTGTATACCAAGTCCGGAAGGAGAGGCCAGGAGGCAAATGGCGGACATCGTCGATAAGCAGACCCGCTCCCGGATGATGTCCGCGATCCGGGGCAAGGACACTAAGCCCGAGCTGGCTCTCAGGAGGGCATTGCACTCGCGCGGTTTCCGCTTTCGGCTTCATTCCGGCAAGGTTCACGGTCGGCCGGATCTCGTACTTCCGAAGCACCGCGCCGTGATCTTCGTACACGGCTGCTTCTGGCATCGCCACGTGGGCTGTCGATACACCACCACCCCATCGACCCGGCCAGATTTCTGGCAGGCGAAGTTCGACGCGAACGTCGCTCGGGACAGCGCCGTTCGTACAAAACTCATCGAAGACGGATGGCGCGTGGCGACGGTGTGGGAGTGCGCCCTGCGGAAGCCGGATCAGGTTAGCGACACGACTAATCGTCTCGCGGCCTGGCTGCTCGTGGGGACGGTAAGCATTGAGATCGGTGAAAGCGATATACTGCAAAGCCGGCTCGTCGCCACGGATTAGGGATGCGGCAGCTGACCCGTCACCCCACCGCTTTACCGACATGGACAGTGTTCGATTTCGGTTCCATCTCGACGCGCGACCCTGAAATCGAGGTGTTCAGCAAGTAAGGGATTAACTGAAGCTATCTCAATGACTTGTGGAAAATTCACCGAATCCGCGCAGTCATCAGGTCCAGAGAAAGTCGACCCTGAGAGACGGCATCCGGCCATCCTAGAGGCCGGACCAGTGCTAAGCCCTTCCCGCATAACCCCCGAAAACAACGGAAAAATCTGACCGCATTCAGATCGGGAGAACGCTTTCGCTGAGGCAAGTGGCGGTGCTGTCAGACGAATGCGAACTGGTCTCCGTTTCCCCTACCCCACCCGTGGCTCACGCAGCGAGGAGGCCGTGCCACTCGGTGAGATCAGCGGCACGGGTCATCTTGTAGGCGTTACGGTTTTGGAGGTGGCGCTCCGACGGAAAGTGGTTGTGGACCGAGGCATGAACTGAAGCGAACTTCTGTAACGTGTGCATGCGCCGGAACCGCAACATCGCTCTCTCTCGTCGTCGGAACGGTAGGTGCGAGTTCTCGGCCCTGTTGTTGAGCCAGCGTCCCATTTCGCGGTCATCCCCGCGGCCGAGGTTCTTGAGCGCTGCACCGTAGGATCGAAGCTTGTCGGTCACGATCGTCTCGGGTCGACCGTGGCGCTTCATGGTTTTCTTCAAGAATTTAAGGGCGGCCTTGCGATCGCGCCTCTTGGTGACGATGCTTTCCAGCACCTCGCCCTCATGATCCACGGCCCGCCAGAGGTAGTGCGTCACACCGTTGATCTTCACATAGACCTCGTCCAGGTGCCACTGCCAGTGGCGATGGGCGCGCATGGCCTCCACCCGTCTGCCCCTGATCTCGGCTGCGAACATCGGGCCGAACCTGTTCCACCAATACCGGACCGTTTCGTGGCTGATCTCGATACCACGTTCGTGCAGCAGATCCTCGACGTTCCTGAGCGACAGCGGAAAACGGACGTAGAGCATTACCGCCAAGCGGATGATCTCGGGGCTCGTCTTAAAGTACCGGAAAGGGGAGCGTTTGGTCATCGCGCAAGGCTAGCTGGGTGCCTCGCTAGTCTCAACCGAAGTTCTTCTGACAACACCCCGCGAGTCATTTCGAAGCACCATAGGTCGTGCCCGCGTGGACCTGTGACAGCCACTCCGCTGCTGCGCCGGCATCCGCTCCGGTTAGGGCGTGTCCGGCGGGCATAGTTCGGACCTCTACCGTCGCCCTCCTTTCCCTGAGCCCGTTCACAAGCGAGATGCCACGTCGGACCACTGGATCGTCACGTCCGTCGAGCATAAGGATGTTAGTCCCCGAAAGGTCTGCCGCGCTGTCGCCCTCCAAAGTCTGGAAACCGCGCAGCAGGATCGCACGGCGCAGTACGCCGGGATAGAGCTGCAGAACTGCGGCCAGAAGGCCGGCTCCGTTGGAATAGCCAAGGCAGACCAGCCGGTCCGCGTCCAGTCCATAGTCGGCAACGACCCGTTCCAAAAAGGCCATGAAGGCCGAAGCCTCGGCCTGCAGGTCTGCCATATCGATGTCAAAGGCTCCGATCCGGCGGAACCAGCGATTGCTTCCATCCTCGGTTGCCCGACCACGCACCCCGATCAGGGTCGCATGCGGGGCGACACGGCGGGCGAAGGGCATCAGAGAAGCCTCGTTGCCGCCGGAGCCGTGGAGAAGAATGATTGTGGTGCCGTCCGGCTCTTGCGGACGGTTGAAGCGGTGAATGAACGGAAGGTCGCGATGAGGAAACCGGTCTTCCCCGGGCATGACGAATTGCGGTAGCATGGCCTTCAGATCCTCGTCGCGGTTAGGATCACCCGGCGGCAAGAAGAGAGTTTCGCCAAGACTGTCCGGTGCCTCATCCACCGTCATCCCCGGTCTGTCGGTGGCGTATTCTATTAAGATGCCGGCCGGGTCGCGGACGTAGAGCGACAGGAAGTATTTCCGGTCGTGTACCTCAGTCGGCCCGTGCTCCGCGAGGGAATGCTGCATCACATGGACCACATCGGCAGCCGCCGCGCGAAAGGCCACGTGATCGGGTACGCCGGCCCCAGGCACCGATGGCACGTAGCCCGACACTTCCCTGACATCGACGACATCCGTGTCAGATACCATGCGCTGGGTCAGCCCCCGGCGCGGCCCGTACCGGTAGCCGAAACGTGTCAGGAACTCGGCGGTGCCCGGCTTGTCCGTCAGGACTGTGACGCCCCTGAGCCGCGTGGGCGCGTCCAGCAGCGGTGCAGGGGTGGCCATTGCGACACCAACCAGTTTGACGATCAGCCCGTCGGGGTCTTTCAGGCGCAGCACCGGCTCTTCGAATTCACGCGTCGGTCCGTCGAACGGGACGTTGGCGGCAAGGGCCTTGGTGAGCCAATCGCCAAGGGTCGCGGGCGGCACGGCCAAAGCAACCTCCGACACCTGCCCGATGCCAGTGCGGCCGCTGCCCGTGGCTTCCCACACAAGGAAGGTCAGAAGCGACCCAGGGCTGCCGAGGCCATCGCCATAGATCAGGTGCAATTGCTCGGCATCGGCGAAGCCGGCGGTCCGTTTCACCAACCGAAGGCCGAGAAAACCCATATAGAAGTCGACATTGGCCTGCACACTGGCAGTGATCCCGGTGACGTGATGAAGGCCGCTCTGCGTCACTTGCCTGACTCGCGCAGCAGTACCCGTTGCACCGCCACATCGGCGGCAACCCGGTCATGCAGCACCTGGACGTTGGGATACTCCGCCAAACCGCCCGGCAACAGCTTCATGGCCCAGCGGATCATCGGGAAGGAATAGGCGTCGATTACCGAACGACCCGCGTCAAGGATGTAATCCCGACCGTTCAGGTGCCGCTCCAGAACGGCGAATTGCTTTGCTACCAGCTTCTGGCCCGCTTCCACAACCGCCTGTCGGGCCGCAGCGCTGTCATCGGCCGTATAGCGGTTGGGCATGAAGATCGGCCAGAAGGCCGCGTGAACGTCAGAAGTGAAGAAGGCCGACCAGCGGTGCGCCTCGGCCCAGGCGCGCAGGCTGCCACCGCCTGAGAGCCGCGACTCCGGGTGCTTGGCGGCAAGATAGTCCAGGATCGCGCCGCATTGCGTCAGGGTCCACCCGTCGTCTTCCCGAAAAGTTGGCACGGCCCCGGCGGGGTTGACCGACAGAAGATCGTCGGAGCCGTACTGCACCTTGACGGCCTGATAGGGCGCGCCGATCCATTCGAGCACGATGTGGGGGGCCAGTGAGCAAGCCCCGACGGCAAAATACAATGTAGGCATGGGTCAGTTTCCTTCTGTGCAGCTGGGCCTTTGCCGAACCGCGTCACACGCAGGCCCGCGTTGTCTTGCCCCGTGGGCCTGCCTGAATGGGCAGGCCCACGAGTGTTTGGGCGTCACTCCGATGCAGCGGCCGCGGACGCGGCGAGCGCGCCCATCGCTGCGGCCTCGATCACGTCGGCGACAGCCTGCGGCTGGGTCAGGAACACGACATGACTGCCTTGCACCTCGGTCGTCGCGGCCCCAATCCGGCGCGCGGTGGAGCGCAGAAGAGCCGGATCGATTGCGCCGTCTTCGGTCGCGACTACATACCACGAGGGCTTTTCCTTCCAGGCGGCTACCGTGACCGGTGCGGCCAGAGCAGCCACTGCGATTGGCACTTGCGCATCGCGCAAGAAGGCCGCGTCAGCTTCGCCAGTGTCGCCGGCAAAGCCCGCGCGGAATTTCTCGGCGTTCAGATACGCAAACCCGTCCGGCTGCTCTTCGGGCACGAAGTTCGGCGGTGGCGGGATCTCGGCATACTGGTCTAGCGTCGACTGCCCGACCTCGGGAGCGAAGGCCGCGACATATACAAGGCCCGCGACGTTGGGATCGATACCCGCCTCGGTGATTACGCTGCCACCATAGGAATGGCCGACAAGGATCACCGGGCCGTCCTGCCGGTTCAGCACCCGGCGCGTGGCTGCGACATCGTCGGCAAAAGAGGTGAGCGGGTTCTGCACGATGCTGACCCGGTAGCCGCGCCCGGTCAGTTCGTCATAGACACCGCGCCAGCCCGATCCGTCGGCAAAGGCGCCGTGGACAAGGACGATGTTCTTCACTGGCTCGGCCTGTGCGCCGAAGGCAAGGCTGCCCGCGAGGGCGGCGACGGCAATTGTTTTCAAGGCATTGGACATAGTGGCTTCTCCTGAAGGGTATGGTCGAGGGGTCAGGCCGACCGAACAAAGGCCAGAAGGTCGGCGTTGATGATGTCGGGATGTGTGGCGAACATGCCGTGCGACAGGCCGGGGTAGGTGATCAGCGTGCCGTCGCGCAGCAGCTTGATTGCCTTGTGCGCCGAGTTTGCAATCGGCACGACCTGATCATCCTCGCCGTGCAAGATCAGGACCGGGACGGTGATTGACTTCAGGTCGTCGGTGAAGTCGGTTTCGGAAAAAATCGCGATGCAGTCATAGTGCGCCTTGGCACCACCCATCATGCCTTGCCGCCACCAGTTGTCGATCAGGCCTTGGCTGACCTTTGCACCGGGGCGGTTGAAGCCATAGAACGGCCCGCCTGGCACATCACGGTAGAACTGAGCCCGGTTCGACATCAGGGCTGCGCGGAACCCTTCGAAAACCTCGGGCGGTACGCCGTCGGGGTTCACCTCTGACCGCACCATCACGGGCGGGATCGCGCCGATCAGGACGGCCTTGGCCACGCGACCACGCTCGGCGCGAGCAACGTAGCGCGTCACCTCGCCGCCACCGGTCGAATGGCCGATGTGGATCGCGTCGCGCAGATTCAGGAATTCGGCAAGCGCGGCGACGTCCGCCGCATAGGTGTCCATGTCGTTGCCGGTGTCGGTCTGGTCTGACCGCCCGTGCCCGCGCCGGTCATGCGCGATCACGCGAAAACCCTGCGCCAGAAAGAATAGCATCTGGTTGTCCCAGTCGTCGGCGCTAAGGGGCCAGCCGTGATGGAACACCATTGGCTGGGCGTCCTTCGGCCCCCAATCCTTGTAAAAAAGCGTGGTGCCGTCGGATGTGGTAAGGGTCGCCATGGTGAAATCCTTTTTTGGTTGGGGTTGAGCAAGACCGGGAAGCGGCAGGGCGATCGCTGCGGCAAATGCCCCAGCAGAGGACAGAATCGCGCGGCGGGTCGCCGATCGCCGTGTCAGATCAAAGCAAGCGCGCATGGTTGATCCCTCGAAAGACAGTGGCTCGGCGATGCCGGGGCTCCTCTTCCTAACCTACGAAGGATCGTCATCCGTCGCGGCGCAGAACTTGCCTTCAAGGTGCCGGTCTTGCGGTCTTTGGCATCTCTGGTGCCAAACCGGTCCCTCCATCGGAATGGGCCCGTCCAATTCGAAGCTGTGCGGCGCGGCCCGAAACACACTGCCAGAACAACCCTTAGAATTGACCGCAAGATTGGCACACTCGCGGCAGGTTCTGCGCCGCGCCGTTTTGGCGGGTGGCTTAGGTTCGACCATGAGAACCCTGCTTACCAACAGCTGCAAAGGAACATCCCATGACTAACCGCACCGGCCTTTCGTCGCTTCTTCGGCCCGAAGACTCGGTCCTCGTGCTGATCGACCACCAGCCCTACCAACTGGCGAACCTGAACAGCCATGAGCCGCAGATGGTGATCAACAATACCGCGGGTCTGGCGAAGGCCGCCAAGGCCTTTGGCGTCCCGACGATCCTGACGACAGTGGTTGCGGAACGTGGCGGCTATCTCTTTCCCCAGATTACCGATGTGTTCCCCGGTCAGGCCGTAATCGATCGGACCTTCATCAACACCTGGCAGGACCCCAAAGTGGTGGACGTCGTCAAAGCGACGGGCCGCAAGCAGTTGATCATCGCCGGCCTGTGGACCGAAGTCTGCGTGGCGATGCCAGCAATCCAGGCCGTGGGCGAGGGCTGGGACGTGACGGTGATCACCGATGCGTCGGGCGGCACGTCGATCGAAGCGCACCAGGTTGCCATCCAGCGCATGGTCGCGTCCGGCGTGAACGTGATGACGTGGATGGCGCTGGCCGCCGAATGGCAGCGCGACTGGGCCCGGATGGAAACGGCCGTCAAGCTGACTGAGGTGCTGGCCCAGAACGGCGGCGGCAGTGGCATCGCCTACCTGTGGGAGCAGCAACTCCTCAGCGCACAGGTGCGCACCGCCGCCGAGTGAGCCTTCCAACGGGATGGCAAGGTGCGCAACGGATGCATTGCTAAAGCGGTCTGTCCTTCGGTCCTTGTCATCCACGTTCCCCTTTTGAAACTCGTCGCGAGGCGCCCGTGGACTACGAAAAGATCATGCAATCCAACCTCGACCGAGTCTTCGGGGAGAGGGACGCAGCACGACGCATCGCGGCGGTCCGCGAGCTTTACACCGAGGATGCCGTGCTGCATGAACCGCACCGGTCGGCACACGGCCATGAAGCGATCCTACAGGCCGTGACTGAACTCCTCGCGCAGCTTCCGCCGAAGTTCACCTTCACTGCGATACGACCGGCACTGGGCTGACCTGCCACTGGTCTTTCATCCAGCTGCGACCGGAGCCGGTAGCTGATTTACG
>NZ_JAYSFG010000012.1:0-125509 GCF_041913445.1 Tabrizicola sp.
CTCTCCAAGGGCCAGACTCTAATCGCAGATGGAGGAAAAATCCCGTGGCAGGTCACATCGGGCGCGGGCAGGCGACCAGGTTGTGATCGCGAAGGAAAAAGATGACAGCCTGATGGTTCTTCTCAGTCCTGTGGGCTCGACCATCGCCCAGCAGCTCCTCTGGCTGTTTGGCCTGGATCTCTTCGAGGGGAAGTCCGTGGCCCGCCGGCTCGAGCGCGATGATGCGATGGAACTCGGCCTCGCGGCGCGGAGCGTCTTGTCGGATCTGGGCATCGAGGTTGAAGAACCCGAGCCGGATACCTTCGCCCGGCTCATCGACAGGTTCGGGCGACGGTTACCGGAGACAGTGCAGTTGTCGGCCTTCACCCGGGAAACCCTCGCCGGCGTGGACCCTCAGGCGGACCCCGATGGGACGCTCATCGCCTGGATGGAGCATGAAGAGGCGTTGTTCCGGCATCTGGAGAGGAAGATCGTTTCTGACCGTCTTGCGGAGGGGTTCACTGAGGCTGGAACGGCCGATGTTGACGGATTTCTGAGCTTCTCGCTGAGCGTACAGAACCGCCGCAAGTCTCGGGCAGGCCTTGCCTTCGGTCATCACGTCGAAGCCATCCTGCAGGCCCACGAGATCAGCTACACGCGCGAAGCCACGACGGAGAAACGAAACGCGGCTGACTTCCTGTTCCCCGGCGAAGACGAGTATGCCGATCGCAGCTATCCCGACGACCAGCTCGCCATGCTTGCCGTGAAGACCAGCTGCAAGGATCGCTGGCGGCAGGTTCTGGCGGAAGCGGACCGGATCCGGACCAAGCATCTGCTCACACTGGAGCCCGCGATATCAAGGATCCAGACGGCGGAGATGCAAGGGCAGGGCCTGCAGCTTGTTCTGCCCACGACACTGCACAACACCTATCACGCGGACCAGCGAGAGTGGTTATTGGGGGTTGGTGATTTTCTCAGGGTTGTTGGCGACCTGAAAGGGCGTCAGCGGCTGCTGATATAGGGGATTGGTATGGGTGGGGAGTTCTGGCGCGTAGGTTACCTGTATCGTGATCGGGCGGGAGTGAAGTTCGAGGACGACGAACTCCTGCGCTGGCTGAACACCTCAGCCGGCTCAATCTCGAACTCAGGTGGCATCCGGTTCAAGGATCCGGCCTCGGGAGGACCCGTGGATCCGGAAACCGGCCGGGCCGTGCCGGCTTTCTTCGTTTTGACGACCCGGGACATGTCGGGCCAGCATCACAATCCGTGGGACGACGTCGTCGACGAGGTCAGCGGCAATATTTACTACTGGGGCGACGCGAAGTTCTCGGCGCGCGCGAAGCTGTTCAATCAGTTCCTGGGCAACGCCCGCATTGAAGCGACAAACAATCTGCGGCTCTCGGGTCGACTCGATGAGATGCCACCGATCCTTCATTTCTCAAGGCCGAAAGCGGGCTTTCTGAGGTTCAATGGTCTCTGCGCGCTGTCAGATGTCCGGCATGCCTGGTTTGAGGACGAAGGAAAACCGATCAAAAACCTGCGGATCCTGTTGTCCATCCTCGACACCGAAACTGTTCCCGTAGAATGGCTGCGGCGGCGCGTGACCGCCGGCGATGTCCGCGAGGCCGACAGGGACTATGCCCCCGAGGTCTGGCGCAAGGTCATTAAGGGGAAGATCGAGAGACGGCAGGTCTGGTCCTCAAGGGTGCGTAGCAAGCAGCAGCAGGTTCCCGTTGCCGGATCTGACGACGAGAAGATCCTCGATGAAGTTGCTGCGCTGACGCCCGCCGAGTTCGAGGCCTTTACTGTGGCCCTGATCAACAAGCTGCCGGATATTGTGCCTGGCCTCGAACATCGCGTCACGCGGACAAGGCGGACAGGCGATCACGGGATCGACTTCTTTGGCATGTTCAAGATGCCCTATCCGATCGATTACGAGATCGAGTTCCTGGGCGAGGCCAAGCGCTACAAGACGGCCATCACGCCGGATCAGGTGTCTCGCCTGGTCGCGCGGCTTGGGCGCGGGCAGTTTGGTCTGTACTTCACCACCTCATGGTACTCTGAGCAGACGCAAAGGGAGATCGAGGCCGATCGTTACCCGGTGCGGTTGTTTTCGGGCCAAGACATTGTGAACCTTCTCCGTGCCGGAGACTGTGTATCCGGTGGACGACTGAGGGCTGACTGGAAGCAAATTGCTCTTGCGGAAGTAGAGGGGAATGGCGCCGACGGGCTTAGGCCGACCTCCATATGGTAGTACCTCAAAGAGAGGGTGAGATCGACCAAAGCCTCATTCAGCGATGCTGCCTCCTGCCGCAGATCCTTGACCTCGGGACTCGTCTCCTTCCGCACAGTTTCGCTCGCAAGCCGCTTCTTGCCGGCCTCCAGGAACTCCTTCGACCAACTGTAAAAAAGGCTCGTCGCGATCCCCTCGCGCCGGCAGAGCTCAGCCATGCTGTCCTTGCAGCGCAGCCGTTCACGCACGATCCTGATCTTCTCCGCGGCCGAATGGTGCTTCCGCATGCGCCGGCCGATGTCCTTCACAGTTGACTCCGCCGTCGGCTTTGCTGTTCCAGATTCCTGTCTCATCTCCACTCCTTGGTGGTTACGATGAGCCTGAAACCCTCCGCTGCGAAATCAAGTCAAATGCCCAAGGGTGCTGACAGAGGACAAGCTAGCGAAAACAAATACTCCTTTTTCTACTGCTTCCTTTGCCCATATAGATGAAGGCTGCAAGCGGCGCAGATCACTACTGTATAAGCCATTGACGGATAATGATATTTTCTGACAGATTGGCGCTTTCAGGCAGTTCAACCCAAGCGGGCCGCACTTAGGCCGGGTCCGCCGTCTGAAAAACCTCGCCCGATGAAAAAAAATCTCTGGATGGGTGCTCAGCGGGTGCAGGCGAAAGGGCTTTCCAGACTTTCGCCCCCCCCTCCTCGGGAATTCTGCGGGGAAGCAGCGTGAAGCTAAGGGTCACTTCGCTGCTGGCCGCTCTCCCTGGCCCTCCTCCAACGCCCTGATCGTCTTCATTGCTGCTTTGACAGCATCGGCGCAGGGAACATCGTCAACCAAGTGGCAGCGCTTGGCTTCTTCCACGATCCACGTCGGTATGCTGCACAGTTTCGCCAAACCTTCTTCGCCGCCCCCGAAAGCTTGAACCAGCGCAGCTTCGACATTGGCTTCCTTCTTGGCATCTTGACGGTGATCGGTTGGCTTGCCGACCGATGCAAGGACACGCTTAGCCTCGGCCCGCGAAGGGTTATCTTTAGGGTTCTTTAAGGGTTTGCCGGAAGTTTTCGGTAGCTGTTTTTTACGCAAAGTTTCCGACGGACTGCACACCATTTTTCCGCCCAGTGCAGTCAGTTCGTAGCGATTACTTCCTTTGCGACCATGCCGGTGGACAACGATGTATTCCGCTTCCTCCAATGCCCGCACGTGTGTGCTGACCGTCCGGACTGTAAAGCCCGTAGCGCGAGCAATCGTCTCTATGCTCGGATAGCACTTTCCGCTGGTGATGTTGTAGTGGTGGAGGAGCCGTGTGAAAACCACAATGGCACCTGCGTTGACCTTCTGCTCCCTAACAACCAGATCGAGCACATCCATTTTGTGTTTCAACATCACCGAGTACCCTTCTCGGCGCAGTCCTCAATCCAGGTGTGGATGTCCTTGATCCTGTAGCGCACCAAGCGGCCGACGCGTATGACGCGGGGTCCCTCGCCCCGCATCGTCGCAAGTTCGAGGTAGCGTTTCGTCACACCAAAGCGGTCTTCGACCTCTTGCCGGGTTAACAAACGGTCGTTGTCGTGGTCTTTCATCGCGCTTCTCCGACAGTCATTCACTGTCAGTAAGTTCGCGCAATTTTTTCCCGCTGAATAATGCTGGGGACGCGAAACTACGGCCCATTGTATTTCAAGGTACTGTAATCAAACAGTAAATTCCATCAGATCGTCAAGTAGCATCTTCTTACCCCTGGGTATCTGTCCCTGCCCGCCTTTGCTGGGATGTTCATTTTCGTCCCAAACTTGCGTCGCGGCATGCTTCGACAGTCCAAACTTCCTATTCATGACGTCAATTGCATCCACGCGAGCGATCCGCTTCCCGTTCTTGACCGCTAGCTTGCCCGCCCCACGGAGCCATTTCAGCGCCCTTGATCGGGATGCCTTCAAATCAATGCTTGGTTGGAACCAGGCATTCGGAAGATCGCGCGTGAGAACGTACCAGCATTTTTCGTCCGGATGGGTGTCGAAGCCGCGCCTCGGCGCGAGCCGCACCACGGCGGCTCCTCGCTCTTCGAATGCAAGTATCCTGCTGTCCGAGAGCCCCTGATTCACGGCTTCTTGAATCTTGAGGTCGGCATTCTCCAATCTATGGTAGAATTCAAACCATGGAGGTGTGAGCTGCTGCATCCCGAACGTACCGTTCAGGAAGATAACGCCGAAGCTGCGCTCATGCACTAGACAGTCGCGCTGCATCTCCTCTGCCGATGGAGCTTCTATAAGGTTCAAAACTCTTACCGTGTTTAGGTGCGCATCCAAGACGGCACGGAGCTGTTCCAGAACACTTGGAAGTCTGTCTTCGCCGTTAATCCAACAGTTCCATGCAAGCTTTCTGAGCCCGCCTGAACCTTCGCGCCACTGAACTTCGTGGCCATCAATATAGTCTTGACGCGCACCATGACGTGTTAATTTCTCAAGATGATTTATTTGTGTAAAAGCAGTTGAGGCAGGTGGGCCGAGAGTGTCGACGCGACCGATCAAGTCTAAAGCTAAGGTAAGAAGGCCGAGCGGCGCTTCAGCCTGCCTCTTCGCCAAGATCGCGCTTCCAGCAAGGATACATTCGAGCGCCTCTTTTGCAGAGGTCACTTCGGTCATCGTGGATGAGGTGCTTCCTGCACCGCTCTGGGTGATGCGTTCGATCGTGACAAAATCGCGTTCTGTCATAGCGATGTAAAACTCCGGTCTTTTGTGAGCTCGTCACGACCAAGCTGGCACAAAGCCCCTCGACTGATGAGTTCATCGACCACAGCTTGCATCGCGGGTCGCAGCGCGTCGAGAGACGGCTTCGTGTAGCGCTGCCCGGTGATGGACTTGGGTGTGTGGTTCAACAGACGCCCGACGACCTCCTCGAGGACTCCCGTCTCCATAGCCACCGTTGCGAAGGTCCTACGATGCGCATGCGGGCTCCAGCGCAGTCGGACAGGTCGCCCGATGTATCCCTTCTCTGACTTGGTGGAGGGGAAGACATACTGTTTGTTGAGGCCTCGGACAGGCTCAAGGATCTCGATATGCCTGGGAACGATGGGCAGATCGAACGCCCGCCCGTTCTTGGTCATCGGCAGGTGGATGTGGTCGTCGTGAACGTTCTTCCACTCCAACGTGAAGGCTTCCGTCTTGCGAAGGCCAGTGGCCAGGATGAACTCATAGAAGACCTGGTGGATCGGATTGGGCAGGGCGTCGATGGTCCTGCGCCAGGCCTTGAGGTCCTCGATCACCTCCCCGTTCGGTTGCTCCTCGAACCACTCGATCGCCATCGTCGGGCTTTCCGGCAGGTCATGCGTGCGCCGCGCATGGTTCCAGACGGTCCGGACATATTTGAGAAGATGGTTGGCCCCTGACGGCGTCGCAGCAAGCGAGCGGTGACGCTCCACCACCATCGCCTTCGTGATCTCCGTCAGTGGCAGCTTCATCCAGTCCTTCAGGTGCAAACCGAACTGCTGTCGCAGAAGGTTCTTGTGAACTTCTGATCTGAGCTTCGGCCGTGCCAGATAGGATTCCAGCGCTTTGCCCAGCGTCGGAGCCCCGATCTGGATCGACTTGCCAGCCCCCCTGCCCCACTCCAGCATGAACTCCAACGCAGTCTCCCGGGCTGCAGAGGCAGAGATTGCCGGGTGGCGCCCGATCATCACGCGTCGGGTTTGACCACCCACGTCCTTCTGGAAGTACCAGGTCTTCGAGGCCTTCCCGACGAACAGAACTAGGCCCCGGATCTCCGGGTCCCAGTGCTTCGCGGTGCCCTCTTTTGCGAGTGGAAGCTTGCTGACAAACGTCTCGGTGAGCTTTGGCATTTTGTCGGCCTTTTGTAGGTAACGCTACGCTACAGGGCGCAACTCCACGCGACAAGATGCAAGACAAAACTGAACTAAATGAAACCCTTAGTAGTTATACGCTACTCTACGCAACTCAACACACTTGCTTGGAAGGCAGGGGTCTTACCATTACACAACGCCCGCGTTGACTTGCTAGCTATGCGGAGCCGAACGAATCGTCAAGGCAGGACCATCAAGACTGCCGCGCCAAAGGCCCGCCGCGGATATCACAAGCGGCAGATATAGGCGGGAAGTGGTCGTTCGCATTAGGATCGACGAACGATTGCTATGGGGACGACAACCGAGATGCTGCTCCGGGGCGTTACGGGCCTTGTCCTGCGCTCAGCCGACCAGTCGCTCGGCGTAGCCACCGTCGGCGAAGACGCACTCGGCGAAATGGAGGGCGCGGAGCGCGGGCGCGCTGCGAAGAGCGGAGCGCACATCGCGCAGATCACCCTGCGGGTCTTCGGGACCGCCGGCTAATGGTTCTCCGCGGCAGACGAGGCTATGACCGCCGCGCTTCAAGACCGGCTCCCCAAGGGTTAGTACCTATTGTTCTGCTTGTGACCTCCCTGCCTGAGTGATTCAGGTGTGGATGCTCCCGTTAGTGCAAGGCATTTTCGGACGGCTCGAGCATGCGGTCGGTTGCTTTCATGCGGCGCTGATCATGGCCGCTGGCCGGTATGGCTATGCGCGGAGCAGAGGCACATCAAACTCTCGGGCTTCTGGGCCCATTGAATCACCCTGCTTTGTCTGCTCCCGACCTTGCCGATCGAGCCCTTACAGTTCGTCGACCTCCTCACACCCCCGCGTGTCCGACACGGCCTGCGCTCAGGCTGCTGCCATCGCCGGATTCTTGAAGTCCCTGTTCGTCGGGATCATGGCCCACAGGCCGCGGGCCATCTTGTTGACAATAGCAATGGCCACCATACGCGGCTTCTTGGCAAGCATTCGGCCGAGCCAGCTGCCGTCCAACCCTACCTTGCGGCTTGCATGTTGCACGACGGCCATCGCTCCGGTGATGAGCAGTCGACGGATGTCGCGCTGGCCCATCTTTGATGTCGCGCCGAGCCGCTGCTTGCCGCCTGCAGAGTGCTGCCGCGGCACGAGACCGAGCCAGGCGACAAAGTCGCGGGACCTGCAGAAGACGGTCATGGGCGGCGCGAAGGTCTCGATCGCCATCGCCGTGATCGGCCCGACCCCTGGCATGGTCTGTAGCCTGCGAATGCTGTTAGCTTCGGCGGCAGCCTTTCGCATCTGCCGATCAAGGCCAGCCACACGGGCGCTCAACGTCTCGATCTGTTCAAGGTAGAGGGTGCCAAGTTCACGAACAGGTTCCGGCAGGGTGGCGTTGTCATCGCTGGCCGCTGCGGCCAGGCGATTGAGATACGCCGCCCCCGTTGGCGCAACGACACCATGTTCGGCGAGATGGCCGCGCAGCGCATTGATCAGCTGGGTTCGCTGGCGCACGAGCAAGTCGCGGGTGCGGAACAGCATGGCACGCGCTTGCTGCTCCTGAGACTTCACGGCGACAAAGCGCATTGTCGGCCGCGATGCCGCTTCTGCAATTGCCTCCGCATCGGCAGCATCGTTCTTTTGTCGCTCACGAACGGCTTCACGTAGATTGGCGGGATCAGACGAACTGAATGACCAAGCTTGGCGATCTCTCGTCCCCAGCTATGGGCGCTGGCGCAAGCCTCCATCGCGATTACGCAGCGCTGCTGGGATGCGAGGAAATCCAGAACGCGAGCTCTTGGCAACTTGAGACGGAACGCAACCGACCCGTCGGCCTTTGTTCCATGCAGCTGGACCACCCGCTTGGCCAGATCAAGGCCGATGATGACAACGTCAGACATGGAAGTTCTCCTCTCTTGGCTCCTGTGGTGGCCAACACTCGCATGTCGGCATCCGGGTGGGAGGGGGCATCCAAGCCATCAAACTCCCGAACTGACGGGGGTGATGATGAGCAACCTTTCCTGGCTGACCGACGAGCAGATGGAGCGGTTGACGCCGTTCTTCCCGAAGAGCCATGTCAAGCGCCGCGTAGATGATCGGCACGTGTTGAGTGGCATAATCTTCATCAATCGCAATGGCTTGCGGTGGTGCAATGCCCCGCGTGTGTGTGGCCCGCCGAAAAGCCTCTACAATCGCTGGAAGCGGTGGGGTGACATGGGGGTCTTCGCAATAATGATGGAGGGACTGGCCTCCGAGGGCACCGAGCAGAAGACTATCATGATCGATGCGACCGACCTGAAGGCACACCGCACGACTTCGAGCCTGCGGGCGAAAAGGGGGGTCCAACGATCTGCGAGGGCGTCTGATCGAGCGCACGAAGGGTGGGTTGAACACCAAACTGCATGCCGTCACCGACGCCAAGGGACGGCCCCTGAAGTTCTTCATGACCGCAGACCAAGTGAGTGACGATACCGGAGCCGCCGCCCTGCTGGGCAGTCTGCCTGCGGCCGAATGGATGACCGCGGATCGGGGTTATGATGCCGACTGGTTCCGAGATGCTTTGAAAGCAAAGGGGATACACCCCTGCCTCCCCGGCCGGAAGTCGCGCGGCAAGGCCGTCCGCTACGACAAGCGGCGCTAGAAGCGCCGCAACCGGATGGAGATCATGTTCGGAAAACTGAAGGATTGGCGTCGCATCGCCGCACGTTACTGCAGATGCGCCACGACATTCCTCTCCGCCGTCGCCCTCGCCGGTGCCGCAATGTTCTAGCTATGAAGCAAGAACGAGTCCTGACCCTAGTTCGCGCGTAAGTGCCGAGCGTTCGGGTGTCGTGACAGCTACGATGCGTATCGGTGGCTTGCCGCAATGGTCAGTTGACAGACCTGTTGAATAGAGGCAGGGTCAGGAAAGCGCACAGAAGTTCATAATGCGCACAAGAAACTGATGGACAGCCACAAAGAAAAGAAAACAGGGAGTAGCTAATGAAAAGACGCAACCTTCTCGCGGCCGGCGCACTGATTGCAAGCCTTGGCTTCAGCCTGTCTGCGCAGGCAAAATCGCTGGAAGACATTCTGTCGGACGGCACGATCCGCATCGGCATCAACCCGAACTTTCCGAACATGAGTACGCGAAACGACGCGGGCGAATGGGCGGGGTTCGACATCGAGGTCGGCAATGCGATTGCCGAGGCCCTGGGCGTTCAGGTGGAATGGGTTCCGACCGAGACCGCGCAGCGCGTGCCGTTCCTGGTGTCCGATCGGATCGACATCTCGCTGGGCGCGCTGACCCGCAACGCCGAACGGGCGAAGCTGATCGACTATACCGTCCCGCTGCACACCGAAGTGCTGGCTGTCCTGACGACGGACAAGATCAAGGGCGACAGCTGGCAGGAGTTCAACGTCGAAGGCGTGACCCTTGCCAACATGCGCGGCAACTGGACGGTGGACTGGATCGCCGAGAACATGCCGAACGTCGAGCTTGAGCTGGCCGACAATATCGCCGACACTGTGCGGCTTGTCGCGCAGGGCCGCGCCGATGCGATCGTCGAGAACGTCGACTTCTTCATGGGCTTCACGAAGAACTATCCGGACGTGAACTGGCGCGTGATCTCGGAGCCGATCGACGTGGCATATTGCGGGATCGGCGTGGCACAGGGCAACGACAACCTGACCGAAGTGCTGAACGTGATCCTGTACAACCTGCACTCCTCGGGCAAGATCAACGAGCTGTGGGAGGCCAACTATGGCGCACCCATGCTGGTGAAGATCGAACCGAACCCCTACTTCTGACGGGAGCGTCCGGTTGCGGCGGCCTGACTGGCCGCCGCTGTCGGGACGGCAGGCATGAATTACAGATTTCAGTTCGGTGTCGTCTGGGACAACCTTGACCAGCTGCTGCAAGGCGCCTGGCTGACGCTTCTTCTTGGGTCTGCGGCCTTTGCGGGAGGGCTGCTGATCGGGCTGCTTGCGGCCTCGGTCAAGACCTATGGTGGCCGGGCGGCCGGACTACTGTCGGACATCTATGTGGTGTTCTTCACCAACACCCCTGCCCTGATCCAGATCTATTTCCTGTACTTCGGCCTGCCGGAATTCGGCATCCGGCTGTCGGCTGAAACCTGCGTTCTGGCGGGGCTCGTGCTAAATTGCGGGGCCTATCTGTCGCTGATCCTGCGGGCGGGGTTCCTTTCGGTGCGCAAGTCCGAGATCGAGGCCGCGCAGACTCTGGGGCTCAGCGTCGTGCAGCAGATCCGCTATGTCATCGTCCCCCACATCGCGCGGGCGGTCTATCCGGCCATAGCGAACTTCTTCGTCGTCGTTCTGGTGATGGGCACGTCGGTCGGGGCCGTGGTGGGCGTGGACGAGCTGACTGGTCAGGCGATCAACCTGTCGACCGTGAACTACCGCTGGCTGGAGTACTTCACCGCCGTGGCCGCAATCTATGTGGCGCTGACGCTGGTGGCGAGCGTCGCGCTGGCGTTGATCGGCAAGCGCGTGTTCCGGCTGCGCATGAGGATCTTCTGATGGACCAGATCATCGAGCAGGCGCCGCGCTTTTTCAGTCTGAACAACATGTGGCTACTGGCGCAATCAGCGGGCCTGACCCTGTCGATGACCTTCATCGGCTGCATCGCCGGGTTCTTCCTCGCCTTCTTCCTGGTCTATGTCCGGCAGGCGGAATCGCGCTGGATGCTGCCCTTGCGCGCGGTCTGCACGCTGTATGTCGAAGTGTTCCGGCGCATCCCGTTTCTGGTCATCATCTATCTGGTGGTGTTTCTAATCCAGGCGATTACGCCGGATGCATCGCTCTTCACCATCGCCGTCATCGCCATCTGCATCTATGCCACCGCCTACACCGCCGAAATCATCCGCGGCGGGCTGATGAGCGTTCCGACCCAGCAGATCGAGGCCGCGCGAACCATGAACCTGAGCCGCTGGCAGACCACAATGCGCGTGATCCTGCCGCAGGCCTGGCCGGTGATCCTGCCCCCGGCGATCGCCTTTTCCGTCTCTTTCATCAAGGACACGGCCCTTGTCAGTCAGATCGGCGTGTTCGAGCTGACGTTCCGGGCGAAAGAGCTGAACAATCAGGGATATTCCGCCGCTCTGGTCTTCGGGACCGTGGCCCTGGCGTACTTCCTGCTGTCCTTCCCGCTCAGCTTGCTGGGCCAGTATCTGGAGAAACGGCTTGCCGCACCTCGCAGTCAAAAATCTTCGCGTGCACCTTGGCAGCCTTGAGGTCGTCAAGGATGTGACATTCTCTGTCGAAAAGGGCGATGTCCTTGCGCTGGTCGGGCCGTCCGGCTCGGGCAAGTCGACCATCCTGCGCAGCCTGATCGGCCTGCATGTGACCAGCGGCGGCGCGGTCGAGGTCGGCGGCCAGGTCATCGACATGAAGCGCCCCGGCGAAGTGCGGGCGCTGCGCGACAAGATGGCCATCGTGTTCCAGCAGTATAACCTGTTCCAGAACATGACGGTGCTGGAAAACGTCACCTTTGCGCCGCTGAAGGTGCAGCGCCGGGCGCGGGACCAGGTGATGGAAACCGCCCGTCAGTTGCTGGACAAGGTCGGCCTTCTGCATAAGGCGGGGTCCTATCCCGACCAGCTGTCCGGGGGCCAGCAACAGCGCGTGGCGATTGCGCGTGCCCTGGCCCTGAAGCCGGAAATCCTGCTGCTGGACGAGGTGACCTCGGCCCTGGACCCGGAATTGGTGTCCGAGGTGCTGGATACGATCCGCCAGATGGCGCACAGCGGCATGACGATGATGCTGGTGAGCCATGAGATGAATTTTGTGCGCGAGGTCGCTGATCGCGTGATCTTCCTGGACGGCGGCACCATCGTTGAGGACGGCTCGCCGAAGGACATCTTCCAGAACCCCCGGACCGACCGCGCCCGGGATTTCTTTGGCAAGGTCATGGCGCACTGATGCCCCCAGCCCGGCAGCCGGGGGACTCCTTTCAACGGCCCCGGGGTCATTCGGGCAGTTCGGCCTCGACTTCCACCTCGACCAGATAGGGGCCGATCAGATCAACGCCGCCGATCAGGGTGTTTGCCGGGCGCGCAGACCCGAAAGCGCGGGCATGTGCAGCCGAGACGCTTTCCCAGTCGGAGGCATGGCGCAGATAGATGCGGGTGCGGATCACGTCTTCGGGCCGCCCGCCCAGCGACAAGATCGCCGCGCGAACCTTGTCCAGTGCATAGACCGCCTGCCCGCCGGCATCGTTCGGGCAGACTGGCTGGCCGTTGGGCGCGGTGGCAGTCGTGCCGCTGACGAGGATGCGCCGCCCGCTGCGCACGGCGCGGGCGAAGCCGGCCTTCTCCTCCCAGATGCTGCCCGAGAGGGCCCAGCTTCGCCCCGGACCTTCGGTTACGGTCATCGGCGCAGGCAGTTCGTCCAGATGGTGTGACAGGTCGCCCGAGGCCGTGAGGAAGGGCGGTTTGCGGTATTCGTCGCCGCAATCGCCGGGGATGCCGGTCAATGCGTTGAGGGTAGCCTCGATCTCGGCCAGATCGTCGGCTGTCAGACGCAATGACAGGGCGCGCAGGTTGTCGGCCCGGTGTTCCCGTTCGGTCAGCCTGGTGCCCACGATGCAGGCGGCGATGCCGGGCTGGGCCAGGGTCCAGGCGGTGGCGACGTTCGAGATCGAGACGCCGTGCCGCTGTGCCACTCTGTCCAGCACGCGCAGCAAGGACTGGAACACCGCCCACCCCCCGGCCTGGTCGATGAAGCGCTTGTACTTCATCCGGCTCCAGTCCTGGATGTCCTGCGGTTCGGGTTGGTTCAGCGCGCGTTCGGACAGGAACCCGCCCGCCAACGTGCCGAAGGCCAGCACCGCGACGCCATGCTTTGCCGCGACACGGGCCATGTCGTTGCGGGCACGCCGGTCGAGAAGCGAAAAGCACACCTGGTTGGAGGCAATCGGCAGGCCGTGGTCGAGCAACATTTCCAGGTGCGCAGCGTCGAAATTGGTCAGGCCGATCTCACCGATCAGCCCCTCGTCCCGCAGGGCGGCCAGATGGGTCAGCGCGTCGAGGTACTGCTGATCCTCGTACCGCCACCAATGGAACTGCATCACGTCCACCCGGTCGGTGCCAAGGCGCTGCAGGGCAGTCTCAACCCCCTTCCGAACCGTGCCTGTGTCCATCGGACCCGGCGGTGGACACCATTTCGTCAGGATCAGCGGCGGCGTCTCGCCCGCCTCGCGCATGGTTCGGTGGACCATGCCTGCCACGATCTCGGCGCTGCCGTAGTGGTCGGCCATGTCGAAGGTGTCAAAACCCGCGCGCGCGTAGCCAAGGAGCGCCTCGGCGGCGGCATCCAGATCGAAGGGGCGACTGTCGCGTTCCTGATCGGCCATCTGCCAGAGGCCGGTGACAAGACGGCGCGGGCGGAAGGTGCGGCCAAGGCGGGTGAATGGCGGCTGGTCCAAGGGATCTCCAATCGAATTTCGGACATTTGTGCGCATTATGAGCTTTCGTGCAAGGGCCTGCCGTTGGGCCGGGGCAAGGGTCGGCGTCCGGGGCTTAGGTTCGCGGCCCGGTGGCCTGGCCAAGGCACTGGGCCAGACGGACGGACCATTCCTGCACGCCCGCCGGTGCGGAGATCAGGTCCTGCCGGACCTCGACCAGCACGGCGGGAAGGCCCCGGGCATCGCCGTGGACCGGGACAGTGTAGTCGTCATGGTCGATCCGGTACGGTTCGTTGTCGCCGATCACAAGGTCAGGGTCGTTGGCAAGCAACTGGAGGAGGCGACCTGCAAGATCGGTGGCCCCCGAATAGAGGATGCCCGCGTGCCACGGGCGTGCCACCCCTTTGAACACCGGCGTATAGCTGTGAATTCCGATCACGACGGTCGGCTGGTTCCGGGCCGACCGAAGGTCAAGCCGACGGCGGATGGCGGCGTGGAACGGATGAAAGAGAGTGTCGAGCCGCCAGTCCCGTTCGGCCGCCGTCAGTCCGACATTGCCCGGAATAACGGTTGTCTCGCTGATTTCTGGCATCAGGGAAGGGTTGCCGAGCGGCCGGTTGCAGTCGACCACAAGCCGTGAGTAATGCGTATGAAAGAGCGGGGCATCCAGTTGCTCAGACAGCGCCTGGGCCAGAGCAAGTGCCCCGATGTCCCAGCCGATATGGCGCATCCGCTCGTCGTGCGAAAGGCCAAGGTCGCCCAGATGGCGCGGGATGACAGGCCGGGCATGTTCGCAGACCAGCAGGATGTTGGACGAACCGTCGGGGTTGATGATGCCGTAGGGCGGCGGTTCATCCAGGGCAAGTAGCGGACCGGGCAGCATCAGTAGATCTCGGCGTACCGGCGGCAGAGGGCGGCGTCGTCGAGGCCATCGACAAGCTCAAGCTCTTTCCGGCGGAGGCCGATCCAGCAGTCGAGCAGGCGGGGGGACAGCCAGCTGCAGACTGTGGCATCGTCCTGCAGGGCGCTCAGCGCCTCTAGCAGCGAGGACGGCAGGCGGCGGATGCCGAGGCTGGCGCGCTGGTCGGGCGTCATCTCTTCGGGGTCACCGCGGGTGATGGGCGGCGTTTCCAGTCCCTCGGTCAGGCCCGCAACACCTGCGCGGATCAGCATGGCCAGCGCGAGGTGGGGGCTGCCCGTCGCGTCTGCGGCGCGGAATTCCATGTTGAAAGAGGCGGAGGGGTCGTGCCCCGGTCGCTCTGAGGTCGGGCAGATCCGCAGCGTCGCCTCACGGTCGCGTTCGCCAAGCGTGGTCCAGGCCGCCGACCATGTGTGCGGCTTCAGCCGTTGGTAGGACACGGCCGATGGTGCAGCCAGCGCAGTCAGCGCGGGCATGTGGCGGACAATTCCCGCAGCAAAGGCCCCGGCCTGGGTGGAAAGGCGGCCCGGACGGGTGGGATCGAACGAGACCGGGCGACCCTCAAGATCGGTGAGGGAGAGGTGGATATGGACGCCGTTGCCGACATCGGCGGGATCAGTCTTGGGGCAAAAACTGGCTCTATGCCCCAGCCGGGCGGCGATGTCACGCGTGACCTCACGGATCGTCACGGCACGGTCTGCCGCCGCCAGCGCAGATGCGGGCGCACAGACGATCTCGAACTGGTTGCGGCCGTACTCGGGCAGAAAGCATTCGGGCGCACAGCCCGCCTCGTCCAGCGCAGCCATCAGAACCGGACCGAAGGGATCGACGCGGCGCAGGGCCGACAAGGCGAAGGACGGCGCGGCGCGGCCGGGAAGGTCGAGCAGCTGGAACTCCTGTTCGAACGCCGCGATGACACGCAGGCCCTGCGCGGCCAGCGCCTTGACCGCGGATTTCAGCAGCGACCGGACACAGCCCTCCCACGGGGTCCAGTCGAGGTTGACGATGTCGGAATGGTAGAACTGCAGCGGACCACGCGGGCCCGGCCCGGCCACGCGCACTCCGGCGTCGGGGTCGGGCATCAGCCGCAGGTCGCCAGACGATCCGAACGGGTTCGGATGCGCGATTTCGTCGAAGGGTGTGAGTGCGAGGTTGGCCGGAACCCAGCCCACCCCCCGTTGCAGCGCTGCGGGCAGGGCCGATTGTGCCACCGCCCGGCCCCGCGTCAGCGCGACAAGATCGGTGGTGACGAAGGCGACAAGGTCGTCGTGAGCGGTCATCGACATCCTCAGCCCGCCAGGGCAGACAGGCGTGACAGAACCGTGGCCGTGTCGGTGATCCAGCAGTATCCGCCATAGGCCTGCAGGGCCGCCTTGTGACGTTCGGGCGTGTAGGTGGCGCAGGCATCCTCGACCAGCGTGACCAGATAGCCCCGGTCCGAGGCATCGCGCACCGCCATGTCGACGCATTGGTCGGTCACGATGCCCGCGATGACCAGAAACCGCGTGTTCAGGTTGCGCAGCACATAATCGGCATTGGTGGAGTTGAACAGGCCCGAGGAGGTCTTGGGCAGGACAGGCTCGTTCGGCAGGGGGGCAAGCGGCGCAATGATCGCGCCCTCGGGTGCACCTTTGGGAACATGCATTCCCGACAGTTTGTGGTCGAGAGACCGGTCGCGGCCATCGGCTGTGAGGCTTTCGATGATTGTGTGGCAGACGTTCTCGCCCTCGCGCCGGAAGGCCGCGAGCAGGCGTTCCTGGTTCGGGATCACCTGCGACTGGACACGCTGCATGAAATAGCTGTCGGCGGGCTGGGGATGGACGGGGTCCATCATCGGCTCGGCCCAGATGCGCTGCATGTCGACCAGAAGCAAGGTGCAGGCGCCACGCGCATAAGCGCTGTCACGCCGGATGGTCTGGCCGCCGTATTCGATGGATATGAGATCGGACATGGGTCTCCTTTCGGCAGAGCCGGGCGGTCAGGGGCGTGCCAGTCGCCGGGCCAGCAGTCGCAGCAGCACAAGCGCCACAACGATGACGGCTGAGACGACCGTGCCGATCACGGCGACGGAAGGCACGATGGGAGAATAGTTGGTGGCGGTGCGCGAGAACAGCCAGGACGGCAGGGTGTTGTCGATGCCGGTGGTATAGATCGACAGCGGCAGGTTCGACCAGCTGAGCAGGAAGGCGAAGAGTCCGCCGGAGAAGATTCCCGGCCACAGTTGCGGCAGCGTCACCTCCCGCATGACCTGCCAGCGTGAGGCACCAAGGTCGAGCGCCGCCTCTTCCTGCGTCACATCATAACCAAACAACCGGATCGAGATGACAAGGGTGACTATGGGCACGATCCAGACCAGATGCGCGATCACTGCAGTCTGCCAGGAGGGGGTCAGACCGGCGGCGGTGAAGGACAGCAGGAGCGCCAGCCCCAGGACCGGCTGCGGAAAGAAGATGGGCAGTACAAGCAGGCGCTGGAACAGCCCGCGCCCGCGCCAGTCGTAGCGGGCATAGGCCATCGCCCCCAGCGTGCCCAGCACCACCGCAATCGCCACGACAACCACGGCGATCTTGAGCGAGATGAGGTGGATGTCGTAGGTCGTGGGCGAGGCCAGTGCCTCGGCATAGGCGGAGGTCGTCCAGTCCCGGTGCGGAAAGCGCATGTACCGCGTGTTCGCCAGCGAGGCGAGGACGACCGACAGGATCGGCATGTAAAGGAGCGCCACGACCGTGACAGTCCAGAGCGCGGCCAGGGGTCGGATCCAGGGGCTGTTCATCGCCGTGTCAGCTGCGCAAGGTTGATGCGAGAGAGGATCGGCAGGACAAAAGCCACCGTAGCCGCGATGACGATGACCGTCAGCGCCGAGCCGGAGGGCCAGTCCTGCGCGTAATTGAAGCGTTGGTCGATGGCCGCGGTGATGACGGTGACGGCGCGACCGCCGAGGATTGCGGCCTCGGCATTGGCCCCCAGCGCCAGGACGAAGGTCAATAGGACTCCGATCAGCAGCCCGGGCATCGCAAGAGGCAGCTCGACCTCGCGGAACACGACCCAGCCGTTGGCGCCCAGGTCCTGCGCGGCCTCGACCCGGTCGCGCGGGATCATCTCGATCCCCAAAAGGAGCGGGAACAGCATGAAGGGGAAATGGATGTAGATCATCCCCAGAAGGGCGGCGATCCGAGTGTTCAGGATCGAGCCGATCTCTATCCCGCAGCAGGCGTTCAGCGTTCCAGCCAGAATGCCGCCCTTGGGCATGAGGAAGACAGACAGTCCAAACAGCCGGACGCTTTCGGAAATGAAGATCGGCAGGGCGATCAGGACCGTCACAACGGTGGCCCACCGGCCCAGATGCCGGGCCAGGGCCTTGGCGGTGGGCCAAGCCAGCAGCGCACAGACCAGCGTCGTGAGAAGTGCGCCAATCAGGGACCACATGAGCGGGCGGCCGTAGCCGTCGGTCAGGATGGTGCGGTAGTTTTCCAGCGTGAAGGCGGTGGTCAGGCCAAAGCTGCGCGGTGGCATCAGGCTGTACCAAGTCACGACGACGATGGGCGCAGCAAAGAACGTGCCAAAGAACAGGATCAGCGGCAGGGCATACCAGGCCCCTGGGCTGCGCGCGCCGGTCATTCGTCGACCCAGGTCACATCGGACAGCGCAAAGCCAAAGGACAGTTCGGCCCCCGGTACGAGACTAGCGGGCGCGCCCGGAACTTCGGCAATCAGCTGGGCAGCGCCGGCGTCGAGCATGACCTGCGTCCGCGACCCCAGCAGCGCCACCTGTCGCACGCGGCAGGATATGCGGACATCGCCAGTGTCGGTTTGCAGCGCCTCGGGGCGGAGGACGGCATAGGCCCCGCGCGCGCCGGGGGCGGGGACGTCCAGTTCGGCAAAGCGGGGCGTGCCGTCGGGGCCGGGCACGACCGTCAGGATGTTCACTTCGCCCATGAAGCTGGCGACGAAGCGGTTGGCCGGCGCCGAGTAGATCGACGCAGGATCGCCGACCTGCACAAAGCGCCCGGCGCGCATGATGGCGATGCGGTCCGACATCACCATCGCCTCTTCCAGACTGTGGGTGATGTAGACAAAGGTCTTGCCCGTTCGCTGGTGCAGGTCCTTCAGTTCGACCTCCAACGTCTTGCGTAGCCGGTAGTCGAGCGCGGAGAGGGGTTCGTCGAAGAAGAGGATCTCAGGGTCGGACGCGAAGGCGCGGGCCAGTGCCACGCGCTGCCGCTCGCCCCCGGAACACGAGGTCACGGCGCGGCTGTAATAGTGTGCGGGAAGGCGGACGAGCGCCAAAAGCTCCATTGCCCGGACGCGGCGCGGGTCAGGCGCGATTCCCTTCATCTTCATGGCGAATTCAATGTTCTGACCGACGGTCTTGTGGTCGAACAGCGCCAGCGACTGGAACACCAGGGCGGTGGGCCGCCGGTTGGCGGGAACACGGGTGATGTCCGCACCGCGCAGGCGGATGCTGCCCGCCGTGGGCGCGTCGAGACCGGCCAGAAGCCGGACAAGCGTGGACTTGCCGCTTCCGGACGGGCCGACGATCGTCAGAAACTCGCCCTCGGCAATATCCAGGTCGATCGCGTCGACCGCCGCCATGCTGCCGAAGGCCTTTGTCAGGCCGGTCAGCGACAAGGCGACGGCCTTGTCGGACCGGGGTATTCCAGGTGCGGTCACAGTCAGCCCCGCGCCCGCATCTCGGCCGAGTAGATGTCGTAAAGGCGGTCGTAATCCGGCACGATGTCGAACTCGACCGCATTGGCGATGCGTTCATCGAATTCGTCCCATTGCAGCGCGTTCAGGTCTTCCTTCGAGAAGCGCGCCATCAGTTCCGGCTGCTGCATCTGGCTGACCGGCTGAAGGTTGCCGTTGCCGCGGGCGATGATCTCGGCGGCGTCGGTCGTGGTGATGAACTCCAGCCAGTCCAGCGCCTCTGGCAAGGCATCCGGGTTGTTCACGGCGGAGTTCACCTCGATCCAGTTGATCCCGCCTTTTCCGTCAGCCGGGCCGCTGCTCGGCGTGATGGCGTAGAGGTTCTGCACCCCGTCCAGACGCGCGGCGGCCGTCGTGTAGGTGCCGCCGGTGAAGTACATGTCGATCTCGCCGTTGATGATGGCAAGGTTCAGCTGCACGAAGTCCGTGGTCACCAGCGCGGCGTTCTGGATCCACTGCTTGCAGGTCGCGGTGAACTTTTCGACGTCGGCGTCGGACTTGGGCTTGAACGGGTGGATCCCGGCGCCCATGCAGATGTTCATCACGTTCCAGTCTTCATAGGCGAGGATGCCGTAGCGACCGGCAAAGTCGGGGTTCGAGAACAGGTTCCAGCCTTCATCTTTGGCCAGCTGGGGCGAGATGACGTCGGAGTTCACGACGAAGTCGAAGGTTTCGTACCGCTGCACGACACCCAGAAGGTGGTTGCCGTCTTGGCTGGTGGCCCATTTGTATGGGGGCGCGAACTTGGGCTTCATCTGGGCATAGAGCGGCTCGAACCGATCACGCGGCAGATCGCGGATCAGCCCTGCGGGCCACATCACATCCCGCGCCCAGGGGTTGTTCACGTTGATGAAATCCCAGACCGCCGTTTCGCCTGCCCGCAGCCGGTTGATCGAGGTCGGGTCCGAGATGTGGATTTCGTATTTCAGATCGCCGCCGGTCTGTTCCTTCCACAGCGCGACAAGGCGCGGGTCGGTGTAGGCATCCCAGGTCAGCAGCGCGACCGGACGCGAGGATTGCGCGCGTGCCGCCATGGGCATGGTCCCCGCCGCCGCGATCCCCGCCGCAAGACCCGTGATGAACTGCCGGCGGGTGGCCGAATGCTGAAGGTTCTGACGCAGGGGATTTCTGGATGCGAGCGCCTGCAGGCGTTGATCGAAGGACATCGATATCTCTCCACTGTCGAAGGGCGGGGCCGATCGGCGTCGGCTTACCGGATGACTGTATTACGGACTTACGATGTTGCAATAGTGTTTCGATGGCAGTCCGCGTACTTTTGTGCGCAAATGTGCCGTCCGAGCGGAAGTGCCTGAACTTTAGCCGTCAGACCTGATGGCTGGCCCGTGTCAGGGGAGTGTGGAGCGGGCGGCTGCGATTGGCTTTTGCTGTGCCAGACGGAAGCCAGGGGCGCGCCGTTCGTATTCCAGGAGCGCAAGTTCGGCCGCGACGCGGATGTGGTTTTCACAGGCCGCCTGGGCAGCGGCGGCGTCCCGGCGCACGGCGCAGGAGTCGATGATCTTGCGCAACTCTTCGCTGGACAGGCGCACGCGACCTTCATCGACGAAGGCGATCCTCTGGAAGATCGTGACGCGGGCGTGGACGCGGGACAAAGCGTCGGTCAGCACCATATTCCCGGCCCCCTCCAGAAGCGTGGCGTAGAACCGGGCCTTGAAATCCTCTCGCGTGGCAAGCGTGCCGTGCAGGTAGCGTTCGTCAAGTTCGTGCAAGAGCGAGATCATTCGGGCCACGGCCGCGTCGTCGGCGCTTTCGACGAAAAGGCGACCGGCAAGACCCTCAAGCGTCGCGCGCACGACGTAGAGCGCCCTGATCTCGGCTTCCGTCAGGACGGCCACCGCCGGGCCCTGCGCCGGAATCACGCGGATCAGGCTTTCGCTTTCAAGCTGGCGCAGGGCTTCGCGGATCACGGTGCGCGACACGCCGTAGGTGGCGCAGAGCGAGGCCTCGATCAGACGCTGGCCGGGCGCAAGCTGGCCATTCAGGATGTCTTCCCGAAGGGCGCGCACCACCTGCTTGCGCAAGGGCGCGGCGACGCGTTCTATCCGGCGTACGTCAGTCATCGGACCCTCCCCCGGCTATGGCTGTGATGCCCGGCGCCCCGACTTCAATCAGGAATTCACGTCGATGTCAGCCCCTTGATGCGGCTGGCGGTGGTCGGGGCGGTGAAAGACACCGCTTGGCCCTGTTTTTTCGTACAGATGTGCGCAATATGAACGGGCAAATAGTCCGGGGCGGAACGGAGATGCGGGTAGGATTGGTGGTGAACCCGGTCGCGGGTCTGGGTGGGTCGGTCGGACTGAAGGGGACCGATGGCCCCGATACCGTGGCCGAGGCACTGCGCCGGGGGGCCAGCCCCGAGGCCGGGCATCGGGCGGCGCGGGCCCTGGCGCGGCTGGCCGCGCGTCGGCCCGGAGCGGCGCTGGCCGTCGCGCCCGGCGCGATGGGCGCGCAGTGGACGGCGGGACTGAATCTGACGGTCGACCTGCGTCCGGTGGCCGCGGAAACCGGAACGGCAAGGGACACGCGCGCTGCTGTGGCCGCTTTTGCCGATTGCGACCTTGTCGTCTTTGCTGGCGGGGATGGTACGGCTCGGGACGTGGCGGCAAGCCTTGCCCCGGGTCAGGGGATGCTGGGCATCCCGTGCGGTGTGAAGATGCACTCGGGTGTGTTCGCGGTGTCGCCCGAGGCGGCTGGCGCCGCACTTGCTGATATGCTGGACGCACATCGCCCGATCGACTGGGACGATGCTGCCGAGGTGGCCGATATTGACGAGGCGGAATTGCGCGCGGGCCGCCTGTCGCCGCGGCTGTATGCCTTGAGTCGGGCGCCGCGACTGCGCAGTCGGATGCAGGCCGCAAAGGGCGGCGGACGTGGAGAATCTGCTGCTGCGCTGGTCGCGGCGGCAGCGCAGGTGGCTGCGGGGATGTTGCCGGAGGTGCTTTACATCATCGGGCCGGGAACCAGCGCCGGCGCGGTGATGCAGGCGGCCGGGCACAGCCCCTCGCTTCTGGGGGTGGATGCCATGCTGAACGGGGCAGTCATCGCCCGTGATGCCCGCGCGGCGGACCTGGCGGCGCTGGCTTGGGACCGCGACGTGCGAATCGTGCTTGGGGTGACGGGACGGCAGGGATTTCTGATCGGCCGGGGAAACCAGCAGATTGCAGCACCACTGATTGCTCAGGCCGGACGCGGCGGCCTGATCGTGCTGGCCAGCGAGGACAAGCTGACGGCCTTGGCGCAACCGGCGCTTTGGGTGGACAGCGGCGATCCCGATCTGGATGCGGCGCTGGCTGGGTTCATCCGCGTACACACCGGCGCTGGACGGCAAATGATGATGCGCATTGCACCCGCTGCCTGAGCAGCGGCAAATCCGCTTGTGCGCAATACGAACTTTTGTGCAATATTGACCCGATCAAGATTCGCAGGAGGGAACGCAGGATGACCGGACCGACAAGAGCCCATCCCTGGATGGCCAATTCCGCCCCGGGTGCCATCGCGTCGATGCTGGCCGAGATCGGCGCAACCTCGGTCGCCGCGGTGTTCGAGCAGATTCCGCAGGACCACTTCCGCAAGACCCCGCTTTCGCTGCCGCCGCAGCTGTCGTCGGAGATGGAGCTGAAGCGCGAACTGCTGCAGAAGCTGAAGAAGAACCAGACCTGCGAGGAGAACATCAGTTTCCTCGGCGCGGGCGTCTGGCAGCACCATGTGCCGGCAATCGTGGACGAGATCGTGGGGCGCACAGAGTTCGCGACGAACGTCTGGGGCAGCCTTCAGTCCGATCACGGACGCAATCAGGCCTGGTTCGAATTCTCGTCGCAGCTTGGCGCGCTGTTGAACCTGGATGTGGTGCAGCTGCCAGTCTATTCCTGGGGATGTGCCATCGGCCACGCGATCCGCATGGCGGCGCGCAAGACAGGTCGCGCCAAAGTGCTGCTGCCCCGCCTGTCGGACCCCGAGCGTCTGTCAGTGATCCGGACCTACTGCGCCCCGCAAGAGATGGCCTGTGCCATCGAGGTGGTGCTGGTCGCCGCCGATCTGACCAGCGGGAGGCTGGACCTCGTTGACCTGAAGGCCAAGCTCGGCCCCGATGTGGCGGCAGTGTATTTCGAGAACCCGGCATATCTGGGGACCATCGAGACCGGCGCGCAGGAGATTGGCCGCCTGGCGCGGGCAGCGGGGGCCGAGACCATCGTGGGCGTCGATCCGGCGAGCCTGGGCGTCCTGATGGCGCCAGGCGATTACGGGGCCGATATCGTTACCGGCCCAGTCCAGCCCCTGGGCGTTCACATGAATTGTGGCGGGGGTGTGGGGGGCTTCATCGCCTCACGCGATGAGCCGGACTATGTGCATCAGTACAACGGGTTTCTGGTGTCGATCGCGGAAACAGCCGAGCCGGGACAATACGGCTTTGGCCTGGCCATGCCGCATCAGAATTCCTACGGCCAGCGCGAACACGGCAATGACTGGACCGGAAACTCCACCTACCTGTGGGCCATCGCCGGGGCGGTGTACATGAGCCTTCTGGGGCCGGAGGGGTTCCGGGAACTGGGCCAATTGATCATGGCGCGGGCACGTTACGCCGCGCGGCTTCTGTCCGAGGTTCCGGGAGTACGGATCACCTGGCCGGACACGACCTTCAAGGAATTCGTGGTCAACTTCGATGACACGGGCCGCACGGTTGCCCAGATCAACGATGGCCTGCGCGAGCGGGGCATCTTCGGCGGAAAGGACCTGTCGGCCGAGGGCCTTGGTCTGGGCCAGGCCGCCTTGTGGTGTGTGACAGAGGTCCACTCTGCCGCGGATATCCGCCATGCCGTCTCCCAGCTGAAAGAGGTGCTGAAATGAGCCGTCTTCCGAAGTTTCAGGCCGCAAAATGGGATGAGCCGGTGGTCATGGAGCTGGGCCGACCCGGCGGGCGCGGGCAACTGTTCCCCACGCCCGAGCCCGAGGTGACCGCCGCCGTGGGCGAGGCGCTGGTTCCCGCCGCAATGGCACGCAAGGATCGCCCTGCCCTGCCCGAGATCACCGAGTTCGAGGCGCAGCGCCACTACCTTCATCTCAGCCAGATGACCTTGGGCATGATGGGCGTCAGCCTGTTTGGCACCTGCACGATGAAGTACAATTCCAAGACGTCAGAGTTTGCCACCTGGCGGCCCGAGATCGCGGAAGTGCACCCCTACCAGCATCCGGACACGCTTCAGGGCGTGCTTGAGATTCTGCACGAGTTCGACGGCATCCTTCAGTCTTTGTCGGGGATGGACCAGTTCGTGTTTCAGGCCGGCGGCGGGGCCGATGCGGCCTATACGATGGCGGCGGTCGCGCGCGCCTACTGGGCCGACCGGGGCCAGTTGGGACAGCGGACTGAGATGGTGACCAGCATTCAGGCGCATCCCTGCAATCCGGCCACGGCGGCGGCGGCGGGCTTTACGGTCATCAACCTTCCGCTTGAGGAAAACGGATACCCCTCGCTGGAGGCGCTGAAGGCGGCGCTGAGCGAACGTACCGCGTTGATCATGATCAACAACCCGGACGACATGGGAATCTACAACCCCGAGATCAAGGAATGGGTCAAGGCGGCCAAGGAGGTGGGCGCGCTTTGCTTCTACGACCATGCCAACTTCAACGGGGTGATGGGCAAGCTGTCTGCGCGGGAACTGGGCTTCGACGCCTGCATGTTCATGTTGCACAAGACCTTTGGCGCACCCAAGGCCGGGGGCGGGCCTGCGGTGGGGGCATTCGGCTGCTCGGCCGAGCTGGCCCCGTACCTGCCCGCGCCCGTGGTGGCCAAATCGGGTGACCGCTATGTGCTCGACGAGGATCGGCCCAAATCCTGCGGCAAGATCCGCGAGTTCTGGGGCAACGTTCCGCAAGTGGTGAAGGCCTGGGCCTGGGCGCGCGCTATGGGGGCCGAGGGTATCCAGACCGCCAGCGACATTTCGGTCGTGGCCAACAACTACATGGATAAGCGGCTGGCCGAGATTCCGGGGCTGGCCCGGTCGAACCCGCAGGTAACCAAGCGGCGCATGGAGATGACGCGCTGGTCCCTTGGACCGCTGTTCGAGGAAACCGGCATCGGCACGGTCGAGTTCGCCAACCGCATGGCCGACTACGGAATTGATCCGTGGTGGATGAGCCACGAGCCTTGGATCGTGCCACAGCCTTTTACGCCCGAGGCTGGGGAGCTGTGGTCGAAAGAGGACATCGATCTGTGGATCGACGTGATCGCGCAGATTGCCCGCGAGGCGCGGGAGACGCCCGATCTGGTGCGCAGTGCCCCACACAACCAGCCAATTGCACAGGTGCTGGTGGATGCGTTCGAGGACCCGTCGAAATGGGCGATGACCTGGCGCGCCTTCCGCAAGAAGGCCGAGGCGTCGGCGCGTGAAGCCGGTGCGGCCTGACGCGATGGCCGCCCTAGTCTGCAAGCACGGAGACACCGCGAAGGGACAGGGCGGGCGGACGGCCAAGCACGAGGTCGGCAGTCACGCGCGCCGTCATCGGGCCGGCGCTGAACCCGACCCACGGAAACAGCGCGAGAAAAAAGCCGGGCAGACCGGGCGCCTCGCCCAGAATCGGCCGCCAGTCGGGTGTGCCGTTCACCCATGCCGTCCACGACCGCAGCGCCCGTGCGCGTCCGGCAGCGGGCACGACGCCCGCCGCCATGGCCATGTTGCCGGTCAGGCTGCGCGGATCGGTCACCAAATCGCCATCGGGCCGCACACGGGCCGGCCAGCCGCCGCCAATGACCAAACCGCCGTTGGCCACCTGTTTCAGCGACAGCTTGCCCGCCGCCGAATAGACCAGATGCGGGATCAGCTCGGCCACGGGTTCCGTCACCGTGACCTGAAGCGGGAAGCCGTCGATGTTCAGGGTCAGGCCCAGCATGGCGGCGATTTTTCCGGCCGAGGCGCCCGCCGCGTTGACCACCCGGCGTGCGGCGATGCGGCCACCCCGCGTGGTGGCGACATAGCCTTGCGGCGTGGCCTCAAGCCCCGTAACGGGTGTGTGGCTATGGATCGACGCTCCGGCGCGGAGGGCGGCTGCGGCAATCGCGGGCGTGGTGCGCAGGGGATTGGCCTTGCCTTCGCGCGAACAGAACCCACCACCAATCGCCTCGGGAGCAAGGTAGGGCGCGATTTGGCGCAGGTCGTCCGCGGTCAGGACCTGCACCTCGACGCCCGCCTCGGCCTCGATCCGGGCCTTGGCGACGATGGCCTGCATTTGCGCCTCGGTGCGGGCCACGACGAGGCCTCCGGCCAACTTAACGCCAAGCGGTTCGTTCACGTTGGCCGACAGACCCTGCCAGAGGTCGAGCGACTGGCTGAGAAAGCGCAGGCAGGGCGCGTAGGCCCGGGCCCAGCTTTCGCCGTAGGTTACGAATTCGGGATATTGCAGTTGCAGGTGGATCGACCCGGCATTGGCCCCCGAGGCCTGCGCGCCAAGCTCACCCGCCTCAAGCAGAACCACATCGGCGCCGTCTTCGGCCAGGTAGAGCGCTGTCATCAACCCGGCGATGCCGCCACCGATCACCAGCACATCGGCGCTGTGCCGCAGGACATTCTTCATCAACGACCCCACTCCGGCCTATGCCGGTCATTCGAAAGGAAACGAACATGACCCCGTTCAAGGGCAGCTATACCGTCACGATCACGCCCTTCACCGAGGACGGAAATGCCATCGATTATGCCGCATGGGGGCGGTTTCTGGACTGGCAGCTGGCGTCCGGCGTGCCGGGGATCATCATCCTGGGCACTACGGGCGAATTCCTGACGCTGACCGATGACGAACGCGGCGCTTTTGTCGAGGCGACCGTCAAGCATATCAACGGCCGCATTCCGGTGATGGTCGGCACGATGAACGCCTACACCCCCAATGCCGTGCGCTATTCCAAGCAGGCCGAGGACCTTGGCGCCGATGGCCTGATGATCATCCCGCCCTACTACTACACCCCCACGGACGACGAGATCTTCAACTATTACAAGGCGATCTGCGAAGGCTGCAACCTTCCGATCATGCTGTATAACAACCCGTTCACCTCGAACGTGGACATGAGCGCGAAACTGGTCGGACGGCTGACGAAGTCCTTCGAGCAGATCCGCTACATCAAGGAAGCCAGCCAGCGGATCGAGCGCATTCATGCGATCATCGTGGAATCGGACGGGCTGATGAACGTCTGGGCAGGCCAGCAGGTACTGGAAAGCTACAAGATGGGCGCCAAGGGTTATGTGAACCCCTATGGCAACTATATCCCGCGCGCGTCGGTCAAGTTCGTGGAATGGGCGGAACAGGGCCGCTGGGACGATGTCTGGGCCGTGCAGCGCGTGATCCAGAAGTTCGATGCGATCATCACGAAGGGCCACCCGCTGTACGGGCACCAGTGCTATTCCAAGGCGCTGGCGGCGGCGGCAGGGTATCCGGTGGGCGATGTGCGCGCGCCGATCACCACCTTTGCCAGCCTGGGACAGGAAGGACGCGACCGTGTCGCGGCGATGGTTCCGCTGATGGCGGAGCTGGACGCCGTGGTGGATGCGATCGAGGGGCGCGCCAAAGCCGCTGAGTGACCTCATCGGATGTAAGCCGCTCCGTTGATATCGAGGGTCGCGCCGGTCAGGTGTCGCGCGCGGCCCTCGGCCAGAAACACCGCAAGCGCCGCGATTTCCGCCGGGGGCACCCATTCGCCCATGGGCAGTTGGGCCGTGATGGCGGCCGCCCCGCCGGTCCGGGCCGCGCTTTCGACGCTCATCTGCGTGGCGACCACGCCGGGCGAGATCAGATAGGCGAGGATGCCGTCCTTTGCATGGTTGCGGGCGACGGTCTTGGTCGCCGCTGCAATGGCGGCCTTGGTTGCGGAATAGGCGATCGCGCCGGGGTTCGCGGTTCCGCGCGTCGTCACCCAGGACCCGATGCCGACCAGCGCGCCCGGCCGACCCGCCGCTGTCCAGCCGCGCACTGCGTGCCGGATCAGGCGGGCAGGTGCCAGCACGTTCACGCGCCAGCTTTCATCCCAGACCTCGTCCCACAGGGCAGCGTCATCGGCAATGCCGCCGGCCTGCCGCATGATGGCCGCGTTGTTCACCACCACATCGGGCAGGCCGTCAGCGGTCGCAGAGGCCCAGAAGGCGTCAACGGCCGCCATGTCGCCGAAATCGGCGGCGATCAGATGCGCGCGGTCGGGGGCGACGGCAGTGGCGGCCTCGGCCCCCGCACGGTCGGCCCCGTAATGCGCGATCACCCGCGCCCCGGCCTCCAGCATGGCGGTGGCGATGGCCGCACCGATGCCCTTTGACGCGCCGGTGACGACCACGCGCTTTCCGTCCAGCGTTCCCATGACCTATTTCCTCACGATGAAGGGTTTGCCGCGCATCGCGGGATGCGACCGCGCGTAAGAGGCGTGCAGGCTGATCTCGTCACCCAAAGCCAGTGCCGCGTGCCAGGGCCAATGGGGGTTCCACAACACGCCGCGTGCAAGGGCGATCATGTCGGCCTGCTGGCTGGCAAGGATCGTCTCGGCCTGAACCGGGTCAGTGATCTGGCCAACGGCCATCGTCGAGATCCGCGCCTCGGTCCGGATGCGGTGAGCGAACGCGACCTGATAGCCGGCTCCGGTGACGATCTTCTGTTCGTTGGACAAGCCGCCCGAACTGACGTCGATCAAGTCGCAGCCGAGGTCGCGCAGAGCGGCGGAAAAGGCGACGGCCTCGTTCACATCCCAGCCGCCCGCGACCCAGTCGGTGGCCGACAGGCGCAGGATGACCGGCATTCCCTCCGGTACGGTGGCGCGGACGGCCCGGAACACCTCCAGCGGAAAGCGCATCCGGGCCTCGAGGCTGCCACCATAGCCATCTCGGCGGGTGTTGGTCAGGGGCGAAAGAAACTGGTGCAGCAGATAGCCGTGGGCGGCGTGGATCTCGACCAGGTCGAACCCAGCGCGGACGGCGCGCTGCGCCGCACGGGCAAAGGCCGCTACGACCTGCGCAATGTCGGCTTCGGTCATTGCCCGGGGGGCGGGCCAAGTGGGCAGGTAGGGAACGTCGGCCGGCCCCACGGTCTGCCACGCATCCGCCCCCTGCGCCGGGCCCGAGCCTTCCCAAGGCGGCAGGGTGCTGGCCTTGCGTCCGGCATGGGCCAGCTGGATACCGATCTTCGCGGCGCTTTCGGCGTGGACGAAGTCGACCACGTTGGCCCAGGCCGCCTCTTGCGCTTCTGACCAGAGGCCGGGGCAACCCGGGGTGATCCGCCCTTCGGGCAGGACGCCGGTCGCTTCGGCGATGATGAGGCCCGCACCACCGATGGCAAACTGGCCCAGATGCACAAGGTGAAACTGCGACGGCACACCATCGGTGGCGTGATACATGCACATCGGCGCGACCGTGATCCGGTTCGAAACGGTTAGGTCGCGCAAGGCGAGCGGCGCAAACAATCGGCTGCCCATGAGATTTCCTTTGATATTCGGATTGATCCGGTGTGTCGTGCGTTATATGAACTTATGTGCGATAGATGACACGCCAAGCCAATCCCGACAAGCGAAAAGGACCCTGCCCATGACCGGACTGACCGTCGCCGCCAGCACGTTTCCCTTTCTTTACACGCATGACGGGCTGGATGCGCTGAAGCACCTGCGCGGCCTCGGCTATGATGCGTTCGAGATGATGATCTTCCCGCCCCATTGCTGGCCGCGCGAGCTGTCGGTGGTCAAGCGGCGGGAGTATCTGGCCTGGATGACCGGCGAGGGCGTGCGGCTGACCTCGTTCTGCTACCCGCTTCTGGACAACAACCCAAACGGGGTGGACCGGCTGATGCGCAGCTACACGTTGGATCGGTACCGCGAGGCGATCGACCTGGCAGCGGAATGGGGTTGCCCCTATGTGGTCGCAATTCCCGGCCCGGTCAGCAGCCTGATCAACCCGCCGCGTGACTGGATGCTGAACTGGTTCGTCGAAGGCGTGCAAGAGCTTGTCCGCCATGCCAAGGGGACGGGCGTGCAGATCCTGCTGGAGAACGTGCCGTTCACCTTCCTGCCGACCGCTCAGGACATGCTGGACACGGCACGGCTGATCGGCCCGGAGGTGGGCGTGAACTTTGATATCTGCAATTCGGCCTACATAAAGGAAGACCCGGCGGCGGCGATCCGGTTGCTGGGCGATCTGGTGAAGAACGTCCACATCTCGGACTCCGGCTACGGCGATTTCAAGCATGCGCGACTTGGAACCGGCATCGTCGATCCCGGCCCGTCTGCGGCTGCGCTGCGCGATATCGGCTATACGGGCGCGACGGTGCTGGAGATCATCACCGATGCGATGGTGCCCGGCGCCGATCCCGATGGCGACATCCGGGCCAGCCATGCCATTCTTGCACAGCACGGCTGGAAGGCGCCCGCCTGAGGCGCGGTCGAAGGCGGGTCAGACTAGACCCGCCTCCACCGGATAGACGTGGCCGGTCAGGCCGGCCGCGCCGTCCCCGGCGAGGAAATGGGCAAGGTTAGCCACATCCTGCGGCGTGGCGATCCTGCCCAGCATCGTGCCGCTGGCCATTTCGGCAAGAGCATCGGCAACGGGTAGGCCCCCTGCGGCGGCGCGCATGACCATGCGGTCGGTCAGCGCCTCGGTCGCAATCGGCCCGGGGGCCAGCGCATTGACCCGTACACCGCGCGGACCAAGGTCCTGCGCCGCCGACCGCATCACGCCGATGGCCGCATGTTTCGAGGCAGTGTAAAGTACCTGCTTCGGATGGGCGCAGTAGCCGTTGATCGACGCCATGACCAGGGCCGATCCGTGCCCCGAGGCGGCCAATCCCGCCGCGAAGGCGCCAAGCGTGATGGCCACGCCCCAGACATTCACCGTCATCACCCGTTGCCATTCGGCGGCATCAAGGCTTTCCACCCCTCGCCACGGCGGAACCAGACCGGCGTTGGCCACGACAATCGACACGGGGCCCAGTCGGGAGGCAAGACCGTGCAGATCGTCTTGCGCTGTGGAGGCCGAAAGGTCCACCGCGACACCCTCCCAGATGTCCGGAAGCAGGGTCAGGCGGTCGGGCAGGTCGACGGCGACGATCCTTGCCCCGGCTTGCGCGAGTCGGTCGGCAATCGCACGGCCCAGACCCTGCGCGGCGCCGGTCACGACGGCGGTTCTTCCCTCAAGATCGTGAGTCATCGCCATGTTGCATGCCCCTTCTGTTCCAGCTACACCATATTCGTTCGCACTTTTGTGCGTCATGTGAACGACTGCAAGCGCAAAGCGGAAAAGAGGTCTGAAAGTGGCAGGCGACGACGATTGTCCGGTGGTCGTTCTGGGCGCGGGGTCCATCGGCCTGTCCTTTGCGGCGGTTCTGGCCGAGGCCGGGCATGGCGTGACGCTGGTCGAACCGGATGCCGCGCGGCGCGACAGCGTGGCGGAAGGGCTGGCCGTGCAGCGTGAGGCGATGGCCTTGGCCGGGCTTATCCGCTCCCCCGGGGCCGGCGAGGCGGGTGAGATCACGGTGGTGGCCGATGCCGCACTGCATCTGGCCAACGCCGGGCTTATCATCGAATGCGGCCCCGAACGGCTGGAGGTGAAGCAGGCGATCTTTGCCAATCTGCTGCGACAGTCTGGCCCGCAGACCGTTCTGGCCACCGCCTCCTCGGCGATACCGATGTCGCGCATTCTTCCCGCCGAGGCGGATCAGGCGCGCGCGCTGGTGGCCCATCCGGTCAACCCGCCCGCGGTGTTGCGCCTGATCGAGCTTTGCCCCGCGCCGGGCACGCAGGCCGAAACGGTCGACCGCGCGGCTGCGATCTTTGCGGGCGCCGGATTTGCGGCGGTCCGTCTGGGCCACGAGGTCGAAGGCTTCGTCCTGAACCGCCTTCAGGGGGCAGTCCTGCGCGAGGCCTATCGGCTGGTCGCGGAAGGCGTTACCGATGTGGCCGGAGTGGAGGCGGTGATGCGTATGGGTCTGGGGCCAAGATGGGCGCTTTCCGGGCCGTTCGAGACGGCCGAACTGAACACGCCCGGCGGGATCCGGGCCCATGCCGCGCGGATGGGGCCTGCCTACGCCCGGATGGGCGCCGAACGGGGCGAAACGGCAGACTGGAACGACGATCTGGTCAGCAGGGTGGAGGCCGAGCGGCGCGCCGCAGTCGCGGCCGACATGCTGCCCGCCCGCGCCGGCTGGCGTGCACGTGCGGTGGCGCGCCTTGTCGCAATCCGCGATCAGCTGCTGGAGGAAAGACCGTGACCAAGGCAGGCGGCGCCATGCCGGACACCCACTTCCAGTTCGACGGGCAAGCCTTGCCCTTTCGTCCGGGCCAATCGCTTGCAGCGGCGCTGACCGAAGCCGGTCATCGCCAGTTCCGCGAAACAGCCAAAGGGGCAAGCCGTGGCATTTTCTGCGGCATGGGCGTGTGTCAGGATTGCCTTGTTACCGTGAACGGGCAGCCGAACATCCGCGCCTGCATGACCCCGGCCCAGGCTGGGATGACCGTCCAGCGCCAGGTGCCCTATCCCTCGCTCTCCTTGGTCCCTCTGCCAGCGCCGGCGGCACCGGCCCGTGTCATTGCGTCGGATGTTCTGGTGATCGGCGGCGGAGCGGGTGGCCTGTCCGCCGCGATTGCCGCACGGGCGGCCGGGGCCTCGGTTGTCGTGCTGGACGAGCGCAAGGTGGGTGGCGGCCAGTACTTCAAGCAATCTGCCGTCTCTGCTCCGCTGGATGAACAGCAGCGCCATGGCGCTGAACTTCTGGCCAAAGCCGAGGCCAGCGGTGCCGAAATCATCGGCGAGGTCCAGATCTGGGGCGCTTTCGACGGGCCGCTGATCCTGGGCGAACGGCACGGCGCGGCGCTGGTGGCCCGGCCCGGCAAGATCATCGTGGCTACGGGAGCCTATGAGCGGCCGGAGATCGTTCCCGGCTGGACGCTGCCGGGCGTGATGACGACGGGCGCGGCGCAGACGCTGTGGCGCAGCTATCGCACCCTGCCTGGGAAACGGGTGGCCCTGTTCGGCTCGGGTCCGCTGAACCTGCAGGTCGCGCGCGAACTGATGCAGGGCGGGGCGCACGTGGCGGTGGTGGGCGAACGCGGCCCTGCCCCCTGGAGCAGACCGCTCGACGCACTGGCCCTCGCGCTGTCGGGGCCGCGATTGGCGGCTGTGGGGCTGGGCACGATCCGCGATCTGCGCCGGGGCGGGGTTCTTCTGCAGTACGGCGCAAAGCTGACCGGGATCGAGCTGGATGGCAGTGCCTTGCGCGCCCGCTATCGTCACGGCGCGCAGGAGGCGACGGTAGTCGTCGATGCCGTTCTGATGAACGCGGGCTTCGAGCCGCAGAACGAGATCCTGCGTCTGCTGGGCGCAGAGGCCGATTATGACGCGGACTACGGTCATCTGCGCGTCCGAAGAAGCGAAACCTGTGAAACAAGCGTGCCGGGGCTTTACGCGGTGGGCGATTGTGCCGGACTGGGCGGCGCGCCTGCTGCAATGGCCGAAGGGCGCATTGCCGGACGTGTGGCGGCTGAGGCGGCGGGGTTCGGTTCGGCGCATGACATTTTTGCCGACCTGCGCGAACTGGGCCGCCACCGGCGGTTCCAGCGGCGGCTTTGGGCGCTGCATGACATCGCGCCGCGCCTACCCGAGGTGCCCGACGACACGATCATCTGCCGCTGCGAAGAGCTGACCGCCGGTCAGATCCGCGCGGGGCTGGACGAAGGGCCGGGGCATCTTGGCACGCTGAAACGGGCGACGCGTCTGGGCATGGGGCGCTGTCAGGGGCGGTACTGCGGTCCGGTCGGGGCGCGTCTTGTGGCGGCGGCGACCGGCCAGCCGCTGGCCGACCGCAGCCTGTTTGCCCCCCGCGTACCGATCAAGCCGGTGGCCATTTCTTCCATCCTTGCGGCGGAAGAGGCGGTGCGGGATGCGCTCTGACATTCTGGTCATCGGCTCGGGCATCACCGGACTGATGGCCGCACTGCATCTGTCTGGCGCAGGCGCGACGGTTACGGTGGTGGATGCGGGCGAGAATGCGGGAACCTGGGCCAATGCGGGCAGCCTGCATGTGCAGATGCAAAGCCGGTTCATGCGGCTATACCCCGATCAAGTACCCGCGGTCGAAGCCTCGCTGCCGCTTTACAAGGCGGCGGCGGAAGAGTGGGTCCGGCTGGACGCGAAGTTCGGCCCGTTCGAGCTGGTGCGCAAGGGCGGGTTGATGCTGGCAGAGGGCAGCGATCAGCTGCGCTTTCTGGAAGCCAAGGCCCGGCGCGAGGCGGCGCAGGGCCTGACGGTCGAGATCCTGGAGCGGGCCGAGCTGGACCAGATCGCACCGTGGCTGGGCCCGCAGATCGTGGGGGCGGAACTCTGCCACGACGAGGGCAAGCTGAACCCGCTGATCGCCAACGCCCGCCTGATGGCCGTTGCCCGCGACCGTGGGCTGCGCTTCGCGACAGACCGCATCCTTGCGCTGGAAACGGACGGCGCGGCTGTCGTCGCACGGGGCCGTACACGGACCTATCGCGCGGATCAGGCGGTGGTTGCCGCGGCCTGGGGCGCGGGCGAGATCGTTGCCGGGCTTGGCGTGCGGATTCCCACGCGGGCCGAACCCTTGCACATGAACATCACCGAAGCAGCCGAGGTGCAGATCGGCCACCTGATCCAGCACGCCGAACGGTCGATTACGCTCAAACAGCTGGGCCAAGGTCAGATCGTGATTGGCGGTGGATGGCCTGCGCTGGACCGGGGGCGCGATCAGCCGCCGGCGGTTCTTGCGACCTCGCTTCTGGGCAATGTGGCACTGGCGGCGCGTCTGGTGCCGCAGATTGGCGGTCTTCGGGTGATCCGGACATGGGCGGGCATGAACACGACAGCAGACGGGGCAAGCGTCATCGGCCGCCTGCCACAGGCGGAGCGCATCGTGATGGCCCTTCCGGGGGACGCCGGGTACACGCTGGGGCCGTTGGTCGCGCGGATGGCGGCGCAGGTTGCCGCTGGCGGGGATGTGGCGGGCGAAGACGCCCGACTCTCGCCTGCCCGCTTCGCCGCGTGACCCGCAGGGATCAGCGTTTCAGCGCATCGGCGATGTGACCGACGGTTTCCTGCAGCTTCGGCAGGATGCTGTCGATCATGTATTGCGGACCCATCCGGACGGTTGGCGCACCGACATTGATGGCGCCGACGATCGTGCCCGCGCTGCTGCGCAGCGGCACGGCGATGGACATGAGTCCGGTCTCAAGCTCCTGGTCCACCAACGCCCAGCCCTGATCGCGAACCTTTGCCAGAAGGCGGCGGAACTCTGCCGGATCGGTGACCGTGCGGTCGGTCATCCGGGTCAGCGAGATGGATTTCAAGAGGGCGTCCAGCTGTTCCTCTGGCAGCGCAGCCAGCAGAACGCGCCCTGTAGCCGTGCAATGTGCCGGGAAGCGCGATCCGACCGAGATTCCCACGCTGATGACCCGATGATACTGCGCCCCCGAGACGTAGACGACGTCAGAACGGTCCAGAACGGCGGCCGAAACGGATTCACGCAGTTCTTCGGACAGATGGTCGATGAAGGGCCGGGCAATATCCCAGACGCCCTTCGACGACAGCACCGAAAAGCCCAGTTCAAGAACTTGCGGTGTCAGGTCGAAGAGCTTGCCGTCCATCACGGCATACCCCTCATGGACGAGGGTCAGCAGGATTCGCCGCGCGCCCGCACGGGTGTTTCCGGTTTCGGCCGCCACTTCCGACAGCGTCATCTTGCGCTGTGTGCGGTTGAAGGCGCGCAGGACCTCAAGCCCGCGGGCAAGACTGGAGACATAGTCGCGCGGGTTCAAACCGCCGTTTTCATCGTCGGACCAGTCCGCAGCTGCGGTCATTAGGCCGGTCTTGGCGGAATTGCGGGGCGGGAGGACATCGGTCACATCTTCCGCCTTGGCGCCTGTCTCCTGCATCTTCCCCTGGGTCCTTTCGGTTTTATCTGCAACGCTCTTGCACATTTGTTCACAGCTTATCACAGCACAATCTGCCAATGCACCGGCAAAAACGCGATGTCGGCACTTGTCACAGGCCATGAATCGGATAATAGTCGAACAAGAGTGCGCTATGTGAACAACGCGCACCGCAGGGAGTATCCAAGGATGACAAAACGCATGACATTCACCGCTGGAATGACCCGGCGCTCGCTGCTGGCCGGACTTGCGGCAGGGACGGTTCTGACCGGCCTACCACGCCGTGCCGCCGCACAGGAAGTGACGCTGCGCTGGTGGTCGCCGCAGGGCGCGCCGGCTCAGGTTGAGGCCTACAAGTTCCAGATCGCCGCTTTCGAGGCATTGAACCCCGGGATCAAGGTCCTGTTCGAAACGACGTCGGACGAAGGCTATGCCCCGCAGCTGGCTGCCGCTTTCGCCAGCGGCGAAGTGCCCGACATCGTGACCCACCTGCCGTCCTTCTCGGTCCAGACCTACTATTCTAATGGTCTTGTCGAACCGTTCGACGATGTGATCGCAGCCATCGGCGCCGACGACTACTACCCCGGCGCGAATGACGTGTTCCGCACGGCGGATGGCAAGTACTGCGGCACGGGGATCGGCAACACCGCCGCCAACATGCTTTGGCTGCGCCGCGACCTGATGGAAGCAGCCGGTGTCGCCCAGGCGCCCCGCACCTGGGACGAACTGCGCGCGGCCTGCCAGGCGATGCAGGGCGGCGGCATCTTCGGCGCGCCTCTGCCCTATGGCCAGAACTCGATGACGTCGCTGATCTTCATCGGCTTCATCCATCAGGCGGGCGGTCAGGTCTTTACGCCCGACCTGCAGGTCGCCATCGACAACGAGGGCACCCGCAACGCGCTGGAATTCTACAAGTCGATGCGCGAGCTGTGCCCGCCGGGCGCGACCAACTACAGCTGGGGCGAAAGCCTTACCGCGTTCGTGTCGGGTGCGACAGCCACCGGCATCTATGCGGGCCGCGTGCTGGCGAACGTCACCGAGCAGAACCCCGCGATTGCCGACAGTGTGACCTGCACGGTCTACCCGACGATCTCGGCCGATGTGACGCCCTGGACCTTCAATGACTTCCCCAGCGTCTTCATCCCGGCGCAGTCGAAGAACAAGGATGCAGCCAAGGCATTTGCCGCCTTCCTGTTCAATCCCGAGGGTTACATCAAGCAACTGCATGCGGCCCCGGGCCACGTACTACCGGTGCTGAAGTCGATCAACGAAAATCCCGCCTACAAGGCCAATGCCATCATCGAGAAGTTCCCGGCCGAAGTGGAGCTGATGGCAAACGCGGCGGCGGGTGGCTTCAACCTGGGCTTCGAAAGCGCGGGACACAAGTCGAACGACAAGGCTGGCGAGGTTATTGCCTCGAACGCGATCGCCGATCTGGTTCAACGCGTGGTGCTGAACGGTGAGGATGTCGATGCCTCGATCGGCACTTGTTCCAAGGCCATCGAAGACATCATGAAAGCCTGATGTTACCTTTGGGCCGCCCAATTGCGGGCGGCCCGGAGCTCAAAGGAATCCCATGTCATCCCCTGCTCTGACCGTTTTGGAACGCCGCCACGCGCGGCTTGGCCTTGTGCTGATCGCACCCACGGTGCTGATCTTTTGCGCGGTCATCGTCTATCCGCTGGTTTCGGCCATCTACCTGTCGCTGTTCAAGATCTTTACCCCGACGCTTCAGGGCGAATGGGTCGGACTGGAGAACTACCGCGCCATCCTCGCCTCTGGCGGGTTCTGGTCGTCATTGGGCAAGACGCTTATCTGGACGGTGGGCACGCTTGCGCTGCAGATCCTGTTCGGGATCGCAATGGCCCTGGTGCTGCACCAGAACATCTGGTTCCGCTCGCTGGCGCGCTCGCTGATCCTGTTTCCCTACTTCATTTCGACCGTTGTGGCCGTGCTGGTCTGGAAATGGGTGTTCAACGATCTGTACGGCATCCTGAACCACCTGCTAATGGCTTCGGGCCTCAGGGACATGCCGGTGGACTACCTCGGCTCCATGCCCAATGCGATGGTGACGGTCATCCTGATTGGGGCATGGAAATACTTTCCCTTCGTCGTGATCGCCGTCCTGGCCCGCCTGCAATCCATCCCCGATGCCCTGTACGAGGCTGCGCGTATTGATGGCGCGCGCCCTGTCGCGCGGTTCTTCGACGTGACCCTGCCGCAACTGCGCGAGGTTCTGGTCGTGATCGTCATGCTGCGGGCCATCTGGGACTTCAAGGAATTCGACCTGATCTGGCTGCTCACTGGCGGCGGACCCGTGTCATCGACCGAAACCCTGCCGATCGTGGTCTATCGCCAGGCTTTTGCGCTGAACCAGATGGGCATGGCCGCAGCCTGGGCGGTGATGATGATGGCGGTGCTTCTGGTCTTCATGATCGTCTACATCCGCCAGACCCGCCAGAAGGAGGCCGCGTGATGCGCCAGTCGCGCCTCGGCAACATCGTGCTGAACATCGTCGCCTGGTCGGTTGTGTTCTGTGTGGCCTTCCCGCTGTTCTGGATGCTGCTGACCTCGGTCAAGCCGCAGTCGGAACTGTTCCGTCGGCCGCCGAGCTTTCTGCCCGAGACCTTTACCCTGGAGCATTACAGCAAGCTTCTGTGGGAAACGAACTTCCTGACCTACTTCGGGAACTCGGTGATCCTGTCATCCGCGACCACGCTGCTGGTGATCGCAGTCGCCACGCTGGGAGCTTACAGCCTTGTCCGCTTCCGCTTCCGGGGGCGGGAGACGATGGCCTTTCTCGTGCTGTTCACCTACCTGCTGCCCTCGGTGGTGCTGATCATTCCGCTGTATCTGATGCTGGTCAGCCTTGGCCTGTCGAACACCGTGTTCAGCCTGGTGATCGCCTACACGACCTTCGCTCTGCCCTACGCGCTGTGGCTGATGCGGTCCTTCATGGCGGGCGTACCCGAGGACATCGAATCCGCCGCGATGGTGGACGGGGCGTCGCGGATGGGGGCGTTCCGGGACGTGGTGCTGCCTCAGTTGCTGCCGGGGATCATCTCGACCGCGCTCTTCACCTTCATTCTAAGCTGGAATGAATATCTCTACGCGCTCGTCCTCGTGAATTCCGACGAAGCGCGCCCGCTGACCACCGGCGTGATGAACATGCTGATCTCGTCATTCAACATCGAATGGTCGCTGCTGATGGCGGCCTCGGTGATGATGAGCGTGCCCCTGATCATCATTTTCGCCTTCCTGCAAAGCTATCTGACCCGCGGCTTCGGCGCGGGCGCCGTGAAAGGCTGACCCATGGCCAATGTCGAGTTTCGAAATGTCACCAAGATCTTCGGCAGCTTCACCGCGCTGCCGGGGCTGAACCTTCAGATCCGGTCCGGTGAGTTCGTGGCCCTGCTGGGTCCGTCGGGCTGCGGCAAGACCACCAGCCTGCGGATGCTGGCCGGGCTGGAATTTCCGACGACCGGCGACATCCTGATCGACGGACGGCGCGTCAACGATCTTGCCCCGGGCGAGAGGGACATCGCGATGGTGTTCCAGTCCTACGCGCTTTACCCGCACATGACGGTGGCCGAGAACATCGCCTACCCGCTGAAGAAGCGCGGCGTTGCCAAGGCGGAGCGGGCCGAAAAGGTGGCCCGCACGGCCGAGATGCTGCACCTGACCCCGATGCTGGACCGCAAGCCCAAGCAGCTCAGCGGCGGTCAGCAACAGCGCGTGGCCCTGGGGCGGGCGCTGGTCCGGGACCCCAAGGTCTTTCTTCTGGACGAGCCGCTGTCCAACCTGGACGCCAAGCTGCGCGGCCACATGCGGGCCGAGCTGATCGAGCTGCACCGCCGCCTGGGCCGGACCATGGTCTATGTGACCCACGACCAGCTGGAAGCCATGACAATGGCAGACCGCATCGCGATCATGGAGGGCGGCAATCTGCAGCAGTTCGCCGCCCCGGCCGAAGTTTACGCGCGCCCGGCAAACCGCTTTGTCGCGGGCTTCATCGGCACGCCTGGCATGAGCCTTTTGGATGGCACGCTGGTCCGCCAGGGGCAGGAGTGGCGGTTCGACGTAGCCGGTCTGCATCTGGCTGTGCCGGTCATCGCGCCGGGCAGCGAAGGACCGGCGGCCCTGGGCATCCGGCCCGAAGATGTCCACCTGGGCCAGGGCCCGATCCAGGGCGAGGTGACCCTGACCGAAGCGACCGGGCATGAGACCATCGTGACACTCGCCCTCGCCGCGGGGCTGCGCATTGTTGCCCGCGTGCCTGGCACCCCAGCCCTGCGCATCGGCGACAAGGTTCCGCTGCGCCTCGATACTCCGCGCCTGCACGTCTTTGCCGCCGGTCCGCATGGTGTCCGGCTGAACAGCGATCCGGCCGTGACGGCCAGTGAGAGAATTGTGGATTTCGTCGCGTCCCCAGGCGCGGCCTCGAAAGGAGTTAGATCTTGAATCGCGAATCCGTCAGCTGGGCGGGCCCCATGCCTGCCATCACCACCCCGTTCCGCTCCGATCTTTCGATCGACGAAGAAGGTTTTGTGGCCAACATTGACCGTCTCTTCACGGCTGGCGCCACCGGCATGGTTGCCGCAGGCTGCACGGGCGAATTCTGGGCGCTTAGCCCGAGTGAGCGGCAGCATCTGGCGCGTCTGACGGTTCAGGCGTGCCGCGGCCGCGGCCCGGCGATCGTCGGCACCGGCGCGATCCGCGAGGGCGAAGTGATCGACCAGATCCACGCCGCCAAAGAGGCCGGAGCGGATGGCGTTCTGGTTCTGCCGCCCTACTTTGCGCATCTCACCAAGGCCGAGGTCATCGCGCATTACGAGGCCATCAACGCGGCGGCGGTGCTGCCGATAGTTCTTTACAACATTCCCGGCAACGCGGGAAATGCGATCACGCCCGATCTGGCCGATTTCCTTGCCGACCTCGACAACGTGGTGGCGATCAAGGAATCCTCGGGCAACTGGCGTAATTTCCACGAAACGCTGCTGCGCGTGAAGGGCCGCATCCGGGTCTATTGCGGGCCATCCTCGGTCTTTGGCGTGGCGGCAACACTGGCCGGTGCAGACGGCTTGATCGACTGCTTCCCGAACGTCTGGGACGGCTGCCTTGACCTGTGGCACACCACGCGCGCGGGGCGGATGGAGGAAGCCTGGGAACTGCAGCGCATCGGGCTTGAGATGACCGATCTCTTCACCTCGGGCGGCCGCACACTCTACCCTGCGACCAAGGCCGCGATGAACATGCTGAACCTGCCGGGAGGGGGCCTGCCACGCCCACCGCTGCGAGCGCTGGACGGTCAGGCCCTGGTCGGCCTCCAGGCCGGCATGGACCGCCTTCTGGCGCCTCAGCGCGAGGTGGCGTGATGGATCTGGGACTGAAGGGGCGGCGCGCGCTGGTCTCGTCGGCCTCCCGCGGGCTTGGGCTCGCGGCGGCCCGTTCGCTTGCCCGCGAAGGTGTGGACGTGGTGATGAATGCCCGCACCCTGGGCCCGCTTGAAGAGGCGGCCGCGGCGATCCGAGCTGATTTTGGGGTGCAGGCCGTGCCGGTGGCCGCCGACTTCAATACGACCGAAGGGCGCGCAGCGATCCTGGCGGCTGCGGGCGAGGTCGACATCCTGGTGAACAACCCAGGCGTCCGGCAGGTGCCCACACCCTCTGCCCAGATCACGGCCGAAGACTGGCGCTATTGGCTGGATGTGCACTTTCTGTCGTCCATCGAGATGATCCAGGCCGTCACCCCCGGCATGGTTGCCCGCCGATTTGGCCGCGTCGTCAACATGAGCGTCAGCTTCATCAAGTTTCCGCAGGTGGGCTTTGCCCATTCCCACGCGGCGCGGGTCGCGCTGTCGGGGGCGGTGGCGGCGATGGTGCGCGAGCTGATGCCGCACAACGTGACGATCAACACCGTCTGCCCCGGTCTTTTCGATACCGATGCGCTGCACACCAATTTGCACGGCCACGCCAAGCGCGGGAACACGACCTACGAGGCCATCGTCCAGAACCGTCTGCAGGGCTGCCCTGCAGGGCGCTTTGCGGATCCGTCGGAATGTGGCGACCTGATCGCCTTCCTCTGCTCGGCACAGGCGGGCTTCATGTCCGGGCAGAACATCGTCAATGACGGCGGCGTCTATCAGGGGCTGTTCTGATGCAGCGCGTGGTGATGATCTCGGGCGGGGGGCGCGGTCTTGGCGCTGCGATCACCCACCGCCTTCTGGCCGATGGCTGGTCTGTCGCCCTGGGTCTGCGCGACCTGGCTCAGGCCGACCGCTTCACCCCGGCGGACCGAGTGCTTGCGGCACCCTTCGATGCGACGGACGCCACACTCGCCCCGGCCTGGGTGCAGGCGACGCTGGACCGCTTTGGCCGGATCGACGCCCTGGTGAACAACGCAGGCATCCTGCGGATGGTAGATTTCGCGCAAGGCAGCGAGGAAGATCTGGATGACCTCTGGGCAGTGAATGTCAAAGCGCCGTTCCGCCTGATCCGCGCAGCGCTACCCCACCTGCGCGCCAGCGGCCGGGGCCGGGTGGTCAACGTCGCCTCGACCGATGCCAAGCGGTTTCGCCAGGGCACCAGCGTGGGCTATGCGATGACGAAGCACGCGCTTCTGGCCATGACCCAGGCCGTGCGTGCCACCGCCTGGGACGACGGAGTGCGCGCAACCGCCCTCTGCCCCGGCGCGATCGACACGGACCTGATCGCTAACCTGCCAGGCGTCACGCCCAAGGCTGACCGCCTGACCCCGGAGACGGTGGCCGAGATGGTGTCGTTCCTTCTGAACCTGCCCAACCAAGCGAGCGTGCCCGAACTGATCGCCAATACCAGACAGGAGAGCCTGATATGAGCCTTGAAGATCGGATCAACGACGATCTGGCCGCCTGGGACGCCGCGCACCTGCTGCATCCGACGACCCATATCGCCAATCATGCCAAGGGCATCATCTCGGGCCGGATCATGGCCGGGGGCGAAGGTTGCACTGTCGTGGACCGCGACGGCAACCGCTTCCTTGACGGGTTCGCAGCGCTTTATTGCGTGAACGTGGGCTATGGCCGCACCCAAGTGGCTGACGCCATTGCCAAGCAGGCCCATGAGCTGGCCTTCTTCCACAGCTTCGCGGGCAACTCCAACGAACCGGCTATCCGTCTGGCCATGATGGTGATGGACCGCGCCCCTGCCCATATGAGCCGGGTGTTCTTCGGCCTGTCTGGATCGGATGCCAACGAGACGAACGTCAAGCTGGCCTGGCATTATCATATTCTTCGGGGTGAACCGGCGCGGCGCAAGATCATCAGCCGCTGGCGTGCCTATCACGGGTCCGGCATCGTCTCGGGTTCGATGACCGGCCTGCCCGGCTATCACACCCGGATGGGCCTGCCGCTTCCGGGTTTCCTTCACGCGGCAACACCACATTACCTGCGCCGTCCGGACGACGCGATGGACGAGGCGGCCTATCTGGACCGGCTGATCACCGACCTGGAACGCCTGATCGAGACCGAGGGCCCGGAGACGATCGCGGCCTTTGCCGGCGAACCGGTGATGGGGACCGGAGGAATCATCCCGCCCCCGCCCGGATATTGGGCGCGTGTGCAAGAGGTGCTAGATCGCCATGGGATCCTGCTGATTGCGGATGAGGTGGTGACTGGGTTCGGGCGGACCGGCTCGATGTTCGGGTCCGACCATTTCGGCCTGCGTCCCGACTTCATCACCATCGCAAAGGGCCTGACCTCGGCCTATGTGCCACTGTCCGGTTCGATCATCTCGAAAAGGGTGATGGATGTGCTACTGGCCGGATCGGAGGAACATGGGGTTCTGGCCCACGGCTTCACCTATTCCGCCCACCCGGTTTCGGCGGCGGCGGGCGTGGCGACGCTGGACCTGATCGACCGGATGGAGCTGGTTGCAAATGCCGGAACTGTGGGCGGCAAGTTCAAGGCTGCGCTGCAAGAGGCCTTGGGAAAACACAAGAATGTGGCCGAGATCCGCGGCGAGGGCTTGATGCTGGCGGTCGAGTTCATGGCCGACCCTGTCCGTCGCGAATGGTTTGCTCCCATGACGGTTGCCCCGAAGATCGCAGCGGCGATGCAGGCGCGCGGCGTGATTGCCCGTCCCTTGCCCGAGGGCAACATCATCGGCTTCGCGCCGCCCCTATGCATGACCGAGGCCGAGGCGTTCCGGTGCGTCGCGGTGCTGGCCGATGCCGTGGCCGAGGTGCTTGGGTGAACCTAGACCGCCCCTGGGAAACGCCCGAGGCGGAATGGCGCGCCGATGTCGGGCGCGTTCGGGCCGGGCGGCGGCTTGTCCCGTCTGCCTGGCCAGGGGGTGCGCGCAGTGCCCTGGCGCTGTCGTTCGATTGCGATCACGAGACCTTCGAACTCGGCGCCGGACGGTCTGCCATAGGAAGGCTGGCCTGGGGAGAGTTCGGGCGAAGGACCGGCGTCCCGCGCATTCTGGAGGTGCTGGCCCAGCATGACGCCCGGGCCACCTTCTTCCACCCGGCGGTTGCGGCCCTGATCGACGCCAGCGCCATCCAGCCGATTGTCGACGCCGGGCACGAGATTGGCGTGCATGGCTGGATTCACGAAAATACCTCCCGTCTCGACCGCCAGACGGAGCGCGATCTTCTACTGCGGGCGCGCGACACGCTTGCACACCTGTCGGGCCAGATGCCCGTTGGCCATCGCGCCGCTCAGTGGGATCTGTCGCCCCACACCATCGAACTAGTCGCCGAAGCCGGGTTTCTTTACGATTCTTCGATGATGGCCGATGACGACCCCTATGAGCCACTGGTCGCCGGGCGGCCCTCGCGGCTGGTCGAAATCCCGGTGGACTGGGTGCGCGACGATGCCGTTTATCTGCTCTTCAACCGAGAGCCCGCCACGCGACCGTTCACGCCGCCGGAGGCGGTCTTCGACATCTTCCGCCGCGAATTCGATGCGGCCCATGCGGCGGGTGGCGTCTGCCAGCTGACCTTCCATCCCTTCGTGATCGGCTACCGCTCACGCATCTGGATTCTGGATGCGCTTTTGTCCCACGCGCGGGCAAAGGGCGATGTGTGGATCGCGACCCACGCCGACATCGCGCGCAGGATCGCGCAGGATCTTGAACTGACAAGGACATGACATGACCGATTTCACCCATTTGATCCGCGAGGCGAACCTGATCGGCGGGGCCTGGGTCGGCGCCGACAGCGGTGAGACCATCGCCGTTACCAATCCCGCCACCGGCGCGCGCATCGCTCTGGTTCCGGCCTCGGGCGCGGTCGAGACGCGGCGCGCCATCGATGCCGCCGCTGCCGCCTTTCCGGACTATGCAGCGCTGTCCCTGAACGACCGTGTCACCCTTCTGCGCCGCCTGCATCAGGCGATCATGGACCAGCATGCGGCACTTGCCGCCATGCTGACCGCCGAACAGGGGAAGCCGCTGGTCGAAGCTCGGGCCGAGGTCGCATCGAGCGCCGGGTATGTGCTGTGGTTCGCCGAAGAGGCGCGGCGCATTTACGGCGAGATCATTCCTGCACCTGTGTCGGGCCGTCGGTTGATGACGACAAAGCACCCCGTCGGGGTGGTGGCGGCGATCACGCCGTGGAACTTCCCCTCGTCGATGCTGGCGCGCAAGATCGGCCCGGCCCTGGCGGCAGGCTGCACGACGGTCGTGAAGCCCGCGACGGCCACGCCGCTCTCTGGTCTGGTCTGGGGCCTTCTGGCCGAGCAGGCTGGCTTCCCGGCCGGCGTTGTGAATGTGCTCACCGGAAGCGCCCGCGCGATCGGCGGCGAGATCACCACGAACCCGAAGGTTCGCAAGATCACGTTCACCGGCTCGACCGAGATCGGGAAAGACCTGATCCGGCAAGCGGCCGGGACGGTCAAGCGCCTTTCGATGGAATTGGGGGGCAACGCACCCTTCATCATCTTTGACGACGCCGATCTGGACAAGGCGGTCGAAGGCGCACTGTTCGCCAAGTTCCGCAATGCCGGACAGACCTGCGTCTGCACCAACCGGCTGTATGTTCAGGCCGGTATCCATGATCGCTTTATTGCGGCCTTTGCCGACAAGGTCAGCCGGATGAAGGTTGCCCCGGGCGATGAGGCGGGCGCGGAACAGGGACCGATGATCGACGAAGCCGCGATTGCCAAGATGGAGGACCTTTTGGCCGATGCCCTGGCGAAAGGCGGCATCCTGGAAACCGGCGGCGCGAGGCATGCGCGGGGCGGCCTGTTCTTTCAGCCCACCGTGGTTTCCGGCGCCACGGCCGAGATGCGCGTGACCCGCGAGGAAATCTTCGGCCCGGTCGCCCCGGTCTACCGCTTCGAGACCGAGGACGAGGTGATCGCCATGGCCAACGCAACCGAGTACGGGTTGGCCGCCTATGCCTATACCCGGGACATGGGCCGGATGTTCCGCCTTCAAGAGCGCATGGACTATGGCCTTCTGGGGATCAACGAAGTGGCCATCGTCACGCCCGAGGCGCCGTTCGGCGGGGTGAAGGAGTCCGGCATGGGCCGTGAGGGCGGCCGCCAGGGAATCGAGGATTATCTGGATCTGAAGTACACCTGCATCGGCGGGCTGTGATCGGACCTTTGCCAGCGGCGCTCCCCCGCAGGCTGGGTCCGGGCAACCACCGCAAGGTGGAAACGGGGGGCCACTGGCCCCCCGTCTGTCATTCGACGACCACCAGGTCTTGCCAGCCTGTAGTAAGCGCCTCGCCGCCATTGGGGCGCGCGACAATGCAGTCCTCGACCCGGGCCGAGAAGGTGCCATCCTGGAAGATCGACGGCTCGATGGTGAAGATCATGCCCTCTTCGACCAACGTGGTATCGCCCTTGGTCAGGAACGGGGGCTCATGCACATCCCAGCCGATGGCATGGCCAAGACGATGGCGGAAGGCGTTGCCGTAGCCCGCATCCTCGATCACCGCCCGCGCCACGCGGTCCACCTCTTCACAGGTCACGGCACCTGCCTTGAGCGCGGCAATCCCCGCCCGCTGGCTCTCCATGATCAGACGATGAACGCGGACCTGCTCTTCGCTCGGCGCGCCAAAGCTGACGGTCCGGCCAAAGTCGTAGCACATGCCGTCATGCACGGCGCCAAAGTCGAACAGTACCGACACCGGCGCGGTCAACACACGCGGCCAGGTTTCCAGCCGGCGACCAAAGCGCATCGGATGGTTGGGCCCGGTGTTGTACAGCGAGGTCGTGAAGGACGGCCCAAGCGATCCGTGCCGCTTCATCTGGAAATCGACCTCGGCCACGATGTCGAGCTCGGTCATCCCGATCTTGAGCATCCCCACTACATCGGCAAAGGCCGCTTCGGTGATCCGGCCCGCCTCGCGCATCGTGGCGATCTCGTCGGCGTCCTTGATGACGCGCAGCTTGCGCAGGATTTGCGTGGCCGAGGCAAAGCGCGCGCCGGAAACCAGGGCCTGCAGTTCGATCAGGCTTTCCGCTTCGGCATCGTCAGAAGTCGCGATCACCGCTCCTGCGCCGACGCCCAGCTCTTTCAGGATACCGCGCACCATCGTGACGGGGTCGTCCCAGTCGCCCAGCACCCGCACATCCAGACCGTCGGTCCCGCCCTTGGCGCCGAATTCGGCGGTCATGCGCGGAATCGTGAGGATCGGTTCGCGGTCGGGGGCGATCCAAGCGCCTTCCAGCCACATTCCGGGGTGCAGATTGCGCCCGTAGTTCGGAATGTCGCGGTGAATTCCGGTCAGATAATCCAGATCCGTGCCCATCGGAATGAAAACAAGGTCAACTTTTCCGGGCAACAATGCCCGGAATCGGTTCATGCGGTCCCTGTAGGTGGCCATCGGCGAAATCTCCCTGAGTTGGATTGTGGTGTCAGACAAGGTGGCAGGCGGCCCGGCGGCCCGGGGCGACATCGCGCAGCACGGGGGCCTCGCTGCGGCACCGGGCAGTGGCCAAGGGGCAGCGCGGGTGAAAATGACAGCCAGAGGGAGGGTTCAGCGGTGACGGGATCTCTCCCGGAACCGGCTGGAACGTGGTCCGGCGGCGATCGAGCCTGGGCACGGCCTCGACCAGGGCGCGGGTGTAGGGGTGGATCGGCGTGTCGAACAGGGCGGCGGCCGACCCTTCCTCGACCACGCGGCCAAGATACATGACCAGTACCCGATCCGCGAGGTGACGCATGACGCCAAGGTCGTGGCTGATGAACAGGTACGCCAGGTTCAGCTCGTCGCGCAGGTCCATGAACAGGTTCACGATCTGCGCCTGGATCGAAACATCCAGCGCCGAGATCGCCTCGTCGCAGACCAGCACCTCGGGCTTGACCGCCAGCGCCCGGGCGATGCCGATCCGCTGGCGCTGCCCACCCGAAAACTGATGCGCGAAACGGTCGCGGAAGGCCGGGTCGATCCCGCACCGCTCCATCAGCGCCGTGACATAGCTCTCCAGCCCGGCGGGATCGACGATGCGGTGGACCATCGGGGCCTCGCCGATAAGGTCCGTCACCCGCTTGCGCGGGTTCAGCGAGGAGAACGGATCCTGAAAGATCATCTGCCGGTCAAGGCCCTGGGTCACGGCGCGCGGTGTCCCGTTTTGCAAGACCTCGCCCGAGGTCGGGGTCGACAACCCCGCCACCATGCGGCCCAGCGTCGACTTGCCGCAGCCGGATTCGCCGACGACACCCAGCACCTCGCCGCGGCCAAGCCGAAAATCGACGCCGTCGACGGCCTTCACCTCACGCGGGCCGGACGCCAGTCCAAGGCGTGCCAGCGTCCGCGACAACATACCGTCACCGCTGCGAAACGTCTTGCGAAGGGCCCGGGCTTCGAGAGGCGGGGTTTCCTGCGGAGAAGTCATGCCAGGTCCTTTCCGGGCGCATCGGTCAGGGGGTGGTGACAGCGCACAGTCTGCGCATCCCCAGCCGACGCGGGGCCCGGGGCACGGGTTTCGCAGAGGTCCGTGCGCCGGGAGCAGCGCGGCGCAAAGGCGCAGCCCGGCGGCAGTTCGGTCAGCGCGGGCATCCGCCCGGGGATAACGGGAAGGCGGGCTCCTCGGGGGTGACTTGCCGCGACGCTGTCGATCAGGCCGCGGCTGTAAGGATGCGCGGGCCGGTCAAGGACGGCATCAACGGGGCCTTCCTCGACGACGCGACCGGCATACATCACCGCCACGCGGTCGGCGATGCCTGCGACGACGGCAAGGTCATGCGTGATCCAGACCAGCGCGGTGCCCCGCTCGCGGCACAGTCTTTGCACAAGGGCCAGGATCTGCCCCTGGATCGTCACATCCAGCGCGGTCGTCGGCTCGTCCGCGATCACAAGGTCGGGACGGTGCAACAGGGCGGTTGCAATGGCCACCCGCTGCCGCATGCCGCCCGAAAGCTCATGTGGCCAGGCGCGCAGACGCTCTTCCGGGGCGGCAATACCCACTTCCGCCAAGGCCTGCACCAGACGCGGCCGTGCCGCGCGGCGGGAAATCCGTTCATGCGCGCGCAACGCGTCGTACATCTGGGTTTCGATCCGCAGGACGGGGTTCAGCGTCATCATCGGGTCCTGGAAGATCATGGCAACCTTCCGCCCGCGCAGCGCCCGCATCTGGGCCGCGCCCTGTGCGCGCAGGTCGATATCGCCCAGCCGGATCTCGCCCTCGGTGACGCGCGCGGTCGCGGGCAGCAGCCCGGTGATCGACAGCCCCGTCAGCGACTTGCCCGAGCCGCTTTCCCCGACAAGCGCCACGAATTCACCTTCGTGGACAACCAGGTCGACCCCATCCAGCGCCTTCAGAGGGGCTGGCGTCGCCTGGAACACCGTGGTCAGGCCGTGGACGGTCAGAACGGGACGCATGGTCATCCCCTTAGATGCGGGTTGAGAACGTCGCGCAGCCGGTCACCGATGACGTTGACCGAAACGATCAGCATCAGCAGGACCACACCGGGCAGGACCGAAATCCACCAGCGCCCTGACTGCAGGTAGTTGAACCCGTTGGCGATCAGCAGGCCAAGCGACGGACGCGTGGGCGGAAGCCCGATACCAAGGAAGCTGAGCGTCGCTTCCAACGAAATCGCTTGTGCCATCTGGATCGTCGCAACCACCAGAAGGGTGGGCAGGCAATTCGGCAGGATGTGACGGAACAGGATGCGCAGGGACGGCAGCCGCAGGCCCCGCGCTGCCTCGACGTAATCGCGGGCGTTCTCGACCAGGGCCACGCCGCGCACTGTCCGGGCAAAATAGGCCCATTGCACCACGACCAGCGCGATGATGATCTTGTCGATGCCGCGCCCCAGGATCACCAGCAGGATCAGCGCCACGAGGATGGTGGGCAGGCTCAGCTGCAGATCGACCACCCGCATCAGCAGGGCGTCAACCCAGCCCCGCCGAAAGGCTGCCACCAGCCCCACCAGCGTTCCGACAGCCAGCGCGATCACCCCCGAGGCCAGCCCCACCAGAAGCGAGATCCGCAGCCCGTACAGCATGGCCGAGAGCATGTCGCGACCCTGCCCGTCGCTGCCAAGCCAGTAGGTCATTCCGTCAAAACTCTGCTCACCGGGGGCAAGCAGGCTGTCAAGGATCGAGACGGTCGACAGATCATAGGGGTCCTGCGGGGCAATCCATGGGGCCGCCAGCGCCAGCCCCACCATCGCCGCAAAGACCACGGCGGCCAGTGCGGCGACACGATCGGCGAGGAAATGGCGGAAGAAGCTGCCAAGGCGCGATGGTCGCGCGGCGCGTTCGGTCATCAGGGTCATCGGGATCTCACGCGCTGCCTGCGCCGGGGCGCATCCGGGGATCAAGCAGGGAATACAGGATGTCGATCACAAGGTTCAGGATCACGAACATCGTGACGACAAAGATCAGGTAGGCGACGATCAGCGGCCGGTCGAGAACGGTGATCGCATCGATTAGCATCTTGCCCACTCCCGGCCATGAGAAGATGGATTCGGTCACCACGGCAAAGGCGATGACCCCGCCAAGCTCCATTCCCAGGACGGTCACGATGGGGATGAGGATGTTCTTCATCGCATGCCAGCCGATGATCCGGCGTTCTGGCACGCCATTGGCGCGGGCAAATCTGATGTAATCGGACGTCATCACCTCGCGGAGGCCCGCCCGTGTCAGGCGTATCACCATCGACATCATCAGAAGCGACAGCGTGACGGCGGGCATCGCCAGATGGCGCAGCCCGTCCAGCGTCAGAAAGCTGAAGGGAACCCCGAAGAGTTCGACCGTATCCCCCCGGCCGATGGCAGGGAACCATCCCAGACGGACCGAGAATGTCAGGATCAGGATCAGCCCGATCCAGAAGACCGGCACCGAAAAGCCGATCATCGAAAACCCCATGATCGCGCGCGAAGCCAGGCTTTTCGGGCGCAGCCCGGCATAGATGCCAAGCGGCAGGCCGATCGCCAGTGCCAGAATCACCGATGCCAGGGCCAGCTCCAGCGTTGCGGGAAAGCGTTCCCAGATCAGGCTCATGGCCGGGACACCGAACTGGAACGACCGGCCCAGATCGCCCTGGGCGATGTTGCCAAGGAAGATCAGGTATTGCTGCCACACCGGCCGATCGAGACCGAGGTTCGCCTCGATCTCGGCCAGACAGGCGCGCGTACATTCCGACGATGCGAACAGATCGGCCGGGTTGCCGATGACATGCACCCCGAAAAAGACGAGGACTGTCATGACGATCAGGACAAGGATCGTCTGAAGCAGACGTCTGAGGATGAATTCGGTCATACGTGCTTTCCCTGGCCGCCTGGCGGGCGCGAACCCGCCAGGTCAGCGCACCATCACTCTGTGCGCTTCACTTCGGTGGCGAGAGTGCGTTCGTTAGTCCGGGGGAAGTGCTCCAGCCCGGCTCGCATCGCCCACTTGTTCACCTGGAAATGCAGCGGGATGATCGCGTAATCCTCCATTGCCATACGCGTGGCATCCTGAAGCAGCGCGAGGCGGGCCTCGCGGTCGATGGTCTGCTTGGCGAGGACCGACTTGGCGTCGATGCTGGTGTTGGAATAGCGCCCGAAGTTGCCGTTCCCGCCGCCGGTTGCCGAGTTGTAGGTCTCAAGAATGCCCGAGACCGTGTAGGTCGCCTCGCCTGCAACCGTGCCCCAGCCGGTCAGCGACATGGAGAATTTGGGGCTGTCGAACCCGGGGAAGCTGTCGGCTGCGCCGCGGATCAGATCCGAAAAGAACACGGCACGCGGCATGGTGTCGACCTCGGTCGTCACGCCGATGCGGGTCCAGAACTGGGCCACGGCCTCGACGATGCGGGCGTCGTTGATGTAGCGGTCATTCGGCCCGTGGATCGTGATACGGAAGCCGTCCGGATAACCGGCCTCAACCAGCAGCGCCTTGGCCGTATCAGGGTCGTAGGCCTCGGGGGAAAGGTCATCGACATAACCGAAGAAGCCCGGCGGAACGATGTTGCGCGTGGGTTCGCTTGCGCCGCCCATGATGCGGTCGCGAATGGCATCGCGGTCAATTGCAAGGGACAGGGCCTTGCGCACGCGCCAGTCGCGCAGCGGATTCATCATCGGGCTGCCGTCGTTCGCGGTGATGTAGGGTTCGATATGCCGATAGGAGGGCATCATGTAGATCAGCCGGTCGGACGCGATGGACGAAACATTGAACCGTTCGTCCTGTTCGAGCTGCGGCAGGTCGACGGTCGGCGGATAGTCGATCATGTCGACATCGCCGTTCATCAACGCCGCCAGACGCGCGCTGTTGTCGGTGACCGGGCGGAAGATCACCTCGTCCCAGCCGGGATCGCCGCCCCACCAGTTGGGGTTCTTGGCAACCACGATCCGGTTGCCCGGGCTGAATTCCTTGTAGATGAACGGGCCGGTTCCGATGGCCGCAGCGCCCGAGTTGAAATCGACCGAGGGCGTCTTGCCCGGAACCACATGCTCCGCGACGATCGGGATCATGGCCAGATCCTCGGCCATGGTCGGGTAGGGACCTTCCGTCGTGATCCGCACGGTCAGGTCGTCCACTTTGGTCCAGGCCTTTCCGCCCTTGGCCAGTTGGAAGGCCGGGCTGGCCGTCGCGCCTTCGATCCCGGCTTTCAGCCGGTCGAAGGAATAGATCACGTCATCCGCCGTGAAGGCCTCGCCGTCATGCCAAGTCACGCCGTCCCGGAGCTTGAACTCCCAGGTCGTCTCGTCGATCGGCGCCCAGGACAAGGCCAGTCCCGGGACCGGCTGCGAGGCGCTGTCCAAGTCGACAAGGTGCTCGAAAATGTGTTCCTGCACCTGCAGGTCAGCCGAGAGCTGGGTCCAATGCGGGTCCAGCGTGGCGGCCTCGGATCGGACACCGATCGTTAGCACATTCTGGGCGATGGCGGGCAGCGATGCCGCAAGCGACATCCCGACGGCCAAGGCAAGGCCTAAACGTTTCAATTCTGAACCTCCCGGTGTGTGTTGATGGCGCGAAGCCGCACGTCTTCGGTGCTTGTCACCGCGATTTTGTGCGTTCTGCGCACAAAAGTTTCCTAAAGACTGCGAGAGAATCGCTCGCCTGTAAACAAGAATTTTCGCGCAGAGGCAGCGGCACATGCGGGTCACGCCCGTCGACTGGGATCAGCCGCAGCAAATTTGTTAGGTTTTCTGGGGTTTTCTTAAGTACGTCAGCCCAGCACCTTTTGCCTTAGGGTTGCTGCAGGTGGCGCCGTTTCGCACGTATGTATCCATTTCGCACAGTCGCTCGACTGTCACGCAGCTCTGATCAGCGCAACAGTTCGCGAAGCTGACCAGCCACGAGGCGGAGCTCGGGCAACAGGCGGGCCGTGACCTCCGCTATTGGTTCGGGCCCTGCCGGAAGTCCGACGTTCAGCGCCGCGATCACCTGCCCTCGCGCTGTCGCAAGCGGCACGGCCAGCGACCGCAGCCCAATTTCGACCTCTTGGTCGATGGCGGCAAAGCCCTGCGCACGGATACGGGACAGTTCCGCCAGAATTGCAGCCGGATCGGTCAGCGTCAGAGCCGTGCGCGCCGGAAGCGGCGCCTTTGCCAGCCTTGCCCTTGCATCGCTTTCCGGAAGGGCGGCCAGCAGGACGCGGCCCATGCTGGTGCAATAGGCCGGCAGGCGCGACCCCGGCATCAGGCTGATCGACATCACCTTGCGCTGCGCCGCCCGGGCGACATAGACGATCTCGGCCCCGTCCAGGATCGACACCGAGGTGCTCTCGCCGATCCGGTCCGACAGAGCGTCCAGCGCCGGCTGCACGATGGCCGGCATCGGCATCGAGGCCAGGCACGCCGTCCCCAGCAGCAGGACACGCGGCGTCAGGGTGAAGAACTTGCCGTCCCAATCGGCATAACCTTCATGCACCAGCGTCAGCAGACAGCGCCGCGCCGTCGCCCGGTCCAGCCCCGAGGCCGCCGCCACATCGCTGATCGACTGCCGGGGCCGGTCGGTGCCGAAGGTCTCGATCACCGCCAGCCCCTTGGCCAGCCCGCCCATGATGTCGCGTTCGGTGATGGTCATGCCCGGCCCGCTTTGTGCGCTATGTGAACAACGTCACGATACCGCACAAACGCCATGGACGAAAGCCCCCGCCCGGCGCTATCCCCAGGCCGACCCGGGCGGCAGGCACGTCGCCCGGACGACGGAGGTTGAAGCAATGGACAAGACGCTTCCCGACCTTGCCACGGCGGTGGCAGGGATCCAGGACGGCATGACGGTGATGATCGGCGGCTTCGGCGGCTCGGGCGCGCCGATCGAGCTGATCCACGCGCTGATCGACCGCTTCCTTGCGACGGGCCACCCGCGCGATCTCACGGTGGTGAACAACAACGCGGGCAACGGCCATGTGGGCCTTGCCGCGCTGATAGAGACGGGGATGGTGCGGAAACTGATCTGCTCGTTCCCGCGATCGGCCGATCCGGTGGTGTTCACCGAACGCTATCTCGCCGGCCAGATCGAGCTGGAGCTGGTCCCCCAGGGCACGCTTGCCGAACGGATCCGGGCGGGGGGCGCGGGTATCCCCGCCTTCTACACGCCCACCAGCTTTGGCACCGACCTGGCCAAGGGCAAGCCGGTCGAGGTGTTCGAGGGCCGGTCCTATGTGCGGGAACGCTGGTTGAAGGCGGATTTTGCGCTGGTCAAGGCGCATGTCGGCGACATCCTGGGCAACCTGACCTACCGCATGGCCGCGCGCAACTTCGGCCCGCTGATGTGCATGGCCGCGGCCACCACCATCGTGCAGGTCAGCCGCATCGTCGCCCCAGGCGGCATCGACCCCGAGGCGGTGATTACCCCCGGCATCTTCGTGCAGGGCCTGGTCGAAGTGCCCGACCCCGCCCAGGAAGAGGACCTGAACCGCGCCAGCGCGGTCTACCCAGAGGTGACGGCATGACCCCGAAGCTGACCCCCACCCAGATGGCCTGGCGCGCGGCGCAGGACATCGCCGACGGCGCCTATGTCAACCTTGGCATCGGCTTCCCCGAGATGGTCGCCAGGTTCCAGCCCCCCGGGCGGCAGGCGATCTTCCACACCGAAAACGGCATCCTCGGCTTTGGCGAGGCCCCTGCCCCCGGGACCGAGGACTGGGACCTCATCAACGCCGGCAAGAAGGCGGTGACGCTGAAGCCGGGCACCGCCTTCTTCCACCATGCCGACAGCTTTGCCATGGTCCGGGGCGGGCATCTGGACGTGGCGATCCTGGGCGCCTACGAGGTGGCCGAGACCGGCGATCTGGCCAACTGGTCCACGGGACCCAGGGGCGTGCCGGCCGTCGGCGGGGCGATGGACCTGGTCCACGGCGCCAAGCGCGTCGCGGTCATCACCGACCATGTGACCCGCGACGGCAAGCCCAAGCTGCTGCAACGCTGCACCCTGCCCCTGACCGGCGTCGCCTGCGTGACCCGCGTCTACTCCAGCCTTGCCGTCATCGACATCGAGGGCGGCCGCTTCGTCCTGCGCGAAAAGCTGCCCGCGCTGTCGCTGGACGAGTTGCAATCCCTGACGGGGGCCAAGCTTCTGACCCCCGCCCCCGTCGCCGACCTGATCGCGCCCGAGCTGTGACCATGACCCCCGTCTATATCTGCGACTACATCCGCACCCCCATCGGCCGGTTTGGCGGCAGCCTGTCCTCGGTCCGGGCCGACGACCTGGCCGCGATCCCGCTGCGCGCCCTGATGGCGCGGAACCCGGCCGTCGACTGGGCGGCGGTGGATGACGTGATCCTGGGCTGCGCCAACCAGGCGGGCGAGGACAACCGCAACGTCGCGCGCATGGCCGTGCTTCTGGCCGGAATGCCGGTCGGCGTGACCGGGACGACGATCAACCGGCTCTGCGGCTCGGGCATGGACGCGGTCCTGGCCGCCGCGCGCCAGATCGCCGCCGGCGAGGCCGGGCTGATGATCGCGGGCGGGGTGGAATCGATGTCCCGCGCGCCCTTCGTCATGCCCAAGGCCGACACCGCCTTCTCCCGCCAGGCCGAGATCCACGACACCACCATCGGCTGGCGCTTCGTGAACCCGGCGATGCAGGCGGCCTATGGCACCGACTCCATGCCGCAGACCGGGCAGAACGTCGCCGACGACTACGGCATCAGCCGCGAGGCGCAGGACGCCATGGCGCTGGCGTCGCAGGCCAAGGCGGCGGCTGCGCAAGGCAACGGGCGGCTGGCGAAAGAGATCACCCCCGTCACGATCCCGCAGCGCAAGGGCGATCCGGTCGTGGTGGACCGCGACGAACACCCCCGCGCCACCACGACCGAGGCGCTGGCCAGGCTGAAACCGCTGTTCCCGAACGGCTCGGTCACGGCGGGGAATGCCTCGGGCGTGAACGACGGCGCGGCGGCGCTGATCCTGGCGTCCGAGGCGGCGGCGCGCGCCCATGGCCTGACGCCCATCGCCCGGGTGCTTGGCGGCGCGACCGCGGGCGTTCCGCCCCGGATCATGGGGATCGGCCCGGCCCCCGCCTCGCAGCGCCTGATCGACCGGCTGGGGCTGACCCAGGCCGATTTCGACGTGATCGAGCTGAACGAGGCCTTCGCCGCCCAGGGCCTTGCCACCCTGCGCCAGCTGGGGATCGCCGACGACGACCCGCGCGTGAACCGCAACGGCGGCGCCATCGCACTTGGCCATCCGCTGGGCATGTCCGGCGCGCGCATCACCGGCACCGCCGCGCTGGAACTGGCCGCAACGGGGGGCAAGCGGTCGTTGTCGACCATGTGCATCGGCGTCGGCCAGGGCATCGCCATAGCGATGGAGCGCCCCTGAGCTCTGATAGAAGAAAGTCCACCGCGCACTTTGCGCGCTTCGAAAGATGATAAAGTTCAACGCGGCTGCGTAATCCAACGCTCGATCATGCCAAACAAAAGGTTCATCACGAGCCGCGACGGACCGCTTCTCGCCCGCATTTGGCTAATGGCGGCTCGGACGCCGTGATAGGCGAAACGTGGCCTGCTCCGACGCGGACCGACGGCCTTCGGCGAAGCGGCAAGGCGCCTCGCGTCCGAAACCGACCTCCCGGTCGACCGCTGCCGCGTCGCCCTTGAGACCTTGCTCACACGCGCCTCGCAGCCCGAGGTGGCACCCATCACCCCGCCCCGGTGGGGTGGTTCGTCGCGACCGACCACCCCGGCCTGGCCCCCACCTCGGCACGCCCGCCGAGATGCCCGGCCCCGGCCTCGCCCGTTTCTCCATCCCCTCCACCACCGACCTCTTCGAGACCCTCCAGCGCCTCTACCCCCTCGCCCGCGACCACCCCTTCTCCACCCTCTCCGCCTTCCAGGCCGCCACAGCCACCCTCCCCGCCGAAACCGAGGCCCAGCGCCTCACCATCCAGCGGATCGGCCAGTCTCTCTCTTCCGCAACCTCCTGATACAGGCCTAGTCCGCCCGCTGCCCCCTGATCGGCATAACGGACGCAGCCCTCCTCCGCGCAAGCCACATCAAACCCTGGGCCGACTGCACGACCACCGAAGAGCGGCTCGACCCGATGAACGGCCTCCCCCTTGCCTCTGGGACGCCGCCTTCGACCGCGGCCTTGTCAGTTTCTCCGACACAGGCGAGGTCCTGCACGCCTCCACTCTCTTACCCGAGGCGCGCTGACACTTGGCGACCAGCGAGCGGCTCCCCCTCCCACCCGAGCGCGCCGCCTATCTGATGCGGCACAGGAAGCTGCACGGCTTCCCGTAAGAGAGCCCTTCCGGTTGAAATGGCGGGATGCCACATTCAGCTTAGTTCCGCAGGAACCGCATCAAGTGACGCTTTTCACGACGAGGAACAACCCCATTGGGCGAAGCAAGACGCTAAGGTCAAGTAGAGGTCTCGAGAATGCCAAAAGGTCCGAACCGTAGAGTTGTTACAGATGATGCATTCCTGGTTCAGCAGGGCCCACGCATGCACCTCGGCAAGATAGGCGGTGTCGACTTCGCGAGGCTTACGGACGCTGAGAGGGACATCCTGTTTGAATGGGACCTTTACAACTCACGTCTCCAGGCCGAGCAGAGTGCCCCTGACCTGAAAGCTCTGGAGAAGGTCTTTCAGGAGATGGCCTCATCGCTCGAACAGACCCTGATCAATGTGAGACCCTTCACGAAAGCTTCTGGAAGAGGACTGGCGCAGCAGGAGTTCAACGCGACCGTGAGTGATCTTCTCAGGGACGCAGAACTTGAGCCCATCTATTTCAAGGAGACGGTTGCAACGGTGCTCCTTGAACTGGACCGCTTAGCAGCAATTACCAGAGTACTCAGCTTGAAGCTTGCCGATCGGATTGAGAGGAAAGAGTACCATATTCCATCAGGCCCGGGACTACGTGCAGATTTCTATCGGAGCCTTCTCAGAACCTTGTCGCATCATGGGCTGGACACGGGCGTCGGCGTTAACAGCCTTATTGTCGAACTGGTGCTGGACCTACAGGGAAAGTCGTCAGGCTCTGCTGACCCAATCGAACGTCGACGCAAGGATCTCGCAAGAGAGATAAAGCTTGCTGTCAAGCCCGGAAAAGGCGGCTGATCTCCCGCTCCAGCTTTGAGATCGACCGCTTTCTCATTGCTGCTCGACGCAAGTAGACGTGACAAATGGAAGGCCTACGCAATTAAAGCGAGGCTACCATGAAGGACCCCAAGAATACCCCGCATCATCAGGACGACGGTGAAGCCGAACGGCTGAACCCGAAGAAGCTGCTTTCCCGGGACGAGGTCGAAGCCTTGTTCGGGATCTCCAAGCGGTTCCTTGAACTCGCAGTCCGCAAGAACAACGGACCTGTCTTCGTCAAAGTCGGCCGGCTCACCCGCTACCGCGCTCAGGACATTGAAACCTGGATCACGAAGAACCGCTACGAGGGCCTTGGCAATGCGGCGGATCAGGACGGCGGTTCGTGATCATGCGCAAACCAAAACTCCGCGGCTACGGCTTCCGACCCTCACAGACCTACTCGCCTAAGGAGATTGCCGACAGGATGGGCAATGCTGAAACCACAGTGCGTGAATGGATCAGGGATGGAAAGCTGCCCGCCATGACCAACGGCAACCCGCATCTCGTCCTCGGATGCGACATCACGGCATTCTTTGCCGAGCAGAGGCTCAAGGCGCCAAGGCTTGCGGTTGATGAGTTCCCCTGCATGCACTGCCGGGGCCCCAGAAAGGCCTTGGGCGGCCTAGCCGACTTTTGTGCCGGTCCGGGTCACCTAGGTACTCTGACCGCCCTCTGTGAGGTCTGCGGTGGGTCTATGAGCAAGGGCGTTGCCGTGCGCGATCTGCCCCGTCTGAGGGCGATCTTCGACATCCGGGCCCGAGGCGCTTCTAGGAATTAAGCGATCCCTGACAGTGCCTCTTGAGACCGACATCCGAGCATGAGGAAGAACAGCATGAAAAGCACCCGCAAGTTCAACGAAGAGAACGAACGCATCAAGCGTTCCTACCTGCGCTACCTCCGCAGCGCCAAGGGTCTCAGCGAGAACTCGGTCAACAAGGCGTCGGACGCCATCCTTCGTATGGAACAGGCGTTGGATTTCAAGCCCTTCGCCAAGCTTAACGATGATGATGCGCAGCAGTTCAAGGAACACATCACAAACTCGGCGACTGGCAAGACCGGCAAGCCCATGGTCGCTGCTTCGCGGGTGAACATTCAGAGCTGCGTGCGTACCTTTCTGCACTGGCTGGCGGATCAGACCGGTTACAGGTCGAAGATAACGCACAGCTTTGCCGAATACTTCAGCCCGTCGCAGAAGGATATGCGGATCGCAAAGGCCCCAAGGCTCAAGCCTGCTGCGACCGCCGAGCAAGCGGCCCATGCGTTCCGCCTGATGCCTGCCGATACGGTTTTTGATCGCCGGGATCGTGCGTTCTTTGGACTGATGATGCTCACCTCGGCTCGCATTGAGGCCGCTTGTTCGCTCAAGATTGGCCATGTTGACCTCAAGGCAGGCTGCGTGTTCCAGGACGGAGCAACGGTGCTGACGAAGTACGGGAAGACCTTCGCCACCTATTTCATGCCGGTCGATCAGATGTACGAGGACTGCCTGACGGATTGGATCGAGGAACTGACCAAGACGCATCTATTTGGACCAGCGGATCCTCTCTTCCCCAAGCCGGACATCCATATCTCGCCAACGGCCGGCATTCAGAACCGTGGCCTTTCGCGCGAGCACTACAAGACCAACGACGCCCTTCGTCGTGTCATCAAGAACGCTTTTGCAGTTGCTGGCCTCCCGCCCTATACGCCCCATCGTTTTCGGGACACGAATGTACATATCAGCAACGAATACGTCACGACTGCTGAGGAGCTAAAGGCCGTGTCCATGAATCTTGGCCACAGTAGCATCAAGACGACTGTGGACGACTACGGCACCATTTCGCCGCAGCGCCAAGGCGAAATCATGCAGAAGCTTCGCCGCAAGGTGCGCGGACAGTAGTACATAAGAATCGGCTTCAAGGTTGCGTGACGGCACGCAACCTTGAGTTTTTGCAGTAGCAGCTCAGGCTGGCCGATCTAGGAGCGATCAGTTTTCGGCAATTCTCTTGCTCTGTCGAAGAGCCCCACGGGCGACCAGTTCGGCGATTACCGTATCCATGGCCGGCCGCAGGGCATTCAATGACGGTTTGGTGTATCGTTGGCCGGTGATCGACTTCGGGGTGTGATTTAGTAGACGCCCCACCACCTCTTCCAGAACACCGGCTTCCATCGCAACTGTTGAAAACGTCCTGCGATGGGCGTGCGGGCTCCATTGCAAGCGTACCGGCCGGCCGATGTAACCCTTTTCTGACTTAGTGGACGGAAAGACCCAGGTCTTGTTGAGGCCGCGAACTGGCTTAAGGATGTCAAGATGCAGCGCCACGATGGGCAGGTCGAACGCGCGGCCGTTCTTCGTCTTCGGCACATGGATCCAATCTTCGTGGACATTCTTCCATTCCAGTGCGAACGCCTCGGACTTGCGCAGCCCCGTGGCCAGGATGAACTCGTAGAAGACCTGATGGATCGGGTTGGGCAGTGCATCGACCATATCGCGCCAAGCACTGAGATCTTCGATGATCTCGCCGTTCGGCGGTTCATCATACCATTCGATCGCCATGGTCGGGCTTTCCGGAAGATCAACCGTCCGCCGGGCATGGTTCCACACGGTTCGAAAATACTTGAGGAGATGATTTGCCCCTGACGGCGTCGCGCCAAGCTTCCTGTGACGATCGGCTACCATCGACTTGCTGATCTCCGTCAGTGGCAGGCGAAGCCAGTCCTTCAGATGCAGTTCGAACTGTTGCCTCAGATTGGTCTTGTGCGTTTCGGACCTAAGCTTAGGCCGAGACAGATAGGCTTCCAGCGCGTTGCCCAGGGTCGGCGCACCGATCTGGATCGCCTTGCCAGCCCCCCTGCCCCAATCGAGCATAAACTCCAAGGCTGTCTCCCGGGCTGCAGAAGCTGAGATTGCCGGGTACCGCCCGATCATCACGCGCCGTGTTTGACCACCTACGTCCTTTTGGAAGTACCAGGTCTTCGAGGCTTTCCCGACGAACAAGACGAGGCCCTTGATCTCTGGGTCCCAGTGCTTCTGGGTGCCCTCTTTTGCGAGAGGAAGTTTGCTGACAAAGGTCTCAGTGAGCTTGGGCATTTTGTCGGCCTTTTGTAGGTAGCGCCACGCTACACAGCGCAACTCCACGCGACAAGATGCAAGATAAAACTGAAGTAGATGAAATGCTTGGTTGCTCTACGCCACTCCACGAAACTCAACACACTAGCTTGGAAGGCAGGGGTCTTACCATTACACAACGCCCGCGTCGCCTTGTGTAGGTATGCGGAGCCGGACAGATCGTCAAGGCAGGACCATCGTCACCGCATTAAGCCTTCGGAGAGCCACCAGCGGCAGAAACGGGCGTCCCGCCTTTGCAGGATGGTCCCCCTGACCAGACCGGCCTTCTGTCGAAGCATCCTGGAAATCCCGGTCAATCCCGGCATCGGAACCCTGAGCAGAGATTTGAACACCGCTTCTTGACATCTTGCCAACCAACTTCGAATTTCGAGGCGCGACAGGGGCGTCCGGGGATCCGGGCTGAGAAGCACCCTTTGAACCTGAACCAGATCATGCTGGCGTAGGGAGTCCGCGACGGGTGCGCTCGGTCTTTTGGTGGCCAGTCACTCGCTCCGGTTCTCCCGCGTCGGCGGGAGGAAACCATGATCGAGACCGGCACCTTCCTTCATCAGATGCGCGCCACGGCGCCATTGGTGCACAACATCACGAATTACGTTGCCATGAACATCATGGCCAATGTGCTGCTTTCGGCGGGCGCATCCCCTGCCATGGTGCATGCCCGCGAAGAGGTGGCCGAGTTCGCCGGGCTTGCGCAGACGCTGACCATCAACATCGGGACATTGGACCCTGCATGGGCCGAAGCCATGGAAATCGCTGCCCGCACGATGAACGCAGCCGGACGGCCGTGGGTGCTCGATCCGGTCGGCGTCGGTGCGACCCGCTTCCGGCAGGAGGTCTGTGCCCGCCTTCTGCTGCTGCGCCCGACCGTGATCCGAGGCAATGCCTCCGAGATCATCGCCCTGTCCGGGCTTGGCGGACAGGGGCGCGGCGTCGATGCCGCCGATCCGGTGGAAGCTGCCGAAACTGCGGCGCGCGGCTTGGCCAGCCGGACGGGGGCAGTGGTCGCCGTGTCTGGTCCGGTCGATTTCGTGACCGACGGGACATCGGCCTATTGGGTGTTGAATGGACATGCCCTGATGCCCTGCGTGACCGCGCTGGGGTGTTCCCTGAACGGTGTGATTGCGGCCTTTATCGCCGGACAGGAACGGCTTGGCGCGACTGTGGCGGCGCTGGCCTATTACGGGCTGGCGGGCGAGAGGGCGGCGCAAGGCGCTGGCGGACCGGGAAGCTTCCAGACCGCCTTCCTCGATGCGCTGCACGCGCTGACGCCTGATGACCTGCACCATGGCGCAAGGGTGGTCGCGGCATGACTGGACCCGTCTATGTCATCACCGATCCCGAAGCGCCCCTGCCCGTCGTCGAGCAGGCCCTTGCAGCGGCGCGGGGCGGGGCGGGGCTGATCCAGATCCGGGACAAGCGCGCGACGGATGCCGAGATGGCGGCCCTGGTGGCACAGCTTCTGCCCCGCATCGCGGCATTCGGGGCAAAGCTGATCGTGAACGACCGTGTCGAGGTCGCCCTTCAAACGGGGGCGCATGGTTTGCACATCGGCCAGAGTGATGGCGACGTGGATGAGATCCGCCGTCGCCTGCCGCCAGGGATGCTGCTGGGCCTGTCGATCGAAACCGTGGATCAGGCGCGGCGGATTCCGCCAGTGGTCGATTACATCGGCGCGGGTCCGATCCGTGCCACCGCGACAAAGCCCGATCACGCCACGCCCATCGGCCTTGAAGGGTTGGCGGCCATCGTCGCGGCGGCGCGGCTGCCGACCTTTGCCATCGGCGGCATCGGTCCCGGGGATGCCCATGCGTTGCGGGCCGCCGGAGCGGTCGGTCTGGCCGTCGTCTCGGCGGTCACGCGCGCGCCGGACCCGCAGGCCGCGACAGCAGCCCTTCTTGCGGAATGGAACGCATCATGATCTCGAACATCCTGTCCATAGCCGGGTCCGATCCTTCGGGCGGCGCGGGCATTCAGGCCGACATCAAGGCGATCTCGGCCAATGGCGGCTATGCCATGGCAGCGATCACCGCCCTGACCGCGCAGAACACCCGGGGCGTGAGCGCGGTGCAGATGATCGAACCCGCCTTCGTCGCGGAACAGATCGCGGCCTTGCGTGCCGACATCCGGATCGATGCCGTCAAGATCGGCATGCTGGGCACGTCCGACATGGTGTCCGCGGTTTTCGCCGCGTTGGCCGGACTTGATGCGCCCGTGGTGCTTGACCCTGTGATGGTCGCCAAGGGCGGCGACCGCCTGCTGCGGGCCGATGCCGTGGCGGCCCTTCGCGATGCGCTCGCTCAAGCCAGCGTCATTACCCCCAACCTGCCTGAGGCAGCGGATCTTCTGGGGCAAGACGAGGCCGTGTCGGAAACGGGGATGGAAGAACAGGCGCGCGCACTTCTGGCCCTTGGTCCAAAGGCTGTGCTGCTGAAAGGCGGCCATCTGGCGGGCGGGGCCTGCCCCGATCTTTTGGCCACGGCCGACGGAATGCTCTGGCTGCCCGGCCCGCGCCAAGCGACGCAAAGGACACATGGCACCGGATGCACCCTGTCCTCGGCCCTTGCAACCCGCCTCGGCCAAGGCATGCCGCTTTCACAAGCAGCCAGCGTTGCCAAGGCCTATGTCGCCCGCGCCATCGCCACAGCGGATGCATTGTCCGTCGGCCAGGGCCACGGCCCGACCCACCATTTCCACGCATTTTTCGAAGGATCCACCAGATGACTCGTCCGCTCTCTGACCTGACCGTCCTCGTCACCGGCGGAGGCCGCGGGCTTGGCGCGGCGATCGTCCGGGCCTTCGCCCGCGAGGGGGCGCGCGTCGCCATCAATTACCGCCACAGCAAGACCGAGGCAGACGCTCTGGCAGCCTCGCTCGCCCCCCGGGCGGCAGCCTTTGGCGCAGATGTGACCGACACTGCGCAGGTCGCCACGATGATGGCCAAAATCACCCGAATCCTCGGTACACCGGATGTGCTTGTGCACAATGCGCTGGCGGATTTCTCGTTCAATGGCGAGGCACGGTCGCATCTGGACCGGCTGACCTGGGACGAGATCACGGCGCAGACCGCAACCGCCGTGGGCGGCGCATTACATTGCATGCAGGCGTTACAGCCCCATTGGAAAGCCCAAGGCTTTGGGCGGATGATCACGATCGGGACCAACCTGCTGCAGAACCCTGTCGTGCCCTATCACGACTATACTGCCGCCAAGGGGGCGTTGCTTGCCTTGACCCGTACGGCGGCAAAGGAACTGGGGCCGATGGGCGTGAACGTGAACATGGTGTCCGGCGGCCTGCTGCGGACGACCGATGCCAGCCGCGCAACACCTGAGGCCGTCTTCGACATCGTGGCCGCACAGACCCCGCTGGGGCGTGTCACGACGCCCGAGGACCTTGCTGATGCCGTGCTTTTCTTCGCATCGCCATGGGCAAGAGCAGTAACGGGGCAAAACCTTGTCGTCGACGGCGGCCTGGTGTTCGGGTAAGGGAGCTTAGTGTCGCGTCAGTCCCCAGGCAAGCCGGCCGTCATGGGCCGTCTAGGAAAACGCGATCCTGGCGGAATCGTCCGCGACGCCGAAATCGACTGACAGGCGTGCGGCATAATCACACGATGCCTTTCGGTCTCTCCGCACCTGAGCGCATGTTTTCGACAAGCCGCCCATACCTGGGATGGTCGCGGATGCTGTCGAGATCACTGTCATTCTCAACCCAAGTCAGGAATCTCACCTGCATGTGTTTTAGCGATTTCTCAAGGTAATCCAGCGCAGATTCGGGCTCGTTCAAAAGCGCAAATGTACAAGCGAGCAGATAGAGACCTCTTGCCTCGTCAGGTGCGATCGTGATGGCACGGTTGGCCCACTCAATCGAGCGATGCCGGTCGCCAAGATCAGCAAGAACAGCGGCCCCGTGAAAGAGTGCGCTCGTATCGTCGGGCCGCTTAAGAATGGCCGCCTCAATTCGGGCAAGCGCCCTGCGACTGGTGTCCCGTGCCTTGTCCCGATTTCCCAGGGCGTTGTAGCTCTGGATGGCGAGTGCCAAAGGCAGGAATTCGGTTTCCGACAAGGCGGCAGCGCGTTCATGGTATTGAATTGCCAAGTCTGCACACCCGAGTTCGGTGCAGGTTCGGCCAAAGAGGAAGTTTACCTCATACGAATCCGGACTGATCGCCAAAGATCGCTCATGTGCTGCGAAAGCCTCATCATATCTGCCCAGCCCGCACATGACCCGGCCCATTGTCGCAAGTCCGATAGCGAGATCCGGGTTCAGCTCGAGTGCCCTCGTCGCCGCAAGTACGCCCGTCTCCTCCGCACCCGTCATTTCGTACAAAGCAATCTGGGAGGCTGCGATCAGGGCCCATGCTTCTGCATATTCGGGGTCCGCAGCGACTGCCTCCTGGGCGAAGCGAAGCGTGAGCCGGGTGTCGTGGACCGTATTGCTGTACCTGTAATATCGGGCCAGAAGCCTTCACTCTTCCTGCTTGGCCCGGCAAGGCAATACGGAAGACCTTGATCGGGGTCGCAAGGTTCTTGAGCAGGTGCGTTCCGTAATCCACAAAGTCGAGGTCCAGATGGTTCCCGGTGTTTTCCCGTACCCTGCGCGAAACCACGATCCCTCCGGGCGGTGCGATGCTTTCGAGACGAACTGCGACGTTGACCCCATCTCCAAGAACGTCGTCTCCTTCAACGATCACGTCGCCCAGATTGACACCAATCCGAAGGCAGATCGCTTGATCCACTTCAATGCGACTGTTTCGTTCGGCTAGCACCGTTTGAATTTCAGCTGCGCATGACACCGCCGAAACCACACTGGGGAATTCAGCCAGAAGACCGTCACCCATTGTCTTGAACAGTCTGCCTCCATGCTCAGAGAACTTCGGTTCGATGAGTTCGATGCGCAGTTGCCTCAACCTCGCCAAGGTCCCGGCTTCGTCCAGTCGGCACAGCCGTGAGAAGCCGACGACATCCGCTGCGAGGATGGCTGCCAGACGACGGACGACAGATTCGCGGGTCATCTTGTGACTTTATTTCCTTTCAGCGGCGGTTAAGTGATTGGATCGAATCCATCCATTCAACCGGCGCAGGCAAGCAGCTTTAACGTCTATGTTCCCGCCTATGAGATGCGAACATTGCATTGTTGGCAAGTTTAAGACTCATGTTTCTGCAGTCCCATGACTCGCAAGATTGCGGGCGAGGAAATCCATCAACGCCCGCGTCCTGCGGGCCATTCGTCGTTGCGGAAGATGGACAGCGTGGATGTCGAGCTGCGGCCCGCAGACATGCGGCAACACATGCTCCAGGTCGCCCTTTTCGATGCCGGCCTGCACGACGTAGTCAGGGCAGAGCGCAATGCCCTGACCCTCGATCGCAAGGTCGCGAGCGACGCGGGCGCTGTTGACCAGATAAGGTCCGGAGATCGCGACCCTGTGCATCTGCCCGCCTTCAGTCAGCGGCCAGGCGCCGTCGCCGCGCAGGTTCGTATCCCGTATGCACGCATGGCGGGTCAGATCGTTCAGGGATTCAGGTCGACCGGTACGCGCAAGATATCCGGGTGAAGCGACCAGCATCAGGCGGATTTGGCCCAGCTTGCGCGCCATCAGCGCGGAATCGTCCAGCCGGCCGATGCGGATTGCCACGTCTATCCCTTCGCCCGCCAGATCGACAAAACGGTCCGACAGGCGCAGGTCGATGGTCAGGTCGGGGTGCGGTTCGCGGAAACGACGCAAGAGGGGGGCGAGGAACATCTCGCCATGCGTCACGGCCGCCGAAACCCGGATCGTGCCCGATAGGCCGCGCCGTTCCTCACGCACGCTGTTCTTCATCTCGTCAAGCTGATCCAGCCAGTCAGACACTTGCGCGATCAGCTGTTCGCCCGCGACGGTAAGGCCAAGGCGGCGCGTCGTGCGGTGCAAAAGCTGCGCTCCAAGCTGTGCCTCCAGTTCGGCCATGTATTTCGAGGCAAGCTTGGGCGAGATGCCAAGCCGCATGGCCGCCCCCGAGAAAGAGCCGGTTTCCACCGAGGCCACAAAGACGCGCATGCCGTCGACCAGATCCATCGTTTGCCCATTTTAGAACATGTTGGCGAAAGTCATACCACACCTTCGCCATTTTCGCCAGGCGCGGCACGACGCATATTCCCGGCATGACCAAGGCGCCCAGGATGGTCGCAAGGCCGAAAGTTGGAGAGACGGAAATGAAGATCGCAATCATCGGAACCGGCGGCATCGGTGCAGGGCTCGCCTCGGTTCTGGCAAACGGCAGGAATGAGGTCACGGTATCCGACCGCAAGGGCGGCGCGGAGGCTGCGGTGAAACTTGCGGCACGAGGCCTGTCGGTCAATGCCTCCGAGGTGCCCCCAGCGGTCGCGGCAGCGGATGTGGTGATTTTGGCGGTGCCTTATGGCGCGGCGGCAGGTCTGGCCGAGGTCGCCGATTTCGCCGGGAAGATCGTGGTCGATGTGACCAACCCGGTGAAGGAGGACTTCTCGGGCCTGAAGGTCGGGCACGAGAGCTCGGCCGCCGAGGAGATCGCCAAGGCGCTTTCCGGTGCGAAGGTGGTAAAGGCCTTCAACACGGTCTTTGCTCAGGTCTACGACCAGGGGCTGAACTTCGGGGATACCCCGGTGCAGACCTTTGTCGCCGCCGACGATGCCGATGCTAAGGCCTCCGTCATCGCACTCGCCAAGGACGCTGGCTTCGATGCCCGCGACGCCGGCCCGCTGTTGAACGCCCGCTACATCGAGCCGCTCGCCTATCTGAACATCCAGTTCGGCTACATGCTGGGGCAAGGCACCCAGATCGCGCCGGTCTGGCTTTCCCGCTAACCCCACATCCAAAGGACCAAGACCATGATCGACAACAACACTGCCTCCTACGGCATCCTCGCCCTCCGCGTGACGACCGGTGCGCTGTTCCTAGTCCACGGCCTGGTGAAGCTTTTCGTCTTCACGCCCGCCGGGACCGCCGGCTACTTCGAGAGCATCGGCCTTCCCGGTGCGCTCGGCTACCTGACTATGCTGGTCGAGATCGCGGGCGGCCTTGCCCTGATCCTCGGGATCAAGGCCCGGATCGTGTCGCTGGCACTGGTGCCGGTTCTGCTTGGGGCGGCATTCTTCGGCCACGGCGGCGCCGGTTTCAACTGGTCAAACCCGAATGGTGGTTGGGAATACCCGGTGATGTGGGCCATCGTGCAGGCCGCGCTGGCCGCACTTGGTGACGGTGCCCATGCGCTGGTTCCGTCCAGCAAGCATGCGACCCGCGGCCAATACGCGTAACTCGCCCCCTGCCGCGCCGGCCCCCCCGGCGCGGCCAACCCCCACACCCGAAGGAGACGCCCTATGCTGGTGAATGGCAAATGGACGGCAGACTGGCACCCCGTGCAGGCCAAGGACGGCGAAGGGCGGTTTGTCCGTCAGCAGTCCTCGTTCCGCAACTGGATCACCGCGGATGGGGCGCCCGGGCCCACCGGCAAGGGCGGCTTCAAGGCCGAGGCCAGGCGCTACCGTCTTTATGTCGCGCTGATCTGTCCCTGGGCCTCGCGCACGTTGATCGCCCGCAAGCTGAAAGGGCTGCAGGACCTGATCCCGGTCACCGTGGTCAACCCGGTGCTGACAGCGCAGGGCTGGGGCTTTGGCGGCTATCCCGGGTCCGACGCCGACCCGCTGCATGGCGCCGCGCATCTGCATGAACTCTACACCCGCGCCGATGACGATTATACCGGCCGCGCCACGGTTCCGGTGCTGTGGGACGAGGCGACCGACACGATGGTCAGCAACGAAAGTGCCGATATCTTGCGGATGTTCAATACTGCCTTTGTCGACCTGGTGCCCGGCAGGCCCGACCTCTATCCCGCCGACCTTGCCGCCGACATCGATGTGCTGAACGCAGATCTCTACGACCGGCTGAACAACGGCGTCTACAGGGCCGGCTTCGCCTCAAGCCAGGGCGCCTATGACGAGGCGGCGGCGGGCGTGTTCGCCATGCTCGAACAACTCGAGGATCACCTGACCGGAGATTACCTGTTCGGTCCCCGCTTTACCGAGGCCGACATTCGGCTGTTCGTGACCCTGATCCGCTTCGATGCGGCCTATCACGGCCTCTTCAAGACCAACCGGCGCCGCATCGCCGATGACCCGCGCCTCTCGGCCTACATGGAGCGCGTCCTGCGCCTGCCCGGCGTGCGTGAGACCGTCAACCTCGACCACATCAAGGCCGGCTACTACTCGATCAAGGCGCTCAACCCCTCGGGCATCGTGCCCATCGGGCCTGACCACGTGACGGCCCTTCTGGAGTCTGTCAGATGAGCCCCTCCTATCGGCAGGTGATCTTCCTGCATGGCGTTGGAGCGAGCGGCGCGGCGATGCATCCGCTGGCCGAAGCTCTCGCGCTGCCGCAGCCTACGGCGTTTCCCGATGCCCCGCATCCTTTCGACATGGGGCCGGGGCGGCAATGGTTTTCGGTCAAGGGGGTGACAGAAGCAAACCGCCCCGGCCGTGTCGCCGAAGCGCTGCCAGCCTTTGCCCGCCTGATCGAAAGCCTTGGCGATCCGCGCGACAGCCTGCTGATCGGCTTTTCCCAAGGCGCGATAATGGCGCTGCACGCGGTCGCCGCGGGTCTTCCAGTGGCGGGTATCATCGCGGTTTCAGGTCGGCTCGCGGGACAGGTCAGTCCGCGCAGCGCCTGGCCACGCATCTCGCTGCTGCACGGCGCGGAGGATCCGGTCATTGCGCCAGCAGCGGCCCGCGCGACGGAAACCTGGCTGCACGACGCGGGCGCCACCCCGCAGCTGACGGTGTTCGATGGCCTTGGCCATGGCATCGACGGGCAAGTGCTTACGGCAATTCGTGACAGCCTGTCCGTATCCAATGCGGATCAAACCAGTCCCGGCGACTGACATGGAAACGATGCCGGCGCGGGCGGAAAGCGGACCTTTATCCGCCGACCCATGGTTACGAAGCGCTGCGGACTTCCCTGCCGTGGTTTCGATGCGAGCGTCGAGGTGCCGCGACTACTCTTCGGCATCTGCCTGCTTGATCAGGGTGGCGATGTGGCCGGCGAATGCATAGGTGGCCGGAAAACCAAGCAGAAGGCCGGCGATGCAGGCCTCTGCTGGCGTCAGTACCCGTGCGCCCAGCGCGGAGGCAATCAGCGACGCGAAGAAGGCGTTGATCGCCACGGCCCCGGCGCCAAGCGGGTAAAGCAGGGCGAAGATCAGCAGGATCCGGCGGCGTTCGGTCATCTGCGGGAAACCAGCCACTGCACGGCGACCAGGGTGGCGGCGAAGGCCAGCGCGGCGAGGGCGAACCACAGTTCGACCGTGGCGGTCTGGGCCGCGGGCATGGGGCGCTGGAACGGCTCGGCAAAGGCGGGAGGTGCCAGGACCAAGGGGGCGAGGAATAGCAGTGCGGACAGGTTTCGGACGCGTTCCATGGATCATTGTCCTTCGGTAAGGGTGCGGTAGAGGTCCGGCAGGGCGGCGGTGAGCCGTGCCGGGCTGGAGAGAAGTGAAAAGCCGTGCGCGCCGAAGATGCGGGCGAACCAGCTTTGCCCGTCCTCGTCGATGACCACGCCATGGAGTGCGAGGCCGCTGCGGCGAGCCTCGCGCACGGCCATGCGGCTATCCTCGATCCCGTGCTGGCCTTCGTAGTGGTCAAGGTCGTTGGGCTTGCCGTCGGTCAGCACCACCAGAAGCTTGCGGCTGGCGCTTTCCTTGGCCAACTCGGCCGAGACATGCCGGATCGCGGTGCCAAGCCGGGTGTAGTGGCCCGGCTTCAGACCGCCGATGCGGTCGATCACCGGCCGCCCCATCGGTTCGTCGAACGCCTTGCAGCGGTGCATGAAGACCCGGTTCCGCCGCATCGAGGAAAAGCCCCAGATGCCAAACCGGTCGCCCAGCCCGTCGATCCCGCCCGCCATCGCGGCCAGCGTCTGGCGCGCGACTTCGATCACCGAGGTTTCAACCACCGCCGCCTCGGTGCTGCGCGAGCAGTCGATCAGGAAGGCGACGGAGAGGTCACGCTCGATCTTGCGGGTGGCGATGTGGATGCGGTCGCTGCCCTGCCCGGTGGCGCGGCGGTCGACCTGCGAGGACACGACCGCGTCTAGGTCAAGCTCGGCCCCGTCCAGTTGGCGCGGGTTTAAGATGCGGCGCGGGCGCAGCGCCTCGAACTGGCGGCGGACCGCGCGGGCGTGGCGCGGGTCGGGGGTGAAGCCCGCGGGGTCGGGGGTCACCTCGCGTTCCAGCACCACGCAGTGGTCGGGCATGTAGCTCGCAGCGCGGTGGTTCCATTCCGGGTAGGTGAAGCGGTCGGCCAGCCGTTCGTGTTCGGCTTCCGCCGGGGACAGGTCCAGGTGCAAGCGCAACCGGGTGGCGGCGCGGCGGTCGTGGCGCGAGAGGCCGATCACGTCCTGGTCGTCGGCGGCCTTCTGGGCGTTTTCCTGGTCGTCATCCTGGACCGCGCGGTTGAGGTTCAGGTTCTCGACCCAGCTCAGGATCGCCTCGAAGCGGTGGACGATGAAACTGTCGCGGCGGTTGGCCTGGTCGAGGTCGCGACGGAGGCCTCGCTTGCGCCCTGCCACGGTGGGTGGCGCCGATGCGGCGGGGGTCGCCTCGTCGCTGTCGGTGGCCGAAGGGCCGGAGCCGGCGTCCGCCCGGTGCAGGCGGATCGCGTCCGGCGTGGCAAGCTGCGCAAGGCCAGGGCAGCGGAGCGGGATCTCGGCAGGCTCCAGCACCGCCTGCGCAACCAGCCAGAGATAGGCCCGGCGGTTCATGGCGCGGCTGTCGAACAGCGCGATCGACGGCGGGAGCCGCAGGTGCGCGCCGTCGAAGCTGGCAAGCGCGGTCGTCGCCCGGTCGGGCGCGGCGGGCAGGATTTCGACCGAGGCAGCGCCGCCCAGTGCCCGGAAGAGGAAGCTGGCGCTGCGATGGACCTCGGCAAAGCTTACGCCCGCGTCAGGATGGTCCGGCCGGTCCAGCCCGCTGACGATGCCGTGCCAGATCGTGCCGACGGTCTCCTCCGGCTCGATCAGGGAATGGAGCGAGAGGTCCATCATCCGTAGACCGTGGAGATCAGGTCGCGGAGTGCGGTCTGTACCTCGGGATCGTCGCTGAGGGGCTGGACCACCGCCACTTCCAGCGCCGCGTCGACGCTGGTGCCGCCCTGGATCAGCGCGGCGGCGTAGATCAGAAGCCGGGTCGAGACGCCTTCTTCCAGGTCCATCCCGGACAGGGCGCGGATGTGCCTGGCCAGCCGGGCCAGCGCCCCCGACCGGGCCGGGTCAAGACCGGATTCGCGCGCGATGACGGCTGTCTCCGCTGCGGCGTCGGGGAAGTCGAAGGCGATTGACAGGAACCGTTGCCGGGTCGAGGGCTTCAGCTTCTTCAGAACGCTCTGGTAGCCGGGGTTGTAGGAGGCGATCAGCATGAAGCTGTCCGGTGCCTGCAACTCCTCGCCCGTCCGGTCGATCATCAGCGTGCGGCGGCTGTCGGTCAGGGGGTGCAGGACCACGGTCACGTCCTTGCGGGCCTCTACCACCTCGTCGAGGTAGCAGATCCCCCCCGTCCGCACCGCGCGGGTCAGGGGGCCGTCGACCCAGACCGTCTCACCGCCCTTGATCAGGTAGCGGCCAATCAGGTCCGCGGCGGAAAGGTCGTCGTGGCAGGCGACGGTATGGAGCGGCAGGCCGGTGCGCGCGGCCATATGCTCGACGAAGCGGGTCTTGCCGCAGCCCGTCGGCCCCTTCAGAAGAAGGGGCAGACGGTTGGCATGGGCCAGCTGGAACAGCTCACATTCGCGGCCGGTCGGGCGGTAGTGCGGAAGGCTGGCGTGGACATGGGCGTTCATGGCCTATTCCCCCGCAACAGCGGTGATCGGACCGGGGGCGACGATCTCTTCCTTGCGGGCGAAGGCCAGCGAGTAGATGAAGAGCAGTGCCCCGGCCACCACGGCAGCCCCCGCGCCGAAGCGCATCAGGTAGAAGAGCGACAGGCCGTCCTGCACCTCCATGTAGTACATCCCCATGACGCGCTGGAGGTGCGTCTGGACCGTGCCCGCGAAGGTCAGAACGAAGGTCATGAAAGCCATCCCGCCGGTCATCAGCCAGAACGAGGCCATGTTCAGCACTTGGTTGTAGGGCGCGCGTTCCCGCAGCATCGGCATGGCATAGGTGAAGACCGCGAGGTTCAGTGCGACATAGGCGCCGTAGAAGGCGAGGTGACCATGCGCGGCGGTGATCTGCGTGCCGTGGCTGTAGTAGTTCACCCCGTGCAGCGTGTGCAGGAAGCCCCAGACCCCGGCGCCGAAGAAGGCCACCGTCGAGGACCCCAGCGACCACAGGAGCGCGGCCTTGTTCGGATGGTTCCGCCGGCCCTTCCAGACCATGACGAAGGCGAAGGACATCATCAGGAAGAAGGGCACGATCTCGAAGGTCGAGAAGATCGAGCCGATCCACTGCCAGTAGCCCGGCGTGCCGATCCAGTAGAAGTGGTGCCCGGTGCCAAGGATGCCCGAGACCAGGGCCGTGGCCACAATGATGTAGAGCCATTTCTCCACCACCTCGCGGTCGACGCCCGTCAGCTTCAGCATCAGGAAGGCCAGGATCGCGGCCATCACCAGTTCCCAGGTCGCCTCGACCCAAAGGTGGACGACGAACCACCAGTACATCTTGTCGAGGCTGAGGTTGTCGGGGTTGATGAAGGCGAAGACCCAGAGCAGGCAGAGCAGCCAGAGGCCCAGGAGAAGCACGTTGGTCACGGCGGTCTTGCGGCCCGCGAGGAAGGTCATCGAGATGTTGAAGAGGAACATCAGCGCCGCGACCAGGATGCCGATCTTGACCCAGAGGGGCTGCTCCAGGAACTCGCGCCCCTCGTGGATGCCGACGAGGTAGCTGCCGACCGCGCCCAGGGTGCCGACCATGAGGAGCGCCAGCTGGATATAGGCCAGCTTGACCGAATAGATCTCGCGCTCGGCCTCTTCGGGCAGAAGGAAATAGGCCGATCCGAAGAAGCCCAAAAGCAGCCAGACGATCAGCGCGTTGGTGTGGATCATGCGGATGACGTTGAAGGGCAGGATCTCGGCCAGGAAGTTGGGCGAGACGTAGATCCAGCCGGCAAGAAGCCCGCCCATCACCTGGACGGCGAACAGAAGCAGCGCACAGGCGAAATAGGCCAGCGCCACCTTTTGGGATTGGTATTTCATCGTGTCGTCTCCTCAGCCTGCGTCATTGGGCGGCCAGCCCTGAGTGTCGGTTTGATCTGCCCAGCGGAGGAACTCGGCCAGGTTGCGGATTTCCTCGTCCGTCAGGTTGAAGTTCGGCATCTGGCGCCGGCCCTCGATCCCGGAGGGTTGCGACTCCATCCAGCCTTTCAGCGTCTCGAAGGCCCCGTCCGGGTCGTCCTGCACGCCCCAGCGTGTCATCACGTTGCCCACTTCGGGGGCGAAGTAGGCGCCTTCGCCATGCAGGCTGTGGCAGTTGATGCAGGAGTTGCGTTCCCACACATGCTTACCCGCCACCACGGCTTCGGACAGCGGCATCCCGGCTGTCGAGGTGGTGACGATGTAGCGGTGGCTGTCCACGGTCAGCGCGACAAAGACCACGACGAAGAAGATCGACCCGCCGTAGAAGATGTTTCGCGCCCGTGTCTTGGTCAGTATTTCGGCCATTGTCGGCGTCCCTCACACTTATCCATCCGGGAAGACCTACCCCTTGGCGCCTTTGCCGAGTTTGCGCGGGAACAACGTTTGCGGGGATTGTTCGGGGCAATCTGCCGGCAATGGAGGATCAGGCGATGCGGGCACCAAGACTGGACGACCCCGACCTGCCGCTGGCGGAGATCATGCGGCGCTGGCCGGCCACCGTGCCGGTGTTCCTGGCGCGTGGGATGCTGTGCGTTGGCTGCGTCATCGGCCCGTTCCACACGGTCGACGATGCCTGCGAGGAATACGGGATCGACCCTGGAACTCTCCTGGCCGAACTTCGGGCCGCCGTCAGCTCTGCGGCTGCGACAGAACCACCAGTTGGTGCGGCTGCAGGACGGTGATCTTCTTGCGTTCGCTTTGCACGACCCCGGCCTTTTCCCAGGCGCTGAGCGTGCGGCTGACCGTGTGCAAGGTCGTACCGCTCATCTCGGACAGGTCCTGACGGGTGATCGGGAAGTCGATCTCGATGCCCTCTGCGGTCTTGCGGCCGGACTGGTTCACCAGCCGCAGCAGCGCGCTCGAGATGCGCTGTTCGACCGCGAGCGTCGCCATCTCCATAATCCGGTCGTTCTTGTCATGCATCCGCGCGCCAACCGTTCGGAACGTGTCCTTGGCAAAGCTCGGGAACCGGGCCATGAACGGCTCCCACAGCCGCATCGGCCAGGCCAGCACGATGCTTTCCGCCACGACGACCGCCGATGCCGGATAGCTGTCCAGCCCCATCGCGCGCGCGATGCCGAACAGCTCGCCCGGGGGAATCTGGTGGAGGATGACCTGATCGCCGTTCCGCGTGGTTCGCTGCGCGCGGACATGGCCGTCCAGTAGCAGGAAGAACTGCGTCGCCGGGCTGCCTTCGGAAAAGACGTTGGCCCCGGCCTCATGGCGCTGCGAGACCGCCTCGTCCAGGATCTGGCGCAACTCTGCACGCTCCAGGCCCAGAAAGGGCGGCAGACCTGCGAGCAGGCTTTCATCCAGCAACTTTCCCACCGTCGCGTGCCTTTCCTGCCAAGCGCCCGGCACGGAACCGTGGCGAAGTTTGTGCCCGCGCAAAGTCGCCCGGGCGCTGTGGGGGTAATCTTCCCTCAACCAAGATGCCCAGAGAAGGAAGACAAGATGTTGCGTCAAATGACAAGCGCCCTGGCCCTTGGCCTTGCCCTCGCGGGGGCCGGCTTTGCCGATACGGTCGAGGTGAAGATGCTGAACAGGGGCACCGACGGCGCGATGGTGTTCGAGCCCGCCGCCGTCCGGATCGCGCCCGGCGACACCGTCCGGTTCATCGCGACCGACAAGAGCCACAACGCCGAGACGATCGAAGGGATGCTGCCGGAGGGTGCGGCCGAGTTCGTCGGCGATCTGAACAAGGACATCGAGGTCACCTTCGACGCCCCCGGCTTCTACGGCATCCGCTGCAAGCCGCATTTCGCGATGGGCATGGTGATGGTCGTCGCCGTCGGTGACGAAGCCGCCCCGCCCGCGACCTTCCTGGAAGGCCGCCTGCCCAAGAAGGCCAAGGAACGGCTGGAAGCCGCCCTCGCCGGACTTTGATACCCTGCAATCTTTCCCCGGAGTAACGATCATGACCCAGCTACCCGACCTTGGCCGCGCCCTTGCCAGCAGACGCTCGATCCTGCGCGGCTCGCTCGTCGCCGCCGGCGCGGCCGCCCTCGGTGCCGGTGCCGCCCAGGTCCAGGCCCGCGCGCCGCACGGCCCGATGCCGATGCTGCCCCGCGTCCCCGAGCGTCTGTTGCAGGCCGAGGCAGAGGTGATCAGCAAGGCCCCGCCGGTGGACCTGTCGGGCTATACCCGCGTCAAGCAGGAGCTGGTCGCCCCGCCCTTCGCCCCCGCACATGAACAGGTGGCGACTGGTGGCCCGAAGATCATCGAGATCACGCTCGAGACGACCGAAAAGCTGATGACCATAGATCCCGACACGGGCGCCGAGATCTGGGCGCTGACCTACAACGGCTCGGTCCCCGGCCCGCTGATCATCGCCCATGAGGGTGATTATGTCGAAGTCACCCTGCGCAACCCGGTGGACAGCGTCTTCGAGCACAACATCGACTTCCACGCCTCGACCGGCGCTTTGGGTGGCGGTGGCCTGACCCATGTCTTCCCCGGCGAGGAAACCGTCCTGCGCTGGAAGGCGACCAAACCGGGCGTCTTCACCTATCACTGCGCCCCGGGCGGCGAGATGATCCCCTACCACGTCTGCCACGGCATGAACGGGACCGTGATGGTACTGCCCCGCGACGGGCTGAAGGACGGCAAGGGCAACCCGCTGCGCTATGACGAGATCGCCTATATCGGCGAGCAGGACTACTACCTGCCCCGGAACGAGGACGGCAGCTTCAAGAAATACGCCGTCGCCGGCGACGACTATGCCGACAGCCTTGAGGCGATGCGGACGCTGGTGCCCACCCACTCGGTCTTCAACGGCGCGGTGGGGGCGCTGACCGGGGACAAGGCCCTGCGCAGCAAGGTCGGGTCCACGGTGCTGATGATCCACAACCAGGCCAACCGCGACACCCGGCCCCACCTGATCGGCGGCCACGGCAACTATGTCTGGGAGGCGGGATCGTTCAACGACGCCCCGGCGACCAACCTGGAAACCTGGCTGATCCGCGGCGGGTCCTCGGGGGCGGCGATGTACACCTTCGAGCAGCCGGGCGTCTACGCCTACGTCAACCACAACCTGATCGAGGCCGTCCTTCTGGGAGCCACCGCGCATTTCGTCGTGGAAGGCGAATGGAACAACGCCCTGATGGAACAGGTCGTCAAACCCTACAGCTTCGCGACCTGAGAAAGGAACACGCCATGCTTCCCGTTGCCATGTCCCGGAAAGGCCTTGCGTCCCTTGGCCTGGGCGGTCTGGTGGTGGGGGCAAGTCTGGGGGCCGTCCTGCTTTGGCAGGGGGGTCCCCAGGCCCATCCGGTCGACCTTGTCGCGGTCGACCTGCCCAACGGCGAAACGCTGGAGGTCCAGCGGTCCGAGGTCACGCTTCGCGACTGGGCCGCCTGTCACGCGGATGGCGGCTGCACGCTGGCGCTCGCCGATCCCGGTACCGGACCGGACTATCCTGCGACGGGGATCAGCTACCTGGATGCGCAGGAATATCTTTCCTGGATTAACGCGCGATCCGGCCCCGACTACCGGCTCCCCACCAAGGCCGAATGGTACGCTATCGCCGCCGAGGTGCTGCCAGAAACCCCCGATCCGATCTTCACGGCGCCCGAGCTTCGCTGGGCGTCGGCCTACATGGTCGAGGCCCCCGCCTTCGACCGGGCCCTGCATCCGACGGGCGACTTCTCGGTGACGGCTGCGGGGCTTGTCGACCTTGACGGCAACGTCTGGGAATGGACACAGGAGTGCTACGACAGCGACGAATATCGCACGAAGCCAGGGGACTGTCCGGCCTTCGTTCTGGGCGGCATCCATGAATCGGTGATGTCTTTCCTTGTCCGCGATCCCGCCAACGGCGGCTGTGCCTCGGGCCTGCCGCCGGCGCACCTGGGCTTTCGACTTGTCAGGGAAGGAACCTCGTGATGGCCACCACCTCGGAACAGGTCCGTGCCTGGACCGGCCCCGCCCTTTTCTCCTACGGTTTTCGCCCGTTCTTCCTGGGCGCGGGCATATGGGCAGCGGTTGCAATGATGATCTGGCTGGCGGCCCTTACCGGCTGGATCGAACTGCCCAGCGCGTTCGATCCGGTGTCCTGGCACGCGCATGAATTCCTGTTCGGCTATCTCTCGGCCGCATTGGCCGGGTTCCTCTTGACGGCGGTTCCGAACTGGACCGGGCGCTTGCCCGTCGTCGGTTGGCCGCTGGCCGCAATGGCCGCGCTCTGGCTTCTGGGGCGGGTGGTCGTGCTGGTCTCTTCCGGGCTTCCGCCGCTAGCCGTCGCACTTGCGGACCTGGCGCTGCCCCTGGTCCTTGCCGCCGTCCTTCTGCGCGAGATCGTGGGGGGGCGGAACTGGCACAACCTTGTCGTCCTGGCGCTTCTGGCGGTCTTCACGTTGGGCAATGCACTTTTTCACTGGCAGGCCGCCGGGGGCGAGATCGCGGCACAGGGCATCGGCCTGCGCATCGGTCTTGGCGCCGGGCTGATGATGGTCGCGGTGATCGGCGGCCGGATCATCCCCTCCTTCACCCGCAACTGGCTGGTTCGCCAGCCCGCCGGCCAGGCGCACCTGCCTGCCGCACCGATGCAACGCCTCGACAAGGTGGCGCTCCTGTTGCTGCTTCTGGCCATGCTGTCCTGGATCGCCCTGCCGGATGCCCACCCGACCGCTGCGCTTCTGGCCGTTGCCGGAGTGGCACATATCGTGCGCCTTTCCCGCTGGGCCGGTATACGGACATGGCGCGAGCCTCTGCTCATGGTCCTGCACGCAGCCTATCTCTTCCTTCCGCTTGGCGCGTTGACCATGGCCGCGGCGATCTTCATCCCGGACCAGGTGGCCCCCGCCGTCGCTCAACATCTCTGGATGGCAGGGGCCATCGGGATGATGACGCTGGCCGTCATGACCCGCGCGACCCTTGGCCATACCGGACGGCCCCTTTCGGCCGGGCTTGGGACGACTGCTCTCTATCTTGCCCTCGCCACGGCTGTCGCTGCGCGTATCATGGCCGGTGTGTTGCCCACTGCCGCCTCGGCCCTGCTTGCGATCTCGGCCGTGGGCTGGGTCCTGGCTTTCGGTGGCTTTGCGGTGCTTTATGGCCCGCTTCTGACTAGTCCCAAGAGATAAGTTGGCCTTGGACCTTGGCGCCAGCACCTACCCTGCCAGCCAAACGAGGTGGCGATCAGACGTCGAGGCGTGACGGCCAGCCTTTGGAGGGGACAGGTCGCCATAAGAGCCCTGCATCGGTGGCGCTGGTCCTGCCGCTGTCCGGGGCGATGGGGGGCCGCGCCTAGGCGGCGTCGCGCATCGTCACGGTCACAGCGCCGATGCCGTCGATGCTGACCGACACCACGTCGCCGCCCTTGACCGGCCGCGCGCCGATCGAGGTGCCGACCGCGATCACGTCGCCCGGCATCAGCCTCATGTCCTGCGACAAGAGGCGGACGATCTCAGGCGGCGACAGGATCATGTCAGCAGCCGGATAGGATTGCCGCTCGCGTCCGTTGACCAACGTGCGCACCGTCAGCTGTCGCCAGTCGAGGCCCGTGGCGATGACGGGACCGATCACCCCGAAGCCGTCGAACCCCTTGGCCCGCGTCCAGTGCGGAAAGGCGGGATCAGCGTTCAGGATATCGAGTGAGGTCAGGTCGTTGACGCAGGTGTAGCCCAGGATCGCTGCCTCCGCTTCTTCGACCGAAGCCGCCTTGCACGGTGACCCGATGACGATGCCAAGCTCACCCTCGAAGACCACGCGCCCGGCCGAGGGTGGCAGAACCACCTCTGCGCCCTCGCCAACGATGGAGGACGCGGGCTTGAGGAAGAAGAGCGGATGGGTCGGGATCGCCCAGCCGTTACGTTCGGCCGAGGCGTGGTAGTTGTTCCACAACCCGATGAACTTGGACGGCGTGCAGGGAGCCAGGAGGGCTGCGTCCTTCAAGGGGATCGGTGCGCCGGCGGGGATCGTGCTGCCAAGGGATGCCCGCGGCAGCAGCATGTCGCCCTGGATGATGCCGGTCACGGTTTCTTCGTCAGCCGTCCTGATCCGAGCCCAGGCCATGCGTCCCCCATGCGTTGTGCCAGACCCCGCCGGGCAGGGTCTGGCGGTCGTCAGATCAGCCGATGATGTCGACGAAGGTCTTCGACGGCCGCATCACCGCTTCGGTCTTCGCCGGATCGGTGTGATAGTAGCCGCCCAGATCCACGGCCTTGCCCTGGTCGCGGCCGAGTTCCTCGACGATTTTCGCCTCGTTCTCGGCCAGCGCCTTGGCGATGGGCGCGAAATGCGCGGCGAGGTCCTTGTCCTCGGCCTGCGCGGCTAGGGCCTGGGCCCAGTAGAGAGCGAAGTAGAAATGGCTGTCGCGGTTGTCGGTCTGGCCCACGCGGCCTTTCGGCGACTTGTCGTGGTCAAGGACGCCCTGGGTCGCGACATCGACCGCCTTGCCCAGCACGCGCGCCTTGGCATTGCCCTTCACGTCGGCCAGGAACTTCAGGCTTTCCCCCAGCGCACAGAATTCGCCCAGCGAATCCCAGCGCAGGTGGTTCTCCTCGACCAGCTGCTGGACGTGCTTCGGGGCCGATCCGCCGGCGCCCGTCTCGAACATCCCGCCGCCGTTCATCAGCTTGACGATGGACAGCATCTTGGCCGAGGTGCCGAGTTCCAGGATCGGGAACAGGTCAGTGAGGTAGTCGCGCAGCACGTTGCCGGTAACGGCGATGGAATTCTGGCCCTTGCGGATCGTCTCCAGCGAGAGCCGCGTCGCCTCGCGCGGGGCGAGGATCTGGAACCGGTCCGCAACACCGGCCGACTGCAGGATCGGCTTGACGTAGTTGATGAGCTCGGCGTCATGTGGGCGGGATGCGTCCAGCCAGAAGATCGCCTGGCACCCCTCGGCACGCTGGCGGTCGATGGCGAGGCGGACCCAGTCCTCGATCGGGGCCTTGCGCGTGGCGGCCGCGCGCCAGATGTCGCCGGCTTCGACCTCGTGCTGGTGCAGCACGTCGCCATTGGCTGCGATCAGCCGCACGGTTCCGTCCTTCGGGATCTCGAAGGTGGTGGGGTGCGAGCCGTATTCCTCGGCCTTCTGGGCCATCAGGCCGATGTTCTGCACCGTGCCCGCCGTGGACGGGTCCAGCGCGCCGGTCGCCTTGAAGTAGCTGATCGCCTCGTCATAGATCGCGGCGTAGGAGCTGTCGGGGATCACGCAATTGGTGTCGGCGGCCTTGCCATCCGGCCCCCAGCCCTTGCCGCCCGCCCGGATCAGCGCGGGCATCGAGGCGTCGACGATGACGTCCGAGGGAACGTGCAGGTTGGTGATGCCCTTGTCCGAGTTCACCATGTAGAGCGCGGGCCGGTCCCGCATCACGGCGGCGATGTCGGCCTCGATCTCGGCGGCGTTCGGCAGGGTGCCCACCCGGTCCAGCAGCGTGCCGAGACCAGAGTTCGGATCGACCCCGGCGGCCTCCAGCGCCGCGCCATGCTTTTCGAAGACCGGGGCAAGGAAGGCCCTGACCGCATGTCCGAAGATGATCGGATCCGAGACCTTCATCATCGTGGCCTTGAGGTGGATCGAGAAGAGCACGCCTTCCGCCTTGGCCTCGTCGATCTGCCGCGCGAGGAAGGTCTTCAGCGCTTTCACGGACATGAAGGTAGCATCGACCACCGTGCCGGGCAGGTATTTCACGCCGTCCTTCAGCAGGGTGACCGAACCGTCCTTGCCCACCAGCTCGACCCGCGCGGCGCCTGCCTGCGCCTCGGTCAGCGTCCGGGATTTCTCGTTCGACCGGAAATCCCCACCCGACATGGTCGAAACGCGGGTCTTGCTGTCCCCCGACCAGGTCCCCATCGAATGTGGGTTGGCCTTGGCATAGTTCTTCACCGCCACGGCCGCGCGGCGGTCCGAGTTGCCCTCGCGCAGGACCGGGTTCACCGCCGAGCCCTTGATCGCGTCATAGCGGCGGCGGGCTTCCTTTTCCTCTTGCGTAGACGGGTCCTCGGGATAGTCGGGCAGATCATAGCCCTGCCCCTGCAATTCCTTGATTGCGGCGACCAGTTGCGGACCCGAGGCCGAGATGTTCGGCAGCTTGATCACGTTCGCTTCGGGCTTGGTGACCAGTTCGCCAAGAACGGCCAGGTCGTCCTCCTGCCGCTGGGCGGGCGTCAGGCGTTCGGGGAACGCGCCGATGATGCGGCCCGCAAGCGAGATGTCCCGGACCCCGACCGAAACGCCCGCCGCCGCTGCGAAGGACTTGATGATCGGCAGGAGCGATGCCGATGCCAACTGGGGGGCCTCGTCAACCTTTGTGTAGATGATGTCGGGAACGGAACGATCGGTCATTTGCAGCCCTGATGTTGTCTATGGCGCCAAGCCGCGGGCAAGGCGATGGCATCTGCACCGACCGCCCAACAGCGTGTCGCGGAACCTAAACCGCTTGCCGGCGGGGCGAAAGCGCCAAGTCGACGCTTCCGCCCCGCACGGTCAGACGACCTTGACGGTCAGCGAGCCAAGCCCCTCGATGCTCGCCTCCATCGTGTCGCCGCGAACCACCGCGTTCACGCCCGAAGGGGTGCCGGACATGATCACGTCGCCGGCCTGCAGCTCGAAGTACTCCGACAGGTAGGAGATCATTTCCGGCACCTTCCAGATCATCTGGTTCAGGTCGCCCTCCTGGCGCAGGTCGCCGTTTACCTTCAGCTCGATCCGTCCGTGGTCGGGATGGCCCACCTGCGAGGCCGGTTGCAGCGGCCCCACGGGACCCGAGCGTTCGAAGGCTTTGCCGATCTCCCACGGGCGGCCAAGCTTCTTCGCTTCGCCCTGCAGGTCACGGCGCGTCATGTCCAGCGACACCGCATAACCCCAGACATGGTTGAGCGCGTCGGCGATGGAGATGTTCGTGCCCCCGGATTTCAGCGCAATGACCAATTCCACCTCGTGGTGGACGTCGTTGCTGTGCGGCGGGTACGGGAACTCTCCCGACGAATCGAGGTTGTTGGGGTTCTTCTGGAAGAAGAAGGGCGGCTCGCGATCCGGGTCATGGCCCATCTCGACCGCATGGGCGGCATAGTTGCGCCCGATGCAATAGACGCGGCGGACGGGAAATTCCCCGCCGCCACTGACGGGAATCGAGGGAATCTTGGGGGCGGGGATCACGTAGTCGGCCATTTTCTACCTCTTCAGGGCGGACGTCTGCGGCGGACGCTATCTCAGGACCGGTCTGAAATCAATCGAATTGGTTCGGCATTTTCGGGCTTACCTTGTACCAATTTTCGATTGATTTTTGACCAATCGGGGCTTAGCGTTCCCTTTATGGGGTAATTGGTTGACCAATCAGGGGCACTGTATGCGCGATCAGACAACAGATGTGCTGAACCCGGTGGCCCGCTTGCGCGAGTTCATCAAGGAGGGCGGCTTTGCAGGCGGCGGACGCCTGCCGCCCGAGCGTCACTTGTCCGACCAGCTTGGATTGTCCCGGGCAACCCTGCGCAAGGCGCTGGATGCGCTGGAACGCGATGGAGTGATCTGGCGCCACGTCGGCAAGGGAACCTTCGTGGCTGATGGCGCACCCCAGGCTGGGGCCGACCAGCCGAGCCCGATGGTGGACCTTGCCCGGCAGTTGACGCCATTCCGCATGATGCGGGCGCGCATGGCGATCGAGCCGGCGATCGCCCGCGAGGCCGCGGTCAATGCGTCGGCCGAGGCATTGCAGAAGATGCGCCGCGCCATCGAGGGCGCCAAGAACGCAAGCACCTGGAAGGAATACGAGATCCAGGACGATCTCTTCCATCGCTCGATCGCCGAGGCCAGCGACAACCTGCTTCTCCTGACCCTTTTCGACCAGTTGAACGAGGTGCGGCGCGCGGTGGCCTGGGGCAACGTGACCCGAGAGACCGAACGCCCCTCGCGCGATCATTCCAGTTTTCCCGAGCACGACGCGATTGCCCTGGCGATTGCCGACCGCGACCCCGGGGCGGCCTACGAGGCGATGCGCAAGCATCTTGGCTCGGTGGCCAGACGGCTGTTCGGAGAGGTGTGAAAGCAGAAGACAGACCGCCCGGACCGGAGGGAACAGGAGGCCGATCCGAGCAAAACCGGCAGTGAACCGAATTCTCAGGGAGGAGAATCATGAACGCCATTATCGGAAGACTTGCAGGGCTTGCCCTTGCCGCCAGCGTATCCTTGTCGACCGCGCAGGCCGACACGATCCGCATTGCCCTGGCCGAACCGCCCTCGGACGAGATGGCCGCCTTCTTCGTCGCGCTCGACCGCGCCAAGGCCAACGGGCTGGATTACGAATGGACCGCTTTCGCAGAAGAGGAACTGGCGATCCAGGCCGTGCTGAGCGGCGACATGGATATCGCGTTCGGCACCCCCTACGCCGCCATGCAGCGGTCCAAAGCGCCGGTCCGGATCATCTTCCAGCTGTCGAAACTGGTGTTCTTCCCGGTCGCGACCAAGGAATTCGAAACCCTGAAGGACCTGGACGGCCAGCCGATCATGCTGCACTCGCGCGGGGGCGGCACCGACTCCATCGCCAACGTTATCGAGCAGAAGGAAGGCATCACCTTCGGCGAGCGGTCCTATGTCCCGGGGTCCGACAAGCGCGTGCTTGCGCTGCTGGCGGGGCAAGGCAAAGCCACGATCCTCGACCTTTCCAACCGCAACAAGATCATCGAGGAAGCTGGCGACCGCTTCAACTCCTTGCCGATGTTCGAGGTGAAGGCCAGCGACGAAGCGCTGTTCGCCAACCTCGACTGGATCAAGGAGAACGAAGAGGCGGTGAACATCCTGGTCAAGGCGCTGCACAGCACCTGGACCGACATGGCCAAGGACCCGACCATCATCCGCCGCGAGACCAATCCGGATGGCCCGATCGGCCAGCTGCCCGAGGAAGTCCTGGCCGAGATCGACGGGTTCTACACCGAAGCGGTGGCTGGCGGCCTGTACGACCCGAACGGCGGCGGCCGCGAAGCGGCGAAGGCGGACATGGAATGGTTCGTGGAGGCCGGCCAGCTGGAAGGCGACCCGGCCACGCTGAACCCCGAGGACTTCTGGTACTTCGCGCCCCTCGACGCGGCAATGGCGCAGTAACTTCAGATCGACCGTCGGCAGCCCGACTGCCGACGGCCTTCCCCTTCTTGCCGGGTGGACCGCGACGTGACCAGACACCGTCCCCTCTTGCTGAAACTCCTGTCCGCCCTGATCGTGTTCGGGACCTGGGAGATCGCCGGACGCGTTCCGGTCAGCTATGCCTTCCCGACCTTCCTCGACTCGATGGCGGCCCTGGGCCGGATGACCTTCGACGGGTCGATCTTCATGGCCTATGCCGAAACGCTGCAGCCCCTGGTGGTGGGCGTGGCGATTTCGGCCGTCTTCGGAATTGGGCTGGGCCTCTGGATCGGTCTCAGCAAGGGCTTCGAATGGCTCTTCTCGCCCATCTTCATCGTCATGCAGGCAGCGCCATTGGCCGCGCTGATCCCGATCCTCGTCATGGTCTACGGCATCGGCCTGACCTCGAAGGTCTTCGTCGTCTGCATCATGGCCATGCCCGTCATCGTGCTGAACACGGCCTCGGCGGTGCGCAACACGCCGGCCTCGCTGAAGGAAATGGCGACGTCCTTCCTGGCCCGCGATCGGGACGTGCTGTTGAAGATCATCCTTCCCGCAGCCTCGCCCGTCATCTTCTCGGGCCTGCGCCTGGGCGTCTCGGCCGGGTTCATCGGGGCCATCCTGTCCGAACTGAAGATCACGCCGACCGGGGTTGGCGACATCATCACCTACAGCCGCTCCATCGCCGACTACCCCAGCATGTACGCGGCCATCTTCTCGATCATCCTTCTGGCAGTGATCTTCCTGAACCTGCTTGAGAAGCTTGAAAACGTCCTCTTTGAAGGGAACAACCGTGGATATGCAGCCGATTAAGCCCGAGACACGGCAGGCCGTGACCGACAGCGCCGTTTCCGTCCGCAATGTCTCGAAGGTCTATGGCGACGTTCAGGCACTGAAGGACCTGTCGCTGGAATTCCCGCGTGGCGAGTTGACCTCGCTTCTCGGCCCCTCGGGCTGCGGCAAGACCACGCTGCTGAAGATCATCGCGGGCCTGTTGCCAGCGACCTCGGGCGAGATCGAGGTCAACGGCCAGCGCGTCACCGGACCCGGCCCGGACCGGTCCTTCGTCTTCCAGGATTTTGCGCTTCTGCCCTGGGCCAGCGTCATCCGCAACGTGGCCTTCGGGCTGGAACTGCGCGGCGTCGCCAAGTCCGAGCGCGAGGCCATCGCCGAGAAATACATCCGCGAGGTCGGCCTTGCGGGGTTCGAGAAGAAGTTTCCCCATCAGCTCTCTGGCGGTATGCGCCAGCGGGTGGGCCTGGCCCGCGCGCTTTCTGTCAACGCGCAGGTGCTGCTGCTGGACGAGCCCTTCTCGGCCGTCGACGAACAGACCCGGCGCAAGTTCCAGGAAGACCTGCTGCAACTGGTGAAGAACGAGAAGAAGACCTTCATCTTCGTCACCCACTCCATCGAGGAGGCGGTCTACGTCTCGGATCAGATCGCCATCCTGCTGCCGCGTCCCAGCCGGGTGTCGGAAATCATCCGTCCCTCCAGCTTCCGCGACAAGAGCGTGGACAACATCCGCCGCGACTCCGAATACCTCGACATCGTCGATCGTATCTGGGCCTCGCTGCGCAGCTATGTGGAGTAGGGTCGCATGACGTTCTATGGCTACAAACTCCCGGCCCTGTCGTCGCTGATCCTCTGGGCACTGCTGTGGGAGGTGGTGGGCCGGCTGGGCTTGACCTTTTTCATTCCGCCGTTTTCGGAGGTGGTGGCGACGCTGGTCGGGCTGGTTCCGACCAAGGCCTTCCTGAACGCGCTTTGGGTCACGGCCTATGCCTTCCTGGCGGGAGTATTCTTTGCCATCGTCATCGGGATCCCGATTGGCATCCTGATGGGCAAGAACCGGATCATCGACGAGCTTCTGTTGCCCTGGGTCAACATCTTCCTGTCCGCGCCGCTGACCGCGCTGGTGCCGGTACTGATGGTGCTCTTCGGCTTCGGGACCAAGACAGTGATCATCACGACCACGCTTTTCGCGATCTGGATCATCATCCTGAACGCCCGCGCCGGGGTGCGGCAGATCAACCGGTCGCTGGTCGAAATGGCACGCAGCTTCGGCGCATCGCCGATGGATGCCTTCGTCAAGGTCTACTTCTGGGCCGCGTTGCCAGAGATCCTGGGCGGCGTCCGCATCGGGGTGATCCGCGCGGTGAAGGGGGTGATCATCGGCCAGCTCCTGATCTCGATCGTCGGGTTTGGGGCGCTGTTCGAACTGTATTCCAGCCAGTTCCTGATGGCGGAATTCTGGGCCGTGCTGATCGTCCTGTTCGGTCTGGCCTTCGCCCTGTCGGAATTCCTCGCCTATCTGGAGCGGAAGGTTTCCTACTACGCCGCCTCGCGCTAGGTCTCTGGCTGAACTACCCGGACACGAAGAGAGAGAAGAGAAGATGACAGCCACAGTTTCTGCGTTGCTGGCCGACAAGGATGCGGGATCAAAGGCCATCGGTGCTCCGGGGCGGGCGTGGCTGAGCTACGGCGGTCTTCGGGCGCTGGCGACGCAGGTCGAGGCAGACCTGCGGGCATTCGGGATCGGGGCGGAGGACCGGGTGGCCATCGTCCTTCCGAACGGCCCGGAAATGGCGACGGCCTTCGTGACCATCGCGCAGGCGGCGGTGACCGCGCCGCTGAACCCCGCCTATCAGGAGAAGGAGTTCAGCTTCTACCTGGAGGATCTTCGGGCCAAGGCCATCGTGGTTCCGGAGGGCTACGAAGGTCCCGCCCTCGCGGCCGCCGCGCCGCTTGGCATGACGATCCTGCGCCTGCACAGCGAGGCGAACGACCCCGCGGGGCAGTTCCGTCTCAGCGGCCCGCGGGCCGAAGCCCCGGCTCCGTCCGGAAAACCCGGCCCCGATTCGACGGCGCTGATCCTGCACACCTCGGGCACCACCTCGCGGCCGAAGATCGTCCCCTTGATGCAGTCGAACTTGGTGGCATCGGCCCGGAATATCGGCGCGTCCCTGGCACTTACCCCTGCGGACCGCTGCCTGAACGTGATGCCGCTCTTCCACATCCACGGCCTGATCGCGGCCGTCACCGCCTCATTGGCGGCGGGCGGCTCGGTCTGGTGCGCGCCGGGTTTCGATGCGCTGAAGTTCTTCGGCTGGATGAAAGAGGCCGAACCCACCTGGTACACCGCCGTGCCGACCATGCACCAGGCGATCCTGTCCCGCGCCGCGCGTAACCGCGACGTGATCGAGGCGCACCCGCTGCGCTTCTTGCGCTCGTCCTCGGCCTCGCTTCCGGCACAGGTGATGCTGGAACTGGCCGAAACCTTCGGCGCTCCGGTGATCGAGGCCTATGGTATGACCGAGGCGACGCACCAGATGGCCTGCAACCCCCTGCCGCCCCGCGCGCAGAAGCCGGGCTCGGTCGGCGTCGCAGCGGGTCCGCTGGTCCGCATCGCGCATGAAGTCGAGAACCGGCTGATCGACGGTACGGGCGAGGTGGTGATCTCGGGTCCGAACGTGACGCCGGGCTACGAGGGCAATCCCGAGGCCAACGCCAAGAACTTCTTCGAGGCCGAGGGCCGCCGCTGGTTCCGCACCGGCGACCAGGGAGCGTTGGACGACGAGGGGTATCTGCGCCTGACCGGGCGTCTGAAGGAGATCATCAACCGCGGCGGCGAGAAGATCAGCCCGCTTGAGGTCGACGGCATCCTGTTGGACCACCCGGCGATCCAGCAGGTCGTGGCCTTCGCCATGCCGCATCCCAAGCTGGGCGAGGAGGTCGCGGCGGCGGTCGTGTTGCGCGAGGGGCAGGAAGCGACCGAACGCGAGATCCGCGATTTCTGCGCCACGCGGATGGCGGATTTCAAGGTGCCGCGCCGGGTGATCATCCTGGAGGAAATCCCCAAGGGCGCGACGGGCAAGCTGCAGCGGATCGGCCTGGCCGAGAAACTGGGGCTTGGCCAGCAGGCCTGAGGCGGGGAACGGGACATGAAGATCTGCATTTTCGGCGCCGGCGCGATCGGCGGATACATGGCTGCAAAGCTGGTGCAGGCCGGAACCGACGTCAGCATCGTGGCGCGCGGGCCGCACCTGGCGGCGATGCAGGCCAAGGGCCTGACGCTTCTGGAAGAGGGGGCCGCGCCGGTCACCGTCCCGGTCCGCGCCAGCGCCGATCCGTCGGATCTGGGGCCGCAGGACTATGTGATCGTCACGCTGAAGGCCCATTCGGTGCCGCCGGTGGTCGGTGCGATGCAACCCCTCCTTGGGCCCTCGACCACCGTCGTCAGCGGCGTGAACGGGGTGCCGTGGTGGTATTTCCACAAGATCGGCGGCCCCCTGGAAGGGACCCGGCTGCACAGCGTCGACCCCGGCAACGTGCAGTGGGACGGCTTCGGCCCCGACCGCGTCCTGGGCTGCGTCGTCTACCCGGCGGCCGAGGTGAGCGAACCCGGGACGATCCGCCACATCGAGGGCAACCGCTTCTCCTTGGGTGAGCCCGACGGATCGAAGTCCGACCGCGCCACCGCCCTGTCGCAGGCCTTGCAGGCCGCGGGACTGAAAGCCCCGGTCCGGCCCCGCCTGCGCGACGAGATCTGGGTCAAGCTGTGGGGCAATCTGTCGTTCAACCCGATCTCGGCCCTCACCCATGCCACGCTGGACGTGCTCTGCACCGATCCCGGCACGCGTGACGTGGCGCGGCGCATGATGCTGGAAGCGCAGGAGATCGCGGAAAAGCTGGGCGTGACTTTCCCCATCGACGTCGAACGCCGGATCGACGGAGGGGCCGCCGTGGGGGCGCACCGGACCTCGATGCTGCAGGACCTTGATGCGGGCCGACCGATGGAAATCGACGCCCTTGTTGGCTCGGTCCAGGAGCTTGGCCGCATCACCGCGACGCCGACCCCGACGATCGACACGGTGCTTGCCCTGGTTGCCCTGCGCGGTCGGGTCGCGGGCCTGTACTGACGACATGATGAAGATGCGAGTGGCCATCGTCGGTGCCGGGATCACTGGCCTTGCCTGCGCCCGAGACCTGGTTGCGGCAGGGCTTGAAGTCGTCGTCTTCGACAAGGGGCGTGGGGTTGGCGGACGATTGGCCACGCGTCGCGCCGAAGGGGGCTTTCAGTTCGACCACGGCGCGTCCCAGGTGTCGGCGACGGGAGCCCCGTTCGCGGCGCTTCTGAAGGAAGCCGAGGCTGCGGGCGCATTGGCGCGCTGGGAGCCAGGTGCCGGGACCTCAAACGCGTCCCCTTCCTTCGTCGGGCTTCCGGGGATGTCCGGCTTCGCCCGTTACCTTGCCCAAGGCATCGACGTCCGCGTCGGGTCAACGATCGGCACGGTCGACAGGGTCGATGCCGGCTGGCGCGTAACCGTGGGGGATCATTCTGAAACCTTCGACCGCGTCGTCCTTACCCTGCCCGCCCCCCAGATCATCCGCCTTCTGGGAACAACACATCCTCTCTGCAAGGAAGTGTCTGGCGTCCAGATGTCACCCTGCCTGACCCTGATGGCGGCTTTTGCCGGGCAGGGTCACGTGCAGGACCAGAAATTCGCGCAGCCGCCCGGTGACTTGGACCTCATCACGCTGGGGAATTCGAAGCCTGGCCGTCAGGGAGACCTGCAATTGTGGGTCGCACATGCAAATGCCGACTTCAGCAACCGCCATCTTGACCAAGAGTTGCCGGACATTGCGCAAATGATGCTGCCCCTGCTTTGCGATCACCTCGGGCGCAAGCCAGCCGAGGCGCTTCACGCCGTGGCGCACCGTTGGCGCTATGCGCGTGCAAGCCGGCCGCTAGGGCTTCCATTCCTGTCGGATCGGTCCGGGCAGATGTATCTTGGTGGTGATTGGTGCCTGGGCAACACGGCCGAAGCAGGGTGGACCAGTGGTCGCGCAGTTGCGGCCGATCTTCTGGCTTTAGGGCGTTAAGTCTCTGCCCTGGGAAACTTCGCATCCCGGACCATCGCGCCAGGATCGCGCTGCAAGGCTAGGGACTTGGAGCGTAGGTAACGTCACGCAGATCGACGGCCTGACCTGTCAGCGCACTTTGTTGGGCAGCCATCCCGATCGCGGCGGCCCACCAGCCGTCGTTCAACGAAACCTCCGGATGATGAATGCCCAAGGCTGCCTGCTGGAAACCCTGGTGCTGGTAGAACGTCGATCCATTGTGATCCCCCGCGGCAAGAAGCATGGGGTCTACCGGAATCTCCAGTTCGACGGGTCCTGCCGGATTGCGCGGGCTGAGGATGACCTTGGGTGTCGGGGCCGGACCCAGATGCGGTGGCCAGAAGCGGCCCGGACCTGGCACGAGGCATTCGATCTTTCCAAGGGGACCCACGGCCGAGATTTCCTCTTGATACCGGCTGCCTTCGGCAAACATGCACAGTTCCAGCATCGCCCGCAGGCCGGACTCGAAATCAACGATGACATAGGCGTGGTCCCAGATGTCCGAAGGCTGGCCATCATAGACCTCGTCCAGGTGGTTCACCGCCTGCCCGCCGCTGGCCATGACCCGGACGGGATTGCAGCCCGCGACAAGGCGCATAAGGTCGAAGAAGTGGCAGCATTTCTCGACCAGAGTGCCGCCGGTGTTGCGGTTGAAGCGGTTCCAGTCGCCGACCTTCTGCAGGAAGGGGAAGCGGTGTTCGCGGATGGTCAGCATCTTGGCACCGCCGGTCGCCGTATGTGCCTCGCGCAGCAGGTGCGCCACGGGGGGCATGTAGCGGTATTCCATCGCGACCCAGATCGGCGCGGGGTAGCTCGCGCGCAGTGCAGCCAGCCGGGGCGCGTCGGCGGGGTCCGTGAACAGCGGTTTCTCGCAGAGGACCGGCAAGGGACGAATGCGGGCGATCTCCTCAAGCTGCGACAGGTGCAGATGGTTCGGGCTGGCGATCAAAAGGCAGTTCACCTCGGCCACCGCCAGCACTTCGGCCACAGAGCCGACCATCCGGGCGCCGGGCGCCAGGCTTGCAGCTGCAGCGCGCATGGCCGGATCAGGCTCGAAGATCGCGGCGACCGTGGCGTCTTCCAGCAAAGCGATGTTGCGCAGGTGTTCCTGCCCCATCATCCCGCAGCCGATGATCCCGTAGCGCAGCATGGTTCGTCCTATTTCAGGCGCGCGACGTAGCGCACGGTTTCAGGGTCATACCAGGTGAAGGAGGCCTCGACCGACCGGCCGTCCTGCGCCCAGCTGATGCGGGTGATCAAGGGCAACGGGGTGCCTGGCGCATGGGGAAATTCCGACGGCGACCAGTCGGGCAAGGGGCCTTGGCCAATGCTGTCCTCGGCCCGCGAAATCCAGATGCCGAGACGTTGACGGTAGAAGAGGTAAAGCGACTCCGACAGGTCGCCGGGCGCGATCCGGTCGGCCTCGGCGCCATCCAGCCAGATTTCCTCGACCGCCGCGACCTGGCCGGACAGAAAACGCAGACGGCGGATACGGTGGCCTTCGGAATGGCTGCCAAAGCGGGGCAAGGCGGGGCTTTTGGTGCAGCGGTCCACCGACAGGACGCGGGCCGTGGGCAGGCCGCCACCCTCGACCCGTTCCAGCCGGAACAGCGCATAGACAGACGGCGCATCTGGCTTTGAGCGGATGTAGTTGCCCGAGCCCTGCACCCGGTGGAGCAGACCCTTCTCGGTCAATGACTTCAACGCCTGGCGCAAGGTTCCGACGGCAATGCCCAGGTTTGCGGCCATGTCCCGCTCCGGCGGAAGACGCTCGCCGTCGATCAGACGACCGGCTGCAATGTCGCGGATCAGAAGCTCGGCGATCTGCTGATAGAGCGGCAGCGAACCGGGGTGGGCCATTACGTCGCATCCAGAATTGATACATGATTGATCTACATCAATGCCGATGCTACGCAAGTGGAAAGCAGCAGCCGGAGCCAGAGAATCATGTCGGTTGTCCCGATCACCTCGCCCGATCTCGATGCTTGCGAGGTCAGCTGGTTCGCGGCGCTCTGCTCGGACGACTACCAGTTCCTGGGCGTGCCGGACGGTGACCTGCGGTCAAGCTGGGCGCATTGTTCCGACATCGTTTTGCGGGCCGAGGGGCATGGCTTCCGCAACATCCTGTGCCCGTCGTCCTACCAGGTGGGGCAGGACACGCTGTCCTTCGTCGCGGGCTGTGCGACGATCACCGACCGGATCAATTTCCTGGCCGCCATCCGCTGCGGCGAGATGCAGCCGGTGATGCTGGCGCGGACCGTGGCGACGCTGGACCACATGCTGCGGGGGCGGCTGACGCTGAACGTCATCTCCTCGGACTTCCCGGGCGAGGTCGCGGACAGCACCTACCGCTACAAGCGAAGCCACGAGGTGGTGGAAATCCTGCGCCAGGCCTGGACGCAGGACCACATCGAGTATGACGGCGAGGTCTACAAGATCAGTAAGCTGACCGCCGATCCGGCAAAGCCCTTCCAGCAGAACGGCGGGCCGCTCCTCTACTTTGGCGGCTACTCCCCTGATGCGCTGGAACTGTGCGGGGCGCAGTGCGACGTCTACCTGATGTGGCCCGAACCCAAAGAGGTGCTCGCCCAGCGGATGCAGGACGTCCACGCCCGGGCCGAGGCGCATGGCCGGACGCTGGACTACGGCCTCCGGGTCCACATGATCGTCCGCGACACCGAGGCCGAGGCGCGGGACTACGCCGACTACATCGTCTCGAAACTGGACGACGAATACGGCCGCATCATCCGCAACCGGGCGCATGACTCGATCAGTCTGGGCGTGGCGCACCAGGCCCGGGCGCGCGAGCTGGCGGACCAGTTCGGCTATGTCGAGCCGCATCTCTGGACGGGGATCGGCCGGGCCCGGTCGGGCTGCGGGGCGGCGCTGGTCGGGTCGGTCGATCAGGTCATGTCCAAGCTGGAGGAATACCAGGCGATGGGGATCCGGGCCTTCATCTTCTCGGGCTATCCGCACCTCGACGAATGCGATCATTTCGGGACGAAGGTCATGCCGCAGCTGAAGACCTGCTCGCTGCCCCACGCCTATGGCCGGGTTCCCGATTACACCCCCGCGACCCCCCTTGGCACCGGATTGCGCCGCTGATGACCATGCCCCGCGTTTCCCTTGGTCCGATCACCATATCGCGGCTGGTCTACGGCATGTGGCGGCTCGGGGATGACCCCGACACTTCGCCGGGCCACGTGCAGGAAAAGGTCGAGACATGTCTGGCGCAGGGCATCACCACGATGGACCAGGCCGACATCTACGGCGGTTACACGGCCGAGGGACTGCTTGGTGCGGTTTTGCGCGCGGCGCCCGGATTGCGCGACCAGATCGAGATCGTGACGAAATGCGACATCATCGCGCCGGTGGGACGCCATTCGGCCGCGCGGGTCAAATACTACGACAGCTCGGCCGCACATATCACCGCTTCGGTCGAGGCCTCTTTGCGCGAGATGGCGACGGACCGGATCGACCTCCTGCTCATCCACCGCCCCGACCCGCTGATGGACCAGCATGAGACCGGGTCGGCCCTCGATGCTCTGGTAGCCAGCGGCAAGGTGCGGGCCGTGGGGGTGTCGAACTTCCGCCCCTGGGATTTCACGCTGCTGCAATCGGCGATGTCGAAGCCTCTGGTCACCAACCAGATCGAACTCTCGTTGAACTGCCGCGACCCCTTCACCAACGGCGACCTTGCTTTCCTGCAAGAGCGCGGCATCCCACCCATGGCCTGGAGCCCGCTGGCCGGGGGCCATCTGCGCGCAGAAGCCAGCAGCGCCCTCAGCGCACGGATGGACGCGTTGGGACGCGCCGCCGGGGTCGACTGGACCGCCGTCGCGGTGGCCTGGCTTCTGCACCACCCGGCCCAGGTGATCCCGGTCCTCGGCACTAACACCCTTTCCCGGATCGTGCGGATCTCCGACGCCCTGCAGGTACCGATGGATCGCCAGACCTGGTTCGAGCTGTACACGCTCGCCCAGGGACATGAGGTGCCGTGATGGCCGATGGCGGCATCCAGACCACTGAGGTCTTGCCCGACGCAGCCAATGCGCGGGTGTTCCGCGATGCGCTGGGACGGTTCGCCACCGGGGTGACCGTGGTCACCATCGCGGGTCCCGACGGGCCGATGGGGTTCACCGCCAACAGTTTCGCCAGCCTTTCACTGGATCCGGCACTGGTCCTTTGGTCGCTGGCGCGCAGCTCGCGCCGCTTTGCCCATTTCGCCGAGGCGCGGCACTACGCGATCCATATCCTTGGGCAGGACCACTCTGACCTCCCGGCGCGGTTCTCGCGAAGTGGCCGGGGGTTCGAGGACCTTGACTGGCAGCCCAACGATGAAGGCGTGCCGATCTTGCCGGGCGCCTTGGCCCGCTTCGACTGCTCCCAGCACGCGACGCATGACGGGGGCGATCATCTGATCATCGTGGGACAGGTCCTGCGGCTGGCCCTGGAGGAGGGCGACCCGCTGGTCTTCGCGAAAGGCAGGTACGGACGTTTTGACGGCTGACCCCGGGAAGCGGGGGACGAAGGGAGGAGACGTGACCGCACTACTGGCCATCTGCAACGGCCTGGGCCTGATCACCGGCGCGCTTCTGGCGCTTGGCCGCTGGATCGGGGCGGTCTGTCTTGGCCTGATGGTCGTGGTCATCCTGCTGCAGGTGTTCTTTCGCTACGCCCTGAACAACGCGCTTCCTTGGCCCGAGGAGGCCTCGCGCTTCCTGATGCTGTGGTCCACCGGCCTGATGGCACCCACCGCCTTTCGCCGTGGCGGCTTTGTCGCCATCGACATGGTGATCCGCCTTCTGCCCCGTGCCGTCGCCACGGCGCTGTCGGTGGTGCTGATGGGGGTGACGATCCTGGTCCTCTGGGTCGCCCTTGGCATCGGCTGGTCCGAAGTCACGGGCCTGGGTGGCCGGTTCGAGACGGACTCGCTCTGGGTGCCGGTCAGCCTGGATCTGTCAGTGTGGATGAAGGTGCCGAAGTCCTGGATGATGGCCTCGCTGCTCGTCGGCGTGGCGCTTTTGCTGCTGGTCGCCGTGGAACTGGCGCTACGCAACATCTACGCGCTGATCCGTGGCCCCGATGGACTGAAGGTCATCCCCGAAACCGTCGTGCTGGGATCGGGGGCCGAGTAGGTGCTGAGCTTCTTCCTGCCCCTCTTCATCGTCTTCCTGATGCTGGGCCTGCCGGTGGTCTTCGGCCTTCTGGCGGCCCCTGCCCTGCTTCTGTGGCTGAACGGGCAGGAGCGCGACATCGTCCTCCTCTATCGGAACGTCTACGAGGGGATGAATTCCTTCCCGCTGATGGCGATCCCCTTCTTCATGCTGGCGGGCGAACTGATGAACCGGGGCGGCATCTCTGCCCGGATCGTCGGCTTCGCGCAGGCAATGGTCGGGCATTTCCGGGGCGGCCTTGCGCAGGTGAACGTCGTGGACTCGATGCTTTTCGCGGGCATCTCTGGGTCGGCGGTGGCGGATGTCTCGGCGCTGGGATCGATCATCATCCCGCAGATGGAGAAGAAGGGGTATCCCAAGCCCTTTGCCGCCGCGATCACCGCCGCAAGCGCGATCATCGGGCCGATCATCCCGCCCTCGGGAATCATGATCATCTACGCCTATGTCATGGGCGAAAGCGTCGCCGCGCTGTTCCTGGCCGGGATCGTGCCGGGCATCCTGATCGGCGTCGCGCTGATGATCACGATCAAGCTGATGGCCAACCGCTACAAGCTGCCCGAGGCCCAACCGCGCGCCAGTTGGGCCGAGGCGGGCCGGGCGGCCGGAGCCGCCTTCTGGCCACTGATGACACCGGTCCTGCTGATGGGAGGCATCGTCTCGGGCGTCTTCACGCCGACCGAGGCGGCAGCGGTCGCGGCGGGCTACAGCTTCTTCATTTCGCTCTTCATCCTGCGCACCCTGACCTGGAGCGATCTTCCCGGCGTCCTGACCCGGGCCGGCATCACCAGTTCGGTCGTCATGCTGCTGGTGGGCGCGGCGATGGCCTTCAAGACGGTGGCGGCGCTGGCCCACACCCCCGAGCTTCTGGCTTCGGCGCTGCTGGGCATCACCGAGAATCCGCTGCTGCTTCTGCTGCTGGTGAACCTCCTCCTCTTCATCGTGGGCATGTTCCTGGACGCCGGTCCCGCGATCATCATCCTTGGCCCCATCCTGGCGCCCATCTTCACCTCGTTGGGCGTCGATCCGGTGCATTTCGCCATCGTGATGACGGTGAACCTGACCATCGGACTTCTGACACCACCCATGGGCCTGGTGCTCTTCGCCACCTCTGCCGTCTCGGGCCTGCGGGTTGAGACCATTGCCCGAGCGGTCCTTCCCTTTCTCGCCGTCGAGATGCTGGTGATCCTGCTCGTCACCTACATTCCTGCCCTTTCCCTCACCCTGCCGCGCCTGGCCGGGTTCGTGAATTGACCAGTCGCATCAACAACAAACCAACAGGAGGAAACCATGTTCAGAACAACACTCAAATCCCTTGCGCTGGCCGCGCTGCTGGCGGGCACCGCCGGGGCCGCTTTCGCGCAAGAGATCATGCTGCGCGCCACCGCGAACTCGAACGAACAGGACGAGGACTATGACGGCCTGGTCGTCTTCAAGAACTACGTCGAGAACGCCTCGAACGGCGCGATCGGGGTCGAGATCTTCATGGGAACCCAGCTCTGCGCCAAGGGCGACGAATGCCTGGCGGGTGTCGCGGACGGGACCATCGACATCTACATCTCGACCTCTGGCGGGGCGGCGGGGCTGTTCCCCTATATCCAGGTCCTCGACCTGCCCTACCTGATGAGCGACGACCGCGTGGCCGAGGAAGTGCTGACTGGCACCGACTTCACCGCGAAGCTGCGGGCGATGGCGCTGGCAGATTCGGGCGACAAGATCCGGCTGATGACCATTGGCAACACCGGCGGCTGGCGCAACTATGCCAACACCAAGAAGCGCATCGCGGCACCGGCCGACCTGGCCGGGTTGAAAATGCGCGTCGTGCCGGCGGACCTGCCGCAGACGCTGGCCACCACGCTCGGCGCCTCGCCCACGCCGATCCCGTGGCCGGAGCTGTTCACCTCGCTGCAGACCGGCGTTGTCGAAGGGACGGCCAACGGCATCACCGACGTCATGTCGATGAAATTCACCGACGCGGGGATCAAGTACATGACGCTTGACGGGCACAGCTACATGGGTGCCTTCTGGTGGATGTCGAACGACCGCTTCAAGGCGCTGACGCCGGAGCAACAGCAGATCGTCGTCGACGGCTTTGCGGCCCTGCAGCAGGCGACCTTCGCCTCGCCCAAACGCAAGGAAATCCAGGCCTACGCCGATTTCCGCGCCGCTGGCGGTGAGATCTACGTCCCCACGGCCGAGGAGAAAGCCGCGTTCAAGTCTGCCGTCGAGCCGGTCTTCGAATGGTTCAAGGCGAACGTGAAGGGCGGCCCGGAAGTGCTGGAGGCCTTCAATGCCGCGATTGCCACGGCCGAAGCGGCTGTTGCGGCGGATCGTGCAGGCGAAATGCAGTAAGCCGTCCGGCGGCAGGTCAAGGCCCGACCTGCCGCCGCTCAAGACCCGCGCTGTGGCCCTGGCCCGCAAAACGCGCTGTTTGAGCCAACCCCGCAAAATTCCGCATCGGCGATGGGAACCAAACCGTCGCAGAACCGTCATCGCTGTGGGCCATAGTGCCCCGACAAGAAATCTATAAGGAGGATCGAAACCATGTCAGCGAAAACCCTGTGGGCGCTCGCCCTCGTCGGGCTACCCGGTGCCGTCCAGGCGCAGACCGAGATCTCGTGGTGGCACGCCATGACCGGCGCCAATGCCGAGGTGGTCGAAAAGATCGCCAGCGACTTCAACGCGTCCCAGGGCGACTATGTGGTGAAACCGGTTTTCAAGGGCACCTACCCCGAAACGCTGAACGCCGGCATCGCCGCCTTCCGCGCCGGACAGGCCCCGGACATCATCCAGGTCTTCGACGTCGGCACCGGCGTTATGATGGGGGCGCAGGGCGCGATCAAGCCGGTGGCAGAGCTTCTGACCGAGAACGGCGCGACCTTCGACAAGAGCCAGTATCTGCCGGGCATCGTCGCCTACTACTCGAACCCGGAAGGCGAGATGCTGTCCTTCCCCTACAACTCTTCCTCGCCGATCCTCTACTACAACAAGGACATCTTCCAGAAAGCAGGTCTCGACGTCGACAACCCGCCGAAGACCTGGGACGAAGTCTGGGCCGCCGCGCGCAAGATCAAGGAAAGCGGTGCAGCGACCTGCGGCTATACCTCGACCTGGCTGACCTGGATCCATACCGAGAACTTTGCGGCCTGGAACAACACGGCCTGGGGCACGAACGAGAACGGGCTTTCGGGAACGCCCGAGCTGAAGATCGACAGCGAGCCCTTCGTGCGGCACTTCCAGGCCCTGGCCGATCTCGCCAAGGAAGGCGTCTTCGTCTACGGCGGTCGCACGTCCGAAGCGAAGCAGAACTTCACTTCAGGCGAATGCGGCATCCTGACCGAAAGCTCGGGCGGGCTTGGCGACATCGTCAAGGCCGGCATCAACTATGGGATCGGGCAGCTGCCCTATGACTCCGCGGTCGAGGGCGCACCGCAGAACACCATCCCGGGCGGGGCCTCGCTTTGGGTGATGGGTGGCAAGTCGGACGAGGTTTACAAGGGGGTCGCCGCCTTCTTCAACTACCTCTCCCAGACCGATGTGCAGCAGTATCTCCACGAACAGTCGGGCTATCTGCCGGTGACGATGGCGGCCTACGAGGCGTCGAAATCCTCGGGCTTCTACGAGAAGAACCCCGCGCGGGAGGTTCCGATCACCCAGATGATGGGCAAGGCGCCGACCGAGAACTCCAAGGGCGTCCGCGCGCCGAACCTGCCGCAGATCCGCGACATCCTGAACGAAGAGTTCGAGAAGATGCTCGCGGGCCAGCAGGACGCCGCCACGACGATGAAGGCGGCGGTCGAGCGGGGCAATGCCGCGATCCAGGAAGCTGCGGGCGGCTGACGCCACCTTGACCCAAGTGGCGCGCTGCGGGCCATCCAGCCCGCAGCGCTTTCCCCTATCCTGACCCTGAGGATGCCGCATGCGCCGGACGGTCTTTCCGCACAAGCTGTTGCCGTGGCTCTTGCTTGCCCCGCAACTGGCGATCACGCTGATCTTCTTCTACTGGCCCGCGGCGCAGGCCTTCCGGCAGTCGGTGCTGAAAGAGGACCCGTTCGGCCTGTCGAGCACCTTCGTCGGGCTGGCCAACTTTCGGAAGGTGCTTGCCGACCCGGCCTATCTGAACGCGTTGCAGGTGACGGTGGTCTTCTCGCTTCTGGTGGCCTTCGGAGCGCTGGCCATCGCGCTCTTCCTCGCCGTGCAGGCCGAGAAGATCGTGCGCGGCAAGGGCTTCTACCGAACCCTGATGATCTGGCCCTATGCCGTGGCGCCCGCCATTGCCGGGATGCTGTGGCTTTTCATGTTCAACCCCTCGTTCGGCACGCTGGCATGGCCCCTGCGCCAGATCGGGATCGACTGGAACCCGCTTCTGGATGGCGACGATGCGATGGTTCTGGTGGTGGCGGCGGCGACCTGGAAGCAGATCAGCTACAACTTCCTGTTCTTCGTGGCCGGGCTGCAGGCGATCCCAAGGTCGCTTCTTGAAGCCGCGGCCATCGACGGGGCCAGCAGGCGGCACGCCTTCTGGACCATCGTCTTCCCCCTCCTCGCGCCGACGACCTTCTTCCTTCTGGTGGTGAACACGGTCTACGCGCTGTTCGATACGTTCGGCATCATCCACGCCGTCACCGGCGGCGGTCCCGGCCGTGCGACCGAGACTCTGGTCTACAAGGTCTACAACGACGGCTTCGTGAACCTGATCATCGGCGATTCAGCCGCGCAGTCGGTGATCCTGATGGTCATTGTCATCGCCCTGACTGCCTTCCAGTTCCGCTTCATCGAACGGCGGGTGCACTATGCATGACAGCACGACCAGCCCCCTAGCCGCACGCGGCGCGTCCCGGACGTTGGCGCACCTGTGGATGATCCTGGGCGTCATCATCGTCGCCTTCCCGATCTACTACGTCTTCATTGCCTCGACCCATTCGGTGCAGACGATCCTTCGCCCTCCCCTGCCTCTCCTTCCCGGCCCCGAGGCGGCCGAAAACTATGGCGACGCCTTCTCGGGCGGGATCGGGCGGATCGGGGGCGTCAGCCTCTGGCGGCTTCTGGGCAACACGACGCTGATCGCGCTCGGGATCGCGTTGGGGAAGATCGCGATCTCGATGGCCTCGGCTTATGCCATCGTCTTCTTCCGCTTCCCCTTCCGCATGGCCTGTTTCTGGCTGATCTTCATCACCCTGATGCTGCCGGTCGAGGTGCGTATCCAGCCCACCTACAAGGTCATGGTCGACCTGGGCCTGATCGACACCTACGCCGGCCTCATCCTGCCGCTGATCGCCTCGGCCACGGCGACGCTTCTCTTCCGGCAGTTCTTCATGACCATCCCGGACGAGCTGCTCGAGGCCGCCCGGGTCGATGGCGCAGGGCCTTGGCGGTTCTTCAAGGACATCCTCTGGCCCCTCTCACTGACAAACGTCGCGGCAATCTTCGTGATCCAGTTCATCTACGGCTGGACGCAATACCTGTGGCCCCTCCTGGTCACGAACTCCAACGAAATGAACACCATCGTCATCGCACTGAAGAAGATGATCTCCTTCGCCGATGCCGATACCCCCTGGAACCTGGTGATGGTCACCTCGGTCCTCGCGATCCTGCCGCCGATCCTGGTGGTCGTGCTGATGCAGCGCTGGTTCGTGAAGGGCCTGGTCGAAACGGAGAAGTGAATGGCGCGCATCCAGCTGCAAGACGTGCGGAAAAGCTATGCCGGGCAAGAGGTGATCCACGGCGTGACCATCGACATCGCGAACGGCGAGTTCGTGGTGATCGTCGGCCCCTCGGGCTGCGGCAAGTCCACTCTTCTGCGCATGGTCGCGGGGCTGGAGGAGATCACTTCCGGCACGATCAGCATCGGCGACCGGGTGGTGAACACCCTTGAACCGCGGGACCGCAACATCGCGATGGTGTTCCAGAACTACGCGCTCTACCCCCACATGACGGTACGCGACAACATGGCCTACGGGCTGAAAATCGCCGGGATGTCCAAGGCGGACATTGACGCTGCCGTCGCCCGCGCTGCGGCGATGCTGGAGCTTGAACCCTATCTCGACCGCAAACCCCGAGCGCTGTCGGGCGGCCAACGGCAACGGGTGGCGATGGGCCGGGCGCTGGTGCGCGAACCGGCGGCCTTCCTCTTGGACGAGCCGCTATCCAATCTGGACGCCAAACTGCGCGTGCAGATGCGTCTGCAGATCAAGGACCTGCACCTGCGCACCGGCCAGACTACCCTCTACGTGACGCATGACCAGGTCGAGGCGATGACCCTTGCCGATCGGCTGATCGTCATGAACCAGGGGATAGCCCAGCAGATCGCCACCCCGTTCGAGGTCTACACCACGCCGGCGAACGAATTCGTTGCGGGCTTCATCGGCTCGCCGGCGATGAACATTTTCGACGTCCGAAGCGAAAACGGCACGCTGGTCCTTCCGGGCGGACACCGGGTAACGGTCGATCATCCTGCCATCGATGGCGAGGTGCGCCTTGGCCTCAGGCCCGAGGACATCCAGACGGCGCCGGAAGGACCAGACGCCTTTCCGGTGGAAGTGCAATCTGTCGAATGGCTGGGGGCCGATGCCTATGGCTATTGCGTGATCGACAATTCCGAAACGCGCCTGACGGTGCGGATGCCAGGAAATGCCGTCGCAAAGCGGGGGGACCGGCTGCAGATCAGCCTCGCGGCGTCGCGGCTGCATTTCTTCTCCAGAACGGACGGGCGCCGCCTGTAAGTCCGATCAAACGCCCGCGAGGGTCTCACCCGGGCGTGTCCGTCCCGACAAGGTGACCCTCGCCGATATCCCGCAGAAGGACACGCCTCGGCTCCTGCCCCACGGGATGCAGGGGACTCGGGATCTCGGCTGCGGCTTGCGGACTGGCGGCGCGCTTCCGACTGGGATCGGGGACCGGAACCGCGTTGATCAGGCGACGCGTGTAGGGATGCTGAGGGTTGCCGAAAATCTGTGCGCGGCTGCCAAGCTCGACGATCTGGCCCAGGTACATCACCGCGACACGGTCGGAAATGTTGTCGACCACCGCCATGTCGTGGCTGATGAACAGGTAGGACATCCCGAATTCGGACTGCAGGGCCCGCAGAAGCTCCAGCACCCGGGCCTGGACCGACACGTCAAGTGCGCTGACGCTTTCGTCGGCAATGATGAGGTCCGGCTGCAGGGCCAGGGCGCGGGCGATGCAGATGCGCTGGCGCTGGCCGCCCGAGAATTCGTGCGGATAGCGATCAAGATGCGATGCCTCCAGCCCCACGCGCGCCATGAGGTCTGCGGCCTTTGCCCGCTGGCTGGACGCATCGCCGATGCCATGGATCACCAGGGGCTCGGCGATGAGGTCGCCCACTTTCATTCGGGGGTTCAGGGCGGCCATCGGGTCCTGGAAGACCATCTGGACCTTGCGGCGCATCGCCTTCATTGCGGCCGGGTCCAGCCCCTCCATCGCCTGCCCGGCGATCTCGATCCGCCCCTGGTGCGGGGCGAGACCGACGAGCGCCTTGGCGATGGTCGACTTGCCGCAGCCGGATTCTCCAACAAGGGCGAAGGTCTCGCCCCTGCGGATGTCGAAGCTCACATGTTCGACCGCGTGGACGTTGTGGGTGATCCCTCCAAGCAGACCGCCGCGCAGCGGGTAGCGGACGACCACGTCCGTCAGCCGCGCGATGGTCTCGCCGGCAACCTGTGGACGCGGCGCCCCCTGCCCCATGCGCGGCACCGCCGCCAGAAGGGCACGGGTATAGTCGGCCTGTGGCCGGTCGAAGATGTCGGCAGTCGGCGCCGTCTCCACCTGGCGTCCCTGGCGCATGACGATCACGCGGTCGGCCATTTCCGCCACGACGCCCATGTCATGGGTGATCAGGATGATGGCGGTTCCCATCTGCCGCTGCAGGTCGCGCAGCAGGTCGAGCACTTCGCGCTGGACCGTCACATCAAGCGCGGTGGTCGGTTCGTCGGCGATCAGCACCTCGGGCTTCAGGGCAAGCGCCATGGCGATCATCACGCGCTGGCGCATTCCTCCGGACAATTCATGTGGATACTGGCCCATCCGGCGGTCCGGTTCGGACAGGCGTACGGCGCGCAGGGCTTCGACCGCGCGCTTGCGGGCCTCGGCCCGGGTGACCGGGTCATGGGCGCGGATGGCCTCGGCCAGCTGAGTGCCAACGGTCATCACGGGGTTGAGGCTGGTCATCGGCTCCTGGAAGATCATCGCGATCCGGTCGCCGCGAATGCCGCGTAAGGCGGCTTCGGGCAAGGCGGTCAGATCTTGTCCGCCAAAGCGGATGTGGCCGCCGGTCACGCGGACCGCGGGCTGGGGAAGAAGGCCCATGATCGCCAGCGAGGTGATCGACTTTCCGGACCCGCTTTCCCCGGCGATGGCCAATGTCTCGCCCTTCTTCAGATCAAAGGAAAGGTCCTGCACCAGCGGCTTCAGACCCTGTTCGGTCCGGGCACTGACGCACAGTCCTTCGACCCGGAGCACGGGTTCCGGGGCGGCGACCGCCCCGGAGATTGGCATGGCTTCCGCAAGGGTCATTCGAAAACGACCCGGGGGAAGTAGAAGCTCACGACCCAGTTCGGCATGTCGACGATTTCCGAAATACGAAGGTCGCCGCAGACCGAACACAGCATGTAGGCGTCCACGGCCGAGATGCCCTGCTGGCGCGTGAGAAGGTCGATCATCCCCGAGACGGCATCCTTGGCCGCCGTCATCAGGTCCGGCCCGATCCCCGTCGTCGCCTCATACCCCTTGGCGTCCAGATGCCGCGTCACCGGCCCCGGCGTGGTAAAGCGCGGGGTCTTGAGCGGCTGGTCCTTCACAAGATCCAGCGTCAGGACCACGTTCATCGGCGACTCGATGGCCGTCCCGCACACCTCGCCATCGCCCTGCGCGGCATGGGTGTCCCCGACGCTGAAGAGCGCCCCTTCCACTTCGACCGGCAGGTACAGGGTGACCCCCGAGGTCAGGTCGCGGATGTCGAGGTTGCCGCCGACGCGCCGGGGCGGCACGACGGAGTGCAACCCGGCCTCGGCCGGAGCGCAGCCGATCGTCCCGCTGAAGGGCTTCAGCGGCACACGTGCGGACTTGCCCCACATCGCGGGTTCCATGCCGGCCGGGTCATAGGACCACAGGCACAGCGCCGGGTCCTTGAACTGGTCGGCGAGCAACCCGAAGCCCGGGATGTTGGCGGTCCAGCCGAAACCTTTCCCGTCGAACACCTTGGGCTGGAACCCCTCCAGCGTCACCTTCAGCACGTCGCCCGGCTTCGCCCCCTCGACATAGATCGGCCCCGAGACCGGGTTGATCTTGCCGAAGTCGAGGTCGATCACGCTTTGCAGGGTCGACGACGGGCCAAGCTGGCCCGCCGAGGAATCGTGGCAGTGGAACTCGATGGTCGAGCCCGGGGCGACGCGCAGCGCGGGCGGCAGGGAATTGTCCCAGCCGAAATGGTGCTGCGCGCCGTGGATCGTGTAGTCGCAGGCCTTGCACATTACTCTTTGACCCAGACGTAGTCGTAGTTGACGGGGATCGAGACCGGATCGACGTAAAGCGCGTCCTCGCCGCCCATGCGTTCGGACTTCATCGTGTAACGTTCCTCGTTGAAGACCGGGACCCAGGGGGCCTGCTCCATGATCCCCATGTAGACGTCGGACCAGGCCTTCAGTCGCTCGTCGGCCTTGGCCGGGTCGAACATGCTGTCGGCCGCGACGGCCTTGGCGTTTAGGGACTCGTCACAGAACTTGGACCAGTTCCAGCCACCCGGCGCAGCCCCGGCGCAGCCCAGGATCGGGCCGTAGAAGTTGGACGGATCGGGGAAGTCTGCGATCCAGCCCATGCCGCCCGACCAGATCATCGGAGCGGTTCCTGCCCCCCCGGCCTCGATCACGTTGGCCTGGGCGAGGTTCTGGATGTTCGCGGTGATCCCGATGGCCGCAAGGTCCTGCTGGATCGCCTGCGCGATGCGCGGATTCGGGTCGGTGTTCATCACGTAAAGCTCGGTTTCGAACCCGTCTGCAAGGCCCGCTTCGGCCAAAAGCGCCTTTGCCCCTTCCGGGTCGTAGGCGTAACCTGCGTAGCCTTCGGTATAGCCTGGCATCGAAGGCGGCAGCGGCTGTGTCGCCGGCACCGCGCGGCCGTTGATGATCTGGGTGATCCGCTCCTTGTTGATCGCCATGTTGACGGCCTTGCGCACCTCGACCTTGTCGAAAGGCGGGGTGGTGACGTTCAGGGTGATATATCCGGTGTGCAACTGACCGCCCTGCACCACGCGCGCGGCCTGGGCCGGGTCGGCCATCACTTCGGTGAACTTTGCGGGCGGGATACCGTCGCCGGGGACATCGACCTCACCGTTCTGCAGGCGAAGCAGCGCCACCACCGGCTCCTGGCCGACCTCGAACACCACGCTGTCGAGGTAGGGCACGCCCTCGCGCCAGTAATCCGCGTTCTTCTCGAACACCAGGCGCTGGCCCAGGGTCCATTCCGCCAGCTTGAAGGCCCCGGTCCCCACCGGCTTCTTGCCGAAGTCGGCCCCGGCCTCATCCACCGCTTCCTTCGGCACGACCGACGCGAAGTTCAGCGCCATGACATGCAGGAAGGTCGCGTCGGGGCGCGAGAGCGTGATCTTCACGGTCAGCGGGTCGACCACTTCGACGCCCGACAGGCCACCCGGCCCTGCATTCTCAAACCCCGCGATGGCACCAAAGAAACCTGCGCCCGGAGACTGCGTCTCGGGGTTCGTCACGCGGTCCAGCGAGTATTTCACGTCCTCGGCCGTCATCTCGCGGCCATTGTGGAACTTGACCCCGGGGCGCAGCTTGAACGTGTAGGTCAGGCCGTCCTCCGAGATCTCGTAGCTTTCCGCCAGACCCGGACGCAGCTCGGTCGTGCCGGGGACATAGTCCATCAGCCCGTCGAACAGCGACTTGATCATCGACCAGTTCTGCCAGTCGTAGCCGATGGCCGGGTCAAGGGTCGCCACGTCGTCCTTGTAGGTGATCGTGATCGACCCGCCCGGTTTTGCGTTCGGGTCGGGCGTGTAGTCCTGCGCGACGGCTGGAAGCGCCAGTGCAAGCATCACGGCGGTCGAGGCGAGCAGTTTCTTCATTGTCTCTCTCCTGTTGGGTTGGCGAAGTCCGATTATCGAAGGCGAATGCGGGGATCGATGAAGGGCGCAACGAGGTCGGCCAGCAGGTTCCCCAGCACGATGGCGCAGGCGGACACCAGGGTGACGCCCATGATGATGGGGATGTCGACGCGCTGGATCGCCTGCCAGGCAAGCTGGCCGATCCCGGGCCAGCCAAAGACGCTTTCCACCACGACGATCCCGCCCATGAAGATGCCGATGTCGATCCCGATCATCGCGATGACCGGAAGGATCGCGTTCGGCAGCGCGTGGCGCAGGACGATCCGGCCCCGGGCCAGCCCCTTGGCGCGGGCCGTGCGGATATAGTCGGCGCGCAGGACGTCGATCATCGAGGACCGCATCATGCGGGAATACCAGCCTGAACCGAGTATCCCCAACGTGACCGCAGGAAGCACCAGGTGCGCGAAGGTGCCGTAGCCGCCGATGGGGAACCAGCCCAGCTTCACCGCGAAGACGTAGAGCAAGAGCAGGCTGACCACGAACTGCGGCGCGGATACGGTAACGAAGGACGTGACCATCAGGGTCTGGTCCAGGGTCCGCCCCCTCCAGAGCGCGGCGAGAATGCCCATCGTCAGTCCCAGCACCAGTTCGCAGAAGATGGCGCCGGCCATCAGAAGCAACGTGGCCGGCAGGCGGGACCAGATCAGCTCAGACACCTCGGTCTTCTGCAGATAGCTGCGCCCCATGTCGCCCTGGAAGAGCGCGCCCATGTAGCGGGCGTATTGCACGATGAAGGGCTGATCGAGGCCTAGCTGCTGGCGGATGTTCTCGACGGTTTCCGCCGTGGCGGCCCGGCCGGCAATCTGGCGGACCGGGTCGGCGGGCAGGACATAGAGCAGGAAGAAGGTCACGAAGCTGACGCCGACCAGGATCAACGCGGCTTGGACAAGGCGGCGGAGCAGATAGGCGGCCATCTAGTCGCGCCCCCTTTGCGTCGGGTCAAGCACATCGCGCAGCGCGTCTCCTACCAGGTTGAAGGCAAGCGCCAGAAGGATGATCGCGGCACCGGGGATGAAGACCAGCCAGGGCGCGGTCTGGAAGTAGGTCTGGTTCTCGAAGATGATGTTTCCCCAGCTGGCGGTGGGCGGCTGCACCCCGATCCCCAGGAAGGACAGCGTCGCTTCCAGAAGGACCGTCGTCGAAATCCCCAGGGTGCCCCAGACGATGATCGTCGGCAGAAGATGCGGCAGGATATGGCGGAAAAGGATGCGCGAGGTGCTTGCCCCCAGTGTCCGCTCGGCCGCAACGAAGTCGCGCGTGGCCAGCGACGAGGTTTCGGTATAGATCACCCGCGCGGTCTGCACCCAGTTCACCAGCGCGATGACCATGGCGACGATCCAGAGCGACGGCTCGAAGATCGCAGCCAGGCAGATGGCGAGGAGGAGCGCCGGGAAAGCCATCATCAAGTCGGTGAAGCGCATCAGGACGCCGCCGATCCAACCGCGGAAGAACCCCGCCGTGATGCCGACCAGCGTGCCGATCACCAGCGCCAAGCCGTTCGCGACGACGCCGATGATCAGCGAGGTCTGCGCGCCGTACAGGATGCGACTGAAGAGGTCGCGTCCCAGAAGGTCGGTTCCCATCAGGAACTTCCCGTCCGGCGGCATCGGCGCGCCTTCCAGCGTCAGGCCGTCGAACATCTGGTCATTGGGGTCGAACGGGGCGATCCACGGCGCGAAGACGGCGCCAGCCACCACGATCAGGATGATCGCCAGACCGAACAGCGCCAGCTTGCGGCGCAGAAGGCGGGCCAGCGCGCCCTGGGGCGGGGCGTCAGAGGCGCTCAGATCGGTCATCCGTCCCTCCCTGAGCAGCGACGATCCGGGCCGCCGCGTCCTCGAAACTGATCCGCCAGGCCATCGCCATCTGGCGGAGCTGGGCATAGGCCTCGGCGTCCGTCTTCCCCCGCGCGGCGAGCAGCGTCACGGCGCGGACCACGGTCTGGCGGTCCTCCAGCCGCCGCCGGAGGTCCGCGATTTCCGCCGACAGCGCCTTTTGCGCGTCGAAGGCATCCCGCGCGATCAGAAGCGCCGAATAGGCCCCGTTGTCGCCCACCGGCTTCAGAAGCTGGGCGTGAGACCCCGCCTTCAGCGACCATTCGATCCGGCCCGGCGCCTCGGACCCGATCAGCGCGATCATGGGGATCGGCGGCTGGCCGGGCTCCCACGGGAACATGCCGTCGTGGCCCATGTCGGCGTCGAAGAAGATGTAGTCGGCTGCCAAGGCCTCGGGTCCGAGTTCCGGCCAGGCCTGCTTCACCTGCAACCCGATGGCCGTCAGCTGCCGGGTCAGCGCCTGCACCGTGGGATGAGGGCGGTGCAGGATCACGGCCTGCGCCCCGCCAAGGTTCGGGATGCGGATCGGGCGGCGCTTCATGACACCACCCGCAGGACCGGAGCGGGCGCGGACCGGCTGCGCGTCAAGTAGGGGTCGCCCGCCACCGCCTCCCACCGCTTCAACGGCTTGAAGGCCCCGCCCTCGACGCGGGCGATGATCACCGGCAACTCGGTGTGATGCGTGTCGGCGTCGACGATCCCGCCACGCCCGGCCAGAAGCTGCGACAGGGGCCAGTTCTCTGCACCCGCGCGGCCCGCCAGCAGACCGGCGAGTTCCATCACCGCCGCAAAAGCCGCCGCCTCGTGCGAGGAGCCGAAGTTGCCCGCCTCCGGCCAGCCCGGCACGCCGCGGAAATAGGGACCCGCGGCCACCAGCCCCTCGGCCGCCGGGCCAAGCGCTGGCAGTTCGCATTCGGTCAGGTTGCAGGACAGGACCGGGCAGTTTTCAGGCCGGAACGCCGCATCCTCCTGCCCCAGCGCGCGGTAGGCGGCCATGAATTCATAGGACGACGGTCCGATCAGCGAGTTCAGGATGAAATCGGGCCGGGCAAAGCGCAGTTCCTCGATCATTCGGCCCACGTCACGCGACCCGATGGGCAGGTAACGCTCACCCGTGACCTCCCCCCCTGCCGCCACGATGCGCTCTCGCGCCAGGCGGTTCATCTCCCAGCCCCAGATGTAGTTCGAGCCCGTCAGATATGCCCGCCGTCCATGCGCGGGCATCACCCAGTCCAGAAGCGGAAGGAGGTGCTGGTTCGGACAGGCATGGGTGTAGACGACATGGTCCGAGGCCTCGAAGCCCTCGTAAGGCACCGCGTACCACAGCGTTCCGCCATACTTCTCGACCGTCGGGATCACTTCCTTCCGGCTCCACGAGGTGATGCAGCCCACCACATGCCGCGCCCCGCTGTCGCGCAAGATCTCCTCGCACAAAGGCGCATAGGAGTCGATGTTGCCGCCGGGGTCGCGTTCGACGGGCGCGAAGCTCAAATCAAGCTGCGGGTCGCCGTTGACCCGGGCGATGGCGGCAAGCGCCCCGGACCGGCAGGCTTCGGAAATCAGCGAATAGCTGCCCGAGCGCGACAAGAGGATCCCCAGCTTGATCTGCCGTTTCAAAACGTTCCCCAAACGTAAGAAAGGCCTTGTCGCAGACGGATGATCGTCTGCGCGCAAGGCCCGAGTGCCACGTCACCGTTCTGCGATTTCACTGTCGACGATATGCGCGAGGTGCTGGCGGTCAAGTCCTCATGTGGATTTTCTTCCGCCGATCCGGATGACCGACGCCCGATCGGCCAATATTCGTGCAATCGGCATCGTCACTCTGGCTTCACCCACCGGATCATTCGTTCCCGATTACCAGCAACTTGCCGAAGGGCGGCCTCTCGACCGGCCGGGGAACGGCCCAGATGACGGGAAAGCCGGGCGCGGCGGGAACGGGAGCGTCAAGGTCCGTGAGGACGACCAGAACAGACGGCTGCAGCCGCCCGCCTTGTGCGAAGAGATCGGTGAAGTCCGTGCCTCCACCGGTCCGGACCTGATCGCGCATCTGATCGCGCCAGGTGGCGGGATCGAATTGCCGGGAGGCGTGGACCGCCTCGTCGAATGCAAGAAGATGCACCTCCGCCCCGGAACGACGGGCAATGCCCCCGGCCTCCGACCAGAACAGGCGCAGGCTCTGCGGATCGATCGAAGACGATGTGTCAAGCCCGACCACGATCCGTGCACGATGACCGGATCGCCGGTAGCCCGGCTCGAAGACGGGCACGGCGCCGCCGGTCCTTTCCGCCTCGGCCAGACGCGCCAGGAACGGCCGGGCCGGACGGGACCAGCTTGCCCTGGGGCGCTCGGCCGTCGCCCGCGCCAGAAGGCCCCGCAGCCGGACTTCCCAGGGCACCTGGTCCGGCGCGAGGTCGGCAAGGATCGCGCCAAGCCGCCCGATCCCGGACCCTGCCTTCCGGCCTGCCGCAATGGCGCGCAGGACCTGGTTGCGCCAATCGGCTGCCGATTGGGTCGAACCCGTCTCGTCGGGCGGGCCGGTCTTCAGATCGTCATTGAAGCCGCGCCTCCGGGCCCAGTCTTGCAGACGCTTTGCGCGCGCCGGATCGCTGTGGAGAGCCATGGCCAGCCGGTCGGCATCCCAGCGCTCCAGCGCGGCGACGGCACTGGGCGCGGGGATCCCTGCTTCGGCCAGAAGCTCGGTCAGAAAGATAGCGGGCCGCGGAATGGCATGGCCAGCCAAGACAAGCGTTTCGTTGATGATCCCGTCCGCCGCCAACGTGAAGAGCGCCGGATCGAATGCGTCGCCCAGTCGCTCCGCCAGGCCGGCGGACCGCGCCGAATGCCGCAGCGCCACGTGCAGCACGTGGTGTGCCACCAGACCGACCTGTTCCGGCAGCGCCAGAAGGTCGAACCCCGGTCCATAGCTGATGACCTCGCCCTGCGTGCCCGTAGGCCCCGTTCCATCGCGGTGCCGACACCAGAGCGCAAGGACGGCGAGCGCCGCGTCGATCTCTCCCAGATGGGCGATGGCCTGCGCGGCGCGGGCCGAATGGACGGTCACGGCAGCCCCAGGGCGCGGCGGTCAGCAGCGTAGTCGGCGTAGGCGTCGGACGTGGCAAAAATGTCCTGCCAGCCCTGCGCCAGCGCGCGTCCGATCAGAAGCTCGAATCCGAAACTGGCCAGCTCGCCGGTAGGCAGCCCCCCGCTGGACAGCGCGCGCTGGCTGCGCAAGTCCGCAAGGATCTCGATGGCGGCGGGCAGAGTGTCACGGCTGGCGATCCCCGCCAGACCGAAGACCAGCGCCGTCAGCCCATGCAGCGTGGCAGGGTAAAGGCCCGCGCGGTCCGCCCGGGGCGTGGCCAGCATCTCGTCGATCCGCACCGTAGCGGCAATCTCGTCGGCCAGAAGCGCGAACTCGGCTGCGGCGGCCATGCCAACGGTTCCGGCGATCATCACCTGCCGGATCGCCCGGTCGGGGATGCTGTCCATGATGCGGCTGACCCGCGTCCAGCTGCGCGGAGTGCAGGCGATCATCTGGCCGCGACGAAGGCTGTCCTCGGTCGTCTCCAGAAGGTCGGGGCGCGTGCGGATGAAGCTGGCGACCGCGGGATGGATCCCGGCCGGAATCGCGTAGTTGGCCAGCCAGTCCTGGGCGTTCGCCTGCACGATCATGTGGATCAGCCGGTCGCTCAGCGCGGTGCCCATGTCATAGGCGATGGCGCCGTCCTCGACCTGGTTTCCGGCGGCCACGATCATCACGCTGGACGGCAACCGGTGCCGACCGACCCGGCGCTCTTGCAGAAGGCCATAGACCGTGGGCTGCAGCGACGGTGCCGCCGCCGTCAGTTCGTCGAGAAACAGGATCGCCGGCGCATCGGTGTCGGGAAGGTCCTCGGGGCGGTACCACACCGTCTTCGCCGCAGCGTGGTCATAGTACGGCAACCCGCGGAGGTCCTGCGGCTCGATGGTGGTCAGGCGCAGGTCGTAAAGCTGGGCGCCGATCCGCTCGGCAAGGGTCTGCACCACTTCGGTCTTTCCGACGCCCGGGCGGCCGTGCAGCATCCAGGACGCCGTCAGCCCGCCAGCCTGCTGCGCCGCCCAGCCTGCCTCAAGCACCCGCAGCGCCTCTCCGGCCGAAACGGTGGTTGCATTCACACTCATTCCGCCGGCACCCCCCTCTCAAGCAGCGCGGCCAGCCGGGCATGGGCCGACACGGCGCGGGCCTCCTGGGTGACCTCGCGGACATAGCGCTTGTCGCGATGGTTGGCGGCCAGCAGATCCCGCTCGGTGAACGTCTCGTCGAAAAGGCCAGTGCTCAGCAGCGCGCGATCCTCGGCATCCAGCGGCAGGACGCGCGGCTCGGGCGTATCGCTTTGCACCGAGACCAGCGTCAGCGGCGGGATGCGAGCCAGGTCAGACTGCTCGACCACAAGACGCAGCGCGCCTTCGCGCAGGTCATGGCGGGCCGCGATCCGTCGCAGGCAGGCGCGGGCCCGAAAGGCCAGGGTGTCCAGTCGGCGGGCGGCTTCATCCGGTCCGACCGCGGCCGCCCGCGCCTTCGGCGACAGACGCAGGACCTTGAGTTCGACCAGCACGACCAGGATCACCATCAGGGCCGGCGCCTGCATCACGGGCACGGCGAGGTCGCGCACCATCAGCGGCGGAAGCGCGAAGGGTAACAGTGTGACCGTAAAGCGGATCAGTTGCATTTCGACCAGAAGCCTTCCCCAGACCCGGAAACTTGCGGTCACGGGAATGATCAGCACCCGGCCGAGGAATTTTTTCGGCAGGCTGCGGGTCTCCAGCACGCCCGGGTTCCACAACGTCGCCTTGGTCAGGATCAGCATCGCATCTCTTCGCTTGTTCGCGTGACCTAGGACGACGCGGAACATTTGCAAACGCCGCTGCGGGAGAAGCGATGGCCGACACCGAACACCTGACGCCCAGCCTGCTGCGCCAGTGATCGACTCCACCCGCATCGGGACGATCTTCTGGAACCCGAGCAGCCAGCCGCGGTGTTCAGCCCGGCGGCAAGGCTGGTCCCGGCAGGCTGACGCCGTCGCTCGTCCGTTCCGGGTCCGGGCCGTCGATCAGGATATCGGGGCGGCAGACCTCGCTCAAAAGCGCCCGATTGGTGATCGTCACCTCGTGGCCGCGAAAGGAAACGCCGTTCTCCTCTAGGCTCTTCAGGGCCCGCGACAGATTCTCCCGCGTCATGCCCAGGTAGGAGGCCACCAGCCGCTTCTCGATCTGCAGGACGAAGCGGTCCGCCCCCCCGGCCAACCGGGACTGCTTCAGAAGGTAGCCCGCCAGCCTTTCGCGTGAGGTGCGCAGTTTCAGGTTCTTGGCGTGCCGGGCCATGGTGCGGAAGGCACCGGCCAACTCTCCGACGATCGAGACGGCGAATTCGGGATCGCGACGGAAGACGGCCCGCAGGTCGGTCGCCGGAACCAGCAGCAACCGCGAGGGCTCCAGCGTGCGCGCCGACATCAGGTAGGGCAGGTCCCGCACACAGGCCGCGAGGATGAAGGTGCCCACCGGCTGGACGACAGCCATCGTCGTGCTCCTGCCCTGCCAGTCCGCGTAAAGCTCGACGCTGCCTTCGACGACTACATGCAGGAACTCTGCCCGTTCGCCCTGGCGGATCAGCTCGTACCCGGCCGGGAACCGTTCGGCCACCGCACTATGCATCAGCGCGTCGAAACTGGCGTTGAGCATGGTGGTGAAAAGCGGAAGGTTTCGCGTTTCTGTCAGGTCGTCAGGGCGCATCTGGGTACCGGCTACTTGTCCAAGCAATTCCTGCCGCCCTTCCGCACGAGTCAAGTGTCTTTCGATGCCGCCCTGCGACGTGCTGTCGCAGCCCCAGGGTTTCGCCGGGGAACATGGGAAGGTTCGCATTGGTTGAGCACGGCCCAAGGGGCGCCATTTGATCTTTATCAAAGATTGTATGGCGTCGATTTGTCAGTAAGGTCCCATGCAACGTCCGTTTCCCCTTTCTGACGCCCGCTTTCCGTGCTGCCGGACCGCCGACCGTTCCCGCGGGCGAAGGCCGCTGAACGCCACTGGCTGGCCTGACGCATCCGACTTTGTGGGCGTGCCTTGCGCTGTGGGACGTCAATTCAGTCTCGTGCCCCATGCAAGACCGGGGCTTTTGGATATCGTGCCCTCCCGCCTTGCCGGTTGCTTGGCGGCGGGTCCCGCCAAAAGACGCACGGTCCTTCCCAAGATTGATAAAGCGCAATCCGGCCTTCCCGTCGGGTTGACGAAAGCCCCTGTGGACTGCTGATCGATGCCTTTCCTGCGCGTTCTCCTGGCTCTCATCACCGTCCTGGCCGGTCCAGCACTGGCCGAGCCGGTCCTGCCTGACTTCCTCGGGAAGGTGGCCGCGTCGGAGCTTGTGGCCGGGGCCGACGGCTTTGGCCCCATGCAGGCCGATGCGGCGGTAGCCCCCGTCCTGAAGGGCGGCGAGACGGTGGGCTGGGCCTTCATCACCAGCGACTTCGTGTCGACCACCGGGTATTCCGGCAAGCCGATCCACACGATGGTCGCGGTCGACCAGGACGCCAGGATCATCGGCGTCAAGCTCGTCAAGCACTCCGAACCCATCGTCCTGATCGGCATTCCGCAGGCCAAGGTCGATGCGCTCGCGCAGAGCTACATCGGCGTCGACCTGGTCGCAGAAGCGCAATCCGGCGGCGAGTCGCATGACCTGGAAATCATCTCGGGTGCCACGGTCACGGTGATGGTGATCGACGATTCCATCGTCCGGGCCGGGCTGAAGGTCGCGCGGACGCTGGGCCTGGGCGGCCTTGCCCCCGATGCCGCGGCAACCGGCCCGGCCTTCGAGCTGAACCCCGACGCCACCGCCGCGGCGGACTGGACGACGCTGGAAGGGGACGGCACGCTGCGCCGCCTGTCGCTGGACGTGGGCCAGGTCAACGCGGCCTTCGCCGGGCTCGGCGACCCGCGGGCGGCCGAGCGCGCCCTGACCGAGCCGCCCGAGACTCCCTTCATCGAGATGGAGGCCGCGCTTGTCTCGCATCCCGCCATCGCCAAGGCGCTTCTGGGGGAAGGCGAGGCCGCCAATCTGGCGGACTGGCTGAAACCCGGCGAGCACGCGATCCTCGTCGTCGGTCGGGGCCTCTACAGCTTCAAGGGTTCGGGCTATGTGCGCGGCGGCATCTTCGACCGGATCGTGCTGATCCAGGACGATGTCTCGGTCCGGTTCCGCGACAAGATGCACAAGCGGCTGGTCGCCGTCGCGGCCGAGGGCGCGCCCGAGTTCACCGAGACGGACCTGTTCAAGATCCCCGCCGACGTGGGCTTCGACCCGACCAAGCCTTTCCGGTTGCAGCTTCTGGTCCAGCGCGAGGTCGGGCCGATCGAGAAGCTCTTCACCACTTTCGACCTGGGCTACCAGCTGCCCGAGAAATACCTGCGGCCGGTTCCCGTCCCCGCCGCCGCAACCACCGACACCGCCCCTGCCGAGGCCGTCGCCACGCAAGAGGAAGGTGCCGCCCACCAAGCGCTGTGGAAGCGGATCTGGGCCGAAAAGCAGCTGGAGATCGCAATTACCGCCGCCATGCTGGCCGTGCTGACGCTGGTCTTCTTCTTCCAGCACTTCGCGGTGCGGAACGAGCGGCGGTTCTACTGGTTCCGCATGGGCTTCCTGACCGTGACGCTGGTCTTCCTGGGCTGGTACGCCAATGCGCAGCTGTCCGTCGTGAACTTGATGGCCCTTTTCGGCGCGCTGACCTCGGGTTTTTCCTGGCAGGCGTTCCTTCTTGATCCCCTGACCTTCATCCTGTGGTTCAGCGTCGCCGCCGCGCTGATCTTCTGGGGCCGTGGGGCCTATTGCGGCTGGCTCTGCCCCTTCGGCGCGCTGCAGGAACTCACGAACCAGATCGCCCGCAAACTGGGCATCCCGCAATGGACGCTGCCCTGGGGCCTGCACGAGCGGCTCTGGCCGATCAAGTACATGATCTTCCTGGGACTGTTCGGCGCAAGCCTCGTCAGCATCGAACAGGCCGAGCAACTGGCCGAGGTCGAGCCCTTCAAGACCGCCATCATCCTGAAGTTCGTCCGCGCCTGGCCCTTCGTCGCCTATGCCGTGGCACTGCTGGTCGCGGGCCTCTTCGTCGAGCGGTTCTACTGCCGCTACCTCTGCCCGCTGGGCGCGGGTCTGGCGATCCCGGCGCGCATCCGGATGTTCGACTGGCTGAAGCGCTACCGGGAATGCGGCAACCCCTGCCAGACCTGCGCACATGAATGCCCGGTCCAGTCGATCCATCCGACGGGCGAGATCAACCCGAACGAATGCATCAACTGCCTGCACTGCCAGGTGCTCTACCAGTCCACCACGAAATGCCCGGTGGTCATCAAGAAACTGAAGCGGCGCGAAACGGCCGCCGCCAGCCCGGCCCGGGACCTGTCGGGCCATCCGAACCACAAGCAACCCCAACCAGCTGAATGAAAGGGACAGTCATGTCTGAACACGCGAACTCGGGGATTTCACGCCGCGGCCTTCTGGGGGCCACGGCCGGCGGCGCGGCCTTGGCCGGGGCCTTCGGCGGCCGCCTTGCACTCGGCACCAGCGCGGGCGTGGGCGCCCTGGCACTCGGAACCTCGGCCGCCGTCGCGCAGGCCGCCAGTGAAGGCTTCAACGTGGCACCTGGCCAGCTGGACACGCATTACGGCTTCTGGTCCTCGGGCCAGACGGGCGAGATGCGGATCCTCGGCATCCCGTCGATGCGGGAACTCATGCGTGTCCCCGTCTTTAACCGCTGCTCGGCCACCGGCTGGGGCGAGACCAATGAATCGGTCCGCATCCACCAGCGCACGATGACCGAGAAGACGAAGAAGCTCCTCGCCGCGAACGGCAAGAAGGTCCACGACAACGGCGACCTTCACCACGTCCACATGTCATTCACCGACGGCAAGTACGACGGCAAGTACCTGTTCATGAACGACAAGGCCAACACCCGCGTCGCCCGGGTCCGGGCGGACGTGATGAAGTGCGACGCGATTCTGGAAATCCCGAACGCCAAGGCGATCCACGGGATGCGGCCGCAGAAGGCGCCCTTCACCAAGTACATCTTCTGCAACGGAGAGGATGAGGCCCCGCTGGTCAACGACGGCACCACGATGCAGGACGTGTCGACCTATGTGAACATCTTCACCGCGGTCGATGCGGAATCGATGCTGCCCGCCTGGCAGGTCATGGTTTCGGGCAACCTCGACAACTGCGACGCGGATTACGAGGGCAAATGGGCCTTCTCGACCTCCTACAACAGCGAAATGGGGATGACCCTGGCCGACATGACCGCGGCCGAGATGGACCACGTCGTCATCTTCAACATCGCCGCCATCGAGGCCGCCATTGCTGCGGGCGAAGGACAGGAGCTGAACGGGGTGCGCATCCTGGACGGCCGCAAGGACGCCAACAGCGCTTTCACCCGCTACGTCCCCATCGCCAACAACCCGCACGGCTGCAACATGGCGCCGGACAAGAAGCACCTCTGCATCGGCGGCAAGCTCTCGCCCACGGTGACCGTGCTGGACGTGACGAAGTTCGACACCCTCTTCGAGGGCGCGGAGCCGCGCAGTGTCGTCGTGGCGGAACCCGAGCTTGGCCTTGGCCCGCTGCACACGGCCTTCGACGGGCGGGGCTTCGCCTATACCTCGCTGTTCCTGGACAGCCAGGTGGTGAAGTGGTCCATCGAGGACGCGATCCGCGCCTATGCCGGCGAGGCTGTGGACCCGATCAAGGACAAGGTCGACGTCCAATACCAGCCCGGCCACCTGAAGACCGTGATGGGAGAGACGTCCGAGGCGGAGTCGAACTGGCTCGTCTGCCTGTGCAAGTTTTCGAAAGACCGCTTCCTGAACGTCGGGCCGTTGAAGCCGGAAAACGACCAGCTGATCGACATCTCGGGCGACAAGATGGTCGTGGTCCACGACGGCCCGAACTTCGCCGAACCGCATGACGCCATCGCGGTCGCGGCGTCGAAGCTGAACCCGCTTTCGGTATGGGACCGGCAGGACCCGATGTGGGCCGAGACGCGGAAACAGGCCGAGGCGGACGGCGTGAACCTCGACGACTGGCAGGACATGGTGATCCGCGACAAGGACGACCCGAAGAAGGTCCGCGTCTACATGTCCAGCCAGGCGCCGAACTTCGCGCTGGAAAGCTTCACGGTGAAGGAAGGCGACGAGGTCACGGTGATCGTCACCAACCTCGACGACATCGACGACCTGACCCACGGCTTCACCATGGGCAACCACGGCGTCGCGATGGAGATCGGGCCGCAGATGACCTCTTCGGTCACCTTCACCGCCGCCAATGCCGGGGTCTACTGGTACTACTGCCAGTGGTTCTGCCACGCGCTGCACATGGAGATGCGCGGCCGGATGTTCGTGGAACCCGCAGGCGCATGACCATGCTGCGTGTCCTTGCCCTTCTCTTGCTGTCGACGCCCCTCTGGGCGGCCGAGGTGCCTGTCGCACCGGGCAGGGGCACGCTTGCCACCGCCATCGCCGGGGCCAATCCCGGCGATGTGCTGATCCTGAAAGGCGGGGCCTATCTTGGCCCCGTCACCATCGACCGGACCCTGACGCTGCAGGGCGACGGGACGGCCACCATCGACGGCGAATATCAAGGCACCGTCGTCACCATCACGGCAGACGACGTGGTGCTGACGGGGCTGGAGGTCACGCGGTCGGGCAAGGTGAACAAGGACCTCGACGCCGGGATCAAGATCGTCAAGGGCGCCGACCGCGCGCGGATCATCGGCAACCGGCTGACCGACAACATGCATGGGATCGACGTGCATGGGGGCCTCGACACGCTGGTCAAGAACAACGTGATCGAGGGCCGCCAGAACCCCCGCATGAACGAACGCGGCAACGGGATCTACGTCTGGAACAGCCCCGGCACGGTGGTCGAGGGGAACGACGTCCGTTGGGGGCGAGACGGGATTTTCTCCAACGCGTCCAAGAAGGGGACCTACCGCAACAACCTGTTCCGCGACCTGCGCTTTGCGGTCCACTACATGTACACCCACGATTCCGAGGTGTCGGGAAACGTCTCGATCGGCAATCACCTGGGCTTTGCCATCATGTTCAGCGACCGCGTGGTCGTGAAGGACAACCTTTCGCTCGGCGACCGCGAACACGGGGTGATGCTGAATTTCGCCAACTCGGCCGACGTGGCCGGCAATCTTGTCAGAGGCGGCACGAAGAAATGCCTTTTCATATACAACGCCCACAAGAACCTGATCTTCCGCAACCGGTTCGAGGGCTGCGGTATCGGCATTCACTTCACCGCGGGGTCAGAACGCAACCTGTTGACCGAGAACGCTTTCCTGGGGAACCAGGAGCAGGTCAAATACGTCGGCACCCGCTTCATGGAATGGAGCCATGAGGGCCGCGGCAACTACTGGTCCGACCATCCCGCTTTCGACCTGAACGGCGACGGCATCGCCGACGGGGTCTACCGCCCGAACGACCTGATGGACCATATCCTCTGGTCGCAACCCGCCGCGAGCCTCCTGACCGGTTCCCCCGCCGTGCAGCTGGTTCGCTGGTCGCAGTCCTCGTTCCCGGCGATCCTGCCGGGGGGCGTGACCGACAGCCACCCATTGATGCAACCCATTTCCATCCCCGTCGCCCCAGACGCCGCGGCCTTCGAGGCCGAGGTCGCCGGGCGTTGGACACAAGGCCAATACGATGACATCGACCCTGACGATCTCGGATCTCACTAAACGCTTCGGCGAGGTGGCGGCGCTGACCGGCGTCAGCCTGACCGTCGCCCCCGGCGAGCGCGTGGCGCTTCTGGGCCACAACGGCGCGGGGAAATCCACGCTGATGAAGATCATCCTGGGCCTGATCCCCGCCACCAGCGGCCGGGTCACCATCTGCGACGCCGCCCCTGGATCGGCGGCCGCGCGCCGCGCTGTGGCCTACCTGCCCGAGAACGCGGCATTCCACCCTGCCCTGACCGGGCTGGAGCAGCTCCAGCACTACCTTGCCCTGCGGGGCGAGGACCGGTCGCAGGCGATGCAGCTCCTGGAGAAGGTCGGCCTTGCCCAGGCTGCGCGCCGCCGGATCGGCACCTATTCGAAGGGCATGCGCCAGCGCGTCGGTCTGGCCCAGGCCCTCATCGGCCATCCGCGCCTTCTGGTTCTGGACGAGCCCACCTCTGGCCTCGACCCCATTTCGCGCCGCGAGTTCTATGCGCTGCTCGACGACCTCGCCGCGCAGGGGGCCTCGATCCTTCTGTCCTCGCACGCGCTGACCGAGGTGGAGGCCCGGACGGACCGGATCGTCATCCTGTCCAAGGGCCGGATGGTCGCCGAAGGCTCGCTGCCCGATCTGCGCCGGCGCGCCGACCTGCCGGTGACCCTGCATGTCACGGCCCGCAACGGCTATGCGCGGGACCTTGTGCGCCTGCTGCCCGGTGCGATCCTTGTCGACGGGGCGCTGCACCTGACCTGCGCGCAATCCACCAAGCTCGAGACCTTGGGGCGGATCGCGGGCTTCGGCGACAAGGTGACGGACCTTGAGGTCCTGCCGCCCAGCCTGGAAGACCTCTATTCGCACTTCAGTCAGGGGGCCGCGCAGTGATCCGCATCCTCTCCACCGCCCGTACCGAGTTCCGCATCGCGCTGCGCAACCGCTGGGTCGCTATCGCGCTAGTATTGATGGCGGTGTTCTCCCTGGTCCTGTCGCTGGCCGGGTCCGCCCCGACGGGGGGCCTGGGCGTCGACCGGTTGTCGGTGACCGTCGCCTCGCTGACCTCGCTTTCGGTCTACCTGATCCCGCTTCTCGCGCTGCTGATGAGCTTCGACGCCATCGCCGGCGAGACCGAGCGCGGGACCCTGCCCCTGCTTCTGGCCTACCCCATCGCGCGGTGGGAGATCCTTGTCGGAAAGCTGGTCGCCCATCTTGCGATCCTGACCCTTGCCGTGCTGCTGGGTCATGGCCTTGCTGCCGGGGTGGCGCTTTGGAACGATGCGACGGCGCTGACAGGCCTGCCTGCGCTGATCCGCCTGTCCTGGTCGTCCATCCTGCTTGGCGCGACGTTTCTCGGCGCAGGTTATGCGCTTTCCGCGCTCTCGCGCCGGCCGTCGGGGGCAGCGGGGCTGGCCATCGGGCTCTGGCTGGGCCTTGTCGTCCTTTATGACCTGGCGCTACTGTCAGCCATCGTCGCGGACAACGGCGGCTGGTTCACGACCGAGGCGTTTCCGATCGCCCTTCTCGCCAACCCGGCCGACGCCTTCCGGCTTTACAACCTGACCGCCAGCGGAGCCACCGCCGCCGCGGCCGGGGTTGGAAGTGCCGCCGACGCGATCCCGCTCTGGCAATCCCTCACCTCGGTCCTTCTCTGGCCGCTCGCCGCCCTGGCGCTGGCTGCCGTCGCCTTCCGAAAGGTCACCCCATGAAACGCATCCTGCTCTTTGCGCTGTTGCTTGCCGCCTGCCAGGAAGAGGTCGTCCAGAACACCGACCCCCTTCCCATGACGCCCGAGACGCTGGGGCATTTCTGCCAGATGAACGTGCTGGAGCATGAGGGTCCCAAGGGCCAGGTCCATCTGGACGGCCTGCCGGGCGCACCCCTCTTCTTCAGCCAGGTCAGCGACCTTGTGACCTACCTGCGCCTGCCCGAGCAAACCAACCAGGTCCTGGCGATCTACGTCAGCGACATGGGGGCCGAGGGCGCAACCTGGGACGAGCCGGGAGCAAGCAACTGGACCGATGCCCGGGCTGCAACCTATGTCGTCGGATCTGATGCCACGGGCGGCATGGGGGCGCCGGAACTCGTCCCCTTCGCCGACCCGGTTAGGGCCAAGGCCTTCGCAACGCTGCACGGCGGCACGCTGATGCCGCTGGACGCCATCCCGGACAGCGCCATCACCCCGGTCGCGACAGGCGCGTCGGGCGAAGACGATTACTCCGAGCGGCTGAAATCGCTCGCAGGCGGGACGGAGGGCTGAAGATGCTGACCCGCCGCCGATTCATTGCCATTTCCGCAGCACTTGCGCCGTCGCTGACGCTGGCAGCCCCCCGGATCCACGTCGCGACCGGAACCGCCCTCGGGGCCCGGGTGACCTTGCGCCTGGATCATCCCGACGCGGCCCGGCTTGCGGCGATGGCGATGGCGGAAATCAACCGGCTAGAGCGAGTGTTCTCGCTCTACCTGCCGGACTCGGCCCTCGCCACGCTGAACCGGGACGGCCGACTGCAGGCCCCGCCTTTCGAGCTTCTGGAATGCCTCGCCCTGGCCGGCACGGTCCATCGCGCCAGCGGAGGCGGGTTCGACCCGACCGTGCAGCCCCTCTGGCGGGCCGAGGCCAGGGCGCGCGAGTCGGGCCAGCCCTTGACCGAAGCAGAGCGCACCATCGCGCGCGGGCTTATCGGCTGGTCCGGGGTGGCGCTCTCGACAGACGAGATCACGCTGCGTCCCGGAATGTCGCTGACGCTGAACGGCATCGCCCAGGGCTACATCGCGGACCAGGTCGCGCATCTGCTGGCCCGGAACGGCCTGACCAGGGCGTTGATCGACACGGGTGAAATGGTCGCGTTGCCCGACCGTTCCTGGCCGGTTTCCACGGCCGCAGGCGGCAACCTGGACCTGCGCGGCAGGGCGCTTGCCACGTCGGCCCCCCTCGGCATGACATTTGGCGGCGATGGTCGCTCCAGCCACATCCTTGACCCCCGCACCGGCCACCCGGCGCCGCCGCTCTGGCGTTCGGTGTCCATCTCTGCACCAAGCGCCGCCTTGGCAGATGCACTGTCGACCGCCGCCTGCCTGTCACCGGATCGGACCAGAATGGAAGAGATGTGCGCCAGTTTCCCGGGTGCTGCGATCGAAGCGGCCGAATTCGCGCAGATTCCGCCAACGCGAGGCGTCCCACCTGCGTGATCAGTCCCGCACGCAAAAACGTAGTGCGGGACCTTTAGCTCTAAGCTTACAGGGATTTAGGTGGTGCCCAGAGCCGGTTGTGTTGCTCTGGTTCACGTCCCGTTACAGGCACC
>NZ_JAYSFG010000013.1:0-110141 GCF_041913445.1 Tabrizicola sp.
CATAGCGAGCGGGGTGGGGTGGGAAGCGCTACGTTCTGCAAGGTCGGCGCTACCCCCCCCCCCCCCCGCGGGAGGGCGGCCCACCCCCCCCACGTGGGGTTGTGGGGGTGTGGTGTGTGGGGGGGGGCCCCGACGCCTGCCCAAAAGCCTAACGATTCGTCAACGGCCGCGCACAACCTGTTGATTTCAAACGGCCTGAAAATCTGTCCACCGTGGACAGCCTTCAGTGCCCCGCCAGAAACTTCTCGGCATCCAGCGCCGCCATGCAGCCCATCCCGGCGCTGGTCACCGCCTGCCGGTAGATGTGGTCCGTCAGGTCCCCCGCCGCGAAGACCCCAGGGATCGCGGTCCGGGTCGATCCCGGCTCGACCACCACATAGCCCCCCGAATGCAGCGGCAGCTGGTCCTTCACCAGCTCCGACGCCGGCGCATGCCCGATCGCCACGAAGAACCCGTCGCAGGGTATCACCCCTTCCGCGCCCGTCTTCACGTTCTGGACCCGCACGCCCGTGACGCCCAGCGGCGCCTCGGTCCCCAGAATCTCGGTCACCGCGGTGTCCCAGACCACCTCGATCTTCGGGTTCTTGAACAGCCGGTCCTGCATGATCTTCTCGGCCCGGAAGCTGTCGCGGCGGTGGATCACCGTCACCTTCGAGGCGAAGTTGGTCAGAAACAGCGCCTCTTCGACGGCGGTGTTCCCGCCGCCGATCACCACGACCTCTTTCCCGCGATAGAAGAACCCGTCACAGGTCGCGCAGGCCGACACCCCGAACCCCTTGAACTTCTCCTCACTGGGCAGCCCCAGCCACTTCGCCTGCGCGCCCGTCGCCAGGATCACCGCATCCGCCGTATAGGTCGTCCCGCTGTCCGCCGTCGCGGTGAAGGGCCGCTTCGACAGGTCCAGCGCGGTGATGTAGTCCGAGATCACCTCGGCGCCCATCGCCTTGGCATGTTCCTCCATCCGCACCATCAGGTCCGGCCCCTGCACCGAATGGTCGCCGGGCCAGTTCTCGACCTCGGTCGTGATGGTCAGCTGGCCGCCGGGCTGCAGGCCCTGCACCAGGATCGGGTTCAGCATGGCCCGCGCCGAATAGACCGCCGCAGTATAACCCGCCGGGCCGGAGCCGATGATCAGAACCTTTGTATGCCGCGTCTCGCCCATGTCGTCCCCCGATAGTCAGGCCCCCGATATATCCATGCGGCGCGGCACCGGAAAGCCCCCGCATTCCGGCCATGCAGCAAACGAATGGCATCGTTTTCTTGCGCGCCGTTGAAATATTATTGCGCAAACACCGGCTCATGCTTAAGTAAGGCGCCAGAATGGAGGCACCATGGCCGCGCACAAGCTTGATCCCATCGACCGTCAGATCCTGGCCGAGCTTCAGGCCGACGGACGCATGACGAACGTCGAGCTGGCAAGCCGCGTGGGCATCTCGGCCCCGCCCTGCCTGCGCCGCGTCCGGGGGCTGGAGGAGCAGGGCTTCATCCGTGGCTACCACGCCGACATCAACGCGCGGGAACTGGGCTTCGAGGTCCAGGTCTTCGCAATGGTCCGTCTGAACTCCCAGGCCGAGGCAGACCTCGCGGCCTTCGAGGCGCGCTGCCGGGCCTGGCCGCTCGTCCGCGAATGTCACATGCTGAACGGCGAGATCGACTTCATTTTGAAATGCGTCTCGCCCGATCTTTCGACCTTCCAAAGCTTCCTGACCGAGGAACTCCTCAAGGCCGACCACGTCGCAAACGTGAAGACCAGCCTCGTCATCCGCTGTGCGAAGGACGAGCCCGGTCTGCCGTTCGATGTCCTGGAAGCGCGGCTTGCGAAGAACGCCTGAAGCTTAGCGCGAAGCGTCCGAAACCTGGCGGGTCGCGGTCTTGAGCCGCATGGCGAAGCCCTTCTGGCCGGCGGCCATCGCAGTGCGACCCGAGGTCTGGCGCGCGGTGGCGCGGGCGACGATGCGGGTGTCTTCCCCGTCGCCAACCGTTTCGAGGATCGACAGGATCCATCGGCGCTTGGTCTTCATCTGGATGATCATCGGATCCCCCGTCGCAATACAACCTTGTGGAGTATGCTTGACGGTCGATTGCGGCAAGTCTGGGGAAGCGCGGTGCAGCAATCAGGGCTTTTTCGCGCCTCTCCTAGCCAATTCAAAGCCTTATTGTTGAAATAAGCCGCCCATAATCCGCCTCTCCGGCATGCGTTGTTCTTCGGAAAGAATAAAACCGGGCCGGATCGCGGTAGGTGCAGTGTCCGGTCCATTCGGCCTGTTTCACCCCTGCGTTGCGCAGCCGGTAAAGCCCGTAGCCGGGCAGGTCGAACAGCATCCGGTCTCCCGGACCATTGGCGAAGAAGCGGGTGCTGTCCTCGTCTTCGGCGCGGAAGCGGTCGAGGAATTCCGGCCCGACTTCGTAAGCCGCCTGGCTGATCGTCGGGCCGATGACGGCGGTGATGTTCGATCGCCGCGCACCAAGCGCCTCCATCGCGTCGATGGTCGCTTCCAGCACCCCGTCCACCGCCCCGCGCCAACCGGCATGGGCGGCGCCGACGACCTTCGCGTCAGGGTCGGCGAAAAGGACGGGCTGGCAGTCGGCGGTCAGGACGGCGAGCAGGACGCCCGGCCGGTCGGTGACCAGCGCATCCGCCTCGGGCCGGATCGAGAGCGGCCCGGTCACCGGCAGCGCCTTCGCCGAATGGACCTGGTGGACGGTCACCAGCATCTCTGGCGCAACCCCCATCGCCTCGGCCACCCGGGCGCGGTTGATCGCGACGATCTCGGTCTGGTCCGAGGACCCGGTGCCGCAGTTCAGCCCCGCGAAGATGCCTGAAGACGCCCCACCCTTCCGGGTGAAGAACCCATGCCGCGCGTCAAGCGCGTCCGAGGTGATGATTTCCAGCGTCGTGGGCATCAGGCGAATCCGGGGGGCGGAGGGGCACTGGCCGAGGTCACGGCCAGCACCTTGAACAACGAACCCATGTCCGAAGGATGGGTCAAGCGGTGATGCGCCGCCCGGTGGCTTTCCAGCGCGGCACCGGAGAGGCTACGCGCCAACCTCTCGGCCCGCGCATCGATGCCAAGGCGAGCCAGAACGGCCCCCTGCTCGTCATAGGCGAAGGCGGGTGCCAGCGCGGCCAGCGGCTCGAAATCGACATGGGCGGTCAGATCGGCCTCGCCGGGATGGGCGAGCGGATCGTCCGGCGCGTGCCGGCGCAGCGCCTGAAGCGTGTCGCCCTTGGACCGCCAGCCGCCGTAGTCGATCCAGTAGGCCACGCCGCCATGCCGGGCGATCCGCGCGGAAACCTCGGCCACGGAGATCCGGGCGGGCAGGTTGTCCTCGACCAGTGCGCCCTCGGGGGCGTTGCGGAAGGCGGGGGTGTCGGGGACCTGCGACAGGGGGGCCGAAAGACCGAAGGTCAGCGCCTCGTCCCGCAGGCCGACCAGACGCTCCTGCCAGCCCTGGGGGCCGTGCTGAAACTGGCGGATGGGCAGCGCGTCCAGGAATTCGTTGGCGATCAGGAACAGCGGACCATTGGGAAGCTCGTCGATCCGGTCGGCCCAGTTGGGGGCGTGACCAGAGAGCGTGGCCGCCTGCACCTCGCGAAGCCGGGGGGATGCCTCCACCAGCACCAGCCGCGCCGCCGCATGGAAGCCGGGCACGCCACGCGTCGCGCGCAGGATGTCGGCCATCAGTGTGCCGCGACCGGGGCCAAGCTCGGCCAGGGTGAACGGCGCAGGCGCGCCACGGTCCAGCCAGGCCTGGGCGAGGGCCAGGCCCAGAAGCTCGCCGAACATCTGGCTGATCTCGGGCGCGGTGGTGAAGTCCCCGGCCGCCCCGAAGGGCTCGCGCGTGGAGTAGTAGCCATGAACGGGGTGCAGCAGGCACTCGGCCATGTAGTCGGCCACCGTGATCGGCCCGGTCTCGCGGATGCGCTCGGCCAGAAGGCGGGCGAGCGGCGTCATGCCTTCCGGGCGCGCAGGACGAACCATACCCCCGCCGCGATCATCGGCAGCGACAGAAGCTGGCCCATCGTCAGGCCGAAGTTGCCGACCTGGACCGCCCAGCCAATCGGATTGCCGGGCGAGACGAACTGCGCGTCGGGCTGGCGCACGAACTCCACCAGGAAGCGAGCGATCCCGTAGCCGGTCAGGAACACCCCCATCAGTGCGCCGGGACGCTTGAACCAGCCGCGACGGAAGGCCAACCACAGAAGCACGGCCAGCAGCAGGAAACCCTCCAGCGCGGCCTGGTAAAGCTGGCTTGGGTGGCGGGCGCAAACGCCGGCGATCCCTTCGCAGGTCTGCGCGGCGGCACCGGGGAAGATCACGCCCCAGGGCAGGTCGGTCGGCCGGCCCCAAAGCTCGGCATTGACGAAGTTCGACAGGCGCCCCAAGGCAAGGCCCAGCGGCGTCGCGACGGCCAGAAGGTCGCCCATCGACAGCATCGGGATCCCCTCGCGCCGGCAGAAGAGGATCGCGGCCACCACCACCCCGGCAAAGCCACCGTGGAAAGACATGCCGCCCTCCCAGACGAAGGGAATGCGCCAGGGTTCGGCCAGGTAGGTGCCGGGTTCGTAGAAGAGCACATAGCCCAGCCGCCCGCCCAGGATCACGCCGACCACGACCCAGGTGAAGAAGCGCTCGACCTGTTCCGAAGTGACCGGCGGCTCGCCCGCCCAGAGCGACGGGTTGCGGATGGCGCGCAGGATGATCCACCAGCCGAACAGAAGCCCGGCGATATAGGCCAGCGCGTACCAGCGCAGCGCGATCTCGCGGCCGAAGAGTTCGAACGCGAACAGGTTGGGCGAGATGTCGGGAAACGGGATCATGCGGGCCCTCGGCAGCTACGGGACCGCTTGTCGCGGGCAGGCCGCGGGATGTCAACCGCGCCTTGCCCTGACGCCGGGGCGGGGCCATATAGGGTCAAACGCCAGGAGGCCCCCATGCAGACCCGCAACAAGTTCTTCGACGACATGAGCCAGCTCATGACCAATGCGATGGGCGTGGCCCAGGGTGCCAAGACCGAGGCCGAGACGGCAATGAAAAGCTGGATCGACCGCTGGATGGCCGACCGCGACTTCGTCACGCGTGAGGAATTCGACGCCGCCCGAGCGATGGCGCAGAAGGCGCGCGAGGAGAACGCGACGCTGGAAGCCCGGATCGCAGCTCTGGAAGCGGCGCTGGCCAAGAAGAAGTGACCCGGCGCACCGCACGCCGGTGACCTGTAGCGTTCCGTCGTCAGACCCGGATCAGCCGGAACGCCGCCGAGGCGCCCCATCCCGCCAGCGCGGCCAGGACCAGCGAGACAAGCCCGTAGATCAGCGGCTGCTCGCGTGAGAGGTTGAAGACGAAGCGCTCCAGCCCCTCCTTCCGCACGCCGATCACCCGCTCCTGGCTGTCGATCACGCGCTTGTCGCGCAGCAGGAACAGCCGCACCTTGTATTCGCCCTCGGTCAGGTTCGCCGGCAGTACGACGTCGGTGCGAAAGAGCGTCTCCTCGGTCAGCTCGACCTTGCCCTCCAGCACCCGGTAGCGCCCCTCGTTCGTCCGCACCCGCAGAAGCGCCAGCACGAACTCCCCGGCCTGGTCGGCCTCGTCGGCGATGCCGATGGCGCGGATCACGCGTTCGATGGTGATGCCGTAGCGCAGGTTTTCGACGTCTGACAGGATGTGCTTCAACGGCCCCGTCGTCGCGACCGCATAGAAGCTCGGCGCGCTGTCGACCCGTACCGAGGCGTTGTTGACCCAGATCCCCGCCACCCGGTCCTTGCGCCGTACCGCCACCGGGGTCGACGGCCCCTCGACGGTGACGATGACCTCCAGCGGTCCGCCTTCGGGCGCGGGGGCGTCGCGCTTGACCGCACCATAGATCAGGATCTCGGACCCGTCGAAATCCGCCGTGATCGAGACGCGGTTCTGGCTCATCCCGGCGACGATCACCTCCTGCGCGGCGGCGGGCAGGGCGAGAGCCAGCAGGAGGGCCAGCGCGCGGATCATGGCAGCACCCCCGCGACCGAGTAAAGCTCGGACGGCCGCACCAGAAGGTCCACCGCGATGCGGATCGAAACCGTCAGGACCAGAAGCGACAACAGGATCCGCAGCTGTTCCGCCTTCAGCCTGACGCCCACCCGGGTACCAAGCTGCGCGCCGACGACCCCCCCCAGGATAAGGAGCAGCGCCAGCATCATGTCGACGGTCTGGCTGTTCACTGCATGCATCACCGTGGTGAAGCCAGTGACGAAGATGATCTGGAACAGCGAGGTCCCGATCACGACCTTCGTGGGCATCCCCAGAAGATAGATCATCGCCGGCACCAGGATGAAGCCGCCGCCGACGCCCATGATCGCCGACAGAAAGCCCACCGACGCCCCGATCAGGGCCGGGGGGATGACACTGATGTAAAGCCCGCTCGCCCGGAACTTCATCTTGAACGGAAGCCCGTGGACCCAGGAATGCACATGCGCCCGCCGGATCGGGGCACCGCCGGGTTTCCGCGCCCGCAAGAGGCTCCGCAGGCTTTCCTGGAACATCATCGCGCCGATCAGGCCCAGGAAGATCACGTAGGACAGCTGGACGAAAAGGTCGATCTGCCCGAGCCGCGTCATCAGGGCAAAGACCCAGACGCCAATGGCCGACCCCACAAGCCCGCCCACCAGAAGGACGCTGCCCATCGTGAAATCGACGCCCTTGCGCTTGAGCTGTGCCAGCACGCCCGAGATCGACGAGGCGACGACCTGGTTCGCTCCGGTCGCCACCGCGACGGCTGGTGGGACGCCGATGAAGAACAGAAGCGGCGTGATCAGGAACCCGCCGCCCACTCCGAACATGCCGGACAGGAAGCCCACGATCCCGCCCAGCCCCAGGATGAGGAAGGCATTGACCGACACCTCGGCGATGGGAAGGTAAAGCTGCATCGAGGCGGCCAGTCAGGAAGCGAAAGCGCAGGAGTCTTCAAACGGTTGCGCGCCTTTGCCAGGGATGTCAAATCCCGATTCGCTTACCGTCGCTGTCGCAGGAATTCCCTTAGGATCCGTTCCAGTTTTGCCGCACCCAGGGGGGCCATCGCCTTGGTGTGCTCGTGGCTGATCTTCTCGTCCGACATCCCCGCGGCCATGTTGGTAATGGTCGAGATGGCGGCGACTTTCAGCCCCAGGAATCGCGCGAGGATCACCTCGGGCACGGTGGACATGCCCACGGCGTCGCCGCCCAGAAGCTTCAGCATCCGGATTTCCGCCGGGGTCTCAAAAGACGGGCCGGAATACCAGCAGTAGACGCCTTCGGGCAGGTCGATCCCCTCGGCCTGGGCAGCGGCCTTCAGCGCGGCGCGCAAGCTGGGGTCGTGGGCATCGGTCATCGGGACGAACCGCGCATCCGTCTTCTCGCCGATCAGCGGGTTCAGTCCGGAATAGTTGATGTGGTCCGACAGCAGCATCACGTTGCCCGGGGGAATGTCCGGCCGCATGGACCCCGCCGCGTTGGTCAGGATCAGGCTTTCGGCCCCCAGCGCCTTCAGCACCTGCAGGGGCAAAAGCATCGCCCGGGGATTGCCGGATTCGTAATAGTGCTCGCGTGCTCCGAAGACGGCCACGCGGACGCCCTCCAGCGTGCCGATATGCAGGTTAGGATTGTGGCCTGAAACGCCGACATGCGGGAAGCCGGGCAGGTCGGCATAGGGGATCGCCACGCCATCGACCGCATGGGCGAGATGGCCGAGGCCAGACCCCAGGATCAGCCCCACGGCCACCGGCGCGTCCCCGGCGCGGGCTCGGATCAGGGCGGACAGTTGGGTTGCATCGGTCATGGTGTCACTTCAAAGGGGCTGGAGGATCGATGCGGGAGACTTCGTACACGATCAGGCGCAGCCGGGAGCCGTCGAGTTCTACCTCCGCCTTCCCGTCCATCGCGCACGGGGATCCGCCGCCGAACATGGCGAAAACGCAGCCCTCCAGCGCCTTTCTGGCCGTGCGGCCCGCGTCGAAGATCACCGGATAGACGTTCCCTTCGGCATTCCGGAAGGACAGGGCCTCGTCACCGCCAATGTCGAGACCGGACCCGATGTGACCGGTGATTCCGACCTCGCGCCCGGTCAGACCCGTGCGAAGTTCGCCCAGCGTTTCGGCACCGACTGGGGCGCCGTTCAGAGCGAGGAGAAATGCGAGAAATCTTGTTGGCACCTCTCACCGCTCCTTCACGTAAGGCTCGCCGCCCGCGCGGGGCGGGATGGCCTTGCCGATGAAGCCAGCCAGCACGATCACGGTCAGGATGTAGGGCAGGGCGTCCAGGAATGGCACCGGAACCTTGACCTGCACCACTGCCTCGACCACGTCGGGCCGCAGGGCAAGCGCCTGGAAGAAGCCGAACAGCAGGCAGGCATACATCGCCTGGACAGGCCGCCATTTGGCGAAGATCAGCGCCGCCAGCGCGATATAGCCGCGCCCGGCCGTCATCTCCTTGCCAAAGCCCGCCTGCAGCGCCGTCGCCATGTAGGCCCCGGCAAGGCCGCAGAGGATCCCGGTAATCATCACCGCCGAGAACCTCAGCCCCTTCACGCTGACCCCTGCCGTATCCACGGCCGCCGGGTTCTCGCCCACCGCCCTCAGCCGCAGGCCATAGCGGGTGCGGTAAAGCACCCACCAGGTCAGGGCCACGATGGCGAAGGCCGCGTAGACCAGGATCGAATGGCCCGAGATGACCTCGTGGTAGAATGGCCCGATGATAGGCACTTCCCGCAGCGCGTCCGCAAAGGGCAGGTCGATCGGGTTGAAGCGGGCGGCACCCTCCAGCGGCGGGGTGCGGCCGCCTTGGCCGAACAGCGACTGCGCCACCAGCACCGTCATCCCCGAGGCGAGGAAGTTCAGCGCCACCCCGGCGATCAGCTGGTTGCCGCGGAAGGTGATCGAGGTCACCCCGTGGATCAGGGCGAAGATCAGCGACCCCGCGATGCCGGCAATCGCGCCGACCCAGGCGTTGCCGGTGTAGAAGGCCACCGCGCCCGCGCACATCGCGGCGGTCAGCATCTTGCCCTCAAGCCCGATGTCAAAGACGCCCGAGCGTTCGGAGTAGAGGCCCGCAAGGCAGGCCAGCAGCAGCGGCGTCGCGAGCCGCAGCGTGGAGTCGAGGATCTGCAGAAGCGTGCCGTAATCCATCACGCGGCCTCCAGTCTGCGGGCGCGGAAAACCGCGAAAATGCGCACCAAGAGCATCCGAACCATCATGTCCAGCGCGCCGGTGAACAGGATCACCAGCCCCTGCACCACGGTCCGCAGCTCAATCGGGATCTTCGTCCAGAGACCAAGCTCCGCCCCGCCCTGGAACAGGAAGCCAAACAGCAGCGCCGCCAGCACCACGCCCACCGGATGGTTCCGCCCCATCAGCGCCACGGCGATGCCGATGAACCCCGCGCCGGAGGCGGAGTTCCCCAGAAGCCGTTCCGCCTCACCCATCACGTTGTTGATCGCCATCAGGCCCGCAAGGCCCCCGGAAATCAGCATCGCGATCATGATGATCTTCGTCGGGTTGATCCCGGCATAGCGCGCGGCGGGTTCCGACTTGCCGAAAGCGCGGATCTGGTAGCCCAGCCGCGTCTGCCAGAGGAGGAGCCACACCACCACCGCCATCGCCAGCGCGATGAAGAAGGTGACGTTGGCGGGCACTCCGCTGGTGAAGATCAGGTTCAGGCCCGGGATTTCGTTGAAACTCGGCAGATGTGTAGCTTCGGGGAAGTTGGCCGTGGCCGGGTCCATCTTGCCCGGCGGGCGCAGCACATCGACCAGCATGAAGATCATCAGGCTGGCGGCGATGTAGTTGAACATGATCGTGGTGATCACGATATGGCTGCCGCGCTTCGCCTGCAGATAGGCCGGGATCGCCGCCCAGGCCGCCCCGAACAGCGCCGCCCCGCAGGCTGCCGCGACCAGCGCAATCGTCCAGTGCGGCCAGGGGATGAACAGAAGCGCCAGCGCGACGCCCAGGCCCCCCAATTGCGCCTGCCCCTCACCGCCGATGTTGAAGAGGCCCGCATGGAAGGCCACCGTCACGGCCAACCCGGTGAAGATGAAGCTCGTGGCATAATACAGCGTATAGCCCCAGCCATAGGCGTTCATCACGCTGCCCTGGACCATCACCGTGATCGCCTCCCACGGGTCTTGCCCGATGGCGATGATGACCAGCGCCGAGATGATCGCGGCGAGCGTCAGCGAGACAAGGGGCACAAGGGCCACATCGGCCCAGCGTGGCAAGCGGTCCATCAGGCGGCCCTCCCAATTCCTTCGGGGTTTGCCCCCCCACCCCAGCCCTCCCCCACGCCGGGGGGAGGGAGGTACCCGGCCGGCCCGTCGGACTTTCCACGCAACGGTGCGGAAATAGCGCCTCCCCTCCCCCGACGTGGGGAGGGGATGGGGGTGGGGGGCTGGTCCAGGCTCATGCCGCTTCCCCTTTCCCGGTCACCCCGGCCATCATCAGGCCAAGCTCACGCTCGTCGGTCTTTTCCGGGTCGCGGAAGCCCATGATCTTGCCGTCGAACATCACCGCGATGCGGTCGGACAGGCTCATGATCTCGTCCAGTTCGACGCTGACCAGCAGGATCGCCGCGCCCGCATCGCGCAGCGCGATGATCTGGTTGTGGATGAACTCGATCGCGCCGATGTCCACGCCGCGCGTCGGCTGGCCGACAAGCAGCAGCGCCGGGTTCTGCTCCATCTCGCGCGCCACCACGATCTTCTGCTGGTTCCCGCCCGAGAACGACTTGGCCGCCAGCGTCGGGATCGGAGGCCGCACGTCGAACTTGGCCATCTTCTTCTCGGTGTCGGCGCGGATCGCGTCGTTGTCCATGAACAGCGCGTTCTTCTGGTAGTCCGGATCGTTGAAATAGCCGAAGGCCACGTTTTCCCAGGCCGTGAAGTCCAGGATCAGGCCATAGTGGTGCCGGTCCTCGGGCACATGGGCAATGCCGGAAGCGCGGCGGCTCTGACCGTCCGACCCCGCGCCGGACAGCGGCAAGGGTGCGCCCTTCAGCGTGGCCGTCCCGGTGGCCGGCTGCATCCCTCCCAGCGCGGCCAGAAGTTCGGACTGGCCGTTCCCCGCGACGCCGGCGATCCCCAGGATCTCGCCCGCGCGGATGTCGAAACTGACGCCCTTCAGCCGTTCCACCTTGTGCTCGTCGCGGACCCGCAGATCCTTGACCGACAGGACCACGTCACCTGGCTTGGCCGGGGCCTTCTCGACCTCCAGGAGCACCTTGCGGCCCACCATCAGCTCGGCCAGCTGCTCCGGGCTGGTCTCGGCGGTCTTGACCGTGGCGACCATCGTGCCACGACGCATGACGCTGACGTTGTCGGTGGCCTCCATGATCTCGCGCAGCTTGTGGGTGATCAGGATGACCGTCTTCCCCTGCTCCTTCAGCCCCTTCAGGATGCGGAACAGGTGGTCGGCCTCATCGGGGGTCAGAACGCCCGTGGGTTCGTCCAGGATCAGGATGTCGGCCTGCCGGTAAAGTGCCTTCAGGATTTCCACCCGCTGCTGGTGACCGACCGAGAGGTCCTCGATCAGCGCGTCGGGGTCGACCTCCAGGTCATAGTCCCGCGCCAGCCGCTCAAGCTCCTTCCGCGCCTTGGACAAGGAGGTGTTCAGCATCTGGCCTTCCTCGGCGCCAAGGATGATGTTCTCCAGCACGGTGAAGTTCTGCACCAGTTTGAAATGCTGGAAGACCATCCCGATGCCGGCGCGGATCGCGCTCTGGCTGTCAGGGATCGCAGTCAGCCGGCCGTCGACCAGGATCTCGCCCGCATCGGCCTTGTAGAACCCGTACAGGATCGACATCAGGGTGGACTTGCCCGCGCCGTTCTCGCCGATGATCCCGTGGATCGTGCCCTTCGGCACCGCGATGTTGATGTCCTTGTTCGCCTGGACCGGACCGAAGGCCTTTGAAATGCCTTTCAGCTCGATGGCGTAGGCCGCATCAGCCCCGTTCTGGATTGCCATGTCTACCCCCTGTCGCGGGACCCTGCCGCTTGTCACGCGGCTTCTGGACCCACCCCTTGCAAAGATGCCGCGCCAAGCGATTGGCGCGGCATCATCCCTATCAGGTTGTCAGCCGATCAGAACGTGGCGGCCGGGCAGGTGTTGTCCGACATGTAGTCGTGGACCACGAGCTCGCCCGACTTGATCTTGGCGGCGGCCTCGTCGACCTTGGCCTGCATTTCGGGCGTGACGAGCGAGGCGTTGTTCTCGTCCATCGCATAGCCCACGCCGTCGTTCGCCAGACCCATGACGTTGATGCCGGGGGTCAGGTTCTCGCCTTCCTTGAAGGCCTCGTAGACGGCATTGTCCACGCGCTTCAGCATCGAGGTCAGCACGGAGCCGGGGTGCAAATGGTTCTGGTTCTTGTCGACGCCAATGGACAAAATGCCCTCATCTGCTGCGGCTTGCAGCACGCCAACTCCCGTGTTTCCGGCAGCGGCATAGATCACGTCTGCGCCCTGTGCCTTCTGTCCCTTAGCGAGTTCCGCACCCTTTACAGGGTCATTCCAAGCGGCAGGGGTTGAACCGGTGAAATTGTTGATGATGGTTGCATCGGGTTTAACCGCCTTCACTCCTTGGGCGTAACCACAGCCAAACTTGCGGATCAGCGGGATGTCCATGCCGCCGATGAAGCCGACAGTGCCGGTCTTGGTGGCAAGACCCGCCATCATGCCAACCAGATAGGACCCTTCATGCTCGCTATAGACGACCGACTTCACGTTCGGCTGTTCCACGACCATGTCGATGATCGCGAACTTGGTATCCGGAAAGTCGGGAGCGACTTTGTTCAGCACGTCGCCGAAGGCGAAGCCGGTCATGACGACGGGGTTGGCGCCCGCTTCGGCCAGGCGACGCAGCGCCTGCTCACGCTGGGCCTCGTCCTGCATTTCCAGTTCCTTGAACGTCCCGCCGGTTTCCTCGGCCCAACGGGTCGCACCGTTGAAGGCGGCCTCGTTGAAGGATTTGTCGAACTTGCCGCCAAGGTCGAAGATGATCGCAGGTTCCGCCGACGCGACGCCCGCGAAAAGGGCAAATGCGCAGGTGGCCCCGGCAAGGGATTTCATAAGAGTCATGGGTTATCTCCCGGTTGATAAAGACCCTGCCGCCCTGTCCGCCGGTCATCCCGGTCGCGGGCGGTTACATGACCTGATTAGTGGCGAAGGCCGCATGGGGGTCAAGCCGGATTCTGTTCCGCCCTTGCGGCAACTTGACCCTTTGGTCAAACTTTTTCACTGCGACGGTGCGGCTGCCAGTTCCCGCGCCAGAACCAGCGCATCGGTGCGGCTGCCGTCCTGCCCAAGGTAGTAGCCCCGCCTGCGACCGGCCGCGGCAAAGCCCGCTGATTCGTAAAGTGCAATGGCCGGGTCATTGTCCGCGCGGACCTCCAGGAAGGCCCGAACGGCCCCCCGAAGCTGCGCCTGGTAAAGAAACCGGGCGACCAGCTTGCGCCCAAGACCCAGCCGACGCGCCTCGGGGGCGACGGCAAGGGTCAGAAGCTCCGCCTCCCCGGCAACGGCGCGGCCCAGAAGGAACCCGGCATCGCCCTCGACCAGCAGGAAGACCAGTGGATCGGACAGGAGGCCGGCGAAGTCCGCAGCGCTCCACGGTGGCGGCGCGCGGAAGCATCGGGCGTGGAGCGCGGCAAGCGCCTCGGGCGTCACGGCAGGATCACCGGCGGCGGATCCGAGGGCGGGGCGGCATCTGCCCCGCGCAGGTAGAACGGGGCCGGGCGGGGCTGCGGCGTTCCCGCCCGGTCCGCGCCGATGCGCGCGATGGCTTCGGCGAGCGGCACGGCCGGGGGCAGGGCCGCATCGCCCGCGGCCGAGCCGGTGGCCGCGCAGGCCGGGACGACGCGATCCGCCAGATGCGCCGTACCGGGACCCTGGTGCGTGAAAAGCTGGACATAGACCTGCCCGCGCTTGGCGTCCTCGATCACCACCAGGGGCCGTGGCAACCCGTAGGCCAGGGCCTCAAGCCGCGTGACACCCACCGCCGGGATGCCCAGGCCCAAGGCCAGCCCCCGCGCTGCCGCCACCGAGATCCGGACGCCGGTGAAGTTCCCCGGCCCCGTCCCCACCGCCAGCGCCTTCAGATCAGCCCAGCCGATGCCGCCCTCGGCGAGCAGCTCTTCCAGAAGCGGGATCAGTCGCTCGGCCTGGCCCTTCTCCATCTGCTCGACCCGCTGGATCACGCGGCCGGGCAGAAGCAAAGCGGCCGCGCAATGCGCGGCCGAAGTGTCGAAGGCCAGGATCGGCAGCAGCACGAAAGATCAGGCCGCGACGGGCCGGACTTCCAGCACTTCCGGGATGTAGTGCCGCAGAAGGTTCTCGATCCCCATCTTCAAGGTCAGGGTCGAGGACGGGCAGCCCGCGCAGGCGCCCTGCATGTGCAGGTAGACGACCCCACGGTCGAAACCGTGGAACGTGATGTCGCCGCCATCCTGAGCCACGGCGGGCCGGACGCGGGTGTCCAGAAGCTCCTTTATCTGGCGGACGATGTCGCCATCTTCGCCGGTGTGCTCGGCATGGCCGCCACCCGTTGCGCCCTCGCCCTCGATCACCGGCGCGCCCGACTGGTAATGCTCCATGATCGCGCCCAGGATCTGCGGCTTGATATGGGCCCAGTCGACGTCGTCGGCCTTGGTGACGGTGACGAAATCGGTGCCGAAGAAGACGCCGGTCACGCCGCCCGCCGCGAAGATGCGCTTGGCCAGCGGCGACTTGGCCGCGGCCTCGGCCGAGGGGAAATCGGCGGTGCCAAGCTCCAGCACGGTCTGGCCGGGCAGGAATTTCAGCGTCGCGGGGTTCGGCGTGGATTCGGTCTGGATGAACATCTGAAGTCTCCGACTATTCCACTCGGATATGCGCCTTCGGGGCGACGACGTCAAGTCTGGAACGGTTCTAAACTGGGCGCGGAAGGAGGGTGGGCGAAACCGCCCACCTTACGGTCAGGCGCGGTCGGACCCCCAGTAGGCGTACATCTGCTCCAGCGCCGTCAGCGGACGCAGACGCGGGGCAGGGGAGGCCGGCTCGGCCTGGAAATAGGGCTCGATCGGGCCGGAAGATTGCGGCTTGCGGTTCAGGAACGGATGCACGGACATGGATCTGGGGCCTTTCGGAAGAAGTCCTCCCGACCCCCAAGATAGAGGCGACCGCAGCCCGCCCCAACGCCTATAGCCGCATGGCGGCAATGCAGCCGCAGCATGGGCTACCAGATCAGGACGACGGCCGCATAGGTCAAGAGGACCCCGATGGTGCAGGCCACCGCCAGCGAACCAAGGTCCTTGGCTTCCTTGGCAAACTGCGACCACCCCGGCGACAGATGATCGACCAGCACCTCGAGCGCGGTGTTCAGCGCCTCGACCGCGATCAGCGCCAGACCCAGCGCCAGCAGCCCCAGAAGCTCGGGGACCGAAGCCCCGAAAACCACCAGCACGACCAGTAGCCCCGCGATCAGCGCCAACTCCTGCCGGAAAGCGCTTTCCCGCGACAGGCGCTGCAATCCGCCCAGCGAATAGCCCGCGGCGGCGAAGAAATGCGCTACCCCCGACTTGCGCGGCGGTTTTTCCTGCACCGTCATCCTCAGCCCGTCGCCGTCTGACGGCAGGTCCCCGCCAGGTCCAGCGTCGCATCCACCGCCGTCGTCGTCACATCCACCATTCCCAGCACCGTCGAGAACATGTTGTCATGGCTGACCGGGTCTGCCGCCCTGGCTCTCAGGCAGTCCCGGTCAAGGCCCAGACTGGCACGGAACCGCTCCGACATCCAGAACAGCATCGGGACATGCGTCTGCTCGCGCGGGGCCATGAAGTCCGGGGCGCCGTGCAGGTAGATGCCGTTCTCGCCAAGGCTTTCGCCATGGTCCGAGGCGTAGAACATCGCCGGGATCACCCGGTCCTGCGCGTCGAGCCGGTCGATGATCGTGGCCAGCATGAGATCGGTGAACGCGATGGTATTGTCATAGGCGTTGACGATCTCTTCGTCGGAGCAGTCGCCCAGCTGCGGGGTCTTGCAGGCCGGCGCGAAAACCTCGCGCTCCGCCGGGTAACGCAGATAGTAGCTTGGTCCGTGGCTGCCGATCTGGTGCAGCACGATCACGGTGTTGCGGGTGATCGTCGCGGCCTTTTCCTCCAGTCCCTTCAGGAAGACCTCGTCGGTGCATTCCGGATCGCAGAACTCTGGCCCGTCCGCCGCGACCATCTTGCGCGCAGTAAGCCGCGTGGCGATGTCCTTGTCGCCGGTGTTGTTGTCCCACCATTCGACGTCGAAGCCAGCGCGGGCCAGCACATCCAGCAGGTTCTCGTTCTCGAGCCCGCCCTGATAGGAGTATTCGGCCTTCGTCAGCGGCGAGAACATGCAGGGCAGCGAGGTCGCCGTGGCCGTGCCGCAGCTTGTGGTGTCGGTGAAATAGACGATGTCCCGCTTGGCCAGCTCGGGGTTCGTCGGGCGCGCGTAGCCGCCCAGCGACCAGTTCGCCGCGCGCGAGGTCTCGCCCGCGACGATCACCATCAGCACCGGCTTGTCCACGGCGGCAAGGAACCTGCCCGGCGCAGCGTCGGTGCCGGTCGGGGTCACGACGATCGTCGTCGATTTCAGCATCATCTTCGCATAGCGCAGCCCGCCCGCGATCGGTGCCAGCGGCTGGACCGAGGCCAGAAGCTCTTTCTGCTCACGGAAGACCGGCATGAAGGTCTGCAGGTCGATGTAAAGAAGGCCGACCACCAGCGCGACGGAACCGACGATGGACAGGGCCCAGACGCCGATGCCCCGCAAGAGGCTCTGCCGGCGAACCCGCACCCAAAGCACCAGCACCGAGGGCAGAAGGCCGTAGAGCCCCATATGCGTCAGGAAATCGGCGGTGATCAGGTGACGCGATTCCGCGAAGGTCGTCGTCATCGCGTTCTGGATCATCTCGCGGTCGACGATCACGCCCAGCTTGTCGGCATAGTACGAGCTTGCGGCCGCGATCATCAGAAGGGCGACCAGCGCCGGCTTTTGCACCCATCGCACCGCAAGCAGCGAGACCACCAGGAACAGAAGCGCAAAGATCGCCCCGGCGCAGACGATGCCCAGAAGCATACGGCCTTCGAAGATGCGCAGAAGGTGCCCCCAGAAGGTGGCGTTGCACAGCGCGAAGAGGAAGGTCGTCACCGCCAGGTTCAGCACCAGAGGGGTCAGGCCCGGGCGGCTGCTGCTCGGCGGGGTGGTCGGTGTGTCGGTCATGAGAAGGTCCGTGTCGCACCGGACGGGCGCGGCCCGGCCCCGCCCACATATACGTGCGGCACAGGTCTGGCTGTAAGCAGCGGCTTAATGCGGTCAGGCTCAGCCTGCGCGTGCCGGCACCCGGGCCGGGCTTGCGGCGATCAGGTAATGCTCTCCAGCCGTTCCTTGGACATGTCGCCGGGGACGATCGTGATCGGGATCGGCAGGTTGCCCGAGTTCCGGCTCAGCGCCGTAACCAGGGGTCCTGGGCCGGACTTGTCGGTGCCCGCGCCCAGGACGAGGACGCCGATCTCCGGATCCTGGTTCACCTGGGCCAGGATCTCGACCACCGGGTCGCCCTCGCGGATCACGAGTTCCGGGTTCACCCCCTGCTTGTCGCGCATCCATTTGGCGAAGACCTCGAAATGCGCCTCGATCCGTTCGCGCGCCTCGGCCCGCATCAGGTCGGCCACGCCCACCCAGGTCTGGAACTCGTCCGGCGGGACGATGGACAGGATCGTGACCCCGCCCCCGGTATGGGCCGCCCGCAGCGCCGCGAAGCGCATCGCGTTCAGGCATTCGCGGCTGTCGTCCAGCACGACCAGGAATTTCCGCATGTCTCTCCCCTTTGGTCGCGCAATATCGCCCGGCCCGCACCGGGAAGGCAAGCCTCACGCAAGCGCTGCGACCTTCGGACTGTTCCGGTGCATCAGCACGCTTCGCACGGCGAAGAGGACCATCATCGCCGCCCAAAGCCCGTGGTTTCCCAAGGGCCAGGTGACCCCCAGCGCCACCACGTAGGCCCCCGCCGCGATCAGCATCAGCCGCCGCATCTCCTGCGTCAGAAGCGCGCCGATATAGATGCCGTCATAGGCCCAGGCCAGCGCGCCGAAGATCGGGGCCGCGACGATCCAGGGCAGGTAATGCCGCGCCTCGGCCCTCACGTCGGGGGCCGTCGCCATCAGGTCGATCAGCCAGGGCCCCGCCAGCCAGAAGCCAAGCCCCAGGACCACCCCGCTCCAGAACGTCCACATCAGCGCCAGCCGCACCGCCTGCCGCACCTCCCGCGCGGCCTTCGCCCCGATGGCCTGGCCGACCAGAGTCTCGGCGGCGAAGGCGAACCCGTCCAGCGCATAGGACAGGATCCCCAGGAACTGCAGCAGCACCTGGTTCGCCGCCAGCGTGACGTCCCCGTGCCGCGCGCCCAGGAAGACGAAGGCGGTGAAGCACAGCTGCAAGGCCACGGACCGGATCATGATGTCCCGGTTCACCGCGAACATCCTGACCAGCGCCACCCGGTCCCCCAGTCGCCCCCAGGCCGCCGCCAGCACCGGGCCGAAGGCGTCGCGGCAGAACCACAGGCCAAAGGCCAGCCCCGTCCACTCGGCAATCAGCGTCGCCGCCGCCACCCCCGGGACCCCCCACCCAAGGCCCAGCACGAACCACAGGTCAAGAAGGATGTTCACGCCGTTGATCCAGAGCTGCAGCAGGAAAACCGCCCGCGTCCGCTCTACCCCCACCAGCCAGCCGGTGACGGCATACAGCGCGATGGTCGCAGGCGCGCCCCAGATGCGGATCGCGAGATACTGCCGGGTCAGGCTCTCGACCTCCGCACTCGCCGGGGCCAGCGTGAAGGCCCCCGCCACCAGCGCCAGCTGCAAGAGGATCAGCGCCAACCCCGCGCCAAGCCCCACGATCAGCGCCCGCATCAGGACCGCCGCCCGTTCCGCCCCGTCGCCCGCGCCTTGCGCCTGTGCGGCCAGCCCGCTCGTCCCCATCCGCAGGAAGCCGAAGACCCAGTAGACCGTCGCCAGGATCACCGCGCCCAGGCCCACCGCCCCAATGGGAGCCGCCTGCCCAAGCTGTCCCACCACGCCCGTATCCACCGCGCCCAGAAGCGGCACCGTGGCATTCGACAAGACGATCGGCCCGGCGATCCGCCACATCCGGGCGTGGGTGACCTCGGTCATTCCGCCTTGACCGGCGGCATCAGGAAATGGCCCGTCGCCTGCGCGAAAAGCCGCGCGCGGTTGTCCTGCCAGGCCTCGACATGCACCGACGCATAGCGCCGCCCCGACCGGTTCACCCGCGCCCGGGCATAGGCGTCCCGCGGCAACCCTGCGCGCAGGTAGTCCACGGTGAAATCGATGGTCTTCGGCAACTTCAAGGGACCTTCGGGTAGCGCCCCCTCGCTTTCCACCCCGTCCCAGAGCGTCGACCACGACAACTCGATCAGCGCTGCGATCTCCAGGAAGGCCGCCGTCGCCCCGCCGTGCAGCGCGGGCAGCCGGGGGTTCCCGATCAGGTCGTCGCGGAACGGCAGAACCGCCGTCAGCTCATCCCCCCGCCGGTCGAACTGGACACCCAGGAACTGGATGTAGGGCACGCCCTCGACCAGGCTCCGCAACAGCGCCTCGCGCCGCCGCTTGATGACATGCACGGGTTCCGGCGCCTTCATCCCTTGCGCTCCACCGTGAAGGCGCCGGTCGCCATCGCCACCGGACGGCTTTCGTCGTCGTCCGTGGCAACAGCCCGCACAAAGGCCACCGACCGGGTGACATGGTGACACTCGGCCCGAGCCCGGATCGTCTGCCCCGCCGTCGCAGGCCGCATGTAGTCGATCCGAAGATCCAGCGTCGCCGTGGAAAACCCCGCCTGCGGATGGCTCATCACCGCCGCGCCGCAGGCCGTGTCCATCAGCGCCGAGACCGCGCCCCCGTGGATCACCCCGGTCGACGGATCCCCGATCAGCCGGACGTCATAGGGCATCGAGATCGTGGCCACGCCCACGTGGATCGATTCCAGCCGCATTCCAAGGGCATGGCTGTGCGGCAGGGCCTGGATGAACTGTCGGGCGATGGTCTCGATATCGGGCATGGGGCCTCCGGACCTGCATCAAACCGCCGGTGCCGGGGGAAGGCAACCCCCGACCCTGTTGCACCAATCCCGGCTCAACCCTAGTCTGCCCGCGGGAGGTGCCGCGCATGACCGAGACCCGCCTCAGCTTCAAGGAGATGTGCGCCAGGTTCGACGTGACCCCGCGCACGCTGCGCTATTACGAATACATCGAGCTTCTGGCGCCCGAGCGGGAAGGCCGGTCCCGCTTCTACGGCCCGCGCGAGGTGGCGCGGATGAAGCTGATCCTGCGTGGGCGCAGGTTCGGCTTCTCGCTCGAGGAGATCCGCCAGTGGCTGCTGATTTATGGCAAGAAGGGCGAACGACCGCAGCTTGAGGCCTGGCTGCAGCTTGCCGACCGCCAGCTTGTCGCGCTGGACAAGCAGAAGGCCGAACTTGACGCCTCGATCGCGGACCTCCGCGCGCTGCGCGAGACGGCGGTGGCCGAGCTGGACAAGCTTTAGCGGACGGCCCGCTGGGGTCGGGCCGTCCACCTTGGGTCAGTGCGCCAGGAAAACCGGCACTTCCGACTTTTCCAGCATGTCGCGGGTCGCTCCGCCCAGGATCGCCTCGCGGAACCGGCTGTGGCCGTAGGCGCCCATGACCAGCATGTCCGCATCGACATCCCGTGCCTGGCGCGCAAGGACGTCCGAGATGCGGGGCAGGGTGCGGGCCAGGACCGAGACCTCGGCCTTCACGCCGTGGCGGACCAGAAGCTGGCAGAGAAGCCCGCCGGGGTCCGACCGTTCCGGCCCGTGGGACGGCGGGTCGATGACCACGATCTGCACCATGTCGGCGCGCTTCAGGAAGGGCATTGCCCGGCGCGCGGCGACCAGCGACTCTCGGCTCTGGTTCCAGGCCAGGATGATCCGCTTCGGCTGCGGCGTGCGCATCCCCGACGATGGAACGATCAGGACCGGGGCCATTCCCTCGAAAAGCGCGGCTTCGGTCACCGCCTCATCCTCGACACCGCGCGACTTGCCATAGGGCAAGGGCAGGACCACCAGGTCGGAATACCGGGCGCGCGCTGCGACGACATCGGTCAGTGCGCCTAGCTGCGTCACCACCGATTCCACCGACGACCGCAAGGCCGAGGTCTGGGCACCGATGGCCGCGTTCAGCGCCGCTTCGGCCTCGCGGGCCTCGGCTTCGGCGCGGTCCATCGCGGCGGCGATCACCACCGCGCCCGAGCCCACATAGGAATAGCCGATCTGGGTGCGATCCACTCCAAGGGCCAGCGCGTCCAGATGCGCGTCCATCGCCTGCGCGATTCCGGCGGCCGCAGTGACGGTCTCAAGCACGCCCTCGGTCGAGGCGGCAACGGTCAATAGGGATTTGTAGGCCATGGGGGTCTCCCTTGAAGCTGATGGCCCATCATGCGCCCCCGGCACTCCCGCGCCTTGACCGAGGTCAAAGCCCCCCTGGACAACGGTTGACCCAGATCAAGGCGGGAAAGCCCGCTGCGCCGCAGAAGTCACCCTGTCGAAAGCTGCGGCTGTCCCCCCGAATCGTCCTGGGGGCCTGACCGCCAAGACAGGACGAAGGGACGCTAACCATGTGGGATTACCTTAAACTGGCAGGGCTTGGCCTCGTCGCGGTCTGTGCCGCGATCGCGGCCAACTACGCCCATGACCTGGCGTATCAGGTCAACGCGATTACCGTGATGCTTGCCGCGGGCATCGCCTTTCTCTGGGTGGTTCGGACGGCGGGAGATCCGAAGCCGAACCTTCAGCATGAATATTTCGACGGCGTGGTGCGCGCCGGCGCGATTGCCACCGCCTTCTGGGGGGCCGTTGGCTTCCTCGTCGGGGTCGTCATCGCGCTGCAGCTTGCCTTCCCGCAGCTGAACTTCGAATTCCTGCAGGGCTACGGCAACTTCGGTCGCCTGCGTCCCCTGCACACCAGCGCGGTGATCTTCGCCTTTGGCGGCAACGCGCTGATCATGTCGTCCTTCTACATCGTCCAGCGCACCAGCGCGGCACGCCTTTTCGGCGGCTCCTTGGGCTGGTTCGTGTTCTGGGGCTGGCAGCTGGTGATCGTGCTGGCCGCGACCGGCTATGTCCTCGGCGCAAGCCAGGGCAAGGAATATGCCGAACCCGTCTGGTACGTCGACATCCTGATCACCGTGGTCTGGGTCGCCTTCCTGATCGCCTTCATGGGCACCCTCTTCAAGCGGAAAGAGCCCCACATCTACGTGGCGAACTGGTTCCTTCTCTCGATGATCCTGACCGTGGCGATGCTTCACCTGGTGAACAACGCCGCGATCCCGGTGTCGATCTTCGGCTCGGCCCAGGTCCAGCTCTACTCGGGCGTGCAGGACGCGATGGTGCAGTGGTGGTACGGCCACAACGCCGTGGGCTTCTTCCTGACCGCAGGCTTCCTGGGGATGATGTACTACTTCGTCCCGAAACAGGCAGAACGTCCCGTCTTCAGCTACAAGCTGTCGATCATCCACTTCTGGGCGCTGATCTTCCTCTACATCTGGGCGGGTCCGCACCACCTGCACTACACCGCGCTGCCGGACTGGGCCTCGACCCTGGGCATGGTCTTCTCGGTGATCCTGTGGATGCCTTCCTGGGGCGGGATGATCAACGGTCTGATGACCCTGTCCGGCGCCTGGGACAAGCTGAGGACCGACCCGATCATCCGGATGATGGTCGTCTCCATCGGCTTCTACGGCATGTCGACCTTCGAAGGCCCGATGATGTCGATCAAGGCCGTCAACTCGCTGAGCCACTACACCGACTGGACCATCGGCCACGTCCACTCCGGCGCCTTGGGCTGGAACGGCATGATCACCTTCGGCGTCCTCTACTACCTGGTCCCGCGCCTTTGGAACCGCGAGGGGCTCTACTCCCTCAAACTCGTCAGCTGGCACTTCTGGCTCGCGACCATCGGGATCGTCCTCTACGCCTCGGCCATGTGGGTCACGGGCATCATGGAAGGCCTGATGTGGCGTGAAGTCGACGCGAACGGCTTCCTCGTGAACGCCTTCGCCGACACGGTGGCCGCGAAGTTCCCGATGTACGTGGTGCGGGCTGCCGGTGGCGGGCTGTTCCTGACGGGCGCGCTGATCATGTGCTGGAACCTCTGGATGACCGTCCGGGCGCAACCCGCCCGGGCCACCCAGAACTCTGCCGTTCCGGCTGAATAAGGACCAAGACAATGGCTTTTCTCGACAAGCACAAGGTCATCGAGACCAACGCGACGCTGCTGATGATCCTCAGCCTCCTCGTCGTGACCATCGGCGGGATCGTGCAGATCGTTCCCCTGTTCTACCTGGAAAACACCATCGAGAAGGTGGAGGGCGTCCGCCCCTACACCCCCCTCGAACTCGCCGGCCGGAACATCTACATCCGCGAAGGCTGCTACGGCTGCCATAGCCAGATGATCCGCCCGATGCGGGACGAGGTCGAACGCTACGGCCACTACTCCCTCGCGGCGGAATCCATGTACGACCGGCCCTTCCAGTGGGGCTCCAAGCGCACCGGCCCGGACCTCGCCCGCGTCGGCGGCCGCTACTCGGACGAATGGCACCAGGACCACTTCACCAACGCCAAGTCCGTCGTCCCGGAATCGGTGATGCCGCCCTACGGCTTCCTTGCGAACAACATCATCGACGGGAAGTACATCCAGGACGTCGTCGCGACGAACCGGATGACCGGCGTGCCCTACACCGACGAGATGGTGGAAAGCGCCCTTGCCGACTTCACCGCGCAGGCCGACCCGCTGGGAGACGCCTCGGGACTTGAAGAACGCTACGGCGAGACCGCCTTCGGCACCCCGGTCAACGTCCGCAACTTCGACGGCCAGCCCGAACTGACCGAGATGGACGCGCTCATCGCCTACATGCAGGTCCTGGGCACGATGGTCGACTTCTCGACCTACACCCCCGTGGCGAACCGCTAAGGAGACAAAGATGGAAACCTATTCCTTCCTCCGGCACATCGCGGACAGCTGGTTCCTCCTGGCCATGACGCTTGGGTTCCTCGGGCTCTGCCTCTGGGCCTTCCGTCCGGGCTCGCGCGCCGAGCACCAGGAAATCGCCACCTCGATCTTCCGCAACGACGACCGTCCTGCGGCAGATCGCCCTGCCCACTCGCGCAAGGAGGCCTGAGTCATGGCCAAGCCAATCAAGAAAGAACAGCGGCAGGTGGAAACGACCGGCCATTCCTGGGACGGGATCGAGGAATACAACAACCCGCTCCCGCGCTGGTGGGTCTGGGTGTTCTACGCCACCATCGTCTGGGGCATCGGCTACACCATCGCCTACCCGGCCTGGCCGCTGATCACCCAGGCGACGCCCGGCCTTCTGGCCGCCTCGACCCGCGCCGACGTCGCGGTCGAGATCGCGGCGGTGGATGCGGCCAATGCTCCGATCAAGGAAAAGCTCGTGGCCGCCGACCTGACGGCCATCGGCGCCGACCCGGATCTGGCGAACTATGCCGAGCGCGCCGGGGCCGCCGTCTTCAAGACCAACTGCGCGCAATGCCACGGCTCGGGCGCGGCGGGGGTTGAAGGCAAGGGCTACCCGAACCTTCTCGACGACGACTGGCTCTGGGGTGGCACGATGGAGGACATCCATCTGACCATCACCCATGGCATCCGCAACACCACCGATCCGGACGCCCGCTATTCGCAGATGCCGGCCTTCGGGACGGACGGTATCTTGGACGAAACCCAGATCGCCCAGGTGGCGGAACATGTCCTGGCCATCTCGGGGCAAGAGCACGACGCAGCGCTGGCGGCAGACGGGGCAACCCTCTTCGCCGACAACTGCGCCGCCTGTCACATGGAAGACGGCTCGGGCGACCGCACGCAGGGCGCGCCCAAGCTGACCGACGCGATCTGGCTTTATGGCGGGTCGCGCGAAAAGATCATCGAGACGGTGACCAAGGCCCGCTTCGGCGTCATGCCGAACTGGAACGAACGCCTGTCCGAAGACGAAATCCGCGCTGTGGCCTACTACGTCCACAGTCGCGGCGGCGGGGAATGACGTCCCCGGTTCCCTTGAACCTGAAAGGGGCCTTCGGGCCCCTTCTTTTTTGTCGGCTGCGGGTCCGTGGCATCTGCTGGAACCCGCTTTTCCTGCCCGCGTTGCTCCCGGCCCGTGGAGCATCAGATGGATCAGATAACTCCCTTCGACCTTGAACGCATGATCTTCGGGACTCACCCGGCGCTCTTCTACCTCGAGATCGCGGTCCGGGTGGTCATCATCTGGCTCTGGACCGTCGTGCTCTTGCGCTGGGTCGGTGGTCGCGGCATCTCGCAGATGTCCGTTGTCGAGTTCCTTCTGGTCATCGCCCTGGGCTCGGCGGTGGGCGACGCGATGTTCTATCCGGACGTGCCGCTCCTCCAGGCAATGCTGGTGATCCTGTTGGTCGTCCTTGCGGACAAGGGCATCGACATCGCCTTCCGCAAGTGGAGCCGGGCCAAGCGTCTCGTCGACGGCACGCCGACCGAGGTGCTGCGGGACGGACACCTTCGACAGGCGGGCCTTGCATCGCAGGGCATCGGTCCAACCGAGGTCAAGGAACACCTGCGGATGAAGGGGATCCGGAACCTCGGCCAGGTCGAATATGCCTTCATGGAGCCGTCCGGGGAGCTGTCGGTCTTCCCCTTTCCCCAAGCCCGCCCGGGCCTTCCCATCGTTCCTCCGCAGGAACTTGCCCCTCCTGCGGCATTGAATGCGGCTTCGGTGACCTGCTGCGCAAACTGTGGCCTGATCCGCGACCCGTCAGAGCGCACATGCCCGGAATGCCACGCCACCGAACTGGCGGCCGCCCGAAAGGAAGATGACGGCGCACCACCCGAACAGTGACCCAGGCACCTAGCCCATTGCGCTGCCGCGGACCGCGCGATCCTTGGCGCGGCGGCGGTCCACGCCATTGACCCAGACCACAAGCGCAATGCCCGCGCTGATGTAGACGGCCCCCGCGATCAGCACCACCTCGCCCGGCAGGGGGCCGATGTCTGCCCGGTTGACGAACTCCGAAAAGGACGGGACCGCGACGGGATGCACGATCAGCTTCCCCGCATAGGCCAGGCTCTGGATCAGCAGAATCCACAGGTAATTCGCCCTGACCCGCCGCGCGACGGCGATGGGCAGGCTGATGTGATACTTCGGATTGCGATAGTCCTCGGCCAGGGTCGAGCGCCATTCCTGCCCGATCTCGACCTCGCTGTCTGTCAGCATCGGGACGTAGAAATGCCGCTCGATCCACCGCGCCCGCGCGCGCCAGACATTGAAGAACCGGTAGCGCCGTGCCTCCAGCGTCAGGAACAGCAGGATCAGCACGCCCACAAGAAGAAGCGGCAGGGGAGAGGCATCGGGCGCGGAATAGGTCAGCGACAGCGCCACCCCCAGTGTGACCACGGCCCAATTCGTCGTGGTGTCCAGCCGAGTGCGCCAGACCGTGCTGCGATAGACCTCGCCCCGGTAAAGATGCGCCAGAGCGCCCAGTTCTGCCGCCGACAGCTCTTCGACCTTGCGCGGTTGGGTCGGTGTCTCCTCCATCCGCTGCAAACCCCGGTCGAAGGGCACGGTTCCACGCTGTGGATGGTGCCGCGCGGGCGGTGCATGTGATGGGTTTCTAGAAGGCCAACGCCAGCCAGTGCAATCAGCGGACCGACGCGAACCGTGCTGGCCGCTTGAATCTGGCCCCGCTCCCGATCACGAAACAGCGAGTTCGCGCTGCAATGCCGCATTCAACCTGTCAGGCGCTGCGCGGTATTGATGCAGGTCAAGGCCCTGACCGCGCAAATGCCCGATTGCAGGACCAGCCCCAGCGCCCAAGGAGCCTTCGTTGGATACCCCCGATTCCCCGCCCAGCCTTTATGCCGCGCGCGAGCCCGTCTTCCCGCGCCGGGTGAAGGGCACGTTCCGCACGCTGAAGTGGTGGATCATGGGGATCACCCTCGGCATCTACTACATCACCCCCTGGCTGCGCTGGGACCGGGGTCCCTCGCTGCCCGACCAGGCCGTTCTCGTAGACCTCGCCAACCGCCGCTTCTTCTTCTTCATGATCGAGATCTGGCCCCACGAATTCTACTTCGTCGCGGGCCTTCTCATCATGGCGGGCCTCGGCCTCTTCCTCTTCACCAGCGCGGCGGGAAGGGTCTGGTGCGGCTACGCCTGCCCGCAGACCGTCTGGACCGATCTCTTCATCCTTGTGGAACGTTGGATCGAGGGCGACCGCAACGCCCGCGTCCGGCTGCACAAGCAGGCTTGGAACGGCGAAAAGATCCGCAAGCGCGCGATCAAGTGGACGGTCTGGTTCCTCATCGGCCTCGCGACCGGCGGCGCCTGGATTTTCTACTTCACCGACGCACCCACGCTTCTGGGCGACCTCGTCACCGGCGAGGCCCACCCCATCGCCTACATCACCATGCTGATCCTCACGCTCACCACCTTCTTCTTCGGTGGCTTCGCGCGTGAGCAGATCTGCATCTACGCCTGCCCCTGGCCCCGCATCCAGGCCGCGATGATGGACGAGGACACGCTGACCATCGCCTACCGCGACTGGCGGGGCGAACCTCGCGGCAAGCAGAACGTCGAAGGGAACGGCGACTGCATCGATTGCATGGCCTGCGTCAACGTCTGCCCGATGGGCATCGACATCCGCAACGGCCAGCAGATGGCCTGCATCACCTGCGGCCTCTGCATCGACGCCTGCAACGACGTGATGGACAAGATCGGCAAGCCCCGCGACCTGATCGGCTATCTCGCGCTGACGGACGAGACCCGCGAGCGCGCCGGCCAGCCGCCGAAATCCGTCTGGTCCCACGTCTTCCGCGTCCGGACCATGCTCTACACCGTCCTCTGGGCCGGCATCGGCATCGGCCTCATCGTCGCGCTCTTCCTGCGCTCGCCCATCGACCTGAACGTCACCCCGGTCCGCAACCCGACCTTCGTCACCCTCTCCGACGGCTCGATCCGCAACGCCTACGACATCCGCCTGCGCAACATGCACGGCGAAGACGCCCAGTTCACCATCGCCGTGACCTCCGACGCCTTCGTCACCCTGGCGCTTGAAGGCCGCGACGGCCTTACCGTGACCGTCCCCGCGAACGAGACCATGTCCCAGCGCGTCTACCTGACCGCCGCCCCCGGCACCCGCGCCGCGGTCGAGGACCGGACCGACGTCCGCCTCTGGGTCGAGGAGTTGGGGACGACGAACCGCGTGCACCATGATACGATCTTCAACGGCAAGGAAGAGGAAGACGACGATGACTGAACTGACCGGCAAGCACGTCCTGGCCATCACCGTCTCGGCCTTCGCCGTCATCATCGGGGTCAACGTCGTTCTGGCCGTGAAGGCCGTCAGCACCTTCCCGGGGCTGGAGGTCGACAACTCCTACGTCGCCTCCCAGGGCTTCAACGCCCGCAAGGCCGCGCAAGAGGCCTTGGGCTGGTCGCTCACCCCGGCCTATGAAAACGGCCGCATGACGCTTGCGTTCCATGGTGCCGACGGTCTGCCGGTCGAAGTCAACGACCTGCAGGTCCTTGTCGGCCGCACCACCGAGACGAAGTTCGACACCTACCCCGTCTTCCAGCGCCAGGGCGACCTTTACGCAGTCGACCTGCCGCTTGGCAAAGGCAAGTGGATGGTGAAGGTCACCGCCACCGCCGCCGACGGCACTCTTTTCGAACAGCGGTCCGAGCTCTTCGTGAAAGGTTGACATGACCCTCGCCGACGACTTCGCCAACCGCAGCGCCCCGGCCTCCGCCTGCCCGGCCTGCGTCGTCGTGCCCGCCGCCGAGCGCATCGCCGCGCTCCGCGCCGAACGGGCAGGCCGCATCGTCCTGTCGCTGCCCAATGCCGGCGGCGCGCAGTCGATCTCCACCGTCGAGGCCGCCCTCCAGGCGATCCCCGGCGTCCAGTCCGCCCGCGTCAACCTCACCCTCAAGCGCGTCTCAGTCGAAGCCGACGGCCACGTCACCGCCGCGCAACTGATCGAGGTCCTCGGCGCCCAGGGCCAGGAAGCCCACGAACTCGACCCAGGCCTCCTCTCGGTCACCGAGACCGACCGTCAGGGCCGCGAGCTTCTCATGCGCCTCGGCGTCGCCTTCTTCAGCATGATGAACGTCATGCTCCTCTCCGTCGCCGTCTGGTCCGGGGCCGAGGACGCCACAAGGGACCTCTTCCACTGGATCTCCGGCGCCATCGCGCTCCCCACCGTCATCTTCGCGGGCCAACCCTTCTTCAAATCCGCCTGGGCCTCGCTGCGGCAGGGCAAGCTCGGCATGGATGTCCCGATCAGCCTCGCCCTGATCCTCGCCTCCTCGATTTCGGTCTTCGAGACCTGGAACTCCGGCCATCACGCCTATTTCGACGCCGCCGTGATGCTGGCCTTCTTCCTTCTCCTCGGCCGCTACCTCGACCACCGCACCCGCGCTATCGCCCGCTCGGCGGCTGAGGAACTGGCCGCCCTCGAAGTCGCCCGCGCGATCCTTCTGATCGACGGGCAGGAAGTCGAAACCCCCATCGCCGCCGTCGCTGCCGGGGACATCGTCCTCGTCCGCCCCGGCGCGCGGATGCCCGTCGACGGCATCGTCCTCCACGGCGCCTCCGAACTCGACCGCAGCCTCCTCACCGGCGAAAGCCTGCCCGTCCCGGCAGGGCAGGGCACCGTGGTCAGCGCGGGCGAGGTCAACCTGACCGGCCCCCTGACCGTGCAAGTCACCGCCGCGGGGAAAGAGTCCAGCCTCCACCGCATGGCCGACCTCGTCGCAGTCGCCGAAGGCACCAAGACCCGCTACACCAGCCTCGCCGACCGCGCCTCGCGCCTCTACTCGCCCCTCGTCCACATCCTCTCGTTCAGCGCCTTCGGCTACTGGATGTGGGCCACCGGCGGCGACGTGCGCTATGCGATCAACATCTCTGCCGCCGTCCTGATCATCACCTGCCCCTGCGCCCTTGGTCTGGCCGTTCCGGCGGTCATCACCTCCGCCTCCGGTCGCCTCTTCCGCAAGGGGCTCCTCATCAAGCACGGCACCGCACTGGAGCGTCTGGCCGAGGTCGACACCGTCGTCTTCGACAAGACCGGCACCCTGACCCTCGGCACCCCCGAACCCGTCGCCCTGACCGACCACCCGACGGAAGCCGTGGCCCTCGCCGCTGCCCTCGCCGCTGGTTCCTCCCACCCCCTCGCTCGCGCACTGGCCGACGGGGCGAAAGCCGCAGGCATCGCCCCCGCGCAAGTCACCGACATCCGCGAAGTCCCCGGCCACGGCATCGAGGGCGAATACCACGGCACCCGCGTCCGCCTCGGCCGCGCCGGCTGGTGCGGAGCCGATCCCCTGCCGATGACCGCCACCTACCTCTCCATCGCCGGGACCCCCGCGCCCGGCCTCCAGTCCCGCGCACCCGCAACCCCAAGCGCCTCCCCTCCCCCCCGTGGGGAGGGGATGGGGGTGGGGGGCACCCGGCCCGACACGCAGACTCACGCCTTCGCCTTCACCGACCGCCTGCGCCCCGGCGCCGACAAGGCCGTGGCCGCGCTCAAGGCCGCCGGGATGCAGGTCGAACTCCTGTCGGGAGACGCCGAGGCCCCCGTCCGCGACCTGGCCGACCGTCTTGGCATCCCAAGCTGGCAGGCCGGGGTCCTCCCGGCCGAGAAAGCCGCCCGCGTCGCCCAACTCTCCTCCGAGGGCCGCAAGGTCCTCATGGTCGGCGACGGCCTCAACGACACCGCCGCGCTTGCCGCTGCCCATGTCTCGATCTCCCCCGCCTCGGCGCTCGACGCCGCCCGCGTCGCCTCGGACATCGTGCTCCTGGGCCAGGACATCGCCCCCATCGCCGATGCCGCCCGTATCAGCCGTCAGGCCACCCGCCGCATGATCGAGAACTTCCTGATCTCCGGCGGCTACAACATCATCGCCGTGCCGCTGGCGCTGATCGGCCACGCCACGCCGCTCGCCGCCGCGCTCGCCATGTCCCTCTCGTCGATCACCGTCTCCCTCAACGCGATGAGATTAAAGTGACGGGGAGGCTGAAGTAATGGAGATCTTGGCGATCCTCATCCCGGTCTCGCTGTTCCTTGGTGGGATCGGCCTTGCGGCCTTCTTCTGGGCCATGCGCACGAAGCAGTTCGACGACCCCGAGGGCGACGCGAACCGCATCCTGATCAAGGACTGGGACGACCGTCCAAGGCCCTGAAATCAAAAGTTAACACCAGCCTAACGGAAATCGCCAAGGCCTTGATTTCATTGCTTTCGCGGCGCTTGTCCACCGTGGACACGCTCAGGCAATCGTCACCGTCGCCGACTGCAGCCCCTCGATTTCCACCTTGCAGGTGTCCCCGCGACCCAGCGGCCCGACCCCCGCAGGGGTCCCCGTGAAGATCAGGTCCCCCGGCGACAGGCTGACCATCTGGGACAGCGCCGCGATGATCGCCGCCGGAGACCAGACCATCTCCGACAGCATCGCCTCCTGCCGCACCGCCCCGTTTACGAGGCAGCGCAGCTTCCCGTCAGCCAGCGGACCGGGCTTCACCGGCCCCACCACCGCGGACTTGTCGAACCCCTTCGCCATGTCCCAGGGCCGCCGCCGTTCCTTCGCCTCGGCCTGCAGGTCGCGCCGGGTCAGGTCATTCCCCGCGGCGTGCCCCCAGATCATCGCGGCCGCCGCCTCTTCCGAGACCATCGCGCCCCCCTTGCCGATGGCCACCACCAGCTCTCCCTCGTGGTGGAGATTGCTGGTCGCGGGAGGGTAGGGGATGCGGGACCCGCTCTCGACCACCGCATCGGCGGGCTTCGTGAAGAAGAACGGCGCCTCCTTCTCGGGATCGCCCCCCATCTCGCGGGTGTGCTCGGCATAGTTCCGGCCCACGCAGAAGATGCGGCGGACCGGGAAGCGTTCGGCGCGGCCGGTGACAGGCAGGGTCACCGTGGGCAGCGCGGGGAAGACCAGAGCAACCATGTCAGCCTCCCACCGTCTCGCAGGGGATCGCGCGGGCCGTGAGGCGGCGGCAGGCAAGCTCCGCCTGCTCTTCGGTCAGCCCCATGAAGCTCGCCCGCCAGGCCCCGCCCGACTGGGTCGTCTTGCGCAGTCCCTCGTTCAGGGTCGCGCTCTCGGCCAGCGCGGTCTTCAGAAGCGCCTTCTCGGCATCGTAACGCGAGGCGAACTCGCCCACGTTCACCCCGAAGTGCCGGCCGCCGGAGGTCGACATCACCACGACGACCTCCTGGCTTTCTTCGGCGGCGACCTCTTCTTCCGTCTCGGTCACCGCGTCGAAGATCGGGGCCTGCCGCTTCGGGGCGGCAGTGATCGTCGCGGCGGCAAGTTCCGTCGGAGCCGGCGCAACCATGGCCGCGCCCGAGACCGTCTCGACCTCGGTAACCTCGGCCAGAAGCGGGGCCGCGTCGTCCGCAGGCATCGCCTCGGTTCCCGGATCGGTCACCACGAGCTCCGGCTCGGCGACCGCCTCGGCGACCACAACCTCTTCGACGGGAAGGGCGGTCTCTGCTTCGGCAAGGGCAACCTCGGTTGCGGCAAGCTCTTCGGGGCGAGATTTCGGCTTCAGATCGGCCAGGGCCGGGTCCGCCGGGACCTCGGGCAGGGCCTCGGCCTCGGGCAGCGCGGCAAGTGCTGTCTCGGCCGGGGCGGCGCCAGTCTCAAGCGCGACGGCCTGCGCCTCGAGCGTTCCGGGTTCCACCGGCGCAGCGGTGGCCGCGTCCGCCGCAGCCAAGGTGACGTCCTCGGCAACCGGAGCCGCTTCAGCGGCGGCAGCCAGTTCCGTCTCTGACACGGCGGGGGCTTCGCCTTCGACCATTGCCTCGGCCTGGAATTCCAGCGTGCCCTCGGGGGCAGGCTCCGCCGTGGCCTGCGCCAGCGCGTCTGCGATCCCCTCGTTCATCGCGACCACGACCTCGTCCGGGACGGCCGGAATCGTCGGCCGGGCCCTGGGACGCGGCGATACCTTCACTTCGCCCGAGACGCGGACGACCTTGCCGGCACCGCCCTCGGCGTCGATCTCGTCGATGCCGGTCTCAAGGGCGGCGACCAGCGCATCCTCGACCGCTGCGGCGACCGGGGGCTGTTCCTTCACGTTGTTCTTCGAGCGGTCGAAGCCGATGTCCATCAGCTCGCGCATCTTGGCGTTGCGGTTGGCGGTCGAGGTCCCGCCGAAGACCGTGGCGATGACGTGCTTGTTGCCGCGGTGGGCCGAGGCGGTCAGGTTGAAGCCTGCAGCCACGGTGTAGCCGGTCTTGATCCCGTCGGCGCCTTCGTAGGCGTCCAGGAAGCGGGTGTTGGTGTTGTTCACCTGGGCGACCCCGGCGTCTGCCGTCCGGCGCGAGAAGATGTGATAATACTGCGGGAAGTCGTAGAAGAGGTGCCGCCCCAGAATGTTCATGTCCCGCGCGGTCGACAGGTGGCCCTCGGCGGTCAGGCCGTTGGCGTTCTTGAACGTCGTGTTGTGCATCCCCAGCTGCCGGGCCGTCCGGGTCATCCGCTTCGCGAAGGTCGCGGCATCCCCACCGATGTGGTCACCCAGCGCCGAGGCCGCGTCGTTCGCGGATTTGATGGCGGCAGCGCGAATCAGATAACGCACGGCGATCTTCTGGCCCGGCTTCAGACCCAGGCGCGAGGGCGGTTGCGAGGCCGCGTATTTCGTCACGGTGACCTTGGTGTCCAGCGTCAGGCGACCTGCCTCGATCTCCTGGAAGGTGATGTAGAGCGTCATCATCTTGGTCAGCGACGCCGGATGCAGCCTTGTATCGGCATTCTTTTCGTACAGGACTTCGCCGGTTCGGCCGTCCATGACGATGGCCGCGAAGGGCGCGGCCTGCAGCGGAGAGGTGATGACCACCGCGCTGACAACAAATGCCAAGAATATAGCGTGATAAATCCGCCCGAGAAGCGATGCCACGTCGCCCACCCTTTGCCTGCTGGCCCGGATTTTCCGGTGCCTTTTTCTGCCTCGAGACGAACGCTAGCACAGGTGTACGAAACCGAAAACCCAAAAATTCCAATGGCTTTCAAGGATTAGTTCATTCAGTTGCAGTCTGGCAGCACAAACTTGCCGATGAGGGCACATATTGGGGGTGATGCCGCCTGCGCCGCAAAGTGTGGGGGTCAGATTGCCAGCGTCCGCACCAGGTCGGGCAATTCCCCCAGATGGCTCAGCAAATGGAACCGATGGTGGTCGGTCGGGGCCGCAGCAGCCTCGAACGCCCATTCATGTTCATGGGGGACATGCACGCCCCATGCCCCGGCCTGCAACGCCGGAATGACGTCGGACTTCAGCGAATTGCCGACCATCAGGGCCTGGTCCGCGCCGGTCCCATGCCGGGCGAAGATCGTGCGATAGGTGGCCTCGGTCTTGTCCGACACGATCTCGACCCCGTCGAAGAGGTCTCCCAAACCCGACTGCGCCAGCTTGCGTTCCTGGTGAAGGAGGTCTCCCTTCGTGATCAGGACCAGCCGGTAGTCATCGGCCAGCGCCGTGACCGTGGCGCGGGCGTGGGGCAGAAGTTCCATCGGGTGTTCCAGCAGGTCCCGCCCCATCGCCACGAGGTCCCCGATCACCGCAGCAGGGACGCGACCCTCGGTCACCTCGACCGCGGTCTCGATCATCGACAGGGTGAAGCCCTTCACGCCGAAGCCATAGTAGTCGAGGTTCCGCCGCTCGGCCGCCTCCAGCCGCGCGCGCAGGTCTTGCGGGTCGGCATGGTCGCGCAGGACCTGCAGAAACCGGTCCTGGGTCAGGCGGAAGAACGTTTCGTTCTGCCACAATGTGTCGTCCGCATCGAAGCCGATGGTGGTCAGCATGCCCGCCCCTTTTCGTTCCGGCAAAAGAGGCTATATTTCCAACGTCAGTTGCAACCCCGAATCCAAGTCTCCGGAGCCCGCATCCCGTGTCAGTCCGCCCATTGACCATGTCCGACAAGACGGATGGCCCGGGGAATGACACCTCGATCCTGACCAAGACCAAGTCGAAGACCCAGCGCCCGCCCTTGTACAAGGTGCTGCTCCTGAACGACGACTACACGCCGATGGAGTTCGTGGTCCATGTGCTGGAGCGTTTCTTCGGCCTGAACCATGCCCAGGCGTTCGAGATCATGCTGACGGTCCACAAGAAGGGCCTTGCGGTCGTGGGCGTGTTCAGCTTCGAGGTGGCCGAGACGAAGGTGGCACAGGTGATGGACTTCTCGCGCCGGCACCAGCATCCGCTGCAATGCACGATGGAAAAGGAATGATCCGTCGCGCCCTCAGATGGGGACCAGGGGCCTGACGGCCCCGCCCATGCGATCCGCCCGACTGTCCCTGGCGCTGGAGACCGGCGCGCTGGACCTGCCGTCCGAAGGCAGGATCGCGGTCTATCGCCCGCGGATCGGCGACGATCTCTCGGACCTGCCGCGCGACCGCGTAACGGTGCTCACCGGGTTCAAGCCCGACCACGACCATTTCGCAGCGCGCTATTCCGTAACTTCCGAACCGCCCTATGCGGCGGCAATCGTCTGCCTGCCACGGTCGCGCGAGGCGGCGAGGGGGTTGATCGCTCGGGCAGCAGCGGAGGTGGCGCCGGGTGGCTGGATTGCGGTGGATGGACAGAAGACGGACGGGATCGACACGGCGCTGAAGGATCTGCGGGGCCGGGTGGACTTGTCGGAGAGCCTCTCGAAGGCCCATGGCAAGCTGGCCTCCTTCGTCGCGGGTCCGGACCTATCCGACTGGGCAGCGACCCCGCATCAGGTGGAGGGGTTCCAGACGGTGCCGGGCATCTTCTCGGCCGATGGTCCGGACCGTGGCTCTGTCCTGCTCGCGGCTGCGCTGCCGGCGAAGCTGGGCGGCAAGGTTGCCGATCTGGGGGCCGGCTGGGGGTTCCTTGCGGCCGAGGTGCTGAAGCGACCCGGAGTGAAGCGGCTTGACCTGGTGGAGGCCGAAGCCGATGCCCTGGACTGCGCCCACATCAATGTCACCGACCCCCGCGCGCGGTTCCACTGGGCGGATGCGACGACCTGGCGGCCCGAGGCGCTTCTCGACGTCGTGGTGATGAACCCGCCCTTCCACACCGGGCGCGAGGCCGATCCGGCCCTTGGCGCCGCCTTCATCCGCGCGGCCCGGCGGATGCTGGCCCCAAGTGGCGAGCTGTGGCTCGTCGCGAACCGGCACCTGCCTTACGATGCGGTCCTGGCGGAGTGCTTCCTGGAAGCCAGGGACGTGGCGGGGGACAGTGCCTTCCGCGTGATCCATGCCATCAAGCCCCGTCGTGACCCGCTTCGGGCAAAACCCTAGAGGTTCTTCATGTCCTTTTCCGTCTCCGGCAAGACCGCCATCGTCACCGGCTCGGCCTCGGGCATCGGGCTCGCCATCGCGCGGCACCTGGTGGACAAGGGCGCGAACGTGATGTTCGCCGATGTCGATGAGGACCGGCTGGAAGCCGAGGTTGGCGAGGAAGCCCGGGCCGAGGGACCGATCCGCATGTTTTCGGGCGACCTGACCGAGAAGCTGACGATCGCGAACCTTCTGTCCGCAACCGTCGATGCCTTTGAACGGGTGGACATCCTGGTCAACGCCAACCGCCGCACCGCCGTCTCGGAGATCCTGAACCCCGAAGCCGACGGGGTCGAGGAGCTGTGGCGGCACAACGTGCTGTCGGCGTTGCGGATTTCGCAGATGACGGCGAAGCGTATGATCCAGCACGCCCAACGGGCCGAGGTCGAACCAGGGACGATGCTGGGCTCGATCATCAACCTGTCGTCCATCGCCTCGCAGGCGACCAGGCCCGAGCTTCTGGCCTATTCGATGGCCTCGGCTGCGATGGACCAGATGACCCGGTCCTTGGCGGTGGCGCTTGCGCCGAAGGGGATCCGGGTCAACGCGGTCGCCTTCGGCAGCGTGATGAGCGCCAGCCTGCAGGCTGCGCTGAAGGAAAACCCGGACTTCCGCGACGAGATCACCGAGGCCACGCCGCTGGGCCGCATCGCCGCCCCGGCGGAACTGGCCGAGGCGGTGCAGTTCCTCGCCTCGGACGCATCCGGCTTCATCACCGGGCAGGTGCTGACGGTGGACGGCGGGCGGGGGCTCCTGGACGTGGTCTGCGCCCCGGCGCATTGATCATTCGGGATACTGCGCCTTGCAGGCCGCGATCACCTTTTCGGCCTGACGGGCCAGGCTTTTCCGCTTTTCCTTCAGGCTTGCCAGCTTCCGCGCCTCTTCGTTCAGGTCGATGGCCTTGGGTCGCCGTTCGGTCACCGGGCGTTCGTCGAGGCAAAGCCGCGGTGGCGGCACGGGCTGGCCCTCGGCCACGGGGGGTTGCGGGCAGTAGACCCATTCATCCTCGTAGACGGTGACCGTCTCGAACGCATACCCGCGGGCGAGGTTGCCCTCCGACTCCTTGATCAGCCTGTCGACGGTGCGCAGGTCCCGCGTGTTCTGGCTGATGCACTGTTCCTGCGGGGTGCCGCAGGCCGCGAGGGTGGCAAGTGTCAGAAAAACCAGCCGTCTCATGGGTCCCTCCTCAAACAGTGGAAAGCGGCGCGCGGGGGTGCTAGGCATTCGGCTGTCAACATCGAAGGACACCAGCATGACCGATCCCATTGACAGTCGCAACGCCGTCGCAGCCGCGTGGTTCCGGACGTTGCGCGACCGGATCGTCGCCGCGTTCGAGGGGTTGGAAGACAAGTACGCCAAGGGCAAACCCGGCCGGTTCGAGGTGACGCCCACCTCCCGCGCGGATGGCGGCGGCGGCATCATGAGCGTGATGCGCGGCGGCGAGGTCTTCGAGAAGGTCGGCGTCAACTGGTCCGAAGTGCACGGGCAGCTGGGCGAGAAGGCGCAGCGCGCGATGGCCGCGCGGGGCGTGCCGGGGATGGACAAGGACCCGCGGTTCTGGGCTTCGGGCATTTCCCTCGTCGCCCACATGGTCAACCCGCATGCGCCGGCGGTCCACATGAATACCCGCATGTTCTGGACCCCCGGCGCCTGGTGGTTCGGGGGCGGGTCGGACCTCAATCCCTGCATCGAATATGCCGAGGACACCGCCCATTTCCACGGCGAGATGCAAAAGGCCTGCGACGCGCACAACCCGGACTACTACGCGAAGTTCAAGGCCTGGGCCGACGAGTATTTCTTCGTTCCCCATCGCGGCCGCGCGCGGGGTGTGGGGGGGATCTTCTACGACGACCTGAACACCGGCGACTGGCACCGCGACTTCGCCTTCACCCGGTCGGTGGGCGAGCATTTCCTGCCGGCCTTCCTGCCCGTCACCGAACGCCGGGTTGAGACGCCCTGGACCGAGGCCGACCGCGAGACCCAGTTGCAGCACCGGGGTCTCTACGCCGAGTACAACCTGGTCTACGACCGGGGCACGAAGTTCGGGCTGGAGACCGGGCACGACGCCAACGCCGTGCTGATGAGCCTGCCGCCTGTGGCCAAGTGGTACTGAGCCTATGGCCGATATCACGGTGAAGGCGGCTTACGGGTCCGTTGTCGAGGATGAGGGGAACCTCTTCGTCGGTTTCGCCGAGGGTGAGGACGAGGCGGACGGCTATGTCCTCTTCCGGCAACCCGTGGGCGGCGGCCCGGTCTGGTTCGAGGCGAGCGATGAGACCTTCGGGGCCGAGGATGCGATTGAAAGCGTCGTCGCCGGGCCGAAGGGGTTTGAGGTGACCATCCGCCCGGACAAGTGCGCGGCCTTGGGGTTCGCGGCGACGGTGGCGGTGCGGGTCGGGCCTTCCTGTGAGGATGGGACGGAGGCGCTTGAGGCGCTCAAGGGGATGCTGGGCGATCTCTGGCGGTAGGCTCGTCGTGCGTCTTCGACTTCTCCTCGCGAGGCGCAGCGACGAGTGACGAAGTCATCGAGGAGCGTTGGCGTGGCTCCACACCGCGTGGCGGATGCGGGCGGTCTTGTAGGCGTCGAGAATCGCCATCGCCCAGACGAAGAGGCCCCCGGCCATCTTGCCGACGAAGGACACATCCGGGGCGGCGGTCTTCAGGGTGAACCCGCCCAGAAGGATCGCGAAGCAGACGAAGATCAGGCCCCGCACCGGCTGGCGGTTCAGGACCTGGCCGACCCCAGGCAGGATCACGGCGACGGCGAGGACGAGGTAGGGGTTCAGCGGCTGTTTCATGGCATGTCCTTCAGGGCCAGCACATCCTTTCGGATCGCCGCCAGTCTGTCGAGCAGCGGCTCCAGCCGGGATGGGGGCAGCGGGGTCCTGCCCATCTCGGCATCGCGGAAGATCAGGTAGCGGCCACGGTCGGCTTCCTCGGCCAGGATCACGATGCGGAGGCCTTTGGGGGAGAGGACGAGCTCCTTGACGCGGGGATCCTGGAACAGGTCGGCATGGGCGGCGATCAGGTCCGGCGGCGGGATGCGGGTGGCATCGTCCGTGCGCACCGCGATCTCTTTCGGCAGGTCCGGCGGGGTGGGCAGCGACTGGGGCAGGGTGGCGAACCGGGTGAAGGGCTCGTTGCCCGAGGGGCGGGCCATGAGGTCGAGCGTCGCGTCAAGCGGCAGGGGTTCGGGCAGGGTGACAAGGACCCAAAGCGCCGGCAGCTTGCGGAAGGTCAGGGTATCGGGGATGGCCTGAAGGTCGAAGGTCAAGCCATCGCGGCGGCCCGTCATGCGGGGGAAGCCGGTGGGTTGCAGGCGCGTCTCGCCGCCTTGGAACAGGGGTTTCACCGCGTTGAAGTAAGCGGCGCGGCTGTTTGCGCGACGGCGGGATTCGTGGAAAAGCAGGTAGCCCAGCCAAAGGCCAAGGGCAGCGACGGCAATGCCAAGGGGAACGAGGGGTGACATGGGAAAAGGCCCGCCCTTCGGGGGGCGGGCCGCTGGTCCTCAGTAGCCCCGGGGTTTCGGCCAGGGCATGGTGAACTGCGCCCCCCGGTTCACGAAGCGGTAGCGCCAGAAGTGGAACCACAAGGACACGACGATGTAGAAGCCGATCATCGCGACAAGCTGGGTCCCGTAGCCCAGGAACACCGCGAAGAAGGTCACCGAGCAGATGGTCAGCAGGGTGATCGCCGGAACCGGGTGGAACGGGTGTTCATAGCCGCGCTTGATCGTATCCAGCGGCCACTTGCGCCGGAAGAGGATGATGTTCAGCGGCATGAAGGTATAGCCCAGAAGGCCCGAGAGGATCGAGAAGGTGATCACCTGGTCCAGGGGCGCGCCAAGGGCGAAGATCAGCGCGATCGGGACCAGAAAGACGATCGACCGGTAGGGGGTGCGGTAGCGGGGATGCACCGCGCCGAACCAGCCGGGCAGATACTTGTCGCGGCCCATCGCGAACCAGGCGCGGGACGCGTCGTTGATGCAGCCGTTGGCGGAGGCGAGCGTGGCGAACAGCGTTCCGAAGCCCAGGAGCCACAGAAGACCCGTCGACCCGGACAGTCGCGCCGTGTCGAACAGCGGTGCCACCGACCCGCTTACCCCGTCGCCCAGGTATTCCCAGGGCAGCACGCCACTGCACATGTACCAGGTCAGCGTCGCCGCGATGAGCAGCGTCATGATCCCGGCCAGCGTGCCAAAGGGCAGCGACCGCGCGGGCGAGCGGACTTCCTCGGCCGCCTGCGTCGTGCCCTCGATGCCAAGAAAGTACCAGAGGCCGAAGTGCATGGCGGCAAGGACGCCGATCCAGCCGTAGGGCAGCTCATGCCCCTCGAACAGCGCCGCGTGCTCCATGATCCCGCCGCCGAAGATGCCGGAGGTCGACAGGAACAGGATGATGATGGCGCAGAAGGCGATGGCGGTGATGACCAGGTTGAAGGTCAGCGTCGCCAGCACGCCGCGGTAGTTGAGCCAGGCCAGGAACATGATGACCAGAATGATGAACGGGCGCTGGTCCAGTTCTCCGGTGTGGCCGGTCATCTGCGCCACGACCGAGAAGAGGTAGCCCGCCGTGATCGCGTTGGCGGCCTCCAGCATCGTGTAGGCGAAGACGAGGTAGAGGCCGACGTTGAAGGCCATCAGGGGCCCGATGATATGCTTGGCCTGGGTGTACTGGCCGCCCGCCGAGGCGACCGTGGAGGTGACCTCGGAATCGATCATGGCGACGCAGGAATAGAGGATCCCCGCGAACCAGCAGGCGATCAGCGCGGCATAGGCCCCGCCTTTGCCCACGGCGAAGTTCCAGCCCATGTATTCGCCGACCAGAACGATGCCGACGCCAAGCGCCCAGACGTGGGCCGGGCCAAGGACGCGGAGGAGGCCGACCTTGGTGCCATGCGGCCCCATGCCGTCCATCGTTTGCGAAGTGATGTCTACGTCGGCCATGTCAGTGCGCCTTGTGCTCTTCGGCCATCGCCTCGAGCTCGCCTTCGCGAGAAGAGGTCAGGACGTCTTCGGAATAGGTCGAGTCGGTCTTCAGCCAGTCGACCAGCATGTGCAGCCCAAGGAGGGCCGAAAGCCCCCAGGCGCCATATTCAAGCCAGTTCCACAGATCCATGTCGGTCACTCCCCGAACTTTTCAGAAATGACCTCGCGGTATTCCACTTCGGAAAACCGCAGGATCAGGAAGTAATACAGCAGGATGACCGCGATCATCGTTAGAAGCGCAGTGATCGAGAAGCTGTAGTCGAACCGTGCGAGGATGAGGTCGTGCGCGGTCTCGGGCGTGTAGCCAAGCGCTTCGTACTTGGCGGCCTGCGCCGCGTTCTGTCCCAGCGCTTCCCAGGTCGGTTCGGTCACCGGCGCCGCAACGGTCTTTGCGGCGCCAGCCATCCCCAGCCACAGCGGAACGAACAGCGCGCCGACGGTCAGGACGACCAGCACGACCACGTCGAACAGCTGGCTGGCCTTGCCCTGCTTCGGAGGTACGTAATGTGCCATCGTCAGCCCTTCCTGCCCTTGGCTTCGTCGAGGAACTTGATGTCGATGCCGTACATGAAGTCGCGGTCCTCGCGGTAATGGCGCAGCATCGCCAGGATGGCCGCCGTGTTGAACAGCAGTACCACCGCTCCGCCGATCAGAAGCAGCAGGCGGGCCGTGCTGTTCGGGGCCAGGTTCCAGGTTGCCAGCGCGACGAAGATGACGGCGAACCACAGGCCGATGACGAACGCCCATGCCACCATGACATCGCGTCGATGCATCGCCTCAATCCGCTGATTAAGGTCAGTCACAGGTTTCCTCCCTAGGGCTGTGGTTCACCGCTCCCTAGACGCAGCCCGTCGTCTTTCCCCGTGCGGCAACTTTGTTTTCCTCAGGGAAAGCCACCTGCGACACTCTGTCAAGGAAAACCGCAGATGCCTGCAGTTTAAGCAGTGATTTTCCCGACAGGTGAAAAATGTTTCTTACCAGTTGACAGGCGCAACCGGAGTGCTAGCGTCATCGCAATCACGTGAAGGAGACGAATCCATGTGTGGCATCGTTGGACTTTTTCTGAAGGACCCGAAGCTGGAACCGCAGCTCGGCGCCATGCTGACGGACATGCTCATCACCATGACCGACCGCGGCCCCGACAGCGCGGGGATCGCGATCTATGGCGGGGCCAAGGACGGTCTGGGCAAGATCACCATCCAGTCGGCAACCCCCGACAAGGATTTCAAGAATCTCGACGGCGACCTGCATGACGCCATCGGTCAGCCGGTGACCATGAAGATCAAGTCGACCCATGCGGTGCTGGAAGTGCCGCTGGCGCAGATGGACGCCGCACGCTCGGCGCTGTCGCACCTGCGCCCCGGCGTCAAGGTAATGAGCGCGGGCGACTCGATCGAGATCTTCAAGGAAGTGGGCTTGCCCAAGGACGTGGCCGCCCGCTTCGAGGTGTCGAAGATGAAGGGCACCCACGGCATCGGCCACACCCGGATGGCCACCGAATCCGCCGTCACCACGATGGGCGCGCACCCGTTCTCGACCGGGGCGGACCAGTGCCTGGTGCACAACGGGTCGCTCTCGAACCACAACGGCGTCCGGCGCGAGCTGATCCGCCAGGGCATGACCTTCGAGACCCAGAACGACACCGAGGTCGGCGCCGCCTTCATCAGCCACAAGCTGAAGACCGGCGAGACGCTGGGCAACGCGCTTGAGGCGACGCTCACGGACCTCGACGGGTTCTTCACCTTCGTCGTCGGCACCAAGAACGGCTTCGGCGTCGTCCGCGACCCCATCGCCTGCAAACCGGCCGTCATGGCCGAAACCGACCAGTACGTCGCCTTCGGGTCGGAATACCGGGCGCTCGTCAACCTGCCGGGCATCGAGGACGCCCGCGTCTGGGAACCCGAGCCCGCAACTGTGTACTTCTGGGAGCGTTGAGAGAATGCAGACCTTCGACCTGGGGAAAGAGGGCCTCCGCGCGCTCAATTCCTCGCTTCACGCCCTGAAGGGCCAGACCAACATGACGGCCTGGGAAGTCATCAACCCGAAAGGCGCGCATGCAATCGCCGCCGGGGTGGATGCGCCGGTGGATATCACGGTGCGGGGCTCGACCGGCTACTACTGCGCCGGCATGAACAAGCAGGCGACGATCCGCATCAAGGGCTCGGCCGGGCCGGGCGTGGCCGAGAACATGATGTCGGGCACGGTGATCATCGACGGCAACGCCAGCCAGTATGCCGGGGCCACGGGCCGCGGCGGTCTTCTGGTGATCAAGGGCAATGCTTCGTCCCGCTGCGGCGTGTCGATGAAGGGCATCGACATCGTCGTCCACGGCTCCATCGGCCACATGTCGGCCTTCATGGCGCAGTCCGGGAACCTGGTGGTGCTGGGCGATGCCGGGGATGCGCTGGGCGACTCGCTTTACGAAGCGCGGCTTTTCGTGCGCGGCAACGTGAAGTCGCTGGGCGCGGACTGCATCGAGAAAGAGATGCGGCCGGAACACCTGGCACTCCTCGCCGACCTGCTGAAGCGCGGCGAAGCGGATGGCAAGGCGAAGCCGGAAGAGTTCAAGCGCTACGGCTCGGCTCGCAAACTGTACAATTTCAACATCGACAACGCGTCGTCGTACTGAGGCAGCAATGACCGATCTTCCCCGTACCCCGCCCCGTTTCTCGGCAACCTTCACCCCCGCGGTGAACGCCGAAATCCGCCGCGCGGCCGCCTCTGGCATCTACGACATCCGCGGCGGCGGCACGAAGCGGCACCTGCCGCACTTCGATGACCTGTTGTTCCTCGGCGCCTCGATTTCCCGCTACCCGCTGGAAGGCTACCGCGAGAAGTGCTCGACCGACGTCTGGCTGGGCACCCGCTTCGCCAAGAAGCCGATCCACCTGGATATCCCGATCACCATCGCTGGCATGTCCTTCGGTGCGCTGTCCGGCCCGGCCAAGGAAGCCTTGGGCCGTGGCGCTTCGGCCGCCGGGACCTCGACCACCACCGGCGACGGCGGGATGACCGAGGAAGAGCGCGGGCATTCCAAGACGCTGGTCTACCAGTACCTGCCCAGCCGCTATGGCATGAACCCCGACGACCTGCGCCGCTGCGATGCGATCGAGGTCGTGGTCGGTCAGGGTGCGAAGCCCGGCGGCGGTGGGATGCTCTTGGGTCAGAAGATCAGCGACCGCGTGGCCAACATGCGGAACCTGCCCAAGGGGATCGACCAGCGCTCGGCCTGCCGTCACCCGGACTGGACCGGCCCGGACGACCTGGAGATCAAGATCCACGAACTGCGCGAGATCACCGATTGGGAAAAGCCGATCTACGTCAAGGTCGGCGGCGCGCGGCCCTACTATGACACTGCTCTGGCGGTGAAGGCGGGCGCGGACGTGGTGGTGCTGGACGGCATGCAGGGCGGCACGGCGGCGACGCAGGACGTGTTCATCGAGCATGTCGGCATGCCGATCCTTGCTTGCATCCCGCAGGCGGTGAAGGCGCTGCAGGACCTGGGCATGCACCGCAAGGTGCAGCTGATCGTCTCGGGCGGTATCCGGTCGGGTGCGGACGTGGCCAAGGCGATGGCGCTCGGCGCCGACGCGGTGGCCATCGGGACGGCGGCGCTGATCGCGCTGGGCGACAACGATCCGAAGTGGGAAGAGGAATACCAGAAGCTCGGCACCACGGCGGATGCCTACGACGACTGGCACGAAGGCCGCGACCCGGCCGGGATCACCACGCAGGACCCCGAGCTCTTCAAGCGCTTCGACCCGGTGCTGGGTGGCCGTCGCCTGAAGAACTACCTGAAGGTGATGACGCTGGAAGCGCAGACCATCGCGCGGGCCTGCGGCAAGAACCACCTGCACAACCTGGAACCCGAGGACCTGTGTTCGCTGACCATCGAAGCAGCGGCGATGGCGGGGGTTCCGCTGGCGGGCACCAACTGGATACCGGGACGGAACGGCGGCTTCTAAGCCGCCGTTTCCCCTTCAGCAAACAAAGAAAAGACTTAGGGAGTTACAGTGATGGCTAAGGACCTTGCCAAGTGGGCAAAGGATAAAGGCGTCAAGTATTTCATGGTTTCCTACACCGATTTGTTCGGTGGACAGCGCGCGAAACTGGTGCCGACGCAGGCGATCAACGACATGGCGGTCGACGGGGCGGGCTTTGCCGGCTTTGCCACCTGGCTGGACCTGACGCCCGCGCACCCCGACATGATGGCGGTGCCTGACCCGGAAGCCGCGATCCAACTGCCCTGGAAGAAGGAAGTCGCCTGGGTCGCCTCGAACTGCGTGATGGAAGAAAAGCCCCTCGCCCAGGCCCCGCGCAACGTGCTGCGGCGCCTGATCGACGAGGCGGCGAAGGAAGGCCTGCGGGTCAAGACCGGGGTCGAGCCGGAATTCTTCCTGCTGTCCCCCGAAGGCGACAAGATCGCGGACCCCTACGACACCGCCGAGAAGCCCTGCTATGACCAGCAGGCCGTGATGCGCCAGTACGACTGCATCGCCGAGGTCTGCGACTACATGCTGGAGCTGGGCTGGGAGGCCTACCAGAACGACCACGAGGACGCGACCGGCCAGTTCGAGATGAACTGGAAATACGACGACGTCCTGCAGACCGCGGACAAGCACAGCTTCTTCAAGTTCATGATGAAGTCGGTCGCCGAAAAGCACGGCTTGCGCTGCACCTTCATGCCGAAGCCGTTCAAGGGCCTCACCGGGTCGGGCTGCCATGCCCATATCTCGGTCTGGAGCCTCGACGGCACGAAGAACGCCTTCGCGGACAAGTCGAAGGAGCTGGGGCTGTCGGACCAGGGCCGCAACTTCCTGGGCGGGATCATGAAGCACGCCTCGGCGCTGGCGGCGATCTGCAACCCGACGGTGAACAGCTACAAGCGGATCAACGCCCCCCGCACCTCCTCGGGCGCGACCTGGGCGCCGAACACGGTCACCTGGACCGGCAACAACCGGACCCACATGGTGCGCGTGCCGGGGCCGGGGCGGTTCGAACTCCGCCTGCCCGACGGCGCGGCGAACCCCTACCTGATGCAGGCGGTGATCCTGGCCGCCGGTCTGGACGGCGTCCGCACCAAGGCCGATCCGGGCCGTCGCTACGACATCGACATGTACCAGATGGGGCACACGGTGAAGAACGCGCCGAAGCTGCCGCTGAACCTGCTGGATGCGCTGCGGGAGTACGACAAGGACAAGACCCTGAAGTCGATGATGGGCGACGAGTTCAGTGCCGCCTTCCTGAAGCTGAAGCACAAGGAATGGAACGACTACTGCAGCCACTTCTCGGCCTGGGAGACGCAGAACACTCTGGATATCTGATTTCTGTCCACGGTGGACAAAAACGGGAAGCCGAGCGATTCCAATATGTTGCGGCTTTCCGTTCGGGAAATCTTAACCAATCGGGAGCCGGGCGGATTGCAGCCTGTCCGGCCCTGACGGGCGGTTTCGCCCTTTCTTGCCTACCCTGAACCCCCAACTGGCCCCGGAGCGATCCGGGGCTTTTGTTCCTTCGGCTCACTCCACCGGCGTTTCCGGCGCCGCGATGTGGACGGCCAGCAGGCAGCCATTCGGCGTGAACGAGTTGTGCTCGGTCCCGTCGCGGTAGAAGACCATGTCGCCCGCACGCAGGATGGTGCCGTCGCTTTCGTGCAGCTCGCCTTCCAGGATCAGGAACTGTTCGTGGCCGTTGTGGCGATGCCCGCGCGTCGTCATGCCGGGGGGCATCCGGTAGACATGGAAGCCCACGCCCAGTGGAGGCCCGTCGTCGAGCTGCAGGACAGCGTCGCCGAGTGCGATCCCGTCGGGGTAGACGAAGGGCGTGAAGGTGGCGCTGTGGATGTTGGCGATCCGGCGGTCCTTGGGGCTGATGGGCTGCATTGGGCGCTCCGCTTCCGTTGCCTGAAGGTAAACTTTCTTGACGCAGGTCAAGGCGGATTGTGGGGTTTGGTGGTTGGTGGTGTCCAGTAACCGAGAAGGGAATGCACATCATGACAAGCAAGATTCTCTGCCCAACTGACGGGACTGACCACGCCACTGTCGGCGTGCTCCTTGCGGCAGAGGTGGCGAAGGCCACCGGCGGCCACCTGACGATCTGCGCGGTCAACATCGCGCATGGCGGGGTCCGCGGGCCGACCATCAGCCACTGGAGACCGGAAGAGGTCCAGAAGGTGCTTGCAGACGCCGAGGCGCTGGCGAAGAGCGAGGGTGCCGCGGATATCGGCACGGTCGAGGTCGTGGCCCGTGAAGCGGCCCCCGCCATCATCGCCTATGCCGAGCAGAACGGCTACACCCACATCGTGATGGGCACCGGCGACAAGCGAGGACTGCAGCGGCTGGTCCTGGGCTCCGTCGCCAGCGAAGTCGCCACGCGGGCGCATTGCACGGTGACCATTGCCCGTTAAGTGGACTTGCGCCTAGAATTCACGCAAAAGTTGCATCTCGGACCCCGGAGCGCCCCGCTTTCGGGGTCCGACCTTGTTTACCGTGAGTAAGATTATTTGACACAGGCGCAACTTTGTCTCTAGGCTGCGCGAAAACAAGCGCGCCCGAAGCGTAAAAAAGACTCACCATCCGGAGGTTGACCCATGAAGAAGAGAGTAGCCGTCATTGGAGCGGGGCCGTCGGGCCTTGCGCAGCTGCGCGCGTTCCAGTCGGCAAAGGCGAAGGGCGAGGATATCCCCGAGATCGTCTGCTTCGAGAAGCAGTCGAACTGGGGTGGCCTGTGGAATTACACCTGGCGCACGGGGTTGGATGAACACGGCGAGCCCGTCCATTGCAGCATGTACCGCTACCTCTGGTCGAACGGCCCGAAGGAGGGCCTGGAGTTCGCCGATTATTCCTTCGAGGAGCATTTCGGCAAGCAGATCGCCAGCTACCCGCCGCGCGCGGTGCTATTCGACTACATCGAGGGCCGGGTGAAGAAGGCGGGCGTCCGCGACTGGATCCGCTTCTGCACCACGGTTCGGATGGTCAACTACAACAAGGACAAGGGCAACTTCACCGTCACGGTGCATGACCTGAAGGCCGACCGGATGTATTCCGAGGACTTCGACAACGTCATCGTCTGCTCGGGCCACTTCTCGGTGCCGAACGTGCCGGAATACCCGGGCTTCGACAAGTTCAACGGCCGCGTGCTGCACGCCCACGACTTCCGCGACGCGCGCGAGTTTGCGGGCAAGGACCTGCTGCTGCTGGGCTCCAGCTACTCGGCCGAAGACATCGGGTCGCAGTGCTGGAAGTATGGCGCGAAGTCGATCACGGTGGCCTACCGGAATGCGCCCATGGGCTTCAAGTGGCCGGACAACTGGAAGGAAGTCCCGAAGCTGGAGCGGGTGGACGAGACCACGGCCTATTTCGCGGACGGCACGTCCAAGAAGGTGGACGCGATCATCCTGTGCACCGGGTACAAGCACCACTTCCCGTTCCTGCCGGATGACCTGCGGCTGAAGACGGCGAACCGGCTGGCGACGGCGGACCTGTATAAAGGCGTGGCCTGGGTCCACAACCCGAAGCTCTTCTACGTCGGCATGCAGGACCAGTGGTTCACCTTCAACATGTTCGACGCGCAGGCCTGGTGGGTGCGCGATGCGATCATGGGCAAGATCAAGATCCCGACGGACAAGGCGGTCCTGTTGAAGGACGTCGAGGACCGGGTGGCGGGCGAGGACGCGGGCAAGGATGCCCATGACGCGATCCACTACCAGGGCGACTATGTGAAGGAGCTGATCGCCGAGACGGACTATCCGTCCTTCGACGTGGACGGCGCCTGCGAGGCCTTCTTCGAGTGGAAGGAGCACAAGAAGCAGGACATCATGGCCTTCCGCAACAACGCCTACAAATCGGTCATCACCGGCACGATGGCCCCGGTTCACCACACGCCCTGGAAGGACGCGCTGGAGGATTCGATGGAGAGCTACCTCCGGAACTGACCTCTTCGACAGATCGCGAAGGCCCCGGCAGTGTCCGGGGCCTTTTGCTTTCCGACTCACTTCTGCCGGTTTTCCGGGCAGGCGCTTCCTTTCTGTGCCTTCGGCTTGGTCAATTGCCGCCGCGCCCGCGAATCCCCGGCCCGGTTGGGGCACAAAAGCCGGAACTCTTCCGGGCGGACATTACCTCACTCCCGCCAGCTGCTCGGCACGTATCGGAGCGGCAGCACCAACCGGGAGACGATCATGGAAGAACAGATCGCGGCCTTGACCGCAGAGCTTGCCGCCATGAAGGACAGCATGGCCGGATTGAACAAGACGACGGCAGAGACCTTCTACTGGCTGACCATTCCGTTGATGGTCCTGATCCACGCGGGGTTCCTGTCCTATGAGATGGGGGCGAGCCGCGCGAAGAACGCGCTGGCTTCCGGGATCAAGAACATCCTCGCCTTCGCCTTCATCATCCCGACCTTCTACTACGCGGGCTGGTTCATCTACTGGGCCTTCCCGACGGGCTTCAGCATGGAGCCGGGGCCGATCGGCACCTCGGGCTGGGACTATGCGGTGGGGGCTGCGAATCCGGTGGGGTCGGTCATGGGGCCGAACGTGGCGGACAGCGCGACGGGGGTGTTCTTCGGGGCCTTCGCGATGTTCGCGGCCACGACGGCCAGCATCATGTCGGGCAGCCTGATCGAGCGCATTCAGATCGTGGGCTTCACCATCCTGGCCATTGTGCTGGGGAGTTTCGTCTGGATCCTGGGCGCGGCCTGGGGCTGGCATGCGGACGGCTGGCTGGTGACGAGCCTGGGCTACCATGACTTCGGTGCCTCGGGTGTCGTCCATGCCATCGCGGGGTTCTTCACGCTGGGGGTGCTGATCAACCTGGGCGCGCGGATCGGGAAGTTCAACCCGGACGGAAGCGCCAACGCCATCGCGGGCCATTCGATGCCGGCGGCGCTGGTGGGGCTGATGCTGATCATCGCGGGCTTCTGGGGGTTCCTCATGGGCTGCGTGATCTTCCCGGGCGAGCCGTGGAGCTGGGGGTCGGGCATCTTCCATTCGATCTACGGCACGCCGGTTACCCTGTCGGGGATGACCTTCAACATCCTGATGGGCTTTGCCGGGGGCGCAATTGCCGCCTGGGTGATGACGCATGACCCGTTCTGGATGATGTCCGGCGCGCTGGGCGGGATCATCTCGGTCGCGGCGGGGCTGGACCTCTACTGGCCGCCGATGGCCTTCGTCATCGCGATGATCGGCGGGGCGATCATGCCGCTGGTCGCGGGCTATGTGGAAAAGCTGCGGATCGACGACGCGGTAGGCGCGGTGGCGCTGCATGGCGTGGTGGGTCTGTGGGGCGTCGTGGCCGTGGGCATTTTTGCCAGCGGCTATCCGGCGCTGACGGCCGAGGGGGCTCCGACGATCACGCTGTATGGTCAGGTGGTCGGCGCGCTGGTGATGGCCGCGCTGGGCTTCATCCCGGGCTACTTCGTCTCGCTCGCGCTGAAGAAGCTGGGTCTGCTGCGCGTCCCGTCCTCGGCCGAGATCCTGGGTCTCGACAAGGTCAAGGTCCCGGTCGAGGCCTACCCCGAGTTCCTGGGCGCGAAACCCGCGCCTGCAACCCCTGCCGAATGAGAGGAGCACTGCAATGCTGATTGGAACCAACATCACCGACTGGGCCACCGTGGAAGGCGCCTATTACGCCGGACAGGGGACCGAGGGCATCTGGCTGGCCCTGTCGATGCTGCTTTGCGTCGTCGCCCTGGTGGCGGGTGCGCGGCACGAGAAGGCCGCCTACCGGAAGGCCGGCTGAGTCTCTGGACTTCGCGCCGGAATGACGACAGGTTCGGACCCGGGGGAATATCCTCCGGGTCCGCACAGTTTTTGACCCCATGCCCCGCCGATCGGGTCCGCTGACTGATCCTACGGGAAACAAATATTCGTCCAGATAAATTTTCTCTCGCTTTGAGTGCGAGGCCGTGCTTTTCTCGCGCCATCGGGAGTCTGGGGGGCTCTCTGATATGAGCGAGCGCCGGATGGCGACAGGTCGAGGAGCGACGAACACCTCACGACGGATCCAGTGCGCTTTTACCAAGGGCTTCCGGCAAGAAGGGCAGCGATAAGCCCAAGGTCGGTTTGCCCTTTCCAACAGGAGAGAGGGAATGACTACTGAAATCGGAATCGCCCGGGCAGAGCCCGGGTCGGGCCAGATGGTCCGGGCGCTCAGCTGGAAGGGGGCCTTCTGGGTCGCCGCCGGCGTGCCGCCGCTGGTGCTTTTCTCGATCGGCGGGATCGCCGGGACGACGGGGAAACTGGCGTTCCTCGTCTGGATGATCTCGATGGTGATGGGCTTCCTGCAAAGCTTCACCTATGCCGAGATGGCCGGGATGTTCGGCAACAAATCCGGGGGCACCTCGGTCTATGGCGCGACGGCGTGGCTGCGCTATTCCAAGCTGATCGCGCCCCTGTCGGTCTGGTGCAACTGGTTCGCCTGGTCGCCGGTGCTGTCGCTCGGCTGCGCCATCGCGGCGGGCTACATCCTGAACGCGCTCTTCCCGATCCCCCTGGCTGACAGCCAGCCCGTGATCGACTGGGTGGCCGCGAACATCGCCAACTACACGGCCGAGACGCAGTCGGTCATCGACTACATGGCCGCCAACGCGGGCACGGGTGTCGAGGACGCGATCAAGGCCGTCGCGGCCGCCGACGGGGTTTCGGCGCTGACGCCGTGGTTCCGCACCTGGGAGGCCTTCCAGATCACCATCCCGGGCCTTGGCAACCTGCACTTCAACTCGACCTTCGTGATCGGCGTGATCCTGATGCTGATCATCCTGTTCATCCAGGAACGCGGCATCGCCTCGACCGCGTCAGCGCAGAAGTATCTGGCGATCATCGTGCTTATCCCGCTGCTGCTGGTCGGCCTGGTGCCGATCCTGACCGGCTCGATCAACTGGATGAACGTGACCAACCTGGTGCCGCCCACCGCCGCCTACTCGGGCGTGGACGGCGAGTGGAACGTGGGCGGCTGGACCCTGTTCCTGGGCGGCCTCTACATCGCGGCCTGGTCGACCTACGGCTTCGAGACCGCGGTCTGCTATACCCGCGAGCTGAAGGACCCCAAGACAGACACCTTCCGGGCGATCTTCTATTCGGGCCTTCTGTGCGTGGTGTTCTTCTTCCTCATCCCCTTCTCGTTCCAGGGGGTCTACGGGGTGGAAGGGATGCTCGCGACCGGCATCGTCGACGGCACCGGCGTGGGCGAGGCCATGGGCAACATGATCGGCGGCGGGCCGGTCATCACCCAGATCTTCGTCATCCTGATGATCATGGCGCTGTTCCTGGCGATCATGACCGCGATGGCCGGGTCGTCGCGGACGCTGTACCAGGGCGCGCGGGACGGCTGGCTGCCGAAGTACCTGGGCGAGGTCAACAGCCACGGCGCACCGCGCAACGCGATGTGGACGGACTTCACCTTCAACGTGATCCTGCTGGCGCTGGCCTCGGACGTGGCGGGGTACTTCTACGTCCTCGCCATCTCGAACGTCGGCTACATCATGTTCAACTTCCTGAACCTGAACGCAGGCTGGATCCACCGCATCGACAGCGCGCACATGGAGCGTCCGTGGAAAGCGCCGACCTGGCTGATCGGACTGAACACGATCCTGGCTTTCGTCAACGCCCTGTTCCTGGGCGCGGGCGCCAAGGTCTGGGGTTACGAGAACGCGCTGTGGTCGGGGCTGATCTTCGCCTCGTTCATCCTGCCGGTGTTCTGGTTCCGCCACTACTACCAGGACGGCGGCAAGTTCCCGAAAGAAGCCTACGATGATCTCGGCCTGCCCTACGGCGAGCTGGGTGAGCGGAAGGCTGGCGTCCTGCCCTACCTGGCGCTGATCCTGGGGGCGGGCGTGGTGCTTTGGGCCAACTGGTTCTTCGTTCTGCCCGCCTGACGCAACCGCAACCGCTTTGAGAAGGCCGCCCACCATCGGGCGGCCTTTTTCTTGGGCGAATGTTTTCTGCCAAGAAAGATTTTTGCACTTCATTATTGATTTCCGTCGGGAATCGCCTAACACTCGGCGAAAATCAAGACCACAAGGGGAGGGTAACAGATGACGAATTCCTGGCGTTTCTCGGCACTGATGGACCGGCACCGGGCTTTGGGCTCGAACCTGGAAGACTGGAGCGGGATGGGCACGGCCTGGTCCTATTCCAAGGGCGATCCGAACGCCGAATACATGGCGATCCGCACCAAGGCGGGGCTGATGGACGTGTCGGGCCTGAAGAAGGTCCACATCACCGGCCATGCCGCCACCCACGTGATCGATCGCGCCACCACCCGCGACCCGGAAAAGGTCGCCCCCGGCAAGTCGGTCTATGCCTGCATGCTGAACGACGCCGGCAAGTTCATCGACGACTGCATCATCTATCGGATGGGGCCGAACAGCTACACGGTCGTCCACGGCTCGGGTCAGGGGTTCGAGCAGCTGACGATGGCCGCCACGGGGCGCGACGTCTCGATCCGCTTCGACGACAACCTGCACGACCTGTCGCTGCAGGGGCCGCTGGCGGTCGACTACCTTGAGAAGCACATCCCCGGCGTCCGCCAGCTGCCCTACATGGGCCACATGCCCGCGATGCTGTTCGGCAAGCCGATCACCCTGTCGCGCACCGGCTACACCGGCGAGCGCGGCTATGAAATCTTCTGCCGTGGGCAGGACGCGGGCGAGATCTGGGACCGCATCCTCGAGGAAGGCGCCAGCATGGGGATTATCCCCTGCCGCTTCACCACCTTGGACATGCTGCGGGCCGAGAGCTACCTGCTGTTCTACCCCTTCGACAACTCGGAAATGTATCCGTTCGAGAACGAAGGCCCGGGCGACACGCTGTGGGAACTGGGCCTCGAATGGACGGTCACCAAGGGCAAGACCGGGTTCCGTGGCGCGGAAGAGCATTACCGCCTGCAGGGCAAGGAACGCTTCAAGATCTCGGGCCTGAAGTTCGAGGGCAAGAAGGTTCCCGGCAACGCGCCGATCTACAAGGACGGCAAGAAGGTCGGCGTGGTCACCCAGCCGATGTATTCGCCGCTGAACGACTGGGTCGTGGCGATTGCCCGCCTGGAAGTGGACTGCGCGAACAACGGGACCGAGCTGGAAGTGCGCTGCGGGACCCACGGGCCGCTGAAAGCGGTGTCGGCGCCGCTGCCGTTCTACGACGTGGAAAAAAAGCGTCGGACGGCCAAGGACTGATCTTCCTGGGGCCCGCCTTCGGGTGGGCCCCTTTCACTTAGGGAACTGCCCCCGTGAAAGTTGAACTGACCCCTGTGAATGCCCCGTCGATCAAGTCGCGCCCGGTCTACGCGCCGCTGGAACCGCGTCCGGGCAAGCTGCATGTAATCGTTGCAGACGACGCCGGAGCGGATGCCGTTACCGACATGCTGGCGAAGGCGAACAACCGTTCGGAAATTCTGTCCGGCGCACATGTGATGTATTGCCCCGGCCCGACCGGGACGGACGGGACGGCGAATCTGGATGCTTTGGGCGCGGCGCAGTTCTTCCGCGCGCCGACCATTCCGGCGCTGCTGCCGCGTCTTGTGCGGGTGCTGTCGGATGCCCATATGGGGACTCAGTTCTACCTCGCCGGCACGGAAAGCCTGATCGGCCAGGCGGAACGCGAGATCATGAATACCGGCTTCCCCTTCGCCTCGATCCAGAAGGAGCAGCGCGGATCGACCCTGCGGCGGGTGCAATGCGTGCACTGCAAGGGGATCACCGAGAACGTGGCGACCGACCCGTTCAAATGCAGCCATTGCGGGCTTAACCTCTTTGTCCGCGATCATTATTCCCGGCGGATGGCGGCCTTCCAGGGCGTGAACATCGATGCCGAGGACCCCGGCCTGGTGCCGGAAAGCGTCGTGAGGTTCAAATGAGCGGGGGTGCGAAACTCCAGGTCCGCGTGGCCGAGGTGGTCGAGGTCAACGAGCTGATCAAGCGCTTCCGCTTCGTGGCGCGGGACGGCTCGCCGCTGCCTGCGTTCTCGGGCGGGGCGCATACGGTTGTCGAGATGGATGACCACGGGACGCGGAGGCTGAATCCTTATTCACTTATGTCCGACCCCGAGGATCGGTCGGGCTATGAGATCTCGGTCCGCCGCGATGACGTGGGCCGGGGCGGGTCGCTGTACATGCACCGGCATGTGAAGCCGGGGATGGAGATGACGCTCTCTTACCCCGTCAACCTGTTCCCGCTGGACAACCGGGCGAAGAAGCACCTTATGATCGCGGGCGGGATCGGGATCACGCCGTTCCTGGCGCAGATCGCGCAGATCACACATTTCGGCGGCAAGTTCGAGTTGCACTATTCGGCCCGATCAAAGCCGCTTGGCGCCTACATGGACCGGCTGACGTCGGCGCATCCGGATCGGGTCCACTGCTACTTCGACGACCAGAAGCAGATGATCGACCTGGGCAAGGTGCTGGAAAACCAGCCGATTGGCACGCACCTTTATGTCTGCGGGCCGAAGGGAATGATCAACTGGGTGCTCGCGACGGCGGAAAGCATGGGCTGGCCGAAGCAGGCGCTGCACCATGAAGAATTCCTCGCCCCCGGCACCGGCCTGCCGTTCCAGGTAGAGCTTGCGGCCAGCGGCAAGACCATCACCGTAGGCACGACGCAGAGCCTGCTCGAGGCGATGGAGGCGGCGGGTGTCGACGCGCCATACCTCTGCCGGGGCGGGGCCTGCGGGCAATGCGAAACGGCCGTTCACAAATGTGACGGGACGATCCTGCACCGCGACCACTGGCTGTCGCCGGAAGAGCAGGCCTCCAACCAGAAGATCATGCCTTGCGTCAGCCGCTTCGAGGGCAAGACCCTCGTCATCGACCGATAGGAGACGACGATGAGCCTCGATTTCAAGTTTACGCCCGATGATTTCGGTGGCTTCTTCCGGGACGAGACGTTCCGCGGGGATTTCACCTACAAGAACAGCAATCCGCGCCGGTTCCCGTTCCCCTTCGACCGCGACGACTACATGTATTCGGTCAACATGGAGCCGCACACGCCCGGCCGGAAGGGCACGGCCTTCGAGCACACCTTCGACGTCGACGAACACTACGTCGCCGAGATGATCGACCGCGCCAAGGTGCTGGCCGAGGATCCGCTGCGCTGCCAGTCCCTGCCGCACATGACGCTGGCGGGCTGGGACGTGCTGGAACTGATCATGGAGACCAAGGCGCGGGACTATCCGCAGTGGTTCTCGCTGACCAAGGACGGCAACCGCTGGCATTGGGTGAACCGGCCGCTGGGGATCGAACAGTCGTTTACATTCCTGGACGAATCGACGCTGCCCTACCCGCCCTTCGAATACATCATGCGGCAGACCCAGGGCGACTGGACCCTCCAGGATGAACGCGACGGGACGCTGTGGATGGATGCGGGGATCGCCACCAGCCAGGCCGACTGGTCGGTGGACTTCGACGTCGGCATGAACTTCATGGAATGGCACGCTCCAGTTCCGCTGGCGCATGAGAAGGGCGTCTTCGAACGCGCCCTGAAGTTCCTTCTGAAGCTGCAGCACGGCGCGCCGGTCCGGCGGTTCAACTGGACGATGACGGTGAACCCGCTTCTCGACACCGCGCCCGAGACCTATCCGAAGTGGGGGCCGATGAAGACGACCCTGACGCCGGAGAACCTGGGGAAGAAGCAGCACCTCCGGGTGGAGTTGCAAAGCCTCTACCGCCTGCCCCGGTCGAACGCGATCGCCTTCGACATCCGCTGCTATCTTTGCAGCTTCGAGCAGATCGTCACGGTTCCGAAATGGGGCCGCCGCCTGCACCGCGTGCTGCGCGACCTGCCGGACGAACTCGCGACCTACAAGGGTTTCATCCGCAACCGCCCCGCGATGGTCGAATGGCTGTCCAAGTACGACGACGGCCAGCCCACCTCTCCCGGCTGGTGGCCTGATGACTGACCGGACCGGCCCCCTGCGCCTGGGGTTCCTGATGTTCCCCGGCTTTCCGATGGCCTGCCTCACCTCGGCCATTGAGCCCCTGCGCGCCGCGAACGAGATCACCGGGCGGCAGGAGTTCGTCTGGAAGCTGGTGGCCGAAGCGCCCTCGCCCGTCCGCTCCAGCGCCGAGATCGGGTTCGACCCGGACGTGACGCTGCAGGACCTGGAGGGGATCGACCACCTTTACCTTCTCTCACCCCCCACGGCCGAATTCTCCGACCCCCGGCGCAGCCCGGCCAAGCTGCGCTGGCTGGACCGGACCGGTGTCACCCTCGGGGCCTTCTCGGGCGGGATCTTCCCGCTGGCCCGCTCGGGGCTTCTGGAGGGCAAGGCCTGCTCCGTCCACTGGTGCTACGAGGCCGCCTTCAAGGCGGACTTCCCGGCCGTCGAGGCGCGCGAGGTCACCATCCTGCGCGAAGGCCGCCGCACGACGGCCAGCGGGGCCGGCGCCGTCTTCGACCTGATGCTGCGGCTGATCGAAGAGCGCCTCGGGCGCGACTGCATGACCGAGGTTGCCTGCTGGTTCCAGCACCCCTTCGTCCGTGACGCCGACGCCTCGCAGAAGGTTCCCGTCGCGCGGGCCGGCGGGACGACCGACAGCCTTCCCGCCGCGATCCGCGAGGCGATCCGGTTGTTCGAGACCCATGTCGAGGACCCGCTGCGCATCCCTGACGTCGCGCAGGCCGTGGGCCTGTCCGGCCGCCACTTCGAGCGCCTGTTCAAGCGCGAGACGGGGCAAAGCCCCCTGCGTTACTACCACCACATGCGCCTGCAGAAGGCCCGCCAGCGCGTGCTCTATTCCAACGATTCTCTGCGCGAGATCGCGGCTTCGGTCGGCTACATGACCTCCAGCCCGATGATCCGGCACTATACGGAATTCTTCGGGGTCTCGCCCCGCGACGAACGCCGCCTGACCCAGACCATGCGCCGAGCGCCGGTGCGGGTAGAGGCGGCGGAATAGTCAGCCCTGCGAGGAGAGGATCGCGACGCCCGCGAAGACCACTCCGATCCCGGCCCATTGCACGGGGCGCACGGGCTCGCGCAGGAAGCGCCAAGCCAGAAGCACGGTGACGAGGCCGAAACAGGACGAGGTGACCGAGGCGAACTCGGGCCGGTCGAAGCTGCCCGCGGCGGTGACTGCGAACATGCCGCCAAGGTCGAGGGCCGCCATCATGGCCAGGATGGGCCAGACGGTCAGGGCCGGCCGGACCGCGACGCGCTGTCCGAGGATGAGCATGAGGATGCCCGCGCAGCCGGCGAGGCGGGCGATCAGGGCGACGGGGGCGTCGGCGGCCGCTTCGGCGGCGGAGTGGAGCATCCCAAGGCTGGCGAAGAAGCCGGCTGCGGCGGCGATGGACCAGAGGATGGCCGCGCGGCTGGAGCCTGCGCCGTCACCCCCCTCACCACGTGCGACGAGGGCCACGCCCGCGACGACGGCACCGGCGGCCAGCCAGACGAGGAGCGTGATCTCTTGCCCCTGGACCATGGCAAGGCCAACGGAGAGCAGCGGATAAGCCCCGCAGATCGGCGCGACCAGCCGGACGGGGCCGATGGCGAAGGCGCGGTAAAGGGCATAGACGCCAAAGGCATAGACGAGGCCGGCCAGGACAGTGAAGCCGATCAGGCCCGGTGAGAGTTCCGTCCAGCCGGGCGACAGAAGCGCGAAGGGCAGGATCCAGAGGACTCCGAAGACGAGGACCAGGAAGTAGAGGGCCGCCGCATCGGCCGCGGCGGAGACGCGCCGGACGGTGAAGTCATGCAGACCCCACAGGAGTGCGGCCGTCATGCCCAGCATCAAGGACTCCATGCCCATCCCTCGCCATCCGATTTTTCGCTGGTTAGCATGCACCGCGCTTGCGGCAGAAGGCAAGTCGCGGTATTCCTGTCATTAAAATTCCTTTTCTGCCGTTCAATACGACGAGAGGCTCTGATGCTGGACCAAGCCTATCCTTCCGTCCTGCCGGGACCGCCACGGCCCAGCCGGATTCTGACCCCGCAGGGGTTCTCGCGCCATCATGGGCAGGAGCGGCATGTCGTGCCGGGTGGCGGGGCGGTGCTCTTGCAGTTGATGGTCGGCGACCGGCTGACGCTGGTGAACGACGAGGGTGGCCAGCCGGTGGAGCTGGTCACGGCGACGAAGGATGGCCGGATCGACGCGGCGATCCTGGGGCAGGCGGCGAATTCGACGGCCGAAGGGCTGAAGGCGATGCTGGCCTCGGGCGAGGAGAGCCTGGCGCGGCTGCGCAAGGGTCTGGAAGCGCGGCGGATCGACCTGGCGACGGCCGGGGCGGTGCGGCTGTTTTCGGGAGAGACTCCGGCGGGGACAAGGGCTGAGCTGACGGTGCTGGACGAGGGCTGGCTGGTCTTCTGTGCGCCTGGCCTGCCGATGGCTCCGGATGCGCAGGACACGGCGACTCAGGTGACGTTGCTTGTGCAACGCGCCAAGCCGCGGATGGTGGGGCATTATGACCTGCCGGACCCGCTGGCCGACCCGATCCTGGACCTGCGGGTCAAGTCGGCGACGGCGGAGAGCTATTTCGTAAAGGCCGGCGACTACATCCAGATCCTGGACGTGGATGGCCGCCAGTGCACCGACTTCCAGTGCTTCGACGCGCGGAAGCTGGACAAGGGCATCCAGCACGCGCTGGACGTGACGACCTCGCGCACGCTGATGGGCCACGCCTATTCGATGCCGGGGCTGCATTCGAAATACTACGACCAGGACTGGGTGCCGCTGGTCGAGGTGGTGCAGGACACGGTGGGGCGGCATGACGCCTTCGCGATGGCCTGCGCGTCCAAGTATTACGACGACATCGGCTATCCGGGGCATGTCAACTGCTCGGACAACTTCAACAAGGCCTTGGCCGGGCGGGGCGTCGATGCGCGGCCGGGCTGGATGGCGGTGAACCTGTTCTTCAACACCAACATCGACGCCCATGGCGTGCTGATCAGCGACGAGCCGTGGAGCCGTCCCGGCGACTACGTGCTGTTCCGCGCGCTGACCGACATCGTCTGCGTGAACTCGGCCTGCCCGGACGACACCTCTCCGGCCAATGGCTGGTACCTGTCGGACATCCATGTCCGCACCTATTCGGGGGCCGAAAAGTTCTCCCGTTCCATCGCCTATCGCCCCACGCCCGCTTCGGAGCCGAAGATGACCAAGGAAACCGCCTTCCACTCGAAGATCGCCGAAAAGACCCGGCATGTGGTGGAGTACAAGGGCTACTGGCTGCCGCAGGTCTATTCGCAGAATGGCGCGCTGGAGGAATACTGGGCCTGCCGTCAGGCGGCGGTGGTGCTGGACCTGTCTCCCCTGAGGAAGTGGGAGGTCACGGGGCCGGACGCCGAGGCTCTGATGCAGTGGGTGCTGACCCGCGACATGAAGAAGCTGTCCCAGGGCCAGGTGGTCTATTCGGCCATGTGCTATGAGCACGGCGGGATGATCGACGATGGCACGGTGTTCCGCCTGGGCCGCGACCAGTTCCGCTGGATCGGCGGGGATGAATATGGCGGGCACTGGATCCGCGAGCAGGCCGAGAAGCTGGGGCTGCAGGTGATGGTGCGGTCCTCCACGGACCAGCTGCACAACCTGGCGGTCCAGGGGCCGAACAGCCGCGAGATCATCAAGCGCATGATCTGGACCGCCCCGCACCAGCCGACGATCGAGGAGCTGGGCTGGTTCCGCTTCACCGTGGGCCGGTTGGGCGGGCCGTCGGGGGCGCCGGTCGTGGTGTCGCGGACGGGTTATACCGGCGAGCTTGGGTTCGAGATCTTCTGCCACCCGAAGGATGGCGCGGCGGTTTATGACGCGGTCTGGGCAAATGGCGGCGACCTGGGGCTGAAGCCGATGGGGCTGCAGGCGCTGGACATGGTGCGGATCGAGGCGGGGCTGATCTTCGCCGGGTACGACTTCAGCGACCAGACCGACCCGTTCGAAGCGGGGATCGGGTTCACGGTGCCCTTGAAGTCGAAGACCGACGATTTTGTGGGCCGCGAGGCGCTGATCCGGCGGAAAGAACACCCCAGCCGAAAGTTCGTGGGGCTGGAGATCGACAGCAACGTCGACGTGGGCCACGGCGATTGCCTGCATGTCGGCCGGGCGCAGGTGGGCGAGGTGACCTCTTCGGTGCGGTCTCCGATCCTGGGCAAGAACATCGCGCTGGCACGGGTCGACGTGGCGCATAGCGAGGTCGGGACGGCGCTGGAGGTGGGCAAGCTCGACGGTCAGCAGAAGCGTCTTCCTGCGGTGATCGTGGGCCTGTCGCACTACGACCCGAAGAAGACGCGGCCGCAGAGCTGAGGGTGCGGACTTTTTAGAAAGTCCGGTTCGGAGCCTTCAAAGGCTCCGGTTCGATTTCTTTGAAGAAATCGGGGAGAGGAGGATGCGATGGAGCCGATGATCGACCGGATCGGGGGGGAGGAGAAGGTTCATCTCCTGGTGAACCACTTCTACGACCTGATCGAGACCCTGCCCCAGGGCAAGACGATCATGGAGATGCATCTGAAAGGCCACGGGCTGAGCCATGTGCGGCCCGAGCAGTTCAACTTCCTTTGCGGCTTCTTCGGCGGGCGGCGGTACTACCATGAACTCCACGGCCACATGAGCCTGCGAGAGATCCACGCCCATGTGGAAATCCGCACCCAGGACGCCGAGGATTGGCTCGCCGTGATGGACCGGGCGATGGTCGAAACCGAAGTGGCCGAGAAGGAACGTGGCGAGATCATGAAGACCTTCCGTCGCGCAGCGCTGATGCTGGTCAATACCGACTGAGGGTGCCCCCCACCCCCGGCCCCTCCCCACGGCGGGGGAGGGGAGGGGCCTAGGCGCACCGGTCGTCTACAGTGCGCCATCGCGCAGGGCTTGGACCTTGGTCCGCAGATCGAGGTCGGCGATGATCACCCGGCCGACCGCGACCAGTTCATCCCGAAGGTCGGTGGGCAGGATCTGGGTGCGGCGGTAGAAGCGGTCGATCTCTTCGGGCGGGGATTCCGCTAGGAAGGCCTGTAATTCGGGCCGGAACTGGTAGGCCCCCTTCGTCATCCGGAACATGAGCCGCGACTGCCAGTCCGCGCGGTCCTGCGCGTGGAAGTGGAGGAGTTTCATCTCGGGCTGCCAGTCCGGGGTGCGGACGAACTCCTTGTCGACCATGACGGCGTGAAGGCGCGGAAGAAGGCCGGGCACGCGCGTGCGGTAGATCACTTTGCCCACCGTGTGCGACAGCATCCCGTCGCGGATCACCTTGCGGTATGGGCCAAGCGCGGCGCGGCGTCGGGGCCAGTGTTCGTGCCGAAGCGCACCGCGAAACTCGCGCGAGGTGAAGATGTCGTCGGGCAGGAGCGGGTCGTGCATCGCCTCGAAGGGTTCCAGCTTCATCGCGATGGTTTCGGCCGGCGTGTCGCCGAGGATCGCGGCGATGGGGCGCGCGGGCAAAAGGAACTCATCCACGTCGATGTGGACGATCCAGTCCGAGGTGACCAGTGCGCGGTAGGTGTAGCGGGCGTTCAGCGTCTGGCGGTTCTGGTGCTGCGGCGGGCGCTTCTTGCCCGTGCGAAGCCAGTGGTCCTCGTCGCAGGGTGTGACGGTGACCCGAGGGTGGCTGGCCAGCGGGACGGGGATCGGCTGGTCGGGGTCGTCGAAGAAGAGCCAGAGGTGATCGGCCCCCAGCGAAAGGTGGTGCGCGGCGAAGGCGAGGACTTTCTCCTCGGGAGCCTTGATGGTGGCGACAAGGCTCCACGTCGCCATCAGAGCGCGCCCAGGAGGTCCCGGGTCGGCCAGCCGTCGGCGGGGAGGCCGAGGCGCGCCTGTTCCTTCTGAACGGCCGTGCGGGTGCCTGCGCCGAGGATGCCGTCTATCTCTCCCACGTCATGTCCAAGCGCGGCGAGTTTCTCTTGCAGGGCCTTCATCTGGTCGAGGTCCAGCGCGGGGTCGGGACTGCCCGCGGCATAGGGCTCGGCCCCTTCGATGCGGGTGGCGAAATAGGCGGCTGTGGTGACGTAGACGAAGCTCTTGTTCCATTCGAAGAGCACGCGGTAGTTCGGATAGGCGAGGAAGGCGGGGCCCTTGCGGCCTTGGGGGAGCAGGATCGAGGCGGTGAGGCCGGGGGTCAGGGGGCCGTTCCGGGGAGTGACGCCAATGGCCTGCCAGTCTTCGGTGGTCTTTTCCGTGTCGAGGCCGGTGAGGGACCAGTCGAAGTCGTCGGGCAGGGTGACCTCGGCCAGCCAGGGTTCGCCCGCGCGCCAGCCGTGGTGCTGGAGCATCCGCGCGCCGGAGAGGATGGCGTCGGCTTCCGACGTCTTCAGCAGGATCAGCCCGTCGCCATCGCCATCGACGCCGCGCTCCAGGATATCCTTAGGCAGCATCTGGACCATGCCGATCTCGCCCGCCCAGGCGCCGGTGGTATCGAGCGGGAAGTCGTTCATCGCGTGGAGTTTGGCGGCGGCGATGACCTGGGGCTGGAAAAGTTCCGGGCGGCGGCAGTCGTGGGCTAGGGTGAGGAGCGCGTTACGGGTGTTGAAGTCGCCCTGGACCTGACCGAAGTCGGTCTCGAAGGCCCAGAAGGCCAGAAGGATGCCGCGCGAGACGCCGAAGTCGGTCTCGGCCCGGGTGAAGATGTCGTTCAGGGTCTCGGATTTCGAGCGCGCGGTGGACAGGCGCTGCTTGGAGATGAGGGACTGCGAGAAGTCGAGGAAGGTCTTGCGGAAGACGCCTTGGGAACGGTCGGCCTTGAGGACTTTGGGGTCCTGCTTTGCGCCCTTGAAGAAGGCGGCAGCGGCGTCGGTGGGGACGCCTGCGGCGATGGCTTCTGCTTCCATTGCCGTGAGGAACTCGCCGAAGTCGCCGCCACAGGGGGCCGCGGCGGCGGGGGTGGCAAGGGCGAGAGCGAAGAGGGCAGCGCGCATGGGGTCTCCGTCGTTTGAGGAAACCTAGGTGAGCGCCACCAGAACGGCAACCGCAAGGAGGGCGGCCCAGACGCGCCAGAGAGCATCGGCGGCGGCGTCGATGTCGTCTGGGCCGGGGTCGCGGCGGCCCTCGGGCCAGACCCAGGGATAGTCCTTGCGGACACCGTTGTAGCTGCGCGGGCCGGAGAGGGCGACGTTGAGGACGGGGGCGAGGGCGCTTTCGGGCCAGCCGGCGTTGGGGCTGCGGTGCTTGGGGGCGTCGCGGAGGATGGGAGCGGGGTCGGTCCAGCCGTGGGTCAGCGCGATGAGAAGGGCCGTCAGGCGGGCGGGGATCAAGTTGAGGACGTCGTCGAGGCGCGCGGAGGCCCAGCCGAAATCTTTGTAGCGTGGCGTCAGGTGGCCGATCATGCTGTCGGCGGTGTTGATCAGCTTGTAGGCCAGGATGCCGGGCAGGCCGAGGATGAGGTACCAGAAGACGGGGGCGACGACGCCGTCCGACAGGTTCTCGGCCGCGCTTTCGATGGCGGCGCGGGAGATGTCAGGGCCGGTCATTTCCGCGGTGTCGCGGCCGACGATCATGCTGACGGCATGGCGGCCTTCGGGGATGGACCGGCGGAGGGCCGTGGCGACGGCGCGGACGTGTTCGACGAGGGATTTCTGCGCGACGAGGATGGCGACGGCGAGGGCCTCCAGCACCCCGTGGTCGGGGATCATGTGGATCAGCCAGCCGAGGATGAGGCCGGTGAGCGTGAGGCCCGCGGCGACGAGAGTGCCCTTGAGCTTGAGGTCCCCGTCGCGGTTGAACCGTTGGTCACACCAGCCGACAAGGCGACCCATCAGCACGGCGGGATGGGGCATCCGGTCCCAGAGCCAGCGCGGCTCGCCGAGGGCGGCGTCGAGGAGGAGGGCGACGATCAGGATCATGGGCGTGGCTATCGGCAGGGACGCGGTGATTCGCAAGCGGTTGCAGGGCGTTCGCCGTGCGTCCTATTGTTTCGCGGGCCGGATCAACCATGGATTGTGGAAATCCGTGTCTTTCCCGACATACACGGTTTACATTCCGGCAATACCCTTGTGGCAGCTTGATTTTCTGAGGGTCCGCTCCAGAATTTCATTTGGGGAGAGGTCGAGGCTGCCATGCTTGAGTTTCTGCCGACGTATGTGCGTGAAGGGCTGGAAGCGGCCCGGAAGAGGGACCTGAAGCGCAAGTCGCGACTGCGCGTGCAGGTGGGCGATGCGGTCTATCCGGTCCTGCGGTTCTGGGACAACGGCTTTGCGCTGGATGCGGATTTCTCGCCGGGGAAGCTGCGAGGGCTGGTCGATGTCTATGACGGCTCGCGCCACGTGTTCCAGTGCCTGATCATGGCATCCAGCATCGACAACGGCGAACTCGTCTGCGACTTCAAGCGCGCGACGGCAGTGACGGAACGCGCTCCGCTGGACTTCTGGCGGGATGAGAACGCGCCGGTCGGTTATCTGCCCAAGGCTTGAACCGGGGACGATTTCTTCAAAGAAATCGTGACGGAGCCTTCAAAGGCTCCGGTCCGGAATTTTTGAAAATTCCGGTCAGGGCCGGATTTCCACCTTGGTCCCGACGGGAGTGACAGCCCAGATTTCCCGCATCTCGGCATTGGTCAGCGCGATGCAGCCTGCCGTCCAGTCGCCCTTGATCTTCAACCCGTCCGGGAGGGCATTCGGCTGGCCGTGGATGAAGATGTCGCCGCCCGGCGAATAGCCGCCCGCGCTGGCGCGGATCAGGTCGTCCTTCTGCGGGTAGTCCAGCCCAAGCGACAGATGAAAAGCGCTTTCATCGTTGCGGCGGTCGATGGTGAACTCCCCTTCCGGGGTCTTGCCATCGCCCTGGCGTTCCTTGTCGCCCTCGGGCGTGAAGCCAAGCGCGATCTGGTAGGTCCGCACCGGCTTGCCGTCCTGGATCAGCTGCATCTGCCGGTCGGACTTGTCGATCACGATCCGGGCCACCGCCCCCGTCAAGGGCGGCGGAGGCGGCAGGGGGCGCATCGGGCTGTAGAGTGAGGCGGCGATGAAGCCGAAGCCCACCAGCAGGCAGAGGTAGAAGAAAAGCCGCAAAAGCCTCATTGCAGGTCGGCGAAGGCCCTTTCCAGCCGCGAGACCGCCTCCACCACTTGCGCGCGGGGGCAGGCGAGGTTGAAGCGAAGGAAGCTTTCGCCCCCGGTGCCAAAGGCCGAGCCGTGGTTGGTGGCGATCTTGGCCTGTTTCTCGACCCGCTCGATGAACTCCTCAGGCGCCATGCCGGTGCCGGAGAAGTCGACCCAGGCGAGGTAGGTCGCCTCCAAGGGCGTGGAGCGTAGCCCGGGGATCTTTGCGATGCCTTCATCGAAGAGCTTCCGGTTGCCGTCGAGGTAGCGCATCAGCGCGTCGACCCAGGCGGCGCCTTCGGGCGAATAGGCGGCGGTCGCCATGTGCATCCCGAAGGAGTTGGGCGAGATGCCCATCGCGTTGATCGTGCCTGCGAAGGTCTTCCGCAGCGCGGGATCGGCGATGATGACGTTGCCGATATGGGCCCCGGCGATGTTGAAGGTCTTGGTCGTGGCGGTCATCATCACCAGCCGGTCGGCGATCTGCGGGGCGGCCAGCGCCATGACGGTGTGCTTCTGGCCGGGGTAGACGAGGTCGTGGTGGATCTCGTCCGAAACGAGGATCAGGTCGTGCTTCACGCAGAAGTCGGCGATCTGGCGAAGCTCCTCCCCCGTCCAGACCCGGCCGCCGGGGTTGTGGGGGGAGCAGAGAATGAACATCCGTTCTTTCCCGGTCAGGTACTTCTCCCAATCCGCGGTATCCACCTGGGCCAGGCCATCCTTCAGCGTCAGCGGGCATTCGGTGACGCTGCGCCCGGCGGCTTTGATGACGCGGGCGAAGGCGTGGTAGACCGGGGTCATCAGGACGACGGCGTCGCCGGGCTGGGTGTAGCTTTGGACGCAAAGCGCCGTGCCGTTGACGAGGCCGTGGGTGGTGAAGATCCAGTCGGGCTGGACCTCCCAGCCGTGGCGGGTCTGCATCCACCAGCGGATCGCGGCGAGGTAGGCGGTGTCGTCGCCGAAATAGCCGTAGACCCCGTGGTCGAGCATCTTCTGCAGCGAGTCCTGCACGACCTGTGGCGGCTTGAACTCCATGTCCGCGACCCACATGGCAAGGCCCTCATCAGCCTTGAAGCCGTAGAGCGGTTCCAGCATGTCCCATTTGACGCAATGGGATCCGGCGCGGGAGATGGGGGTGTCGAAGGTCATGTCATCAGGCCTGTTGGTTGGGATGTTCATCCGATTATTCCATCACTGTCGGGAAGTCATCCCAATATTGTCCACTGATATGGAAAATCATTCCGGAAGCACGGGTTTACTTGGAACAAAGAGCTTGCGCCTTGGGGTGACGGGCTTCTCCCCTGTTCCTCTTGCCATCGCAGGGCGGCTTTCGTAAATCCCGGACATGATCCGCCCCATCCTGATCCATCCTGACCCGCGCCTCAAGAAGGTCTGCGATCCCGTGGCGGAAATCACGCCTGAGATCCGGGCCTTGGCCTCCGACATGCTGGAAACCATGTACGACGCGCCGGGCATCGGCCTTGCCGCGCCGCAGGTGGGCGTGACGAAGCGGATCATCGTGATGGACTGCATCAAGGAGGGCGACCCGGAGCCGATCGCGCTGGTCAACCCGCAGATCGTCTGGTCGTCCGAGGACCTGTCGACCTATGAGGAAGGCTGCCTATCGATCCCCGAGCAATACGCCGAGGTAAAGCGGCCCGCAGAGGTCAAGGTGCGCTGGCTGGCGCTGGACGGGTCCGAGCAGGAGCGGCAGTTCTCGGGCCTTTGGGCAACCTGCGTGCAGCACGAGATCGACCACCTGGATGGCAAGCTCTTCATCGATTACCTGGGCCCGCTGAAGCGCCAGATGATCACGCGGAAGATGGAAAAGCTGAAGCGGGAACGGGCGCGGGCCAGCTGAAGCCGCGGGGGTGACTTTCCGCCCAAAGGACCTCGAAGGAAACCCTGATGCTGCTGCCGATCCTGCGCTGGCCCGATCCCCGCCTTTCGCAACCCTGCGCCTCGGCGGTCCTTGATGACGATTTGCGGTCGCTGGCGGCGGACATGCTGGAGACGATGTATGCCGCCCCGGGCCGCGGGCTGGCGGCGTCTCAGGTCGGGCGGCTGGTGCGGATGTTCGTGATGGACGTCGACTGGAAGACGGGCGAGCCCGCGCCGATGGTGTTCGTGAACCCGGAGCTGGAGCTGATGGGCAACCGCGTGACGGGACCCGAAGGCTGCCTGTCGATCCCCGGCCCGGTCACCGAGGTGGAGCGGAACGACACGGTGCGGGTGCGCTGGACCGACCTGGAGGGCGCGGCGCGCGAGCAGGTCTTTGACGGCTTTGCCGCCATCTGCATCCAGCACGAGAACGACCATCTGGACGGGATCCTGACGCTGGACCGGCTGCAGCCCGAGGCCCGGGCGAAGGCCGAGGCGGAGGTGCTGGCATGACCGTGCGGCGTTGTGTTCCCTGGCCTTCGGCCGTGCTGCGGACCCCGGCGGCGGATGTGGCGGAGATCACGGACGAGGTGCGGCAGACCTGGGCCGACATGATCGACACGATGGACGCGATGCCGGGCTATGGGCTGGCGGCGGTGCAGATCGGCGTGCCCTTGCGGCTGGCGGTGGTGGATTGCTCTGAGGCGCGGGGGCAGGCGGTGCGGATGGCGAACCCGGAGGTCCTGCATGCGAGCGGGCAGATGCGGGAGCATGAGGAGGCCTCGCCAAATCTGCCGGGCGTCTCGGCGGTGATCCAGCGGCCGCGGGCGGTGACCGTGCGGTTCGTCAATGACAAGGGCGAGGTCGAGGAGCGGGACTTCGTCGGGCTTTGGGCAACGTCCGTGCAGCACCAGATCGACCATCTGGCGGGGAAGATGTACTTCGACCACCTGTCTCCGCTGAAGCGCAAGATGCTGATCGCCAAGGCGCAGAAGCTCGGGCGGCGCGGATGAAAGTCGTTTTCATGGGCACGCCGGAGTTTTCTGTCCCGGTGCTGGAAGCGCTGCACCAGCGGCACGAGATTGTCGCCGTCTACTGCCAGCCGCCCCGCCCGGCGGGGCGGGGGAAGGCGGACCGGCCGAGCCCTATCCAGGCGCGGGCCGAGGCTTTGGGCCTGCCGGTGCGGCATCCGGTGTCGCTGCGCAGCCCGGAGGCGGTGGCGGAGTTTGCGGCGCTGGGGGCCGACGTGGCGGTCGTCGTTGCCTATGGGCTGATCCTGCCGCAGGCGGTGCTGGACGCGCCGCGGCTGGGGTGCCTGAACATCCACGCCTCGCTGCTGCCGCGCTGGCGGGGGGCGGCGCCGATCCATCGGGCGATCATGGCCGGCGACCGGGAGACCGGCGTCTGCATCATGCAGATGGAGGCGGGGCTGGATACCGGGCCGGTCCTTCTGCGCGAGGCGGTGGAGATCGGGGCGGAGGAGACGACGGCAGAGCTGCATGACCGGCTGAGCGCCTTGGGCGCGCGGCTCATCGTGGCGGCGCTGGAGCGGTTGCCATTGCCAGCCGTGCCGCAGCCCGAGGAGGGCGTGACCTATGCCGCGAAGATCGACAAGGCCGAGGCGCGGGTGGACTGGACCCGCCCGGCGATAGAGGTGGACCGGCTGATCCGGGGACTGTCGCCCTTTCCCGGGGCCTGGGTGGAGGTCAATGGCGAACGGGTGAAGCTGTTGCGGTCTCGGCTGGCCGAGGGGTATGGTGCCCCGGGGCAGGTGCTGGGCGGGTTCACCGTGGCCTGCGGCACGGGCGCGGTGGAAGTGCTGGAAGCGCAGCGCGAGGGGAAGCGATCGATGGCGGCCTCCGAAGTGCTGAAGGGGCTGAATCTTCCTGCGACGCTATAGCGCAGGGCGCAAAGGGTTCCCATATTCCGCGAAGAACGGTGGGGAGGGACGCCATGCCGCTTGTTGCTCTTCTGGTCGTCGGGGTTGCCGTGGGCTTCCTGGCCTCACGCATCCTCAAGGTGAACCTGGACACGCCATCCACCATCGCTCTGGGGGTCCTGGGCGCGCTGGTCGGGAGCCTTGTGCTGCGCGGGCTGACGATGCTGGCCGGTATCGGGGCGGGCTTCGTTGGCGCCCTGATCGGGGCGCTGGTGCTGATCTGGGCGTGGAAGACCTACGCTAAGTAAGCCGCTTCACGGCGTCCTTCAGGCGGAAGGCGGGTTCCCCTGCCGCCGCCCAGAGCGACTGGCCTTGCCAGGCGGCGAACAGCAGTGCCGCGCTTTCTCGGGCTTTCAGGCTGTTGCCAAGGCGGAGGGCCAAGGCTGCCTCGACCGCAGCGCGCCAGCCTGCGGCGCGGGCGGCGAGGTCCGGATCGCGCAGGTCCACCGCGATGGCCCCGGCAGGAACCGGGCCGATGGCTTTCAGCAAGCCCTGCGGTCCCTTGTCTGCCGTGCCCGCAATGGCCTCGGCCGTGCGGTGGTCGAGCGCGTCCCAGAAGGCCAGGCGCGCGGCGCGGACCATGCCGTCGCGGCTTTTGTACCGCTGGACGAGAGTCGGAGGGGCAAGCCCCGTGGCCGCCGCAATGCTGCCGAAGGAGACGGCCTTGTCGCCGCCCTGGTCCAGCAAGCGCTGGATCGCGGCGAAGACCTTGTCATCCGGGACAGTGCGGGTGCGCGGCATGGGGCAATGCTAGACGAATGATCGTTCACATCGCAAGCCTTACCGCTTGGGGGCATCCGGGCGCGGCGGCTGCGACTTGTAGACCGGGAGCCGCCAGCCAAGGGCGATGCTTCCGGCGCGCAGGGTGAAGACGAGCGCCGCACAGACGATGAGGGCAAGACCTTGGCCGAGGCCGCAAGCAAGGGCCACGACCGCGCCAATCGACCCTGCAAGCGCGCAAGTGGCGTAAAGCTCGCCCTGTTTCAGGATCAGCGGGACCTCGTTGCAGACCACGTCGCGCAGAAGGCCGCCCATGCAGCCGGTGACGATCCCCATGACCAGGACGATGGGCCAGCCTTGCCCTTCCGACAGGGCGACGGCAACGCCGGCGGGGACGGCCACGGCCAGGGCGAAGGCGTCGAACCACAGGAGCGCCCGGTAGCGGCTTTCCAGAAGATGGGCGGTGAAGAAGACCAGGATGGCAGCCGCCGTGGCGACACCGAGGGTCAGCGGATCGGCGACCCAGAAGACCTCGCGGTTCAGGATTGCATCGCGGAGCGTGCCGCCGCCGACGGCCGTGAGGCAGGCGATGAAGATGAAGCCCACGATGTCCAGTTGCGACCGGCTTGCGGCGAGCGCCCCGGTCAGGGCGAAGACCAGCACCGAGGCATAGTCGAGCGCGTCGAGAAGCGTCAGGCCCCCCATCAGGCGGAGGCCTTGAACGGGGCCATCCCGGCGCGGGCGAGGGCGTCGGCGCGTTCGTTCTCGGCATGGCCCGCGTGGCCCTTGATCCAGCGCCAGGTGACCTGGTGGCGGGCCGCTGCAGCCTCAAGCCTTTGCCAAAGCTCGACATTCTTGACCGGGGACCCGCCCGCCGTGCGCCAGTTCTTCCGCTTCCAGCCCGCCACCCATTCGGTGATGCCGTTCTTCACATAGGCGCTGTCGGTCACGATGGTCAGTTCGGACGGGCGGGACAGGGCCTCCAGCGCCGAGATGGCGGCCAGAAGCTCCATCCGGTTGTTGGTGGTCTGCGCCTCGCCCCCGGAAAGCTCGCGTTCCTTGATCACCGCGCCGTTCTCGCGCGCGATCATCAGCACGCCCCAGCCGCCCGGACCGGGGTTTCCGGAGCAGGCGCCGTCGGTGTAGGCGAAAAGCTCGGCCATGGTCAGGCCTGCAGCGGGATGGCGAGGCAGCCGAGGACGACCACGGTCAGCATGACCCTGAGGCGCAGCCACCAGCGCGGGGCGAGGCCCCAGGCCTGAAACATCGCGTCGAGGAGAAGGAGGCCCACGAAGCCCGCGGCGAGGAAGATGGCCGAGGTGTCCGAGGCGTCGGAGACCATGAAGAAGACCCAGAGCGCGGGGATGACCGACAGGGTATAGGCAATGGCGGCCTCTCGCCCTTCGGCCTTGGTGGCAAAGCCCCAGAGGACGCCGGACATGAAGCTGAGGATGACAGTGCCGTAGGTCAGCCCGACATAGGCCCCAAGGAACATCGGCGACAGGACCTGCCCGGCCGCGCTGGACAGGTCCGGAGACAGATGCGTCGCCGCCGACCAGAGAAACGGGATCAGCCCGGCGAGGCCGAGAAGGAGGGCAGGGCGGGGGATGCGGCTGTCGTCGGTCATGCGCCTGATCTAGCGTGATGCGGCGTGCATGGCCAGATCAGTCCGGGTCCACGAACCGGTCGAAGCGCGGCGGGATGGCGGCAGCGATCGCCTGAAGGACCTTGCCCACCCGGTCGACGTCCGCCTCGCGGGGCTGGGAGGGAAGGTCCACCGTCCCGGCGGCAAGGTTCACCCGGCCCCAGGTCAGGCCGCCGCCGACCATCGGGGTGTCGGTCTCGCGGGCCGGACGGTCCAGGAGGCCGCTTTCGTCGGCGGCAGTCCGGATCGCCTCGAGTGCCGCTTCGGACACTTTGGCGCGGCGGAGCTTGCAGGCAGGGCCTTCCGTCTCGTAGCCCCGGCAGTGCTTCAGCTCCAGCTGGCCATCCTCCCGGATCACGACGCTGGTTTCCCAGGCGTATTCCGGGGGCAGGCTGCCCGAGTTCGTCCAGTACTCGGCGAGGGCCGGAGCGGGTTCCTCGGCCTGGGCTGGGAAGGCCAGAGCCAGGGAGAAGGCGAGAAGGCTGCGGCGGATCATGAGAGGTCTTCCACGAGGCGTCGGATGCGTTTCTGGCGGGTCGGCTCGGTCTTGGCGGTGGCGATCTGGTACAGAAGGCCCCTTCGTCTGCCGGGGGTGAGGCTTTCCCAGACGGAGAGGATGCCGCCGGCAAGGAGGGCGGCTTCGATGTCCGGGTCAAGGTCGACGCGGTCATCTGGAGCGGGGCGGAGGCGGACTTCGATCGGCTCACCCGGTTGGATGCCGATCCGGTCAAGAAGGCTTTGCCCGGTCCAGAGGAAGACGCCCTCGACCACCGGAGCGCGGCAGAGGGCGAGGTTGACGGGGTGTTCGGCGATCTCGCCCTCGACTCGGCGGGTCTTGCCAAGGGATTGGGCGACATCTTCGGGGAGGCGGAGGATGGTGTAGGTCGAACCGCCCCAGGTCAGGGGTTCCACCCGACCCTCGAAGGTGACCCAATCGGTCATGCAGGCTCGCGCAGGATGCGGGGGACCTTGAATTCGATATCCTCGACGGCGGTTTCGACGAGGTCGAGCGTGACGCTGTAGCGGGCGCGGAAGGCGTCGATGACTTCGTTGACCAGGACCTCGGGCGCGCTGGCCCCGGCGGTCAGGCCCACGGCGCGGACGCCTTCCAGGGCGCGCCAGTCGATGTCGGCGGCGCGCTGGATCAGCATGGAATAGGGGCAGCCCGCGGCGGAGCCGACCTCGACCAGGCGCTTGGAGTTCGAGGAGTTGGGCGCTCCGATCACGAGAAGGGCGTCGATCTTCGGGGCGACGGCCTTGACGGCGGCCTGGCGGTTGGTGGTCGCGTAGCAGATGTCGTCGTGGGCGGGGGCGTGGATCAGGGGGAAACGGGCCTTGAGGGCGGCGGCGATCTCGGCGGTGTCGTCGACCGAGAGGGTCGTCTGGGTGATGAAAGCAAGCTTCGCGGGGTCGCGGACCTGCAGGGCGGCGACGTCCTCGACGGTTTCGACGAGGAGGACCTCCCCCTGGGGAAGCTGGCCCATCGTGCCCACGGTTTCCGGGTGGCCCTGGTGGCCGATGTAGATCATCTGGGTGCCGGCCTCGTGGTGGCGGGCGGCCTCGTTGTGGACCTTGGTGACAAGGGGGCAGGTGGCGTCGACGGCGATCATGTTCCGGGCGGCGGCCTCGGCCGGGACGGACTTCGGGACGCCGTGGGCCGAGAAGACGACGGGGCGGTCGGTGGGGCAGTCGTCCAGTTCCTCGACGAAGACGGCTCCTTGCGCCCTCAGGGCGTCGACGACGAACTTGTTGTGGACGATCTCGTGGCGGACGTAGACCGGGGCGCCCCATTTCTGCAGGGCCATCTCGACGATCTTGATCGCCCGGTCCACCCCGGCGCAGAAGCCGCGGGGGGCGGCGAGGTATAGGGTGAGGGCGGGCAGGTCGGACATCGGCGGGCCTTCGGCAGGGGTTGCGACAGGTTTAGGGGCTGCGGCAGGGCCTGTCGAGTGTCCACGCAGGACAGGTTTCGCGGTCTGAGCGAATTCAAAGGGTTGGCTGTGGACGTTCAGGATCTGTTGACCTTGATGCGGCTCTAGCGCCTTCGGCTCGTCGTGGTGGCCCAGCGAGGAGGCCGGATAGCTCTAGATGCCGAATGCCGCAGCGCCAAGCCACCCAAGCGCGATGTAGCGGCCGGTCTTGGCGATGGCGACCAGCAGCAGGAACAGCGGAAACGGCACGCGCAGCACGCCGGAAAGGGCGACGATCATGTCGCCGAAGGGCACCCAGGAGAGGAGGAGGAGCCAGAGGCCCCAGCGGGACCACCAGCCCTCGGCCCGGGCCAGCTGGCCGGGCTTCAGCGGGAACCAGCGGTGGTCCCGCTGGTCCGACAGCCAGCGGCCAAGGCCATAGGTAACGCAGGACCCCAGCGTGTTGCCGATCGAGGCGACGACGACCAGCCAGAACGTATCCCACCCCGCAGCCTGCAGGCCGAGGAAGACAAGTTCCGACTGGAACGGCACCGGCGTCGCGGCGAGGAACGCTGCGGCGAACAGTCCGGCGAGGGCGATCATGCTGGTATCACCGAGAGCTCCCCAGCTGCTTCGGTGAATCCAGACCTCACTTCGCCTCGACCGCGACCTCTTCCCCGACGGCCGGGCGCGGTTCGCGCGGCGGACGGCCGATGACTTCGCGCAGCTCGTCCAGCTCGATGAAGTTGTCGGCCTGGCGGCGCAGTTCGTCGGCGATCATCGGCGGCTGGCTGCGGATGGTCGAGACCACCGACACCCGGACGCCCTGGCGCTGCAGGCTTTCCACCAGCGGGCGAAAATCCCCGTCGCCCGAAAACAGCACGATGTGATCGACCCGTTGCGCCAGCTCCATGGCATCGACGGTAAGCTCGATGTCCATGTTGCCCTTCACCTTCCGCCGTCCCTGGCTGTCGGTGTATTCCTTCGCCGGTTTCGTCCGCATGGTGAAGCCGTTGTAATGCAACCAGTCCACCAGCGGCCGGATCGGCGAATAGTCATCGTTCTCGAGCAGCGCCGTGTAGTAGAACGCGCGGAGGAGCTTTCCCCGGCGCATGAACTCCATCCGGAGAAGCTTGTAGTCGATGTCAAACCCCAGTGCCTTTGCCGCGGCATAAAGGTTGGAACCATCGATGAACAGCGCGAGCCGTTCGTCTTTGTAAAACATTCTGTGTCCCCTCAAAGTCGCCGTCAGAAAAACCTAGCTGGTCGAAATGACATGCAATTCGTAAATCCGGCGGCCAACCCCAAGTAAATAACAGCCGGACATGGCTAGGCACAAGAGAACTAAAGGAATAGGCCAATGTACGAAAGGATAGGTGTGCACGCCCTGGTTGCGCTCGGCGCAAATCTGCCACTGGCAGATGCGCCTCCGGCGGAAACTTTGCGTGCCGCTCTGAAAGCGCTTGCAGCGGAAGGCCTTTCGGCACTTGCGGTTAGCCGTTTCTACGCGACGCCCTGCTTTCCGGCGGGGTCAGGGCCGGACTATGTGAACGCGGCTGCCGTGCTGGATGCGGGCGGCCGGGACGCCGATTCCATCCTGGCAACACTGCACGCCGTGGAAGCCCATTTTGGACGGGTTCGGGAAAAACGCTGGGGAATGCGCACGCTGGACATCGACCTTCTGGCCCTGGGCGATTCGGTTCTGCCTGATCCCGCGACGCAGGATTCCTGGCGCGCACTGCCGCCCGAGGCGCAGGTCCGCAGGACGCCGGACCAGCTGATCCTGCCGCATCCGCGGCTGCAGGACCGGGCCTTCGTGCTGGTTCCGTTGGCCGACGTGGCGCCCGACTGGGTGCATCCGCGCACGGGTCAAAGCGTGGCCGCGATGCTGGCGGCCCTGCCCGAAGCGGATCGCGCCGAGGTGAAACCACTTTGATTTTGCCCGTTTTGCCGCTTGTCAAGACTTTCCGGGCGGCATAATAAGGCCACTTCCAGCGAAGCTTCCCGATTGGAGTATCCCCATGGCCCGCGTGACGGTCGAAGATTGCGTTGACAAGGTCCCGAACCGGTTCGAGCTGGTGATGCTGGCCGCCCACCGGGCGCGCGAGATCGCCTCGGGGTCGCCCGTCACGGTGGACCGCGACAACGACAAGAACCCCGTCGTCGCCCTGCGCGAGATCGCCGACGAGGCGCAGTCGGCCGAGGTCCTGCGCGAGCGGATGATCGAAAGCTACCAGACCCAGATCGAGGTCGACGAGCCCGAGGAAGACCAGATGGCGCTGCTCATGGGCGGCGAGATGGATCGTCCGATGGTCGACGACATGTCGGAAGAGAAGCTTCTGCGCGCCCTGATGGAAGCCCAGGGCGAGTTCTGACCGGGTTTTGCCCAGTGGGGCGGTGATGATCGACGTCGAAGACCTCATCGCCCTGGTTCGCAACTACAACCCGCGCTGCAATGCCGACCTGATCCGTCGTGCCTATGCCTATGGCATGAAGATGCACGAGGGTCAGGTGCGGAAGTCGGGCGAGCCCTATTTCACCCATCCCGTCGCGGTGGCCGCGATCCTGACCGAACAGCGCCTGGACGACGCGACGATCGTCACGGCCCTTCTGCACGACACGATCGAGGACACGCGGTCGACCTATTCCGAGGTCTCGGATCTGTTCGGGGTCGAGGTGGCCGAGCTGGTCGATGGCGTCACCAAGCTGACCAACCTGCAGCTTTCCAGCGCGGGCAGCCAGCAGGCCGAGAACTTCCGCAAGCTCTTCATGGCGATGTCCCGCGACCTGCGGGTGATCCTGGTGAAGCTCGCCGACCGGCTGCACAACATGCGCACGATCCGGTCGATGAAGCCGGAAAAGCAGGCCCAGAAAGCGCGCGAGACGATGGAGATCTTTGCTCCGCTCGCTGGCCGGATGGGGATGCAGTGGATGCGGGAGGAGCTGGAGGATCTGTCCTTCAAGGTCCTGAACCCCGAGGCGCGGAATTCCATCCTGCGGCGGTTCCTGACCTTGCAGAAGGAATCCGGGGATGTGGTCCACAAGATCACGGCGGATATCCTGCACGAGCTGGACAAGGCGCAGATCGAGGCGGACGTGTTCGGGCGCGCGAAGAAGCCCTACTCGATCTGGCGCAAGATGCAGGAGAAGGACCTGGCCTTCAGCCGGCTTTCCGACATCTATGGCTTCCGGGTGATCTGCGGGTCGGTGGCGGACTGCTACCGCATCCTTGGGGTGATCCACCAGCGCTGGCGGGCGGTGCCGGGGCGGTTCAAGGATTACATCAGCCAGCCGAAGAACAACGGATATCGGTCGATCCACACGACGGTCAGTGGCCGCGACGGCAAGCGGGTCGAGGTGCAGATCCGCACGCGCGAGATGCACGAGGTGGCCGAGGCGGGCGTCGCGGCACATTGGTCGTACCGTGAGGGCGTGCGGGCGGTGAACCCCTTCGCGGTGGACCCGGCCAAGTGGATCGCGACACTGACCGAACGGCTGGACGAAGGCGACACGGACGAGTTCCTGGAGCATGTGAAGCTCGAGATGTATTCCGACCAGGTGTTCTGCTTCACGCCCAAGGGGGACGTGATCCAGATGCCGCGCGGGGCTACCCCGCTGGACTTTGCCTATGCGATCCACACGCGGATCGGGAACTCCTGCGTCTCGGCGAAGATCGACGGGATCCGGGTGCCGCTGTGGACCCGGCTGAAGAATGGCCAGTCGATCGAGATCATCACGGCCGAGGGGCAGCGCCCGCAGTCGAGCTGGATCGACATCGTGACGACGGGGCGGGCAAAGGCGGCGATCCGGCGGAGCTTGCGGGAAGAGGACCGGGGGCGGTTCGTCAAGCTTGGGCAGGAGCTGGCGCGGGCGGCTTTCGACCACGTGGGCAAGAAGGCCAGCGAAAAGGCGCTGCGGACGGCGGCAAAGATGCTGGGGCTGGCGGATGAGAACGACCTGCTGGCGCGGCTTGGCTCCGCCGAGCTTCCGGCGCGACGGGTGGTCGAGACGCTTTATCCGGAACTCGCCCAGGCGGTGGCCGAGGAAGTCGATTCGAAGCGCCCCGTCGTCGGGCTTATGGCCGACCAGGACTTCCGCCGCGCGCAGTGCTGCCAGCCGGTCCCGGGCGAGCGGATCGTGGGCATCACCTACAGGGGGCAGGGCGTCGTGGTCCATGCCATCGACTGCCCCGCGCTGGAGGAGTTCGAGGACCAGACCTCGCGCTGGGTGGACCTGCAGTGGCACTCGGGCCGTCACAAGCCCGTGTTCACGGTCAGCCTGGACCTGACGATTTCCAACGATGCGGGCGTGCTGGGCCGGATCTGCACCCTGGTCGGCGAGCAGAAAGCGAACATCTCGGACCTGCGCTTCACCGACCGCAAGCCCGATTTCTATCGCCTTATCATTGACGTGGATTTGCGCGATGTCGAACATCTTCATATGGTGATGACGGCCTTGGAGGCCGAGACGGATGTGGCGCAGATCTCGCGTCATCGGGATTTGACACGCCGGCCGTAAGGGCGGACAGCGGGGGTGGGGCCCGGAGAAGAGGCGGCGTTGGTTTTCAGGCGTAGAGATCCGTTGAGTTGGGGCGCGTGGCTGCGCGAGCAGGTCTATCCGCGCTCGGGCTTCAAACGGGCGACGCGCTATGTCGTCTACCGGATGCGCCGCCTGCCTGACCAGCCGCACCGGGTCGCCCGCGGTGTCTTTGCTGGGTTCTTCATCGGCTTCCTGCCCTTGCCGGGCCTGCAATTCCTGGCGGCCTGGGGCATGGCGCGGCTGATGCGCGGCAACGTGCTGGCGGCCCTTCTGGGCACCTTCAACACCAATCCGCTGACGACCCCTCCATTCACCGTGTTCGCGGTCTGGCTGGGCCACTGGATGCTTGGCATCGAGGCCCCCTTGAATGCCCAGTATATCCTGGGAGCGTTGGAGAATGCGGGTCACGACCTCTGGTTCAACGTCATGGCGCTGTTCGGGCCGGAAAAGGCGCAGTGGGACGGGCTGATCCAGTTCTTCAACGAGATCTACCTGCCCTGGCTGATCGGCGCCTTGGGGCCGGCCATCGTGATCAGCGCCATCGCCTATTACGTGACGATCCCGCTGGTCGAGGCCTACCAGAAAGCCCGCGCCGCCACGGCGCATGAACGGGCCGAGCGTCGCGGCAAGATGCGGGCCAAGCTGGCCGAAGCCGCGGCCAAGCTGAAACGCCGCAGCGAAAAGGGCGGCGAGGACGATGACGACAGCCCCGGAACGCCCTAGACTGTCGGAAAACGCGGGAAGGCCGGAATGACCCATTCACTGAAGACGCCGGGCAAGCTGAGGCTCGGGGTGAACATCGACCACGTCGCGACGGTGCGGAACGCCCGTGGCAGCGCCTGGCCGGACCCGCTGCGGGCGGCCCTTCTGGCCGAGACCGCGGGTGCGGATGGGATCACCGCTCACCTGCGCGAGGATCGCCGCCACATCCGCGATGCCGACATCGAGGCCCTGATGGCTGGGATCGCGATCCCGCTGAACTTCGAATGCGCCGCCACGGCCGAGATGCAGGCCATCGTCCTGCGCCATAAGCCGCATGCGGTCTGCCTGGTCCCCGAGAAGCGCGAGGAGCGGACGACCGAGGGCGGCCTCGACGTGGCGGGCGACCAGAACCGGCTGGCCGACTACATCGCCCCCCTGCGCGACGCGGGCTGCCGGGTCAGCATGTTCATCAGCCACGACCCCCGCCAGATCGAAGCCAGCGCCCGGATCGGCGCGGCGGTGGTGGAGCTGCACACGGGGCTTTATTCCGAACTGCTGGCCGATGGGCACACGTCCCTGGCCGAGCGCGAGCTGGCCTCGCTGCAGGCCGGGGCGGAACTGGCGGCCAGCCTGGGGCTGGAGGTCCATGCCGGGCACGGGCTGACTTATGACAATGTGGAACCCATCGCCGCGATCCCGGAGCTCGCGGAACTCAACATCGGCCATTTCCTGATCGGAGAGGCGATCTTCCGCGGCCTGGAACCGGCCATCGAGGAGATGCGCCGCCGGATGGATCTGGCCCGCGGGGGCGCGGCGTGAGACCGATTTCCGAAACGGAAATCGGCGTTGCGCCGGGTGACGGGGCATGATCCTGGGCATCGGCAGCGACCTGTGCAACATCGAGCGGATCGAGGCGACTCTGGCCCGCCACGGCGACCGCTTCAAGGACCGCGTCTTTACCGAGACCGAGCAGAAGAAGGCCGACAGCCGCCCCCGCGCCGTGGCCGCGACCTATGCGAAACGCTGGGCGGCGAAGGAGGCGTGCTCGAAGGCGCTTGGCACCGGCCTTCGCATGGGGATCGCCTGGAAGGACATGGCCGTGACCAACCTGCGGTCGGGCCAGCCGGTGATGCATGTCACGGGCTGGGCGGCCGAAAGGCTGCGCGCCATGACGCCCGAGGGTCACGAGGCGGTGATCCATGTCACGCTGACGGACGACCACCCCTGGGCGCAGGCCTTCGTGGTGATCGAGGCGCGTCCGCTGGTTCCCGGCGTAGCCCCCCACGCTTGACTCCCCCCGACCCGGCGCGCATGTAGCGGAAAACGCAAGAGGCAGACGACATGGCAAGCAGGGACAAGGGCGATGGCGGCATCGTCGAGACGATCAAGACGGTCTTCTGGGCCCTGGTGATCGCGATCGCCTTTCGGTCGATCCTGTTCCAGCCCTTCTGGATCCCGTCCGAGTCGATGAAGGACACGCTCCTGATCGGCGACTTCCTCTTCGTCAACAAGATGGCCTACGGCTATTCGCGCTATTCCTGCGAGATCCCCTTCACCACCATCAGCCTCTGCCCGGTCGAGGGTCGGGTGCTGGGGTCGGATCCGGTGCGGGGCGACGTGGTGGTGTTCCGCCATCCGACGGCCGGGTCGGACTACATCAAGCGGTTGGTGGGCCTGCCGGGCGACAAGATGCAGATGCGGGACGGCGTTCTGTACATCAATGGCGCGGCGGCGCCTCAGCAGCCGGATGGCGTCTTCGAAGAGATCATGGAAGCCCAGGGGCCCATGCGCAACCGCCCGCGCTGCGAGAACGGCGCGGTGGGCGAGGGCGGTATCTGCCAGAAGAGCCGCTTCATCGAGACCCTGCCCGAGGGCCGCCAGCACCATGTGCTGAACATCGACACGGACGGGGCCGGGGACAACACCGACGTCTTCACCGTGCCCGAAGGCCATTACTTCGTGATGGGCGACAACCGCGACAACTCGACCGACAGCCGCTTCCCGCAGTCGGTGGGCGGGGTTGGCTTCCTGCCGGCGGAATACCTGATCGGCCGGGCGGACCGGATCATGTTCTCGTCCGCGGGCCGCAGCCTGTTCTTCTTCTGGACCTGGCGCGCCGATCGTTTCTTCAAGGCGATCGAGTAAGCGCGTGAGGCTGTCGGCGGACCTGCTGGCCTTCCAGGATCGGCTGGGGCACACGTTCCGGAAGCCCGACCTCTTGCTGCGCGCGGTCACCCATGCCTCGATCGGGACGGCGACGCGGCCGGACAACCAGCGGCTGGAGTTCCTGGGCGACCGGGTCCTGGGCCTCGTGATGGCCGAGGCGCTTCTGGCGGCCGACGCGGGCGCGCGCGAGGGGCAGCTGGCACCTCGGTTCAACGCCTTGGTCCGGAAGGAGACCTGCGCCGACGTGGCGCGGGAGGTAGGCCTGGGGGACGTCCTGAAGCTTGGCCGCAGCGAGATGCTGACCGGGGGCCGCCGGAAGGAGGCGCTTCTCGGCGACGCGATGGAGGCGGTGATCGCGGCTGTCTACCAGGACGCGGGCTTCGAGGCGGCGCGGGCGCTGGTCCTGCGGCTTTGGGGCAAGCGCATCGCGTCGGTGGAGCCCGACGCGCGGGATGCCAAGACCTCGCTTCAGGAATGGGCGCAAGCGCGGGGGATGCCGCCGCCGGGGTACGAGGAAGCTGGCCGCTCCGGCCCCGACCACGCGCCGCAGTTCACGGTGCGGGTCACGCTGGCGAATGGCGAGACGGCGGAGGCGACGGCGGGATCGAAGCGCGTGGCCGAACAGGCGGCGGCTCGGCTCCTTCTGGAGCGGGTGGGCGGAGAGGGCTAGTCGGGCAGACCCGGTGGCATCAATCCCTTCTGCCGAGCGTCGCAGCGCCAGAGCTTCTTTCTGATCCCGTCCGGTTCGAGACCCCGGTATTTGCCCCCCGAGAACTTTCTCCAGTCTATTGCCATGCCCGCCTTGACCATCTCGGCCGACAGATCGCGCCCGTCGGGAAGGTAGCAGGTAGCTACGGTGCGGTCGTGCGATAGGTCGCCATCGAAAACTGCGCGCACCTCATGTCCCTTGCACAGGTTTACAAGCATCCACTTGGCATTCTTTCCGTAGGGGTGATCCATCTCGGGTGCGTCAATTCCGGACAGACGAATCCGCGTGCCACTTATGTCGATTGTATCGCCGTCGATGACCCAGGCACGGCCCCGCAGTTCCTGCACCTCTACGATCTTGATCTGGGTGGTCTGCTGAACCGCAATGATTGGCGGTGGTCGGCCTCGCTGATCCTCCGTCGGTCGCGGCATCCGGCCTTCAGGAACGTGGATGACCGACGTATCCCTCTCGACCACCACCAGCTTTGGACGGCGCGAGCGCGAGAAGGCGCGGAAGAGGAGACGGAGAATGCCCATGGCAAACGACTCGAAGGAGCAATGGGAAGAGGATGACTGCTTGTCCCTTGAAAGCCAACTGGCATTTCCCCCACTTTTCCCGTAAGGGCCGCTGATCAAGCAAAGGATCACCAGACCACATGACCACGCGCGCGGGCTTCGTTGCCCTGATCGGAGAGCCGAACGCCGGCAAGTCCACGCTTCTGAACCGGATGGTCGGGGCGAAGGTCAGCATCGTCACCCACAAGGTGCAGACGACGCGGGCGCGGATCCGGGGGATCTCGATGGCGGGGGAGGCGCAGATCGTCTTCGTCGACACGCCCGGCATCTTCCGGCCCCGGCGGCGGCTGGACCGGAGCATGGTCAAGGCGGCCTGGGGCGGGGCCTCGGATGCGGACGTGATCGTGTTGCTGATCGAGGCGCATCGCGGGCTGACCGAAGGCGCGCAATCGATCATCGACCGGCTGCGGGACGAGATGCCGAAGGGCAAGCCCGTGGCCTTGGCGATCAACAAGATCGACCGGGTGAAGGCCGAGACTCTGCTCGCGCTGGCCGAGGAGGCGAACAAGGCCTTTCCCTTCGCCAAGACCTTCATGATCAGCGCCGAGCGCGGCTATGGGGTCGAGGACCTGAAGGAGTGGCTCGGGGAGAACCTTCCGGAAGGGCCGTGGTATTACCCGGAGGACCAGATCGCCGACCTGCCGATGCGGATGATCGCGGCCGAGATGACGCGGGAGAAGCTGACTCTGCGGCTGCATGAGGAGCTGCCCTACCAGCTGACCGTCGAGACCGAGAAGTGGGAAGACAAGCCCGACGGGACGACGCGGATCGACCAGGTGGTCTATGTCGCGCGGGACGGGCACAAGGGGATCGTGCTGGGCAACCGGGGCGAGACGATCAAGGCCATCGGCCAGGCGGCGCGGGCGGAGATTTCCGAATTTTTGGGGCGGACGGTGCACCTCTTCCTGCAGGTGAAGGTGCGGCCGAACTGGCTGGAGGAGGCCGAGCGCTATTCCGAGATGGGCCTCGACTTCAAGGACGGCGATGTCTGAGGGGACCAAAAGTCTTCGAAGACTTTTGCAAGTTCCTTCGAAGGAATTTGGTCCCGGGCGTGCGGTGCCGCGATGACGCCGCGGCTGGCCTCGGGCGTCTGGGTCTCGGCCTATCTCACGCGGCTGCGGCTTGCGGATATTCCGGCCTATGTGACGGCGAAGGGCGACGCGGAGGCCGGGGCGGTGGTGGTGAAGGTGGCGCTCATGGACGGCACGGCCCGGGCCTATGAACGGCGGTCGGACCTTATGACCGGGGCGCGGGCCTGGATCCTGCTCGCCGAGTGTGAGGAGCGGGAGGTGGATGCATTGATCTCGCGGACCCGCGCGCGGGACCCGGACCTCTGGGTGATCGAGCTGGAGGATCGGCAGGGGCGGACTCTCCTGGAGGAGCCAGGCCTATCGGAGTGAGGCCCGGGCCAGCGCGATGAGGCAAAGGCCGAGCGCGGCAAAGGCAAGGACCATCCCGGCGACATTGAGCGCGACCTGCGGCCAGCCGAGAGTATCGGCGTCGAGGAAGGGGTAGGGCCAGAAGCTGGTCAGGGCTCCGCGTACCAGGGCGTAGACGGCGTAGAGCGCGGGCCAGATCAGCCAGGAGGGCAGGTCGCGGATGGTGACACGTCGGTCCCCGAAGGTCAGCCACCAAGCCAGGGTAAGCAGCGGTGTGGCGGTGTGGAGCGCCTGGTCCGTCCACCAGGCCAGCCCCTCGGGAGCCCAGAGACGGGCGAGGAGGGCGTGGTAGACAAGGCCAACCATCAGGATCGACAGCACAAGACCTCCCTGGAGCCGCGCCGACAAGCGGACGCCGAGGGCGGTGGCACCCATCAGGAGCGCTACGGCGCCGTTCGTAAGGATGGTGAAGTAGCCGGCAAGCCACCACCAGGCGGCGGTGTCCGGGGGGCGACCGGGTGCCGTGGCAGCGAGCGGGAGCTGCAGGGCGATGGCCGCAAGCGCGGTCGCGGCGGTGAGGGCGGCAAGGGCTCGGGACGGGTAGGAGGGCATCCGCGAAGGATAGGTGCGCCGGGCGGGGCTTCAATGGCGCGGCCTTGCGCGCGGTGGGGCCGCGGCGGATAGTCCCGGGATGGACTGGCGCGACGAAGGCATCCTTCTGTCCATGCGGACGCATGGCGAGACCTCGGCGATCATCGAGGTGATGACGGCTGCGCATGGCCGCCACATGGGCGTCGTGCGCGGCGGGTCCTCGCGCAAGATGGCGGCAACCCTGCAGCCGGGGACCGGGCTGACACTGGAATGGCGGGCGCGGCTGGACGATCATATCGGCAGCTTCACGGTGGAGCCCTTGCAGTCGCGGGCGCATCTGTTGGGCGACCGGCTGGCGTTGGCCGGGCTGATGGCGGTCTGCGCGCTGCTGCATGAGGCGCTGCCGGAGCGGGAGCCGCATCCGGCGCTGTGGCGGAAGACCCTTGGGCTGATGGATCGGCTGGGGGTGGAGGGGTGGACGGCGGACTATGTCCGGTGGGAGTTGTGCCTTCTGGAGGAGATCGGCTTCGGGCTGGACCTGACCACGTGCGCCGTGACCGGGGCGACCGAGGGGCTGGCCTATGTCAGCCCCAAGTCGGGCCGCGCCGTCACGGCGAAGGGCGCGGGGGACTGGGCGGATCGGCTGTTGCCCTTGCCCGAGGGGCTGGAGGGCAAGGGGGCGCTTACGCCCGAGGGGGTGCTGATGGGGTTGCGCTTGACCGGGTTCTTCCTCGACCGCGAACTGCGGCCCGTCTTGCACGACCGACCCCTGCCCGAGGCACGGTCACGGCTGGTGGACCTCTTGTGCCGGTCGGTCTGATACGACGGAGAATGTCGGGTTTGTGACAGACGGAACCGGGGGCAACCGGTCCAAGTCGAGGCATGGCCAACCGTTATATTCCGCTGGCGCTGCGCTACAGCCCCACGCCCCGCATCGAGCATTTCGCGCTTCTGTCGGGGCTGGAAGCGGCAGTGCGGGGCACACTGATCTCGGCCATGCCGCTGGCGGTCTATGCGGCGCTGCAGGATGCGCAGTTGACGTCGCTGGTCTATTTCCTGGCCGGGATCGTTGCTCTGGTCTGGGGGCTTATGGTGCCCTGGGCGACCCGCCTGATCCCGCGGCGCTGGGCCTATACGGGCGGGTGCCTGTTGTACCTGGTGGGGATGGGGCTGGCGGTCCTGGGGACCTGGTGGTCGGTGCCGATGTCGCTTGCCTGCAACGCGATGGCGACGGCGACGACCTTCGTCTGCCTGAACGCCTATGTGCTGGATTATGTCGACCGCACCAACCTGGGCAAAAGCCAGTCGACGCAGATGCTCTATGCAGCGGCGCCTTGGGCGATCGGGCCGATGACGGGGGTCTGGCTGCATGACCACTGGGCACCCGCGCCGTTCATCCTGGCGGGGGTGTTTGCGCTGATGCAGCTGACGGCGTTCTGGGTCTTGCGGCTGGGGAACGGCAAGCAGATCCAGCGGGCGAAGCGGCCGGCGGTGAACCCGGTGGGTTACCTGGGGCGGTTCTTCAAGCAGCCGAGGCTGATCGCGGGCTGGATGTTCGCGGTGATGCGGTCCTGCGGCTGGTGGGTTTATGTCGTCTACTTGCCGATTTTCTGCATCGAGGCGGGGCTCTGGGACAAGGTCGGTGGCATTGCCTTGTCCATATCGAACGCGCTCCTCTTCGCGGCCCCGGCGCTGAACCGGCTGGGGCGGCGGATGTCGGTGCGGCGGTCGGTCCGGGCGGCCTTCGGCTTCTGCGGGGCGCTGTTCCTGGCGGCGGGGCTGATGGCCTTCCTGCCCTGGACGACGGTGGCCTTCTGCATGGCGGCCTCGATCTTCCTGGTGATGCTGGATGTGGTCGGTGGCCTGCCCTTCCTGATGTCGGTCAAACCCAGCGAGCGGACCGAGATGTCTGCGGTCTATTCCAGCTTCCGCGACGTGTCGTCAATCCTGACGCCGGGGGCGGCCTGGCTGGTTCTCTGGGTGGCACCCTTGCCGGGGATCTTCGTGGCCGCAGGCCTGGGGCTGCTGGCGTCCTGGGCGGTGGCCGGGCGGCTGCACCCGAGGCTGGGGGCGCAACGGCCGTCGCGCGGGGGCGTCGCGGCCTAGGCCCAGATCCTGCCGTGCTTGACCAGCCAATCGGCCGAGGCGAGGAGGGCGGCCTTGGGGGCGATGAACTCCATCCCCATCTCGCTGACCGCACGTGCGTTGGACACCCGTTCCAGATGGCCGAGCTTGGGCAGGATCGACTTGATCGTCGGGTCGAAGAGCGAGAGGAGCCGCACGATGGCCTTGGGCGCCTCGCGCGTCGGGATGCGGCGGGTGGGGTAGGCGGCCTTGAGCGTGCGGCCCATGTCAACGAAGGCCATCGAGCCGGAGGAGGCAAGGTAGCGCCGTCCTTCAGTTTCGGGGCGCTGCAGCGCGCGCAGGTGCATCTCGGCCACGTCGCGGACGTCGACCACGGGCAGGCCCATCGGGGGCAGCATCGGGTCCTTGCCCTTGAGGAAGCGTTCGACCAGCGTAAGCGACGAGCCGTAGTGTTCGTCCAGCGGCGGGCCAAGGACGAGGCCGGGGTTGATGGTGGTAAGCTTCAGGCCCCGGGCCTTGGCAATCTCCCAGGCCGCGCGCTCGGCCAGGGTCTTGGACTTGGCATAGGGCGTGGTGCTGGGCAGGTGGGTGTCGCACCAGTCGGCCTCGTCCTGCAGGGTGTCGGGCTTGCCCTCGTTGATGACGGCGACGGTGGAGGACGTCAGCACGACGCGAGTAACGCCAGCGGCGGCGGCGGCTTTCAACACGCGCTCGGTCCCTTCGACGGCAGGGCGGATGACCACGGCGGGGTCCTTCGGCTGGGCGATGGGGAAGGGCGAGGCGGTGTGGACCAGGGCGGAGACACCGGCCATCGCTTCGGCCCATCCGGTATCGGATTCGAGGTCGGCCTGGTGGAAGGTCATCGCGCCCGCGCTTTCGGTAAGATACGGGGCCAGGGCAGCGCGGACCTCGTCGGCCCGGTCCAGCCGGCGCAGGGTGCCGCGCACGGCGTAGCCTGCATTCAGCAGTTTCAGGGCCACATGCTTCGCGATGAAACCGGAGATCCCGGTCAGCAGCACAAGGTCCATGCCCGACACTCCCTACCCTTTCTAAAGGTTAGGCGAGCCGGGCTGCAATGCAACCCTTACTCCAGTAGGCGGCGGGCGATCACCTGTGCCTGGATCTCGGCGGCGCCTTCGAAGATGTTCAGGATGCGCGCGTCGCAGAGGATGCGGCTGATCCGGTATTCCAGCGCAAAGCCGTTGCCGCCGTGGATCTGCAAGGCGTTGTCGGCACTGGCCCAGGCGACGCGGGCGCCGAGGAGCTTGGCCATCCCGGCCTCCAAGTCGCAGCGCTTGTCGTGGTCCTTCTGCCAGGCCGAAAAGTAGGTCAGCTGGCGGGCGATCATGATCTCGACCGCCATCATGGCGAGCTTCGACTCGATCCGGGGGAACTCGATCAGCGACTTGCCAAACTGTTTGCGGTCCTCGGCATATTGCATCCCCGTTTCCAGCGCCGACTGCGCGACGCCGATGGCGCGGGCGCCGGTCTGGATGCGGGCGGATTCGAAGGTCTGCATCAGCTGCTTGAAGCCCTGGCCTTCGACCTGGCCCAGGAGGTTTTCCCCCTTCACCCGGAAGTCGTCGAAGTTGACGGTGTATTCCTTCATGCCGCGGTAGCCGAGCACCTCGATCTCTCCGCCGGACAGGCCCTGGTCGACGAAGGGAGTCTCGTCCGTGCCGGGCGTCTTTTCGGCGAGGAAGAGCGAGAGGCCGCGGTAGTCGGTGGTGCCTTCGACGCTTCGGGCAAGGACGGTCATGACGTGCGTCCGGGCGGCGTGGGTGATCCAGGTCTTGTTGCCGGTGATGATCCAGTCGTCGCCGTCCTTCCGCGCGCGGGTCCTCAGCGAGCCGAGGTCGGAGCCGGTGTTCGGTTCGGTGAAGACCGCGGTCGGCAGGATTTCACCGGAGGCGAGGCCGGGGAGCCACTTCTGCTTCTGCTCTTCCGTCCCGCCGCAAAGGATCAGCTCGGCGGCAATTTCCGACCGAGTGCCAAGCGAGCCCACGCCGATGTAGCCGCGCGAGAGTTCCTCGGAGACGACGACCATCGAGGCCTTGGACAGGCCGAAGCCGCCGTAGGCTTCCGGGATCGTCAGACCGAAGACGCCCATCTCGGCGAGTTCCTGGATCACCTCCATCGGGATCAGCTCGTCCTTCAGGTGCCAGTCATGCGCGCGGGGGATGACCTTGTCGTCGGCATAGCGGCGGAACTGGTCGCGGATCATCTCCAGCTCTTCGTCGAGGCCCGTGGCCCCGAAGGTCGCCCGCCCGTGGTTGTCGCGCATCAGGGCGACGAGGGCGTGGCGCGCTTCGGCAGAGTTGCCCTGCGCCATCAACGTCGCGGCGGCGGTGCCTGGGGTCCAGGTCAGGCCAAGGTCAGAGAGACGGGCGAATTCCGTCTGGCTCATCGGGATGCCGCCCGCGATCTGGGTCAGGTATTCCCCGAAGCCGATCTGGAGGATCAGCGTCTCCATCTGGCCGAACTGCCCGGCCTCTTTCAGCCGTCCAGCCCAGGCGTCCAGCTGGCGCAGGGCTTCGACATAGGTGGCAAGCCAGGCGAGCGCATGGGCCTGGAACTGGCGCGCCTCCAGCGCCTGGTTCGAAACCTTGCCACCCGCCGAGACCTGGGCCTTCAGCGTATCGCGGGCCTGCGCGAACAGCGCCTCGACCTCGGGGAGGGCGGCGGCGGTCAGGGCCTGAAGGTCGGCAAGGATCGGGGTTTCGGTCATGACTTGTCCGTCAGGCATCGGTCGGCTCCGGCAAGATTCTGCATCTGCGAAGAGGTAGCGCCTTCGCAACCGCAGAGCAACAAGATTTCAACACCGATCATCACGGCGAATGAAAATGTCGCAGCCGATTCACGAGATGCCCCCGCAGGCCTGGGCGATTTCGGGAAGGGCCTCGGCCGGGACCACCTCGAAGGGCACCGTGTAAAGGAGTTCGTCGCCCGCCCAGGCCTCGAACCGCCAGGGGCCGGGGATAAGCTCATCCTCGCGGTCGAAGCGGAAGAAGGCGAACTGGTCGGAAAGGTCGGTGAAGCTGGAGTCCCAGGTTTCGGGCGTGGAGGAGCCGGGGCGGTAGACCCGCATTTCGCCGTCAAGGAACAGGCCCGGGGCCATGCGGGACTTGATCCCGAAGGCAAGGCCGATCTGCGCGGGGACCACCTGGCGGTCGGGCCAGTGGAAGTCGATCACGCTGTCTGGGACGTGTATCCAGCCGGTCAGGGTCCCCGGGGCAGGGCGCTGGTCCATCGCCTGCAGCGCACAGAAGACGCCGACCTCCAGCCGCGCGACGCTGGTTGCGGCCTGCGGCAGGGCCGGGTCGGCGCGAAGCGGGGTCGTCAGGGCCAGCGCAATTGCCAGTGCCAGCGTTCGCATTTCCGTCTCCCGGGCCTTTCCCCTGCCGGGAGAGTGCGCCACAAGGGGGCGGAAAGGGCAAGTCATGTTCGAATTCGTCTCTGGCGGTCTGTCGGGCCAGGCCTTTGCGGCGGCGCTGGCGATCACGCTGTTTGCGGGCTTCGTCAAGGGCGCGGTCGGATTTGCGATGCCGATGATCCTGGTGTCCGGCTTTGCGGTGTTCCTGCCGCAGGAGCTGGCGCTGGCCGGGCTGATCCTGCCAACGCTGGTGACGAACCTGAGCCAGGCGTTCCGGCAGGGTGTGGGACCGGCGGTCGAGACGGCGCGGACCTATCGGAGGTTCCTGGTGGCGACGGTGGTGTTCATCGCGGTGTCCGCGCCCTTCGCCGATGCGATCCCGAGGGTGGTCTACCTGCTGATGCTGGGGATCCCGATCAGCCTCTTCGCGGCGCTGCAGCTGATGGGCAAGAGCCTGGCGATCAAGCTGCACCATCGCGACCGGGCGGAATGGGGGCTGGGGGTGATCGGCGGGCTTTACGGCGGGGTCTCTGGCATCTGGGGGCCGCCGCTTCTGGTCTTCCTGTTGTCCACCGGGGCGGACAAGGTGACGATGATCCGCGCGCAGGGCGTAGTCTTCCTGATCGGCGCGGTGGCGCTTCTGGTGTCGCACCTTGGGACCGGCATCGCGACGGGACCCGCCTTGGGCTTTTCCGCCGCGCTCTGTCTGCCGGCTCTGGCGGGGCTTTACCTGGGCTATGTTGTGCAGGATCGCTTGGACCAGGCCCGCTTCCGGCGCTGGACGCAGGGGCTTCTGGTGCTGACGGGGCTGAACATGGTCAGGCAGGCGCTTTTCGGCTGAGCCCGTAGCCTGCGGCCAGAAGCACAAGGCCAGAGGCGAGGAAGCCCAGGTCCCAGGCCAGCCACTGGCCGGGGGGTGCGGTCTCGTTCACGTGGTGAAGGCCGAGGAGCTGGTGGTTCACCAGGCCCTCGATCAGGTTGAAGAGGCCGAAGCCCATGAGCGCACCGCCAATCAGGCGCGACCAGAGAAGCCGCGCTCCGCGCCGCGCGCCGCGCCAGAGGAGGGCGATGGCTGCGGCCGTCATGATCCAGGTGGCAAGGTGGAAAAGCCCGTCGAAAAGGGTGTTCATCCGCAACCCGTCGACCGTGTCCACGGGGACGCCGGCCGAGGAGGCGATGTGATGCCATTGCAGGACCTGGTGCAGCACGATCCCGTCGAAGAACCCTCCCAGGCCCGCGCCGAGGAGGATGGCTCCGCCGGTCGGAAAGGGCCGGGGCGGCGTGGGTGCCTGGGGTATGGTCTGGGAGGAAAGGGGCATCCCCGGCGAACCGGCGGATGCCCGACTTGTTCCGTCAGCCGATGGCGGCGGCCTTCACGTCGGCGTCGATGAAGGGCACGTACTGGGCGAAGTTCTTCTGGAACATGCCCACCAGTTTCGCCGCCTGCGCGTCGTAGGCGGCAGGGTCCGCCCAGGTGCGGCGCGGGTCGAGGAGGGTGGCATCGACGCCCGGGACCTGGACCGGGACCTCGAAGCCGAAGTTCGGGTCCTTGCGGAACGTCCCATTGCCCAGCGAGCCGTCCAGTGCCGCGGCCAGAAGCGCGCGGGTGGCCTTGATCGGCATCCGTTTGCCCGTGCCATAGGCGCCACCGGTCCAGCCGGTGTTCACCAGCCAGCAGGAGGCGCCATGCTTGGCGATCTTGGCCTGCAGAAGCTTGCCATATACCTCGGGCCGGCGCGGCATGAAGGGCGCACCGAAGCAGGTGGAGAAGGTGGGCTGCGGCTCGGTGATGCCACGTTCCGTCCCGGCGGCCTTGGAGGTGAAGCCGGAGAGGAAGTGGTACATCGCCTGCGCGGGGCTGAGCCGCGCGATGGGGGGCAACACGCCGAACGCGTCACAGGTCAGCATGACGACATGGCGCGGATGGCCGCCCAGGCCAGTGGCGCTGGCGTTCGAAATCGCCTCCAACGGATAGGCGCAGCGGGTGTTTTCGGTGAGGCTGCGGTTGGAAAAGTCCAATTCCAGCGTTTCGGGGTCGTAGACCATGTTCTCCACCACGGTCGCAAACCGGTGGGTGGTCGCATAGATTTCCGGCTCGGCCTCGGGGCTAAGGTCGATGGTCTTGGCGTAGCAGCCGCCCTCGAAGTTGAAGATGCCGCGGTCGGACCAGCCGTGTTCGTCGTCGCCGATCAGCGTGCGGTCGGGCGAGGCGGAGAGCGTGGTCTTGCCGGTGCCGGAGAGGCCGAAGAAGACGGCGGCGTCCACGGGGTTGCCGATGGCATGGTTGGCCGAGCAGTGCATGGCCATCACACCCTTGGCGGGCAGGAGGTAGTTCAGGATGGTGAAGACCGACTTCTTGTTTTCACCCGCATAGGCGGTGTTGGCGATCAGGACGGTCTTGTCGTCGAAGTTGAGGACGATGGCGGTTTCCGTCCGCGTGCCGTGGCGGGCCGGGTCGGCCTTGAAGGACGGGCAGTTGATGATGGTCCAGTCGGGGGTGAAGCTGTCCAGCTCGGCCCGGTCGGGACGGCGGAGGAGGTGACGGATGAAAAGCCCGTGCCAGGCCAGCTCGGTCACCACGCGCACGTCCAGCCGGTGGATCGGATCGGCCCCGGCGTAGAGGTCCTGGACGAAGAGCTCACGCCCCTGGACATGGGCCAGCATGTCGGCCTTGAGGCGAGCATAGGCCTCGGGCGTCATGGCGGCGTTGTTGTCCCACCAGATGGTGTCTTCGGTGGTGGCGCTGCGGACGACGAACTTGTCCTTGGGCGAACGGCCGGTGAACTGGCCGGTGGTGCAGAGGAAAGCGCCTCCGCGCCCAAGGCGGCCCTCGCCGCGCGACACGGCGGCCTCGACCAGCGCGGACTCGACATAGTTGTAGTGGGCCACCGCCACACCCGTAATGCCTTGCGTCTCCAGCGTCTGGTTGGGGTTCACGCGTCCTTGGGTCATCCTGCAAGCTCCCGTTGCCGCAAGCCGCTTGCGGCGGTTCAGATGGGTCGGCATCCGGGCCAATGAATGCCGTGACAAGCCCTTGTGGGGGCCGGCCATAAGGGGCCTATAGCATGGGATTTTTGCACGAGAATAGCGTGTTTTCAAACAGTTAGCGCAATCATTCCGCCGTTAGCGCCACCATCGGCAAGGCCCTGCCGGAAGGGGTCGGAAATTGTCACCGGGATTGGCTAAATTGTCACCCTTTGACGCATTGTTTCAGGGGTGATTCGGATTTCTGTTGATTATCCGGGGGGCAACCCCGAAAATGTCGGTCAAAACAATAAGGCAGCAGCAGTTTTAAGGGAGGCACGCAGATGTCCCGCATCGCCCTTGTCGACGATGACAGGAATATCCTGACCTCGGTCGCCATGACCCTTGAGGCCGAGGGCTTCGAGGTCGAAACCTACAACGACGGCCAGTCCGCGTTCGAGGCGTTCAGCCGTCGGATGCCGGACATGGCGGTCCTGGATATCAAGATGCCCCGGATGGACGGGATGGATCTGTTGCAGCGCATGCGGCAGAAGACCTCGATCCCGGTGATCTTCCTGACCTCGAAGGATGACGAGATCGACGAGGTCCTCGGTCTGCGGATGGGCGCGGACGACTACGTCAAGAAGCCCTTCAGCCAGCGGCTTCTGGTGGAACGCATCCGCGCGCTTCTGCGCCGACAGGAGGCGATCAATACGGGCGAAGCGGCCGCCACCGAAGAGACCCGGATGATGGAGCGGGGTGCGCTCCGCATGGACCCGCTGCGCCATTCGGTGACCTGGAAGGGCAAGGAGGTCGCGCTGACGGTGACCGAGTTCCTGCTTTTGCAGGCGTTGGCTCAGCGGCCCGGCTTCGTGAAAAGCCGCGACCAGCTGATGGACGTGGCCTATGACGACCAGGTCTATGTCGACGACCGGACCATCGACAGCCACATCAAGCGGCTGAGGAAGAAGATGCGGTCGGTCGACGACACGTTCTCGGCCATCGAAACGCTCTACGGCATCGGCTACCGCTACAACGAAGAGTAACGGTCGCCCGACATGACCTCGGCCCCCAGGCTCAACCCCAATGACGTTCGGCCAAAGCGGTCGGGCGACGTCCTTCTGGGCGAGGACTGGGTTTCCCCCGACGCCACCGTCGAGCGGTTGAAGGAAGGCCGCGGCGGGCGCAGCATCGTCGGGCTGAACCGCTCGCCGCTGGCGCGGAAGATCATCGTTTTCAACCTGATGGCGCTGGTGCTTCTGGCCGTGGGCGTGCTGTTCATGAACCCGTTCCGCGACAGCCTGGCGCTGCAGCGCCAGCTTGGAATGGTGCGCCAGGCCGAACTGATTTCCGCCGTCTACGAGGCGCATCTGCGGTCGGGCAACACGGGCTTCGACTTCCGGACGCCGCTGCAGGACATCGAGCTTGACCCGGTGCTGGAGGTCTTCGTCTTCGATCCGACCGGGGCGCTGCTTGCCTCGCGCGTCGGGCAGGGGACGGGGACACTCGTGACCAACCCCGACCAGCCAACGATCCTGACCGACTTCCTGGAAGGCGTCTGGAACATCGTGACCGTGCTGTTCCGACAGGGCCAGGCTGACCGGACCGAGACGATCGACCCGGCCGACAACGCGCGGGCGGCTTTCGAGGGCGCGCGGGGCGGCGAGGTGGTGACCCGCATCACCCGCAACGGCGAAGGCAGCATCTACTTCACCGTCGCTACGCCCATTAGCATTTCGGGCGACCTGGTGGGGGTCGTTGCCGTCACCTCGAACAGCCAGGAGATCGACCGCCTGGTGCGCTATGAACGCGAGCAGATCCTGCAGATGTTCGTGCTGGCCGTGGTCCTGTCGATCAGCCTTAGCCTCATGCTGGCCTCGACCATCTCGAACCCGCTGTCGGACCTGGCGGCGGCGGCGGAAGTGGGCCGCGACCGCGACTCGCGCCGGGTGGCGCCAAGCCGGGTCCGCATCCCCGACCTTGCGGCCCGCCCGGACGAGATCGGCCGGCTGTCCGTTGCCATGCGGGGCATGGTCTCGGCGCTGTATGACCGGATCGACGCCAACGAACAGTTCGCCGCCGACGTGGCGCACGAGATCAAGAATCCGCTGGCGTCGCTGCGGTCGGCCGTCGGCTCGCTGCGGTTCGTCAAGAAGGACGAACACCGCGACAAGCTGCTGGACGTGATCGAGCATGACGTCCGTCGCCTGGACCGGCTGGTCAGCGACATCTCCAACGCCTCGCGACTGGATTCCGAGCTGGTGAAGGAGGAAGAGGAGGAGTTCAACCTTCTCAAGACGCTCTCGAACCTTTGCCAGTACCTGTCGCAGCAGGCCGGTGAGAAGGGCGTGGATTTCATCATCGACCTGCCGTCCGACCCGATCACCATCCACGGGCTGGAGGCGCGGCTGGCGCAGGTGTTCGTGAACCTCGTCACCAACGCGATTTCCTTCTGCGAGGATGGCGATGCCGTCCGCGTCTGGGCCCGGCGGCGTGAGAACCGGGTGCTGATCGTGGTCGAGGACACCGGACCGGGCATCCCGGAACAGGCGCTGACCAAGGTGTTCAAACGGTTCTATTCCGAACGCCCGCAGTCCGAATTCGGCAAGCATTCCGGCCTGGGTCTGGCGATTTCGAAGCAGATCGTCGAGGCGCATGGCGGCGTCATCTGGGCCGAGAACATCCGACCCACGGCGGCCGATCCGACCTCGGAACCCCTGGGCGCGCGTTTCGTCGTCGGCCTGCCGGTGTGACCGCGGAAATCCTGCACGCAAGCTGCGTGGCCGTCGAAGGCCGGGGCCTCTTGATCCTGGGACCTTCGGGTGCAGGAAAATCATCCTTGGCGCTGCGGCTTGTCTCTCTGGGGGCGGCGCTGGTCTCGGATGATCTGACGCGGGTGGCGCGGGGGGGCGACGGGCTGGTCGCAAGCTGTCCGAAGGCCGAGTTCCGGGGGCTGATCGAGGCACGGGGCCTGGGTCTTTTGCGCGCGCCCTGGATCGAAAGTGCGGACATCGCGCTGGTCGTCGATCTTGGCCAGGTCGAAAGTCAGCGCCTGCCGCCCGTCCGGACGGTCACGATTCTGGGAACTGAGGTTCCCCTTGTGCTGCACGCGCAAAATGACCATTTTCCCGACGCCTTGATGCTTTATCTTAAGCACGGTCGTCAGGCATGACGTTCGCCTGGATTTCGCATGATACCCGACCCGACCCATGACCACCGTCTTGTCTTCGTCACCGGCCCCTCGGGCGCCGGGCGGACGACGGCGATCCGCGTGCTGGAGGATCTTGGGTACGAAGGCATCGACAATATCCCCCTCTCTCTGGTCCCCCGTCTGGTCGAAGGCGCGCCGCTGGACCGGCCGATCGTCCTGGGGCTGGACGTCCGCAACCGCGACTTCAACGCCACCGCGCTGATCGAGCTGATCGACAGCCTGACCCGCGACCCCCGCGTGCAGCTGGAGGTGCTTTATCTGGATTGCGCGCCCTCGGTCCTGATCCAGCGCTTTTCGGAAACCCGGCGGAGGCACCCCCTTGCCCAGGCCGAGACGCCCGCGCAAGGGGTGGAGCGCGAGATCGACCTTCTGGCGCCGATCCGGGTCCGGGCGGACCACCTGATCGATACGACTGAACTGACGCAGCACGACCTCAAGGCCGAGCTGGCGGCGATCTTCGACATCATGCCCTCGGGCCGGCTTTCGGTGTCGGTGCAGTCCTTCAGCTACAAGCGTGGCATCCCGCGCGGCGTGGACATGATCTTCGACTGCCGCTTCCTCGCGAATCCCCACTGGCAACCGGCGCTGCGGGCGCTGGACGGGCGCGACCCGGCGGTCGAGGCCTTCGTCCGCGCCGACCCGCGCTTCGAGGAATTCTTCCGGAAGGTGAGCGACCTTCTGACCTTTCTGCTTCCGGCCCATCTCGAGGAGGGAAAGGCGCATCTCGCCATCGGCTTCGGTTGTACCGGAGGGCAACACAGGTCGGTGGCCATGGCGGAAATGGTCGGTTCAGCGCTTGCAGAGGCGGGCTGGCCAGTGTCAAAACGGCACCGGGAACTGGAACGCAAGGCCGCGGCCCATGACCCCGAAGTAATGAAGGTGGCGGGCGCTTGATCGGTATCGTGATCGTGGCACATGGCGGTCTGGCGCGGGAATATCTCTCGGCGGTCGAGCATGTCGTGGGCCGTCAGGACGGGGTGCGCGCCATTGCCATCGAGGATGACCATGACCGCAGCGCCAAGCAGGCCGAGATCTGCGCCGCCGCCGATGCCGTCGACACCGGGCATGGCGTGGTGCTGGTGACCGACATGTTCGGAGGATCTCCCTCGAACCTGTCGCTGCCGGCCTGTGCCACGAGCGGCCGCCGCATCCTTTACGGCGCCAACCTGCCCATGCTGATCAAGCTTGCCAAATCGCGCGACCTGGGTGTTCCTGAGGCCGTGGCCGCCGCGCTGGACGCGGGCCGCAAGTACATCAACAGCCTCGACCTCGGCGGCGGGGCCTGAAGGAACCCTGCATGACCAGCCGCACGCTGAAGATCGTGAACGAGAAGGGCCTTCATGCCCGCGCCAGTGCCAAGTTCGTCGAAGTGGTGGAAGCGCACGAGGCCCGCGCCTCGGTCGCCAAGGACGGGATGGAGGTTTCGGGCGATTCGATCATGGGCCTGCTGATGCTGGGCGCCTCGCGCGGGACCACGATTGACGTCACGACCAGTGGCGAAGACGCGGAGAAACTCGCCGATGCACTGGAGGCGCTTGTTGCGGCCCGGTTCGGAGAGGACTATTGAGGCGGATGCCCCGACTCTGCGCGGGGCCACCCCTGGGGATAGCCGCTGAGTGACTGACCACAGCCAGATCGTATCCGAGACGCCGTCGTCTGCGGCCGTCCCGGCTGACCGTCCGTATGACATGCGGCGGCTGTCCTATGCGGGCACCTTCAAGAATCCCTGGAAGGCCAACTCGATCCGTGCGCTGGAATGGCTGACCGCAAAGGTCCAGCTTCTGCGCCTGATCCGCAGCTTCGAGAAGTCCGGCGCCCCGCATGGCGCGCCCTTCTGGCCGAAGGCGATCCGCCACATGGGCATCCGGATCGAAACCCCGCCCGAGGAAATCGCCCTGATCCCGAAGACCGGGCCCCTGGTCGTGGTGTCGAACCACCCCTCGGGGCTGGTGGACGGCATGGTGCTGGCCGAGATGGTCAACCGCGTGCGGTCCGACTTCAAGATCCTGACGCGGTCCCTGCTGACCGGCATCCCCGAGGTCGAGGAGTTCATGATCCCCGTCCCCTTCCCGCACGAGGACAACGCCCGCGAGCTGGGCCTGCAGATGCGGGACGAGACGATGGCGCATCTGAAGGCCGGGGGGGTGATCATCCTGTTCCCGGCCGGCAAGGTCGCAATGTCCGAAGGCTGGTGGGGCCCCGCGGTCGAGGGGGAGTGGAACGTCTTCACCCACAAGATCGTCAAATCGACCGGCGCGACGATCCTGCCGATCTACTTCCCCGGCCAGAACTCACGCGCGTTCCAGATCGCCAACCAGCTGTCGGACACGATCCGTCAGGGGCTCTTGCTGTATGAGATCAAGCGGTGTCTCTTCAAACCGACCCGGCCCGTGATCGGTGCGCCGATCCCGGCGGAAGAGCTGAAGAAGTGGGAAGGCAACCCGCGGGGGTTCCTTGCCTGGCTTCGGGAGCATACGCTGGGCTTGGCCGGCAAATCCTGATTTTTCACATAAGAATAGTTCACGAGCCTTCTGCGAAGGATCGCTTCACCGCGTCGGCACCGGCACTTCGCCCCGATAATCATAGAAGCCCCGCTGGGTCTTCCGCCCCAGCCACCCGGCCTCGACGTACTTGGTCAGCAGGGGACAAGGCCGATACTTCGTATCCGCCAGCCCCTCGTGCAGGACGTTCATGATCGAAAGACACGTGTCCAGCCCGATGAAATCCGCCAGCTCCAAAGGCCCCATCGGGTGGTTGGCGCCAAGCTTCAGCGACTCGTCGATCGACTTCACCGAGCCCACGCCTTCGTACAAAGTATAGACCGCTTCGTTGATCATCGGCATCAGGATGCGGTTGACGATGAAGGCCGGGAAGTCCTCGGAGCTGGAGGCGGTCTTGCCAAGCTTGCGCACCACCTCGTGCAGCGTCTCCCAGGTCTCCTGGTCGGTGGCGATGCCGCGGATCAGCTCGACAAGCTGCATCACCGGGACCGGGTTCATGAAGTGGAAGCCCATGAACTTTTCCGGCCGGTCGGTGCGCGACGCCAGCCGGGTGATCGAGATTGACGAGGTGTTCGACGTCAGGATCGTCGTGGGCTTCAGATGCGGCAGGAGGTCCTCGAAGATCGCTTGCTTCACGGTCTCGCGTTCCGTGGCGGCCTCGATGATGAGGTCGCACTGGCCCAGGTCGGTCAGTTTCAGCGTGGTCTTGATCCGCTCCATCGCCGCGCGCTTGTCGGCGGCCAGGACCTTGCCGCGGCTGACCTGGCGGTCGAGGTTCTTCTCGATGGTGGCAAGCGCCTTCTGAAGGCTCTCCTCCGAGATGTCGGTCATCAGCACGTCATAGCCCGCAAGGGCAAAGACATGGGCGATCCCGTTGCCCATCTGTCCCGCACCCACCACGCCCACCTGCTTGATGTCCATCGCTTGACCTCCGTCTTTCGACCCCGGTTATGCCCGCCCGGTCCCCCCGGCGCAAGGCGAGGGAAATGCCTAGACCTTTAACGAACCGCCCGATTTTAGCCATTCGGCAACCACCGTCGGGCAGGCTTTGTGGCGGGTAGACTGGAAACGGGTGGTGGGATGATGTCGATTCTGGCGGAAGCGGAGGGGCTGGATTATTTTCCGTGCCGCTATGGCGCGTCGAAGACGCTGTTCCGGGGGCCGGAGCGGGTGCTGACGCAACCCTTCGTCGCGATGCTGGGCGGGTCCTCCACCTTCGGGAAGTACGTGGCGCAGCCCTTCCCCGCGCTGGTGGAAACGGCCTTGGGCCGTCCGGTCGCGAACCTTGGCGGGCTGAACGCGGGCCCGGATTTCTACCTGTCGGACCCGGCCGCACTGGCAGTCGCCGCCCGGGCGCAGGTGGCTGTCGTGCAGGTCACGGGGGCTGAGGCGCTGACGAACCCCTATTACAGCGTGCACAGTCGGCGGAACGACCGTTTCCTTGCCGCAACCCCTGCACTGCGCGCGCTCTTCCCCACGGTGGACTTCGCCGAGGTGCACTTCACCCGCCATCTCCTGCAGGTGTTGGAGCGGAGCGATCCCATCGCCTTCGCCCAGGTGGTCAACGGGTTGAAAGACGCATGGATGGACCGGATGCGCCGGCTTCTGGGTCAGTTGCCGGGACGGCGTGTGCTGCTCTGGCTGGCCGACGCCCCGCCGCCGGACCAGGCGCTGGCGCTGGACCCCGCGCCGCCCTTCATCGACAGGGCCATGCTGGATGCGCTGCAGGGCGAGGTGGACCAGGTGGTCATCGCCACGCCCAGCAGGCGGGCGCGGGCGCTTGCCCCGTTCGACATGACCTACCCCGAGACCGAGGCCGCCCTTGCCGCCTGCCTGCCCGGGGCCGCGATACATGCCGAAGTCGCCGCAAAGCTGGCCCCGGTCGTCAAGGCGCTTCTCCAAAACTGAAAGGGCCGCCCTATGGCGGCCCTTCCGGATCCGGTGCGTCGGATGGGCGATATCGCCCACCTGCCTCAGAGCTTCTCGATCAGCTCCGGCACGACGGTGAAGAGGTCGCCCACCAGGCCGTAATCGGCGACCTGGAAGATCGGCGCCTCTTCGTCCTTGTTGATCGCGACGATGATCTTCGAATCCTTCATCCCCGCGAGGTGCTGGATCGCGCCCGAGATGCCGACGGCGACATACAGTTCCGGCGCCACGACCTTGCCGGTCTGGCCGACCTGCCAATCGTTCGGCGCGTAGCCCGAGTCGACCGCGGCGCGCGAAGCGCCCACGGCGGCGTTCAGCTTGTCGGCCAGCTTCTCGATCAGCGCGAAGTTCTCTTGCGAACCCACGCCACGGCCACCCGAGACCACGATCCCGGCCGAGGTCAGCTCGGGACGGTCCGAGGAGGCAACTTTATCCTCGACCCAGGCGGACATGCCGCCGTCGACCGAAGCCGAGACCTTCTCGACCGGGGCGTTGCCGCCCTTGCCCGCCGCGTCGAAGGTCGCGGTGCGGATGGTCAGCACCTTCTTCGCGTCCGAGGTCTTCACGGTCTGGATCGCGTTCCCGGCATAGATCGGGCGGTCGAAGGTCGCGGCGTCGTGCACGGCCAGGACTTCCGAGATCACCATCACGTCGAGAAGGGCCGCCACGCGGGGCAGGACCGATTTCGACAGTGCGCCGGAAGCGGCCACGATGTGTTCGTAGTCCCCGGCCAGCGACACGACCAGCGCGGCGGTGGGTTCGGACAGGCCGTGGGCGTAGGCGCCATCTTCGGCCAGAAGGACCTTCGCCACCCCGTCCAGCGTCGCGGCTTCCGCAGCGGCGGCGGCGGCGTCGGGGCCCGCGACCAGGACGGTCACCGGACCCAGCGATTTCACCGCGGTCAGCGCCTTGGCGACCTGGTCGGCCGCCAGTTTGCCCTCGGCAACGTCAGCAAGAAGAAGAACGGCCATCAGATCACCCCCGCTTCGTCTTTGAGTTTCGCGATCAGCTCGGCCACCGAGCCGACCTTCACGCCCGCCTTGCGGCCCGCCGGTTCGACGGTCTTCACGACCGAAAGCCGCGGCGAGACGTCCACGCCGTAGTCGGCGGGCGTCTTGGTCGCCAAGGGCTTGGCCTTGGCCTTCATGATGTTCGGCAGCGAGGCATAGCGCGGCTCGTTCAGGCGGAGGTCGACGGTGATGATCGTCGGCATCTTCACCGTGATGGTCTGGAGACCACCGTCCACTTCGCGGGTCACCTTGGCGCTGTCGCCCTCGATGGCGACTTCGGAGGCAAAGGTGGCCTGCGACCAGCCCAGGAGGGCCGAGAGCATCTGCCCGGTCGCGTTCATGTCGTTGTCGATCGCCTGCTTGCCGCAGAGGACGAGGCCCGGGGCCTCTTCCTTGACCACGGCGGCCAGAAGCTTCGCGACGGCCAGCGGTTCGATGTCGGTGTGCACGTCGGTGGCGGCCTCGATCAGGATCGCGCGGTCGGCACCCATCGCCAGCGCATTGCGGAGCGTTTCCTGCGCCTGCTTCACGCCGATGGAGACGACGACGACCTCGGTCGCGACGCCCTTCTCCTTCAGGCGGATGGCTTCTTCCACCGCGATCTCGTCAAAGGGGTTCATCGACATCTTGACGTTGGCGAGGTCGACACCCGAGCCGTCCGCCTTCACCCGAACCTTCACGTTGTAGTCGATCACCCGCTTGACCGGGACCAGAACCTTCATGGGCCGCACTCCTTGTCCGACGTGGGCCGCGATGGGCCGCACAAGCTCTCGCCCGCCTGTTACCGGAACGGGGGGCGTCGGAACAGACCAAATGCGACAGGTTTCCGCGACGCGACGCCGCGTTTTGATCGTTCGGGTCGATCAGGCGATCAGCGCGTCAGGCCGGGGACCCAGAGCACGTCGTCCTTGCCGTCGTTGTTGGCGATGCGGCCGGCGACGAAGAACCAGTCCGACAGGCGGTTGAGGTAGCGGACCGCCTCGGGGTTCACGTCCTCCATCGTCGCGGTTTCCACGACCAGGCGCTCGGCCCGGCGGCAGACGGTGCGGCAAAGGTGCAGCTGCGCGGCCAGCACCGACCCGCCCGGCAGGATGAAACTGCGCAAGGGCGTGAGCCGTTCGTTCATCGCGTCGATCTCGCGCTCCAGGCGGGCGACCTGGCCTTCGATCATGCGAAGCGGCGTGTAGGACAGGGTCGCGTCCAGGTGGCGGTCCGGGGTGCAAAGGTCCGCGCCCAGGTCGAAAAGGTCATTCGAGATACGCTTCAGGGCCTCGGCCATCTCTCCGGTCGCGTGCAGCCGGGCGAGGCCGACGGTCGCGTTCGTCTCATCCACCGTGCCATAGGCGCTGACCCGCAGCGAATGCTTCGCGACCCGTGCGCCGTTGCCCAGTGCGGTTTCCCCGGCGTCCCCGGTCTTGGTGTAGATCTTCGACAGGACGACCATGATTACCCCCGCGCCCTAAGCCAGGCGAAGCCGGCGATCAGCACCACGGCCACAAACTGCACGCCCAGACGCCAGCGCATGATCTTGTTCGCGTTGCGCTTGTTGAACTCGCCACCCTTGGCGAAAGTGCCGATCCCGAAGAGCAGGATGCCCAGGACCACAAGGCAGGCGACGACGGCGAAGATGACGAGCGGATCGGAAAACATGGCTTTCTCCCTTTGACCCTGATCTAGGGGCGCGCGGCCCGAAAGCGAAGCCAAATTTCTTGCGTAAGAAATTTGCCAAGAATTTTACTAAAAATTCTTGCGGCTAGCCCTTGGAGACCAGCCAGTCCAAGGCCCGCGTCGGCAGAAGGCGGCGGAGGGCTCCCATCAGATAGGTCGGCGTCGTGACATAATAGCGCGGCTTCGGACGCGGGTCTTCCAGCGCGCGGATCAGCTTGGCCGTCACCGCCTCGGGCCCCAGCTCGAAGGCGTCCTTCTTGATCTTCTTGTCGTAAAGCCGCCCGCGCAGGCTGACATACTGGTCACGCCGGGCCGAGTTCTCCCAATCCACCCATTTCTCGAAATGCGCCACGGCATTCTCGCGGATCTTGGTGGCGATGGGACCCGGTTCGATCAGGATCAGGTCTATGCCCGTCCCGCGCATCTCGATTCGCAGGACGTCCGTAAGCCCCTCCATCGCGAACTTGGTCGCGACATAGGCCCCGCGCCACTTGGCACCGACCAGGCCCAGGACCGAAGAGCAGTTGACGATCCGCCCATGCCCCTGCTTGCGCATGACGGGGATCACCCGGCGGGTCAGGTCGTGGTAGCCGAAGAGGTTGGTCTCGAAGATCTCGCGCAGTGCGCCGCGCGGCAGGTCCTCGACCGCGCCGGGGCAGGCGAAGGCGCCGTTGTTGTAGACCGCATCCAGAGTGCCACCGGTCCGGCGCAGCGCTTCGTCCAACGCATCGGCGATGCTGGCTTCGTCGGCATAGTCCAGGCGGAAGCTCTCCAGCCCCTCGGCCCGCAGCCGTCCGCAGTCCGCCTCCTGCCGGCAGGTCGCGAAGACCCGCCAGCCGCGCGCCTTCAGGCCACGCGCAGCGTCAAGCCCGATGCCCGAGGAGCATCCGGTGATCAGGATCGAACGTTGGGTCATGTGTCCCTCGGGGCAGACGGCCCGTCAGGGGGCCTCGGCGCTGAGGTAGCGCATGGCGACGAAGCCTTCCACCCCGTCGCCCTGGATCACGATCCGCGCCCAGTCCTCGTTGACGGCCTGCACCACCAGCGTCGCCTCGCCCGAGGCAAGCTTGCCCACCACCTCGGCCTCGGTCGTGGGTTCGGCGCGGACGTTGACCGAGCTGGCGTTGACGTACCAGATCGTGCCCTCTCCCCCGTCCGGGACTTCCGGAGTGGATGCCGCATCGGCAGAAGCGGCGGGCATCGCTTCGTTGCCGACGGATGCCAAGGAGAAGACGGGCTCTTCCAGCTCGGTGACCAGTTCCCGGTCCGGTTCGACATAGGGTTCTGGTTCGGCAGAGGCCAGGACGGGGGCGGCCGATTCGACCACCGGCTCTGCGATCTCTGGTTCCGCTGCGGCCGATTCGACGGCCGGCTCGGCCACCGCAGCGGGCGCCTCGGCCACGGTCGCGGGGGCCGGCGTCAGCGCTTCGGGTTCAGCCTTTTTCGCGGCGGCCGCCGCCAGACCCGGGCGCATCTGCCCGCGGTCCTCGCCTGCAATCATCAGGGCGGCGAACATGCCGATACAAAGAAGTAAAGTGAGGCGAAGCATGAAAAGGTCCGTTTCTGTCGTTGCGGCGGTCTTAGCACAGGCCTGTTCGCGGAGTGTAAGAAAAATGCACAACCTCCGCAGTGGTTCCCCTGTTCCCGTGATTGCCATCTGGACCCGTCGCGGCGTTTTCCCTACACCACATGCATGAGCGCAGATGACGACGAGCCCAAGATCGAGGGTCCTGAGGGCCTGACCACCTCCGAACCCCTCTCCCGGGCGATCGGCGAGAGGTATCTGACCTATGCGCTGTCGACCATCATGCACCGGGCGCTTCCCGATGCCCGCGACGGGCTGAAGCCGGTCCACCGACGAATCCTCTGGGCGATGCGGCGGCTGCGCCTCACGCCGACGGGGGGGTTCCTGAAATCGGCCAAGATCAGCGGCGACACGATGGGGGACTTCCACCCCCACGGGGACGCGGCGATCTACGACGCGATGGCGCGCTTGGCGCAGGACTTCAACATGCGCTACCCGCTGGTGGACGGGCAGGGCAACTTCGGCAACATCGACGGGGATAACCCGGCGGCGTCCCGCTACACCGAAGCCAGGGTGACCGCGGCGGCCGAGGCGCTGATGGAAGGGATCGACGAGACGGCCGTCGACTTCCGCCCGAACTACGACGGCCGGTTGGAAGAGCCGGTGGTGCTGCCGGCGGCGTTTCCGAACCTGCTGGCCAACGGCTCCTCGGGAATCGCCGTGGGGATGGCCACCAACATCCCGCCGCACAACCTGGATGAGCTGATCGACGGTTGCCACGCGCTGTTGGACAATCCGGCCCTCACCGATGAAGAGCTGGTCGCCAGGATCCCCGGCCCGGACTTCCCGACCGGCGGCGTGATCGTCGAACCCCGCGATTCGATCCTGGAAGCCTACAAGACCGGCCGCGGCGCCTTCCGCACCCGCGCGAAGTGGGAGGTCGAGGACCTCGGCCGCGGGACCTGGCAGATCGTGGTGACGGAAATCCCGTTCCAGGTGCAGAAGTCGAAGCTGATCGAGAAGTTGGCCGAGCTTATCCAGATCAAGAAGGTCCCCCTCCTGGCCGATGTCCGCGATGAAAGCGCCGAAGACATCCGCCTGATCCTGGAACCCCGGTCCCGCACCGTGGACCCCGAGGTGCTGATGGGCAGCCTCTTCCGCAACTCGGACCTCGAGGTGCGGTTCTCGCTCAACATGAACGTGCTGATCGACGGCAAGGTGCCGAAGGTCTGCTCGCTGAAGGAAGTGCTGCGGGCGTTCCTTGACCACCGGCGCGACGTCTTGCGGCGGCGTAGCTTGCACCGGATCGAGAAGATCGATGCCCGGCTGGAGGTGCTGGAGGGCCTGCTGATCGCCTTTTTGAACCTCGACCGGGTGATTGACATTATCCGATACGACGACGACCCCAAGGCCGCACTCATGGCCGAGGACTGGTCGAAATCGCACATTCGGGCGACGTCGGAGAAGGACTACAAATCCCCGGCCAGCGGCGGTGAGGGCCAGCTGACCGAGGTCCAGGCCGAGGCGATCCTGAACATGCGGCTGCGGTCCTTGCGGCGGCTGGAGGAGATGGAGCTGAACGCCGAGCGCGACGCGCTGATGAAGGAGCGCGCGGACCTCGCCGACCTTCTGGACAGCGAGCGGCGCCAGTGGAAGCGGATCGGGAAAGAGCTGGACGAGGTCCGGAAAGTCTATGGAAAAGGGACGGCCTTGGGCGCGCGCCGGACGCAATTCGCCGACGCCACCGAGGTCGAGGAGATCCCATACGAGGCGATGATCGACCGGGAGCCGATCACGGTCATCTGTTCCAAGATGGGCTGGATCCGGGCGATGAAAGGCCATGTCGACCTGACCGCTGAGCAGAAATTCAAGGACGGCGACGGCCCCCGTTTCGCCTTCCATGCCGAGACGACGGACAAGATCCTGCTCGTGGCCGAGAACGGTCGCTTCTACACGCTCCTGGGCGCGAACCTGCCCGGTGGGCGGGGGATGGGAGAGCCGGTGCGCCTGATGGTCGACCTGCCGAACGACACCGGGATCACCGGGTTCCTCCTGTTCCGTGCGGGGCAGAAGTTCCTCCTGGCCTCCAGTGCCGGGGACGGGTTCATCGTGCCGTCGGAGGAACTGGTGGCCCAGACCAAGGCCGGGAAGGCCGTGCTGACGGTGCGGGACGGGGTGAAGACGGCGGTCTGCGCTCTGGTCAACGGGGACATGATCGCTGTGGTGGGCGACAACCGGAAAATGCTGGTTTTCCCGCTGTCCGAGCTGCCGGAAATGGCCAAGGGCAAGGGTGTCAGGTTGCAGAAGTACAAGGACGGGGGCCTGTCCGACGCGGTCACCTTCCACAAGGCCGACGGCCTGTCCTGGAAGGACCCGGCCGGGCGCACCCGGACCGAGACGGACCTTCTGGAATGGACCGGCGCCCGCGCCAGCGCCGGGAAGATGGCCCCGCGCGGCTTCCCGCGGGACAACAGGTTCACCTAACCCACGAGCATTTCCGCCAAGCCGCGCTCGCAGGCCAGGCGGTCCACGGCTCCCAGACGACCAAGTCGTCGCAGGATCAGGCCGTTCGGCAGACTCACGAACCGCATTCTCAGGATACAGGGAACCTGCAGACCAGCCGACTCGAGATCGGACACTTCGATGTCACTTGGCCAGGATGTGGCTTTGGCCGTCGTGATCATGGCGACCAGCGATGCACCGTTTTCGGCGTTGAACTTGCGGCCCGAGACCACAACGCCTGGACGACGCTTGAGGACGGGCTGTTCGGCGAAGGGGAATGGAACGACGATGGTGTCGAACCGGTCACAGATCACGAAACGCCTCGTCGTCCTCGGCGCTTGACCATTCGGACATCAGGCCAGAGGTGGCCATGAGGAAATCGTCCGCCAAGGTCACGGCCTCGACTGCGACCCGGTCGCCCTTCCTTGACTTGTACCAGTCGTTCCAGACGTCGCGCATCGGGCCCACAGGCCGGATCGCGTGAACCGGGCGTCCGTCCTTGCCGGTCTTCATGCGGCGCCACCGACCCACGACCCGGTCCACGGAGAGCAGGATCTCGTCTTCGGGTTCCAATGATTGCAGCCGCTCAAGCAAGTCCTTGGCGTGGACATGCTTGAACCAGATTGCGACATCCGTAATTGGCAGCCGTTCCATGGGGTCCCCGGGGGTCTTGTCAGGGGGATATATAGACCCCCTTCGACACTCCCGCAACTCAGCTACGCTCCACCTTCAGCCAGACCCCGCCTTGTGGCCGGAGCGTCAGGATCATCACCGGCTTCGGCTCTTTCCCCGGGATCGGCGTGAAGCGGAACCGGGCGAGGAGCGTGGCCAGAACGATCACCGCCTCCTGCAGGGCGAAGCTTGCGCCGATGCAGATGCGCGGGCCGTCGCCGAAGGGCAGGTACTGGAAGCGCGGGATCGCCTTGGGATCGGCGAAGCGGTCGGGGCGGAAGGCGTCTGCGTCCTCCCACAGCAGGCGATGCCGGTGGAGCGCGTAGATCGGCAGGATCACCGTGTCGCCCGGCCGGACCTCGCGGCCGCAGAGGGTGTCGGCGGCCATCGCGGTGCGGGAGAGGAAAGCGGCGGGCGGATACATCCGAAGCGCTTCGTCCACGATCCGGCGGGTTAGGGGCAGGTTCGGCAGGTCCGCCACCGTCGCCGAACGGTCCCCCAGGGCCGCCTGCGCCTCGGCCCGCGCGGCGGCCTGAATGGAGGGATCGAAGGCGCAGAGATACAGCGCCCAGCTCAAAGTCAGCGCCGTCGTCTCGTGCCCGGCCACGATGAAGGTCAGAAGGTTGTCCCGCAGCTCCGAGGTCGTCATCTGCCGCCCGCTTTCGGGGTCGGACCCGGCCATCAACAGGTCCAAGAGGTCCGGCGGCGTCTTCCCGCCTTCCGCCTTCCGTGCCTCGATGGCCCGATCGGCGAGCCGCTTGGTGTCGCGCATGGCGCTGCCGGTCCAGAGGCGGTTCGGGCGCGGCACCCAGGGCGGGGCGCCCAGCACATCAAGAAGCGAGACCTTCGCCGTCGCGCCGATGTACTGCTCGATGGCGGCATGCACCGCCGCCCGATCGAAGCCGGTGCCGTCCGAGAAGGTGACGTCCGCGATCACCTCGAAGGTCGCCGTCACCATCTCGTCAAAGAGGTCCGCCGCCCGGCCCGCCGCCCGGTCCAGCCGCGCCACCGACCGCTCGGCCGCCGCGGTCATCACCGGACCCAGCGCCGTGACGTTGCGATGCGAGAAGACCGGCGCCGCCGTCCGCCGCTGCCACATCCACTGCGCGCCCTCGGCCACGAAGAGGCTGTCGCCGATGGCGGGTTCCAGGATCAGCTTCGTCACCACCGACTTCGGGTAGTCGTCCACCCGGTCGCGCAGGACTTGGCGAAGCCCGTCGGGATCCATCAGCATGTGCCAGCGCTTGCCCGTCCGACCGGACAGGATCGGCACCCGCGTCGCGACCTCGGGGATCAGCTCCAGCACGTTCCTTTGTGCGGCGCGGAAGCTGGCCCAGACCCCCATCGGTTCGGTGTGAAGCGCCACGCGGGCGGGAAGGGAGGGAGGGGCGTCAAGCATGATGACCTATAGATAGGGCAGGGTGGGGCGCGGGCAAAGCGCGCCGCTGCCGCACCCCGGCCTGCCCGGCCAATCAGGCTTGAATTTCCCGCACGCGCGGGCTAAGTCGCCGCCCGTGTAATCTCGGGTCCCCCTCGGGCCCGATCTGGACAAGGGCGGATAACGCGATGGCGAAGGCAAAGTTTGAACGGACGAAACCGCACGTGAACATCGGGACCATCG
>NZ_JAYSFG010000014.1:0-5456 GCF_041913445.1 Tabrizicola sp.
GTCGGCGCGGCCCCCATCGACGCGGTCGCCGACAGCGGCACCGTCGCCAACGGCCTGAACGGCGGGACGGCGGTTCCCAACGTCCTGGTGAACGACACGCTCAACGGGGCCCCGGCCACCTTGGCCAACGTGACGCTGACCCAGGTCGCCACCACCAACCCCAACGTCACGCTCAACCCCGCCACCGGCGCGGTCAACGTCGCTCCCTTCACGCCAGCCGGGACCTATACGGTCACCTACCAGATCTGCGAACAGCTGAACCCCGCCAACTGCGATACGACCACCGTCACCACCACTGTCGGCGCGGCCCCCATCGACGCGGTGGATGATGCGCCGCCCGCAGTCAGCGGTTTTGCCGGGGCGACCTTGGCCACGGTGCTTGGCAACGACACGCTGAACGGCGCGGCGGCCACGGTCGGAATTGGCGGAAACGTCACCCTGACGCCGGGTGCGGCCCCGACCCCGGCCAGCGGCTCGATCACGATGAACCCCGACGGGACGATCACCGTCGCCGCCGGCACGACGGCGGGCACCTATGCCTATCCCTACACGATCTGCGAAATCCTGAACCCCACCAACTGCGACACGGCCACGGCCACCGTCGTGGTCCTGGCCGCCCCCATCGACGCGGTGGACGACGCACCTGCGACGGTGAACGGCTTTGTCGGCGGCACGACCGCGACGGTGCTTGGGAATGACACGCTGGCTGCAGCCCCGGTCGATCCGGCGGCGGTGCTGCTGATCCCGGGCGTGCCCCCTGCCCCGGCTGCAGGGTCCATCACCATGAACCCCGATGGCACCATCACCGTCGCCGCGGGCACCACGGCGGGGACCTATCCCTACAGCTACACGATCTGCGAAAGGCTCAATCCGACGAACTGCGACACGGCCACGGCCAGCGTGGTGGTGGCGCCTCCGGTGATCCTGGCCGAGGACAACGACTTCTCGGCCACGCCGCTGAACGGCTTTGTCGGCGGCGTCGCGGGCAACGTGCTGACCAACGACCGCCTGAACGGGGCGACCGTCAATCCCGCGCAAACCACGATCACCGTGGTCGACGCCGACGGGATCGCCGGGCTTGTGATCTCGGACAGCGGCGTGATGACGGTTCCCGCCGGCACTCCGGCCGGGACCTACACGGTCGAGTACCGGCTCTGCGAGGACCTGAACCCCGGCAACTGCGACACGGCCCTGGTCACGCTTCTGATCAATCCGCCGGTCATCGATGCCGTCGACGACGACTTCACCGCCACGGCGCTGAACGGTTTCACCGGGGGCTCGGCCGGCAACGTGCTGACCAACGACCGCCTGAACGGGGCGACCGTCAACCCGGCGCTGACCACGATCACCGTCACCGATCCAGGCGGGCTGACGGGCGTCACCATCGCCGACGGCGGGACGATCACCGTTCCGGCAGGCACGCCCGCGGGCACCTACACCGTCACCTACCGGCTGTGCGAGGACCTGAACCCCGCCAACTGCGACACGGCGACCGTGCGTCTGCGCGTGACCCCGCCGGTCATCAACGCGGTGGACAACAGCTTCCCCTCGGTCAGCGGCCTGACGGGGGCCACGACGGCCAGCGTGCTGGGCAATGACACCCTGAACGGCGCTCCGGTCGTCCCGGCGCAGATCACCCTGACGCCCGGCACCGCGCCGACCCCGGCTTCGGGTTCCATCACCATGAACCCGGACGGGACGATCACCGTCGCCGCGGGCACCACGGCGGGGACCTATGCCTACCCCTACACGATCTGCGAGGTCGTGAACCCGACCAACTGCGACACCGCGACAGCGACGGTCGTGGTCGGCCTGCCCGCGATCGACGCCCGCCCCGAGGTTTCGCCGACCTTCAGCGGCATCGCGCCTCCGGGCCTGGTGATGAACGTCCTGACCTCGGACCGGATCGGCGGGCTGCAGGCGACGACCTCGAACGTCGCCATCTCCCTGGTCTCGATCCTGACCGCGGGCGGAGACCCCTACCCGGAAGTGACGCTGGACACCGCGACGGGCAACGTCGACATGTCGGTCCCCGGCCCGGGCGGAATTGTGCTGGTGACCTACCGGATCTGCGACCTGGCGAACCCGACCAATTGCGACACCCAGGTCGAGACGCTGGCCGTCCTGCCCCTGGTGCTGGAAGCACTACCCGAGGCCTATGATCCGGTGAACGGGCTGGTCGGAGGGACCCTGACCGTCGGCGGGTTGCCGGCCACGATCATCGATTCCGACATCGTCGACAGCACCGATGCGACGCTGGTTTCCGGCAGTGCGAACAGCGTGGTGATCCCGGCCCCCGTCGCCTCGGATTACACCAACCTCGCCACCGGTCTGCCGGTGACCTTCCTCAGCCTTGATCCGGCAACGGGCATCGTGACGGTGGCTCCGAACACCCCGGCGGGAAGCTACGGGATCTTCTACGAAATCTGCGATCCTCTGGACCTGACTCGCTGCGACGGCATCACCGAAACCGTGGTCGTCACCGCCGCACCCATCGACGCGGTCGCCGACGACCTGGGCCCGGTCAACGGCTTTGCGGGCGGCACGACCGGATCGGTCCTGGTCAACGACACGCTGAACGGCCTGCCGGTCGATCCGGCGGCCGTCACCCTGACCCCCGGCGCTGCGCTGAACCCCCTGCCCGCCTTCGGCAGCATCACGCTGAACCCCGACGGCACCGTCACGGTCGCCCCGGGCACTTCGGCGGGGATCTACGAATACAGCTACACGATCTGCGAGATCCTGAACCCGACCAACTGCGACACGACCACCATCACCATCCGCATCGCGCCTCCGGTGATCGACGCGGTCGCCGATACCCTCGGCCCGGTCAACGGCTTCACCGGCGGCACCCTGCCCAACGTGCTGGGCAATGACACGCTGAACGGCGCGGCGGTGGACCCGGCGGACGTGCTCTACCTCCCCGGAGCGCCGGTCGGCCCGACCCCTGCCGCAGGCTCGATCACGCTGAACCCCGATGGCACCGTGACGGTGGCCGCCGGGACCACGGCGGGCAGCTACGAGTACAGCTACACGATCTGCGACCGGGTCAACCCGCTCAGCTGCGACACGGCCACGGTGACGGTCGTGGTGACGGCCGCGCCCATCGACGCGGTGGACGACGACTATTCCGCAACCCCCCTCATCGGAGCTTCCGGCGGCGCGCTTGCCACGGTCCTGACCAACGACACGCTGAACGGCGTGGCGGTGGACCCGGCCGACATCACCCTTGCCCCTGGCGCTGCCCCGACCCCGGCGGCCGGGTCCATCACCATGAACCCCGACGGCACGATCTCCGTGGCGGCCGGGACCACGGCGGGCACCTACAGCTACCCCTACACGATCTGCGAGATCCTGAACCCGACCAACTGCGACACGGCCACCGCCACGGTCGTCGTCCTGCCCGCGCCCATCGACGCGGTGGATGACACCGGCTCGGTCGCAAACGGGGCTGCCGGCGGGACCGCCGTGCCGAACGTGCTGGTCAACGACACGCTGAACACGGCCCCCGCCACCCTGGCGACGGTCTCGCTGGCGCAGGTCTCCACCACCAACCCCAACGTCACCCTCGACCCGGCCACGGGAGCCGTCTCGGTCGCTCCGGCGACCCCGGCCGGGACCTACACGGTCACCTACCGGATCTGCGAGCGTCTGAACCCCGCGAACTGCGACACCGCGACGGCCACCGTGACGGTCGGCGCCGCGGTCATCGACGCGGTGGCGGACACCGGCTCGGTTGCAAGCGGAGCCACCGGCGGCACGGCTGTGCCGAACGTGCTGGCGAACGACACGCTGGGCGGATCCCCGGCCACCCTGGCCACGGTGTCCCTGACCCAGACCGCCACCACCAGCCCCAACGTCACGCTGGACCCGGCCACGGGTGCCGTCTCGGTCGCTCCGGCGACCCCGGCGGGAACCTACACGGTCACCTACCAGATCTGCGAACGGCTGAACCCCACCAACTGCGATACGACCACCGTCTCGGTGACCGTCGGCGCTTCGGTGATCGACGCGGTGGATGACGCTCCGGCCGCGATCAACGGCTTCGCCGGAGGCTCGACGGCCACCGTCCTGGGCAATGACACTCTGGGCGGCCTGCCCTTCGCGCCCGCCGCCGTGACGCTGGTCCCCGGTGCGGCTCCGACGCCGACCGCAGGATCCATCACCATGAACCCCGACGGCACGATCACCGTCGCGGCCGGAACGACGGCGGGCAGCTACAGCTACCCCTACACGATCTGCGAGGTCCTGAACCCGACCAACTGCGACACGGCGACGGCAACGGTCATCGTCGCTCCGCCGGTCATCGACGCGCTGGACGACGACTTCAGCGCCACGCCGCTGAACGGTCTGACCGGCGGGACCGCGGGCAACGTGCTCGGCAACGACACGCTGAACGGCGACCCCGTCGACCCCGCCCTGATCACCATCGCGGTGACCGCCAATGGCGGCCTCAGCGGCGCGTTCCTGACCCCGACGGGCGATCTGGTCATCCTGCCGGACACTCCGGCGGGCACCTATTCGCTCACCTACGAGATCTGCGAGATCCTGAACCCCACCAACTGCGATATCGCGTTGATCACCGTGGTCATCGACCCCGCGCCCATCGACGCGGTGGATGATGCTCCCGCGACTATCAACGGTCTGACCGGCGGTGCCACGGGCTCGGTCCTCGCCAACGACACGCTGAATGGCGTGACGGTTGATCCCGCCGCGATCACCTTGACGCCGGGCCCTGCGCCCTCGCCTGCCGCCGGCTCCATCACCATGAACCCGGACGGCACGATCACCGTGGCGGCCGGAACGACGGCGGGCAGCTACCCCTTCACCTACGAAATCTGCGAGGTGATGAACCCCACCAACTGCGACACCGCCACCGCGACGGTCATCGTGGGTGCCGCCGTGATCGACGCGGTCGATGACGCCCCCGCATCCATCAACGGCGCGACGGGTGGAGCGACCGGCACGGTGCTGGCCAACGACACGCTGAACGGCGTGACGGTCGATCCGGCCGCGATCACCCTGACGCCGGGCGCGGCACCGACGCCCGCCGCCGGGTCCATCACCATGAACGCCGATGGCACGATCACCGTCGCCGCCGGGACCACCGCAGGGACCTACCCCTACACCTACGAGATCTGCGAGATCCTGAACCCCGCCAACTGCGACACCGCCACCGCGACGGTCGTCGTGGGTGCCGCCGTGATCGACGCCGTCGATGACGCGCCGGCAACGATCAGCGGGATCACCGGAGGCTCCACGGGCACGGTGCTGGCCAACGACACGCTGAACGGCGTGGCGGTCGATCCTGCCGCGATCACCCTGACGCCGGGCGCCGCGCCGACGCCCGCCGCCGGGTCCATCACCATGAACGCCGATGGCACGATCACCGTCGCCGCCGGGACCACCGCAGGGACCTACCCCTACACCTACGAGATCTGCGAGATCCTGAACCC
>NZ_JAYSFG010000014.1:5556-52374 GCF_041913445.1 Tabrizicola sp.
GGACCACCGCAGGGACCTACCCCTACACCTACGAGATCTGCGAGATCCTGAACCCCGCCAACTGCGACACCGCCACCGCGACGGTCGTCGTGGGTGCCGCGGTGATCGACGCCGTCGATGACGCACCGGCAACGATCAGCGGGATCACCGGAGGCTCCACGGACACGGTGCTGGCCAACGACACGCTGAACGGCGTGGCGGTCGACCCCGCCGCGATCACCCTGACGCCGGGCCCTGCCCCGACCCCCGCCGCCGGGTCCATCACCATGAACCCCGATGGCACGATCACCGTCGCCGCCGGGACCACCGCAGGGACCTACCCCTACACCTACGAGATCTGCGAGATCCTGAACCCTGCCAACTGCGACACCGCCACTGCCACGGTCGTCGTGGGTGCCGCCGTGATCGACGCCGTCGATGACGCGACGGCAGCGGTCTCGGCCGCCCTGGGCGGGTCGACGGCCAGCGTGCTTGGCAACGACACGCTGAACGGGGCCCCGGTCGACGCGGCCGCGATCACCCTGACGCCCGGCTCTGCTCCGACACCTGCCACCGGGTCCATCACCATGAACCCGGACGGCACGATCACCGTGGCGGCCGGGACCACGCCGGGGACTTACAGCTACTCCTACACGATCTGCGAGGCCCTGAACCCCGCCAACTGCGACAGCGCCACCGCGACCGTCGTGGTGGAAAGCGTCGGGGTCACGGAACTGGTCGACGACATCTCGCGCGGCAACATCCCCGGCACGGCGGTGACCATCCGGGTGCTTGGCAACGACCGCGACCCGAACGGCGTCTTCGACCCGTCCACGCTGCAGATCCTGGGCACCTCCGCCCCCGGCGAGCCGCTTGTGGTCCCGGGCGAAGGGGTCTGGACCGTCGATCTGGTCAACGGGACGATCACCTTCACGCCCGAACCCGGGTTCCAGGGCGATCCGACCCCGATCCGCTACCAGATCGCCGACCTGTCGGGGGTCCTGCTCGAACCGGCCTTCGTGATCATTACCTACGACCTGACCCCGGCCTTCGTCTGCTCGGACGTGATCGGCAAGGTCTTCGACGACGCCGACCACGACGGCTACCAGGACGCCGGAGAAATGGGCATCCCGTCCGCGCGTCTGGCGACGGTCGACGGGCGGATCATCACGACCGACGAACACGGCCGCTTCAGCGTGCCCTGTGCGGCGATCCCGCAGGACATCGGCTCGACCTTCCTTCTGAAGCTCGACCCGCGCAGCCTGCCCACGGGCTACCGCGTGACGACCGAGAACCCGCGCACCGTCCGGCTGACGCAGGGGATGATGTCGAAAATGAACTTCGGCGTCTCCCTGACCAACCTGGTGCGCGTCGACCTGACGGCCGAGGCCTTCGACCCGCAGACCGGCGAGATCGGCAAGGATCTCGACAAGGGTCTGAAGGCGCTGGTGAAATCCGTCGCCCGCAAACCCTCGTTCGTCCGGCTGTCCTACTTCGTCGACGGCGAGACGACCGACCTGGCCGAGGACCGGCTGAAGCTGGTGGAAGACCGCCTGCGCGACCTGTGGCGTGACCGGGGCCGGGGCAAGCTTGGCCTCGAGACCACCGTGATCGAGAAGAACTGAGAGGAGTGGCTGAGATGAACCGTCAGATGAAGGTCTCTGGCCCGACCCGCACCCGTCTTGGGGGGCTGGTTTCGGTTCTGGCGCTTGCGGCGGCCTTTCCGGCCTTTGGGCAGGACGCCTGCGCCCCGGTCGACGGCCAGCTGCCGCCCGACTGCCGCGCCGATGGCGAGGTCGTGTCGAAGCCCGTCGCGGCCAACCTCGAACAGGGCGACGAGGGAGCCGCGCCGAAGGGCTTCTCGATCAGCCTCGACGGCGAGACCATCGCCGGAGAGGAGCGCGAGGTCATCGCCGGCGCGACCAGCCCCGCCGGCGACCAGCGCGGGACCGACCTCGCCCTGCAGGCCGCCGACGTCCAGGTCCGCTATGACGCCATCCGCGAAGAGCGCCGCCTGAACGTCCTGACCGACAACCTCGCCTCTGAATTCCGCGCGGGCGACACCGTGACCTTCCGCGCCTCGAACAACTACGACCGCTGGATCGATCGCGCCGAACTGCGGATCACCACGCGCGACCGCACCTCTGGCGCGGACCGGACCGTGGTTCTCCCGATGGATCCGGACGGCACGCTCGACTGGGTGATGCCCGACGGCGACGAGGCCGACTTCGCCTATGTGCTCCGGGTCTACGACAGCGCGGGCCGCTTCGACGAAACCGTCCCGGCCCGGATCAGCCGCCGCTCCAGCCCCGTCGCGCCCGACCTGAACGGCCCCGTCACTGCCGCGGGCGAGGCCGAGGACCGCACGGCGCTGCGCAACATCCCGCTGACCGGCGGCATGGTCACCGTCAGCGGCGAAAGCCTGCCCGCGGGCGCAAAGGTCATGGTCATGGGCCGCGCGATCCCCGTCGATCCGCAGGGGCGCTTCGTCACCGACCTGGTCCTGCCGCCCGGCGCGCAGAACGTCAGCGTCTCGCTGGCCGCGCCGGGACAGCAGGGCGTCACCCTCACCCGCCAGATCGACATCCCGCGCAGCGACTGGTTCGCCACCGGCCTCGCCGATGTGACCATCGGCAAGCGCGGCAGCTCGCTTTCGGACGCGCAGACCTATCGCTGGGGCCACCTCGCCTTCTACGCCAAGGGCGTGGTCGCCAGCGGCGCCCGCGTGACCGCCTCGTTCGACAGCGGCGAAGAGGACCTGGACGACATCTTCGACGATGTCCTGAACAAGAACCCGCGTTCCGTGCTGGACCGGATCGACCGCGACGATCTTTACCCGACCTACGGCGACGACTCGCGCATCGTCGAGGACGCGCCGACCTCGGGCAAGCTGTACCTGAAGGTCGAAAAGGACGGCAACCACCTGATGTGGGGCGACTTCAAGGCCGGGATCGACCATTCCGCCTTCCTCTCCGCCACGCGCAACCTCTACGGCGCGCAAGGTGTCTACCGGTCCCCAGACACCACCCTCGACGGCGAGCGCCGCGTCTCCGCCACGCTTTACGCCGCCCAGCCCGAAAGCCTGCCGCAGCGCGACGAGCTGCGCGGGACCGGCGGGTCGGTCTACGTGCTGAAACGCCGCGACCTGGTCTCGGGCAGCGAAACCCTGCGGGTCGAGATCGTCGATCCCGTCACCGGCCGCGTCGTCTCGACCCGGACGCTGGCCGCGGCCGAGGACTACCGGATCGACTACTTCCAGGGCACCGTCATCCTGACCGAGCCTTTGACCGCCAGCGCGGCCGCGGGCGGGCCGGTCACCGGGGGGCCGTCGGGCGACTACGTGGTCAACCTCGTGGCGCAATACGAATACATCCCCACGATCGCCGACCCCGACGGCGCGGCCTTTGGCGGGCGGGTGGAAACCTGGCTTCCCGGCGACCGCGTGCGCCTTGGGGTCACCGCGATGGACGAGACGACCGACACCGCCGACCTGCAGGCCCAGGCGATCGACCTCCGCTTCCAGATCAGCCCGGACAGCCACATCGACGCCGAGGTGGCGGAAAGCACCGGCACCGGCTTTGGCCGGTCGCTCTCGACCGACGGCGGCTTCACCTGGGTGGACGAACCCGCGACCACCGGCAGCGACCGCGCCCGCGCCCTGCGCTTCGGGGCCGAGATCAGCCATGCCGACCTTGCCCCCGGCGCCGACGGCACCCTGCGAGCTTGGTACGAGGACAAGGAAGCCGGCTTCCAGACCCTGTCCGAAGACGTCTCCGCCGACCAGACCGTCTGGGGCTTCGGCCTGCAGACCCGGGTCAGCGACCGCGTCGGCCTGTCGCTCGGCTACGAGGATTTCAAGTCCGACGACGGCACCCGCCGCACTCTGGGGGAGGCCAGCGTCACCGTCCAGACCTCGGGCGTGACCGAAGTCCAGGTCGGAGTGACCCACCGCGACGAGGTCCAGGTCGGCGATCCGGAAGACACCGGCAAGCGCACGGACCTGGGGCTGAAGATCACCCGCGACCTTGGCGCGGACCAAAGCCTCTACCTCTTCGGCCAGGCCACCGTCGCCCGCTCGGGCGGCATCCGCCGCAACGACCGCATCGGCTTCGGGTTGGACGTCAACCTGACCGACACCGTCGGCATCGAGACCGAGATCTCGGACGGCACCAACGGCATCGGCGCCCGCGCGCTGCTGGATTTCCGTCCGACGGCGGCCGACCGGTTCTACTTGGGCTACGAGCTGGACCCGAACCGCGACATCGCCGGCACCAGCCTCAACGGCGACCACAAGGGCCGCTTCCTTCTGGGGGCCGAGCGGGAAGTCGACCAGGGCCTCAGCTACTTTGTCGAGGACAGCTACGACCTCTTCGGCAACCGCCGGGCCCTGACCCAGGCCTATGGCGTGACCTACACGCCCTCGCAACTGTGGAGCTGGTCCGCCAACCTCGAGCGCGGGCGCATCGTCGACACCAACGACGCGGACAGCGACTATACCGCCATCGGTGTCGGCAGCCGCTACGACAACGGCGACGGCGTCCAGGGCAAGGCCCGGCTGGAATACCGTATCGAGGATCACGAGGACCCGGCCACCGCCGACCGCACGACCTGGGCTCTCCTCGCCAGCTACAGCAACCAGGTCAGCGAGGACTGGCGCTTCCTGGCCGACATCGACGCCCTGGTCTCGGACAGCGACCAGGAGGCGTTCCTGGACGGCCGCTATGTCGAGGCCAGCCTCGGCTATGCCTGGCGCCCGACAGACAACGACCGCTGGAACGTCTTGGCGCGCTATACCTACCTTTACGACCTGCCGGGGGCCGACCAGATCAGCGCCGACGGCAGCAATGCCGGCGACAAGCAGCGCAGCCACATCTTCAGCGTCGATGCGATCTTCGATCCCGACGCCGCTTGGGAGTTCGGCGGCAAGCTGGCCTACCGCATCGGCGAAACCGCGCCGCGCACCACCGATGTCTTCACCGACAACGACGCCGGTCTCCTTGCCCTGCGGGCCACCTATGCCTTTGAAAGCAACTGGGAGCTCAGCGGCGAGACCCGGCTTCTCTGGCTGCCGGACGCCGAGCAGACCAAGACCGGCACGCTTCTGACGGTCTACCGCAGCTTCGGGGACCACGCCAAGGTCGGGCTGGGCTACAACTTCGGCGAGTTCAGCGACGACCTGCGCGACACCACCCTGGACGACCGCGGGCTGTTCCTGAACCTGCAGGCGAAGTTCTGACGCCATATCGGCCCGCGCTTCGTCGCGGGCCGATGTCGTCCTTCGTGGCCCCCCTGCCCCGCTCTGGCGGCCCTCAGCCGATGATCCGCACGTCGCGCAGGCTGGGCTCCAGCCGCCACAACGCCGCGAGAAGGCGGTCCTTGAGGTTCGTCGCCACATAGGTCGCGTGAAACCGAGTGGGTGCCGCCAGGGTCAGGCAGTTGGCCTCGATCCCTGCCTCGGTTAGCGCGTGGAACCAGGCGCCATAGATCGCCGCGTCATCCTGGTGCAGCCAGGCCTGCGCCATCGCCCAGACCGAGCCATCCGGCACCGGCGCGGGCCCCGACAGACCCCGCAACGGCACCACGTTCGACGCCCCCTGCCCCTCCACCGCCGTGGCTTTGGGGTCAAGCCGGGCGATGAAGTCCTCGCCGATCAGCGGCCAGGCCGGGCGCGTGTCCTCCAGCATCCGGTTCAGGTCCATCCCATAGACGCTGACCCGCCCCCGCGCCCCCTGACGTTTCAGCACCAGCCAGCCCTGCGCCCGCAACCGCGCCATCTCGCGCTTGACCGTGCGGTCGTCCACCGACCACAGCCGCGCGATCTCGCCCTGCCCCATCGTCAGCTCGTCGCGCTGCCAGTTGTACCGCGTGGTGATCAGCGCCATGACCCGCAGCACCTGCCGCTGCACATGCTTGTCCTTCGCCAGGGCAAACGCCATCAGGGCGGACAGGATATCGTATTTCCGCGATGCGGCCTCGCGCCCGACGGGCCGGGGAAGCTGCATGTCTCTCTCCTGTCCTGACCCTGGGTCCGCCCGGACCTTGGCCTGCCTCTGTGGTGGGCCTTGTGCGGCCTCTTGGTGAAGGAAGCGTGATGTCAACGCTCTTTCCCATCTGTCGGCTATTTGCGTCCACCTTTCCGATTCTGTCAAGCGCCGTGGCGGCAGAGCGCTCTTCGACCCCAAATCCATTTCGAAGAAATCGGGTATCTCTGGTATTGGGGGACACCCTGACTGTCCCTAAATCGCGAGAAAATGTCCCCCAATATGCTGTGGCGGACGTCCTGATGTCCCCCTATATCTTAGCCGGCCCCATCCTCCGGCGCCCTGCCCTGCCTGCCTCCCCGATTCGGCCCCCCAGCCCTGTTCCGAAGGAGAATCTTCCCCGCGGGGAAGGTTTCTTCCGATGATAACTTCGGTTTTGCATTCCTGGCAAATCCGGCGTATTTCGGAAACCAGCAAGAATTTACGTTCCAACGAGGCGCGCATGTATACGCACGAAGATCTCGCCCGGTTGCAGGCCCAGTCGCTGAAGATGCAAAGCTGGATCCGCCAGCAGACCTTCAGCCCCGAAAGCCAGAAGACCCTCCGCCGCTTCTCGTCCTGGGAGGTGGCCGAGCTGATCTTCCGGATCAACCAGTCCACCTTCCGCGGCCGCCTCGCCGCCGAGCCCGACCTTCCCGGCGGGGAAGTCGAACCCGATGGCCGCCAGCGCTGGTTCTCCCTGGACGAGATCAACGCGCTCCGCCGGAAGATGAAGATCAACCGCAAGACCCTGATGCCCCCCCGGCCCCAGGGCAAGCGCGCCTTCCGGGCCGCGGTCGCCAACTTCAAGGGCGGGGCCGGCAAGTCGACCGTGGCACTCCACTTCGCCCATGCGGCTGCGCTGGACGGCTACCGCGTCCTCCTCGTCGACTTCGACCCGCAGGCCACCCTGTCGCACTCGATGGGCCTCAACGACGTGGCCGAGGATTACACCGTCTGGGGCATCATGGCCCGCGACCTGATCCGCGAGACCGATCGGCTCAACGCCGCCGCCACCGGCGCGGCCTCGGGCACCGCCCTGCCCCGCCGGACCATCCCGGCCTCCATCCGCGACCTTGGCCTGGGCGAGCTCCGCCACAACGACTTCATCAAGCCGACCGCCTGGTCCACAATCGACATCGTTCCCTCCTGCGCCAACGCCGCCTTTGTCGAGTTCGCCTCCGCCCAGTACCGCCACCTCAACCCCGAATGGTCCTTCTTCGCCGCCGTCTCGCGCTACCTCGACAGCTTGGGCGACGATGATTACGACCTCATCCTCTTCGACTGCCCGCCCGCCATCGGCTACCAGTCCATGAACGCGGTCTTCGCGGCCGACATGCTCTATATCCCTTCCGGCCCCGGCTACTGGGAGTATGACAGCACCACCAGCTTCATTGGGCAGCTGTCCGAGGCGCTCGCCGACCTCTCCGGTTTCGGCCCGACCTTCCCCGCGGGGAAGGTTTCGCTGCCCAAGGCCTTCGCCGACGTCCGCTTCCTGATGACGCGGTACGAGCCCGGCAATGACCTCCACCGCGCGATGTTCGAAGCCTTCCGCAAGGTTTTCGGGCCACATGTCGCCGAACATCCGATCGAGATGACCCGCGCCGTCGAACAGTCCGGCCGGTTTCTCTCCTCGGTATACGAAATCGACTATCGCGAGATGACGCGGGAAACCTGGCGCCGCGCCCGCGCCAGTTTCGACCGCGCCTACGAGGAATTCCGCGGCAGCGTGCTCGCCGCCTGGGACAAGATCTGAAGGGGGGAAGCCCATGACCAAGAAGCGTCGCATGTTCGATATCGAACTGCCCTCGGATGACGCGGCCGAAACCTTCCCCGCGGGGAAGATTTCCGGTCCGCCCGCGCGCCGCGGCCCGATGGCGGCGGCTATCAGCGAAACGGCCGATGCCACCCGCGAGCGGCAAGAGATCGAGGCGCAGATCCGCGCCGAGAACGATGCCCTCGCGCATGAGCATGTCCGGCTGAAGCGTTTGGGCCTGGTGGTCGACCTGGTCCCGCTTGAGCTTGTGGAGATGACCAAGCTGGTGCGGGACCGGAAGAAGGGTCCGGACTTCGAACTGGCCGAGCTCAAGGCATCGATCTCGGAGCTGGGCCTGTCGAACCCGATCCGGCTTGAGGCGCGTCCCGACGGCCGGTACGAGCTGATCCAGGGTTACCGCCGTCTCTCGGCCTACCGCGAGCTTCTGGACGAGACCGGCGATGCCGCCCGCTACGGCGCGATCCCCGCCGCTGTCACCCAGCCGGGCGAGGATCTCGAGGCGCTTTACCGCAAGATGGTCGATGAAAACCTGGTGCGGAAGGACATCTCCTTTGCCGAAATGGCGATGCTGGCGCTGGATTACGCCGCCGATCCGGGCACCTCGGTCACGGACCCCGACAAGGCGGTGGCCGTCCTCTTCAAGTCGGCCGGCTACCAGAAACGCAGCTACATCCGCACCTTCATGGCCGTTGTCGAGCGACTGGGCGGCGACCTCATGTATCCCCAGGACATCCCGCGCGCGCTGGGTCTGGCCTTGGCCCGCCGGCTGGACGAGGTCGACGGCCTGGCCCGGCTGATCCGGGCCGAACTGCAGGGCTGGGAGAACCGCTCGGTCGCGGACGAGCTTTCGGTCCTCCGCCGCTTTGCAGGCGATGAGGGTGAGGGCGAGGCCAGCGCACCCGCCCCGGACACGCCCCGGCCCGAAAAGCCCGCTAAGGCCAAGACCAGTTTCCAGTTCGATCGCAGCGAGGGGCGCGCCCGCTGTGTGGCGGCGGTGGGCAAGCTGGAAATCCAGCTCGACCGGGACTTCACCACCATCGACCGCCGCAGGCTGGAACAAGCCGTGCGGCAGATGCTGGACCAGCTTGACTGACGGAAGACTCTTCCCCGCGGGGAAGGTCCGGGGGTGGGGCAGGGGCGTCCTGCCCGTTTCCGGGGACAGGACGGGTCAGCCTCGCTCGCCCCGCAGCAGGCGGACCAGCATGTGGCGTTGGTGGTCCTGCCCGCCGAAGAAGATGGCCAGAACGCGGATCTGGCGGGTCCTTGGGTCGGGAAGGAACCAGTAGATCGCCGCGTCCAGCGCAAGGTGCCGCAGCCCCGGCAACAGGTCGTCCCGCGCCGCGCCACGGAAGGGGGCGGTGGCAAGCCGCTCGGCGGTTGCGATGATCGCTTCGATCCGCGCCTCGGCGTGCTGGCGGGCCTCGGCGGGGCTTTCGCCGAAGGTGAGGTAGGCTTGGCTCAGGTGGGCTTCGATCAGAGCCAGGTCCGAAACCGCGTCGGCGGCAAACAGGACCGTCCAGTCGGATGCCGTCATTCCGCCTTCGCGCCGCGCCGGGCCGCAAGGCGCTGGCGCAGATCATCGCCGGTCACGAAGGGGCCTGCGGACCGTTCCGCCAGCAGGCTGCGCAGGGCGGTGCGGTCAGCCTCGGCATCCGCGTCCTGCTGGCGCAGAAGGTCCAGGCCCTGCTGCACCACGGCGCTGACCGAGGGGAAGCGACCGCCATCGACCAGGGCCTTGGCGAAGGCGTGCTGGTCATCGCGCAGAGAGATGGAACTCTTGACCGTCATCGCGGACTCCTTTCGGAGAGTATGACCTGGTAGCACCGTCCTGGCAAGTCGGCTGTCTAGAGACCGGCGGCCTTGGTCAGGTTGACCCGGAAACGGTCGCGCCGCCTCTGGTAGCGCCGAGTCATTTCCGCGCTGGCGTGGCCAAGCTGCTTCTGGACGAAGCGCTCGTCGACCTCGGCGCTGCTGGCCAGTCCCGCGCGCAGCGAGTGGCCCGAGAACAGGCGGACGCGATCCGCCTCGGGCAGGTCGGGGCGCAGTCCGGCCTCGCGGACGCAGGTCTTGACCAGCCGGGCGACGTGCTTGTCCGACAGCCGGTCGGGGGTCGCCTGCAGCCCGTTCCGGCTGACCGCCACGAACAGCGGACCGAAGTCGATCCGGGCGTAATGCAGCCAGCGGGTCAGGGCGGTGACCGGGCAGGTCTGTTCGTTGGCGCCGCGCGCCACCTCCACCTCGCGCCAGCCGGTCTTGCCGCGAAGCCGGATCAGCACGCCCTCGTCCAGGATCTCGACCCAGCCGCCGCTGTCCGGCGTGTCGTCGCGGCCGAGGTCGAGGCTGACGATCTCGGACCGGCGGAGGCCCCCGGCGAAGCCGACCAGCAGGATCGCCCGGTCGCGCAGGCCGCGGAGGTCGTGGGGCAGGGTGGCCAGCATGTCGCGCAGGTCCTCGGGCAGGATGGCCTCTTTCTGCGCGGGAGGGCGGGCGTGCCTGCGGCGGATGCCGGCCAGCACGCTGGCGATGTGGCGGTCGCCGCGGTCCAGCCGCGCGCCGCGTTGCGCATAGCCCCAGGCGAGGCCGGAGAGGTGCCTCTCGATCGAGGAGACGGAAAGGGCGGGAAACCTTCCCCGCGGGGAAGCCAGGTCGGCGATGTAGAGGCCCACGAGTTCGGCAGAAGGGGGCAGGGGGTCCGCCCCGCGCAGGCGGCACCAGCGGGCAAAGCGGGCCCAGTCCCCGGCGTAGGCCCGAAGCGTGTTCTCCGAGACCGCCGCACGCGCATAGTCCCGCGCGGTCTCGGCCAGGCGGTCCAGCGTGCCTGAGCTGGCGATGTGGGGCGGCAGGGCAGGGGGAGCGAGCGCTGTGGGAACGTCTTCTTCACCGGTTTCGAGGACCGGTTTCCAGGGCGCCTTGCGGAGTGTTTCCGGCGGGATTTGAGCCATGGCTGAACCTATCCCCATCATGTCCGATAATGCAAGATTATTGGACGTCAAGGTATTGCACCAAGCGCGGCGCAAATCGCGCTTGTCGCTGGCCAAAAGCGCCGTCGCCAAATACACTGCCCGCATGAGGAAACCCCGTTCGCACAGCCCAGACGGTGTGCCGGACCTGCCCGCGATGCCGGGTTGGGTCGGCGGCGGCGCGGTGGAAGCCATTGAAACTGCGGCATTCCGGTCGGGTGCGGCGCTGGCGCATCTGCAGGTGCTGGCGGCCGATCCCGCCCTTCCCTTGGCCTTGTTGCGCGACCGGCTGGCGCTGGCGGCGGCCGAGGTCTGCGTCGGGGCTGCGGGACGCCGGGAAGGGCAGGCGGCCTTGCGCGATGCGCTGCACCTGACAAAGCCAGGCGACGATTCGGGTCCTGCGGGCCGGATCCTGCGGCTTTGGTCGCAGGCGGTGACGCGGCCGGTCTCGGTGGGCGGGCTTGCCAAGGTGCTGGAGGGCGTGCCGGCTGACCGGATCGCATCCAGCCTCGATGCCGGGGGGGCGACGCCCGTGGGGCGGGCGGCAGTGGCGCTGGAGTCGGTGCTGACCGATTCCCCCCGCGGCGAGACGGCAGCCTTGGTCCTGGCCGACGCTGTCCTGTCGCACTCGCTGGGCTGGGATCATCTCGTGCCGCTGATTTCGGTGGCGCTTCGGCCGCGCGCGCTGCGGCTGCGGGGTGACGAGCTGCGGCTCGCCTGTCACCGGGCCGTCGCCGAGGGGGCAGGGCAGGCGGTCGCGCTTGCCGCCGATCTGGCGCGGCGGGCGGTGCGGATGCGCGCGGCGGCCCCAAAGCTGCGGGCCAAGGGCGCGGCGCGGGCGGTCGAGCTGTTCCTGGCGCGCGATGCGGTGGCGCCTGCCGCGCTGGCCCGGGAAGTGCAGGGAAGCATGTCGGACCGGGCGGCACGGCGGTTGTGCGACCGTCTGGTGGACCTGGGCGCGCTGCGCGAACTGACGGGACGCGACACCTTCCGGCTTTACGGGCTTTGACCATGGCAGGGACCCGGCGAGGCACATCCGACCTGGACCGCGAACTGGCCGATCTGCCGCCCTCCTTACGCTGGCGGGAATGGATGCGGCGGATCGAGGCCGTGTTGTTCGCGAGCGCCGCGCCCGTCCCCCGTGAGGATCTGGCGCGGGTGGTGGGGCAGGCGGCCTCGGTCGACCTGCTGATCGAGGATCTGGCGGTGGACCTCGAAGGCCGGCCCTACGAGGTGGCGCGGGTCGGGACGGGCTGGATGCTGCGCACGCGGCCCGCCTATGGGCCCGTGATCCGGGCGGCGGCGGATGTCGGAGGCCAGGGCCTGGACCTGTCCGAATTCGACTTGGCCGTGCTGGCGGCGATCGCGTTCCATCAGCCGGTCAGCCGGGACGGGTTGAAAGACATCTTCGGCAAGGAGATCAGCCGCGACCTGATCGGACGCCTGGCCGAGCGAAACCTGATCGCGACCGGCCCGCGCGAACCGCGACGCGGCGCACCCTATACCTTCGTCACGACCGATACCTTTCTGGCCGCCTTCGGGATGCAATCCCTGCGCGACCTGCCCGACCCGGAGCAACTGGATGACGCCGGTGTCGCCGCGCCTTGAGGCATCCGCCAGCCGCTGAGCGCGGTTGGTTTTCCGGTTTCGCTCGATTACGCTGCACCTTGGCACTGTCACTTTGGGGACCCCTTTGCAGAAACCGAAGCCCGAGGCTTTGCGCCAGGAGCCCGTCTCGGGCCTGCTTTCCGAGCCGCGCCGGCGGCGGATCCTGGACTGGATCCAGGAGGAAGGCAGCGCCCGCGTGCGCGACCTTGCGGTGGCCTTCCAGGTTTCCGAGGCCACGATCCGGCAGGACCTGGAACGGCTGGAGCAGGATGGCCAGATCACCCGCGAACATGGCGGGGCCTTCCTGAACACGGTGCCCGCGCAGGTGGGCACGATGACGCTGCACCACCAGGAGAACATGGAGGAAAAGCGCCGGATCGGGGCGCTCGCAGCAGAGCTCGTCAAGGACGGCGAGACGATCATCCTGGACGCGGGCACTACCACGACGGAAATCGCGCAGCGGTTGGTCAGCCGAAAGAACCTGACGGTGATCACCAACGCACTGAACATCGCGATCATCCTGGGCGCGGTGCCGGGGAACGCGGTGCACATGCCGGGGGGCCAGTTCAAGGCGCCGACGCTCAGCCTCTCGGGCGACAAGTCGGTGGAATACTTCCGCAACATCTTTGCGGGAAAGCTGTTCCTGGCGACGGCCGGGGTCGCGCTGGACGCGGGGCTGACCTACCCGTCCTTCGCGGACCTGCAGCTGAAAGAGGCGATGATCCGCGCGGCCAGCCGGGTCTACCTGGTGGCGGATTCCTCGAAGATCAACAAGTCGAGCTTCACGCGGCTCGGCTCGCTTGAGATGATCCATTCCTTCATCACCGACGACGGCATCTCGGAGCCCGACGCCAACGCCTTCCGCGCCCGCGGGATCGAAGTGCTGATCGCCTGAACACGGCTGGCGACTATCCGGACGGGCATCCCCTACCTTATGGATCTGCGCAGACTGTCGATGGATAGCGCCGGAGACTGAAGATACGTAGCAGTGTCATGTTCCTGCCTGTTACCAAGAAAAGGCGCAGAAGCCCGGGCCCTGGTGCAGATTTCCAACCTTGACCCGCATTTGATCCAACACTTGGCGCATCGGTCTAGGAACAAGAGATGCCTGAACTTTACTCGACAACAACTGCCCCCAAGCCGGGTGTCATGGCCTCGACGATGGTGGCCGAACTGAGCCTTCTTGAGCGGATCCTGCCGCTTTGGACCAGCCGGGCACCCGAGGGTGGGATGCGGCCGTCCCTGGTCTTCGGCGAGGGGCAATCGGTCCTGCGGTCGACCACGGCCAACCTGTGCGACGGGGTGTGGCAGCTACACCTGTTCTCGTTTTCCTACGAGGCCCGGCAAGCGCAAGAGACGATGCGGCTCATGTACCCCGACCGGCATTGCGAGGTTGCGACGCGGCCCAATGGCGAGGGGATGTTCCTGGTCCGGGTCGGTGACGGCGCGTTCCAGTGCCGCATCCTGGACCGCCGCGCGGCAAAGTCGGCAGAACCGCTGATGGGGTCCTGGGAATGTTCGCAGGCGGTGGCGCGACAGGCCGCGCTGCATATTCCGGCCGCCGCGCCGGGGCGGGCGAGGCAGGCCGCCCGGCACATCGTCTCGGAGCTGCTGGACATGTCCGAAAAGGCCGAGCTTTGCGCGGTGATGGGCTGCAAGTTCCGGCTGAACGACCGCCCCTATGGGCAGGTGCGGCTGGACGAGGTGATGGGGGCAGCCAACGACCTTCTGGAGCAGGCCGGGCTGGAGGTCACCTGCTCGGACCGGCAGGTGCTGTCCTTCATCGACAGCTTTATCGCCAAGGCCCCGCCGGAGATGGGCGGCCTGGTCGACCGCATGGCGCACGAGCTGGTGGCCGAGCTGTCGGCGGCGGGGGGCGTTGGCTGATGCAGCCGGCCGCGACCTCAGGCGTCGAGCGTGATGTCGGGGTTGGCGCGCCACTGCCGGTAGGCGTCCCAGGCGTGCAGGTGCATGGTCAGGACGTCCCGCCGCGATCCGCGCTGTTCGCCTTCCAGATTGCGCAGGCGGCGGATCTTTTCCCGCAAGTGCAGGACCGGGTTGTCCCGGGTCAGGTTCTCGCCGGTGAAGAGGTCGCGGAAGTAGTCCTCGGCCACGGAACGGTCGATCTGGCGCAGGTGGTAAAGCAGGAAGGTCATCACGCCGGAGGACCCGAACTCGGCCACCTGACGCTTGCGCGATTCGGGGAACCATTCGGCGAGGCCGGGATGCTTTTCCAGGGTCTCCTTCAGCTCGGAAGCCGAGGGGATGGCGCGGTCGTTGGGGCGCAGGCCCTGGCTGACGCGCCACTGGAAGCGGGCGGCACCGGCAAGGACGCGAAGGTCGGCCTGGGGTGCGCCGGTCGAGAAGACGGCCCGGCGGGCGTGGGTGTCGTAGGTTGCGAAGGCGGTCTCGGCGATGCCGGTCGCAATGGGAACCTCGATCGGGGTGTCGGCCTCGACCACGCCGTGCAGGCGGTGCTGGCCGTTCAGGAGCCGGGTTGCACCGCGGCTGGCCGAGGGGGCGAAGGGGTCGCTGGTAAAGCAGATGGGCTGGGCGTTGACCATCCAGCGGCCGGCCTTGATGTCGCGGGCGATGGCGCTGACCTGGGTGGGCTGGACCTTGCGGTTGCCCTGGTTGAAGTCGCGCAGCCAGCGGCGCGCCAGGTCGGGAGTGACCTCGACCATCCGCACCGAGACGCCCTCGGCGCCCTGCCGGGCGGTTTCGCGAAGCTCTTCGACCAGCCGGGCTTCGACGGGGTCGCCGTGCATGGAGTCGGCGATGATGCCTTCGCGCAGGCCGGGATAGCCGGTCATCATCGGAAGCCCGAGGTTCGGCGCGGGTTTCTGGCGGGTGCGCGTCCCGGAAAGGAGCGGGAGGTCATCGGTCGCATCCGTGGCGCTGCGCCGCTCGGGCACCCATTTGTAGACCTTGCGGCGGCGGACATCCTCGAGCCAGTCGTTGAAGGCGAGGATGCCGAGGGCGATCATCTGGTCGACGCCGACTTCGCCCACGGCGCGCATCGCTTCCAGGGTGGACAGAAGGTTCGTCGCGCCGTTGAACCCGGTCTGGTCATCCTCGGTGTCCAGCGCGACCAGGAAATTGCGGAAAGCGGTCTGGTGACCCGCGCGGAGCGCCATGAAGGCAAGGACCGCGATGGGTTGGGAGTGGACCTTGAGCCCGCGGTAGCGGTCGGCCATGGCGGCGGCTTCCACAAGCTCGGGGTTGGCGTCGAGGACGCGGTCGTAGCGCGACCAGCTGATCGGCTGGACGGAAAGGCCAAGCGTGCCGTTTTCGATGCGGATGAGTTTTCCCATCAGCCGGACCAGAGAGGCCGGGCGCTGGTAGGTGCCCCGCGCTTCCAGCACGGCGACGTAGGACCGGGCGCGGTGCTGGTCGATGGTGTGAAGCGTGTCGGCATGGACGCCTCGGGCAACCAGGGTCTTGAACGGAACGTCCGCCTCGACGCAGGCCGAAAGGCGCTGCAGGCCGTCGACCAGCTTGCCATCGGTGTCGAAGATGATCGGCTGGCCGTTCACCACCCAGGCCCCGGCCTTCATGGCGGCGGCATAGGTGCCGACGACGCGCGCGTCCGGTTTTCGCGCAGTCTCGGCCGAGGCGAGATAGCTGCGCGCCTGGGCGGGCGTCACGGTTTCGACGGAATAAGACAGCGACCCCGCAGCTGTGCCGGGGGCCTTTTGATCCAGCGACAAGTCAGATCTGGCGAGGCTAGGCATGAAAATATCCCGTCTTGGTTTCGCCACGCTAACCGAAACTTACCTATGGTTGTGGCACCTGCGTAATGACTGATTTCTAGGATCGTGCATTTTTCGGCACTTTGCAAGCAATCCAAAGCAGCACGATCAAAATTTAGGAAAAAGAAACTGGAAATCTTTTGGCAGAAGTCTACCTTCAAGAGTGCGAATGTAAGCGCGGCTGTTTGCGTGGGTGATCAGGGTGTGGCGACTGGTTCTGTGGTGTGACTTTGCATGCAATCTTCTGCGTGCGGCGGACAGGGGTATCGAGCCGCGCGCCGGAACGGCTGGCGCCTTCGTGTCAAGGCGGGCCTCCTGATGTCCCGTAACCGGCTTTTCTGCGGCCCGTTCACGTCTGGCACGCAAGCCACCCTTATGCAGGAACTGGAGCGTATCGGGTTGCGGCCGTCCGATGGCGACGCCGCGATCCAGTGCCGGGCGGACCCGTCGGGCGGCCTTCGGCTGGAAGCGCAGGGCGCGGGCGTGCGTGGCTATCTTCTGGCAGAAGATGGTGAAGAGGCCGAACTGCAGGATATCAAGCGCCTGATCCTGACCTGCTGCCCGGCGCAGCGCGAGATCACCTTTGTCGGTAGCGCGCTGATCGCGGAAGAGACGCTGCTGGTCACCTCCAGCCGCGCAACCCATGATGGACGGACCGTGACATGGTCGTCGTTGCGCAGCGTGATGCGCCCGTCCGACGTGCGGACTCTGCGCGACGAGGTCGGGCTGGAGATTACTGGAAGAGCCCGGCCCTGAGGGCATGCAGGGGGGCCGCGTCCTGCTCGGCCGTGCGGGTCGTGCCGGACGGCAAGAGGGCGAGCGCGACAGCCGCGGCAAGGATGCAGGCCACGGCCGCAAAGCTGCGCTGCAGGGCCAACCTGCCGAAAGACCTGGTTTCTTCGCCGGTTGGCGCCGGAGGCGTGGCCGGATCGGGCAGGTCCTGCACGGGGGCTTCGTAGACTGGTGTCACGAGGTAATGCCTGTCCTGCGGCATGATGAGTGCCGGCAGGCCGGTGGCCGGCGGGCGGATGCCGAGGCAGTCCGGGGGCAGAAGGAGCGATCCCGGCAGGTCTTGCCCGTCGAATGCCGAACGGCGCAAGGCCAGGGCCAGGCCGTCGTCGCGGACCAGAACATCGGAAGGGGCGACGGCGACGGGCGCTGCTTCCGGGTCGATCAGGATCGCCAACTCACCCGTGGGCGAGGAGACGAGGAGGGCAGGAATGGCTATCCGGCCGGGGGAGGCCAGGGGCTGGAAGGGCGCATAGCCCGGCAGTTCCGCCGTGACCCGCGGGGCGTCGCTTTCGGTCTGCGGATCGGGGACCCGGACCAGGGCGGCGAGGTCCAGACCTTCGTCCACCGCGAAGCCGAAGTTGACCGAGAAGTCCGCCGCCTCTTCCACGGCGTCCGGTGACCTGGCGAGGAAACTTTCGATCCCCAGCCGCAACCGCGCGACGGCGGTGAAGGGCAGGTCGCAGACGGGATGGCCCTCGACCGGCGGGAAGACGGCGGCCTCGGCCAGCCGGTGCGTGGTCAGCGTCTCGATGCGGGAGAGGATCGCCTCCGGGCTTTCCCGCCGATGGAAGGGAAAGATCTCGGGTGCGTCGCCCACTTGCAGGGCGACGATCCCGACATCCTCGGGCCAGCCCTGGGGCGCCGCGAAGTCGTCGGGGAAAAACAGGCGCAGGCGCGTGGTGACGGACTCTGTCACGGTGACTCCCCAGTTTGCGAAAAATGTAGTCGAAAGCGGGTAGGCGGGGCAATGCCGTTCTTGCCACAGGGCCAAATTTATGATTTTCGCAAATGGTGCGCCTGAGGTGATGTCGTCATGATGATCCTGATCGGACTGGTCCTGGTCTTCGGCCTTGTGTTCGGCGGCTATGGCTTGTCGGGCGGCAGCTTCGGGGTGCTTCTGCACGCCTTGCCCTTCGAGGGGATGATGATCGTCGGCGCCTCGGTGGGCGCGATGGTGGTCGCAAGCTCGGGTCACGGTCTGAAGATGGTGGTCGCGTCGCTGGGGCGGGCGGCGAAGGGGCCGCGCTGGTCCGGGAAGGATTATGCCGACCTGCTGGCCCTGATGTTCGAGCTGGCCCGGCTTCAACGCAGCAAGGGCGCGGTGGCGCTTGAGGCGCATATCGAGAACCCGGCCGGGTCGAGCATCTTCGAACGCTACCCGCGCATCCTGCGCGAGCAGGAGACGACGGCCCTGATCGCGGATGCCTTCCGCCTGCTGAGCATGAACTTCGACGATCCCCACCAGATGGAGGACGTGCTTTCCAAGAAGATCGAATCCATCCACCACGAGAACCTGGGGCCGGTCCATGCGCTGCATTCGGTCACCGACGGGTTGCCCGCCATCGGGATCGTCGCGGCGGTGCTGGGGGTGATCAAGACGATGGCCTCGGTCGACCAGCCGCCGGCGGTTCTGGGGATGATGCTGGGCGGGGCGCTGGTCGGGACGTTTCTGGGCGTGTTTCTGGCCTATTGCATCATGGCCCCGATCGTGGCGCGACTGCAGCACATCGAGGACCAGGACCTGGCCTTTGCCCATGTGATCCGCGATGTCGTGGTCGCGATGCTGAACAACCATCCGGCCAACATCTGCGTCGAGATCGGTCGCGGCAACATCCCGCCGCACTATCGTCCCAGCTTTGCCGACACCGAGACCGCGCAGCGGCAGCTGGCGGCAGCATGAGGCGGCGGCTGGCGACCCTCGCAACTCTGGCGCGGCTGGACGACCAGCGGATGCGGGCGGCGGCGGCCGAGCTTTTGCCGCTGCAGGACCGGATGGCGCGGCTGGCCGCGGAAACCGAGGTGCTGGAGCGACGGCGGCAGGAGGAAAGCCAGGTGACCGAGGTCGCGGCGCTGCCCTACCTGGGCCGCTTCCTGGCGACGCTTCGGCGTGAGACGGACCGGATCGCGGCAGAGATCGCTGCGACCGCGCAGGTGGCCGAGCAGAAACGGGAGGCGGTTCTGGAGGCCTGGCGGGACCTTCGGCCGAAGGAAGGGCTGCAGGCCCGCCTGATCGACCGCGCGCGGCAGGACCTTCTGCGCGCCGAGCAGGCCGCGGCGGACGAACGCGGCGCGCAGGACCATGCGCGCGAGGCGCTTACCCGTCGGCGAGCGCTTCGGGGCTGAGCGGAAGTCCGCTTTCCGACAGAAGGCCATAGAGCGTGGCGAAGCTGATCTCGGATCCCTGCCGGTCGGTCGTTCCCTGGCGCAGGAAGCCGTCGGCCAGTTCGGCGAAGCGGATCGCGGCATCCGTGGCGGTGTCCGACCCCTTCCGGTAAGCGCCGATGCGGACCAGATCCTCGACATCCGCGGCGGCGGCCAGGGCACGGCGGGCGGCGGTCATGATCGCCCTCTCGGCCGGGGTATGGCAGTGGGGCAGGGCGCGGGAGACGGACCGCGCCACGTCGATGGCCGGGTACCGGCCGGTCTCGGCGATCTTGCGGTCCAGGATCACATGGCCGTCGAGAATTCCGCGGACCGTGTCGGCGATCGGTTCGTTGTGGTCGTCGCCATCGACGAGGACCGTGTAGATCGCGGTGATGTCGCCCTGGCCCTCGGTGGGCGAGCCTGGGCCCGACCGCTCCATCAGGCGCGGGAGTTCGGCGAAGACGGTGGGCGTATAGCCGCGCGTGGCCGGAGGTTCGCCCGCGGCAAGGCCGATCTCGCGCTGTGCCATGGCGAAGCGGGTCACGCTGTCGATCATCAGAAGCACCTGCTTGCCCTGGTCGCGCAGCGATTCGGCGATGGCCGTGGCGGTCCAGGCGGCCTGGCGGCGGGTCAGTGGCGGCTGGTCCGAGGTGGCGACGACGAGGACGGTGCGGGCCATGCCCTCGGGGCCGAGGTCGCGGGTGATGAAGTCCTGCACTTCGCGCCCGCGTTCGCCGACGAGGCCGATGACGATCACGTCGGCGTCGATCTGGCGGGCGAACATGGCCATGAGGGTGGACTTGCCGACGCCCGAGCCGGCAAAGACCCCCAGCCTTTGGCCACGGCAGAGGGGAATGAAGACGTCGACCGCCTTGATCCCGGTTTCCAGCTTCCGCCCGGTCTGCCGCCGGCGGAAGGCATCGGGGGGCGTGGCGCGGATCGGATAGGCCCGGGGCCCCTGCGGCAGGATCGTGCCGTCGAGCGGAGTCCCGAAGGCATCCAGTGCGTGGCCCAGCCAGGAGGGATCGGGATAGATGGCGTTGCCGGCCTCCAGAAGCCGCACTTCGTCCGAGACGGCGACGCCGTCCCAGGTGCCGAAGGGAAGGATCGCGGCCGCCCCCTTGTCCAGCGCGACGATCTCGCCCCGGATCCGGCCGGCGACCTCGACATGCGCGCCAAGCCGCGCCTCGGCCCCGAGGCCCGCGGCCAGAAGCTCCAGCCCCCCAAGGGACCGGACCTGGCCGCGCAGGTCGGTGTCGGGCAGGCGTCTGAGGTCGGTCCGCAGGGCGGAAAAGACGGTGGGGTCGATCACGGCTCTTCCTTTTTCGCAAATCTGTGGTGTATAAGGACTCATACGATATTTTTCGCAAGGTGGAACATGGACAGTCCCGCGCAGACCTGGTTCCAGGTGGCAAGCCGGAGGATGGAGTGGCTTTCCAGCCGCCAGACCGTGATTGCCGAGAACATCGCGAACGCGAACACGCCGGGCTATGTCGGCCGGGACGTGCAGTCGTTCGAGGATTTTCTCAAGGCCGAGATGGTCGCAGGTGGCGGGGCCGAGGTGCAGGAGGCGCCGGCAAGCTGGGGCGCCAGCAAGGACGGCAATACCGTCGTTCTGGAAGAGCAGGGGATCCTTGCCGCGCAGTCGGCCGGGGAGTTCCGGCTGGCCAGCAAGCTTTACGCCAAGGGCCACCAGCTGATCGCGCTTGCTGCCGGGCGGAGGTGACCATGGACGTTCTGGGTGCCATCGGCCGGACGGCCTCGTCGGGGATGCAGGCGCAGTCCGAGCGGCTTCAGATCATCGCCGAGAACATGGCCAACGCCGAATCGACCGGGTCCACCAGCGGGGCGGATCCCTATCGCCGCAGGCTTGTGACCTTCGGCGCGCTGGTGGACGAGTCGACCGGCGCGACCCTGGTCGAGGTGCATGACGTGACCGACGATCCCGCGCCGTTCCGGCTGCGGCTTGATCCGTCGCATCCGGCGGCGGACGAGAAGGGCTATGTGAAGATGCCGAACGTCGATCCGCTGATCGAACTGGCGAACATGCGCGAGGCGGCCCGGTCCTACGAGGCCAACCTGAACATGCTGGAAACCGGCCGCCAGATGCGCAGCCAGATCATCGACATGCTGGGCTGAGCCGATGAGCGACCCGATCACGGGCGTCGTCGCGGGCGGCGTCCATCGCGCATACCAGGCCGGGAAGGCGGTGCCGGCGGACCCGACTGTGGTCCGGCCGGGGCCGTCCTTTACCGAAATGCTGGCCCGCACGGCGACAGAAACGGTCGAGACGGTGCGCCAGGGCGACCGGACTGCCCTGGCCGGGCTGACCGGGACGCTTCCGGTGCAGCAGGTGGTCGAGGCGACCATGGCGATGGAATCGGCCGTGCAGGTCACGGTCGCGGTCCGGGACCGGGTGGTCGAGGCCTATCAGGAAATCCTGCGGATGTCGGTCTGAGATGGAAGCCGCCGACGTCGGACAGATGGTCGCTGAAATGGTCCGGGTCATCCTGATCGCCTGCGGTCCGGTGCTGGTCGTCGCCACGATCGTCGGCCTTCTGATCGCGCTCGGGCAGGCGCTGACCTCGGTCCAGGAGGCGACGCTGACCTTCGTGCCGAAAGCCGCGGTGATCCTGATCGGAACCGTGCTGTCGCTGCCGCTGATCTATTCCAGCCTGGCGGGATTGACCGAAAGGGTCTTCGCGCTGATCCGCGACGGCGGGCTGTGATGCGCGGGGCGCTGGCTGCCGGGCTGGTGGTGCTGGCCGCCTCTGCCGCGCAGGCGGAGCTCTTCGACGGCCTGTTCGGCTTTGCCGAGACGGAGCCGGAGCCTGGCCTGGACGGGCCGGTGCTTTCGGGGTCGCACCCCGATGCCGGGCTCTGCGTCGCCGCGATCCGGCAGGCCGAGAAGGCGCATGGCATCCCCGCGGACCTGCTTCTGGCGATCGGCTTGCAGGAGGCGGGGCTTGGCCTTCAGGGCAGCACGACGGTCTGGCCCTGGTCGCTGAACGTCGACGGCGAGGGCTTTCGCTTCGACACGCGCGAAGAGGCCGAGGACTTTCTGGCGCGCGAACTGGACGCGGGGGCGCAATCCATCGACGTTGGCTGCCTGCAGGTGAACCTGCGCTGGCACCCGGGGGCCTTTCCTTCTCCGGCGGCAGGTTTCGATCCGGAGCGCAATGCCGATTACGCCGCGCGCTTTCTGCGCGGGCTTCACGACGAGACGGGCGACTGGCTGGAGGCTGCGGGTCGATACCATTCCGCGACGGACGGGTTGAAGGACGCCTACCTCGCCGGGGTGGAGCGGAACCTGTCGCGGCTTGAGGACAGTGCCTGGGAGGTGGATGCGCTGGCCGATGGCGCGGGGCTGGCCCTTGGCACCGCCGTGGCGGAAAAGCGGAAGATGAACCCGCTGCGCGCCCCGGTCAGGACGGGGCAGGGGGGCGCGGGCGGGGGGGTTTACCGGCGGACGCTGATGTCTCTGCCCGCGGAGGACGATGGCCCCGCACCCGACGACGAGACGCTGCCGTGACGCAGGCGAGCCGACAGAAGCCGGCGGGAGCGCTGGACGGGTTGCTGGACGTGGTGGTCCGGCTGACGGGCAACCGCGACGTGACCTTCGCGGTGGGTGTGTCCATCATCCTGGCGGTCCTCTTCGTGCCGCTGCCTCCGGTGCTGCTGGACATCGGCCTGGCGCTGTCGATCACCCTGTCGATCCTCGTGCTGATGGTGGCGCTTTGGGTGAACAAGCCCCTGGAGTTCAGCAGCTTTCCAACGCTTCTGCTGGTCGTCACGATGCTGCGGCTGGCGCTGAACGTGGCGTCGTCACGGCTGATCCTGGCAGAGGGCCAGAACGGGACGGATGCCGCGGGGCATGTGATCGAGGGGATCGCCCATTTCGTCGTGGGTGGCGACTTCGTGATCGGCGCCGTAATCTTCTCGATCCTGATCGTCATCAACTTCATGGTCATCACCAAGGGCTCGACCCGGATTGCCGAGGTCTCGGCGCGCTTCTCGCTGGATGCGATGCCGGGCAAGCAGATGGCCATCGACGCCGACCTTGGGGCGGGCGCCATCGACGAGGACGAGGCGCGGCGGCGGCGGAAGGAGGTCGAGGGCGAAAGCAACTTCTTCGGCGCGATGGACGGGGCGGCCAAGTTCGTCCGGGGCGATGCCGTGGCGGGTATCATCATCACGCTCGTCAACATCGTCGGCGGCGTGCTGATCGGCGCGATCCGGCACGGGATGCCGATCGCCGAGGCGGTGCAGAACTACACGGTCCTGACCATCGGGGATGGTCTTGTGACCCAGATCCCGGCGCTGGTCGTCTCGCTTGCCGCGGGCATGATCGTCACCAAGGGATCGAACGAGGGCACGGCCAGCGAGGCGGTGTCGCTGCAGCTTGGTGCCAGTCCGAAGGCGCTGTACGTCGCGGGCGTGCTGGTCGCAGGATTGGGGCTGCTGCCCGGGTTCCCGCACATGATGTTCCTTGCCCTGGGGACCGGGCTGGCGCTGGTCGGGATGACTGTCGGCCGGGCGGCAGAGCGGCGGCGGGTCGCGGCGGAGGAGGCGGCGCGGCGCGGGCCGGTGGAATCGCCCGAGGACCAGACGGACCCGCTGCGGATCGACGCGATCCGGATGGATCTTGGCACGGGGCTGATGGTGCTGGTGAACGACCTGGACGCGGCGCTTCCGGGAAAGGTCCGCAGCCTGCGGAACCTCTTCATGTCGGACTACGGCTTCGTGCTGCCGCCGGTCCGCATCCGCGACGACGCCGGGCTGAAGCCCAACGCCTACCGCATCAGCATCCACGGGCTGGACGTGGCGACCGGAGAGCTTCGCCCCGGCGGTCGGCTGCTGATCGATCCGATGAACGAGGCGGAGGGCATCCCGGGCGAGCAGGTGCGCGAGCCGACCTTCGGGCTGAAGGCGCTGTGGATCGACGCCTCGCGCGCGGCCGAGGCCGAGGCGGCGGGGTTCACCGTCGTCGATCCGGAAAGCGTGGCGATCACCCACATGACCGAGGTCATCAAGGAGCACCTGCCGGACCTGCTGACCTTTGGCGCGACGCAGGACCTGATCAAGCGGCTGGACCGGGATTACCAGAAGTTGGTCAGCGACATCCCCGCGGCCGCCCCCGCGATCCTGCTGCAGCAGGTCCTGCAGCGGCTGCTGGCCGAGCGCCTGTCGATCCGCAACCTGCCGATGATCGTGGAGGCCATCGTCGAGGCCGCTGCCGTCAGCAAGAACCCGGTCGTCATCTGCGAACATGTCCGCCGCAAGCTTGCCGCGCAGATCTGCCACGGGCTTGAGGATGCAGACGGTTTCGTGCCGGTCATGGTGCTGGGTCCGAAATGGGAGGCCGAGTTCGCCGCCACCGTCCGTACGCAGGGTGAGGAATCGGTCTGCACCATGTCTCCCGCCAAGGTGCAGGAGTTCATCCTGGCCGCCCGGGTGGAAATCCAGAAGTTCGCCGCCCAGGATCAGTGGCCCGCACTTCTGGTCACCCCCGACCTGCGGCCCATCGTGCGGTCGATCCTCGAGCGGGTCAGCGGGCAGACGCAGATCGTGTCGCATTCCGAAATCCACCGGAAGGCGCGCCTGAAGACCGTGGGCAGCATCGGCGCGTGATGGAGGGCATAGCGATCTCGGACACCGTCACCGCCTGGATCCTTCTGGCGGCGCTGGCCTTTGCCCGGGTCGGGACGGCGGTGCTGATGCTGCCGGGGTTCGGCGATGCCCAGATCCCGGCGCGCATCCGCATCGCCTTCGGGCTGGTGATGACGCTGGCCCTGATGCCCGCCCTGCCGTTGCCCGCCCCGCCCGGCCAGATCACGGCGCTGGCCCTGCTCTTCGCGGGCGAGATCCTGGTCGGGGCCTTCATTGGCACCGGCACGCGGGTGCTTCTGGCCGCGATGCATCTGCTTGGCGCGCAGATCGGCATGGTGGCGGGCCTGTCGAACGCCTTTGCGCCCGGCGTCTCGAACACCGAAAGCGCCACGGTGCTGGGGTCGCTGCTGACGGTCGCTGCCGTGGCGCTGATCTTCGTGTCGGACCTGCACCATGTGATGATCTCGGCGATCCTGCGATCCTACGCGATCCTGCCCCCGGCGCATCTGCCGGTGGGAGACATGGCGGACCAGATCGCCCGGCTGGGCGCAAGCGCCTTCCGCATCTCGGCCGCGCTGGCGGCACCGTTCCTGGTCGTCTCGGTCCTGCTGAATCTGGGCCTTGGGCTTGCCAACCGCGTGATGCCGGGAATGCAGGTGTTCTTCGTCGCGGCACCGGGGATGATCCTGGCGGGCTTTGCGCTTCTGGCCCTGGCAGTCCCCGCCACGCTGGATGTCATGGTCGAGACGCTGGCCGACTGGCTGCTTGGCCTGACCCGGTGACGCATGGCCGAGGCCGAGGATCACGCATCGAAATCCGAACAGGCGTCCGAGCAGAAGCTGCGGAAAGCGCGCGAGAAGGGCGACGTGCCCATCAGCCGCGAGGTCGGGCAGATGCTGGGCTTCGGGACGATGCTGGTCCTTGCGGCTTTGGCCGGGGGCGCGGTCCTGTTGGCGCCCATGCACAGTCTTGGGTCCCTGTTCGCGACGGCCGGTCAGATCCAGGTGGGCAGCGAGCTGCCGGGTGTCCGGGATGTCTGGGCCGGGGTCATGGGCGCGCTTGGCCCGGCCCTACTTCTGACGGCGGGCGCCTTGGGTCTGCTGTTCCTGGGCGCGATGCTGACGGGGCTGCTGCAAGGGCCCTTCGTGGTCTCGGCCGAGCGGGTGCGGCCAAAGCTCGACCGGCTGTCCCCGGTCGCCGGGTTGAAGCGCATCCTCTCTGCCGACCATCTGCTCGACTTCGCGAAAAACCTTTTCAAGCTGGCGGTGATCGCCGCTGTCGGCGAGGCGGTGGTCTGGTCGATCGTGGTGGCACTTCTGCCCGGCACCCTGGTCGAGCCGGAATGGCTGCCCGGGCTTTTGCAGGATGGCGCGGTGCGGATGCTGGGGCGGATCGCGCTTCTGATGGTTCCGCTGGCGATCCTGGACCTGGTCTGGAAGCGGATCCGCCACCTGCGCCGGCAGCGGATGTCGCTGCAGGAGGTGCGGGACGAGGTCAAGGATGCCGAGGGCGATCCCCATGTGGCGGCAAAGCGGGCGCAGATCCGGCGGCAACGGTCGCGCCAGCGCCTTCTGCAGGCGGTTCCGACGGCGACCATGGTGGTGACCAACCCGACCCATTTCTCGGTCGCGCTGCGCTATCAGCGGGGTGTCGATGCGGCTCCGGTCTGCGTGGCGAAAGGGACGGACCGGATTGCCGCCCGCATCCGCAAAATCGCGCATGAAAGCGCCATTCCGGTGATCGAAAGCCCCGCCCTGGCCCGGGCGCTTTATGCGACGGCCGAGCTGGAGAAGCCGATTCCCGAGGCGCACTGGCAGGCGGTTGCCCGGTTGGTGACCTATGTCCTTGACCTGCGCCGCCGCATCCGCCGGATGCCGCCCGAAGGTGCGCGGCTTTGTCGGCCCGAGGACGAGGCGGACGCGGTCAGTTGACCGGCACGACCACGGGCACCTGGTCGCCCGGCAGGCGCGAGCGTTCCAGAAGGATGCGCGACACCGCGCTGGCCCGGACCGGCGACATCGCCGCCATGATCGGCCCGGCATTGCGTTCGGCCATCGCGGCAAGGACCAGGACGGTCAGTTCCAGGTCCGAATCCTGCAGGATGGTCGCAGCCTCCGAGGGTTTCATCGCCTCGTAGATCCGGACAAGGCGGCTGATGTCGGCTTCTTCCGTGCTTCTGGCCTGTTCAAGCAGGGCCTCCACGTCGGTGCGCAGTCGGGTCAGTTCCTCGTTCTGCTTCAGCACCGTGGCCCGGGCCAGGGCGATCTCGGCCTCGCGGGCATCCAGCGCGGCGGTGCGGGCATCCAGCGCCTCGCGCTCGGCCGCGATGGCGGCCAGGAGTTCGGGCAGCGCGGCAGGGTCGGGGGTCTCTGCTGGCGTATCCGGTCCTTCGGCCTCTTCCGCCGTGGCGGGGCCCAGGAGCAGCCGGTCGGACAGGGTGTCCAGTCCGACCAGACCGGCCAAGAGCTTCACGGCCAGGAGTCCCCCCAGGGCATAGGCGCCAAGGCGCAGCGGCGAGGCCATCAGGGCCGTCTCCGCCGGATGAAGTCGGTCAGGGTGTTCATCAGCACGGTCCGCTCGTCCGGGGTGGGGAGCCTTGCCCGGCTGCCCGAAGCCTCGATCCGTCCGCTTTCGGCGCGCAGATCCTGGACCGACTTTTCCGACCGTTCGACGGCCTTGCAGAAGGCGTCGAGCGCGGGCCCGAAGGCCACAAGGGCGCTGCGCAGGCGTTCCAGCCGGCGCGAGACGAGGTAGCCGTAGCCGATGCCGCAGGCCAGAAGGCCCAGGATGGCCAAGTCGATCAAAGTGACCGTGTCCATCACATGCTCCCCAGTTCTTCCGGCGCGCTGGGGATGGGGCCGGCGGCCTCGCGCGTCACCCGCAGCGCGATGTTGCCGTTCCGCAGGCGACCGGCGTGGCCGAAGAGGATGGGGATGCCCGAGCACATCACCGTGACCTCCTGGTCGGGGAGGATGCTGAAGTCGATCTGGGTGCCGGGCTTCCAGGCCAGGATGTCGGACAGCGGGATCTGCTTTTCGTGGATCCGCGCGGTGACGACGACGCTGGAGCCGGTGATCCGGCTGGCGATGTGATCGCGCCAGGAACTGTCGCCGCCCAGCTTGTCGCCCAGGAACATGGTGGCCAGGCGTTCCTGCACCGGGTCCAGCGTGCGCAGCGGGATGATGACGCTGAAGCTGCCCAGGCATTCGTCAAGCCGCACTTCCATCCGGGCCACGGCGCAGGGGGTCGAGACGCCGTGGATGGCGCCGATCTCCTTGGGCGATTCGACCGCTTCCAGGCTGAAGGTCGCCTCGGCAATGCGCGAGATGTTGGTGGCCAGGTCCTCGAGGATCAGCTTGAAGAGATGCCGCATCGTCTCGCGCTCTATTCCGGTGGGCGGTCGACTTGGGGCCGTGCCGGGGCTGGGAATGCCGCCCGTCAGCCGCTCCATCGCCGCAAAGACGAAGACGCTGTCCATGGCCAGCGCGATGGCGCCGTTCCATTGCGGGGCTTCGGCCGTGGCGCAGATCGCGTGCGGGTCCATCCCTGTCACGATCTCCCCCCACGGGGCGTAGGTGGTACGGTCGAAGCGGACTTCGGTGATCAGGCTGGCCCTGGCCCGGAACGAGGCGGCCGTCGCCGGCGCCATGCGCGAGAAGATGACGTCCAGCATCGGCAGGGGCTGAAAGCCGGCCGAGGCCTTGGCGATGATCTCTTCCTCGACCAGTCGTGTCTGATTGCCCCGGCTTTCCGGGGCTTCGAGAGTGTCGGTTGCTGCTTCCAAGTCGGGTTCTCCCTTACTGGATGAGGAATTCCTGGATGAGGACGGCCGATGCGTTCAGTTCGGGGGCCACGGTCCTGGCCCGGCGCAGAAGCTCCTGTCGCAGCGTCAGCAGTCCGGCGCTGCCGCGCACATCGCTTTCGTGCAGTTGGGAAAGGTATTCGATGAAGGCGTCCCGCAGCTCGGGCACCGGACCGGGGGCGGCCTCGTCGGCCGGGGCGCCGTGTTCCGCTTCGGCTGCGGGTTCGCCTTCGGCTTGCCCGATGACCAGCGGCGTCACCAGCAGGTGGCGGGTCCCGGTGCGCCCACCGCTTGCCGGGATGACCACGGTGATCCGGCCCACTTCGACCTCCAGCCGGGTGGCGGGGTCGACGGCGACCTCTTCGACGGCGGGTGCCTCTGGGTGCGGCGCGTCCGCCTTGCCGAAGAACCCCCCCGCAACGACCCCGGCAGCAATCCCGATTCCGAAGACGGCCACGACCGCGACCACCAGCAGGAGCCGGCTGCGACCACGGGCAGCTTTCGCCGGAGGAGCGATGTCAGCCATCGAAGAAGCTCCATGCTTTCGATTTTCGCAAATCTATAGATCGCCGCCGCGCAATTTGGAAGCCCCGAGATGTTCCGGCGCCCAGACACCAAAGGGTGACCCTCGCAGGAAAGACCGCTTGTTTGACCAGCAACAATAAAGTATTGGTTTTCGCAAGCCGCCAGACGGGCAGGCTGGCCAGAAGGCGAAGGCGGGACCGACGTGAAGCAATTCCTGGAAAATCTTGCAGGACTGGGCCGACGTCGCCTGATTCTGCTGGGTGTGACCGGAGCGGGCCTGGTCCTGACCTTGCTGATCGGTCTGGGAATCGCATTGACGCCGACCTACCGGCCCTTCGTCACCGACGCCTCGCCTGCCACGGCTTCGCAGATCCTGGATGAGCTGGAACAGGCCGGATTCGCGCCGAAAACCTCGGAAGACGGGTCGATGATCAGTCTGCCCGAGGGCGACATTGCCCGCGCCCGCATGATCCTGGCCGAGGCGGGCCTTCCCGCGGCGGATGCGTCGGGATGGAGCCTGTTCGACAGCTCCAGCACCATCGGGATGAACAGCTTCCTTCAGCAGATCAACCGCCTGCGCGCGCTGGAGGGAGAGCTGGTCCAGTCCATCGAAAGCATGGACGCGGTCGAGGATGCGCGCGTCCACCTCGTGCTGCCCGAACGCGAATCATTTTCGCAAGACCGGCCCGATGCGACGGCCTCGGTCATCGTCCGGGCCGCGCGGGGCCAGACCTTCGAGCGCAGGCAGGCCCTGGCGGTGCGAAGCCTGGTCGCCGCCGCCGTGCCGGGTCTGTCCCCGGACCGGGTCACCGTCCTGACCGCGGCGGGCCAGACCATCCTGTCCGAAGAGGGCACCGCCTCCGGGATGGACGAGGCGCAGATCGAGATCGAGGAACGGCTGCGGCGCAACATCGAGACGATCCTTGGCGCGCATGTCGGGGCCGAGAACGTCCGCGTCCGGGTGACCGCAGAGCTGGAGACGGAACGGCGCACCGTGGTCGAGCAAAGCTTCGATCCGGCGCAATCGGTCCCGCGGCTGGTCACCAGCTCGAAGGAGGGGTCAAGCTCGCAGGAGGCCGCTCCGGGGACGGTCGACGTTGGTAACAACCTGGCGGCAACAGAGGGCAGCCTGGCCGGAGGCGGCACGTCGGAAAGCCGCAGCAAGGAGACCGAGGAGAAGCAGTTCGAGATCGGCTCGGTCCGCAAGGAGCTGATCGCCGAGCCGGGAAGCATCCGCCGCCTGACCGTCGCGGCGGTGGTGAACGGGACCTGGGACGGCACGACCTATACCGAGCGTTCGCCGGAAGAGCTGGAACGCCTTGCCGCGCTGGTGCGGACGGCGGCCGGGATCGACGAAGGGCGCGGGGACGTGGTCAGCATCGACAGCCTGCAGTTCGCCGAAGGTCCCGAGCTTTCGGGCGAGGAGGGGTCGGCCTGGTCGGACCTGCTGTCCCGGCATCTCGACACCGTGATCCGGGCGCTGATGGCGCTGGCGGCGATTGCCTTGGTCGCGCTTCTGGTGGTCCGGCCTGCGCTGCGCCAACTTGCCCGTCCGGCCGAGACGGAAGCGGCGCTGCCGGCCCTTGATGGGTTGGGCGGGATGCAGATGGCGCTGGCCGGGCCGATGGCGATGGGGGATGGCGGCGATCCGATGGGATTGGCCCTGCCAAGTGGGGGCGAGGGCGAGGACTTCCTGTCCTTCTTCTCGGTCCAGGGCAACGTGATGCGGCGCTATGTCGATGACTTCAGCCGCATCGTCGAAACCGAACCTGAAGCCGCCGTGCGCACGATCCGCGCGTGGATCAACCAGAGAGGCTGACCCGATGTCGATGGCGAATCTTCTGTTCGTGCGGGATTTCGAAGCCGAGCTCGATGCCGAGCGGCTGCTTGCCGAACGCCAGGCGGTTGTCCACACGGCCGAAGAGCTGTGCGCGGCCGAAGCCGCAGGTCGGGCCGAAGGTCACGCCGCCGGCCTGGCCGAGGGGCTTGCCTCGGGCTGGCGCGAGGCCCTGGCCTCGATCGAAGCGCAGCGGCTGGACGCGATGGGCAAGCTGGCAACGGCGGTCGACGCGCTTCTGGCCGACCGTGCCGGGCATCGCCAGAGGCTGGAAGCCGAGATGACCGCCTTCGCGGGCGATCTGGTCGACCGTGTCTTTCCCGAACTGGTGCAAGAGCTGGGCCGCGCCCGCGTCGAAAGCGAAATCCGCCGGGTCATGGGCCGGGCCATCGGCAGCCCGGCGCTGGAGATCCGCCTGTCGCCAGAGGTGGCGCAGGTCCTGGCCGGCGACCTGGCGGCGATGGCCGCCCCGTCGGGCCCAAGCGTCCGGGTCGTCCCCGATCCGGGGCTGGAGGCGACCGAGGTCCACGCGGCCTGGCAGCACGGGCGGTCCCGCTATTCCTTCGCCGCGATCTGCCGGTCGATCCAGACGCTGATCCGCCGGGCGGCACAAACTTTCCCCGACGATGCAGGTGCAAGCAATGAGTGATCCCTTGAAGCCCAGTCTGTTGTCCGACCTCGCCGTGGGCGGGCTGGACCGCGAGATGATCGACGGCCACAACATCAACGCGATGCTGAACGTCTCGCTGAATGTCCAGGTGGTCCTTGGACAGGCGCGGATGTCGATCTCGCAGTTGCTGTCGCTGGCCCGGGGTTCGGTCATCGAGATCGACCGCAAGATCGGAGAACCGCTGGACGTGATGATCAACGACCGGCTGGTGGCGCGGGGCGACCTGGTCAAGGTGGGCGAGGAGGGGATCGGCATCACCCTGACCGAGATCGTCAAGGATTACGTCTCGGCCCCGTCCTGATGCGCCGACCGGTTCCTCTGATTGCGCTTCTGCTGCTGGGCGCAGGCCCCGCCCTGGCGCAGGACACGCTGGCGGACGGGTTCGCCCCGGTGCTGCGCGACCTTGCCGGGGCGGCGGGGGGTGGAGAGCTGTCGGGGCGGCTGATCCAGCTGATCGGCCTTCTGACGGTCCTGTCCATCGCGCCGGGCCTGATGATCGTGATGACCTGCTTCACGCGCTTCGTCATCGTGCTGTCGATGCTGCGGTCGGCCATCGGGCTGAACCAGTCGCCGCCGAACCTGGTCATCACCTCGCTGGCGCTGTTCCTGACCTTCTTCGTGATGCAACCGGTGTTCGAGGCCAGCTGGAACGAGGGGCTGTCGCCCCTGATCGCCGGGTCGATCACCGAAGAGCAGGCGCTTCCCCGCATCGCCGAGCCATTCCGCAGGTTCATGGCCGCCAACACGCGCGAGGTCGATATCGCCCTGTTCCAGCGCTTTTCCGACCAGACCACGGCGGCCCCGGACGCCGAGGACGGGCAACAGGTGGCCTGGTCGGTGCTGGTCCCGGCCTTCATGATCTCGGAACTGCGGCGGGCCTTCACCATTGGCTTCCTGATCTACCTGCCCTTCGTGGCCATCGACCTGATCGTCGCCTCGATCCTGATGGGGGCGGGGATGATGATGCTGTCCCCGGTCATGATCTCGCTGCCGTTCAAGGTCATCTTCTTCGTGCTTGTCGACGGCTGGTACATGCTGGCCGGCTCGCTCATCGACTCTTACCGAGCTTTCTAGGAAAGGCCGCCGCCCGTGAAGCTGCCCCCTGATGACATCCGACTGCGCGGGATCGAGAAGGCCGCGATCCTGTTCATCTGCCTGGGCGAGGCGAAGGGGTCGGAACTGATGCGCCAGCTGACCACGCCCGAAATCCAGGCGCTGGTGTCGGCGATGTCGACCCTGGGAACCATTCCCGCCGCGACGGTCGAGAAGGTGCTTGTCGAGTTTTCCGAGAACGTCTCGGGTTCGGCCGGGGTCCAGGGCTCGATCGAAATGGCCGAGCGGCTTCTGCTGAACTTCATGAACGACGACCAGGTCGCCGAGATCATGGGCGAGCTGAAGGGACCGGCCAGTGGGCGGAACGTGTGGGAGGCCTTCTCGACCCTGAACGAGCAGACCATCGCCAGCTGGCTGCGCGGCGAGCATGATCAGACCGTCGCCGCGATCCTGACCCGGGTAAAGCCCGATGTGGCCGCCCGCGTGGTGCCATTGTTCGGGCCCGAGCGGATGGCCGAGATCATCACGCGGATGATCCGTATCGACATGCTGCCGCGCCACGTGACCGAGACGCTTGAGCATGTCGTGCGCAACGAACTTCTGGCGGCGGCCTCGCGGAAGACCACGCATGATTCCAAGCAGCGCATGGCGGACATGTTCAACAAGATGGACGGTGCCGTGTTCGACCGTCTCTCCGAAGAGCTGGAACAGCGCGCGCCGGCAGAGTTCGCGGCGATCAAGCAGAAGATGTTCACCTTCGACGACCTGATCCGCCTGGATGCCAGCGCCTTGCAGCGGATCATCCGGATGGCCGAGGGCAAGACCCTGGCGCTGGCCCTGCGCGGGGCGAAGAAGCATGTGCGCGACGGGATGATGGAGACGCTGACCCAGCGGATGCAGGACATGCTGCGGGCCGAGATGCAGGACATGGGACCCGTGCGCGCCCGCGACACGCGCGAGGCGCAGTCGGCGCTGATCGACATCGCGAACGAACTTGCCCGGCAGGAGATCATCCGGCTGCCCACGCAGGAAGACGAACTGCTGGAGTAGCTACCGCCAGAGCCGGTAGGCAGAGAGGCCCGTCGCAGGCGCGGCCGGGATCTCGACGGCGATGGGTTGCCAGATCGCCGTGTCGCCCAGGGGAAGGCCAAGACCGATCCGCGGGGAGGCTTGATCGCGCGCCGCGTTCGCGCCTGCGATCGCCGCATACTGCCGGACAAGTTTCTTGCGGGTCTGCGGGTCCTGGAGCGCTTCGATCTTCATGCGTTGCTGCAGCATCCTTGCCTGCACATCGATGTTGCCCTGGGCAATGGCGTCGGGCAGGCCAAAGGCGGTGCGGATGAACTCGGCCAGCTTCGGGTCGGCCAGAACCTTGAACCAGCTGGTCAGCGTGCTGGCCTTGCGCTCGAACTCCAGCGCGACGCCGACCACGGGGTTCTGTTCCATCTGACCGTCGATCATGCGCTGCGTGACGTAGCGCTGGATCAGGTCCTCGGCCCAGGCCCCGCTGCCGAAATCGGCACGGCCGACCGTTCCGTCGGCCTTGAAGCCCATCGCCCGGTTGATCTCGCGGTAGCGGCTGTCGGTCAGGCGGTTGACCAGCGAGGCCTTGTCCGTGGCATCCGCCTTGAGGATCTTCTTCATCATCGCCTTGGCGAAGATTTCCTGTTCCAGCCCGAAGGCCTTCATCAGGAAACTGTAGACCACATGGTCCTTCACCAGGGCTTCGACGTTGTCGACCTTGCCGATGCGGTCGCGGAAGGCCGCGATCTCGCGCCTTGCCGTCGGGTCCTCGCGGACCGCATCGGCGAAGCGGTCGCGCTGGCGGTCGATCAGGGACAGGGCGGCAAGGGGGGCAAGACCGCGGGTGGAGATCATGTCGGCCTCGACCGCGGGTCCCCCAGCAGGCGCTTCTCGCGCTCGAGGACCGGCCCCAGCTTGCGCAGCGCCGCGTAGAAGTCACCCGTCCCCAGGCTTTCCCGCACGGCGCACAGCGCGGGGGCGACGACCGGGTCGAGCACGGCTTCGACGCGGTCCAGGCTGACCAGGATGTGCGGGACCAGCTCGTCGCGCGTCTCGCGGCTGGCCAGTGCGTGCTGGATCGCATGGGCGATGGACCGGACCGGAAACCGGGCTTCGGCCTGCGAGATGATCTCTTCGGCCCGCAGGACATCGGAACGGTTCTCGACTTCCAGGTCCATCCGGGCCCGTCCGGCATTGCGCACGATGCAGCCGTTCAGGATCACCCGCTCACCAGGTTTCAGCGTCAGGCGAAGACCCATCAGCCTTCCCCTGTGGCTGTGCCCGTGAGGGCTGCGATGACGGGGCGGTTCACGTCGACAAGTGCCGCGACCTTGCCGTCGCCGCCCAGGACGAGGCCGGTGTGGCGTTCGACGAAGGCGGCCAGGTTCACCAGGCTGCCGCGCAGGTCCCGGGGCAGGGCGTTGCCGGGGCTGATCAGGTCGGCCTTCAGGGCGGACCACAGGCGCAGGTTGTCGGACAAGGCATCGCGCAGACCGGCGGCCAGAAGACCAAGTCGTTCGGCGCGATTGGTGGTGCCGTCGAAGCGGTCGGCATGGGCCGAGAGGTCGGCCGTGATCCGAAGCATGATGCGCCGTTCGATCTGGCGCGGAGTTTCGGTCTGGCCGAGCGTGCGGCGATAGGCGGAGAGACTCATGCAGCATCAACCTTCTGGCTGGGACGGTGGTGCTTCTCACCACCCGAAGTCGCCTGGCCCCCGAGGGGAATTGGGTGGCCAGGCGCAGGTCGTCCGTTATCAGCGGAAGAGCGACATGATGCTGGACGGGGCCTGGTTCGCGATGGACAGCGCCTGGGTTGCCAGCTGCTGCTGCGTCTGCAGGGCCTGCAGGCGGGCTGCTTCCTCTTCCATGTTGGCATCGATCATCGAGCCGACGCCCGTGTCGATGTTGTCCGTCAGCTTGTTGAGGAAGGTCTGCTGGTCCTCGATGGTCTTTTCGGACAGGCCAAGCTGGGTGGCCGCCGCCGTCGACCTGATCAGCACGCTCTGCGCGGATTCGAGATTGCCCTTCAGGTAGGCTTCGCCGTTGGTGGTGTCGCTGGCATTGGCCGAGAAGTCGGCCACCAGTCCCTTGAAGTCCGCCAGCATCGCCGACAGGTCCACGGTGCTGACCGTCGTGGTGGTCGCCGCGAAGGTGCCGCCGGCGCGGCTGACGCCGGTCACGACGCTGCGGTCTGCCGTCGTCGCGGTGGCCGCGGTCAGCTCGCCTGTGGTCGCGCTCACCGTCGAGGCGGTGACGCTGGAGGCATCGGCCGCGTTGACCATGTCGTCGCCGTTGAAGGTGGACTGCTTGATGGTGATTTCCATCTGCTTCACAAGTTCGCCCAGGTCCTGCTCGACCTCGGCAAAGCCGCCTTTGGCGCCCTGGGCGAAGGCAACGCGCTTGACGAACTGCTCGGCGAGGTCCTGGAAGGATTCCGCGCCAAGGCGTGCCGTGGCGATCGAGTTCTTGGTCAGCGTCAGGCCTTCGTTGATCGACGAAAGCGAACCCGAGTCGCCCTTCATCGTTTCCGAGATCTGGAAGTAGGCGGCGTTGTCCTTGGCCGAGGTGATGCGCAGGCCCGTGGCGATGCGACCCTGGGTGGTGCCGAGTTCGTTGTTCACGTTGCGCAGCGCCTGGAGCGCGTTCATCGCCGACGTGTTGGTGATAAGGGAAGTCATGATCGTAACCTTTCGTTCTGCGGTTCATCCCGGCTTCTCCGGGTAGCGGGCCGACGGCCTGCTGCGGGGAAGAAGGGCGAAGCGGGTTTCAACGAGGTTTCAGAAAATAGCCTCTATAATGTTTTTCGCGAAATTCTTGTCGACCCCTCCGTCGGGCGCAGTTGGCCGGTCTTGTCGTAAAGCCCATGCAGGCTTTGCCGGCTGCGCACGCGGTCGACCTCGTCCAGGATCGCGCGCGAGGCTTCGGCCATGCCCTTCAGCAGGCGGCCGTTCTTCTCCAGCAGATCGGACAGGTCCCGGATCAGGTCGCGCAGACGGGCTGTATGGTCGCCGGCTTCGCGCAGGAAGGGCTCGACGCAGGGCTGGTGCAGCTCCAGGCTTTTCAGAAGTTGCGCCTTTTCCTCATACAGGCCGGCCACTGCGGCAATGTCGCCCAGGTCGAGCGCTGCGTTCTCGGCGCCAAGAAGGTCGAGGGTCCGGGACAGAAGCGCCTCGAACCGGTGCAGGTTGTCGTGATCTTCCTCGGTCAAGCTGGCTGTCTCTCCCCCCGCGTGGCGCCGGGCGCGCAGGCGCAGGCCCAGTCGCGAGGTCACCGGTTCCGTCTTCAGCGTCATCAGCGTCGGTAGGCGTCAAGCTGTGCCGCGATGCTTTGGCCAAGGCCGAGGCCTCCGCTTCGGGCGATCTCCCTGGCGATCTCGTTGGACAGGAGGCTGCTGAACATCTGCTCGCCCGCCCCGCCGCCGGCGATCCGGGGGCGGACCTGGTCCATCATTTCGGTCAGGAAACTGGCGATGAAGGTGGCTTCGAAGGCTTCGGCCGCCTCTGCCGTCCGGCGGTCCGCAGGCGAGGAGGTTACAGGCGGAAGGTTGGGGGGCAGGGCGTCCATCAGATCACCTCGAGATCGGCATGAAGGGCACCGGCCGCCTTTATGGCCTGCAGGATCGAGATGATCTCGCGCGCGCCGACGCCGATGGCGTTCAGCCCGTCCACAAGCTCGCGCAGGCTGACCTGGCCGCCCATGACCGCAAAGCCCGAGTCCTTGGTCTCGACCCCGATCTCCGTCCGCGGGACCACGACGGTTTCCCCGATCGAGAACGGCTCGGGCTGGCTGACGGCGGCCCCTTCGCTGACGCTGACGGTCAGTCCGCCCTGGCTGATCGCCACCTCGTCGATCCGGACATCGGCGCCGATCACGATGGTGCCCGTCTTCGAATCGACCACCACCCGGGCGGGCGAATCCGGTTCGACGGTCAAGTTCTCCAGCTTGGCGATGGTCTCGGCGATCCCGGCCTTTGCGTCGAACGAAAGCTCCACCGTCGTGGGGTCCAGCATCCGCGCGTGGGCCGCCACGGGGGCGGTGTTGATCGCCTCGGCGATGCGCGAGGCCGTGGTGAAATCCGGGTTGCGCAGGGCCAGGCGGATGGTCGTGAGAGAGCCGAGCTCGAACTCGATCTCGCGCTCGATCGTGGCGCCGTTCTCGATCCGGGCGACGGTCGGGACGCCCGAGGTCACGCTGGCCTTCGCCCCCTCGGCCGCGAAGCCGCCGACGGCAAGCGGGCCCTGGCTGACGGCGTAGATCTTGTTGTCCGCCCCGACGAGAGGCGTCACCAGAAGCGTGCCGCCATGCAGCGAGGAGGCGTCGCCCAGCGAGGAGACCACGACGTCGATGGTCATGCCCGGACGCCCGAAGGCGGGCAGTTCCGCCGTGACCATGACGGCGGCTGCGTTGGCCGTGCTGATGTCTTCGTCCGACAGGTTGCCCACCCCCAGCCGTTCCAGCATCCCCTCGACCGAGCTGCGCGTGAAGGGCGAGTTGCGCATGCTGTCGCCGGTTCCGTTCAAGCCGACGACCAGACCATAGCCGATCAGCTGGTTGGGGCGGACGCCTTCGAACTGGACGATGTCCTTGATGCGCACCTCGGCAAGTCCCGGGCCTGCGCCCAGGATCAGGATTGCCGAAAGAAGAAGTCGTCCGAGCATCACGGGGCCTGCTGCGCTGCGCACTGACAATCGCACGAGGTAGCGCTTTTCGCAAGATGCTTCGGCGCATCAATCGGCCCACTTCCTGCCCTTTCCCGCATCTGCAGGCTTGAAGTTTCCGGCCGACCGCCATTCACTACATTGGTTTTCGCAAATCAGGCAACTTCATGCGGATATTCCTGCACGATCAGGACCCCGGACGCAGGCAGGCCGTGATGGCGGTCGCCGCAAAGCTGGGGTTCACCCTGCAAAGCCTGGAATCACCCGAGGCGCTGCTGGGGCTGTCCGGCCTTTCTGGCATGGCCGCGGGGATGTTGCCGCTGGTGCTGGGGCAGGGCGCGACGACGCAGGAGCTTGTCGCTGCTCTGCGCCAAGGGGGCGCCGGGAATGCGATCCTGGTCGTCGCGGACCGCAGGCAACCGGACCTGCACGCACGGCTTCTGGACGCGGGGGCCTGCGACGTGCTGCCCCTGCCGCTGCACGCGGGGGAATTCGCGGCCCGCCTGCGCGTGGCGACGCGCCACCGCAACGGATTGGTGCAGCCCGAGGTGAAGATCGGGGATCTCGTGGTGCGCCTCGACGGAAGCGACCCGACGATCCAGTCCCGCCCGGTCAGGCTGTCGGGAAAGGAACACGCCGTGCTGTGCCTGCTTGCCGCCCAGAACGGGCGGGTGCTGCCGCGGGCGGCGATCTTCGATCTTCTCTACGGCCTGACCGACTATCAGCCTTTCGAGAAGGCAGTCGACATCCATATCTGCCGCATCCGCACCAAGCTGGCGCAAGTCGCCCCGCATGTCCGCAGCTATATCCAGACCATCCCGGGCCGCGGCTACGCCCTGCGGGCCGGCGGATCCTCCGCCCATGCGGCCGAAGCGGTCAGAGATAGTCGAGAAGGCTCATCCGGCCCATCCGGGCCGTGACCTCGTAGGTCGCGCGCAGCTGGACCTCCAGCGATTGCAGGCGCACCAGGGTCTCTTCCATGTTCGCCCCTTCGATGTCCAGGATCTCTTGGGCGTAAAGGTTCTCCAGCCCGGTCTGGCTGTCGATCCGTTCGGCAAGCACCCGCTGATGGTTGCCAAGCCGCGCCCGGGTTGCGGTCAGCTGTTGCAGGCCGGCGTCAAGCTGGGTCGCGACACTCATCCGCAGAGCGTTGAACTGGTCGTCGGTCATGGTCGAGACATCGGCATTCAGCGCCGTGCCGATGGCGGAAAGCATGGTGCGGAACGAGGTGTCCGACGCGTTCACGCCGTAGGTCAGGGTCGTCGTGTCGTCGATGCGGGCGGAGAGCCGGGTCGGGCTGCCCAGGAAATCCACCGTCACGGGGTCCGGCGGCACATCCACGACGCGGACGGCGGCCGCATCGGTCGTCTGGCCCGAAAACAGATACTCCCCGGCATAGGTCGCGTTCAGCCGGTCGGTGATCTGTTCCAGCGCGTGCCGGGCCTGCTCGGTGTAGACCTGGCGGCCATCGGTCATGATCGCCCCGGTCAGCGACAGGTTCAGGAAACCCTGACCAAGCTCGGCAATGCCCGTCAGGGCCGAGGCCGTGGAATCGAGCCGCCCCTGCAGCGTCCGGTTGGCATCGAGGAAGGCCGAATTTGCCGAACGGTGGGATCGGATTTCGAGCGACCGGATGGCCCCCGGGGCATTCTCGGCGAAGACATCCCGCTTCATGCCGGTTGCGGCCTCTTGCGACAGGCGTTCGGATTCGGCCGTCAGGCGAGAGCTGATCTGGCGCAGCCCCAGCGACTGCTGCAGCGTCGAGATGGTGGAGATCCGGTTCATGAAAACGCCTTTCATCAGACGGCAGAGAGCAGGGCGTCCAGCATGGTGGTCACCGCAGACAGGACCTTGGCATTCGCGGCATAGCTTCGCTGGACCAGAAGAAGCTTCTGCATCTCGTCGTCGATGTTGACGCCCTCGAAGTTCGAGCGGGCAGAGGCGACCGTCTCGGATGCCGCGCGCGAGGTTTCGGACGCGGCCTCGGCATCGGCACGGACGGCCTGCTGCCCTCCGACGACGGCGGGGGCCAGGGCGCCGAGGGTAAGCCCGGTGCCAAGCCCGCCGGTGGCGACCGTCACGGGCTGCAGGAAGGCGCTGAGCATCGCGTCGATCCGGCTGCTGTCGCCGGTCGGCACACCCGCAGTACCGCCCGATTGCAGCCCGCCCGGGTCGCCGCCCAGGTCGGGATCGAGGGTTTCGTTCACCGCGATGCGCGCGGCAAGCCCCTTTTGCTGCAGGGGCGAATAGGCCGCGCCGGCGTCGGTGAAGAGGCCCCGCCCGTCGGGCATCGGATTGGCGGTCTGGAAGCCGTCGATGAGCGCTGCCGCCAGACCGTCCAGCTGGTCGCCGAACTGCGGCAGGACAGTGCTGCGCAGGTCGATCAGCCCCGCCAGCGACCCGCCCGACAGGCCGCGACGCGTTGCCCCGGGCGTCAGGTCGACGTCGCCCGCGCTTAAGCGGCCAGTCGCCGCGTCGAAGGCCAGGTCGAAGGTCTGGTCGTCCACCACCAGCTCGGTGCCGGCCGACGTGTAGACGCTGATGATCCCCGCCGTGGTGGTGACGGTCTGGATGTCCATGTATTCCGACAGCCGGTCCACCAGGCCGGACACCCGGTCGGCCAGCTGGCTTTTGGCTACCGCTTCCATCGGGCTGGTCGCCGTGCGGTTCAGCGCGGCCAGTTGCTGCATGACCTCGTTGGCCGAGGCGACGTCGTAGCGCAGGTTCATGTCCACTTCCCGCGTGACGGTCTTCAGCGAGGCGTCCAGGCTGGAAAGGTTGCGGGTCACGTCCTTGGCCGACGAAATCACGCGCAACTGCGCGGCGTCCTGCGAGGGAAAGGCGGACAGCGTCACCAGCGCGGTCCTCAGCTTCTCGACCGTGGCGGCAGGGGAATAGCCGTCCTCGGGCTGGCCCAGGTGGGCGGCATAGGCCGCGATCCCGTCGGCCCGCGTCGTGGCGGCGGCCAGCCGGGACCGGCCCGACCGTTCCAGCCGCACCAGAAGCGCATCGACGCTCCGCTCGACCGATCCCACGCGGACCTCGCCGGTGGCGGCGGTGACCGTCTCGGCGTTCTTGCGGGTGAAGCCGGGCGTGTTGGCGCTTGCGATGTTGCGCGAGGCGACCTCGGTCTGCAGGCTGGCGACCGTCAGGCCCGAGGAGGCGATGTGCAGCGCAGACGAGAGTGACATGACAGGCTCCTCAACGCTTCAGGTTGTTCGCTTCCTGCAGAAGTTCGTCCGCCGTCGTGACGATCTTGGCGTTGGACGAATAGGCGCGCTGGACCATGATCAGGTCCGTCATCTCTTGTGCGAGGTCGACGTTGGAGCTTTCCAGCGTCCCCGACAGGATGTTGCCCGCGCTAAGGTTGCCCGCGACGTCCAGCATCAGGTCCCCTGACTGCAGCGTCAGCCGGTAGGCATTGCCCGTCACCGCCTCCAGCCCTTCGGAATTCAGCACCGTGGCGACCGGAAGTTCGTAAAGCGGGCGGCGCACGCCGTTCTCGAAAAGCGCCCAGACCGTGCCTGCCTCGTCGATCTCGGTCGAGGACAGGCTGGAGACTTCCGAGCCGTCCACGGTGACCTTCTGCGGTTCGTAATCCCCGGCGAACTGGGTCACGCCGTCATAGCTTCCCACCGCGCCCAGCGAGATCGTCAGCGTCTGGGGGTCCGCGGCGTCGTCGATCGTCAGGGCGATGTTGCCGTCCGCGTCGATCGCGAAGGCCGCAGGGGGGACAAGGCCGGGGTCGGCCGTCCCGGAGTAGCTGCTGGGCGCGGCCGGGGTGGCGCCCGAGCTGAAGAAGTCCACCACGGCCTCGCCATAGACCACCCCCGAGCGGTCGGCGACCTGCAGCGTCCACTGGTTGTCGACCAGCGCCGAGGGCGTCCAGGTCAGCGCCAGCTGCTTCTCCGCCCCAAGCGCGGTGTAGTAGCTGAGGGTCGAGACGAAGGGTCCCTGCGCCGTTCCGGTGCCCGTGGCCACGGCGGGAAGGTTGCCGCTGATGCTGGCGGTGGAGGACGCGGCTGCGGTCAGCTCGACGCCGCTGAGGTTGATCGTGCGCAGAGAGCCGTAGCTGCGCCGGTCGACCGGACCCACCGTTCCGTCCAGCCCATAGGCGTAGCCGGCCAGGTAGTACCCCGCGCTGTTGACGAGGTTGCCGTCGGCGTCGACCGTGAAGGACCCGGCGCGGGTCAGCAGATAGTTGGCAGGGCTGGGATCGTTCGGGCGGCGCGAGACCACGAAGAAGCCCGCGCCTTCGATGGCAAGGTCGGTGGCACGCTGGGTCATCTGGGTCGCGCCGGCCTGTTCCACCGTGGTTCCGTCCTTGGCGCGCACCCCTGCCGCGTCGCCGGAACTGACCGTCACCATCTGCGCGAAGGTGCGCTTGTAGCCGATGGTCGAGGTGTTGGCGATGTTCTCGCCAATCATGGCGACCGCGGTCGCATTCGCCTTCAGACCGCTGACACCGGCCTGCATCGCATTCAGGATGGACATTTGAAGTTCCTTTCGGAGGTCTCGATGGAAATCGGCAGGGGCATCATGGGCCTGCCTCGGCCAGGAGGGCGTCGACGGTCTGTCCGGCTTCGGCAGCCGCCGTGATCAGGTCCGTCGCACCCAGGATCGAAAGGCTTTTCCCGGCCAGACGGGGCGCGGCAAGCGAGGTCACTGCCGCCCGCAGAAGGTCGGCGCGGTCGCCGGTCAGCCCGGCCGCGTATCGGGCAGCGCGGTCGCCGTCGCCGGCCATGGCGGCGGTCATGCTGGAGACCAGCCGCTCGGTCTGGTCGGCACTGCTCAGGCCCCGGTCATAGGCGGCCAGCGCGGCATCGGTCTGCCCGGTCTTCGTGGCGACCTTGGCCAGTTCCAGCTGCACCTTGGCGTCGGGGATGTCGGACGCGTCATCGACCTTCAGCGCGGCCAGGAGGGGCGGGGGAAGCATCGCGGTGCCCTCTGCCTGCAGCCGGAGCGCCGCCAGCGCCGTGACCTGGGCCGGGTCGCGCGGATAGCCGCGAAGGTCGAGCACCCTCCGGGCCGCGTCCCGGTCGCCGATCTTCAGAAGCAGCCCGGCCCGGGCCACGGTCAGGGCGTCCAGCATGGCGGGATCGGCCCCGGTGGGATCCCGCGCGATCGCCGCGTATTCCGCCTTCGCCGCCTGCAGGAGCCCCGCGTCCGCCAGGCGCTGCGCCAGGGCGAGGCGCGTCGCGATCCAGCCGCTGCGACCGGCGAGCGCGCGGTCCAGCCTGCGCACCAGCTGCACCGCCGCAGGCAGCGGAAGGTCCGGGTCGGCGACCGACTGGCGCAGACGATCGCTCATCCCGTCCAGCCCGGTGCCAGCCTGCGCGGCCTCGGGCGTGTCGGGATGGTCGCGGAGGATCATGGCCAAGGCTTCGGCTGCCGTGGGGATGTCGCCCATCTCCTCGGCCACCTGCGCCAGGCGCAGGCGCAGCCCGAGCGCAGCGGCGTCCCCCTTCCAGCGGTCGAGCCCGTCGCCCAGAAGCGTTTCCACCTCTGGTAGAAGGGCCGAGTCTTGCCGCGCCAGGGCCATGTCGGCCAGCGCGATCCGCGCTTGCGCCGCAGGGCGGTCCCGCCCTTCCGCGACGCGCGCAAAAGTGTCGAATGCCAGGTCCTCGGCACCCTGCGCCAGGGCAAGCCGCCCGCGCATCAGATCCAGGACGCTGGTGCCGTCGAGATCGGTCTCGGCCGGGGCGGCGGCCAGGAGTTCGGCGGCGACCGTGGGGAAGTCCGAGTCGATGGCCGCGTCGAAAACCAGGGGCAGCGCGACAGTGGCGACGGCGCGGCTCTGGTCGTCCAGCCCGGCGACGGCGGCGCGCAATTCGCGCTCGTCACGGGCGCTGGCGGTGACAAGAACGGACCAGAGCGGAGCCTCGGCCCAGGTCTCGGGCAATGTGCCCGGCGGGCCGCCCGCCAACCGCGAGAGGATCGCCAGATACCCTTCGGCTCGGTTCCGGTCCGTCGCGGTCATGCCGTCCGGCAGGGCGTCTATCACCCCCCGCGCCTCGGGCAACAGCATGTGCGCCAGAAGGAACTGCGCGTAATCGAGCTGCCGTGCCGGACGGTCGGCGGCGGGGGCGCGCCGGATCGATTCGGCAAGTTCGGCCCGACGGTCGGCGAAATCGCCGGCAAACTGCGCGGTGGTCGTCTGTTCAGGTGGCAGGGGCGCAAGCGCCACCGGGCCAGCCGGGGCGCGGTCTGCCGAGGGGGCAAGGCGATAGGGGCGACCGCTGGCCAATGGCGCGCCGATTTGCGAAAAATGAGCGTATGCTGCGCGACTTCCGACTCCGGCTGTGGTCATGTCCAGCCGGAACGATTCGCGGGTCAAAGGCAGGGGGAAGCGGTCGGGGACGGGGGCCGCATCGCTGGTTGCGGCATTCACCGCCGATGCGGGCAGGCACAGGAAAACAAGGGCGAAGACGGTGGACCAGGCCGCGCGGGCGTCGGGTGCGGCGATCGGGAAGGACCCCGCCCCGCCCGATCCTGCACCGGCCCTTCCAGGTCCTGGCCGTCCCACCCGCATCGCATTCTCTGCCTTGATTTGCGAAAAAACTCACGATAGGTATATCCGGATTGCGAAAAATATCAACGCCACCTTTTCGCTTGGAGTTCGGATGGAGAACACCGGTTACGTGGCCCTGTCCCACGCCGCGATGATGGAGCGGGCGACGGACATCACGGCCAACAACATCGCCAATTCGAACACGGTGGGCTTCCGGTCCACGCAACCACTGTTCGAAAGCCTGGTCGTCGACAGCGGAGGGCCAGAGGACCTTGGCCCGCTGATCTATGCCACGGAAACCGGCACGGTGTCCGACCTTGCGCCCGGGGCACTGATGGCCACGGGCAACCCGCTGGACGTGGCGCTTCCCGGCGGGGGCTGGATGGCCTATCGCACGCCCGAGGGGCAGATCGCGCTGGGTCGCGACGGCCAGCTTGCCCTGACCGCCGAGGGCGATCTGGTCACCGGCGCAGGGGATTTCGTGCTGGATGTCGGAGGGGCTCCGATCAGCCTGCCGCCCGACAGCGGCGCGCTGACGATTGCGGACGACGGCACCATCACAGCGCCGGATGGCGGCGTCCTGGGCCAGATCGGCATTTTCGACGAACCGGGCATCGCCGGCTGGCAGCATCTGCGCGGCGCGCTTCTGGTCCCGCGCGAGGGGTCGGTGAGCCTGACGCCCGCGCTGGACCCGGTCCTGAAGCAGGGGGTCCTGGAACAGTCCAACGTCGCGCCCATCGCCGAGATGACACGGCTGATCAGCCAGCAGCGCGCCTACGAACGGGCGATGAGCCTCGCCTCGGTCAGCGACGACCTGCGGAAGGAAACGCTCAGCCGCGTCCGGCCGTCATGACCCTCATGGAAAGAGCACGACAGGAAGCCATCGCATGAAAGCCCTTGGAACCGCCGCGACCGGGATGCTTGCGCAACAGACGCAGGTGGACGTGATCGCCCACAACATCGCCAACGCCAACACCACCGGCTTCAAGGCGGGTCGCGCCGCCTTCCAGGACCTGATCTACCAGACCGCCCGGCGCGAGGGCGCGCTGACGGGCGAGGACGGGGCCGCGCGTCCCGTGGCGCTTGACATCGGGCTTGGAGTCCAGGCCACCGGCGTCGTCCGCAGCGCCACGCAGGGCGGGCTGACGGCAACGGACAACCAGCTGGACCTCGCCATCGACGGGCGCGGGTATTTCACCGTAACGCGGCCCGACGGATCGACCGGCTATACCCGGGACGGGGCCTTCAACCTGTCGGCCACGGGTGAGATCGTCTCGCTGAACGGCGACCTGTTGCAGCCGACGATGGTGGTGCCCGACAACGCGACGCGGGTGGAGGTTTCGCCCGACGGGCAGGTCATGGCCTATGTCGGGACCGAGGTTCAGCCTCAGGTTCTGGGCCGGATCGAGCTGGCCACCTTCGTCAACGAGGCCGGGCTGAAGGCGGTCGGCGACAACCTGTTTTTGGAAAGCGCGGCCTCGGGAAGCGCCGTTCCGGTCGAGCCCGGCGTCAACGGGGCCGGTGTCCTGCGCCAGGGGTATCTTGAACGGTCGAACGTCGATGTCATCAAGCAGATCACCGATCTGATCACCGCCCAGCGGGCCTATGAGATGAACTCGAAGGTCATGACCACGGCCGACCAGATGCTGCAATCCGCCAACCAGATCCGCTGATGTCCCCGCTTCCGGCCGTTCTGGCTGCACTTCTGGTCTGGCTGGCCCCCGCCGCGCGGGCAGAGGACGCCTACGCGGTCGACACCGAGGTCCTGCTGCAAGAGGCGGTCCTGGCCGACCCCATGCTCAGTATGCCCCCGGATGGCGCGGTGCGGATCGTCCTGCCCGACGGGGCGCCACAGGTGGCCGTCGCGCTGGACGGGTT
>NZ_JAYSFG010000014.1:52384-77439 GCF_041913445.1 Tabrizicola sp.
TTCATGCTGGATCCGCGCGCCGGGGCCTTCGCGGCGCGGCTGGTTCTGCCCGACGGCACGCGCCTTGGACTGCGCGGGCAGGCGGTGGTGACGGTGCCCGCAATGGTCCCCCTGCGCCGCCTGGAGCCGGGCGAGGTGATCGCAGAGGCGGACCTTGCTGCCGCCGATGTCCCCCTGGCCAGCTTGCCCAATGCCGCCCTGCGCCTGTCCGAAGAGCTTGTGGGCAAGGAGGTGCAGCGCGCGCTTCTGCCCGACCGGCCCGTCCCGTCCGCCTCGGTGCGCGAACCCCGCGCCGTGCGCCGCGGCGAGCAGGTCAGGATCGCCTTCAGCGGCGACGGGATCACGCTCAGCGCCCCGGGCCGCGCCTTGCAGGACGGCATCCTTGGCCAGGAAATCCGGGTCGTGAACCTTGCCTCCAGCCGCACCATCACCGCCATTGCCGCCGGTGCCGGTCAGGTCACCGTCAAATGAGTCCACCGATGCAACCCGCCCGTCTTCTTCTGCTGTCCCTTCCTGTCCTGTCCGGCCTTGCGGCCTGCGCCGACTACCGCGACGCACGCGACCCGCAGCTCTCCAGCATGGTGCTGGACGGCGAGACCATGCCCGAGGCCTTCGTCCGGGTGCCGCAGCCTGCCGCCGAGCCCGCCCACGTGCCGAAACGTGCCGAGGCCGCATCGCTCTGGCGTCCTGAGGCGCAGGGCTTCTTCGACGACAACCGCGCCACGACCGTGGGCGACATCCTGACCGTCATCATCGAGATCGACGACGAAGCCCAGCTCAAGAACGAATCCAAGCGGTCGCGGGCCTCGGGGAACGCGGTGGACGGGTCAACCTTCCTTGGCTACGAGACCAAGCTGGACGAGGTCCTTCCTGGCATCGACGCCGAGGACCTGCCCGAAGGGCCGCTGGTCGACCTGTCCGCCAACAGCTCTTCGCGCGGATCGGGGTCCATCCAGCGCAACGAGAAGATCCGGCTGCGTGTCGCGGCGATCGTGCTGCAGGAACTGGCGGGCGGGAACCTGGTCATCGCCGGCCGGCAAGAGGTGCGCGTCAACAACGAACTGCGCGAGTTGCGGATCGCGGGGATCATCCGCCGGGTCGACATCGACATGCGGAACGCCATTCCCTACGACCGCATTGCCGAGGCCCGCATCTCCTACGGCGGGAAGGGCCAGCTTTCTCGTGTCCAGCAACCCCGCTACGGCGAGGATGCGCTGGATGTGATCCTTCCCTACTGACGGCGGCGACGCGGATGAGCAAGGCCGACCCCAGCGGACCGGCGCCGGGCGGGCGCAGACGTGGCAAACTGGTCCTTGCTGCCATCCTGCTTATGGCCGCGGGGGGCGGCTTTGCGCTTGGGATGGCCAAGGCACCCCTTCTCGCGCCCGACGAGACGCCGGGGGCGGCCGAGCTTGTCGAGCTGTCCGCCGGGACATTTGCCTTGCCCGGCCAGGGCGGGAAGCTGCAGTTCGTCGAAGTCACCGTCTCGATCCGGCCCGAGGAAGCCCCGGACGGCGCCGTGCCCTTGCACGACGCGGTCCTCCTTCTGCTGGCCGAGGCATCGGACTTGCCGCTCGTGCAGGATGGCCGCAACTCCTTGCCCGAACTTGAGAAGGTGGTGATGGCGATGGCCCCCGCCTCGGCGCCCTGGCTGGCGGCACTGCACCTTGCGCCGTCCGACGGGCGTTCGCGCGCGGTCGCTGCTACGGAGGCGGCCGGGGGCCACTAGCCGAGCGAGCATCTTTGCGGGACCTCTGTCTGGCTCCTGCCTGGGAACGAGCAGACGTGAAGCGCCCGCGTTCAGCGATAGGAAGAACAGGCCGAGCGTAGTGTACTGGTGGTGATCGGGCCGTCGTTGGTGACGTAATGCAGGGGCATCCTGGTCTTGCGAAAACAGCGGTTTGGCTCCTACAGCCGACTTCTGTTGAGCTCACTGGGGTCGGCAGCCCTGTCGCTTGCTCAGGTTTGAATTTGTTCACCGATTAACCAAACTTAAGCCACTTTCCGTCCGCAACGTCGTGCAGCCGGAAGACAGTTCTGTGGCAGCATGATGCGATCCAAGCTTGAAATCTGCGTTGCGATGGCCGTGCTGGCCTTCTGCGGCAATTATCTCAGCCTAGATCTGTTCGGAACGGTCTCTCTGGTCTTCGGATCGATCTTCACGCTCATCACATTGCAGATGGTCGGACTGCCGCTTGCGCTGGTCGTCGCAGGGGTTGGAACCTCTTACACCCTGTTCGCCTGGGGGCATCCTTACGCGATCCTGATTTTCGGTGCGGAAGTTGCCTTCGTCGCCCTCCTGTCCCGAAGGATGAGCAATCTTGCACTGGCTGATGCGCTTTACTGGGTTACCGTCGGATTTCCTCTTGTCCTGATCACCTACAGCGGGCTGATGGACATCTCCCTCTCGTCGGCTGCATTCATCGGGCTGAAGCAGGCCGTCAACGGCATCCTGAATTCGGTTGTTGCCGGTCTTGCCGTCGGGTTTCTGCCGACCTTGTTTCCGGTCCTGCGGCAACACCTTCCCAAGGTGTCCTTCGACGCGTTGCTGTTCCACATTCTCGCCTTTGTCGCCCTGACCACGTCCCTCGCCCTTACCGTTGCAGAGAGCCGGACGGATTACCGTCGTCACGTCGGGCAATTGGCGGCCTTTCTTGAAGCGGTCGGCCTGCAATCACGGGAAAGCGTTGCCTCGGGCAGCATTGGTGAAGAGACGCTGCTTGTGTCGCTGAGCCCGATGTTGGGAATCACGACCGGGGTGGTCCCTTTGGCATCGCATCTCTCGATCGCGGCAGTCGACAGCCAAGGGGGGTATTCTGATCTTCTGGGCAGGACACGCAGTCTGGAGGCCACTGGACGGTCGGTTCAGGTTGCCGGTGGGCTGTGGCGTTGGTCACCCGAGGGCGCGATGCCGGAACTGCTGCGGTCTAATGCGAGCGTCTATTTCGTCACGCTTGGAGGTAGGCCGGGCGAGGATGATCTTCGCGTAGAACTGTCGGCCGAGCCGGTCATCGAGGCGCTGGAAGCATCTGGTCGGCGGAACTTGCTTCTCTTGGCCGGTGCCATGGTCTTCGTGCTTCTCGCGTCGAAATTCTTTGTCAGGCTGCTTACCCAGCCGTTGATCCGGCTTGCCTCGGCCACGGAAGGGCTGCCGCGACTGATCGCCTCGCAGGGCTTGGCTCCCGATCTGCCGCCGAGTTCGGTGCTCGAGTATGATCGGCTGGCAAGGTCGTTTCAGGAGATGGCGGTGGAACTGCGGCACATCTTCCGGGAGCGTGACGATCTGAACCGCACTCTGGAAGCGCGGGTGGAGGAGCGGACGCGCCAGCTTGGACTCTTGTCCCAGTTGGCGAGGCAGACCACAAACGGCGTTGTGGTGACCGATCTCGAGGGGCGGGTGACCTGGGCGAACGAGGCGTTCGAGGCGATGACCGGCTATACGCTGGCGGAAATGGCCGGACAGGTTCCGGGCCGCATCCTGCAGCGGGAGAGGCCGTCGTCAGATGTCATCCGCAAGATGCAGCAGGGTTTGCTGAACCGGTGCAGCTTTCACGTGGAACTGTTGAACCATGCAAAGGACGGCCGACCGTACTGGATAGAGCTGCGCTGCAACCCTCTTGTGGATGAGAGCGGCGAACCCGTCGGATTCATCGCCATCGAGAACGACATCACCGAACGGGTCAATATTCAAAGGGCGCTGCAGGAGTCACACGAGAGGCTTCAACTGGCCACGGAAGTTGCCGAAATGGGCATCTGGGCAGTGGATGTCGAAACCGGACAGATCGAATGGAACGAGCGCAACCGCCGACTGCATGGGATCGAGGCGGATCGGGACGTCGCGACGGCTTGGCTGGAACGCGTGCATCCCGAGGACGCGGACCGGGTCAATGCTCTGTTCGGGGACCTGATGCAGGGCAAGGCCAACACCACGCGTTTCGAGTTCCGGCTGAACCATCCGGATCGGGGACCAAGGGTGCTGTCCTCCATCGCCCGTGCGGTTCGCGAGCGGGACCGCGTCATCCGCATCACCGGGGTGACGCGCGACATAACGCATGAACGGCAGGCCAGCGACCAATTGCGCCGGGCCGCCCAGCACACGGAGGCTATCCTCAACAACGTCGTGGATGCCATCATCGCGATAGACACAGAGGGTCGCATCACATCGTGCAACAGGGCTGCAGAGCGGATCTTCGGCTATTCCGCGCAGCAAATGATCAGAAAGAGCATTTCCATGCTCATGCCGGCGGACCATGCCGCGCAGCATGACCGATACATCCGGTCCTATCTGGACGGTGCCCCGGCGCGCATGATGGGACGGGTCGGGAAGTTGGAGGCGGTGCGCGCGAATGGCGAGGTCTTTCCCATCGAACTGGCCATCACGGAAGTCGAGGCCGGGGACGGGCGCTTCTTCATGGGCATCATCCGCGACGTGACGGAGCGCGAGCAGGTGGAACGGATGCAGTCGGAGTTCCTGGCGACGGTGAACCATGAGCTTCGCACCCCGCTCACGTCGATCCGCGGAACTCTTGCCCTGTTGCAGAACCAGGTGGTCGGAGAACTGGATGCGAACGGAGAGCGGATCGTCGCCGCCGCGTTGAAGAACGCCGAACAGCTTGGCCGGATGGTCGAGGAGATGCTGGACCTCGAACGCATGAGGCAGGGGAGGTTGGAGATCAGGCCCGCCCCGCAGTCGGTCGGGGAACTGGTCGTCCAGTCCATCGAACTCAACCGTGTGCTGGCGGAAACCTCCGATATCCGGTTGGTCAACGAAGCCTCGGATGCACCGGGCGCGATGATCCACGTGGACGGGGCCCGGGTGATACAGATCCTGACCAACTATATTTCCAATGCGGTGAAGTTCTCCGAGCGTGGTCAGACCGTGCAGATCCGCAGCGCAGTGCGTGACGGCAGGGCGAGGGTCAGCGTGATAGACAACGGACCCGGCATCCCGAAGGACAAGCACGACATCCTGTTCCAGAAGTTTGCCCAACTCGACACAAGCGACTCCCGACGGCATCGGGGCGCGGGGCTCGGGCTTGCGATCAACCGGGAACTGGCGACGCGCATGGGGGGCACCGTCGGCCTGATCTCGCAAGAAGGGAGTGGATCGGAATTCTGGGTCGAGTTTCCGTGCATGGCCGCAGGGGCCATGCAGGCTCCGGTCGTCGACGAACTCGAGGCCCACCGTGTCTGACCTGCGCCGCGTCCTATTCGTCGAGGATCAGCCGGCCATCTTCGCCATCCTCGAACTGGCCCTGCGGAAGGTCGGTGGGTTCGAGACCTACGGCTTTGCCACGGGCGGCGACGCCGTGGCACAGGCTGCCCTGATCCGGCCCCAGCTGTTCCTGCTGGATGTGATGATGCCTGACCTGGACGGGCCTGCGACGCTTGCCCTGCTTCGTAAGGTGGAGGGGCTTGCTGACGTGCCGGCGGTGTTCCTGACAGCAAAGGTGGAACAGACCCAAGCTGACAGGCTTCTCGCCCTTGGCGCGATGGCGGTTCTTTTCAAGCCGTTCGATCCGATGACTTTGGCAGGTCAAATACAGGACATTTGGGCGGGTGCTCTGTCCGTGTGACCTGTATACGCAGGGGCCGACCTTCCAAGCCGGAACGTGGCGGTGGCCGCGTGGGCGGCGGCGTTGCCTGGAACAAGGGCTGGATCATCGGTCAGAAACGCCGCTCCTGCCCCAGCACGTTTGGTCTACCCGGGTCCGCCTCGAGATGGCGGGCGACCCGCGCGACCTCTCGCTGTTCAAAATGACCGTGCATAGCAAGCTTCGGGGGCTGCGATCTCTTCGCCCTGCGGGTCCGGGACGTGTTCCCCGCCGGACGGGTCAAGGAACGCGCTCGATGATCCAGAGCAAGACGGGCAAGGCGATCCGCTTCGAGATCAACGAAACCACCCGACCGTCGTACCATGCGCCGGTCGGCCTCCGCGGTCATTGGCGGGCCTGCACACCTGCGTGTCGAGCCCACTTTTGTTGGAGGCACAATCGGAGTACCGGGCGTCGCTTTCCCCTCATACCGCCACTAGGCGGCGTGCCGACAGCCAGCTTGCGGCAGCCATGATCCCAACCGTGGCTAGGCAGAGCGGCAGCCCGCCGATTTGGTAGCTCAGGCCCGAAAGCAGCGTCCCGATCAATCGCCCCGCGGCGTTGGCCATATAGTAGAAGCCCACATCCCGGGTAATCCGTTCAGCCGAGCCGAAGGCGAGGATCAGGTAGGAGTGGACGGATGAGTTCACGGCGAAGACGAAGCCGAAGGCGAGCAACCCCGCGATCAGGGTGAGGGTCAGTTCCGCCGTCGCTTCGCCCACGAGGTAAGCGGCGAGGGCGAGAGCGAAGGGGATCGGCACCAGCGCCCTCGCCCATAAGATGGCGCGGCGGGTCGTGGCTTCTTCCGACTGCCCTTTGGGGCCGATCAGGCGGGGAGCTGCGGCCTGTACGGCACCATAGGCGATGATCCACAGCGCCATGAACCCCCCGACGAGGAAGAAGGCCTCGCGCCGTCCCTCGGCGGTGCCGTCCGAAAAGATGGATTGGAAATAGACCGGGATGCCGACGACGAACCAGACATCCCGCGCGCCGAAGAGAAAGAGGCGCGCAAGGCTGAGGCGGTTCACGCGGGGGTCTTTCGACCGCCAGCCGCCCCATGCCTCGTCAGCCTTCAGCCTGCCCGGCAGGCCCGCGGGCAGGAACAGCACCACCGCCAGCAGGATGATCGCCAGCACGGTGGCCATTCCCCAGACAGCCGCTTGGAACCCCGCCAGGGCGAGGAGCGCTGCGCCGAGGAAGAAGCCGGCGCCCTTGACCGCGTTCTTCGACCCCGTGAGCAGTGCGACCCAGCGAAAAAGCCCGCCGTCCTCTTTCGGGGCCAGCAGTTTCACTGCAGATTTGGAGGACATCTTCGCAAGGTCCTTTGCCACGCCAGACACGCCTTGCACGGCCATGACGAAGGCGACCGAGGCCGGGATGGACCATGCGGGATCAAGTTGCGCCAGTGCCACCAGCGCCCCGATCTGGAGCGCGAGGCCGCCGTAAAGCGTGGCGGCGAGGCCAAAGCGCGCGGCCAGCCAGCCAGCGGCGAGGTTGGTCACCATCCCCGCAAGTTCATAGAGGAGAAACAGCCACGCGAGCTGCACCGGGGTGAAGCCCAGCTGGTTGAAGTGCAAGAGCACCAGCATCCGCAGCGCGCCGTCGGAGAGCATGAAGGCCCAGTAGGCTGCCGTTACCGCAGCATAGGCGCGGATCGGATCGGGCGTTGCGGGGTCCGGGGACATCGTCAGATCGACCCCGCCACCATGCGGGCGATGTCGGCAAGGCGGCAGGCATAGCCCCATTCGTTGTCATACCACGCATACACCTTCACCTGCGTGCCGCCCGTGACCATCGTCGACGGCGCGTCGATGATCGACGAGCGCGGGTCGTTGGTGAAGTCGGAGGAGACGAGGGGGCGCGTCTCGTAGCCGAGGATGCCTTTCAGCGGCCCTTCGGCGGCGGCGGCGAAGAGGGCGTTGACTTCCTGTGCGGTCGTCGCCCGCTCTACTTCGAACACGCAGTCGGTGAGGGATGCGTTCAGGAGCGGGACCCGCACGGCGTGGCCGTTCAGGCGGCCCTTGAGTTCCGGGTAGATGAGGGTAATGGCCGTGGCCGATCCGGTGGTCGTGGGGATCAGGTTCATCAGCGCCGAGCGTGCGCGGCGCATGTCCTTGGCGGGGCGGTCCACGATGGTCTGGGTGTTGGTCACGTCATGGATCGTGGTGATCGATCCGTGCCGGATGCGAAGCGCTTCATGGATCACCTTCACCACCGGGGCGAGGCAGTTCGTGGTGCAGGAGGCGGCGGTCACGAGGGTTTGCGAGCCGTCATAGAGGTGATGGTTGACCCCGTAGACGATGTTCAGCGCGCCGCCATCCTTGACCGGGGCAGAGACGACGACCTTCTTCACGCCCGCCGCGAAATAGGGTGCTACCTTGGCCGCCGTCTTGAAAACGCCTGTGCAGTCCATCACCAAGTCGACGCCGAGTTCGGCCAGTGGAAGCGCCTCGATTGTCTTTTCATGGGTCAGGCGGATGGTCTGGCCGTTCAGGACGAGCGCGTCTCCGGCTGCGGCGACTGGGGTCCTCCAGCGTCCGTGGACCGAGTCGAATTCCATCAGCAGGGCATGTTGTTCGGTGTCCCCCACGGGGTCGTTCAGCAACACGATCTCGCCCCCCGCGCCCGTGTCGATCAGGTCACGCAGGACGAGTTTGCCGATGCGGCCAAGGCCGTTCAGGGCGATACGGGTCATGTCGGGTCAACCCTTTAGGTCAGACGCGCCGGTGCCGATGGCATCCACGCGGGATTGCAGGGAGATGCGGTTCAGGTCCGCGAAGGGCAGTTCGACGAAGGCCGCGATGCGGCGGCGCAGGGCGGTATAGGTCTGGGCGAAGACCAGAGCCTTTTCGGCCTCGGTGCCGGTGGCCTTGACCGGATCGGGCAGGCCCCAATGGCCGGTGATGGGCTGGCCGGGCCATGGCGGGCATTCCTCGGCGGCGGCCGTGTCGCAGACGGTAAAGACGAAATCCATCACCGGGCTGTCCGGCTGCTGGAATTCCGAGATGTGCTTGGACCGCATGTCGCCGGTGGCATGGCCGTTGCGCTCCAGCACATCCAGCGCGAAGGGGTTCAGGGACGTGTTGGGGCGCGTTCCAGCCGAGAAGGCTGCGAACCGTTCCTTCCCCAGATCGCGCAGGATCGCCTCGGCAAAGATCGAACGGGCGGAGTTGCCCGAACACAGGAACAGCACGTTGAAGCTGGACGGCATGTCATCCTCTCGAACGGTATTCAGAACCGGGGAAAGCAATTCTGGCCGCGCCCGCCAAATGTCGAGGGTGAGATAGGCCACCAAAGCCTCGGCTCGCGCCAGATCGACCGAATAGAAGAGCGACCGTCCGTCCCGTTCGACCTGCACCAAGCCCGACGAGGTCAGGTCAGACAAGTGATGCGATAGCGTGTTCTGCTTCATCGCCAGCGCCTCGGCGATCTCGGTTGGGCGCACGCCTTGCGGGGCGAAGCGCATAATGAGCCGGTAGACTGCGAGGCGGCCGGGATGGCCGAGAGTGGCGAAGGCGCGGGAGGCGGTTTCCATATCCATGTTTCGGGATTTATCGAAATATGGACGGATGGCAAGTGAAGGTTTCATGACATGAACCGTCAAGCGGCCAGGTGGCCGGTCACGCGCCGGGAGGGATCGTTGCCTTTGAACGGCGCGACGCGCGTTCATCGTGGCGTCGGCGATCAGATCTTCAATCCGCGCGAAATCCGTTGGCCGATGTTCGGGCAGAAGGTGTACGACGCGATGCTTGTTCGAAGTCGTGAAGGTGGTTGGGTAGGGATACATATGTGATCCTTCATTGTTCATTTGAGAGCGACGCCTGCCGCGCCTCAGCCGCTTCGATCTGAAGGCGAGACTGGATTGAGAGGACCTGGGCATACTCAGCGCCGGCAACGCAGCCCAAGACTGAAGTTGTCAACTCCGGGCAGCAGACAAAGCCATTCGATGTGTGACAGGGACAGTCACGCGCCGTGCGCCGCGCGCCGACGAAGCGTGTCGGGCGTTCGAGGCCAGCAAGCGCGGCCTCCTCTCGGTTCAGCAGCTGAACTTCCTGTCCGGCGTCGTGGGTGCATCGCGATGATGTGCCGTAGGCGAGGACGGCACAACGGCGTCCCCGCTTGCGAACGATATCCAGAACAAGACAGGGGCGGGCTTTCGGTTTTGCCGCGTCGTCAGTCGGGAACCGGAAGCTGACGATGTCGCCATAGGTGAGCGTGAGCGTCCAAGGCAGGACGACGTGCGCAGCATTGGCAAAGTGCTGAGGTGCGAACTGCATGTTGGGGATCTCCCTTTCGGTGATCCGCGCCGGCTCTGTTCGATCTCCTGGAACATCTGTCTGGATCGGGCCGCGCGGCAAACTTTGCGCGCGGCCCGATCCAGACAGATGATCCCTAACCCTGACTTCGCTTTCTAAACAGTTGATCCTGTTGCGAAGGGCTATCCCATGCAGCCAATGCGCAAAAGGCTGGATTAGGGGAGGCCTGTTCGCACACCTAAAGCACGGATAAGCAAGGTTATGTTACACCGCCGCAAACAGCGACCGTTCCGACCCATGCCCGTGACGCAAGTCGAAACCATGCCGCTTCAGTGTGATCTCCGAGTACACATGCTGATCGATCAAGAAGCGAAGTCGGACCAAATCGGTCTTTGGTGGCACGCGGATATTCGGACGCGCTCAGATTGTCGGGCTTCCTTCAGGTCGTCCAGAGGCGTGGCTTACGGTCACACCCGTTGCAGCGCCACGGCGATGCCTTGTCCCACGCCGATACACATGGTCGACAGCGACCGCCGCCCCTGCGTGAGCGAAAGTTCCAGCGCCGCCCTCCCGGTGATCCGCGCCCCCGTCATGCCCAAGGGATGGCCCAGGGCGGCAACTTTGGCGTCGGATCTTCTCCAGGACGGGCGCCGGAAGGCACTCTCCCGATCTCACTCACCGTCACCCCTCGCCCCCCGACCTTTCCCTCTAAGGAACGATCCTGCCGGTGTTCTCCTGTGGGCGTCACCTTCCCGCTTCACTCTGCGGCCTGCCTGCATCGGAACTGCGTGATCAGCCCGGCCAGTTCCGGTCGGCACGATCCGCAAGAGGTTCCTGCCCCCAGCGCCTCGCCCAAGGCGGCCACCGTCACCGCGCGCCCGGTTGCGATAGCCTCACAAATGGTGTTGCGCCCGACATTCAGACAGGCGCAGACCGTAGGCCCAGGGTCGGCAACATCGCCGCGCGCGCGTCCCGCCAGTGCATCCCTGGCGTCACCCGCACCCAGAAGCGCAATCACCATGTCGCGCGCCAGCGCGACCGGCTTTGGCCCGACGAACAGGGCTGCGACCAGACGCCCGTTTCTGTGGAAGGCGACACGCGACAGCCCGCGGGCCCGATCCATCACCGAGACCGCTTCGGCGTCGTCCAGCCCGAACAGCCTGCGCGCCTGGGCCACCGCGTCGGCCAGTGCGTCGGTCCCGGCCAGCTCGGCGCGCCAGCCACCGCGTACCCGCGCCTTGGCCCAATAGGTGCTGTCCGGGGTGAAATCCCCGGTCGACACCGCAAATCCGTACCAACGCGCCGGAAACTTGCGCAGGGCGACCATGCTTGCCTTGCTGTCCGGCTGGCCGGACACCGGGTCCGGATTGGCCGCGACCAGAGCGTCGATCCTTCCCGTCGGGGCCGTCTCTCCGGTCCAGTGGATCGGGGCGAAGGGCTGTCCCGGCGCCACGCGGTCCGTCACCAGGACCCGAAGGATGGCCCGCCCAAGGTCATTCGTCACCTCCACCAAATCGGCAGCGACCAGACCCAACCGATCGGCATCGGCGGGGTGAAGCTCCAGGAACGGCTCGGCGAGGTGGGACGACAAGCGCGGGCACTTGGCCGTGCGGGTCATCGTGTGCCACTGGTCACGGATGCGGCCGGTGTTCAGCCGGAACCCCTCGGCGCGCGGCGCGGCAGGTGGCTGGACCGCCAGCATCCGGCCCTTGCCGTCTGGTGTGTGGAACCTGCCGCCGCCGAAGAACCGACCACCACTTTGCCGGGCATTGGCAGGCCAGGCGAAGGGAGCGAGGGCCGCATAACCCGCCGCGTCGATCCCTGCGTGGTCCGAGATGTCGAAATCGCTGCCCAGGCTGCCCGCCACGCCAGACAGGGCGGCGTATTCGGCGAAGACCGCGGCCGTGTTCTCCCACCCGAACGCCTGCAGCCAACCCATACGTCCCGCCACATTCGCCAGGATGCGCCAGTCGGCCCGCGCCTGTCCGGGCGGCGGCAACACGGCGCGCTGGCGACTGATGCGGCGCTCGGAATTGGTGACGGTCCCGTCCTTTTCCGCCCAGGCGGCAGCGGGGAGGAGGACATGCGCCAGACGGGCGGTGTCCGTCTCGGCAGTCACGTCCTGTACCACGACGAAGGGGCAGGATTGCAGGGCCTTCGCCACCAGGTCCGCCTCGGGCATGGAAACGACGGGATTGGTGTGGATGATCCAGATCGCCTTGATCCGCCCCTCCCCCACCGCGCGGAACATGTCGACGGCCTTCAGCCCGGGCTTGTCGGCGATGCCCGGAGATTGCCAGAACCCCTGCACGGCGGCGCGGTGAGCCGGGTTCTCGATCTCCAGGTGGCAGGCGAGCATGTTGGCCAGCCCCCCGACTTCACGTCCACCCATCGCGTTCGGCTGGCCGGTCACGCTGAACGGCCCCATGCCGGGGCGGCCGATGCGGCCGGTGGCGAGGTGACAGTTCAGGATCGCATTGACCTTGTCGGTCCCGTGGGAGGACTGGTTCACGCCTTGGGAGTAGACGGTGACGACCTTCTCGGTGCGGGTCCAGAGGTCGAGAAAATCCTGCAGCTCCTTGGGCGAGAGGCCCGTCGCGGAGGGATCTGTGGCCCGGGCCGTGGCAAAGGCGGCCTCGGCGCCGGAGACATGGGTCAGGAACGCCGGGTCGGTGCAGCTCCGGCGTTCGATCTCGGCCAAGAGGGTGTTGAAGAGGGCGATGTCGCTCCCCGGAGCCATTTGCAGGTGAAGGTCGGCGAGTTCGCAGGTGGCGGTGCGGCGGGGATCGACGACGACGACTTTCAGCTCCGGACGCGCGGCCTTGGCGGCGGTCAGGCGCTGGTAAAGGACCGGGTGGCACCAGGCGAGGTTGCTACCTACCAGCACGACAAGATCGGCCAGCTCCAGGTCCTCGTACTGACCCGGCACCGTGTCCGAGCCAAAGGCCCTGCGATGCCCCGCGACTGACGAGGCCATGCAAAGGCGCGAATTGGTGTCGATATTTGCCGTGCCCCAGAAACCCTTCGCCAGCTTGTTGGCGACGTAATAGTCCTCGGTCAGGAGCTGGCCCGAGACGTAGAGGGCGACCGAGTCGGGCCCATGGTCGGCGATGGTCTTTGCGAAGCGTTTCGCCACCACGTCCAGCGCCGCGTCCCAGGGCACCTCCTGCCCGAAGACGCGGGGTTTCAGGAGCCGGCCTTCCAGGCCCACCGTCTCACCCAGGGCGGACCCCTTGGAACAGAGCCGGCCGAAGTTGGCGGGGTGGTTAGGGTCGCCCCTCACCGACAGACCGCCCTTGCCGTCGGGGGTCAGGATCACGCCGCAGCCCACGCCGCAGTAGGGGCAGGTGGAACGGACGCCTGTTTCCCCAGCGCGGGGAAAGCTTTGCGGCAGGACCGTCATGCCGCCGACCGGCGTTGCAGGAAGCTTGCGTCGAGGAAGACGCGCCCCCCTTCGGTCCGGGCGGCAAAGGTCCGGACTTGCCCGGAATCGGCGCCCTGCGCCTGCCCGGTGGCAAGGTCGAAGACCCAGGCGTGCAGCGGACAGGTGACTTGGGTGCCGTGGACGATGCCTTCCGAGAGGGGGCCGCCCTTGTGGGGACACCGGTCCTCGAGCGCGAAGACCTGGTCATCGGCGGTGCGGAAGATGGCCACGCAGCCCGCTTGGGTCCTCACCACCCGCGCGCCCTGGCGGGGAATGTCGTCAAGCGCGGCGATGTCGATCATCATGGTCATTCGGCGGCCCTCAGCGTCAGGTCGGCAACGGGCGCCCAATCAGCCGGGCGCTCGGCATGTTCGGCCCAGGGGTCGGTCTGGTAGACGGACTGGGACAGGAGGAAGCGGTCGTAGAGCGCGCGGCGGGTAACCGGGTCCGTGATCTGCGCGCGGCACCAGTCGAGGCCGACCTTGGCCACCCATTTGTAGACCCGGTGCAGGTAGCGCGCATTCTCGCGGTAAAGCTGGGTGAAGGCCGCGATGACCTCCATCGCTTCCTCCTCGGTGGGGACGGTGACCAGAAGCTCGGTCTCCTTCACGTCCATCCCGGCGGCGCCGGCGACGCTGATCTGGTAGCCACTGTCCACGCAGACCACGCCGATGTCCTTGCAGGTCGCCTCGGCGCAGTTGCGGGGGCAGCCGCTGACCGCCAGCTTCACCTTGGCAGGCGTCCACGAGCCCCAGAGGAGCTTCTCCAGCTTGATCCCAAGCCCCGTGGAATCCTGCGTACCGAAACGGCAGAACTCGGACCCCACGCAGGTCTTCACGGTTCGAAGGCCCTTGGCATAGGCGTGACCCGAGACCATGCCCGCGTCGTTGAGGTCGGCCCAGATGGCCGGAAGGTCCTCTTTCCGGACGCCCAGGAGGTCGATGCGTTGGCCGCCGGTCACCTTGACCATCGGCACGGCGTATTTCTCTGCCGCATCAGCGATGGCGCGCAGTTCGGCAGGCGTCGTGACCCCGCCCCACATCCGGGGAACGACGGAGTAGGTGCCGTCCTTCTGGATGTTGGCGTGGTTCCTTTCGTTGACGAAGCGGGATTGCCGGTCGTCGCAGTAGTCGAGCGGCCAGTCGGACAGGAGATAGTAGTTCAGCGCCGGACGGCACGAGGCGCAGCCGCCGGGGGTCTTCCAGCCAAGTTCCTGCATCACCGCGGGGATGGACTTCAGGCCCTGGGCCTTGATCATCCGGCGCACGTCCTCGTGCGTGTGGTCGGTGCACTTGCACATTGGCGGGTTGGCGTTGGCCTGGAAGCTGTCGCCCAGCGTCAGGGCCATGACCTTTTCGACCAGCCCGGTGCAGGTGCCGCAGGAGGCGCTGGCCTTGGTGGCCGTGCGCACGGCGTCCAGAGTTTGCGCGCCGCCCTCGACGGCGGCAGTGATCTTGCCTTTGCAGACGCCGTTGCAGCCACAGATCTCCGCCTCAGGCGGCAAGGCTGCAACGGCTGCCAGAGGGTCCCCGCTGGTCCCTCCCGCCGCAAAGGCCGGGCCGAAGATGAGGACGTCGCGGATGGCGCTGACGTCCTCGCCCGTCTTGATCTTGTCGAAGAACCAGGCGCCATCGGCGGTGTCGCCGTACATCACCGCGCCGATGAGCCGGTCGCCTTCAAGGACCAGCCGCTTGTAGACCCCGCGGCCCGGATCGCGGAAGACGATGTCCTCGCGTCCTGGCGCCTCGGCGAAGTCGCCCGCGCTGAAGAGGTCGACTCCGGTGACCTTGAGCTTGGTTGCGGTCTGGACGGGGCGGAAGGCAGCGTCCTGCCCCATGAGGGTGGCGGCAAGCACCTTGGCCTGGTCGTAAAGCGGGGCGACGAGGCCGAAGAGTTGCTTGTTGTGCTCGACACATTCCCCGAGCGCGTAGATCGCCGGGTCACTGGTGCGCAGCTGGTCGTCGACCAACACGCCGCGTCCGATTTCCAGATGCGCGTCGGTCGCGAGCCGCACCTCCGGCCGGATGCCCACGGCCATGCAGACAAGGTCGGCGTCATAGACCGTGCCATCTTCCAGAAGCACGGCTTCGACCCTGTCCTTGCCGAGGATCGCCTTCGTCGCGCCCTTGCAGTGGATCCGGATGCCGCGGCGTTCCAGGTCCTTCTGCAAGAGGTAGCTGGCCGAGGGGTCGAGCTGGCGTTCCATCAGGTGACCCATGAGGTGGATGACGGTCACCTCCGCCCCGCGCGCGGCCATGCCGGCGGCGGCCTCCAGCCCCAGAAGCCCGCCGCCGATCACCACGGCCTTCGCGCCGGGTTTCGAGGCCGCGATCATCGCGTTGGTGTCTTCCAGATCGCGGTAGGTGCAGACGCCCGGAAGCTCTTTCCCGGCCACCGGGATGATGAACGGGGCGCTGCCCGTGGCGATCACCAAAGCGTCGTAGGGCGTCTCGCCGCCCTTGGAGACGACGATTTTCCGGTCCCGGTCGATCTTCGTCACGTGTTCGCCGAACCTGCACTCCACCCCATGCGCTGCGTACCAGGCGTCGTCGTGGGTGACGATCTGTTCGTATGTCTTTTCGCCCGAGAGAACCGGCGAAAGCATCAGGCGGTTGTAGTTCCCCCGCGGCTCGCCGTTGAAGAGGGTGACCTGACCCGCGAACCCCGCCTCGAACAGATGCTCCAGCATCCGGCCAGAGGCCATCCCGGCCCCGATGACAACCAGTCTCATGCCGCTTTCCTTCCCTTGGCGCCGTGTTCGTACTCCTCCAGGAAGTCCAGAACCTCGGCGCGGTAGTGCCAGTAGTCGGGGTGGTCCAGGAGGGCCCGGCGGGTGCGGGGGCGGGGAAGCTTGACCTCGGTCACCTTGCCGATGGTGGCCTCGGGCCCGTTGGTCATCATCACCACGCGGTCGGCCAGCAGGATCGCCTCGTCCACGTCATGGGTGACGCAGATCGCGGTGACCTGGGTGCGCGACCAGACCTCCATCAGGACTTCCTGCAACTCCCAACGGGTCAGGCTGTCGAGCATGCCGAAGGGTTCGTCGAGGAGGAGGAGCTTCGGTGACAGGGCGAAGGCCCGGGCGATGCCGACGCGCTGCTTCATGCCGTTGGAAAGCTCGGCGGCGGGCTTGTGCATGGCGTCGGCAAGGCCCACACGTTCGAGGTAGTATTCCACCACGTCCTGGCGTTCTCCTTGCGTGGCCTTGGGGTAGACCCGGTCCACGCCGATGGCGACGTTCTCGCGCGCCGTCAGCCAGGGGAACAGCGAAGGCGACTGGAAGACCACGGCACGTTCGGGGTCCGCGCCTTCGACGTGCAACCCGTCCAGCTTGATCGCGCCCTTCGAGATGTCGTTCAGCCCGGCGGCCATGGTCAGGACCGTGGACTTGCCGCAACCGGAATGGCCGATCAGGCTGATGAACTCGCCCTTCTTCAGCGTCAGGTTGAAGTCCTTGACGACCGTCAGCGGTCCCTTGGGCGTGGCGTAGACCTTGTGGAGTTGCGAGAACTGCAGGTAGCGGTCGTCGGTGAAGCTCTTCGCGGCCTCGGCATAGGCCCGCGGCAGGGCGTGGCGGGGGGTGACGGCCGGAAGCTGGCGAGAGCCTTCGACCTTTCCCCGGATGCCCACGTCCATCAGGTAGGCCGTGACATCCGCGCGCAACGCCTTGAAGGCGGGGTCGTCGTTCATTGCCCCCCGGTCGCGCGGGCGGGGCAGGTCGACCTTGAACATCGCGCCCAAGGTGCCGTCCGGGTTCAGGCAGAGGATGCGGTCCGCCAGCACCAACGCCTCGTCCACGTCGTTCGTCACCAGGACCACCGTGCGCTTCTCGGCGGCCCAGATCGCCTCGATCTCGGAGGCGACATTGGCACGGGTCAGGGCGTCGAGGGCCGAGAGCGGTTCGTCCATCAAAAGCACGTCGGGCTGCATCGCCAGGGCGCGGGCCACGGCGACGCGCTGGCGCATGCCGCCGGAAAGCTCGGCCGGGCGGCGGTCGGCGGCGTGGGAGAGGCCGACCATGGCGATGTACTTCGCCACCAGCGCGGTGCGTTCGGCCTTCGTGCCCTTCGACACCGCGTCCACCGCCAGGGCAATGTTCCCGGCCACGGTCAGCCAGGGCATCAGGGCGTAGGACTGGAAGACCAGCCCCCGCTCCGGCCCCGGGCCGGTGACGGGCTGGCCGCGGAACAGGACTTCACCGGCATCGGGCAGTTCCAGCCCGGCGAGAAGGTTGATGAGCGTGGTCTTGCCGGTGCCGGAAAAGCCCAGGACGGCCAGGAACTCGCCCTCTTCCACGGTCAGGTCCAGCCGTTTCAGCACCGGGCTGCCGTAACCCTTCGAGACGCCCTTCAGCTCCAGGATTCCCATGACGTCACCGCTTTCCGCTGAAGGTGAAGGCTTGCTGGAGGGCGAACATCACCCGGTCCAAAAGGAAGCCGATGATCCCGATGGTGAAGACCGCGACCATGATCCGGGCGAGGCTGTCCGAGCTGCCATTCTGGAACTCGTCCCAGACGAACTTTCCAAGGCCCGGGTTCTGCGCCAGCATTTCGGCGGCGATCAGGACCATCCAGCCCACGCCCAAGCTTAGCCGCAGCCCGGTGAAGATCAGCGGCAGGGCCGAGGGGAGGACGAGGCGGGTAATCCGGGTCCAGGTGGTAAGCTTCAGCACGCGGCCGACGTTCACTAGGTCCTTGTCGATGCTGGCGACGCCCAGGGCCGTGTTGATGAGCGTGGGCCAGAGCGAGCACAGCGTCACCGTCACGGCTGAGATGACGAAGCTTTTCGACCCGTCACCGGCGTAAAGCGCCGAGACGACCATCGTCACAATGGGCAGCCAGGCCAGCGGCGAGACGGGCTTGAAGATCTGCACCAGCGGGTTGATCGCCGCATTGGCCGTGGCCGACATGCCCGACAGGATGCCCAGAGGCACGGCCACCAGCGTCGCCAGGAGGAAGCCGAAGAACACCGTCTGGATCGAGGTCAGGATCTGCTGATAGTAGGTGGGCTTGCCGGTATAGGGCCGGTCCTTCACCTCGTCCGCCTTGCCTTCGGCGATCAGGGCCGCGTTCTTCTCGGCCTGCTTGGCGTAGAAGGCCGCTTCCTTCTCGCGCTCGGCCACCGCGTCGGCGTGCAACACGCCCACCTGCTCCCACACCTGGGCCGGGCCGGGGATCGCGCCGAGCGAGGTCACCACCTTGGGCGCAAGGACGGCCCAAAGCGCGAGGAAACCCAGGATCGCCAGCATCGGCACGATGGCCAGTCGCCAGAGGTCACCAAGCTGGCCTTTCGGGTTCTCCCCGGCCAGCATCCGCCAGAGCGGCGTCAGCCAGGCGAGACCCAGCACCTTGAACCAGGGGTCGCAGCGGGAGATCAGGGCGGAGAGCCGGGCCTCGCGGGCGGCCCGCAGGGGAGCGGGCTCTTCCGGGAGGGCGGCGGGATCGAGCATCGTCATCGGCGCGGCCCCTCAGTTCGTCGCGTCGGCGACGGTCTGGTCGCCTTTCAGCCCGATGGTCAGGCTGTCGATGTAGGCGTTGGGGGCCTTGCCGTCGTAGGTGACGCCGTCGATGAAGTCCGCGGTGGGCTCGCGGTAGCCATCGGCGTCGAAGTCGAACATGTCCGCCGTCGCCTTGCCCTCGGCGATCAGGGCCTCGGCGGCCAGCTTGTAGATTTCGGGCTTGTAGACCGACTTCGCGGTCTCGTCGTACCAGGCGTCGGGCTTTCCTTCCGCGATCTGGCCCCAGCGGCGCATCTGGGTCAGGGTCCAGACCGCGTCCGAGTAGTAGGGGAAGGTCGCGTTGTAACGGAAGAAGACGTTGAAATCGGGCGCGGGGCGCTTGTCGCCCTTCTCGAACTCGAAGGTTCCGGTCATGGAGTTGGCGATGACAGCCGCGTCGGCGCCGACGTATTCGGGGCGGGAGAGGATTTCCACGGCTTCGGCCCGGTTCGCGTTGTCACCTTCGTCCAGCCAGATCGCCGCGCGGATCAGCGCCTTGGTCAGCGCCAGCGTGGTCTGCGGGTTCTCCTCCACGAACGCGGCGGTCAGACCAAAGACCTTCTCGGGGTTGTTCTTCCAGATGTCGTAGTCGGTGATCACCGGCACGCCGATGCCCTTGGCGACGGCGGCCTGGTTCCAGGGCTCGCCCACCGCGTAGCCAAGGATCGTCCCGGCTTCCAGCGTCGCCGGCATCTGCGGCGGCGGCGTGACCGAGATCAGCACCTCGCCGCCGATCTGGCCCGAAACATCGTCGGGGGTGTAGAAGCCTGGATTGATCCCGCCGGCGGCCAACCAGTATCGAAGCTCGTAGTTGTGCGTCGAGACGGGGAAGACCATGCCCAGGTTGAAGGGCGTGCCTTCATCGGCATAGGCCTCGACCACCGGTTTCAGCGCCTCGGCCTTGATTGGATGGACCGGCTTGCCGTCCGACATCGGGACATTCGCCTTCATCGCCTCCCAGACCTCGTTCGACACGGTGATCGCATTGCCGTTCAGGTCCATCGAGAAGGGAGTCACCAGGGCCGCCTTGGTGCCATAGCCGATGCTGGCGGCGATGGGCTGGCCGGCGAGCATGTGCGCGCCGTCGAGTTCGCCCGAGACGACGCCGTCCAGAAGCACCTTCCAGTTCGACTGCGCGACCAGGGTCACGGCTAGGCCTTCCTCCTCGAAGAACCCCTTCTCCTTGGCGATGGCCAAGGGGGCCATGTCGGTGAGCTTGATGAAGCCGAGCGTCAGGTCCGGCTTCTCGATGCCGGGGGTTTCGGCATGTGCGGGCAGGGAAAGGGCAGTGGTCAGAAGCAGGGCGGACAGGCGTGTCATGGCTTCGGTTCCTTCGTGAACGTGGCTGTGCAGGTTTCGCAGGGCCAGAAATGGAAAAGCCGCCAGACCCTTCGTCATCCTGACGACGGATCGAGCGGCATTGCTCGGCTTTCCCGATTTGGTGGGACAGGCGCAGTGAGACCCCGTTGCCTCGGCGCTTGAGATGAGGATGCCACGCTGCATTGCGGCGTCAACTCGGCAGTAGCGTCTCAACTGCGCTGGGGGGCGAAGATTTCCGGACGCTGCATTGCGGCGCCCAAGTTTTCATCACGCTGGCGTACCCGGGTCGAAGACTTGTGCGTCGAAGAAACGATCCGGCGGCAGAATCAGCTTGCCGCGCGACGAGGCCACCGGAGTGGGCCGATCAAGCGTTCCTTCGACCTTGGCGCTGGCCGCCGGTAGATCGGCCCCCGCCGGTCCTAGATGCAGACGGTAAAGGTCGCTGCGAAACACACTTGCCGCGATCGTCTCGGCCGCTTCCGGATCAAGCCCATGCCGCCGCGCCAGCCGCGCCCCGATCCAGGCGGCCTGACTGCGCCAGGGAAACCCCGCGGCACCGGCATGGAACCGAAGGAAGCCAGGCACCACCCGGTCCTCACCCGTGGCCGATATCACCAGACGCCCTGTCAGGCTGCGTTCGATCACTTCGGCCGAAACCTCCAGCCGACCCGGTTGCGCCAGGATTTCAGAGGCAACAGAGTGGTTCTTCGCCGTGTCCAGCCAGCGCCCGGCCCGCCAGACCGATCGGAGAAGCCGACCCGCAAGGTCCGGCTCGGCCTCGGCCCAGCCCGCCCGCACCGCCAGCACTTTTTCCGGAGCCGAGGCCCAGATCGCGCTGGTCGGCAGTAGAAGTTGCCCCGCGTTGCGCCCCACCGCCACCGAACCGCGCGGCTCGCCCACGCAGAAAGCATCGACCTCACCCGCGGCCAGTGCGTCGGGCATCAGGGGCGGCGGCACCGTGATGATCTGCAACCCGCCCGGCAAGGGCAGGCCCAACCCCTCAAGCCAGTAGTCCACCAACTCGCGATGCATCGAGAAGGCGAAAGGCACACCGATCCGAAGCCCCTGCCCCGCCGCCGCCAGCATCGCCCGGCCCGCCGCCCGGGCATCGGTGAGGGCAAAGTCATGGTCCTGCATCCGCCCGGCCAGCACATGCGACACGCCAATCGCATTGCCGTTCAGGTTCAGGACCGACAGTGCCTCGAAGCGCGCCGGTCCGCCAAGGCCCAGGGCCAGCGCTATCGGAAGCGGTGCCAGCATCTGCGCCGCCGCAACCTGACCGATAGCCAGCAGGTCGCGCAGTGCTGCCCAACTGGGTGCGGCCACCAACTCCAGCGCAAGGCCCTCCTCCTCGGCGAAACCCATCGCCTCGGCCACGATAAGGGGGGCGGCATCGACCAGTGGCAGAAAGCCCAGGCGCAGCGTCTCGGTCATTTCAGAAGCTCCGCCGCCGTGACCAGTGCCTGGGCCACCTCGGCCAGCTTCCTGCCCTGGTCCATCGCGGCCTTCCGCATCAGCGCATAGGCCTCGTCCTCGCCGATGCCCTTGGCCCGCATGACGATGCCCTTCGCCCGGTCGATGACTTTGCGCTCTTCCAATGCGCGTCGGGTCTCGGCCAGCTCTACCCGCATCTTCTGCATCAGGTGGAACCGCGCGATGGCCGCGTCCAGGACCGGCTTGATGCGCCTGGCGCTCAGCCCCGCCACAACATAGGCCGACACACCCGCTTCGATCGCCGCCTTGGTCAACGCCACGTCGCTTTCGTCGACGAACATTGCCACCGGCCGCTGCAGCGGCGCGCTGGCCAGGGCCAGCTCCTCGATGGCGTCCCGCGACGGGTTGCCCGCGTCGATCAGCACCAGGTCCGGGTTGCGTTCGGCTATGTTCCGCGCCAGGCCAAACTCGTCGGCGATGACCAGGACCTCATGGTCACCCGCTTCGCGCAGCCCGTCCACGATAGTCAGGGCCCGCTCGCGGTCCTTCTCGACGACGATGATCGACAATCGCTTGGTCATGCGCTTGCCCATCATCCGGGCCGCCCGCTGCGCAAGTCCGTCCGCCGTAAGGACCCCCCTGCCCTACCGCTTTGCCCGGTTTTCCAGCGCGCCCCGAAGGCTGCGCGCAGAAATCAGGCATCTGCATCATCCCTGGCTTGACTTGGCTTCTTGCCCCAGGTGACCCCACCTTTCCAGGATGAGGCCGGCTTGCGAAAGCATCTGACGAGTATGCCTCAGCCATCCCCTCAGTCGATGCGCAGGATCTGGTCGCTGGTGACGGACCCGCCCCCGTCCAGGTCCAGGTACTGCTGGCCCGCCCGGAAGCTGACCGAGACCACCCGGAAGCTGGCATAGGTGTTGTAGCCGCCCGCGGCCTCCTCGGTCGCCAGCGCCACCGTGTAGCGCCCGGGCGGCAGGGGATTGCCCTCGGCGTCGGTTCCGTCCCAGGTCAGCTCCACCAGCTCTCCGGCCGTTCCGGGAAGACCGTCCAGCTGCCGGACCGGGTTCCCCGCGGCGTCGCTGATGATGGCGCTGACCGTGGTTGAAGACGCCCCAAGCTCATAGCTGAAGGACGCCCCCTCCTCGGTCAGCTCGATGTCCTCTGACGGCACCGTGACCCGCCGCCCGATCAGCGAGGACTCGGACAGGGCCGCGCTCAGCGCCAGCTGTGACCGCAGGGCCTCCATCTGGTCGTTCATCTTCAGCGACTGCTCCACCCCCGTCAGCGTGGCAAGCTGGGCGATGAAATCGGTGCCTTCCACGGGGTTCAACGGGTCCTGATAGCGGACCTGGGTCACCAGAAGATTCAGGAAATTCTGATAGTTGTCAGACAACCCGTCCGACGTGTCCTTTCCAAGCGCAGCCGTGGGCGAGGCGGTCGGGGCGGTGGTTACGGTCAGCGACATGCTTTTTCCCTCACGTCAGGATGTTCACGCGGTCGGCGCGCAGGACCACGGCCGGTGCAGCGACCTGCGCCTCGGCCGGATCCGGGTCGGTATCGGCCTCGCGGCCAGTGGAGCCGGGTGCCTGCGGCCCGGGCCCGCGATGGTCGGGTCCGGGATGGAACAGGTCCATCGACAGCGACCCCGACGCGCCCCCCTGCGCCGCGCTGACCGCCTGCGCCACCGCGTCGCGCTCGTGCCGCAGGGCATCCAGCACCACCGCGTTCTGGACCCGGAGGGCAATGTCCATGGCCCCGTCGCCGCGGTCCTGCACGGCGACCTCGATCAGTCCCAACCCGCTTGGGTTCAGGCGGACCACGGTTTCCCGATCAGCCGACGGCAGGGGCAGAACCCGGTCCAGCACCGCCTGCACCAGCGGAGAGACGGGGGGCGCGGCAGTCGCCGTCACGATGGCAGGCAAGGCCGCCCGGGGGACGGCGGCTGGCTGAGGGAGGGGCGACAGGTTTTCCGGCGGCTGCGGGTCGGGGCCCGGAGGCAGCGGCGCGTCGCTCGTCACCGGCCGTTCCGATGGCCCCGTCTCGGGCCCGGCCCGCAATCCGTGCGGTTGATGCCCGGCCAAATCGGCGCTCAGGGATCGCTGGCCTGACCGGGTCAGAAGGCGCTGGAACCCCTCGGTCTTCTGGATCTCGGGCCCGAGAGGATCGGCGGTCGCATTGCGGACCGGGGACCGCTCCGGACGGCGAGGAAGCTCCAACTCACGCGGGTCTGCCTTCAACGCGGGGCTTTCCGGAACCGCCGCCGCTGCCGCGGCAGGGGCCGGCGTTTCGGTTGCGGGCGGCGGAGCGGGGGCTGCATCCCCTGCCGCGTCGGGCGAAACCGGCAGGCCGGTCGCGGGGGGCGGGATTGGCAGCGCTTGCGATCCATCCGAAGGAACATCCGGTTCGGGCGTTTCCATCCGGTTGGGCAGGGAGGGCGGCTGGAGTGACACCGCCTCGCTTCGGTCATCTGCCTCCGCAACCATCGGGTCGCGCGGGGCAACCTGGGGTGCCTCGGACGCTTGGGCAAAGGGACCGTCCACGCCGGAAAGCTCGGGCGGATGCGCGGCCAGGGTCAGTGGTGCGGCCGACTTGGGAATTCCGGTCACCGCCTCTGGTGCGACGATGGCCCCCTGCCCGGCCAGGGCAGGGCCGCCGTCAGACGGCAGCGCGGGCGGCAAAGGGGCAGGCGGCACGGCAGCGGGTAGGACCAACGGGTCGCCGAGAAGCGGCGCAAGCAAGGCCGTATCCTCCTCACCCTCGGGGCCGGACGTCTCGGGATCGACGTCCGGCGCTGCCGCTTCCGATCCCTCAACCTCCGCGACACCGGGCGGCGGGACGGCATCCACAAGCGCTGCAAAGCGAGTGTCCTGTCCCTGCCCCACGGCCCCCACGACCGCCGGTCGGGCCCCAAGCGGAATTGCGGCGACCCCGTCCAGGATCATGGCGCGCCCGCCTCGGCCGAGGTTACGCCGCGCAGCATCAGCTGGGTCCGCAACCGCGCCAGCGCGCGGGCTTCCAACCTGGGCCCCGCATCCGCCGCCGCGCGCCGGACAGGACCGGCAGTCCCCCCGTCCCGTCGCCTCTCGACCAGGGCGCGGTCAGTTTCCGACAGGGCCGCCAGCGCACTTTCCAGCGCCGTCCCGCGCCTGCGCTCGGCCTCGGCGCGGATCAGCGCCCCTTCGCCGCTGTCGCTCTCGCATTGCAGTTCCGGAGCCTCTTCCCCATCCAGCCGCTCGGGACGGCTGGCGGACCGGAACAAGAGTGCGTCCAGCTCGGACGCCTTGCCCTCGCGCAGCGACCGCAGGTGGTGCATCGGCACCGACAGGATGCAGGTTTCGCGGAAATAGGCCTGCCGCATCGCCGCCCGCACGAAGGGCCGCGCATAGGCAAAGAACGGCACGTCGGCGCGTGGCTCATAGCCGTCCAGACAGCGGATAAGCGCCAGCATCCCCTCGGAAACCAGGTCCTCCTGCAGCGCCGGGATCCGAGACCAGGACCGGGCCATTCCCCGCACCCGGTCCCAATGC
>NZ_JAYSFG010000014.1:77449-99946 GCF_041913445.1 Tabrizicola sp.
CGTCAAGCGCGCCAAGGTCGGGCTCCTGATCCTGCGGCAAATCCTTCATCGGCGCTTCCCTCGGCAGAGGATCGACTCGCGATGCATCATGGCACCGGCGGCGCCTTGTGCAATCTTTTTCGCAAACCCGGATACAACGCCGCACAGCCTGGATCAAGAACAAGCATTTTCTTTTTCGCAAATCTCTCTATGCTGAGGAAAAGGGCGCAGGCCGAGGGGACAGCACCATGCCGCCGCAGTCGAACAACCGGCCGATCATCAAGAAGGTGAAGAAGGTGTCCGGCGGCCACCATGGCGGCAACTGGAAGGTCGCCTATGCCGATTTCATGACCGCGATGATGGCCTTCTTCCTGCTGCTGTGGATCCTTTCGGTCTCGGATGCCGAGAAGCTTTCGGGAATCGCCGACTACTTCACGCCCGCCGCAGTCCCGATGGTCGACATCTCGGGGTTCGACCCCGCCGCGGCGCCGATCCGCGATGCGTTGGAAACCCAGCCGCCCGTGCCGGATCTCGCCCAGCAAGAACTCCCACCGGCCGATCCGCCGCCGAATGCCACGGGCAAGGCGGCCAACCCCTGGACCGCGTTCGAGGAGGGCGAGGCCGAGTCCCTGTCCGACAGCCCGCCGCACGACGGGGCGGCCGACCCCTTGGGCGCTGCCCAGGCGGCGATCGAGGAGACGATGGCCACGGGCAACCCCCTGGAAAGCCTGGCCGGGAACCTGATGGTCGCCCGGACCCCCGACGGTCTGCTGGTCGAGATCGTGGATCTCGGGGACCGTCCCATGTTCCGGTCGGGCAGTGCCGAGGTGACCGAGGTGCTTGCGCGGGTCCTGAAGGAATTCTCGACCGTGATCGCCGGGACCCCGATGGCCGTCAGCATCACCGGCCACACCGACGCAAGCCCCTACCGGGGGCGCGCCGGCTACGGCAACTGGGAGCTTTCCGCCGACCGCGCCAATGCCGCCCGCCGCCTGCTGGAAGAATCCGGGGTTCCGGCCGACCGCTTCCGGTCCGTCGGCGGCATGGCTGATGTGGCACCGTTGATCGTCGAGGATCCGGTAGACCCAAGGAACCGCCGGATCACCATTGAACTGCAGCCGATCGCGAAACCCTGATGCGTGGAGCGCTTACGCCAGCGACGTCGACCACAGGACCTGCTGACCCAGCCGCGTGATCCGCTGCAACCGGCGGCCGATCTCGTCCTGAAAGCCGTCCAGCTGACTGCCGATCTCGTCCAGGGAAACGCCCGTATGGCGCAGCGTCGCGCCCTCGATGCGACACAGCATCCGGATCGAGTTCAGGGCCGTCACATGTTTTCGCATCTCGACCAGATGCCCGGCCACGGCCGCCACCTCTTGCGTGGCGCGGTCCTGGCACTCCAGCGCCTTGGCCGCGTACTGCTGCGCCGCGTCATTCAGCCGGGACTGCTCGGCCGCCGCGTCCACGCCTTCCAGCATCCCGTCGCGCGCAAAGGCCTGCGACATCTCCTGCAAGAGATTGGCGGCGTTCAGAAGGAACAGGTTCTCGGCCACCGACCGCGCGATGCCACCGAATCCGGCCTTTTCGTCCAGCGCCAGGTTGTTCAGCCACGAGACCATGTCATTGGCCAGAAGCGCATAATTGTCCGAAATCGCGCTGACCGGCCGGCCCAGCTCGCCCAGCTGCGACGCGGCGATGCGCAGGTTGAGGGCGATCCGCAACGCGTCCGTGAACATCGCCTGCATTCCGGTCAGCTCGGCTTCGACGCCATCCGCCGCCTCGGCGCCCAGAAGCCGTTCCGCGCTGGCCCCGCCGCGCCCGCCGACCTGGGCCGTCCGCCGGTCGACCTCGCTTGCCAGGGCACGGGCCTGGAACGAGTCATAGCTGGGGAACCCCAGGCGGGCGACGCTGGCCACCAGCGCGGCGGCACTGTCCGGCGGCGTCCGCCCGGCGGCTTCCTCCTGGCACAGCTCACGATACAACGCCTTCATCTTCTCCAGCCGGTCCGAGGTGGGCTTGATCCGCACCGACAGGTAGCCGTCGGCCACGGGCACCACGACCGCGAAGACCCAGTAGTGCCGCCCGTCGGAAGAGCTGTTGCAGATGTAGGCCCCGGTCGGGCGGCCCGATTTGATCCGCTCCCACAGAAGATGGAAGACGCCTTTCGGCGTGTCGGCGTGCCGGACGATGCGGTGGGGGGCGTTGATCAGACGGTCCCAGTCATAGCCCGAGACCCGCTGGAACACCGAGTTTCCGGCCTGGATCACGCCACGGCCGTCCGTTCGCGAGAAGAAGATCTCTTCGATCCCGAAGGGGACCTCCCCCTCTCTGACCTGTGTGGCTGTGCGCATTCGGGAATCCTGTGTTTTTCGCAAACCGTTATAGGTGCGTCTTGTGAAATCTGTCGATATTCTAACTTTTTCGCAAGCCCAAATGGTTGCTGGTGCGCAACAAGGCGACCCGTCTACAAGCTTGGCAAATTCGATCTTTCTTGTTTCCAGACATGTATTTGGACGGTTTCCGGGGCCCGATGGGACGCCTCTGCTCTCCAAGGATAGCCGCAGGGCGCGCGGTGCTTGCTTGCCAACGAATTTGCAATGTATATATCTTTTCGCATCACGTATGAGGTACCACATGACATGGTCCACTGAGTCTTCCTCCCCGACGGCAGCGGATGCGCTCTGGGCCCTTCCTGCCCAGTGCGATGACGGTGCGCTTCTGCAGCTTCAGACGTTCCTGTCGGCGCATCGGGATCGGGCGATCTGCCTCGATGCCTCGGATCTGCGCCGGCTTGACACGATCATCCTGCAGATCGGCGTCGCGGCCTGCCGGGACTGGTCGGCGCGCGGCCTGCCGTTCCGCATGGTCAACCTGCCGGACCGACTTCTGTCCGCTCTGCCCCAGCTTGGGCTGGAGCCTGAGGCACTTGGGATCGAGGCGCAGCAATGACCATCACTGTCCTTGCCATCGACGATTCGCGCACCATGCGCAGCATGGTTCATCGGGCGCTGGATGCCGCGGGCTTCACCTGCGAGGTCGCCGAGGACGGGATCGAAGGGGTGCGCCGCTTCGACGAGCTTCGCCCCGACGTGGTCATCACCGACATCAACATGCCCCGCATGGACGGCTTCGGCGTGATTGAATCGATCCGCAAGGATCCCGCCAACCGTTCCGTCCCCATTCTTGTCCTGACGACCGAGACCGCGCCCGAGTTCAAGGCCCGGGCCCGCACGGCAGGCGCAACGGGCTGGATCGTCAAGCCCTTCGACGACCAATCCTTCGTCCAGGTCGTGCGCCGCGTCACGGGGGGCGAGTGAATGGCCGGCCAGGACAGTTTCCGCGACCTGTTCTTCGAAGAGGCCGAGGACCTGCTGGGAACCGTGTCGGATGAGGTTGCTCGTCTGAAAGCTGGCGAACGCGACAACGAGATCGTCCATTCCATCTTTCGCGCGGTCCACTCGATCAAGGGCAGCGCCGGGGCCTTCTCGCTGGACCGGCTGGTGGGGTTCGCCCACCGGTTCGAAACCGTCCTCGACGCCGTGCGCAGCGACCAGCTGCCCCTGACGGCCGAACTGCTTCACATCGTCGAGCGGTCGGTCGATCACCTTTCTGTCCTTGTCGAAGCGTCGCGCAACGACCTGCCGGTCGATCCCGCGCTGACCGAAGCGGCGCTGGCGGCCCTGGACACCTGTCTCGAGCCGGGACCGGCCAAGGCGCCCGCGCCGGCGGACCCTGCGCCGCCTGCCGCCGAGACGCCCGAGGCCGAACCCCCGTTCGCCTTCGCCGCGCTGGCGCTGGACCTGGACGCGTTTTCCGACCCTCAGCCGCTGCAGACCTTCACGATCCGCTTCCGGCCCCATGCCGCGCTCTACGACAACGGGCATGAGCCCGCGCTCCTGATCGGCACCCTTGCCCAGCTGGGGACCCTGCAAACCAGGCTCGATCTCTCGGCCCTGCCGGACTGGTCGTCGCCCGACATCCTGGAACCCGCTTTCGACTGGCTGTTCCGGCTGGAAACCACGGCCGGGAGGGGTGCCGTCGAGGCGGTTTTCGAATTCGTCGACGGTCTGTGCGACCTGGCGATCGTCGATGCCCGGGACGGGGACCTCCCCCCCGCCGCAGCACCCGCACCGACCAGCGCCGAGACGCCCCTGCCCCCGGCCTCCTCCGAGGCGCTTGCAGACGGGCCCGTGGTGACCCCGGTCGCGGCGGTGGGGCAACCTGCTGCCGCAACGGCGGATGGCGGGCCACCCCGGCCGACGCTCCGCGTCGACCTCGACCGGATCGAGCGGCTGTTCAATGCCGTGGGCGAACTGATCATCAACCAGTCGATGATCGCCCAACGGGTCGACGACCTGCAGCTGCACCAGGACGCCGACATGATGGCCCATGTCGAAAGCTACCGGCTGCTTGCGCGAGACATCCAGGAAGCCGTGATGGCGATCCGCGCGCAGCCGGTGAAGCCCTTGTTCCAGCGCATGTCGCGGATCGTCCGCGAGGCCGCCGAGGGCACGGGGAAACAGGCGCAGCTCGTCATGCTGGGCGAGGCGACCGAGATCGACAAGACCGTCGTCGAACGTCTGGCCGATCCGCTGACGCACATGGTCCGCAACTCGGTCGACCACGGGCTGGAAGCGCCGGACCGCCGGCGGGCCGTGGGGAAGGACCCGGTCGGCACCATCTGGCTTTCGGCCGCGCACCGGTCCGGCAGCGTCGTGATCACCATCCGCGACGACGGGGCCGGCCTCGACCGGGAAAAGGTCCTGCGGGTCGCGGTGGCCAAGGGCCTGGTTCCCGCCGGCGCCGAGCTGAGCGAGTCCGAGATCGACAACCTGATCTTCCTGCCCGGCTTCTCGACCGCCTCGTCCACCTCGCTTCTGTCGGGGCGCGGCGTCGGGCTGGACGTGGTGCGCAACGCCGTCCAGGCCCTTGGCGGCCGCGTCGGCATCTCCTCGCGCCCCGGCAAGGGCACCGAGTTCACCATCAGCCTGCCCCTCACGCTGGCCGTGCTGGACGGAATGCTGATCTCGGTCGGCCGGACCAGCGTGATCGTTCCAATCGCGGCCGTGCTGGAAACCATCCGTCCCCTGCCCGGGGATGTGCAGCAGATCGGGTCGGACGAACGGCTCCTGTCGATCCGCGGCCGCTTCGTGCCGATCATCGACCTGGCCGAGACGCTGGGCTTCCCCCGGTCCGAACCCGACGGCTCGCCCATGCTGCTGCTGCTGGTCGAAACCGAAGCGCGCGGCACCTGCGCCCTTCTGGTCGACCACGTCCATGACCAGCGCCAGGTCGTCATCAAGGGCCTGGAAGGCAACTACGGGCAGGTCGCCGGCGTCTCGGCCGCGACGGTCCTCGGCGACGGGCAGATCGCGCTGATCCTCGACCCCGACGGGATCGTTGCCCAGGCCCAGGTCGCCATTCCCCCAACGGGCGGCCCCCGCGTCGCAGCACTGACATGATGGAGATCCAGAACATGCAGGATCCGGCAAGCCCCACGGGCGAAATCGAACTCGTCGTCTTCAGCTCGGGCGGGCAGAGCTTCGCGCTCGACATCCGCCACGTGCGCGAGATCCGCGGCCAAAGCGCGGTCACCCCGCTGCCCCATGTCCCGGAAGAGGTCCTGGGCGTGATGAACCTGCGCGGCGCGGTCATTCCGGTCTTCGATCTGTCCTGCTGCTTCGGCCTGGGGCCGACGGCCCCGGATATGCGGAACGTCATCATGATCGCGATGAACGAGACCCGCACCATCGGCCTTCTGGTGCAATCGGTGTCCGAGATCGTCTCGATCCCCGTCAGCACCATCCAGGACGCCCCGACCATGACCGGCGGCGCCGGGCAAAGCCACATCGCGGGCCTCGTGCAGCTGGACGCGGGCATGAGCCGCGTGATCGACCTCCCGGCCCTGATCCAGCGCCGCATCCCGGTGCCGGCATGATCCAGTTGCCGCACCAGGACACGTCGGCCATCATGACCGACGCCGATTTCCGCCGCATCGCGCGCAGCGTGCAGGCCGAATTCGGGATCTTCCTGCCCGACATCAAGCGGGACCTGGTCTATTCCAGGCTCTTGCGCCGGTTGCGGACGCTGGGGCTGGCGGACTTTGCCGCCTATTGCGACCTGGTGGAAAGCGGCGCGGGCCTGGCCGAGCGGACCGAGATGCTGTCGGCCCTGACCACCAACGTCACGCACTTCTTCCGCGAGATGCACCACTTCGACCAGCTTCGCACCCAGATCCTGCCCCCCCTCCTGCAGGCGGCCCGCAACGGCGGGCGGGTGCGGTTGTGGTCGGCCGGATGCTCGTCGGGGCAGGAACCCTATTCCATCGCCCTGACGCTTCTGGACCTGCTGCCCGACGCATCGCGCTACGACATCCGCATCCTGGCCACCGACGTCGATCCGCAGGTGATCGCCCGCGCCCGCGCCGGTCACTACGCGGCCGCAGAGCGCGAGAGCATCCCGGAACCGATGCGAAGCCAGTTCACCGAAACCGGGGCCGACGGGCTGCGGATCGGCGAGGCCGCGCGCGCCCTGATCACCTTTGCGCCGCTGAACCTGATGGGCGACTGGCCGATGCGGGGCGCCTTCGACGTGATCATGTGCCGCAACGTGGCGATCTACTTCGACGCGCCGACGCAGGTGCGGCTGTGGGACCGCTTCACCAGCATCATGCAGCCCGGCGCCCACCTTCTGATCGGCCATTCCGAGCGCATCGCCGGCCCGGCCGAAGCCCTTCTCGAAAACATCGGCACGACCGCCTACCGGCTTCGGGGACATCCGGCCGAAGCGCCGGTGCGAAGCGCGGCCGAAAGGTCCCTGGCATGAGCGTTCGGGAAAATCTGCGGGTCATGGTGGTCGACGACATGGGCGTCAGCCGCGCGCTCGTGACCAATGCGCTGGACGAGATGGGGATCGTCCATTGTGCCGCCGAGGCTGACCCCAAGGCCGCCCTCGCGAAGCTGACCGCCTCGCCCGTGCACCTTGTCCTGTGCGACATGAACATGCCGGGGATGAACGGGCTGCAGCTTCTGGAAGCGCTGCGCCGCCAGCCATCCACCGCGAACATCGGCTTCATCGTGATCACCGGGACCCCCTCGCCCGAGATCATCCAGCAAGGGCAGAAGCTGCGGCTGAACAACCTTGTCGCAAAACCCTTCACCACGGCCGCCCTGCGCACGGCCATCGAACAAGTGATCGGAAAACGCCTATGAACGCTCCTCGCCACCCGATCCTTGCGGCAGACCTCATGGACCGCATCGCCCACGAGATCGAGCTTTGCCGCGTGCTGGTCACAAGCGTCGAAAATGCCGTCGAGCGTCTGCCCGACCCGACCTCGCTTCCCGACCTGCAGGACATCGACCTTCTGCACCAGACGCTGGGGGACCTGGCTTACCTCCTTCGGGCGATGGGGGAATCCGACGTGCTGGCGCCGGTGGTCTTCGGCGACGTCGACCCCCTTCTCGCCCCGGTCCGCCTTGGCGCCCTGCGAACCCGCCTGCGCAATCCCCACAACGCCCCCTACCACGCCCGGAGAGACCAGCCTGTCGAACTCTTCTGACGCCCTTCCGTCCCAGCCGACAGCCCGCGCGGCCGTCGCCTGCCCCCTTCAACTTCAAAGGTGACGCCATGCTGTCGATGAACAACGTACCGATGAAATACAAGCTTCCCGCGATCATCGTGGGCATGTGCCTGACCGTTGGCGCCGCCCTGCAGGCCAGCAACTCGATCAGCTTCCGGCAAAGCGCGATCGAGAGCGCGATCAGACTGTTCGAAACCATCGGCGAAGGCCACGAAGCGGACCTTCTGGGCTGGAAACAGGAACACGCGGCGGTCCTGCGCGGGCTTGCCAGCACTCCGGCGACGGCCCAGGCCCTTAAGGAACTGGCGGACGCGATCCACGCCGCCCCGGGTGGCGAAGCCGCGCTGCGCCGGGCCTATGTCGACGAAAATCCGATGCCCGCGGGCGAGCACAAGGCCTACGACCGCGCCCCCGGACCGGAAACCTATCATGCGGTCCATGCCTGGGTGAACCCCTGGTTCCGCGAGGTCGCCAGGCTGGACGACTTCTACGACATGTTCCTGATCGATCTTCACGGCGACCTGAACTACACCCTGGCCAAGGAGGCGGACTTCCTGGGCAACGTCAAGACGGGTACGCTGGCCGGATCGGCCCTGTCCAAGGTCGTCGAACTGGCGCTGGCCGGAAAGCCGGGCGAGACGTTCCTCAGCGACATGGAGCCCTATGCGCCCTCGAACGGCACGCTTGCGATTTTCATGGCAACCCCCATCACCAATGCCCAGGGCGCTGTCCAGGGGGTCCTTGCGGTCCAGTTGAACGGCGACAAGCTTGCCGAAATTCTGAACGCGGACGTGAAACCGGGCCAGAGCCTGGAGGCTTTCGTGGTCGGCCCTGACGGCAGGTCCCGCACCGCCTCGCATGTCGAGGAGGGTTTCGCACAATATACCCAGCTTCCGACCGACCTGCCCCAGATCCGTGCCGCGATGGCCGGAGAGGACGTGCTGATCGAGGACGCCGTCGACGTCCATGGCGATGCCATCCTGGCCCGGGTCATTCCCCTGAAGGAAATCGGCAACGGCTGGTCGCTGGTGGTGAACGAGAACTGGAGCGACGTGCTTGCCGAACCCAACGCAACCCTGCGGAACATGCTTCTTTTCACCGGGTTCCTGGCGCTTGTCGCGCTTGTGACGGGCACCCTCCTGGCCCGCAGCATCACCCGGCCAATGCAGCGCCAGACCGCCACCCTGCACGAGATGGCCAATGGCAAGCTGGACCTCGAGGTTCAGGATACCGGCCGTGGCGACGACCTGGGCGACATCGCGCGGTCGGTCGCAACCCTGCTCGAGAAGCTGCGCGAGGCCGACCTCGCCTCGCAGGAACGCGCGCGGATGGAAGAAGACCTGCGCCTCGTGGTCGAACGGATGCGCGCCGCGATGCAGCGCCTGGCCGAGGGGGACCTGTCGTCGCCGATCGACCAGGCCTTCAGCCCCGAATACGAAGTGCTTCGCGTGAACTACAACCAGACGCTGGCCAAGCTGAATGCCACGATCTCGCAGGTGGTGGGCGTCGCCGAAAGCATCCGCGCCCGCTCGACCGAGATCAACCACGCCTCGGTTGACCTGTCGCGCCGTACCGAGAACCAGGCCGCCGCACTGGAGGAGACCGCCGCCGCTCTGGATGCGCTGACGGCCAGCGTAAAGGCCAATGCCGACGGCGCCTCCGAGGTGGAAGCCACGGTCCGCACCGCCCGCGCCGAAGCCGAGGAAAGCGGCACTGTCGTCAAGGCCGCCGTGTCCAAGATGACCGAAATCCAGCGGTCCTCCGAGCAGATCTCGAACATCAGCGGCGCGATCGAGGATATCGCCTTCCAGACCAACCTGCTCGCCCTGAACGCGGGCGTCGAGGCGGCTCGGGCCGGGGATGCGGGCAAGGGCTTCGCCGTCGTCGCGTCGGAAGTGCGCGCCCTGGCCCAGCGGTCCTCCGAGGCCGCGAAAGAGATCAAGGCGCTGATCACCACCAGCGGCCAGCACGTCCGCACCGGGGTGGACCAGGTGAACCGCGCCGGCACCGTCATCGAAGCCATCGTGGGCCGCGTCGCCCATATCTCGGATCTGGTGTCGAACATCGCCAGCGGTGCGGCCGAACAGTCGTCGGGCCTGGGCGAGATCAACATCGGCGTCACGCAGCTGGACCGGGTGACGCAGCAGAATGCGGCGATGGTCGAAGAGTCCTCGGCCGCAAGCCAGGGCCTGCAGCAGGACGCCACAACGCTGGCCGGACTGGTCAGCCACTTCCGCATCGAGGCCGGGCAGGGCGCCTTGCTGCTTACCCCGGCCCTGGCGTCGAAGCCGATGTCCGAGAATGTCGCGAACACCACAACCGCCCCCGTCAGCCGCGCGCGCGCCTCGGGCGATGCCGCACAGGGTGTGTGGCAGGACTTCTGACAGGCATCTTCGCCCATGAACCCGGGGGTGGCGGTCCGCCGCCGCCCCCACTGTGCATCCTGATGACCCCAAGGGACCCTGTTGGCCCGCACTCGCATCATCCTCGCCGCGCGAAGCCCGATTTCCCGGGCCCTGATCGGCCGGCTTCTGACGCGGTTGCCCTGGGTCGAGGTGGTCGGCGAAGCGGCCAACCTGCCTGAAATGGCGGGCATGGTGCAATCCCTGCGCCCGGACCTTGCCGTCCTGGGCCCAAGCCTGGTCGCGTCGCGCGACTTCGCCGAGATGCAGCCCGCGCTGCTTGCAGCCTCTTGCCGCTGGGTCGAAATCTCGGGCCGCCCGTCCCCGCCCCAGGGCAGCGGCCCCCTGCGCGACGCCCGCCTGCTTCCGGTGCTGACCCACGGCCTCGGGGCGGAAGACGCGGGTGCGGCCCTGAAAGAGGTGCTCGCCGCCCCGCTGCTTCCCGCCGAAGTCTCTTCGACGCTGCTGCTGGAACCCCCGCGCCCGGCGCAACCGGCGGCCGACCGCATTCTCCTTCTTGGCGCCTCGACCGGCGGGGTCGATGCGCTTCTGGAAATCCTGTCGGCCTTTCCGGCCGATTGTCCGCCCACGGCCATCGTCCAGCACACCACCCGGGGCCGGACCGACAGCCTGATCCAGCTGCTCGGCAAGGCCTGCGCGGCACAGGTCGTCGCCCCGCGCAACGGGATGGAACTGCAACGCGGGATGGTCTGCATCGCCGCCGGTGGCGACCAGCACCTGCGCATCCATGCCGGGGGACCGGTGCGATGCCTGCTGCAGAAAGGTCCGCCGGTCTCGGGACATCTCCCGTCGGTGGACGAGCTCTTCCAGTCCGCCACGGCCTGGGCCGACCGCGTGGTCGCCGTGATCCTGACCGGCATGGGCCGGGACGGGGCAAGGGGCCTTGCCGCGCTGCGTCAGGGCGGGGCCATGACGATCGGCCAGGACGAAGCCACCTCGCTGGTCTACGGAATGCCCCGGGCCGCCTGGGAACTGGGCACTGTCGAACAGCGCCTCCCTCTCTTTCAGATTGCCGAGGCAGCCCTGCGCGCCGCCGGGCAGGAGTCCCTCCGATGACCATCATCAACGACCGCTTCATCACCCTGACGCAGGGTGAATTCTACGCCTCGCGCGACCCGGTCGTGCTGTCGACCGTGCTGGGGTCCTGCGTTGCCGTCTGCCTGTTCGACCCGTCGACAGGCACCGGCGGGATGAACCACTTCCTGCTCCCCGACGGTGGCACCTCGCACGATGCGCGGTCCGAGCGCTACGGCGTCCACGCGATGGAGCAGCTCATCAACGCGATCCTGCGGCTTGGCGCGCGCCGGGCAAGCCTGGTGGCCAAAGCTTTCGGCGGGGCGAACATGTCCGCCCGCCTCGCCCCGATCGGCGATGCCAATGCCTGCTTCACGCGCGAGTTCCTTGCCACCGAGGGCATCCCCTGCCTGGCCGAAAGCTTCGGCGGGACCAACGCGCGCCGCGTCATGTTCTGGCCGCAAACCGGCAAGGCGCAGCAGATGATCGTCCCCGGCACCCTGGACGAACCGCCGCCGCCGCTGGAACGCAGCCGGCCGAACGTCACGCTGTTCTGATAGACGCCTCCGCTCACGCGGGCGCCCTTCAAGGGGATTGCACGACGTTCCCGAATTTGTCAGACATCTTACATTGGTCCAAAAGCGAAGAACGCGGACGACCAGTGGCCACCCCGGGCCGGTTCAGGGTGGCGCGTGCCAACAAGACCTTAGGACGGTGGAGGTACCGATGAGACTGCTAAGACGACTTGCGGGTATTGCCGCAGCGGCGACGCTGCTGGCCACCACGCCCCTTGCGGCCGAGATCACGATCAACAGCGCGGGCGACAGCACCAGCGGCTCTTACATGGATTACATGAAGACCGTCTACGCCCGGGCCGGAAACCCCGAGATCGTCCAGCTGCCGCTGACCAGTTTCGACAACAACTACGACCTGCATCCGATGGCGGCGGAAAGCTGGACGCAGTCCGAGGACGGGCTGACCTGGACTTTCAAGCTCCGCCCCGGCCTGACCTGGAGCGACGGCGAACCGCTGAAGGCCAGCGACTACATCTTCGCCCTGCAGCGCGCCGCCACCACCGGCTATGACTTCGCCTGGTACTGGGGCTACGCCGGCGGCATCGCCAACTGGGACGCGGTCACCAAGGGCGAGGCGGACGTCTCGACCCTGGGCATCGCCGCCCCCGACGAGATGACGCTGACCGTCACCACCTCGGCCCCGAAGCCCTACCTCCCCAGCGTCGTCTCGCTGTGGTACCCGGTGCCGAAGCACGTCTGGGACAAGCACGGCGACGAATATGCCGCCAATGTCGAGACGATGGTCTCTTCCGGCCCCTTCCTTCTGGAAAGCTGGGAGAAATCCAACAACAAGATGACCTTCGTGAAGAACCCGAAGTACACGGGCCCCTGGCAGCCCCAGGCGGACCGTCTGGTCATCGACCCCTCGCTCGGCGCGCCCGAGGTGGGACTTCCGGCCTTCATGGCGGGCGAATCCGACTTCTCGTACCTGAACGCCGGACAGATCCCCTTCGTCGAACAGCGCTTCCCCGGCCAGATCGCCAAGAACGCGGTCTTTGCGACCTCGTACCTGTCCTTCGACCTGGAAAGCCCGCCCTTCGACAACATCAACGTCCGCAAGGCGCTGATGTATGCGATCAACCGTGACGAGATGACTGCGACGGTCCTCAAGGACCTGGCCATCCCGGGCAAGTCGCTGCTGCCGCCGGGCTATCCTGGGTACAACGACACGATCACCGCCCAGGCCGTCTACGACCCCGACAAGGCCCGGCAGTTCCTGGCCGATGCGGGCTACCCCAACGGCGAGGGCTTCCCGGAAGTCGAGATCTGGTACCGTGACCAGGGCGGCTACAACGGGGCGATCACCGCGCCGATGCTTCAGTACCTGCAGGCCCAGTTCAAGGACCAGCTCGGGATCACCATGAACATCAAGGTCATGCCGACCCAGGAATGGATGGCCGGCCTGATGGAGCGGAAGAACAACCTCTTCCTCGCGCCCTATGAATACGACTACCTCGATCCGTCGAACTTCTTCGGCATCTTCTACAACGGCGGCCGTCACCACCACATGGTCAAGGAATACGACGACCTCGTGGCCCAGGCCGACAGCAACCCGGTGTGGGAAGAGCGCCTGAAGCTCTACATCGCGGCCGAACAGGTGCTGATCGACAACGCCTCGTTCGTGCCGCTGGTGCACCCGATCACCAATGCCGTGGTCAGCACCGACCTGAAGGGCGACGGGACCCTGCCGAACAAGCTGGGCTTCTCGCCGCTGCGTCAGCTGGCGCTCTACTTCTACACCCATGTGACGAAGTAACCGCGCCCGCGACACCGCCTCTTCCGGCCAGCCCGGAAGAGGCTCCGACCCAGCCTGACCGGACCATGCCGCTCGTCGACATCCAGAACCTGCACGTCAGCTTCCCGCAGCACGAAGGCCTGGTGCAGGCCGTGCGCGGCCTCTCGCTGGCCATCGAGCCGGGCGAAAGCGTGGGCATCGTCGGCGAAAGCGGATCGGGCAAGTCCGTCACCTGCATGGCGGCGCTTCGGCTGCTGCGCCAGCCCCCCAGCCGCATCACCGCCGACCGCCTGATGCTGGACGGCGTCGACATGTTGAACGCGTCGCGCCGCGACCTCGCGCGGGTCCGCGGCAAGGTGGCCGCGATGGTCTTCCAGGACCCGATGTCGGCCTTCGACCCGGTCTTCACCATCGGCCACCAGATCGTCGAGACCATCCGCGCCCATACCGACGCCGGCCTGGCCGCGGCCAAGGACCAGGCCGTCGCCCTTCTGGACCGCGTGCGGATCAAGACCCCGGTCGCGATCCTGAACAGCTATCCCCACCAGCTCTCCGGCGGCATGCTGCAGCGCGCCATGATCGCGATGGCTCTGTCCTGCCGCCCGAAGATCCTGTTCGCCGACGAACCCACCACCGCGCTTGACGTGACGATCCAGGCGCAGATCCTCGAGCTGATCAAGGAGCTCCAGGCCGAGCTTGGCATGGGCCTCGTGATGGTCACCCACGACCTTGGCGTCGTGGCCGAAACCGTGGACCGCGTGGTCGTCATGTACGGCGGCCGCGTGATGGAGGAAGGCCCCGTGCAAGCCATCTTCGACGACGCCCGCCATCCCTATACCCGCGCGCTGTTGAACTCGATCCCCGGGCGCACCCCCGGCAAGCAGCGCCTGATCGAGATCCCGGGCATGTCCCCCAACCCGGTCAACCCGCCGCCGGGCTGCCCCTTCCACCCGCGCTGCGCGGTGGCCCTGCCCGACTGCTCGGCCAAGGTGCCCGCGATGCGGCCCATTGCGCCCGACCGGGTCGCCGCCTGCTGGGGGCTGACATGACCACCCCCGCGCTGGAATTGCGCAACCTTTGCAAGACCTACCAGCTGCCGCGCAAGGGCGGCTGGTTCGGCGGCCACATCGACCACCCCGCCGTGCGCGATGTCAGCCTGACCCTGCCGCCGAACGCGATCCTGGGCCTGGTGGGAGAATCCGGCTCGGGCAAGACGACGACCGGCCTGATGGCCATGCGCCTGATCGAGCCGACCTCGGGCCGGATCCTGATCGACGGCAGCGACATCACCGGCCTTGACCCCGCCGCCCTGAAACCCTTCCGCCGCAAGATGCAGATCGTGTTCCAGGACAACTATTCGGCGCTGAACCCGATGATGACGCTTCAGCGCATCATCGCCGAGCCGCTGCACATCCACGGCATCGGCACCGCCGAGGAACAGGCCGAACAGGCGCTGGCCCTTCTGGACCGCGTGGGTCTGCACCGCGACTTCGGCCGGCGCTATCCGCACGAGCTGTCAGGCGGCCAGCGCCAGCGCGTCGCCATCGCCCGCGCGCTGATCCTGCGGCCCAAGGTGCTGGTGGCGGACGAGCCGACCTCGGCCCTCGACGTGTCGGTCAAGGCGCAGATCATCAACCTCCTGCTGGACCTGCAACGCGACATGGGCCTGTCGATCCTCTTCATCAGCCACGACCTGTCCGTGGTGCGCTCGCTGACCGACCGCGTCGCCGTGATGTTCAACGGCCGGATCGTCGAGACGGCCGCCACCGAAAGCATCTTCGGCGATGCCCGGCATCCCTACACGCAGGGTCTGCTCTCGGCCATTCCGGTGCTGAACCCGCGCGACCGCCGCCCGCGCCGCTTCCTCAGCCCGGCCGAGATCCAGGCGGCAACGCCCCGCCTGCCGGGCGCGGGCAGCACTCCGGGACTGGTCGAGGTCGCGCCGGGCCACCTGGTCGAAGCCATCGCAGGGTAAGGGGGAAGGAATGCTGCGCTACATCGTCGGACGGCTGCTTTCCATCCTCCTGACCTTCTTCCTGGTTTCGGTCATCGTCTTCCTCATGATGCATTCCGTTCCCGGCGGGCCCTTCGACGGCAACGACATGCCGGTCTCGGACGCGGTGAAGGCCCAGCTCAACGCCAGCCTCGGCCTGGACAAGCCGCTTTACGAACAATACCTGCGCTACATGCGGGGCGTCCTGCACTTCGACTTCGGCGTGCCCTTCCAAAGCCCCGGCGAAACCGTCACCGAACTTCTTGCCCGCGCCTGGCCGCCCAGCCTGATCCTCGGCGGGTCGGGCGTGCTGATCGGGGCGCCCCTCGGCATCCTCCTCGGCATGGCCGCCGCGCTGCGCCGCAACACCTGGTTCGACTACCTCGTCTCGGCCTTCTCGACCCTGGGCCTGACGATCCCGGTCTTCGTCATCTCGATGATGCTGATCATGGTCTTCTCGGTCTGGCTGAACTGGCTGCCGGCGGGCGGCTGGGAAAAGCCCTACAGCTGGATCCTGCCCATCACCGCCTATGCCGCCGTGCCGATGGCGACCTATGCCCGCTACACCCGGTCCGCGATGCTGGACGTGATGAACAAGCCCTTCGTCACCGTCCTGCGCGCCAAGGGCCTGTCCGAGCGCCGGATCATCTTCCAGCATGTGTTGCGCAACGCCGCCCTGCCGCTGGTCACCGTCTTCCTGCCCATGTTCATCGGCACCGCCACCGGGTCGATCTTCGTCGAGGCGATGTTCCGCGTCCCCGGCCTTGGCGCCTATTTCGTCTCGTCCATCGAGCTGCGCGACTACCCCCTGGAGATGTCGCTGATCCTGATGATCACCATGATGTTCTGCGTGGCCTACCTGATCTCGGACATCGTCTATGCGCTTTTGAACCCGCGCATCCGGTTCGGAGGCAAGTCGTGACCGAACACCGCAGCCCGCTTTATTTTGCCCTGCGCCGCTTTGCCGACAACAAGGCCGCCGTCGTGTCGGGTCTGATCCTCGGCGTCATCGTCCTGATGGCCCTCTTCGCGCCGCTCATCACGCCCACGGGCTATGCCGACCAGGCCTATCTGACCAGTGCCCTCGCCTTCCCCTCGGCCGAGCACTGGATGGGCGTCGACGACCTCGGCCGCGACTTCTTCACCCGGATCGTCCATGGCGCGCGGGTGTCACTGTCCATCGGCTTTGCCGCCGCGCTGTTCTCGGTCCTCGTCGGCATCCCCCTCGGGGCCATCGCGGGCTATTACGGCGGTTGGGCCGACTGGCTGGTGATGCGCCTGATCGAGCTGTTCTCGGTCGTCCCGCCGCTACTGGCCGCGATGCTTCTGGGCGCGCTGACCAACGGCGGCTTCGTAACCATCGTCGTGATTGCCGCGCTCTTCGGCTGGGTCCAGGTCTGCCTCCTGGTCCGCGCTCAGGTGAAGGCCTTCCGCGAAAAGGAATTCGTCCGAGCGGCCCAGGCCCTGGGGGCCAGCCCCGGCTACATCATCCGCCGCCACCTGATCCCGAACTCGATCTCGCCAATCATCGTGGGCTTCGTGCTGGCCATTCCGCTGGCGATGATGCTCGAGGCCTCGCTCAGCTTCCTCGGCATCGGCGTCCCGCCACCCGTCCCCAGCTGGGGCCAGATGATCAACGTCGGAATGGACTTCATGTACTTCTACTGGCACCTCGCCGTCTTCCCCACCGCGGCCCTTGCCATCACCGTGCTGGCCACGACGCTTCTGGGCGACGGGCTGCGCGATGCGCTGGACCCCACGCTGAAAGGCCGCTGACATGGGCGAGAACCTGGCCCCCCTGTTCCTCCTCGACCCGCAGGTCACCTTCCTGAACCACGGCTCCTTCGGGGCCTGCCCCCGCCCCGTGTTCGAGGAGTACCAGCGCTGGCAATTGCAGCTTGAACGCCAGCCGGTGGCCTTCCTCGACCCCAACCGCGGCCTTTCCGGCTGGATGCGGGAGGCGCGCGAGGCGCTGGCCAGCGTCGTAGGCGCCGACCCCGACGACATCGTCGGCCAGACCAACGCCACCGCCGCCCTGAACATCGTCGCCCAGTCGCTGGACCTGAAGCCCGGGGACGAGATCCTGACCACCGACCACGAATATGCCGCGCTGGAAAAGACCTGGGCCTATGTCTGCCGCCGCAGCGGCGCGCGGGTGAGGATGGTCTCCATCCCCCTCCCCCTCACGCGCGAGGACCAGTTCACCGACGCCATCCTGGGCGGCATAACCGACCGGACCCGCGTCCTGTTTCTCAGCCACATCACCTCGGCCACCGCGCTGGTCTTCCCGATCGAGCGCGTCGTGGCCGAGGCGCGGGCGCGCGGGATCTACTCGGTCATCGACGGCGCGCATACGCCGGGCCACATCCCGCTGAACCTGGACCGGCTGGGGGCCGATTTCTACGCCGGCAACTGCCACAAATGGATGATGTCGCCCAAGGGTGCGGGCTTCCTGCATGTCCGGCGTGACCTGCAGCCGATGATCCATCCGCTTGTCATCAGCCACGGCTGGACCGAGGACGGCAACCACCCCGGTGCGCGCGGGCCCTTCGGCAACAGCTCGTTCATCGACATGCTCGAGATGCAGGGCACCCGCGACCCCTCGGCCTGGCTGTCCCTGCCCGCCGCCCTGGCCTTTGCCCGCCAGCACGACTGGGACACGGTGGCCCGCGACTGTCGGGCGCTGGCCCAGGCGACGGCCGCCCGCGTCGCTGCGCTGACCGGCCTCCCGGCCTTTTCCTCACCCGAGTTCTGCGCCCCGCAGATGGTGTCGATGCCCGTCCCGTCCTGCGACCCGCAGGTGCTGCAACGCAGCCTCATGGACCGCTTCGGCATCGAGATCCCCTGTTTCAACTGGCAGGCGCACACCATTGTCCGGGTGTCGGCGCAGGGCTATAACACTTCCACGCAGATGGACCTGCTGGTGGCTGCCCTGGCCGAGCTTCTGCCAGAGCTTGCCGATAACGACTGACCCAGAGCGGCACCTGCCTGTCCGCCCCTTCGGAGTGACCTCATGGAGCGCGGCCCACTGCACCTGCTGGAGCCGATCGAAACGCCCTCGCGCGGGGCGGCCGTGCTGGAAGCGATGGCCGAGATGATCGAAAAGGCGGGCCTTCAGGTCGGCGACCGCCTCCCGCCCGAGGTGGCCATCGCCGCGGCCCTTGGCGTCGGCCGCTCCACCATCCGCGAGGCGCTGAACCGCTGGGAGGGCATGGGCCTGATCCGCCGTCGGCAGGGCGATGGCACCTATCTCACCGCCCGGGTCCACGCCGCGCATGGCCCGCTGCCGACGATGGTCGAGCTTGAGGGCGAGGCGATCCTCCGCCTTCTGGAAGTGCGCCGCGTCATCGAAAGCGGCACCGTGCGGCGGGCGGCCATCAACGCCTCCGCCGCCCAGCGGGCCGAGATCGACGCGCTCTGCACCAAGCTCCTCGCCATCGTCGACGCGGGCGAGCCCTACCGCGCCGCCGACGCCGCCTTCCACGCCGCCATCTGCGATTCCACCGGCAATCCGATGTTCGGCCAGATCCTGCAGCGCATGGACGAAGCCTTCGAGCGCTCGGTGGAATCTCCCTTCTCGGTCCCCGGCTTCGGTCTCGCCTCCTTCCCGCCGCACCGCGAGCTGGCCGATGCCATCGTCGCCGGCGACCCCGACGCCGCAGAAGCCGCCCTGCACTGCATCATCGACCGCGTCGAGGCCGAAATCCGCGAGATCATCGAGGGCAAGCGCGTCGGCTGACGGAAGACCCGCCGTCGCGCTTCGGTACTGCCCGTTTGCAGGGCACGACCGGAGTCGTGATCGGGTCCTGTTGCGGGGAAGCCACTTTTGCCGAACGAAGACTTTCTGCTCCGTTGCACCACATGGTTGAAAATGGGTTAATATCGAAAGTGCGTCCGCAATCGAAAGAGAATGTGCGGAACTTCGGGGGTAAATGTAGCGAGTAACGGGGCGTTCGTTCGATGCGGTAATGGTTTGCCCGAGTAAGGGGCTCCACGGAAAGGCAGTCCGGGCCAAGGCCGGAACGCCTGCTCACATCAACACCCACTCAATCGCTGCAGTGATCCACCGGACCGGGCCGAAACGCCCGGTGTCGGAATTTTCGCGCGCCCGCAGGGTCGCGAAGGTCAGTGGTGTCGGTACCGGCCAGTCAAAAAGGCCGGACGGTGGGACGGTAGGAGTACAACCATGGGCGCGCAGCGTTTCCTGGGGCTGGTTCGAGTAGCACTGACCGCGCTGACGGTCCTGGGATCGGGACAGGTCGCGCTGGGGCAAAGCGCTCTGGAACAGGTCGCGGGGGGCGGGCCGGCCAACGCCGCATCGGGTCAGACCCTGACCACGGTCACGACCTCGCTGCAGAACAACACGAACAACCCCACCGGGACCACCTTCGCGTCCCCCGGCTTCACCCCGACCGTCACCTACACCCTCTCGGCCCAGCAATACACCGCACCATCCACCGTCGTGTCCTCGGGCGTGGCAACGGTCTTCGGCGGGCCGAACAACGGCACCGCTTCGATCTTCTACGGGCCGCTCAGCGGCGTCGGCGCGCCGTCGAACGGCAACTTCACCTCGACCGCCGCCGTCCCGACGGGGACCGGCATCGAAACCACGCTGAACTACGGCGCGCGGATGTACATCGCGCTTCAGGGCCTGCAGCAGAACGGCGCGCCGCTCAGCGGTCGGCTCCGCATGGCCGACCTGACGCTGACCTACTCGGCCCCCGTGACCAACCCGGTGATCCACCTGTCGGGCCTCGGCGGCAGCATCTCCTCGGGCACGTCGGTCAAGGGCTTCTCGGCCGAGTTCGAGTTCCTGAACCTTGCCGCGAACAACATCACCTCGGTATCGCGCCTGTCGGGCAACGCGGCCTTCGTGCAAAGCGGGAACAACTTCAACAACGCCAACGCCAACCCCAACGCGTCCTGCACCGCGAACGAAGCCGCCTGCGGCTCGGTGCTGGTCACGGGCACCGGCATCACCCAGATCCAGTTGCGCGTCTACCTGCGCTCGACCACCGAAGCGCCGGGATCGGGCCTTGCGTGGAACACCGCCGGCACAACCAGCGGTGACGCCTTCTACGTCTCCACCTCGTTCGAGCTGTCGGACATGCAGCCCGCCTTCTCGAACCTGCCGGCCAGCATCGCCCCGGGCGCGACCTACACCGGGCTTACGCTGACGTGCACCAACAACGGCCCGAACTTCGCCCGGGGCGGAGTCTTCTGCACGCCTGCGGCCAACGTGGGCACGGTGTCCAACGTGGTCTGCACCCCGGCGCTGCCCGCAGACATCACCAACGTCGCGCCCGACAACCGGGCGATCTGCACCTTCGACTACACGCTGCCCCCGACCAGCACGGCCACCTCCGTCACGCTGACCGGCCAGACCGGTGCCGGAAACGACCGCAACGGCGGCAGCGTCGGCACCGCCGGGAACAACCAGACGCAGCAGACGCTGTCCGTGGTGCCCTCGGGCGACCTTGCCATCACCAAGACCAACGGCCTGGCCTCGGTCCCGGCCGGAGGCACGACGACCTATACCGTCCGGGTCACCAACAACGGCCCCTCGACCATCACCGGTGCGATCCTCTCCGATCCCGCGTCGACCGGCCTGACGAAGACCGCGGTGGCCTGTTCGGCCACGCCGGGCCAGTGCACCACCGCGCCGAGCGTGACCCAGCTTCAGGGCGGCAGCTTCGCGCTGCCCGCGCTGGCCTCGGGCCAGTTCTACGAGATCACCATTACGGCGAACGTGACAGCGACCACGGGCTCCGTGACCAACCTCGCGACGGTCGCCGCCCCGGCCGGGTCGACCGACCCGACGCCCGGCAACAACTCGGCCAGCGACACCGACAGCGTGACCCCGACGGCAGACCTTTCGGTGACGAAGACCGACGGCCTGACACGGGTGGGCTCGACCGGAAGCATCACCTACCGCGTGCGGGTGACGAACGCGGGCCCCTCCGCCGTGACCGGGGCGATCCTGTCCGATCCCGTGGCCCCGGGCCTTTCCAAGACGGCCGTCGCCTGCTCGGGCACGCCCGGGCAATGCGCCACGGCGCCGACGGTGGCCCAGCTGGAAAGCGGCAGCTTCGCGCTGCCCGCCCTCGCGTCCGGAGCCTTCTACGAAATCACCGTGACCGCGACTGTCACGGCAACCTCGGGCAGCGTCGCGAACACGGCGACCGTCGCCGCGCCCGGCGGCACGACCGACCCGGCGCCGGGCAACAACACGGCGACCGACACGAACGCCGTCTACCTCATCGACGCAGTGGACGACGACCGGACCGGAACGCCGGTGAACGGCGCCTCGGGCGGGTCGCTGACCTCGGTCCTTGGCAACGACACGCTTGACAGCCTGGCCGTGCTCGCAAGCCAGATCACCCTGACGCCCGGAACCGCGCCCACCCCGGCGGCCGGATCGATCACGATGAACCCCGATGGCACCATTACCGTCGCGGCGGGAACCACGGCGGGGGTCTACACCTACGCCTACACGATCTGCGAGATCCTCTACCCCACGAACTGCGACACCGCGACGGCAACGCTGGTCGTGGATGCGGCCCCGATCGACGCCGTGGACGACAGCGGCGCGGTCGCGAACGGAGCCTCGGGCGGGACGGCCGTCGCCAACGTGCTGGTCAACGACACGCTGAACGGAGCCCCAGCCACGCTGGCCACCACCACTCTGGCGCAACTTGCGACCACGAACCCCAACGTGACGCTGGACCCCGCGACGGGCGCGGTCTCGGTCGCTCCGGGGACCCCGGCGGGGATCTACGAAGTCACCTACGAGCTTTGCGAGATCCTGAACCCCACCAACTGCGACGTCGCCACCGTCTCGGTCGCGGTCGGCGCAGCGCCCATCGACGCGGTCTCCGACAGCGGCACCGTGGCCAACGGGCTGAACGGCGGGACCGCGGTTGCCAACGTCCTGACCAACGACACGCTGAACGGGGTCCCGGCGACCCTGGCGACAGTCGTGGTCAGCCAGACCGCCACCACCAACCCCAATGTGACGCTCGACCCCGCCAGCGGAGCGGTCAACGTCGCCCCCGGCACGCCCGCCGGGACCTACACGGTCACCTACCAGATCTGCGAACAGCTGAACCCGATCAACTGCGACACGGCCACCGTCTCCGTGACCGTCGGCGCGGCCCCCATCGACGCGGTCGCCGACAGCGGCACCGTCGCCAACGGCC
>NZ_JAYSFG010000015.1:0-91739 GCF_041913445.1 Tabrizicola sp.
GGGCGTGGCTTCGACGTATTCAAGGACCACATAGCGATCATTCTTCACCGCGTCGACATTGGCGAAGGCGGGGTTCGCTTCCAGGAAGGCGATCTTCTGCTCGGCCGTCACGTCGCCGTAGTTGACGATCACGATGACCTCGGGGTTGCGCTCGACCACCGGCTCCCAGGCGACGGTGGCCCAGCTCTTGTCGAGGTCGTCCATGATGTTCCGGCCCCCCGCCGCCTCGATCAGCGCGGTGGGGATGGCATAGGCCCCGGCGGTGAAGGGGGTTTCCTCGCCGCTGTCGTAGACGAAGACGCGCAGGGGATTGGTGCGGTCGATCCCGGCAGTGAGGTCGGCCAGCTTCGCCTCATAGCCTGCGACGAGGTCCTTTGCGCGGTCCTCGACGCCGAAGATCCGCCCGAGGTTCAGAAGGTCGTTGTACATGTCCTGCATCGTGCTGCGCGCCTTCGGGCCGACAAAGATGCAGCTTTCGGTGAGTTCATAGGTCTTGATCCCGAGGGGCTCCAGCGTCTCGGGCGTGACCTCGCCGCCGACCTTCATGCCGTAATTCCAGCCGGCGAAGAAGAAGTCGGGCTCGGCACCCAGAAGGACCTCGCGGGTGGGGTATTGGGCGGAAAGCTCGGGGAGTTCGGCGATCCCGGCGCGCAGTTCCTCGTCCAGCGTCTTCCAACCGGAGACGCCGGTATAGCCGACCATCCGGTCGCGCAGGCCAAGGGCCAGCATCATCTCGACCAGGTTCACGTCATTGGCGATGGCCTTCGCGGGCGGGGCGTCGAAGGTGACCTCGCGGTTGCAGCTTTGCACGGTGACGGGGAAGGCGAGGGCGGGGGTAGCGGTCAGCACGAGGGCAAGGAGAGCGGTCTTCATCAGTGGTCCAGTCGGAAAGAGAAACGGGGGGCCGTGCCGGTGCGGTCGATGCGGGGGATCACCTGAAAGGCGCGGGCGATGGTGGCTTCGGTCAGGGCTTCGCCCGGCGGCGCGTCGGCGACCACGCGGCCCTGGTCCAGGATAAGGACCCGGTCGGCGAACTCGGCGGCCAGGGTCAGGTCGTGCAGCGTGCAGACCACGGCGAGGCCGAGGCCGCGGAGGAGACGGAGAAGCTCCAGCTGGTGGCGGATGTCGAGGTGGTTGGTGGGCTCGTCCAGGACCAGGATGCGGGGTTCCTGGGCAAGTGCCCGGGCGACCATGACCCGCTGGCGTTCGCCGCCCGAGAGGGTGCCGAAGCGGCGGTCCGCGAGGTGGGAAAGGTCCATCCGGACCATCGCGGCGTCGGTGATGGCCTTGTCGCGGGCGCCTGGCCCCATGCCTTGCCGGTGCGGCAGGCGGCCCAAGGCCACGATGTCGCGGGTGGTCAGGGCGAAGTCGGTGGGCTGTTCCTGCAACACGGCGGCGACGGTGCGGGCGGCCTCACGCGGGGGGGTCAGCCAGAGGTCGCGGCCTTCGATCAGGACCGCGCCGGAAAGCGGTGCCTGGTGGCGGTAGAGGAGGCGGAGGAGCGAGGATTTCCCGGCCCCGTTCGCACCGCAGATGGTCAGCACCTCGCCCTCGGCCAGGGCAAAGGAAATGTCGTGCAGGATCACCGGCGCCCGCTTCGGGCCCCAGGTGACGTTGCGCAGTTCCAGCACGGTCATTGGATCGTGCCCTCGCGCGTCACGATCATCGCGGCGGGGATGCGGGCCAGCGTGGTGTCGCAAAGGCCGGGGGGCAGGTCCTTCCCGTTCAGCCAGCCATCCTCCAGCGCCGCATAGCTGCGGGCGAAGTCGACCAGCTCGTCCAGGGGCTGGTCTGGGTCGATGTCGCCGAAAAGCCAGGTGGCCTTTTCGGTCGCACGGTAGCCCACGACGCAAGGCTCGCCGTGGTCGGGGACGCAGCCGGCAAGGCAGGCGGTTCCCGAGACCTCGAACTCCTTGCCCAGACCGGCGGCCTCGATCGCGGCGCGGAGCTTTTTCAGCAGGGCAAAGCCCGGCTTGCAGGCATCGCCCTTGTGCTTGCAGGCCTTGCAGACAAGCACCTGGTGCGGCGCGGATTGCGCCACGGAATAGGGGGGTGAGGCCGCGGGCCTCGACTTGACGTCCATCGAACACTCCTTCCGGGGCACCCCGCCCGGGTGGTTGGTTGCTTCGATGGCAGGTCTCCTGACTTCGCGGGTCTGGGCTTCCCCCACCTTCCCGGCCTTTGGGCCAGTGGCATCGGAGGTCGCTCGCCGCTTACAGTTGCGGGGGCAGTTACGGATTTGGCGGCTGATGCCTACACCACACCGTATTCCCTTTTCACCCCGCCGCGCTTGGCTTGGCCGGGGACCATCAACGACAGGTGTGCGCCGGATCGTGCGGCTTATCAATACGGAAAGCGACATTCGGCAATCCGGTCGCGCCGTGGGGCAGGAAGACCGATAAGGCGCAGCGACGGGATGCAGGAGCAGTGCCATGCCGCCGGTGTATGTTATATTATAACATTACGCAAGACGCTCCGTCATGGAAGCCGCGCAAGAATCTCCTCGATGATCTCCGGCAGGTCCGGTGCGATGTCCACCGTGACCGCCTCGTCCGGGCCGGGGGCCTCGAGCGCGGCGAACTGGCTGTCCAGAAGCGAGGTCGGCATGTAATGCCCGGTCCGCTCGCCCATGCGCGAGGCGATGAGGTCCCGGCTCCCCGACAGGTGGACAAAGGTCACCGGCCCGCCCGCGCCCGCCCGGATCCGGTCGCGGTAGGTGCGTTTCAGGGCCGAGCAGCCGACGATCACCGGGGCCTTGTCCTGCAGCACCCCGGCCACCTGGTCCAGCCAGGGCCAGCGGTCCTCGTCCGTCAGGGGGATGCCCTGCCGCATCTTCTCCACCGCTTGCGGGGTATGAAGGTCGTCGCCGTCGAAATAGGGGATGCCCAGGCGCGCCGACAGCGCCTCGCCGACCGAGGACTTGCCGCAGCCCGAGACGCCCATGACGACGATCCGCCTCACAGCGACACCGAGATGCCGCCGTCGACATAGACCGTGTGGCCGTTGATGAAACTCGCCGCGTCCGAGGCCAGAAAAATGCAGGCGCCCTTCAGCTCGTCAACCTTGCCCCAACGCCCGGCGGGGGTGCGTTTCTTCAGCCAGGCGTCAAACTCCGCATCAGTCACCAAGGCCGCGTTGAGCGGGGTCTCGAAATAGCCCGGCGCGATGGCGTTGCAGGTCAGGCCGAAGCGCGCCCAGTCGGTGGCCATGCCCTTGGTCAGGTTGCCCACCGCGCCCTTGGTGGCGGTGTAGGGCGCGATCCCGGGCCGGGCGAGGGCGGTCTGCACGCTGGCAATGTTGATGATCCGCCCGCGGCCCCGCGCGATCATGTGGCGGGCAACGGCCTGGCCCACGTGGAAGACGCTGGCGACGTTGGTCTGGAGGAGACGCTCGAACGCTTCGGCCGGGAAGTCCTGCAGGGGGGCGCGGTGCTGGATGCCCGCGTTGTTGACCAGGATGTCGATGGACTTTCCCTGCGCCTCATACCCGTCCACCGCCGCGCGCACCGCGTCGTGGTCGGTCACGTCGAAGACCAGCACCTCGGCCCCCGGAATGCCCGATGCCGCCGCCTCGGCACGGGCCCGGTCGCGGCCGTTGATCACCACATTCGCACCCGCCTCGGCCAGACCCTGCGCCAAGGCAAGCCCGATCCCCTGCGAGGCCCCCGTCACCAGCGCGCGCCGTCCGGTCAGGTCGAAGATGGGATGCGACATCGGCCCCTCCGCGTCTTGTGCGCCCGCCTCGGCTGGGCAAAGGTGAGCGCTAACGGAGGTGACCCATGACCGCAAGCGCTTCGTGGTTCGAGATCGTCGATCCCGTGTTCAGCCAGTATGTCCTGTTCAACGCGCCCCTGAAGAAACTGGCCGAGGGCTTCGACTGGGCCGAGGGGCCGGTCTGGTTCGGCGATCACCAGTGCCTGCTGTTCTCGGACATCCCGAATGACCGGATAATGCGGTGGAGCGAGGCTGGCCTGACCACCTTCCGCGCCCCGGCCAACTATTCCAACGGCCATACCCGCGACCGGCAGGGGAGGCTTGTCAGCTGCGAACATGGCACGCGGCGGGTGACACGGACGGAATGGGACGGGTCCATCACGGTCATCGCGGACAGCTACCAGGGCAAGCGGCTGAACAGCCCCAACGACGTGGTCGTCAGTAGCGACGGGGCGATCTGGTTCACCGACCCGCATTACGGGATCGTCAGCGATTACGAAGGCTTCAAGGCGGAAGCGGAACTCCCCTGTTCCGTCTACCGCGTCGACCCGGACGGGACGCTGGAGGCGGTGATCACCGACATGCGCTGCCCGAACGGCCTGGCCTTCAACCCGGATGAAAGCCGCCTCTATGTCGCCGATACCGGACGGCTTGGCCATGACGATCCCCGGCACATCCTTGTCTTCGACATGGGAACCGGGCGTCCCCGCAAGGGTTCCCTCTTCCACCGGATCGAACCCGGCTGCGCCGACGGCATCCGCATGGACGACGAGGGCAACCTCTGGTCCTCGGCCGGGGATGGGGTCCACTGCCTTGCGCCGGACGGGCACCTGATGGGCAAGATCCTGGTGCCCGAGGTGGTGTCGAACCTTTGCTTCGGGGGCCGGGCCAAGCACCGGCTGTTCATCACTGCGACGACGGGACTCTACTCGGTCGTCCTCAACCGGAAGGGCGCGCAATGGCCATGACGAAACCGCAGGTGGGGCTGGTGGGCCTGGGCACGATGGGCGCTGCGCTGGCGCTGAACATCGCCGAAAAGGGCTTCCCCATCGCCGTCTGGAACCGCACGGCCTCGGTCACCCAGGACTTCCACGCGGGCGCGGGGGAGCTGGCCGCCCGGATCGTCCCAACCGAGACGCTGGAGGGGCTGGTGGCCGCGATGGCCTCGCCCCGCGCGATCATCCTGATGGTCCCGGCCGGCAAGGCGGTGGACGACATGATGGCGCTCCTCGCCGCGCATCTGCAGCCCGAGGACCTGGTGATCGACGCGGGCAACGCCAATTTCCACGACACCAACCGCCGGGCGGCGGCCGGTCTGCCCTTCCGCTTCATGGGCATCGGCGTCTCGGGCGGCGAGGACGGCGCGCGGCATGGGCCGGCGATCATGGCGGGGGGCAGCCCCGAGGACTGGGCACGGATGGCCGAGGTCTTCCGCGCGATTGCCGCCAAGGCCGAGGACGGCACCCCCTGCGCTGACCACATGGGGCCGGACGGGGCGGGGCATTTCGTCAAGGCCGTCCACAACGGCATCGAATACGCCGACATGCAGATGATCGCCGAGACCTATGGCGTGATGCGCGACGGCCTCGGGATGTCGGCGGCCGAGATCGCCCCGGTCTTCGCCCGCTGGAACGAGGGTGTGCTGCGGTCCTACCTGGTGGAGATATCTGCCGCCGTCGCCGGGGCCGCCGACCCGGTCGCGGGCGGGCCGCTTCTCGACATGATCGTCGACGCTGCGGGCCAGAAGGGCACCGGGCGCTGGACGGCGATCGAGGCCCTGAACCTCGGCGCGCCGATCCCGGTCATCGAAGCCGCGGTCATGGCGCGCAACGTGTCGTCCCGGCGGGGCGAACGGGCGGCGGGCGAGGCGCTTTACGGCCCGGCCCCGAGCCGCGCCGAGATCTCGCTGCAGGACCTGGAACAGGCGCTGATCGCGGGCAAGATCCTCTGCTATGCACAGGGCTTCGCGATGATGACCGCCGCGGCGGCCGAGTTCGGCTGGGGGCTTGACATGCCGGCCATCGCGCGGGTCTGGCGGGCGGGCTGCATCATCCGCTCGGCCATGCTGAACGACATGGCCGAGGCGCTGGGCCAGGACCCCACGCGCAACCTGATGCTCGCGCCCTTCTTCGCCGAGCTTCTGCAACAGAAGACGCCCTCCCTCCGCCGCGTCGTGGCAGCGGGCGCGCTGAACGGTCTGGGCCTTCCGGCGCTGTCGGCGGGGCTGGCCTGGTTCGACCTGATGCGCACCGCCCGCGGGACGGCCAACATGATCCAGGGCCAGCGCGATTTCTTCGGGCTGCACGGGTTCCAGCGGCTTGACGGGCAGGACCACCCGCATGGTCCCTGGGCCAAGGAGTGATACATCGCGGTGCTGTTCCCCAGGGAACAGCGCAACGCCGCGTTGCGGGGCAATCTGATCCTGTCGAAACGGCCACCCCGGCCGCAAGACACTATTATCAACGGCCCCGTTTTCCCCCTTTGGTTTCAGTCCACTTTCAGACTTGCCCAGCCCCACCCCTCAGCTGGGCAATTTTTCCGACGCCGAGATTGCCGCCTGCCAGGCGGTCCTTATGCCAAGCTTCCGCAAACACCTGCCGTGCGGCCTCAAGCGCCTGCGCCTGCCGCAGGCTGCTGGTGCAGAGGAGTTCGGGGTCTGAAGGGAAGTGGTGGCGAGGGAGGGACTCGAACCCTCGACCTTGCGATTATGAGTCGCACGCTCTAACCAGCTGAGCTACCTAGCCACTGGGGCGCGGATTAAGGGCGCGGCAGGGCAAGGTCAAGGGTGAATCGGCTGCCCACGTCCTCCTTGTGCTCTTGCGTCGTAAGCGCAAGTGAAGCCGCCTCAATGCGCCACGCGGGGCCGTCCCGAAGCCGTCGCCGTGACGCGCGCCTCGATGAACATCGTGCGGCCCTCGATCTCGACCTCTTTCACCTCGCGGTCCACGGTGACCCGCAGGTCCACCGCCCCCGCCTCTTTCGCGCGGGAGGAGGCTTCGGCTACCAGTGCGGCCTCCAGCGCGGCAAGGGCGTCGGTGGAGGAGGAGAAGCTTTGCAGCCCCTCGGCCAGATGCGCGACGAAGCGGCCCTCGGCAGGGGAGGAGACGGTGCCGGTCGCGCGCTGGCTGACCTGGCCCGCCACCGCGCCGATGGCATTCGCCACCCCGGCATGTTCCGGCAGGATCATCGGGCAATGCAGCCGTTCCCCCACCGCGCCGTAATAGGAGGGCGCCGAGGCGCCGAGGCCGATGACCGGGACACCCAGCCTGACTGCGACCTCAACCACGCCCTTGTGCTGGGAAAGGCCCTGCGTCGTCAGCTTGTGGCGGGCCAGAGCCTCCGGCGCCTCACCCGCAAAACCCGCGTCCTCGCCGAAGGCCGCTTCCAGAAGGCAATCCACCGTCTGCTGCGTCAGCTGGTCCACCACCGCCTGCGCAAAGACCTCTGGTCCCGTGGCAAAGCGCTCCCCCGCCCCGGTGCGCCGCTTGGCGATCAGCCGCAGGGCCTTTTCGGCGGCCACCCCGTCCCAATCCGCCAGCCGCCCCAGCACGTGCGAGGCATCCGAGGGCGTGACGCCCGAGATCATCACCAGCCCGCGCGCCACCAGCCGCTCCAGCGCCGCGACCTCCAGCCGCGAGGTCAGGCAGGAGGCCATGGGCATCGGCTGCGTGATCCGCTCCAGCACCGCCAGTTCCCGGGCGTTCAGGCCGCCGCGCTGGCCGGACATCGGCACGACGAAACGGCCATCCATCTCGCCCACCGCCTCGGAGCCAAGCCAGCGGTCCAGCGCCGCATGCACCATCGGGCCGTGGTCCACCGCCAGAAGCGAGACCGGCATCAGCCGCCGCGGACCAAGGCGCAACCCGCCCTTCAACCCCTCGGTCACCAGATGCACCTCGCTGTCGCCGCCAAGGCCCGTGGTCCGCATCGCCACGGCCTCGACCATCGTGCGGAAGCCACCCACCCGCGCGCCTTGCGGGTCGATCTCGGGCAGACCGCCGCGGAGGAGGGCCACGTCGGTCGTCGTCCCGCCGATGTCACTGACCAGCGCGTCCGACGCCCCGGTCAGCCAGCGCGCGCCGACGATGGAGGCGGCGGGGCCGCTCAGGATCGTTTCGATCGGCCGTTCCCGCACCATCGCGGCCGAGATCAGCGCGCCGTCGCCGCGAACGACCATCAGGGGCGCTTCGATCCCCACTTGTGCGAGGTGGCGTTCACAGGCGGCGACGAGCCGGTCGATCATGCCGATCAGACGGGCGTTCAGGACGGCGGTCAACGCGCGCTTGGGGCCGTTCAGGTTGGCGGACAGCTCGTGGCTGCAGGTCACGGGGCGGCCCGTGACGCGGCGGATCAGGTCGCGCGCCGCGATCTCGTGCGCGGGGTTGCGGGTGGCGAATTGCGACGCGACGGCGAAGCCCGAAACCTCGTCGCCCAGCTCGCGCACCATCAGTTCCAGAAGACCGAGGTCCAGGGCCGCGACCTCGGTCCCGGCATGGGTGTGGCCGCCGGGAAGCTTGACCACCGGGTCGCCCTTCAACGCCTCGGTCAGCCCGCTCCGGCCGAGGTCGGCGTCGTCGAAGCCGATGAAGACCAGCGCCACGCGGGCGCCCTGGCCCTCGACCAGCGCGTTGGTGGCAAGGGTCGTGGAGAGCGAGACCAGCGCCACGTCCGAAGCCTTCACTCCGGCGGCGGCGATGGCGGCGTCTACGGCCTGACCGATCCCCACGGCCAGATCATGTCGCGAGGTCAGCGCCTTGGCCTTGCCCAGGACGACATTCGCCGCCTCGTCCAGGATCACCGCATCCGTATAGGTGCCCCCGGTGTCGACACCCAGAAAATAGGCCATGTCCGTCCCTGATCCGCCCGCGTTTCCCGCCAGCTAGAGCACCCGGGCCGCCCTGTCAGCCCCGGAAGCGACATCAATGCCGCCGCCTGCGCCGATGGGCGGGGGGCAGGTTCAGCATCGCCCGGTATTTCGCGACCGTCCGCCGCGCGATGGGCGCGCCGCCTTCGGCCAGGGCTTCGGCCAGAATCTCGTCGGACAAGGGAGCTTCGGGGTCCTCATCGGCCACCAGCTTCGCCAGCCGGTCGCGGAGCGCGCCTGCCGCCGGCCCGCCTTCGCGGGTGGCGCGGGTGAAGAGCGACCGCAGCCACCAGGTGCCGCGCGGCGTGTCGACGGCGGTGCCCGAGACGACGCGGCTGATCGTGCTTTCGTGCAGCCCCAGGGCCTCGGCCACTTCGGCCATCGTCATCGGGACCAGCGCGCCGATCCCGTGGTCCAGCGCGGCGGTCTGCCGGGCAAGGATGTCCTGCGCCACGGACAGAAGCGTCGCATTCCGCCCCTCGATCATCTTGATCAGCGCCCGCGCCTCGGCCCTTCCCTTGGCACGTCCCTCGGCCACGGACACCGAGGGCAGCGCCGAGCGGTTCAGCGACACGATCCAGCCCGAGGCACCCTTCTCGGCGATCAGGTCCGGCTCGCGGACCGGGGCTGCGCTGACCTCGAATCCCGCGCCGGGTTTGGGGTTGTAGCTGCGCAGCCGCCCGAAGGCTTGACGAAGGTCGGCCACCTTCAACCCTGCCTCGCGGGCGATCCGGTCGATGTCGCCCTTGGCCAGAAGATCCAGCCGGTCGAGCAGCGCCTGCATCGGCCGATCCAGCTCGCCCGCCTCCTCGGCCTGCAAGCTCAGGCATTCGGCCAGGTTCCGGGCAAAGAGGCCGGTGGGTTCGGCGCGGTCCTGCAGGCGCTTCAGCACGGTTTCGACGGCGGCGGGCGCCACGGCCAGCTGCCCGGCGATAGCGGCGAGCGACCGCCCGATCCAGCCCGAGGGCTCCAGCGCCTCGGCCAAGGTCACGGCGATGCGCTGGTCGGCGGGCGACAGGCGCAGGGATTCGATCATCCCCAGCACATGGCTCACCAGGCTTGGCCCCGCGGCCTCCTGTTCCGGGCGTTCGGCGTCAGAGCCGAAAGCGGATTTCCAGCGCGGCAGCCACTCGGTCGACTGCGGCTTCGTCAGGATGATCTGCGGGTTTTCCGCCGCGGCTTCTTCGAGATAACGGCTGAGGCCCGCGGCGTCGGCCCTGAGCAGTCGGATCGAGGTCGCAAGCCCGGTGGTCAGCGCCATGCGCTGGGTCTGCTGCACCGAAATGCGGTTGCGGGACTTCATGGCGGAATGGTTCCCACGGATGCGGGCCTGTCGCAACCGGGAACGATTTCTTCGAAGAAATCGTGACGGAGCCTTCGAAGGCTCCGGTCCGGAGTTTTCGAAAACTCCGGGCGCCCGGCGGTCAGGCGAAGGTCCCTTCGCAATACCATTGCGGATTGACCGCCCCGCCCTGACCGAAGAAGAGCCAGAGCCTTTCGCCGCCCTCGGTCTCGACCCGCCAGTAGTCGCGGGTGCCGCTGCGCCAGTCGGGGTCCTCGAACCACCATTCCGGCTGCAGCCGTTCCGGCCCCGCCGCCATCCGCACGGCAAAGTCGCGGCGGCGCCAGCGGAAACGGGCGGGAAGCTCGCGGACTTCGGGTGCGTCCACGGGCTCGGGGCGGAACATGACCAGCGGGCGCGGGGCCGGGGGGGCGGGCCAGAGGCCGTCGTGCGGCTGGCTCCATGCGGCCATCAGAAGCTTTGCCGCCTTGGCGGGCACATGACTATCGGCGGGATGCATGCGCAGGACCGCCTCGGTGCCAAGCCTTGCGCCGAGGCGGCCCACCAGGTCCTCCAGCGCCTGGGGAGAGCCAACGCTGACCCGGCCCGCATTGGCCAGCGCATGAGCCGTCACCTCCAGATGCCCGCGGTGCTGGACGGCGCTGACGGCTTCGGTGGCCAGCGCCTCCAGCCGCAGGCAGTCGATCCCGAAGCCCGGGTCGATCTGGTCGAGCTTCAGGTGCAAGAGCGGGCGGATGCGGTCGGGGCTGTCGGCGGCGCGGGCAAGGCCCACTTCGACCGAGGTCGCCCCGCCATCGGCGCGGAAGCCCTGGAACAGCACCCGCCGTGCACCCCGGCCTTTGGCTTTCAGCTTGTCGCAGAAGGGGGGCAAGAGGCGGTCCAGCGCCGCTTCGATGTCTGACCGAAGGCCGATGGGGTCGGGCATTGTCAGCCGCACGGCGAAATGCATCGGCGGGTGGGCGGGGCTGACAGGTTCCGGCTCCAGCCCCATCGCCTGGTCCAGCCGCCGCAGCGTGTCGGCCCCGAAGCGCCGGGCCAGGGCCGCGCGGGGGATGCCCATGATGTCGCCCACCCGGCGCAGGCCAAGCCGCATCAGCCGGTCCACGACCTCTCCGTCCAGGCGCAGCGCGGCGAGCGGAAGGCCGGACAAAGCCTCATGCAACCGGCCGGGGGGCGAGATCACCGCGGCCTCGGCCCCGCGCGCGGCCACCGGACGGGGGGCCCCGCCGCCACGTTCCCAGCCCCTGCGCTTGACGGCGCGCGACCGCGTCGCCCGCGCCTCCTGGTCGATGGCGTCGCCCGACCGCCCAAGCCCGGTGCTGCCGCCGGCATAGCGCGCGAGGCCCCAGGCGGCCCCCGGCGTGTCGGCGATGGCCGCCCGCACCGTCAGGCCCAGCCCCTCACAATCCTCGGCCACCCGTTCCAGCACGCCCTCCTCGCCGCCATGCAGATGCGCAGCCCCGGTGAGGTCGATCATCAGCCCGGCGGGAGGCTCCTCGGCCACCCAGGGCGAGAAGCGCCCGGCCCAGCGGCGGAGCGTCAGGAGGAACCGCGCCTCGGCCAGGGGATCGGCGGGGACGGTCAGAAGCGCGGGGCAGATCGCGGTGGCATCGCGCAGCGGCTGGCCGGGGGAGAGGCCCGCCGCCTCGGCCTCGGCCGACAGCGACACCAGCACCTGTGCGCCATTGCGGTCCCCCACCACGGCCAGCGGCGTCGGCACCGCATCGCCCCGCAGCCGCACGACACGGTCCGCCGCAAGCCGCGGGAACCAAAGGGAAAGGATGCGCCGACCCGCCATCACCGACTCAAGGATGTTCACTTTATGTTCCATCGTGCCAGTGCGCCCCTGCACTGTCGAGTCCCGCCCGGGGACTAATGACAACTGTGTGAGGACGCTCGCATCACCGCGGATGACAAGTGCGTGAGCGCACAACTCCTCTGCTACCGCGACGGAATGCCGCGTCTATAGTGGGGGCGAACGTCAACGAGGGAGCCAGTAAATGAAGTTTGTCAAAGCCATACTGATCGGCGCTGTCGTGGTGGCCGGCGCCGCCTATGCCAAGGGCGATCGCACAGACCCGAATGCCAAGGCGCGGTCGGACCTTATGCGCGACATCGGCAAGAACATCGGCGTCCTTGGCGACATGGCCGGTGGCAAGGCTGCCTATGACGCCGCCGCCGCAGAAGCAGCAAAGGCCGCACTGGTCGCGGACGCCGCTGCCATCGAAGCCGCCTTCAAGGACCAGGGCGGTGCCGACCCGGCTTCGGAAGCCAAGCCCGAGATCTGGACGAACTGGGATGAATTCCTGGCCGATGCCAAGGCGCTGGGCGATGCCGCCGCTGCGATGGATGTCGCCTCGGCCGAGACGATCGGAGCCGGGATGGGTGCGCTGGGCGGGACCTGCAAGGACTGCCACACCGAATTCCGCATGGCGACGAACTGATCCGCCACCACCTGATTGCAGAAGGCCCCGGTCAACCGCCGGGGCCTTTTCTCATCCGCACCAGACGCCGGTGATCCGTTCCGACTGGTCGATGTCGATGTTCAGTCGGTCGGGGCGGTAATCCTCGGTCACGGGCGTGCCGGGATAGATGAAGCGCGTGCCCTGCGGGAAGGTCATCGCCGCCAGCGCGTCGTCCTTCTGACCGATCAGCGACTGCAGGCCCGCAGCGCCGCAGGCATCCTCCTCCGGCATAGCCGCCACGCAGCCCGCCAGGCCCAATGCCAGCAGAAGCGCCGCCTTACCCACAGACGACCCGCTCGATCACGTCGCGGCGGTCAAGCCAGAAGTTCAGCCGGTAGGGGTTGTAGTCCATCGTCACAGCCATGCCGTACTGGATCACCCGGACTTCCTGGCTGAAACGCATCCCGTCCAGCACGACACCGGGACGACCCACCAGATACTGCAGGTCATCGGCCCCACAGCTGGCCAGGTTGTCCGAGGGCGGAACCGGCACCGGGGTCGGCTCCATCACGCAGGCTGCCAGGAGCGGCGCGCAGAGCAGCAGGGGGAAGGCACGTTTCATTGTCGTATCCTCACATGGGCGAGTCGAATCCCGCATTGCTTTACGCCCCAGATTGGCACAGGTTCCGGGAAATCTTCAGGGAGGAATATCAGATGCGCACCCGTGCCGCCGTCGCCGTCGCTGCCGGCCAACCGCTGCAAGTGATGGAGGTCAACCTCGACGACCCCAAGGAGGGCGAGGTCCTGATCGAGATCAAGGCCACCGGCATCTGCCACACCGACGAATTCACCCTGTCCGGCGCGGACCCGGAAGGGATCTTTCCGTCCATCCTGGGCCATGAGGGCGCGGGCGTCGTGGTCAAGTGCGGGCCGGGCGTGAAGACGCTGAAACCGGGCGACCATGTGATCCCGCTTTACACGCCCGAATGCCGGGAATGCCCGAGCTGCCTGAGCCGCAAGACCAACCTCTGCACCGCGATCCGCGACACGCAAGGCAAGGGGCTGATGCCTGACGGGACCACCCGCTTCTCGATGCTCGATGGCACCCCGATCTACCACTACATGGGCTGCTCGACCTTCGCGAACCACACGGTCCTGCCGGAGATCGCGCTGGCCAAGGTCCGCGACGACGCGCCGTTCGACAAGATCTGCTACATCGGCTGCGGCGTGACCACCGGGGTCGGCGCGGTCCTGAACACCGCCAAGGTGGAACAGGGCGCGACGGCCGCCGTCTTCGGGCTGGGCGGCATTGGGCTGAACGTGATCCAGGGGCTCAAGCTCGCGGGCGCGGACAAGATCATCGGCGTCGACATCAACGACGACAAGGAGGAATGGGGCCGCAAGTTCGGCATGACCCATTTCGTCAACCCGACGAAGATCGACGGCGACATCGCCCCGCATATCGTCAACATGACGAAAACGCCTTTCGACAAGATCGGGGGCGTCGACTACTCGTTCGACTGCACCGGCAACGTCAAGGTGATGCGCGCGGCGCTGGAATGCACCCACCGCGGCTGGGGCCAGTCGATCGTGATCGGCGTGGCACCTGCGGGTGCCACCATCGAGACGCGGCCCTTCCAGCTGGTCACCGGCCGGGTCTGGAAAGGCACGGCCTTCGGCGGCGCGCGGGGCCGGACGGATGTGCCGAAGATCGTCGACTGGTACATGGACGGCAAGATCGAGATCGACAGCATGATCACCCATATCCTGACGCTTGAAGACATCAACAAGGGCTTCGACCTGATGCACGAGGGCAAGTCGATCCGGGCGGTGGTGGTGTATTGAGGTTGACTCAGCTGCATGGTGGACCTATCTAGCTAGCTACCTGTCTAGCTGGATAGCCCCATGTGGACCCTTCAGGACGCCAAGAACCGCTTTTCGGAAGTCGTTGACGCTGCCCTCGGCGGTCGCCCGCAAGAGGTCACGCGCCGGGGCAAGCCGGCGGTCGTCGTTGTGTCGGCCGCCGACTACGCTCGCCTCACCGCAGAGGCAGGGCAGAGCCGCGGTCGCTTCGTCGACCATCTGCTGGCCTTTCCGGGCGGCGACATCGACCGCGCCGGGGCTAAGCCCCGCGACGTAAGCCTGTGATCTACATCCTCGACACCAATGTCCTGTCGGCCTTGCGCCGCCCCGACCGCGCCCCGCATGTCGTGCGCTGGCTGGCCGACAAGCCGGACGACAGCCTGTTCCTTTCGGTCATCACGCTGGGCGAAATCGAACGCGGGATCGCCCAGCAGTCCCAACGCGACCCAACCTTTGCCCGCGACCTGCGGGCCTGGCTTGATCGGACCGTCCAGCTGTTCTCGGACCGCGTCCTGTCCTTCGATGCTCCCGCCGCCCAGATCTGGGGCCAACTTTCCGCCCGCATCGGCAACGCCGGGGCCGACCTGCAGATCGCCGCGACTGCGCTGTCCCTGGATGCCACCGTCGTCACCGGCGATCGGGCCTTCCTTGCCACCGGGGCAAAGGTCCTTTCCCCCTTCCCCGAGCCCCTGGCATGACCACCGCCTCCACCCCCGCCCTCCGCGCCCTGGCCGCCCTTGGGATCGAGGTCGCCCTCCACCCCTACCCCTACGACCCCAAGGCTGAGGCGACGGGGCTGCAGGCCGCACAGGCGCTGGGGATCGACCCGGCCGTGATGCTCAAGACCCTGATGGTCGAGGTCGACGGCAAACCCGCCTGTTGCGTCATCCCCTCGGACCGGCAGCTGTCGATGAAGCGCGTGGCCGCGGCCTTCGGGGGCAAGTCGGCGGCGATGATGCCGGTGCCCAAGGCGGAAAAGCTGACCGGCTACCATGTCGGCGGGATCTCTCCCTTCGGGCAGAAGCGCGCCGTCCCCACCGCGCTGGAAGCCACCGCCTGCACAGCCGAGCGGGTCTGGATCAACGCCGGCCAGCGCGGGCTCCTCCTCTCGCTGCCCCCGGCCGAGGCCCTGCGCGCCGTGGCCGCCCTGGCCCTGCCGCTGATCGCCTGACTTGTCCCCTGCGCATGACCGATTATCCTCTGCGCCATGCGCAGCCTGATTGCCCTTCTCGCAACCGCACTTCCCGCCTTGGCCGAGCCGCCGCGCCTGTCGCTGATCTTTGGCCAGGATGCGCTGGAAGCCCAGGCCGAAGACATCCTCGACACGCGCCGCGTGGACGATGACCGCGGCTCGACCCTCTCGATCCGGCTCTCGCCTGCCCTTGATGCGGCCATGCTGGCGCTGACCACGGCCCATGTCGGCGAAACCGGTCGCCTGATGATCTGCGCCGAGGTCGTGATCGAACCGGTTCTGTTCGCCCCGATCGACCGGGCCATCTTCCAGATTTCCGACGCCGACCCTGCCCGCATCGATCATTTGCAGGCGCTGCTGGCAAGCCCCAGCTGTCCCGGGCCCCCGGGCGGCTAACGCCCCTTTGTCCAGGCGCGATAGGGCCGCTCCACCCAGATCGTCCCCGCCACCGACACCACAATCGACAACACCCCCAGACCCATGAGCGCGGTCAGTGAGCCATAGGGTTCGACCCCCACCATCCGCAGCAGGGTTCCCGCGATGGAAAACACCAGAAGGTGCACCAGGTACAGAAGATAGGACGCCTCGCCCCAGACCAGGGTCCAGTTCGGCATTCGCCAGTCCCCCGCCGCCAGCCCGTAGACCAGCAGCGCCGAGGGCAGCCCCGCCACCCAGATCCGGCCATAGTGGAAGGTCACCACCTCGGTCACCACGGCCGCCAGCCCCACCACCCCCAGGACCACCGCAGGAACCGCCCCCCGCCGCCAGCCCCGACCGATGGCCAGGGCGATAAGGGCGCCGAACAGGAACTCGATCGCGCCAGAGTACAGGATCAGCCCCAGCACCGGCGGCAGCCCCAGCTGCAGGTAATTCAGCGCCACAGTGATCGCCGACCAGACCGCCAGCGCTGCGATCGCCCCGCGCGTGCCCCAGCGGAAATAGGTCGCCGCGAAAATCAGGTAGAACATCCCCTCGACCGTCAGGGTCCAGGCCACAGCCATAACCTGATCGGGCAACGGCAACAGCAGGACCGACACTACCAGCGTCCAGGCCGAGGGCCAGCCGCCCCAGTCGCCCTGCATCAGCCCCAGCGCGAAAAGTGCCATCAGAGTCAGCGCAAGGACGGCCCAATAGGGCGGCACGATCCGCCAGAACCGCTGCCGCAGGAACCGCCCCGCGGTCATGCCGGGCCGCCCCTGCACCGCGTGAAAGATCACGAAACCCGACAGGACGAAGAACACGTCCACGCCGACCTCGCCGCCCTTGAACCAGGACAGAAGCCCCGCGTCATGCCCCTCGTTGACTGCGGCGGCTTGCAGGTGGAACAGCACGACCAGCGCAGCGGCCACCCCGCGCAACATCTGCAACCCACCGATCATGCCCGCATCCCTTGCCCACCGCCCGCGATGATGCCCGCCCGGCCAGCCGCTGGTCAACCAACCGATTGCGCTTTCCTTGCTGTCCCGGCTCGGCCACAAAGGGAGGAACCTCAGGAGCCACCATGCCCGCAGACCCCCGCGCCCCCCGTCTTGCCGTCCTGATCGACGCCGACAACATCCCCGCGCGCCATATCGAGGCAGTGCTGGACGAACTTGCCACCTACGGCGAGCCCTCGGTCCGTCGGGTCTATGGCGACTGGTCGTCGCAGGCGCTGGGCCAGTGGAAGGAAAAGGCCCGCAACCTGGGCCTGGTGATGCACCAGCAATCGGCGAACACCAAGGGCAAGAACGCCAGCGACATCGGCCTGGTCATCGACGCGATGGACATCCTGCACGCGGGCAAGGTCGACGGCTTCGTGCTGGTGTCCTCGGACAGCGACTTCACCCGGCTTGCCTCCCGCATACGCGAGGACGGGCTGCAGGTGATCGGCGTGGGCGAAAAGAAGACCCCGGAATCGTTGCGCAACGTCTGCAACCGCTTCCTTTTCCTGGAAAACATCGCCTCGGCCCCCGAAGTCGCCCCGGAAGCCGCCAGTGGCGCCCCGACCCCGGCAAAGCCCGCCCCCGCCAAGGCCGAGAAGGACCCGCCGTCCAAGGCGATCCCCCTGGTCCTGGCCGCGATGAAGAAGATCGGGATCGAGGAGGACAGCTATTCCCTGGGCCAGCTTGGCCAGGTGCTGACCCAGCTTTACCCCGACTTCGACAGCCGCAGCTATGGCAGCGCGCGCCTGTCCGACCTGTTGAAGCGCACCGGCCGCTTCGACGTGCAGAAGGGCGACGGCAGCCAGTTGATGGTGCGCGACAAGGCGTGACGCGTCAGAACAGCGTCTGGACCCATCTGACGAAGGCCTCGGTCTCGGCGCGGCGGGGACCGGCTGGCATCGTGACGTAGTAGTTCACCTCCGGAAAGCCGGACAGCGGAACCTCACGCAGCTGGCCACTGGCAAGCTCGTTGCGGATCACAACCTCGGTCGCGAGGATCAGGCCCAGGCCGGTCAAGCCGGCAGAGATCTCTAGGTGCGGGCTGCCGATCTGCACGCGCTGCGCCGCGGGCACCTCGATCCCGACCTGGCGCAGGATGTCGGCGTGGTCGTCATCCGGCACGATCCAGGGAAGCCGTCGGATATCCGTGCCGCCCTCGCCCAGGAGCGACGGCGCCCCCGCCACGACCCAGCGCGACTGGGCAAGCGGCTCGGTCACCGCCCCCGGCTGGGTTCCCCGCCAGGCACGCAGCGCAAGGTCGTAGCCCTCCGCCACCACGTCGACGAGGGCCAGGCCGGGGGTCATCGACACCTCGACCCCCGGATGCATCGCCCAGAATTCGCTCAGCCGCGGCAGGATCAGCGCCTGAGCCAGGAAGACCGTCGTCGCCACCCGCAGGGGCTTGCGCGCCTCGCTGCGCCGCAGCTCCTCGATCCCGCCTGCAATGGTGCCAAACCCCTGGTTCAGCGAGGCCGCCAGCCGCTCGCCCGCCTCGGTCAACCGGACCGTCCGCCCCTCGCGCCGCACCAGGACGACGCCCAACTCCGCCTCCAGCCCGCGCACCGCCTGTGTCACGGCGGCATGGGTCACGTTCAGCGCCCGCCCAGCGCCCGTGAAGCCACCATGCCGGGCGGTGGCGTCGAAGGCCCGCAGAAGCGAGAGAGAGGGAAGATCACGCCAGCGCGACATGTAATCTGAACTTACGTCTCAAGGATTTTCCTGATTCGGATTGTCCCATGATTCATGGCAGGTTTGTAGGGTAATCCTCTGATGGGACGTAAGCCATGCACGGCGTCAACCTCGACCTCCTCCGCGCCGCCTCCCGCCCGGCGGACCCGCATGCCCACCACCTTGCGGACCATCTTGCCGACCGGCGCGCCGCCCGCCGCCAGCGCTGGCTGGACCGTCTCGCCCGCCTCCGCGCCCTCCTTCATCGTCCCGCCCCGGTGGCCCGGCCCGAACACGCCCCCTGATTTGCCCATGGCGCAAATACTCCGGGGTCCGGGGCGGCGCCTCGGGGCCGGTCCCCGGGCGCAACGCCCGCGACGAGAAGGCGAAGCCGCAACGAGGAGCCTTCACTCCACCTCGACCGTGACCCAGGTCTCGAAGCAGACCCCGTTCGCCAGCGCCATCACCCCGATGGTTGCCCGGCCACCCAGGCCCTGTTCTCGCCCGAAGACCTCGACGAAAAGGTCCGACAGGCCCGAGGACACCTTGTGGACCTCCTCGAACTCCGGTGTGCAGACGACGAAGTTCAGGCTGCGCACGATCCCCTTCACGCGGTCCAGCGACCCCACCGCCTGCCGGATCCCGCCCAGCACGTTCAGCCCGGTCCGACGTGCGGCCTGGTAGCCCTCTTCCACCGTCACGTCCTTGCCAAGCCGCCCCTTGTGCGTGACCTGCGCGCCCACCTGCGCGACATGCCCGGACAGGAACAGCAGGCTCCCCACCCGGTGGTAGGGCTTCATCGTCCCGTAATCCGCGCCGTAATAGCCGTCGCGGTCGAAGTCGGGGATGTCGAGGCCCATCTGGATGGCCAGCGTTTCGGGTGATGTCATGGCGGTCTCCTTCGCCGCCAACCTGCCGCGCCGGATGATTCGCCGCCATGGCTAATCGCTTCTGCCCCATGCGCGCGTATGGCCGCTTCCCATACGCATTCCAGGCAGAAACCACTGCCCGGAAACCGGCGCAACCCGGCCAATTAATCCAGCGTCCGCAGAGACTTGCCCGATCCCGTGCATGTCTGAACCGATCGTCTCTCGAAATCCGCGTTCATTTCCGCCGGGCCAATCCCTACCTTGGCACCAAAGGAGCTTCCCATGACCCCCATCTCCCTTGGCCTTGACACCTTCGGCGACGTCTCCCTTGGCCCGGACGGCAAGCCGCAACCGATGGATGTCGTGCTGCGCGAAGTGCTGGACCAGGCCACGTTGGCCGACGAAATCGGCATCGATTTCATCGGCTTGGGCGAACACCACCGCCCGGACTTCGCGATCTCGGCGCCCGAGATCGTGCTGGCCGCCATCGCGGGTCGCACCCAGCGCATCAAGCTGGGCACCGCGGTCACCGTCCTGTCGACCGACGACCCGGTTCGCGTCTTCCAGCGCTTCACGACGCTGAACGCGCTGTCCAACGGCCGCGCCGAGCCGATCCTCGGCCGGGGATCGTTTACCGAAAGCTATCCGCTGTTCGGGCAGGATCTGCACGACTATGACCAGCTTTTCGAAGAACGCCTGGACCTCTTCGCCAAACTCCTGCGCGAGCCCCGCGTGACCTGGTCCGGCCAGACCCGCAGCGCCTTGCACGATCAGCCGGTCTTCCCGCAGCTCGGACAGCCGATGACCGTCTGGGTGGGCGTGGGGGGCAGCCCGGAAAGCGTCGTCCGCGTGGTCCGGCAGGACCTCCAGCTGATGCTGGCGATCATCGGTGGCGATGCGGGCCGCTTCGCGCCTTACATCGACCTCTACCACCGCGCCTGCGCGCAACTGGGCAAGCCGGTGCGTCCCGTCGGCGTCCACTCGCCGGGGTTCGTCGCCGAGACGGACGAAAAGGCGCAGGAAATCCTCTGGCCCCACTACGCCGACATGTTCGGCCGCATCGGGCGCGAGAGGGGCTGGCCCCCCGTCACCAAGGACCGCTACCTGAACGAAGTCCACCACGGCGCGCTGTATGTCGGCAGCCCCGAGACGGTGGCGCGGAAGATCGCGCGGACGGTGAAGACCTTGGGCATCCAGCGGTTCGACATGAAATACTCGACGGGGCCGGTGCCGCACGGCGACCTGATGGACTGCATCCGGCTTTATGGTCAGAAGGTCATTCCGATGGTGCAGGACATGCTGGCCGACAAGGCCGCGTAGCCTGCGCTAGGGCGCGCCGCCGCCAAGATGTTGTGTGCCGCGCTTTGCGGCCAGCAACATCTGGCGGTGACGCTCCCTAAATCTCTCCCGGTCGGCGGCGGAATACTCGTCCACGCAGGCCGGGCAGCACACCCCTTCCTCGTAGACCGCGGCCGCCTGGTCCGTCTCGGTCACCGGCCTCCGGCAGGCGCCGCAGACCTTCAGGCCCCCGGGCTTGAGCCCATGCCCCACCGACACCCGGTCGTCGAAGACGAAGCACTGGCCCTGCCAAAGGCTCTCCGCCTCGGGCACGTCCTCCAGGTATTTCAGGATCCCGCCCTTCAGGTGAAAGACCTGATTGACCCCTTGGCCCAGAAGGTAATTCGTCGACTTCTCGCAACGGATGCCACCGGTGCAGAACATGGCGATCCGCTTGCCCGCGAAGCGGTCGCGGTTCTCCTGCCACCAATCCGGAAACTCGCCAAAAGCCTTGGTCCCCGGGTCCACCGCACCGCGGAACGTCCCGATGGCGACTTCGTAGTCGTTGCGGGTGTCGATCACCACGGTATCCGGGTCCGAGATCAGCGCGTTCCAGTCCCGCGCCGAGACATAGTTTCCAACCCGCGCTAGAGGATCCACGTCGGGCTTACCCATCGTGACGATCTCGCGCTTCAGCTTCACCTTCATCCGCCCGAACGGCATGGACTCCGCAAAGCTTTCCTTCCACTCCAGCGCCTCGCACCCCGGCAGCGCCCGGATCGCCGCCAGCACCGCGTCGATCCCTTCCCGCGTCCCCGCGATGGTGCCGTTGATCCCCTCGGGCGCGAGCAGCAGCGACCCCTTCACCCCATGCCCCAGGCAGACCTCCAGCAACCCCGGCTTCAAGGCAGCAGGGTCCGGAAAGCGGGTGAAATGGTAAAGCGCGGCGACGGTCAGCATGGCCCCCCTTTGCGCCCATCCCCCCGGAATTTCAAGCGCTTCGCTTGACGCACCCCCGACCCGCCCTTACGCAAGGAAGGACACCACCCGGAGGCCGCCATGAGACCCGCAACCGACGCGCTGATCGTGATCGACGTGCAGAACGACTTCTGCCCCGGTGGAGCCCTCGCCGTGGCAGGGGGCGATGAAATCATCAGCCGGATCAACGGGTTGATGGGCGATTTCGCCACCGTAGTGCTGACGCAGGACTGGCACCCGGCCAACCACGCCTCCTTCGCCGCGAACCACCCCGGGGCCGCGCCGTTCAGCCTGACCCAGATGCCCTACGGACCGCAGGTCCTGTGGCCCACGCATTGCGTGCAGGGCACGAAAGGGGCCGAGTTCCACCTGGACTTGCGCACCGACCCGGCGCAACTGGTTGTCCGCAAAGGCTTTCGGCCTGAGATCGACAGCTACTCGGCCTTCTTTGAAAACGACCGGACCACGGCCACCGGGCTGGAAGGCTACCTAAAAAACCGTGGCGTCACCTCGGTCACTCTGGTCGGCCTCGCCACCGACTACTGCGTCGCCTATTCGGCGCTGGACGCGGCGCGGCTTGGGTTCAAGGCCACGGTGCTGGAAGGGGCCTGCCGGGCCATCGACCTGAACGGTTCCCTCGCCGACGCCCGGACCCAGATGCGCGCGGCTGGCGTCGCGCTGGAGGATTGAGATGGTGGATATCGCGACCCGGGTCTGGAACCACAAGTGGAAGATCGACCCGATCGTGCGGTCGCTGATCGACACGGACTTCTACAAGCTTCTGATGTGCCAGTCGATTTTCCGCAACAAGCCGGATACGACCGTGGTCTTCTCGCTGATCAACCGGTCAACCAAGGTGCGCCTCGCCGAGCTTATCGATGAGGGCGAGCTGCGCGAACAGCTGGACCATGTGCGCTCGCTGTCCCTGACGCGCGGCGAAAGCACCTGGCTGCGTGGGAACACCTTCTACGGCAAGCGGCAGATGTTCCGGCCGGATTTCATGGAGTGGTTCGAGGGCCTCCGCCTGCCCTCTTACCACCTGGAAAAGCGAGACGGCCAGTTCGAGCTGACGTTCGAGGGGCGCTGGCCCGAGGTCATGCTGTGGGAGATCCCGGCACTTTCCGTCCTGATGGAGCTGCGCTCGCGTGCGGTGCTGCACGACATGGGGCGGTTCGAGCTGCAGGTCCTTTACGCCCGCGCCATGACCCGGCTTTGGGAGAAGATCGAGCGGCTTAGGGGGATCGACGGACTGAAGATCGCCGATTTCGGCACCCGGCGGCGGCACGGGTTCCTGTGGCAGGACTGGTGCGTCCAGGCGATGCAGGAGGGTCTGGGGTCGAAGTTCATCGGCACCTCGAACTGCCTGATCGCGAAAAGCCGCGACGTCGAGGCGATCGGGACCAACGCGCACGAACTGCCGATGGTTTACAGTGCCTTGGCCGATACGGACGAAGCGCTTCTGCAGGCGCCCTACAGGGTGCTGGAGGACTGGCAGGAAGAGCATGAAGGCAACTTGCGGATCATCCTGCCCGACACTTACGGAACGGAAAACTTCCTGAAGAACGCGCCGGACTGGCTGGCGGGCTGGACGGGGATCCGCATCGACTCGGGCGACCCGGCAAAAGGGGCCGAGACGGCGATTGCCTGGTGGAAAAGCCGGGGCGAGGACCCGACGAAGAAGCTGGTGATCTTCTCGGACGGGTTAGACGTCGAGAAGATCGAAGAGCTTTATGCCCAGTTCAACGGACGGGTGAAGGTGTCTTTTGGCTGGGGCACCATGCTGACGAACGACTTCCGCGGGTTGGTGGACGGCGATGCCCTGGCGCCGTTCAGCCTTGTCTGCAAGGCGCTGTCCGCCAACGGGCGGCCGACCGTCAAGCTGTCGGACAACCCGGCCAAGGCGATGGGCCCGAAGGACGAGATCGAGCGCTACAAGCGCGTCTTCGGCGTGGGCCAGCAAGAGGCGCAGGAGGTCCTCGTCTGACCCCGGCGCGTCACATGAACTGCGCGCCGATCCAGTAGAAGATCGCGCCCATCAGGGCCGAGGCGGGAATGGTGATGATCCAGGCCCAGACGATTCGCCCCGCGATGCCCCAGCGCACCGCATGGACCCGACGGGCCGAACCCACGCCCACGATGGACGACGTGATCGTATGGGTCGTGGACACCGGGATGCCGAGGTAGGTCGCGCCGAACAGTGTCATCGCGCCTGCCGTCTCGGCCGCGGCGCCCTGCATGGGGGTAAGGCGGGTGATCTTCGATCCCATCGTGTGCACGATCCGCCAGCCGCCCAGCATCGTGCCGATGCCCATGACGGTGAAGCAGGACAGGACCACCCAGGCGGGGACGGTGAACTCGGAATATACCCCGTTGGCGTAAAGGAGGACCGCGATGATCCCGGCGGTCTTCTGCGCGTCGTTCGAGCCGTGCCCGATGGAGTAAAGCGCCGAGGTCAGAAGCTGCATCTTGCGGAAGAAGCCGTCGGTCCGTGCCGGGTTGGCGCGGACGAAAAGCCAGCTGATCAGGACGATCAGAAGGATGCCAAGAACGAACCCCGTGACCGGCGACAGGACGATGGCGACAAGCGTCTTCGACAACCCGCCCCAGACGATGGCCGGGAAGCCCGCCTTGGCGACGCCCGCCCCGATGATCCCTCCCACCAGCGCGTGGGACGAGGACGAGGGGATCCCAAGCCGCCAGGTGATCACGTTCCAGACGATTGCCCCCATGAGCGCGCCGAAGATCACGGCGTTGGTAACCATTTCCGGGTCGATCAGCCCCTTGCCGACCGTCGAGGCGACCTTGGCCTCGAACCCGAAGTAGTGGCCGATGAAGTAGGCTGAGAAGTTCCAGAACGCCGCCCAGCCGACGGCCAGGAACGGCGACAGGACACGGGTCGAGACGATGGTGGCGATGGAGTTCGCCGCGTCGTGCATCCCGTTCAGCAGGTCGAAGAACAGGGCGACGGCGATCAGGAAGACCAGAAGGAAGGTGACCGAACCCGCGTCCATCAGACGTGCTCGATCACGATGTCGCTCATGACATGGGCGACGTCCTCGAACCGGTCGCAGACCTTTTCCAGTCGGTCATAAAGCTCGGCCCCGATGACGAAATCCAGCGCCTGATCCTTGGGAGTGGACTTGAAGAGGTCCTTCAACCCCGTGTCGTACATCTGGTCGGACTGTTCCTCGATCCGGCTGATCTCGCCCACCATCTGGTGGAGACGGCCCGAGTTGGTGCCGATGTTGCGCATCAGTGGCAGGGCGTCGGCCACGATGTTCGCCAGAAGGATGATCCGGTCGCCCATGGCGCGCATGTTCGGCTGGAAGGTGGCCACGTCATACAGCATCACCGACTTGCCGGTCTTGTTCATCTGGTCGATGGCGTCGTCGATCGCGGAGGACAGTGCCTTGATGTCGGACCGGTCGAAGGGCGTGATGAAGCTGCGGCGGATCGACTGCATCACCTCGTAGCTGATCTGGTCCGCCTCCTCCTCTTGCGTCGAAAGCCGGGCGCATTTGTCGGCAGTGTCGGCGCCTCCATCCAGGATCGCGCGCAGGGTCTGGGCGGCTTCCTGGGCCTTCCGGGCCTGGGCCTCGAACAGGTCGAAGAAGTTGTCCGACCGCGGCATGATGGATTTGACGAGCTTGAACATGGTGTCCCCCGGATGTCGGGAGTGGCTGCCCGACCTGCGTTCAGGGGCACCGACTATCCGGTCACAAAACCGTTGTCTATCTGTTACGTTCCCGTTACGCGCCGTTCAGGACGCGCCGGGCGCAGAAAACCGCGCGGGCCAGGTGGCTGCGATGGATCGGGTCGTCGGGCGCGAGTCGCGGCATGGTCCAGCCGACCGAGGCCAGAGTGCGGGCCAGGGTGAACGCCTCGACCAGCGCCACATCTTTCGTGCCGTAGCCGGCCATCAGGGCGTCGCGGAGGTCTTCGTGTTCCGGGTGCTGCACGGTCTGCACCAGGGCGGTGCCCAGGTCGTAAAGCCGAAAGCCGAAGCCCGAATCGTCAAAGTCGATCAGCGAAACCGAACGGCCGTTCACCAGGATGTTCTCGCGCAGGACGTCGGCATGGATCAGGCCGATGTCCCCCGCCAACCGCTCGCGCAGGGCGTCCCGGGCGCGGATCAGGAGGACGCGCTGGTCGGGGGTGGCGACGGGATGCTCCCAGAACCGACCCCAGAGCGGTTGATCGCCCACCAGCCCTTCCCGGTCCCAGCGGGGTCTGTCGAAGTCCGGCGGAAGGACAAGGCGGTCCGTGGCCTGGTGGACCCGCGCCAGCAATGCGCCAAGCGCGTGGTACAGCTCCAGCACCTGCGGCTTCGGGCGGGGGTTCGGCGCGGCGGCCTCGCCCAGCGCCTCCCCCTCCATCCAGGCGATGGCCGAGGCGTGCCGGCCGTCCGAAAGGCCCACCAGCAGCGCGTCATCGCGGGCGGGCAGAGCGGCGGGGACGGGCAGGCCGGCGCGGGCGAGTTCGGCGCACCACCAGAGCTCGGACCGGATCGCGGCGGGGGCCTGATAGCCCGCGCGGTGCAGGCGGAGGGCGGCGCGGCCTTGGGGGGTGACCATCTCGAAGACGTGGTTCTCGCGGTCGCGGATCAGGCGGAGGATCCGGCCATCCCAGTGACGCGCGGCCTCTTCGGCGGGAGTCATTCCTCGTCCCCGACCTTGCCGCGCAGGGCCTTGACCTCGCCCCGGGCGGTCTTGGCGGCAATACGCCGCCGTTGGCTGCCGAGCGTGGGCTTGGTTGCGATGCGCCGCTTTGGCGCAACAAGGGCGGCGCGGATCATCTCGACCAGCCTTTCCCGCGCGATGTCGCGGTTTCGGGCCTGGCTGCGGGTCTCGTCCACCTGCAGGACGATCGCGCCCTCCGTCGTCCAGCGCCGACCGGCAAGTTTCTTGAGCCGCGCCTTCACGCCGGGGGGCAGGTGCGGCGACCGCTCGGCCTCGAAGCGCAGTTCGACGGCGGTCGAGACCTTGTTGACGTTCTGCCCGCCGGGACCCGAGGCCCGCATGAAGCTTTCGGACAATTCCCATTCGGCGATGGACAGGGTTTCGGTGACGTAAAGCATTCCGGGACGGTATTCGGTTGGGCGAAATAGAGAAAGGGTTGCCCTGCTCAGGCAACCCTTTCCGAGATCCAAGGAGATGGGCCAGTTAGGGCATCCAAATCCAATCGGTGGTCTATTTTCCAGGGGCTGCCCTTAGAAAATACCCCTCCCGACTGTCCCGACACCTCTCTCCAATATCACTCTAGACACTGGGTCACCTCCTTTCAAATGGTTGCCGATAAGGGGAGCGTGACACAGATTTTGTGTTTGTCAAAACAAATCACGCTACCCTTGCCGTGAGCCTAGCGATTGCCACTCTGAAAGGCACCAGTGCAGCCAAAGCCATCAGAAGTTTGACCAACCAGTCCCCGACGGCCAGCGAAACCCAGAAAGGCGCTTGGAACCCAAGGCCCAGAAGCGGAATCGGCGCGGTCGCCCATGACACGTCGTTACCAGGTTCCAGTACGGTCAGCGCCGCCGAGAAGGCGACCGTGAAGAAGATCGCCGTGTCGACAGTCGAGGAGATGAGGGTCGACACCAGCGGAGCCTTCCACCAGCTGCCCTCACGCAGGCGGTTGAAGACCGAGATGTCAAGAAGCTGGGCGCAAAGGAAGGCAAGGCCCGATCCGATGGCAATGCGCAGGGTCACCAGCGGCCCGAACTCGCCCATGATCTGCGTGCCGATGAAGGAACAGAGAATACCGGTCACGAAGCCCGCCAGCACGACGCGGCGCGCTGCAGCCGGTCCGGCCAGCCGGTTGGTCACGTCCGTCACCAGGAAGGCAAAGGGGTATGTCAGCGCCCCCCAGGTCAGGAAGGTGCCCAGGGGATACTGGACGAGGATGTTCGAGGCGACGACGATGGTCGCCATGCCGATCACGGCAGGAAGAAGGATGCGCATAGGACTTTCCGTTTTTACAAGGTCGCGGAGACTTGGCCCCCACCATGAGGGCGGGGGGCGGACTATATCCGGCGCTGCCCCCTGTCAATCCGAGGCAAGCACGCCTTTGCACTGCCGCGGCAGGTCGGCCAGCGTAAATTCGCGCGGGTGCTTCTTCCGCGGCGTATCCTCGTCGCGCGGCTTCTTGCCGTCGGATTTCGGCGGGTCGAGGTAGTCGGTCACCCACCACATCAGCGTCTCGTCGCAGCCGTCCCCGCCCTTGGAAAGCTCGTCCACCGTGGGCGTCTGCGTCTCGCAGAGCCGCGCACCCTTCGGACATTTCAGACGCACATGGAAATGCGTGTCATGGCCCGCGACGGGGCGTATCTTCTGCAGCCACTTCTTGTCCGACCGTTTCGCGGTCCGGCACATCTCGATCTTGACGGCGGCGGCCACGAAGATCCGGTCGACGCGGGGGTCGGAGGCGGCGGCCTTCAGCAGCTCGCGGTGGGTGCGGGTCCAGTTCTCGGTGACGGACCGCTGGTCGGCCGAGCGGACGGGGATCGAGCTGATCTCCTCGCGCTCCGCCGGGCTCAGGTCCAGGCGGCGGGGGGGCAGCATCCAGATGTCGGCGTCCAGACCGATCTGGTGGCTCGCGTGGCCGCTGGTCATCGGCCCGCCGCGCGGCTGGCTGATGTCGCCGATGTAGAGGCCCCGGCCGAAGCCGATGTCCCGCGCGGTGGCCGAGAGGTCCATCAGGAACTGCACCATCTGCGGATGGCCGAAGTTGCGGTTGCGTGACAGCCGCATCGCCTGCCAGGTCGGCCCGGTTTCCGGCAGCTCCACCAAGCCGGCCGCACAGCCCTTGGCATAGCTGCCGATGGGCATCGAATCCTGACTGGACGGCGCATCCATCGCGCCGAACAGCCGGTTGGCCAGCTTTTCGGCCTGCACCGGGGCGGCCAGCAGAAGGGACAGAAGCAGGGCGCGGGTGAGGATCATGCGGGCATCTCGCCTTTCGGTTTGACGAAGACTAGCAGAAGCAGACCGATGAGGAACAACACAACCAAGGGAGCAATCCCGATCCGCTGCGATCCGCTTATGGTGGTGACGAGCGCGATCAGCGCGGGGGACATGAAGCTCGCCACCTTGCCGGACAGCGCGTAAAGCCCAAAGGCCTCGGTCGCGCGGTCCGGGGTGGTGTGGCGGGCCATCATCGTGCGGCTTGCGGCCTGCAGCGAGCCTCCCGCCGCGCCGATCAGCGCGCCGCAGATGAAGAAGATCTGGTCGGGCAGGCTGGACGCCGGGTCGAGCGGGATGCCCCAGACGCCCTCGCGCGTCATGCCGACGATGACGAGGCAGACAGCGATCAGCACAAGGATCGACGCCACGATCACGGGTTTGGGTCCAAGCGCCCGGTCGACCCGGCCGCCGATGAAGGCGGCGACCATTGCCGTCACCGCGCCCACGATGCCGAAGATGCCGATCTGGATGATCGACCAGCCCAGCACACCCGAGGCATAGACCCCGCCGAAGCCGTAAAGCGCGTTCAGCGCATCCCGGTAGAACAGTGCCGAGGCCAGGTAGGCCGACAGGCTGCGCCGATAGCGCAAGCTGCGGATCAGGTCCTTGAGGCTGCCGAAGGCCCGGCCCAGGTGCAGCGGGCGGCGGTCGGTGTGCGGTTCCCTCACCCACAGGAAGAAGGGGATCATGAAGACGATGAACCAGATCGCGGTGAACGGCCCCACGAAGCGCGTCCCTTCCCGCGCCTCAGGGTCAAGGCCGAAAAGCGGGGGCGTGCCCAGAAGCGTCAGCCCGGTGTCCGCGCCTTCCGCGAAGAACAGAAGCATGATGACCAGCGCCAGAAGGCCGCCCAGATAGCCGAAGGCGAAGCCGGTCCCCGAGATCGCGCCCAGATCGTCGGACTGCGTGAGGGACGGCATCAGCGCGTTGGTGAAGATCGTGGCGAACTCCATCCCGATGAAGCCGATCCCGAACAGGCAGACCGCCCAGAACAGCATCCCCTCGGTTCCACCAGGCGCCACCCACCACAGGCCGAAAGCGCCAAGGACATAGAAGGCCGAGAAGGTCCAGACCCAGACCAGACGCCGGCCTGTGCCGTCCGCAATCGCCCCAAGGATGGGGGCAAGGATGGCGACGGTGGCCGAGGCGATGGCAAGCCCCCAGCCCCAGTAGGCCTGCGCGGCGGCCTTTGCAGCCGCTTCGTCCAGGCCCGCGCCCATGTAGTAGCCGCGGGCGATCTCCGCGAAGTAGGGCCCGAAGATGAAGGTCAGAAGCAGCGTGTTGTACGGCTGGCTGGCCCAGTCGAAGAAGTACCAGCCCCAGATCCGCTTGCGGTCACCCATCCTGCCTGCCCCTTGTTTTTGGGGCCAAGTGAACCCGGAAACCGCCGGTTGTGCAAGGGAAGGCTCTTCGCGGCGCTGACGCTTGCCGATCGCCGGGTCAGCCGCGGGCGGGGGGCCAGGGGCGCGTCGCCTCCGCGGCGATCCAGGCGTTGACCCAGTCGGGCAACTTCGGGCTGACGGTAGAGACGCCCGCCGCCTTCGCCAGTTCCGCCGGCGGCACGATCCCCTGCTTGCCGACGATGGCGGACCGGATCAGCACCTGGGAGGCACATTCCTCGCCCTTCCACATCGACTGTTCGGTGTAGAGGAAACGGTCGTCCCAGCCCAGGCAGCGGCTGTAGGTGGTCAGCCGCGAAAAGACCGTGACCCGCCGCCGGTACCGCACGCTCGACCCCGCGACGGTCATCCCCCAGCGGTTCGCGATCAGGTGCCGGTGGATCCCGGTCCGCGATCCAAGCGGCAGGCGGCCAAGGTCGTAAAGCGTCAGCGTGCGGCCGTTGTTCAGCTCGACCCAAGGGTCCAGGTCCCAGGGCCAGCAGATGTGGTGGCTGACATGGGTGTCGAACAGGCCCAGCTCCGGCATCCGTCTGGCACGGGCCATCTCCTTGAACATGCGCAGGAAGGGGTACATCGGGCTCTCCGGCTTTCGCGCCGGAAGTGGCCCGACGCCTCGCCGGCGTCAAGCGGAACGCTGCGGAAGCCATTGCCCTTTCGGCGCCCGGTCGCTACCTCTGCCCAAATCCAGACGGAGTGCCCGATGACCTCGCTCTACCAGATCCTGATGCTGATCCTGAATGTGGCCCAGTTCATCGTCCTGGCCCATGTCATCATGAGCTGGCTGATCAACTTCCAGGTGCTGAACATCCGGCAGCCGCTCGTCTCGCAGATCTGGTACGGGCTGGAGCGGCTGCTCGAGCCGCTTTATGGCCCGATCCGCCGGATCCTGCCGCCGATGGGCCTGGACCTGGCGCCGCTGATCGTGCTGATCGCGATCTACGCCCTGCAGATCATCCTGCGGAACAACGTCGCGGCCTTCCTCTGACCTTGGACCAGGCTGCCCGGCTTCTGCATTCCGTCTTCGGCTTCCCGGACTTTCGCCCGGGTCAGGCCGAAATCGTGCAATCGGTGCTTGAGGGGCGGAACACCCTGGCCATCATGCCGACGGGCGGGGGGAAGTCGCTCTGCTTCCAGCTGCCGGCCCTTTGCCGTGACGGGGTTACGGTCGTCATCTCTCCGCTCATCGCGCTGATGCGGGACCAGGTCCGCGCCCTGCGCGCGGCGGGGGTCGAGGCCGGGGCGCTGACCTCGGGCAACACCGAGGAGGAAACGGAAGAGGTCTTCCAGGCCATCGACGAGGGCCGGCTGAAGCTTCTCTACATGGCACCCGAGCGGCTGGCCTCGGGCGGGGCGCTGTCGCTCCTGCGGCGGGCGAAGTGCAGCCTGATCGCGGTGGACGAGGCGCATTGCGTCAGCCAGTGGGGCCACGACTTCCGACCCGACTACCTGCGCATCGGCGAGCTGCGCCGGTCGCTGCGGGTGCCCCTGGCGGCCTTCACCGCGACAGCGGACGAGGAGACGCGAGCCGAGATCGTGACGCGGCTTTTCGATGGCGAGGCCCCGGTCACCTTCCTGCGCGGCTTCGACCGGCCGAACATCCACCTCGCCTTCGCCGTGAAGGACAAGCCGCGCGAGCAGATCCTGCGTTTCGCCGCCGCCCGCCGGGGCCAGTCCGGCATCGTCTACTGCGCGACGCGGGCCAAGACCGAGACGCTCGCCCAGGCGCTGCAGGAGGCGCGGCACGAGGCTGTGGCCTATCACGGAGGCATGGAGGCCGAGGAACGCCGCCAGGTCGAGTCCCGCTTCCAGCGCGAGGACGGGCTGATCGTGGTAGCGACCATCGCCTTCGGGATGGGGATCGACAAGCCGGACATCCGCTGGGTGGCACATGCCGACCTGCCGAAGTCGATCGAGGGCTATTACCAGGAAATCGGTCGCGCGGGGCGGGATGGTTCTCCGGCCGAGACAATGACGCTTTACGGCCCCGACGACATCCGCCTGCGACGGTCGCAGATCGACGAGGGCGCGGCCCCGCCGGACCGGAAGGCGGCAGATCATGCGCGGCTGAATGCTCTTCTGGGTCTGGCAGAGGCGCTGGGCTGTCGGCGTCAGGTCTTGCTGGGCTATTTCGGCGAGACGGCGGAACCCTGCGGCAACTGCGACCTCTGCGACCGTCCGGCCCAGCTTTTCGACGCCACAGAGGCGGTGCGGAAGGCGCTCTCTGCAATCCTGCGGACGGGGGAGTGGTTCGGGGCGGGCCATCTGATCGACATCCTGACCGGCACGGCGACGCCCAAGGTGCGCGAGAAGGGGCATGACCAGCTCCCGACCTTCGCGGTGGGCCGCGACCTGTCGAAACCGGCCTGGGGCGCCGTCTTCCGGCAGATGATGGGCCGCGATCTGGTCCGCCCGGACCCCGACCGCCACGGCGCGCTGCGGATGACCGAGGCGGCGCGGCCCGTGCTGCGGGGCGAGGCCTCGGTCACCTTGCGGCGCGACACGGTCGTGGCGGCGGGTGAGCGCGAGCCGGTGGTGCGCGCCCAGGTGGCCGAAGAGGACGCGGGGCTGCTGGCGCTGCTGAAGGCCCGCCGGCGGGCGCTGGCCGAGGCTCAGAACGTGCCGGCCTATGTGGTCTTCCCGGACAAGACTCTGATCGAGATGGCGGAGAAGAAGCCTGCGACGCTGGATCAGATGGCGGGGATCACGGGGGTGGGCGCGCGGAAGCTGGAAAGCTATGGGGCGGCCTTCCTGGAGGTGATCACCGGGGCGGCCGAGGGGCTGCATCCGGCGCGGATGAAGCTTGTTGGCCGGCCGGAGGGGGCGCTGTTCGACCGGCTCGCAGAGGTGCAGCTGGAGCTGTGCCGGGGAGAGGACGGGACGGGGAAGTACCTGACCTGCACCCATTCCACCCTGCGGGCAATCGCGGAGCGGCGGCCCTCGACCCTGGGGGAGTTGCAGGCGATCCAGGGGATGGGGGAGCTGAAGCTGGAGCGGTTCGGAGAGGCGTTCCTGGCGGTCCTGCGCGAGGGCTGACGCACGATCCTGTCCACGCAGGACAGGATTGCGAGGCCTTTCGAATCAATGATTTGATCGCGGACATTAGGGATCGGCTAACCACGTTCCATCCCGGCAAGACGAAGGTGGAGCGGGGATGGTTTGGCCAGCTTGAAGGCCTTGCCAACAAGTGCGGGGCTGGCGTGGCAGTGCCTCCGGCGGGGATACTTGGGCAAAGATGAAAGGAGTGGGTTGCACGAGGTTCCGGGCGACCATGGACCCGCGCGGCCTGCAATCGTCCGGTGCAGCGGACCGAGGGGGCCGCTCGGTCCGTCGTGGGCGCGAGTCTGGCCCGTGGCGCGCTCTGTCGGCCCGTGGCTGAGGCGGGCCGCAGATTGGTCGGTTTGGTGCCGGAGAAGTCCGGCGACCGGCCGGCCCACGCGGAGTGATCTGCTTTGCCCTCAGGCGGCGTTTTCGGCCGGCGCGGCCACGACCGGAGACCTGGCCTCGGGAGGGCAGTATTCGCCAAGCGCGCCTTCGATGGCGGTCTTGCGCAAGGGCTTGGTCAGGTAGCGGTCGATGCCTGCGGCCAGGATCGCCTCGGCGTCGCCCTCCATCGCATGGGCGGTCAGGGCGACGATCGGGACCGTCGCGCCCATCGCGCGGAGGGTGCGGGCGGCTTCCTTGCCGTCCATCTCGGGCATGGAGATGTCCATGAAGATGAGGTCAGGCTTGAAGTCCTGGAACATTTCGACCGCGATGCGGCCGTTGTCGGCAAAGCGCAGGTCGATGTCCATGTCGCGGACCATCTTCTGGAAGACGAGCTGGTTCGTCCGGTTGTCCTCGGCTGCAAGGACGCGCATCTGGCGCAGGTCGACGGGGGCAAGGGGGGCCGCCTCGACCACCGTTTCGACGGCAGGTGCGTTCAGGCCCTGGAGATGGCGGTAGAGGTCCGACCGCAGGATCGGCTTCTGCAGGACCGCGGCGAAGGCGTTGGTCAGGCTATCGAGGCCGGTCGGGTTCGAGCTGAGCAGCATCACCGGAAGGCCGTGTCCCGCAAGCCGAATCTGGTCCAGAAGCTGCACCCCGTCCATTTCCGGCATCGCGTGGTCGGTCAGGACCACGTCATAGCCCGGGTCCTGGGCCAGACGCTCCAGCACCTCGGCGCCGGACCGGCAAAGCGTCACCTCGATCCCGCAGGGCGCAAGCTGGCGTTCCAGGATGGTGCGGTTGATGAACTGGTCGTCCACGGCGATGACCCGCCGGACGGTGACCGGAACCTGGACCGGGGCGGAATCCTCGGCCACCGGAAGGGTGACGCGGAAGCCGAAGCTTGACCCCTGGCCGGGATCGCTGTCGACCCAGACCGCGCCGCCCATGTGTTCGATGAGCCGCCGGGTGATGGCGAGGCCCAGGCCGGTGCCTTCGAACTTGCGGTTCCGCTCATCCTCGACCTGGTTGAACTCGCCGAAGATGTGGTCGAGGTATTCCGGCGCGATGCCGATCCCGGTGTCCTCGACCGTCACGTGCAGGGTCTGGCGGCCCTCCTCGCAATCGACGCCGACCACGCGGGTCAGGACGTGGCCCGTTTCGGTGAACTTCACGGCATTGCCGATCAGGTTCGTCAGGACCTGGCGCAGACGGCCCGGGTCGCCGACGAAACGGGTGGGCAGGAACATGTCGAAGTCGATCATCAGGTCGATGCCCTTTTCCCGCGCGCGGGGCTGGAGGAGCATCGTCACCTCGTGGATCGTGCGTTCGAGGTCGAAGGGTTCGGGACGCAGGGTCAGCCGTTCCGCCTCGATCTTCGAATAGTCGAGGATGTCGTTGATGATGACCAGAAGCGCCTCGCCCGATGACCGGATCGTCTCGGCAAAAAGGCGCTGTTCTTCGGTCAGCGCTGTGTCGCAGAGAAGCTCGGCCATGCCGACGACGCCGTTCATCGGCGTGCGGATCTCGTGGCTCATGTTGGCGAGGAAGGCGGACTTGGCACGGTTCGCGGCCTCGGCGGCCTTGCGGGCGGTGACAAGCTGGGCCTGCTGTTCGCGCATCGCGGTGATGTCGGTGCGCAGGCCGACGCGGCCGCCGTCGGGGGTGACATGGTCGGATTCCAGGATCACCCGGCCCGAGGCGAGCACGCTTTCCTCGACCCGGTCGGCCGCGCGGAAATGCTCAAGCCGCTGGGCAAGCCATTCCTCCTCGCGCCCGACGGCCTCGGGCACGTGGCCGTTCTTCAACCCGTTGCGGAGGAGATCCTCGAACGTCACGCCGGGCAGCATCGCCTCGGCCGAATCGGGGAACATTTCGCGGTAACGCTGATTGCAGGCCAAAAGTCGTTCCTCCCGGTCGAAAAGGACAAAACCATCGGGCAGCACGTCGATGGCGGCCCAGATGCGCATCTGTTCGGTGATGTCGATGGCCAAGGTGACGATGCCGCCATCGTTGGCGCGGCGGTCCTGCAGCTTGATCCAGGTGCCGTTCTTCAGTTTCAGGGTGACGGGTTCGATGCGGTCGGCCTCGATCCGGCTGCGCATCCGCTGGACGAAATCGTAAAGCGGTTCCTCGCCGAGGTCGACGTAGGTCTTCGCGAAGAGGACCAGCATGTCGTCATAGGACACGCCGGGCGCGACGGGCTGGCCGTCGAACCAGGACAGGAAGGCCTGGTTGGCGGTGGCGAGCTTCAGGTTGGCGTCGAAGACGGCAAAGCCGTCGCGGATCGTGTTGATCGCGTCCCAGAGCCTGCGTTCGGCCATCACGGCGGCGGTATGGGCGCGATCGAGGTCCTCGACGAAGCGGAGGTTCTGGTCCTTCAGAAGCTCGGCCTCGGAGAGCGCGGATTTCACCACCTGGCGCTGTTCGACGATCTGGTCCGAGAGCGTGCGGGCGTGGATCGCCAGCTTCTCGTTCGCGGCGAAAAGCTCACGGCTTTTCTGTTCGAGAAGGCGTTCGGCCGCAAGGCGGGCGCGGCGTTCCTTCACGAGACGTTCCGAGAGATCCATTCTGGCCGTGGCGCTGCGATGCCGGGGCGGCCCGACATCCGGTTTTCGCGACTACCCTCGCCGATCAAAATGAACCAAGCCTTAACGGCGACGGGGTTGTCGGCTTGCCTGCCCGGGGCGGGCCATGCGACAGTCGCGGCAATCCATTGCGGGAGGCATTTTCGATGCGCTGGTTTCTGAAGGCTGCGGTGGCGGCGGCGTTCCTTGGCATTTCGGGGCTCGCCCAGGCTCAGGACCTGATTCCCGAGCGCCGCCTTGTCGTGACCCAGGACCAGGACCTGCCGGGAGGCGACATCGCGTCGATCTTCGACACCACGATCGAGGCTTGCGAACGCGCCTGCCTGACCAACGCGCGTTGCACGGCCTATGTGTTCAACTCGAACAAGGGGGCGTGTTTCGTGAAGAACGCGCCGGGCGAGGGGACGTTCTTCGCGGGGGCCTTCTCGGCCACGGTCATCGAGGCGGATGCGGCGGTGCGGGCGGCGGCGGCCGAGCGGCGGGCCGAGCTGGCCTTTCTGCCGGACTGGGACATCCAGCCCGCCTTCGAGCAGGCGCAGGGGCTGGGGCGGCAGCACACGACGGGGCCGTGGTCGGCCGAGGAGCACCTGACGGCGGCGGCCGAGGCCGAGGGGCGGGGCGACTGGGCGGGGGCGGCGGCTTTCACGGGCGCGGCGCTGAACCTGACCGATGACGCGGCGACCTGGGGTGAATTTGCCCGGCGGCAGCTGCAGGCGGGGATCGCGGACCAGAACCAGTCGGGTTATTTCTTCTACCAGGCGATGCTGTCCTCGGTGAACGCTTACCTCAGGGCAGAGAACCCGGCCCTTCGCCATACGATCCTGGTCACGATGGCCGACGTGCTGGAGCGGAACGGGCGGGGGCGGGATACCGTCAGCGCGCTGAAGCTGGCGCAGTCGCTGCAGGAGCGGGTGGATACGGCGGCCCTTCTGGATCAGGCGATCGGGAAATACGGCTTCCGGATCGCCGAAACGCTGGTGCAGTCTGACCTCGCCCGCCCGCGGATCTGCGCGACCTTCAGCGAAGACCTCGTGGCTTCGGGCGTCGACTACTCGACCTTCGTGCAGCTGAACGACCCCGGCCTGACAGTAGAGAGCGGCGGCTGGCGGCAGCTTTGCGTGGCGGGGCTGGAGCATGGCAAGCGCTACAGCGTCACCTTCCGCGAGGGGCTGCCTGCGGCCGATGGCCAGGTGATGGCGAAATCGGTCGAGATCACGCAATACGTCCGCGACCGCGCGCCCGGGGTGAAGTTCCCGGGAAGGGGCTATGTGCTGCCGAAGGCGGGTGATCCGGCGCTGCCGGTGCAGACGGTGAACACCGAAAAGCTGGACCTGGAACTCTACCGGGTGACGGACCGGAACCTGCTGCGCTCGATCCAGGACTACTACTTCGGCGCGCCGATCAACGTCTATTCCGAGGAGTATTTCGCCGACACCGTGGGCGAAAGCCTGTGGACCGGGTCCGCGACGGTGGGCCAGGAGGTGAACAAGGACGTCACCACGCGGCTCCCGATGGGCGAAGCGCTGGAGGGGCTTCCGGCGGGCATCTATGCGCTGAAGGCCTCGGTGCCGGGGGTTGATCCCTACAACATCCCGCCGGCCTGGCAGTGGTTCGTGATCTCGGACCTTGGGGTCACCACGATGTCGGGGACGGACGGGCTGCATGTCTTTGTCCGCTCGCTGGGGACGGCTGGGGCCAAACCCGGCGTGACGGTAGAGCTTTTGAACCGCGCCAATACGGTGTTGGGCACGGCCACCACGGATGACCAGGGCTATGCGCGCTTCGACGCCGGCCTGACGCGGGGGACGGGGGGCTCGGCCCCGGCGATGGTGGTGGTCAAGGAGGCAGACACCGACATCGCCTTCCTGTCGCTGACCGATCCGGAGTTTGACCTGTCCGACCGTGGGGTCGAGGGGCGCGAGGCGGCTCCGCCCGTCGACGTGTTCGTGACGACCGACCGGGGGGCCTATCGCGCTGGGGAGACGGTCTATGTCACTGCGCTTGCCCGCGATGCGGAGCAGGCGGCGGTCGAAGGTCTGCCGTTGACGGCGGTCCTCAAGCGGCCCGACGGCGTGGAGTATTCCCGCCAGCAGGTCGACGACTTCGGCGCGGGCGGGCATGTGTTCTCGCTCCCCATCGCGGGGTCGGCCCCAAGGGGCGTTTGGCGGCTGGAGATGTTCGCCGACCTGGAGGCCCCGGCCTTGGCGTCGAAGACTTTCCTCGTCGAGGATTTCCTGCCGGAACGGATCGACTTTGACCTGACGCTGGCCGATGCGCCCTTGCTGGTCGGGCAGGATTCGGCGGTCGATCTGACGGTGGCGGCGAAGTACCTGTTCGGTGCCCCCGGCGCGGGGCTGGCCATCGAGGGCGAGGTTCTGCTGCGTGCGGCGGATGGGCTGGCGGCCTTCCCCGGCTATGTCTTTGGTCGCCACGACCAGCCTTTCAGCGCGCAGATGTCGTCGCTGAACGGGGGCGAGACGGATGAGGCGGGCAATGCCACGATCCCGGTCTTCCTGCCGCAGATCGAAGACCCGCACCGCCCGCTGGAGGCCCGCGTGACGATCCGCGTGGCCGAAGGATCGGGCCGGCCGGTGGAGCGGCAAGTGACCAAGGCGGTGACCTCGGCAGAACCGATGATCGGGGTGAAGCCGATGTTCGATGGCGTGGCCCCGGAAGGCGGCGAGGCGCGGTTCCAGCTGCTGGCGGTGCAGGGTGAGGCGGCAGTCGATCTGCCGTTGAAGTGGACCGTCAACCGGGTGCAATACGACTACCAGTGGTACCAAAGCTACGGCAACTGGAGCTGGGAGCCGGTGGTCAGCCGCGCGGTGGTGGCCGAGGGCGAGGCGACTTTGGGAACCTCTCCGGTCGAGATTTCGGCGGACGTGACCTGGGGGACCTTTGAGGTCGTGGTCACGGCGGCGGATGGCGGCAAGGCTTCGACCTCGATGGAGTTCTGGGCCGGCTGGTATGCGCCCGCGGATGCTTCGGCGACGCCGGACACGCTGGAGCTGTCCTTGGACAAGCCCGCGTACAAGCCGGGCGACACCGCTACGCTGCGGATCGTGCCGCGGGCGGCGGGGACGGCGCTGGTGACGGTGCTGTCGAACCGGCTGGTGGCGATGCAGGCGGTGGAGGTGAAGGAAGGCGAAAACCTGATTTCGCTGCCCGTGACCGACGAATGGGGCGCGGGGGTCTATGTGACGGCCTCGGTCCTGCGGCCGATGGACGTGGCAGCGGGCCGCAACCCGGCGCGGGCGCTGGGGCTGACCCATGCCTCGATTGATCCGGGTGCGCGCGCGCTTTCGGCCAAGGTCGAGATGGCGGCTGAGGCGGCTCCCCGTGGGCCGCTGGATGTGGCAGTGAAGGTCGACGGCGTGGCGGCGGGCGAGACGGCCTATGTCACCATCGCGGCGGTGGATGTGGGCATCCTGAACCTGACCGGGTTCGAGGCGCCGGACCCGCAGGGCCACTACTTCGGCCAGCGGAGGCTGGGCGTCGGCATCCGCGACATCTACGGCCGGCTGATCGACGGGCTGAACGGGGCCACGGGTGAGGTCCGCTCGGGTGGTGATGCGGGCGCGCAGGCGCGGTTGCAGGCGCCTCCGCCCACAGAGGAACTGGTGGCCTATTTCACCGGGCCGGTCGAGGTGGGCGCGGATGGCTATGCGCGCACGACGTTCGACCTGCCGTCCTTCAACGGGACGGTGAAGGTGATGGCCGTTGCCTGGTCGAAGACCGGGGTCGGGCAGGCGAGCGCCGACGTGCTGGTGCGCGATCCGGTCGTGGTGACGGCCTCGGTGCCGCGCTTCCTGTCTCCAGGCGATACCTCGCGGCTGCTCTTGGAGGTGGTCCATGCGACGGGGCCGTCGGGCCGGATGAGCCTGGACGTGACGGCCAACGGGCTGACCCTGGGCGAAGTGCCCTCGGGCTTTGACCTGGGCGACAAGGCCAAGGCGGTGTTCGAGGTGCCGGTGACGGCGGGGGATGTCGGGGTCCGGACCATCGACATTTCGCTGACGACGCCGGACGGGAAGGTCTTGAAGAAGACGCTGACCATCCCGGTGCAGGTGAACGACCCGGAAGTGGCGAAGATCAGCCGGTTGGAGCTTGCCTCGGGCCAGACCTTCACCTTCGACGAGAACGTCTTTGCCGGGCTGGTGCCGGGGTCGGGGAAAGCCACGATGGCGATCGGCCCCTTGGCGCGGCTGAATGCTCCTGGGTTGCTGGCGGCCTTGGACCGGTATCCCTATGGCTGCACCGAGCAGATGACGTCCCGCGCGCTGCCGCTTCTCTACTTCGACGAAGTGGCGCGGGTGATGGACCTTGAAGGGGACGCCGAGATCTCGGGCCGGATCAACGAGGCGATCGTGGAGATCCTTGCGAACCAGTCCTCCACGGGCGGTTTCGGGCTGTGGGGGCCGGGCGAGGGCGACTTCTGGCTGGACGCCTATGTCACCGATTTCCTGAGCCGGGCCAAGGCGCAAGGTTACGCGGTGCCCGACGTGGCGTTCAAGTCGGCGCTGGCGAACCTGCGGAACCAGGTGAACTACGCGCCCGACTTCAGCGCCGAAACCAACGGCGGCGGCGAGGCTTTGGCCTATGCGCTGATGGTGCTGGCGCGGGAAGGCGCGGCGGCGATTGGCGACCTGCGCTACTATGCTGACGTGAAGGGCGATGATTTCGCGACCCCCTTGGCGATGGGTCAGGTGGGGGCGGCGCTGGCCTCTTACGGCGACCAGGCGCGGGCGGATGCGATGTTCCGCAAGGCCGTGGCGAAGATGGAGGCCGAGGCGCCAGAGCAGGGCCAGGTCTGGCGGGTGGACTATGGCACGCGCTACCGCGATACGGCGGCGCTTCTGACGCTGGCGGTGGAGGCCGGGTCGAACGCGGTGGACCGCGAGGCGCTGACGGACCGGCTGGTGGCGCGGGGTGGCAACCTCTCGACCCAGGAGACGACCTGGACGCTGCTCGCGGCAAACGCGCTGATCGACCGGCCGGATGTGCAGGGCGTGACCATTGACGGGAAGCCTGCCGATGGGCCTCTGGTCCGCGTGCTGGACGCAGGCTCGGTGACGCCGGTGGTGGTCAGGAACGACGGGCCGGACACGACGGTCACGGTGACCACTTATGGTGTGCCTTCGGAACCGGAACCGGCAGGTGGGAACGGCTATGCGATCACCCGCAGCTACTTCTCCATGGCAGGCGAGCCTGTCGCGCTGGAGAATGTGGCGGCGGGGACGCGGATGGTGGTGGTGCTCGAGGTCACTCCGTTCAGCTATGGCGAGGCGCGGCTGATGGTCAGTGACCCGCTGCCCGCGGGGTTCGAGATCGACAATCCGAACCTGATGTCGGCCGGGTCCACGTCCGAACTGTCGTGGCTGGATAGCCTGCAGGACGTGGCGCATTCCGAGTTCCGGCAGGACCGCTTCCTTACGGCGGTGGACTGGCGCGCGGATCAGCCGTTCAAGCTCGCCTACGTCGTCCGCGCCGTCAGCCCCGGCACGTTCCACCACCCGGCGGCCTCGGTCGAGGACATGTACCGCCCCGACTTCCGGGCCAGAAGCGAGACGGGCGAGGTGACGATCGTCAAGTGAGCCTCCGGCGCGCATATGCGCCTCCCCTCCCCCGCGTGGGGAGGGGATGGGGGTGGGGGGCACCTGGCGTTGACCTCCCTACCCGGGGAAGGCTTGGCGCCTGGGAGGGGTCGTGGTCATGATCCGCGCGCGTTGGATCCTCTGCCTTGCTATCAGCCTTTGGCTCGGCGCCCTGGGCCGGGACCGCTTCGACGCCTGGGTCGCCGCGACGGTCCTGCCGCCCCTGGCGCTGGAGATGTCGGTCGAGGTGCTGGACCGCGACGGCGACCTTCTGCGTGCCTATACGGTGGCCGATGGCCGCTGGCGGCTGGCCCTGCCGCCGGACAAGGTCGATCCGAAGTATTTGCGGATGCTTCTCGCCTATGAGGACAAGCGGTTCTACGTCCACGCGGGCGTCGACCCGCGGTCGCTGACGCGGGCGGTCCTGCAGGCCTTGTGGAACGGCCGCGTCATCTCGGGCGGGTCCACGTTGACCATGCAGGTCGCGCGGCTGCTGGAGGAGGGCACCACGGGCGAGGTCGGAGGCAAGCTGCGGCAGATGCGGGTGGCGCTTGCCTTGGAGCGGCGGCTGTCCAAGGACCAGATCCTGCAGCTTTACCTGCATCTTGCGCCCTTCGGCGGGAACCTGGAGGGGGTGCGGGCGGCCTCGATCAGTTATTTCGGGAAAGAGCCCTACCGGCTGACCCCGGCCGAGGCGGCGCTTCTTGTCGCGATCCCGCAGTCCCCCGAAAGCCGCCGACCGGACCGGGCCGCCGACCGGGCCGAGGCGGCGCGGAACCGGGTGCTGGCGCGGGCGGTGGGCGAGGGGGTGCTGGACCCCGAAGAGGCAGAGGCTGCACTGCGCGAGGCGGTGCCGGGCCTCAGGAAGCCCTTCCCGGCGCTGGCCCCGCACCTGGCGGATCAGGCGCGGGCCGAAAAGCCGCAGGTTGTGGCGCATCGGCTGACCATCGACGGGGACCTGCAGCGGAAGCTGGAGGCGCTGGCGCTGGAGGCGGTCGAGGGCCGGGGCGAGCGATTGCAGGTGGCGATCCTGGTGGCGGACCATGCTTCGGGGGAGATTTTGGCGAGCGTGGGCTCGGCGGGCTATCAGGCCGACCTGCGGCAGGGGTTCGTGGACATGACGCAGGCGCTTCGGTCGCCGGGGTCGACGCTGAAACCGCTGGTCTATGCCTTGGCCTTCGACGACGGCCTTGGCCATCCCGAGACGATGATCGACGACAGGCCGATGGCCTTCGGCACCTATGCGCCGCAGAACTTCGACAAGCTCTACATGGGCACGATCCGGATGCGCGAGGCCTTGCAGCTGTCGCGGAACATCCCGGTGGTGGCGCTGACCGATGCGATGGGACCGGCCAGGCTGATCTCGGCAATGGAGAAGGCGGGGATGAAGCCCGTATTTCCCGGCGATCAGCCGGGGCTGGCCATCGCGCTGGGCGGGGTCGGGGTCACGCTGTCGGACATGGTGCAGCTTTATGCGGCCATCGCGCGGGGCGGGGTGGTGCGGCCTCTGTCGTATCGGCTGGACTCCGAGGTGCCCGAGGGGCAGCGCGTGGTTTCCGAAGTCGCGGCCTGGCAGGTCGGCGACATCCTGGCAGGGCTGGCCCCGCCGCCCGGCGCGCCTTCGAACCGGCTGGCGTACAAGACCGGGACCTCCTATGGGCACCGCGACGCCTGGGCGATCGGCTTCGATGGCAAGCATGTGGTGGGCGTCTGGATGGGCCGGGCCGACGGGACGCCGGTGCCGGGGGCCTTCGGCGCGGATGTCGCGGCGCCCGTGCTGTTCCAGGCCTTCAACCGGCTGAAGCGTGAGCTGGACCCGCAGGGGCCTGCGCCTGCCTCGACGCTGCTGGTTGCGAATGCGGAACTGCCGCAGCCGCTGCAACGGTTCAAGTCCCGGTCCGCAGCCTTCGAAGCGGCGGCAGACGCCCCCGCCGTGGCCTTCCCGCCGGACGGGGCGGAGGTGGAGCTTTTGCCCGCCGGGTTGAAAGTGCGGGTCACGGGGGGGACGGCACCCTTCACCTGGCTCGCGGACGGGGTGCCGGTGATCGTCGGGTCAGACGCGCGTGAGGAGATGCTGGCCCTGCCGGGCGAGGGCTTCGTGACGCTCAGCGTGATCGACGCAGAAGGGCGGTCGGCCCGGTCGCAGGTCCGGGTGCGCTGACGCGCGGTGGGCGGATCGCCCATTCTACGCGGGACGAGGTGGTTGTGATGCCGGTCCCGGTGCCGTAACCGGGGCGCAAACCGTCCCGATTGAAGAGACCCCCATGACCCAAGCCAGACGCATCGTCCTGTCCAGCGACCACGCGGCCATTTCCCTGCGCCTTGCCATCGCCGCGCATCTGGCAGGCAAGGGCCATACGGTGGTCGACATCGGCCCCACCAGCCCGGAAAGCACGCATTAAACCGCGCATGGCGAGGCAGCGGCGCGGCGCGTGGCCTCGGGCGACTGCGACCTGGGGATCGTGCTCTGCGGCACCGGGCAGGGGATCATGATGGCGGCGAACAAGGTCCGCGGCATTCGCTGCGGCGTCTGTTCCGATACGTTCTCGGCCCGGATGATCCGGATGCACAACGATGCCAACATGCTGTCGCTGGGCGCGCGGGTGGTGGGCGAGGGCCTGGCGCTGGAGATCGTTGACGCGTTCCTTGGGGCCGAGTTCGAGGGCGGGCGCCACGCCCTGCGCGTCCGGATGATCGACGCGCTGGAGGGGTGAGCGGCGGGCGCGGCTCCTCGTGCGCCGGAGTTTTCGAAAACTCCGGAACAGAGCCTTTGAAGGCTCCGATCCGATTTCTTCGAAGAAATCGGTCAGGCGCGCTCGATCGCCAGCGCGATGCCCTGCCCGCCGCCGATGCACATGGTGATCAGCGCGGTGCGCCCGCCGGAGCGTTCCAGCTCGTGCAGGGCCTTCACGACGAGGATCGCGCCCGTCGCGCCCACCGGGTGGCCAAGCGCGATAGCCCCGCCGTTGGGGTTCACGCGCGCCGGGTCGAGGTCCAGCGCGCGGGAAACGGCCAGGGCCTGGGCCGCAAAGGCCTCGTTCGATTCCACGACGTCGAAGGACTGCGGATTGACGCCCAGCTTCCGGCATAGCGCTTGCACGGCGGGGATCGGGCCAAGGCCCATGACCTTTGGGTCCACTCCCGCCAGTGCATAGCCCATGATCCGGGCGCGCGAGCCCTTGTCGCTGCGGGAAAGGACCAGCGCCGCGGCGCCGTCGTTGATGCCCGAGGCGTTGCCCGCCGTGACCGTGCCGTCCTTTTGGAAGGCCGGTTTCAGGCCGGAAAGCGCCTCAAGGCTGGTGGTCTTGGGGTGTTCGTCAACGGCGAAGGTGACGGGGCCTTTCTTGCCGCCAATTTCCACCGGCACGATCTGATCCGCGAACCGCCCTTCGGCGATGGCGCGTGCGGCGCGTGTCTGTGACTCCAGCGCGAAGGCATCCTGGTCTTCCCGAGTAATGCCATGCGCCGCTGCCACGTTCTCGGCCGTCACGCCCATGTGCCCGGTCCCGAACGGGCAGGTCAGCGCGCCGGTCATCATGTCCAGGGCCCGCGTGTCGCCCATCTTCTGCCCGAAGCGCGCGGCGGGAAGGATGTAGGGTGATCGGCTCATGCACTCGGCGCCCCCGGCCAGCGCCATCTCGGCGTCGCCCAGCATCAGGGCCTGCACCGCCGAGACCACGGCCTGCGCGCCGGATCCGCAGAGGCGGTTGACGTTCATCGCGGGCGTCGTCTCCGGGATTCCTGCATTCATCGCCATGACGCGGGAAAGGTACATGTCGCGGGGTTCGGTGTTGATGACGTGGCCCATCACGACCTGACCGATCTGCGCGCCCTCCACCCCCGCGCGGGCCAGTGCGGCCTTGGCGGCATGGGTCGCGATGTCGATGGGCGGCAGCGCGGACAAAGAGCCGCCGAAGCCGCCGATGGCGGTGCGGGTGGCAGAGAGGATATGGATCTCGGTCATGGGGGCCTCCGGCGTTTCGTCCAGTTTGCATGAACTGGGGGCGGTTGCAGAGAGGACGTCGCGTCACGCCCGCCATTGACATGCGTGGGCGGTCAGGGTTGATCGGGCGCACCAACGGGAGAGCGACGTGAAAGACCTGATCCGGGCCAATGCGGGGCTGCTGTTTGCCGGGGTGGCGACCTTCATCCTCATGGGGGCGGGTCAGGCGCTGTTCGGGCCGGCCCTGCCGGTCTATGTCCGCGACTTCGCGCTGGGAGAGGGCGAGGCGGGGCTTTTCGTGGCGCTCCTCTGGGTCGGCTGCTTCCTGGGCGTGGGCTTCATGTTCTTCAAGGGCGCACTGGTCGGGCCGCGGCACACGCTGGCGGTGATGGCCGCCGGGATGGGCCTCATGGCGGCCGAAGCGGGCTGGATCCTCACCTTTGCGGGTGGGATGTTCTTTGGCATGGGCTACGGCATGGCGACGGCGGTGTTCAACCCGCGGGTCATGCGGGCCTTCGGGACGCGCGGGCCGTCGATGCTGAGCCTTCTGAACGCGACCTTCGGGGTGGGGGCGATCGCCGCGCCGCTGGTCTTCGTCTGGCTCGGCAGCGACCCGGCCTGGACCTTCGGACTGGTCGCCCTGGCGCTGGTGGCGGTCTTCGCGCTGGCCGGACCGGCGGGGCGCGAGAGCGTGGCGGTCGAAGGGCCGGTCAAGGCCTTCCGGCCGCATTGGGGGATCCTCGCCTTCGGGGCCCTGGCCATCGGGATGGAGGCAAGCCTTGCGGGCCTTGGCCCCACCGCGCTGATCCGCGCCGGGATCGAGGAGACGCGGGCCGCGCAGCTTCTGTCGGCCTTCTTCGTGGTGTTCCTGCTGGCTCGGGTGGTCCTGATCTTCATCGCGCACCGGGTGGAGCCCTTCGTCCTTTACACGCTCTCCATCGGTTCGGCGGCCCTCTTCGCGCTGGGGGCGGCGGTCTGGACTCCGGCGATCTGCTTCGTGGCGATGGGGGCCTCGGCGGGGGTGTTCTTCCCGGGATACTACGTGACCGCAAGCGGCAAGATGGGCGAGGACCTCCGCGTGCCGCCGACCATCGTCGCGGCGGGCCTCGTCGGGGCCATCGCGACCCCGCTGATCCTGGCACCGCTGGTCGCGGGCATGGGCGAGCGGGGGTTCTTCTGGGTCAGCGCGGCCCTTCTCGGGACGGCGACGGCGCTGGCGCTTCTGTCGCTACGAAGGATGAAGGTCTGAGACCTCAGCGCCCCGCCTGCCAGCTGGCGACCCAGTCGAGCGGGTACAAGAGCATCAGCACGTTCAGCGCCAGCCCGTCGCGGATCAGCCACATCGTCGCGCCTTCGAACAGGATGATCAGCGCCACCGTTGCCCAGACCGGCAGTCTCGCCGCCAGCCAGAAGCCGAGGATCATCGCCAGGACGTCGAACACCGTGTTGATCACGCTGTCGCCGTAGTAGTCGAGCGAGATCGTCACCGCCCGGTAGCGTTCGATCACCGCGTCGGAATTCTCGACGATCTCCCAGATGCATTCGACCAGGGTGGCGATGGACAGCCGCCAGGCGAAGCTCAGCCGCGAAGCCACCAGCCAGAGCGCGCCATAGAACAGGAAGCCGTGGATGATATGGCTGGGCGTATACCAGTCCGACAGGTGCTGCGAATTCTCCGAGCTGACGACCTGCCCGTGCCAGAGCTTCACGTAGCCGCATTTGCAGATCGGCTCGCGACCGATCCACAAAAGCCAGGCGGCCGTAAGCAGGATGATGCCAAGCGTGATCAGGATCGGCGTCAGGCGGGATGATGCGCTGCGGTCGGTCATGGGCTGCAAGGAATCACGGGCCGAGACGGCGGTAAAGTAGGGTATGCCTGAGGTCGGGTTATTCCCGGCCAGTGTGGCGGCAGTGCAGGAGGGCGGCGATGGAAAAGAAGAACCCCTGGCGCTTCGGGCCCTCTCGGGGCGAGTTGTGGTTCTGGCTCTGGATCAGCCTGGGCGGCTTTGCCCTGATGGGCGTTGCCCTTGCGCTCCGCGGCCTTCCGCAAGGCCCGGCGATCGCCGAGGTCGTGGGGCTGGCGACGGTGGTCTTCGGCTATCTTGGCGGACGGTCCGTGAAGCGCCTGATCCGGCGAGAGCATCCTTAGTTCTTCTGGAACAAGAGGGGCGGCGGGCCGGGAAGTTTCTGGCGGCCCTGCGGGGTCAGAAGCGCGGCCTCGCGCCCCTCGATCACGATGGCCGACAGCGGGCCGCCGTAAGCCGCGCTTGAGTCGATGTTGATCCGGTTGCCGTAGTGGGTGGCTTCCTTGATCGCGGTATGGCCGTGCACGACGAGGGGGCCGAAGCTTTCCACCTCGATCAGGAAGATGTCGCGGATCCAGACGAGGTCGGTCTCGGTCTGCTGGTCAAGCGCCACCCCGGGGCGGAGGCCCGCGTGGACGAAGACGCAGTCGCCGGCCCGGTGCATCGTGGGACGGGCCGCGAGGAAATCGCGGTGGGCCTGCGGGACGGCAGCCAGCGCATCGGCATGGACCTTGGGGATCGGGCGATCGGCTGCTTTTTTCACCCCGTAGGAGGCGAGCGTATCCGGCCCGCCAAGCTTGGGGTGCAGCCAGCCGAGGTCGGCGCGGAGGCCGGGTTCGGGCTCCAGCGGGTCGTTCAGGAAGCGGCTGAACATGCGGTCGTGGTTGCCCTTGAGGACCACCCAGTCCTCGCCCTGCGCCTGGCCCTGCATCAGGAAATCGATCACGCCTTTGCTGTCCGGCCCGCGGTCCACGAGGTCGCCGACGTGGACCACCTGGCCGGGTCCATGCTGCGCCATGTCCCTGGCGATGAGGTCATGCGCGGCCTTCAGGAGACTGAGGTGCCCGTGGATGTCGCCGATGGCGTAAAGGTGCATGGGGTTCCCTTGGCTGCCCCCGGGGGTGCTACCCCCGGACCCCCGGGATATTTGTGCAAAGATGAAAGGGCAAGTCCGGTCAGCCTTCTGGGTCGGGGAGCATCCGGTAGCTCTTGAACCCGATGTCGCCGGACCAGCGCCACATGGCGAGGAAGCCTTCGGGGCCTGCCCGCATGGCGTGGGGCAGGTTCGAGGGGTGGTGGATGGGCTCACCCGCGGCGGTGGGGAAGCGGCGGTCGCCCGCCTGCCAGAGGGCGGAGCCTGCGAGGACCGTGTAGGTCTCGGCGGCGTTGTGGGCGTGGAGGGGGTAGTAGGAGCCGGGGGCCTGGTAGAAGAGGCCGAAGAGGAGGGTGTCGGACGGGATCGGGGCCTCGGGGCCGAGGAGCGTCACGATGGACTTGATCGCGCGGAGGCCGGTGGGTTGCAGGGAGGCGGCGGGGCTGTCTTGCCAGGGAAGCCATTGGTGCGCGGCGTGGATCAGCTTGGCGGCGGGGTGGCCGGGCAGGCTGGCCGCGTGGAGGATGCCGGGGGAGAGGCTGGAGGGTGGTTGCGCCGGGAAGTCGGTGCCGGCGGCGGCGCGGAGGGCCTCGGCGGTGGCTTGCGCCTCTGGGCGCGGTTCGGTGGCCGTGAGGTCGGCGAGGGCGTAAAGGAGGTCGGGGAGCAGCATGGTTGCCTCGGCCAGGCGGGGCGCCCGGCCGAGGCAGGTTGGGTCAGGCGACGTCGAACTGCAAGGCCTTGACCTGCTGGAACATGCCGGTGCCCTCCAGCGTCTCGATCACCTTGGGGTCGATCGGCTGGTCGAGGTAGAGGATGGCGATCGCGTCCTGCCCGACGCCGGACCGGCCGAGGGTGAAGTTCGCGATGTTCACGTTGTTCTTGCCCATCGTCATGCCGAGCAGGCCGATGATGCCCGGTACGTCCTCGTTCGTGGTGTAGAGCATGTGCTGCCCGATCTCGGCGTCGATGTTGATGCCCTTGATCTGGATGAAGCGCGGCTTGCCGTCCGAGAAGCAGGTCCCGGCGACCGAGCGTTCGCGCTTGTCGGTCACCATCGTCACCTTGATGTAGGCGTCGAAGACCCCGGTCTTTTCCTGCCGGGTGGTGGAGATCTGGATGCCCTTGTCCTTGGCCACGACGGGGGCGGAGACGAGGTTGACGTCGGGGTTGTGCGCCTTGAGAACGCCCGCGATGACGGCCTGGTTCAGCGCGGCGAGGTTCATGTTGGCCACGGTGCCGTCGTAGAGGATGTTGATCGCCTTGATCGGCTCGTCGGTCATCTGGCCGATGAAGGCGCCGAGGTGCCCGGCGAGCTTGATCCAGGGGCCCATCACGGCGGCCTCTTCGGCCGTGACGTTGGGCATGTTCAGCGCGTTCTGCACGGCGCCGGTCAGGAGGTAGTCCGACATCTGCTCGGCCACTTGCAGCGCCACGTTCTCCTGCGCTTCCGTGGTGGAGGCGCCGAGGTGCGGGGTGCAGACGACGTTCGGGTGGTTGAAGAGCGGGTTTTCGGTGGCGGGTTCGGTTTCGAACACGTCCAGCGCGGCCCCGGCGACATGGCCGGAGTTGAGCGCGTCGAGGAGCGCCGCCTCGTCGATCAGCCCGCCGCGGGCACAGTTTATGATGCGGACGCCCTTCTTGGTCTTGGCGAGGTTCTCGCGCGACAGGATGTTGCGGGTCTTGTCGGTGAGGGGGACGTGGAGGGTGATGAAGTCGGCGCGGGCGAGGAGTTCGTCCAGGTCGACCTTGGTCACGCCCAGCTGCTTGGCGCGTTCGTCGCTGAGGAACGGGTCATAGGCCACGACCTTCATGTGCAGGCCCACGGCGCGGTCGCAGACGATGCCGCCGATGTTTCCGGCCCCGATCACGCCGAGGGTCTTGTTGAAAAGCTCCACCCCCATGAACTTGGACTTTTCCCACTTTCCGGCGTGGGTGGAGGCGTTGGCCTCGGGGATTTGCCGGGCAACAGCGAACATCATGGCGATGGCGTGCTCGGCCGTGGTGATGGAGTTGCCGAAGGGCGTGTTCATCACGATGACGCCCTTCTTCGACGCCGCCGGGATGTCGACGTTGTCCACCCCGATCCCGGCGCGGCCGACGACCTTGAGGTTGGTGGCGTTCTCCAGGAGCTTCTCGGTGACCTTGGTGGCCGAGCGGATGGCAAGGCCGTCATACTGGCCGATGGCGGCGGCAAGCGCCTCCTTGTCCTTGCCGAGCTTCGGAAGGTAGTCGACCTCGACCCCCCGGTCGCGGAAGATCTGGACGGCGGTTTCGGAAAGTACGTCGGAACCGAGGACTTTGGGCATGGGATCAATCCTGTGGGTGGGGGGGGTGCGCCATTAATGCGCCCCCTACGCGGTGGGTTAGGGTGCGCATTCACGGCGCACCCGCGATGTCAGGCAGCTTGCGCCAGCGCGGCGATCTCGGCCTCGAAGGCATGGGCGATCCAGGGCATCAGCGCCTGGACGTCCGCCGTCTCGACCGTCGAGCCGCACCAGATCCGCAGGCCCGGAGGGGCGTCGCGGTAGGCGCCGAGGTCGAAGCCCGCGCCGGCCTTCTCGATCCGCTTGGCGACGGCCTTGGCGAAAGCCTCGCCGTCGGTGATGCGCGGGTCGGTGAACTTGAGGCAGACCGAGGTGGTGGAGGCGGTGGCCGGGTCCTCGGCCAGGTTGGCGATCCAGGGGTTTGCGGCGCAGAAGTCCCAGACCACCTTGGCGTTGGCATTGGCGCGGGCGATCAGGCCTTTCAGCCCGCCGATGGACTTCGCCCATTTCAGCGCGACGAGGTAATCCTCGTTCGCGAGCATCGAGGGCGTGTTGATCGTCTCGCCCTGGAAGATGCCTTCGATCAGCTTGCCCTTGGCGGTCAGGCGGAAAATCTTCGGCAGCGGCCAGGCGGGGGTGTAGCTCTCCAGCCGCTCTACGGCGCGGGGCGACAGGATCAACACGCCATGCGCGCCCTCACCGCCGAGGACCTTCTGCCAGGAGAAGGTGGTGACGTCGAGCTTGTCCCAGGGCAGGTCCATTGCAAACGCCGCGCTGGTCGCGTCGCAGATGGTCAGGCCCTGGCGGTTCGCGGGGATCGCATCGCCGTTCGGCAGGCGGACGCCCGAGGTTGTGCCATTCCAGGTGAAGACGACGTCCTTGTCGAAATCGACCTGGGCAAAGTCCACGATTTGCCCATAGGGGGCCTTGCGGACCACAGCGTCCAGTTTCAGTTGCTTGACCACATCCGTGACCCAGCCTTCGCCGAACGACTCCCAGGCCAGCATCTCGACCGGACGGGCGCCGAGGAGCGACCACATCGCCATCTCTACGGCCCCGGTGTCCGAGGCGGGAACGATGCCGATCCGGTAGTCGGCGGGCACGCCGAGGATTTCGCGGGTAAGGTCGATCGCCTCTTTCAGCTTGGCCTTGCCGACGGCGGCGCGGTGGCTGCGGCCCAGGGGGGCGTCGGCCAGCATGTCGAGGGAATATCCGGGGATCTTGGCGCAGGGGCCAGAAGAGAAGCGCGGGTTGGCCGGGCGCTTGGCCGGCGGGGTCAGGTCTGTCATGGTAGCCTTCCAGCTAAAAGCCCTTCGTTGGGGAAGGGTGTCCCGCCGCCTTGGCTAAAGACCCGCCCGCTCTGGCGCAAGGGAAAAAACCGCGCTAATGCGCCGCATCGTCGCGAAAAAGCGACACCCAAGTTCACTATCGGAAACCTGCCCCATGTATGTCGTCACGCTTCTGACCAACCCCGAAACCCCGGTGCTGGAGCGCGTGACGGTCGAATCCCTGCGAAACGCCTGGGGCGGGGGCGAGGCGCGCTGGCTGGACCCGGGTGTGGCGGCGGAGTTCGACCTTGCCTCGGTCCCGGAGAACCGCTGGGAGGTCTGGGAAGGCCTGCAGGCGCTGCGGGTGGACATGGTGGTCCAGGCGGCGGAGGGGCGGAAGAAGCGCCTCCTCATCGCCGACATGGATTCGACGATGATCCGGCAGGAATGCATCGACGAGCTGGCCGATGAGGCGGGCGTGGGTGCGCGGGTGGCCGACATCACGGCGCGGGCGATGAATGGCGAGCTCGACTTCGAGGGCGCACTGCGCGAGCGGGTGGGGTTGCTGAAGGGGATGCCGGAGAGCGTGATCGGCCGGGTCCTGCGCGACCGGATCACGCTGATGCCAGGGGGGCCGGTGCTGCTGGCGACGATGAAGGCGAACGGGGCCTATGCGGCGCTGGTGTCGGGTGGGTTCACGGCCTTCACTGCGGCGGTGGCGGGGAAGCTGGGGTTCGACGAGAACCGGGCTAACACGCTGCATGTGGCCGAGGGCGCCCTGGCGGGCACGGTGGCCGAGCCGATCCTGGGCAAGGAAGCAAAGCTCCAGGCGCTGAACGAGATCACCGCGCGGCTGGGGATCACGCCCGCCGAGGCGCTGGCGGTGGGGGATGGGGCGAACGACCTGCCCATGCTCAAGGCCGCAGGGACGGGGGTTGCACTGCACGCGAAGCCCACGGTCCAGGCGCAGTGCGAGGTCCGGGTGAACCACGGCGACCTGACGGCGCTTCTCTACCTGCAGGGCTATTCCCGCGAGGAGTTCGCGTGCTGATCCGCCCGGCGACTCCCGCGGACGCCGAAGCGATGGCCGAGGTGCTGAATGCAGTCATCGCGGTGGGCGGCACGACCGCGCACGAGGTGCCGAAATCCCCCGCCGAAGTGCAGCTCGAGTACATCGACGGGCCGGAGGTTCTCTCCTCGGTCGTGGCAGAGGACGAGGGTCGCGTTGTCGGCTGGCAGTCGGTGGAGCATTGGGAGGGCGAGGCGCATATCGGGAGCTTCGTCCAGCCGGGCCTGCAGGCGAAAGGCGCGGGCGTCCGGATGTTCGCCCTGACCTGCGAGATCCTGCGGGGCAAGGGGATGCGCGAAATCGTCGCCTCGATCCGGGCGGACAATGTGCCCGGGCTCGCCTACTACGCCCGCATCGGCTTTGTCGACTTTGCCCACGACCCCGACTTCATGCTGTCGGACGGGCGCAAGGTCGGACGCGTGCACCGCCGCTTCACACTCTGAGCCCCCTTGCCCCCGCAGCCAGCGCGGGCGACAAGCCAGCATGTTCGAGATTGCCACCCACCTTGCCCTTCTGCTGGTCCTTGCCGCCTTCTGCGCAGGCTTCGTCGATAGCATCGCGGGCGGCGGCGGGCTGATCTCGGTTCCGGCCCTTCTTCTGGTCGGTGCTTCCCCGGTCGAAGCCCTGGCGACGAACAAGCTGCAGGGCACTTTCGGCGCGGCGACGGCGACGCTGACCTATGCGCGCGCAGGGCACGTCCGGCCGTCGGAGCAACTGGGGATGGCGGCGATCAGCGCGGTGTTCGGGGCGCTCGGGGCGCTCGTCGCGCATCTAATCCCGGCGGAGGTCTTGCGGATCGTCATGCCGGTGGTGCTGATCGGGGTGGCGGGGTTCTTCGCGCTGAAGCCGGGCCTGTCGGATGACGCCCGGGCGCAGAGGATGAAGCCCGCGGTCTTCGCCGTCACGGCGGTGCCGCTGATCGCGGCCTATGACGGGTTCTTCGGGCCGGGGACCGGGTCATTCTTCATGATGGGGTTCGTCCTGCTGGCGGGCTACGGGGTCCTGAAAGCGACCGCGCACACCAAGATGCTGAACTTCGCCTCGAACATCGGCTCGCTCGTCGTCTTCATCCCCTCGGGTGCCATGTGGTGGGCGGTGGGGCTGGCGATGGCGGCAGCGCAGGTAGCGGGGGCGTCTCTGGGAGCGCGGCTCGCGATGCGGGTGGGCGCGCGGCTGATCAAGCCTTTGCTGGTCGTCACTTCGACCGCGATGGCGCTGCGGCTTCTGTGGCAGGCCTTCGGCTAAAGGCCCCAGTCCGCGCCCTGCATCTCGCGCAGCCGGCTCGCGGTGCGTTCGAACTCGAAGGACCCTTCGCCCTCGATGTAAAGCCGCTCCGGCGCTTCGGCGGCCGAGGCGATGAGGCGGACCTTCGCCTCGTAGAGCGCGTCGATCAGGGTGACGAAGCGTTTGGCCTCGTTGTAGTTGGCCGAGGAGAGCTGCGGTATGTCCTCCAGGATCAGCACGCGGACCGTGCGGGCGATGGCGAGGTAGTCGGCGGGGCCGAGGGGTTTCGAGCAGAGGTCCCAGAAGCTGGCCCGCCCGACGCCGTTGGAGAAGCGGGGCAGAGTGACTTGCCGCCCGTTGACCTCCAGCTGAAGCGAGGCTTCGGGTGCGCCGCCGGTGAGGTCGGTCCAGATCTCGGCGATCTGGGTGGTGGCAGACCGGGCCGGGTGGAAATAGACCTGCGCGCCCTGCAGGCGGTGCTGGCGGTAGTCGGTGGGGCTTTCCAGTTCCACGACGTGGAGGCGGTCCTCCAGCATGGCGATGAAGGGCAGGAAGATGCCGCGGTTGAGGCCGTCCTTGTAGAGGTCCTGCGGCGGGCGGTTCGAGGTGGTGACGATCACGATCCCGGCGGCGAAGAGCTTCTCGAAGAGGCGGCCGACCAGCATCGCGTCGGTGATGTCGGTGATCTGCATCTCGTCGAAGGCGAGGAGGCGCAGGTCGCGGATGATCTCGTCGGCGACGGGGGTCAGCGGGTCCTCGACGCCGCGCGCGCGGGCGGCGTGCATGCCCTTGTGGACGCCTTGCATGAAGGCGTGGAAGTGGACGCGGCGTTTCTGGGTGATCTGGGTGGCCTCGGTGAAGAGGTCCATCAGCATCGACTTCCCCCGCCCGACGCCGCCCCAGAGGTAGAGACCCTTCGGGGGCTGGATGGGCTTGGCGAAGAGGCCCGCGAAGAGGCCGACCTTGCGGGTCGCGTTCGCTTCCAGCCAGGACCGGAGCTCTTCGAGGCGGGGGAGGAGGGCGTGCTGGGCAGGGTCGGGCTTCAGGGTGCCCTCGGCCACGCGGGCCTCGTAGATCTCGGTCAGGGTCTGGCGCATGGAGGAGGATTAGCGGGGCCGGGGTGGGGGCCGCAAGGGATTCCGGCTGTCCACGCAGGACAGGGGGTGCGGGGGCAGGGATTTCAAGGGGTTGGGGGTGGGCGTTAGGGTGGTGTTAACTGGCTTATTCGGAAAAGTCGGTGACGCAATGGTGAACTGCGGTGGACTGGCGTCCAACATTCGACAGAAATTCCACTCTTAGTTGCCAAAGAGGATCGATAAGAAAGATCGAACGAATCCCAAACGAGGTCAAAGCTATGTATTCGAAACTTTCCCTTATTGCGATACTCGCGCTTTCAGCCTGTGTTGAGACCTCGGTAGTACCCGTGGCTCAGAATCAAATCATAATTAACACTAGTGCGGCACCAGTCTGTCGCGGGACAGGCGCGCAGAATGTCGCGGTAAAGATGGCCGCGGTAGAGGCACTGCGTAGAGGGTTTGACCGTTTTATCATTACTGGGGCGGCACAACAGAACAATACTGGGGTGTTCCAGACCGCGCCAACTTACGCAACCACCACCACGCTGAATACGTATGGAAATACCGGCTACGGTTATTCCAATACTCAGTTCGGCGGAGGAAACACCATCATTTATGGAACGCATGATGCTTCCCTTGGCGTGCTCCTTCTGAAGCGCGGTGATGCTGGCTATGAACGTGGCGTGGACGCTAAGGGTGTTCTTGGCGAGAAATGGAAAGAGATCGCCGAAAAGGGTATCGCGACGTGCTGACGCTGATATTCCGGGGCTAAAAAGACGATGTCTGGGGGCGACGTTAATGCCCAGCACAAGGCGCCGAGCTGCCCCCGGCCAGAGCCCTAACTTGGCGAGTTGCAATACAATGCGAAGGAAGTCGGGCTTAAGCCCGACCTACGGGTTTGCCGCAGGTTCTGCCGGGGCGGTGTCCTCGGTGGGAGCCGCAGGGGCCTCACCTTCCGCCGGAGCAGCCGGAGCCTCGGGGGGGGCGGTCAGGATGCCGTTCTGCCAGATGCCTTCTGCCACCTCGCCGCTGGCGTAGGTGAGCTTGCCCTGGCCCTCGCGCTTGCCGGCCTTGAACATGCCTTCGTAGATGTCGCCCTCGGGGTAGGTGGCCACGCCCTGGCCCTCGATCTGGCCCTTGACCCAGCTGCCCACGTATTTGAACCCGTCGGTCGTGGAGAACTCGCCCTGGCCGTCGCGGAGGCCGGCCTTGAAGTCGCCCTTGTAGAGGCTGCCGTCGGGGTAGACGGCTGACCCCACGCCCTGCCGCTGACCCGCGACCCAGTCGCCTTCGTAGCGGTAGCCGTCGGGGTAGGTCATCGTGCCTTTGCCCTCGGGCTTGGCCTGCTTGAACGACCCCTCATAGACCCGGCCGTCCCGGTAGGTGGCGCGGCCCTGGCCCTCGATCACTCCCGCAACCCAGTTGCCCTGGTAGGTGGAGCCGTCGGGATAGGTGATCGCGCCCTGGCCGTTCGGCTGGTCGGCCTTCATCGCGCCGATGTAGACTGACCCGTCGGGGTAGGTGATGGAGCCCGTGCCCTCCATCCGGCCTTCGACCCAGGTGCCTTCGTACTTGAAGCCGTCCGGCGTGGTGAAGGTGCCGCGGCCCTGGCGGCGGTCCTTGGTCCAGGTGCCGATGTAGATGTCGCCGTTCTTGTGGGTCAGTTTCCCCTGCCCGTCGCGGAGGCCATCCTTGAAGCTGCCCTCGTAGACGTCCCCGTTGGGCTGGGTCAGCATGCCCTGGCCGTTGATCTGCCCCTCGGCCCAGTCGCCCTGGTAGATCAAACCGTCGGGCATGGTGAGCTTGCCCTTGCCCGACCGCTGGCCCTTGACCAGCGCTCCTTCGTAGACGGTACCATCGGGGTAGGTGATCTTGCCCTGGCCTTCCTTGACGCCCAGCACCCAGTCGCCCTCGTAGGTGTAGCCGGAGGGGTTCGTCAGCTTGCCCTTGCCGTTGTGGGTGCCCTTGACGAAGGTCCCTTCATAGACCGACCCGTTGGCATAGGTGGCCTTGCCCGTGCCGGTCATCTGGCCCTGGACCCAGTCGCCTTCGTAGATGCGTCCGTCGGGCGAGGTGATCTTGCCCTTCCCCTCGGGCTGGCCCTTGACGAAGCTGCCCTCGTAGACCGAGCCGTTGGGGTAGCGCGCGGTGCCGACGCCGGTGATCTCGCCCTCGACCCACTCACCGGAATAGGTGAAGCCTGAGGGCAGCCGGTAGGTGCCCATCCCGTGCTGGCGGCCGTTCAGGAACGTGCCTTCGTAGACCGAGCCGTCGTCGTACTGCTTGGTGATGATGTCCCCTTCCTGGGCCGCTGCGGGAAGGGCGAGGGCGGCGAGGAGCAGGGCAGTGGGCAGGCGCATGGGCGAATCCCTGGGGGCTTGTGCCGGGCAGGGTAAGGGGCGGGTTCCGGTGTGACAAGGATTTGACGGTCAAAGCCTTGGGAGCGGCCGGAAACGCTTTCCCTTGGGGCGTGGTTTGGTAGAAGGGGAGGATATAGTAGGGGCCGGGCCATGACCGACACGTTCAAGATGATGCTGGCGCAGCTGAACCCGGTGGTGGGGGACATCGCGGGGAATGCCACGCGGGCGAAGGCGGCCTGGGAAGCGGGCCGCGCGGCGGGGGCGGACATGGTCGCGCTGACCGAGATGTTCATCACCGGCTACCAGACCCAGGACCTGATCCTGAAGCCCGCCTTCGTCGCGGCGGCGGTGGCGGCGGTGGAGCGGCTGGCGGTGGAGTGCGCGGATGGCCCGGCGCTGGGGATCGGCGGGCCGGTGCTGGCGGGGCTGAAGCTTTACAACGGGTACTATGTGCTGGAAGGCGGGCGGGTCCATGCCCGCGTGTTGAAGCACCACCTGCCGAACGATGCGGTCTTCGACGAGAAGCGGGTCTTCGCCTCGGCGGACGTGCATGGTCCATACGTGGTAAAGGGCGTGCGGATCGGGACCCCGATTTGCGAGGACGCCTGGCATCCGGACGTGGCCGAGACGCTGGCCGAGACGGGGGCGGAGATTTTGCTGATCCCGAACGGGTCGCCCTATCACCGAGGGAAGCCCAACCTGCGGCTGAACCTGATGGTGTCGCGCGTCGTCGAGACGGGGTTGCCCTTGGTCTACCTGAACATGGTGGGCGGGCAGGATGACCAGGTGTTCGATGGGTCATCGATGGTCCTGAACCCGGGCGGGCGGCTGATGGCGCAGCTGCCGCAGTTCGATGAGTGCGAGGTGATGGTCACGTTCCTGCGCGGGCCGGAGGGCTGGCTCGCGGACCAGGGGGAAATTGCGGAGATCCCGCCAATCGGGGAAGCGGATTATCGGGCCTGCGTCATGGGCCTTGGCGACTACATGCGGAAGACGGGTTTCAAGAAGGCGCTTTTGGGCCTGTCGGGCGGGATCGACTCGGCGATCGTCGCGGCGATGGCGGTTGATGCCCTGGGGCCAGAGAACGTGCGCTGCGTGATGCTCCCGTCGGAGTTTACCAGCCAGGAGTCGCTGGACCTTGCCACGGCGGCGGCGAAGGCCCTCGGGTGCCGCTACGACACGGTGCCGATCAAGGGCGCGCAAGCGGCGGTGGGCGAAGCCTTGGCGCCTCTGTTCGCGGGAACCGAGCCGGGGATCACGGAGGAGAACATCCAGTCCCGCCTGCGCGGGCTTCTCCTCATGGCGCTGTCGAACAAGTTCGGCGAGATGCTGCTGACCACCGGCAACAAGTCCGAGATGGCGGTGGGTTACTGCACGATCTACGGCGACATGAACGGGGGCTACAACCCCGTAAAGGACATGTACAAGACCCGCATGTTCCTGACCGCGCGGTGGCGGAACGAGAACCATCGGAGCTGGATGAAGGGTCCGCCGGGAGAGGTCATCCCCGAGCGGATCATCTCGCGCCCCCCGTCGGCGGAGCTGCGCGCGAACCAGCGCGACGACGACAGCCTGCCGCCCTACGAGGTGCTGGACGCGATCCTGGAATGCCTGGTCGAGAAGGAGATGTCCGTGGCCGAGATCGTGGCCCTGGGCTTCGACCGGGCGGTGGTGAAGAAGGTCGAGCACCTGCTTTACATCGCGGAATACAAGCGCTTCCAGTCGGCGCCCGGCGTGCGGCTGACGCAGAAGGCCTTCTGGCTCGACCGCCGCTATCCCATCGCCAACCGCTGGCGCGATGACAGCTGAGCTGGTCGTCTCCAGCTTCTACGACCTGCGGGATGCCGAGGCCTTCGACCGGGCGGCCCGGCTTCTTGTCGCGCGGATGCGGCTGACGGGGATGGAGGGGGTGCGGAGCTTCCGGTTCCTGGGAGGTTTGCGGGACCGGCGGCTGGTGGCGATATATGAGGACGCCGCGGCCTGGGTGGAGTTTCAGGAGCGGATCGCCCCCTGGGCGGAAAGCGCGGCCTTGCGGGTCGCGGCGCGACTGGCGCGGATGGACGTCTATGGCTCGCTTTCTCCGCCCATGCGGGATTGGGCCGAAGGGCTGGGTCTTGGGCGGCGGCTCCGGCTGATCGGCGACACGCCATCTGCGCCCGCCGCGCCGGTCAGAAGAACGGGTGCGGCCCGGGGTATTTTCCAGAGACTTGCAGGTGGCTGACAAGCTGCCCGTCCCGCCAGTGGTGAAGGAGGAAGGCTGCGGGTTCGGTGAACGAGGCGGGCTCGGCCCCCGGATCGAGGCGCAGGGCGAGGCTGGTCGCGATGGCGGGGGCGGTCAGGGCAGGACGCCCCGCGAAGCTGGTCAGCATGAAACGGTGGACGTGGCCCGCGAGGAGGCGGATCACCTGGGGGTGGCGTGACAGGACCTCGGCCAGAAGGTCCTCTCCGAAGCACCGGAACTCGTCGATGAAGCTGATGCCGGTGGCGTAGGGCGGCTGGTGCATCATGACCAGCGTGGGCCGGTCCGGCGCGGCGGAGAGCGTGGCGTCGAGCCAGGCGGCGTGGTCCGGGGTGACAAGACCGTGGTGGTCGCCGGGGACGGTGACGTCGAAGCCGATCACGCGGATGGGGCCGTCGGCGGCGGAATGGAGCGGGCCGCTGGTGGGGAGCGGGATCAGGTTCGGCAGGCCGGAGAGGCCCATGCGAAAGCCCTCACGGTCGTCGTGGTTGCCGGGGATGGCAAGGATGGGGGCCGGGAAGCCTGCCAGCAGTTCGCGGGCGCGGGCGTAGCTTTCCGCGTCGCCATGCTCGGTCAGATCGCCGGAGAGGATGAGGAGGTCGGGGGAGAAGGTCGCCGCCTGCTCCAGCGCCTCGGCAAAGCGCGGGGTGGTGTCCAGGACGGACTGGTAGAGCTGACCTTCGGGGCAGAGGTGCGGGTCGGAGAGGTGGGCGATCAGCATGGTGGTGTCCGCGGGCGGTGGGCAGGTATGCCCACCCTACGGGGGTTTGTGCGCGAAGTCCCCAGTTTGGTGGGAAAGGTGGGCAGGACTGCCGACCCCTTCGGTCAGACCTCGGTAACCGTGCATTCGCGCAGGAGGCGCATCACGTCCTCGGGGCGGCAAAGCTGGGTCGCGTCGGTGGTCACGGCGGCGGAGGCGGCCGCGGAACCGAGGGCCAGCGCCTCGGCATTGGTCTGGCCCTGCGCAAGCGCCAGCACGAAGGCCGCGACGAAGCTGTCGCCCGCCCCGACGGTGGACTTGACTTTCACCTTTGCGGCCTTGGCGAAGAGCTTCTGGTCCTTGTCAGCCAGCACGTTGCCCTCGGCCCCCCGCGCGATGATCACCGTCTTGGCCACGCCGCGGCGGACGAGCGACTGGGCGAATTCGGCGGTGTCGGCTAGCGTCGGCAGGGGCTTGCCCGCCAGTTCCTCGCCTTCCGGCCCGTCCATCCGCAGGACTTCGAGATCGGGGATCGGGTGGCGCACGGCCTCGGTCAGGGTGGAGCCGGAGGTGTCGAGGACAACGCGCGTCTCGGGCATCGAGGCCGCGAGTTGGGCGGGGAAGTCGACCGGCACGCCGGGAGGCTGGCTGCCCGAGATGACCGAGAACCCGCCGGGCCGCGCAGTGGCGCGCAGAAGGGTGAAGACGCGCGCCCGCTCCGCCTCGCCCCAGACCGGGCCGGGGAGCATGAAGCGATACTGCTTGCCGGTGGTGCCTTCATTGACGGTCAGCGACTGGCGCGTCTCGCCGGGGCCGAGGATCGACAGGAACGTCACGCCTTCCTGCCGGATCAGACCGGCAAGCCGGTCGCCAGTCAGGCCGCCGATGGCCACCAGCGCCAGGCTGTCCCCGCCCAGCGACTTGATCGCGCGCGAGACGTTCAGCCCGCCACCGCCGGGGTCCAGCAGCGGTTCCGTGCAGCGCAGCTTGTGGCCGGGGATCAGCTCATGCACCTCGGTCGCCATGTCGAGCGCGGGGTTGAGCGTGAGGGTAAGGATGGGGGCTTGGGACATGCGGCACCTGTTCGTGTTACCGCTATCATAAGCCTTCCGTCGGGAAATGGAACAGCCCCCGGTCGAGGGGTCGCCGGGGGCACACTCGTCAAGAACCTCAGTCCGGAGGGAGCAGTCCGGACCAGGCTCAGCCGTTCAGCAGAAGCTGGTAGGAGGCCGGGACGTAGCGGAAGCCTTCGCCCTGGGCTTCGACATAGCCCACGCCGGGGAAGGGCATGTGGTAGCCGATGAAGGGGATCTTGTCGGCGGCAATCATCCCGAAGACCTGCTTGCGGACGGCGGCGGCCGCGGCCTTGTCGCGGTCGAAGCGAACCTCCCAGTCCGGGCGCTGAAGCGACCAGACGTAGTGGTTGGCGGTGTCGGCGGTGATCATCAGGCGCTGGCCGCCGGATTCGACCTGGTAGACCATGTGCCCGGGCGAGTGGCCGAACGCCGCCATGCCGGTGATGCCCGATGCGACCGAGCCGCCGTCGTCAAGGAAGGTCATCCGGTCGTTCAGCGGAGCCACATTCTTCACGAAGCCCTCATCCCCCGCCTCGGTCGCCGCGTTGTGCTCGACGGCGCCGGTGACGTAGCGCGCATTGGCAAAGGTCGGCGTGGTGCCGTCTGCGCCCATCAGCCCGCCGATGTGGTCGCCGTGCATGTGGGTCAGGACCACGACGTCGACCATGTCGGGGGACATGCCGGCGGCGGTCAGGGCGGCCAGCGTTCCCTCGGCGGCGAGGCCGGTGTCGAAGAGCACGATCTCGGAGCCGGTGTTGACGACGGTGGGGGTGAAGAAGTTCTGCGTCTTGTCGGCCGGGATGAAGTTCGCTGCCGAAAGCGCTGCGAAGTCCTCGGGGCTGGCGTTGGTGCCGAAGGTTTCCTGCGGCTTGTCACCGGCGCGGGTGCCGGCGAGCAGGGTCGTCACCTCGAAGCTGCCCAGCTTGAAGCGGTTCCAGGGCGCGAAGCCCGAGCCAAGCATGGTTTCCTGCGCCTGGACGGGCCGGGGCAGTAGGGTGGCGGCAAGAGGCAGGGCAGCACCGGCAAAGATCGCCTGACGGCGGGAAAGGCTGGTCATGGGGTCCTCCTTCGGTTGAATGGCGGAAGGATAGGACGCAGGCGGGCGCTGTCCGGTCACGGCTGTGTCAGCAGTCGTGCGGCGCTGCACAGACGCTGTGCGGCAGGGCCGGGCCGATCACTCCCACCAGCGATCGTTGTTGGCGATGTCCTCGTCCGACCAGCCGAAGTGGTGGGCAAGCTCGTGCACGACGACGTGGGAGACCAGTTCCTGGATCGAGACATCGCCGCGTTCGCACCATTCGTCCAGGATCGGGCGGCGGAAGAGCCAGATCACGTCGGGCTTGATGACCTGATCGGCAGTGGATTTCTCGGTCAGCGGGATGCCGTCGTAAAGGCCGGTCAGCTCGAACGGGTCGTCGATCTGCAACTCGTCCAGGATGTCCTCGTCCGGGAATTCCTCGATCCTGAGGCGGATGTGGGTGGCGGGTTCGCGGAAAGGCTCGGGCAGGGTGGAGATCGCCTCGTGGGCGAGCTGCTCGAGAAGGGCGAGGGAGGGGGCGATGCTGTCGGGCGATGGGTTTGTCATGGTCGGAAGATAGGGCCGTCGGGCGCCGGGGGGAAGGGGCGCGGCGGGCGGGTTCGTGATAGGGTGGCGGCAAGCGAGGCGCGGATGGCGGAGGGTGCCGGGACACGGGGGGGCCGAAGGACCGGGCGGCCTGGCTGGCGGCGGCCTTGCCCGAGCGGCGGTCCGAGGCGGCGCGGCTTCTGGACCCTTTTGCCGAGGTGATGGGCTGGGAGCCGCGGGTCTGGGGGGCGGCGCAAACGCAGGCCGGGTTCGGGCGGCAGGTCTACCGCTATGACAGCGGGCATGGCGGCGAGGGGCATGTCGTGGGCTTCTCGCCCCGGAAGCCGGAGATTTCGCTCTATGGGCTGACATCGGCCCCCGGCGCGGCGGGGCTCCTGGAGCGGCTGGGGCGGCACCGGATGGGCAAGTCCTGCCCTTATGTGAAGCGGCGGCGGGGTTGGACGAGGGCGTCTTGCGCGCGATGATCCGGGCTGGGGTCGAGGAGAACAAAGGTGCGCTGGCCGGTGCATCCGGTGTGACCCTGAACGCGGAGCCGTCCTCGTGGCATCGAGCCTCTCGGACGGCGTTGCTAGCCTGGTCAATTCAATCGCACTGTTTTATGCACGGGGTGGATACGCACGGGAACCACGAGCGACGCCAATAGATTTTCCGATCGCGCAGTCTTGCAGCCCGCTGTTCACCTGCCACCGCTCTGGCCCCGCTCCATGTAGACGGAATCGCCCACGCGGCCCCGCACTGCAAAGCCGGCGGCCACCAATTCGGCGAGAAGCCTGTCGACCTCTTCTTCGCCCAGGATGGCCGGGTGCATTTCCGCGAGAAGGCCGACAACCTTCGTCTCGTGCAGGATTTCCCGGCGAATCAACTCGCGCTCAAGACCCTCGATATCGCAGACCACGACGGTGGCGCCAAAGCCGTGGTCCTGAAGGATCTGACCCAACTGGATCGTCGGGACCTTGATATCTTCCGCTCCGACGTCAGCGACGGCGCTGGAGCCGACGAATTCGGGATCGACGCTGAGCGCGATCCAGTCCTGGTCGTAGGCCAGGGCCCGGTTGATCACCGTGAAGGTGCAGCCGTTCAGGTCGCGGTTGCGTTCGAGCAGGGGGATCATCATGGGAATCGCTTCGACAACGACATGTTTGGTGCCGGGAGGGAGCTTGCGGTTTGTCAGGCAGGAGACGACGCCCAGACCACCGCCAAACTCGACCACCGCGAAACGGCCATCGATCCAGCTTTTCACCAGAGCCCGCTCGTCCATTTCGTGCAGGCCAAAGTAGAGCGTGCTTTTGCGGGGCGTGGAGATCAGCGGGCAGTCGACCGAATAGCGAAGCCCGTCCATCCGGACGCGATTGCCAAAGAGTTCAACCAGGCGGCCAACCGTCCTGTTTTCGACCTGGAGACGTACCTTGTACCAGCCAAGACGCCGTTTGATCGGAGCTACGAAACCTTCCTGCGAAATCTTCCTGAAGAGCTTCATCCACACCTTACACGATCAACCAATCCTGCCGGAGAGGATGAGATGTTCTCGCGCACCGATCAAGTTGTTCTTGGAGCCAGGGACAGGCGCAGTATTGTGCCGGATTCGGTCGCAGATGCCGCATCCCGGCCTGGCATCCCTGGCCAGAACGACCTTGCACCCTGCCGCAAACTGGACAATCGCGGGTCCATATGACAGGGAGGGGCCTTCGAAGGAGCCCTATCAATGACCGTCACCTGTCGCTTCGCCCCCTCGCCCACCGGCTGGATCCATGTAGGGAACCTCCGCACCGCGCTGATGAACTACCTGATCGCGCGCCAGAACGGCGGGACCTTCATCCTGCGGCTGGACGACACCGACCAGGAGCGGTCGAAGCAGGAATACATCGACGGGCTGAAGGCGGACCTTGCCTGGCTGGGGATCAAGTACGACCGGATCGAGCAGCAGTCGCTCCGGATGGCCCGCTATGCGGAAGCGGCCGAGCAGCTGAAGGCTGCCGGGCGGTTCTATGAGTGCTTCGAGACCCCGGTCGAGCTGGACCTGAAGCGGAAGAAGCAGCTGAACATGGGGAAACCCCCGGTCTATGACCGCGCGGCCTTGAACCTGACCGAGGAGCAGAAGGCGGCCTACCGCGCCGAGGGGCGGCAGGGCTATTGGCGCTTCAAGCTGGACCAGGAGCGGATCGAGTGGACCGACGGGATCATCGGGCCGATCTCCATCGATGCGGCGTCCGTCAGTGACCCGGTGCTGATCAAGGCCGACGGCCAGGTGCTCTATACCTTCGCCTCGTCGGTGGACGACGTGGACATGGGGGTGACCCACATCGTGCGCGGCGCGGACCATGTGACGAACACGGCGACGCAGATCCAGATCATGAAGGCCCTGGGCGGCACCCCGCCGACCTTTGCGCACCACTCACTGCTCACCGGGCCGCAGGGCGAGGAATTGTCGAAGCGTCTGGGCGTCCTGTCCCTGCGCGACCTGCGCGCGCGGGGGGTGGAGCCGATGGCTCTTCTCAGCCTGATGGCGCGGCTGGGGTCGTCGAAGCCGGTGGAACTGGCCGCGAACATGGACGAGCTGGTGGCGGGGTTCGACGTGGGCTCCTTCGGGGCCGCGCCGACGAAGTTCGATGCCGAGGACCTGTTCCCCCTGACCCGCCACCATGTCCAGTCGCTGCCCTTCGAGGCGGTGAAGGACCGTGTGCTGGACCTCGGCGTGCCCGAGGGCGAGGCCGAGGCCTTCTGGGCGGTGGCCAAAGGCAACATCACGGTGCTGGCGGACCTGCAGGAGTGGTGGACACTCTTCCGCGACGGGGCCGAGCCGGTGATCGACCCTGCCGACCGCGACTTCGTGGCCCAGGCGCTGGCGATGCTGCCGCCGAAGCCGTGGACGCAAGGAACCTGGGGCGAGTGGACGGCGGCGGTGAAGGAAGCGACGGGGCGCAAGGGCAAGGACCTGTTCCGCCCGCTGCGCCGGGCGCTGACGGGCCGCGATGCGGGGCCGGAGATGGCCGACGTGATGCCGCTCTTGCGCAAGGTGCCGAGCGTCTGAGCCCCATGGACACCCCGGAGGGTTTCACACCCTCCGGACCTCCCGTGGGATATTTGTAGACATGAAATGAGCTTGGGCCCGGTCAGTCCCAAGACTAGGATCGGCTATGGCAGCACCGAACGCGCAGGCGAAGTTCGTCGAGGGAAACCTCTTCCGGCATGTGTCGGTGATGTCGCTCACCTCGTCCGTCGGGCTGATGGCGGTCTTCGTCGTCGACCTGATCAACATGTTCTACATCGCGCTTCTGGGGCGCGAGGAACTGGCGGCCGCCATCGGGTACGCGGGAGCGATTCTGTTCTTCACCACAAGCTTCGGGATCGGGATGTCCATCGGCGTGGGCGCGCTGGTGGCGCGGGCACTGGGGGCGCGGGACCCGGTCCTTGCGCGCGAGAAGGCGACGACCGGGCTGGTGCTGAGCTTCGTCTTCGGCTCGCTCTTCGCGGCGGTGGTGTGGCTCTTCCTCTGGCCGCTGGTCGGGCTTCTGGGCGCGACGGGAGAGACGGCGGCGCTGGCGGTGCATTTCCTGCAGATCGTGGTGCCCTCGCAGCCCCTGCTGATGGTCGGGATGATCGGCGGCGCGATCCTGCGGAGCCACGGCGACGCCCGCGCGGCGATGATGGCGACGGTCTGGGGCGCGGTGGCGACGGCCGTGCTGGACCCGATCCTGATCTTCGGCTTCAAGCTTGAACTGACCGGAGCGGCGATTGCATCCGTCGCGGCGCGGGTGGTCATCGCCTGGATCGCCCTGCAACCGATCCGCCGGAAATACGGCGGGTTCGACCGGCCCACGGTCGGGCAGGTGGTGGCGGACATGGGGCCGATCTGGGCCATCGCGATCCCGGCGATCCTGACGCAGGTGGCAACCCCGGTAGGACAGGCCTTCGTGACCCGCGCCACCAGCGCCTATGGCGAGGCGGCGGTGGCGGGCATGGCCATCGCCGGGCGGCTGACGCCGGTGGCCTTCGGGGTGATCTTCGCCTTGGCGGGTGCCATCGGACCCATCGTGGGACAGAACTTCGGTGCGGGGCGGATGGACCGCGTCAGGCGCACCTTCTGGGACGGGCTGATCTTCACGGCGCTGGTCATCCTCTTCGTCTCGGCGCTGCTGTTCCTGTTGCGCGGACCCATCGCGGACGCGTTCAAGGCCGAGGGGCTGACGCGCGACCTCGTCTACCTCTTCTGCGGGCCGCTGGCGCTGTTGTGGTTCTTCAACGGCATGGTCTTCGTGGGCAATGCGGTCTGCAACAACCTTGGCCGGCCCTTCTGGTCCACGCTGGTGAACTGGGGCCGCCACACGGTGGGGACGATCCCGCTGGCCCTTTGGCTGGGGCAATACTGGGGGGCCGAGGGCGTTCTGGTGGGGCAGGCTTTGGGCGGGGTGGTCTTCGGCCTTCTGGCCGCCTGGCTGGCGCTGTTGGCGATCCGCGCGCCGGGCCTGCCTGCGTCCCGGATGCGCCCGGCCCCCGACCCTGCGCCCGAGACCGAGCCGGTGGCCAGCCCCGGCGAGCGGCGGGCGTGACGCGTCGGTAGTGCTCGGCATACCGTCGTATTCCGAATTTCGCTTGCCGGGTGGTGGGGCTTTGGGGTAGGGAAGTGTCGTCAGGTTCGGGAGAATCCGGGAAAAGCCCGGTGCCGAAGGAGCAACCGCCCCGGTAAACTCTCAGGCGCAAGGACCGTTTCTGACCAAGGACTCTGGAGAGTTCCCGCCGCAGGCGGGACGCCGAAGGGATAACGATCTCAGGCGTGCTTTCGGGCACAGGGACAGAGGGGGCATCGCAGGGTGGGGATTGGCCCGCCTGACGGTGCCGGTGCGTTTTCCGGCCAAAGACGACGGGAGGGACGGCGATGGCCGACCTGGAGGAGCCGGAGCTTTTGCATCTGGGGCTGGAGCCCCTGCATGAGGAACTTGGCGGCAAGATGGTGCCCTTCGCGGGCTACCGGATGCCAGTGCAGTACCCGGACGGGGTGCTGAAGGAACACCTGCACACGCGCAGTGCGGCGGGGTTGTTCGACGTGAGCCACATGGGTCAGGTGATCCTGCGGCCCAGGGGCTCGATGGAGGAGCTGAAGCTCGCCTTCGAGGCGCTGATGCCGGTGGATGTGCTGGGCCTCAGCGAGGGGCGGCAGCGCTATGGCCTCTTCACCAATGATGCGGGCGGGATCCTGGATGACCTGATGTTCACCAACCGGGGGGATCACCTCTATGTCGTGGTGAACGCGGCCTGCAAGGCGGCGGACATCGCCCATATGACCGCCGGGATGCCGGGCGTTTCGGTGGAACCTTTGACCGACCGGGCGCTGCTTGCCTTGCAGGGGCCGGGGGCCGAGGCCGCGCTGGAGGCGGTGGTGCCGGGCGTGACCGCGATGCGGTTCATGGATCACCGGGTGTTCGGGGATATCTGGGTTTCGCGGTCGGGCTACACGGGCGAGGACGGGTTCGAGGTCTCGGTCCCCGAGGCGCAGGCGGAGGGTTTCGCGCGGAAGTTGCTGGCTCAGGCCGGGGTCGCGCCGATTGGCCTTGGCGCAAGGGACTCGCTTCGGCTGGAGGCGGGGCTCTGCCTCTACGGCCATGACATCGACACGACCACCAGCCCGGTTGAGGCGAACCTGACCTGGGCGATCCAGAAGGCCCGCAAGGCCGGTGGCGCGCGGGAAGGGGGCTTCCCGGGAGCGGCGCGCATCCTGAAGGAACTGGCCGAGGGGCCGGAGCGGCTCCGCGTCGGTCTCCGCCCCGAGGGTCGCGCGCCGATGCGCGAAGGCGTGGAGCTTTTCGCAGAGGACGGGACGCCTGTCGGAAAAGTGACTTCCGGCGGCTTTGGCCCTTCGGTCAACGCCCCCATCGCGATGGGTTACGTCGCCCGCGCCCATGCTACCATCGGCACGACTCTCATGGGCGAGGTGCGCGGCAAGCGCCTGCCCGTGACCGTTGCCGAGATGCCTTTCCAACCGACAACCTACAAGCGCTGAGGACTGACCATGAAATACACCAAGGAACACGAATGGCTGCGCGTCGAGGGTGACCTCGTGGTCGTCGGCATCACCGAACACGCCGCGACCCAGTTGGGCGACGTGGTCTTCGTCGAGCTTCCCGAGACCGACACGATGGTCGCCGAGGGGGACGAGGTCTGCGTGATCGAAAGCGTCAAGGCCGCGTCCGACATCCTTGCGCCCATCGACGGTGAGGTGGTGGCGGTGAACCAGAAGCTTGTCGACAACCCCGGCCTCGTCAACGAGGACCCGACCGGCGCCGCCTGGTTCTTCAAGCTGAAGGTTGACGACCTGAGCGTGCTCGACCAGTTCATGGACGAGGACGAGTATCAGGACCTGATCGGCTGATCTCCGCGCCCGGAGTTTTCGAAAACTCCGGACAATTTTCTTCGAAGAAAATTGCAAATCCCTTCGAAGGGATTTGTCCGCCCCATGCCAAAGGCTTGTCCCATGACCTTCACTCCCACCGACTACAACCCTTACGATTTCGCCAACCGCCGCCACATCGGCCCGTCCCCGGTAGAGATGGAAGAGATGCTGGCCGCCGTCGGTGTCCGCACCCTGGACGAGCTGATCGACCAGACCGTGCCGCCGTCGATCCGCCAGTCGAAGCCGCTTCCCTGGGCGCCTTTGGCCGAGCATGAGCTTCTGGCCAAGATGAAGGAGGTCGGCGCGAAGAACCGCGTTATGACCAGCCTGATCGGGCAGGGCTACTACGGCACGGTGACGCCCCCGGCGATCCAGCGGAACATCCTGGAGAACCCGGCCTGGTACACCGCCTACACCCCCTACCAGCCCGAAATCGCGCAAGGTAGGCTGGAGGCTCTGCTGAACTTCCAGACGATGGTCTGCGACCTGACCGGCCTTGATGTGGCCAACGCCTCCCTTCTGGACGAGGCGACGGCCGCCGCCGAGGCGATGACCATGGCCGAACGTGTGGCGAAGTCGAAGGCGAAAGCCTTTTTCGTCGACCGCTTCTGCCACCCCCAGACCATCGCCGTCATCAAGACCCGCGCGCTGCCCCTGGGGATCGAGATCATCGTCGATGACGTCCGGGCGCTGGAACCCGCCAAGGTCTTTGGCGCAATCTTCCAGTATCCGTCCAGCTACGGCCACGTGGTCGACTTCACCCAGCGTATCGCCACGCTTCATGCCGTGGGTGCCATCGCGATCATGGCGACGGATCTTCTGGCGCTGTGCATGCTGAAGGAACCGGGCGCGATGGGGGCGGATATCGCCGTCGGCTCGGCGCAGCGCTTCGGGGTGCCGATGGGCTATGGCGGCCCGCATGCCGCTTTCATGGCGGTGAAGGATGCGCACAAGCGGCAGATGCCGGGGCGGATCGTGGGCGTCTCCATCGACGCGCAGGGGAACAAGGCTTATCGCCTTTCGCTCCAGACCCGCGAGCAGCACATCCGGCGCGAGAAGGCCACGTCGAACGTCTGCACGGCGCAAGCTCTCCTTGCCGTCATGGCCTCGATGTACGCGGTCTTCCACGGGCCCAAAGGCCTGCGCGCGATTGCCGAGCGGGTGCATTTCCTGACCCAGCGCCTTGCGCGGGCCTTGAAGGCGGCCGGCGCGGTCGTGGCACCGCGGGCGTTCTTCGACACGATCACGGTGGAGGTCGGCGTGGGCCAGGCGGGTATCCTTGCCGCGGCCCGGAACGAAGGCCTGAACTTCCGCAAGATCGGCAACAACCGCGTGGGCATCAGCCTGGACGAGACGACCGACGAGCGTGTCCTGATCAAGGTCCTCCGCGCCTTCGGGATCGACGGGGTCCCGCCGCACCGCGCCGACCTGGGCTTCCCGGAGGAGATGCTTCGGACCTCCGATTACCTGACCCATCCGGTCTTCCACATGAACCGGGCCGAGTCCGAGATGATGCGCTACATGCGCCGTCTGTCGGACCGCGACCTGGCGCTGGACCGGGCGATGATCCCGCTTGGGTCCTGCACGATGAAGCTGAACGCCGCGGCCGAGATGATGCCGATCACCTGGCCGGAGTTCGGCAGCCTTCACCCCTTCGCCCCGCGCGACCAGGCGGCGGGGTATCATGAGGCGATCAACGACCTGAGCCAGAAGCTGTGCGAGATCACCGGCTACGACGCCATGTCGATGCAGCCGAACTCGGGCGCGCAAGGGGAATACGCGGGGCTTCTGACCATCCTCGCCTACCACCGCGCGCGGGGGGATACCCAGCGGACGGTCTGCCTGATCCCGACCAGCGCGCACGGCACCAACCCGGCCAGCGCCCAGATGGCAGGGATGGAGGTCGTGGTGGTGAAATCCGCCCCGAACGGTGACGTGGATGTCGAGGACTTCCGCGCGAAGGCCGAGGCGGCGGGGAACCGGCTTGCGGCCTGCATGATCACCTATCCCTCCACGCATGGCGTCTTCGAGGAAACCGTCCGGACGATCTGCCAGATCACCCATGACCACGGTGGGCAGGTCTACATCGACGGGGCGAACATGAACGCGCTGGTGGGCCTGGTGAAGCCGGGCGAGATTGGCGGGGATGTCAGCCACCTGAACCTGCACAAGACCTTTGCCATCCCGCATGGCGGCGGGGGGCCGGGCATGGGGCCGATCGGCGTGAAGGCCCACCTCGCGCCGCACCTGCCGGGGCATCCGGAGACGGACAATCCGGAAGGTGGCGGGCTGAAGAGCACCGATCAGGGAACCGTCTCGGCGGCGCCTTACGGCTCGGCCTCGATCCTGCTGATCTCCTGGGCCTACTGCCTGATGATGGGCGGACCAGGGCTGACGCAGGCGACGCGGGTGGCGATCCTGAACGCGAACTACATCGCGGCGCGGCTCAGCGGCCACTACCCGATCCTCTTCATGGGCAACAAGGGCCGGGTCGCGCATGAATGCATCCTCGACACCCGGCCCTTCGCGGAAGCGGGCGTGACGGTGGACGACATCGCCAAGCGCCTGATCGACAACGGATTCCACGCACCGACCATGTCCTGGCCGGTGGCGGGCACGCTGATGGTGGAGCCGACGGAATCGGAAACCAAGGCCGAGATCGACCGCTTCATCACCGCGCTCCTGTCGATACGGGATGAGATCCGGGCGGTCGAGAAGGGCGAGATCACGGCCGAGGACTCACCCCTCCGCCATGCACCGCACACGGTGGCGGCGCTGGTGGGCGACTGGGACCGGAAATACAGCCGCGAGACCGGCTGCTTCCCGCCGGGGTCGTTCCGCGTCGACAAGTACTGGCCGCCGGTGGGCCGGGTCGACAACGTCTATGGCGACCGGAACCTGATCTGCACCTGCCCGCCGGTGGAGGCCTACGCCGAGGCGGCGGAGTAAGGACCAAAATCCTTAAGCAAGGATTTTGACAAATTTCTTGCTTAAGAAATTTGGCCCCTGGAGCAACCCGGGGGCCAAAACGTCAGGGCTGGGGCTTCGGTGCCGGGGTCCCGAGTGCACCGCCCGGCCGCGCGCCAAGGCCGCCTCCGGACCCTACGCCGCTGGTTTTCGGCTTCGACAGGTCCGGGACTTTCGGCGGTGTCTTGACGCCCCCGGGGGAGGAGCCCAGCACCTTGCCGCCCGACCCGCCCTGCTGGCCCTGCGCTGCAAGGCAGGCCTGCGCCAGGTCCAGCGCCGGGGCGATCCCGTCGACGTCGAACCCGTCGTCGATGCCCATGCCGAGCATCCTCAGGTAGCGGCCGCTGACCAGGAACTCGACCGTGGGCTGGATGCCGGTGTAGGTGATGCCCGCGAAGGCTTCGTCCCAGGCCTCGCCGTTGCCGATGGCGGGAAGGCCGGTCTCCATCATCACCCAAAGCTCGAATTTCTGGCCGGGTTCGAAGCGCACATCTGGCTGGGACAGAAGGATCGACACGCTGTCGTTCGGGTAAAGCCCAACCCACAGCGTCTGGCCGTTCATGTAGCCGACCGAGGTATAGCAGTGCGAGAAATTCCCGCGGTCGTCGGCAACCGCAGCGCCCGCCCAGTTGCCGGCTTCGAATTCGGTGCCCGGAATGTCCTGGGCAAGGGCGGGCAGCGCGGCGGTGGCGGTCAGAAGGGCGGCAAGGGCAGCGAGACGCATGGGCGGGTCCTGAACCAGATTTCGGCGCCGAGAATGCAGAGCCGCAGGCACAGGCGCAAGTCAGGGTTTCCGCAACAGTCCCGCGGCATTGACCGCGCCCAGTCGCCGCGATAGCCCATCGTCCCCATGACCCGGTCCCGCCCGCCCTTCCTTGACGGCCTGATGGCCAGCCTTCCCATCGCGCTTGGCTATTTTCCGATCGCCTTTTCCTTCGGGGTTGCTGCCACGCGGGCGGGCTTCACGGCGCTGGATGCGGTCGCCTTGTCCCTGGTGATCTATGCCGGGGCTTCGCAGTTCCTGGCCCTGGCGCTTCTGTCCTCGGGCGCTCCGGTCCTTGTCGCGGCCTTCACGTTGATCGCGATGAACCTGCGCCATCTCCTTTACGGCCCCGCCCTGATGCGCGAGGCGGGGCCCGAGGCCACCCGCCGCCATGCCTGGGCCTGGGCCTGGGGCCTGACGGACGAGGTCTTTGGCCAGGCGCTTGGGGCGCTGGCGCGGGGACATCGGTTCTCGGAGGCGCACATGTTCGGCCTGGGCCTTGGGGCCTATGTCGCCTGGGTTTCGGGCACGGCTGTCGGCGCCTTCGCCGGGGGCGGGGCGCTGGAAGGCTGGCCTGCGCTGAACGCGGGCCTGGGCTTCATGCTGCCCGCCTTGTTCCTGGCGCTTCTTTTGTCGATCCTCAGCCGGGCGCAATTGCCGGTCATCGCGGTGGCGGGGCTGGTGACCGTGGCGGCGACGCTGGCGCTGGGCACGACGAGCGGCATCCTTCTGGGAATGCTTGCGGGCGCGGCCACCGGGCTGGTGCGGCGATGAACTGGGAGCTTCTGACGGTCGCACTGATGGCCGGCGTCGCGAACTGGGCCTTTCGCGCCTTGCCGATCCTGGCGCGGATGGACCGGATGTCCGTCGGCGGCTGGCTGGGCCGATTTCTGTCGGCGACGGGACCGGCAGCCATCGCGACGCTGTTCGTGGCCTCGATCCTGCCCGCACTGTCACCGGATGCCTTGCGCCTTGCCCCGGTCGTCATCGGAACGGCGGCGGTGGTGGCAACCTGGATCGCGCGCCGGTCGGTCGTCCTGGCCACTCTCGCCGGGGCCGTGGCGCACGGGGTCACCGTCTGGCTGATCGGCTGACGCTTGCGCCCCGCGCCGCCTTGCGCGACGATGCACGAAAGAGGGAGACCGCCATGCTTGAGATCAGCCCGCAGAAGGTGGTGCACGTGATCTACCTGGCCCGTGAGGGCGGCGTCGGCGATGCCGAGTTGCACGCCTTCATCGACGCGCTGAACGAGGACGACAAGGCGCAGCTCACCGCCGTCGCCTGGGTCGGCCGTGGCGCCTTCGAGCCCGAGGATTTCGACGAGGCGGTGGCCACTGCCGTGCGCGAGGCAACCACGCCCACCGCCGACTACCTGATGGGAATGCCACACCTGGCCGAGAACCTGGAAGCGGGGCTCGAGGCCTTGGGTGTCGACGTCAGCGGCGAGGAAGAGGATTTTCTCTGACCCTCCCTTGCAGCGGCGATCCACTCGACACATCTTCAAGACTTGCAAGATGTGAGGTGCGCCATGCCCGTGACCGAAGCCCTGAAACTGACCTGCGCGGCTTGTGGCCAAGCGAACCGCGTGCCCCTGGCCCGGCTGGGCGACGCCCCGAAATGCGGCATCTGCGGCGCGGTGCTGGTGGACGGCGCGGTACACGAGCTGGACGCCGCCAGCCATGACAAGGTGACGCGCGGCGACGGCCTGCCCGTCCTTGTCGACTACTGGGCGCCGTGGTGCGGTCCCTGCCGGATGATGGCACCGGAATTCGCCAAGGCCGCCAAGGCCCTGGAGGGCCAGGCCCGGCTGATGAAGCTGAACACCGAGGACCATCCCCAGATCTCGGCCCGGGCGGGTATCCGCGGCATCCCGGCGCTGATCCTTTACCGCAACGGCCGCGAGGTCGCCCGCCTTGCAGGTGCGCGCCCCGCCGCCGACATCCTGGCCTTCGTCCGCCAGCACGCCGTCTGACGCCCGAAAAACTCTGGCCTTGTGCGGTGCATCCGCTAGCCTGCGCCCCAGGTGCAGGAGTGTTCAGAGTGACGGTAGGGGCGGGTCTGTCCGATTGGCAGTGGGAAAGGTTGTCCCTTGCCCGGCAATTCGCGCTTGCAGGCGGGACGGTCATGCTGGTGGCGGTCCTCGCCGTGGGGCTTTGGGTCTCGGGCCGGATCGAGGAGGTCACGGTCCGCAACACGGCCAACGCCACCGCGCTCTACATGGAAAGCTTCGTTGCGCCGCTGATGCAGGAGCTGTCCACGCGTGAAAGCCTTAGCCCGGAGACCCGGCTGGAAGTCGCGCGGCTTCTGGACGAGACCGCGCTGGGCAAGCGGGTGGTTTCGTTCAAGTTGTGGCGGGCTGGCGGCTATCTGGCCGATGCCAGCAACCAGTCCCTGGTCGGCAAGCATTTCGACGAGACGCGGAACCTCAAGCTGGCCTGGGAGGGCGAGGTTCAGGCCGATCTGGAAGAGACCAGCGACGAAGAGGATATCGCCGAGCGGGCGCTGGGCATCCCGCTTCTGGAAATCTACAGCCCGATCCGCAACACCCGCACGGGTGAGGTGATCGCCGTGGCAGAGTTCTACGAGGACGCCAGCGCGCTGAAGTCCGACCTGCTGAAAGCCCGGCTCGCCAGCTGGGGGGCGGTCGCGGCGGTGATGGCGGCCATCGGGATTTCGCTCTTCGCCATCGTACTGCGCGGCAGCTTCACCATCGACCGCCAGATCGCCGAGCTGAAATCGCTGTCGGCCCGCAATGTCGCGCTGCGGATCCGGGCGCAGGGCGCTGCGGGGCGGGTCGCCGCGATGAACGACAGCACGCTGAAACAGATCGGCGCCGACCTGCACGACGGCCCGGCGCAACTGCTGGGCTTTGCCGCCCTGCGGCTGGATTCGCTTCGGGCGCAGGCCCCGGCGGGCAAGGCGCAAGCCGACCTTGACCAGGTCGAGCGGGCGGTCCGTGACGCGATGGGCGAAATCCGCTCCATCGCCCGGGGTCTGTCGCTGCCCGACATCGCCGAGCGGTCACTGCCCGACCTGTTGCAGGCGCTGACGCAAAGCCACGCCGACCGGACCGGCACCGAAGTCGGCTTCGCCTCCCGCCTTCGCAATGCGCCAAAGCTATCGGCAGCGGTCAAGACCTGCGTCTTCCGCGTCGCGCAGGAAGGGTTGACCAACGCCTGGCGGCACGGCGGCGGGACCGGCCAGGAGGTCGAACTGGAAATCGTGGGCGAGCGGCTCTCGCTCTGGGTCCGCGACCGGGGGCCGGGCTTCCCGCCGGACAATGCCGCGCCGGACGAGGGCGGGATGGGCCTGCAGGGGGTGAAGGACCGGGTGGAAAGCCTTGGTGGTCACATCGATCGGCGCAACCGCGACTCGGGCGGAGCCGAACTTCGGATGACACTCGACCTTGGAGGCCTGGAATGACCGATCGGACCATCACCGTGCTTCTGGCCGACGACCATCCGATCTACCGCGAAGGTCTTGCGCATACCCTGGGTGAGGCAGCGGGAATCGCCGTGGTGGGCCAGGCTGCGGACGGCGCCGAAGTGGTGCGCCTGGCGGAAAGGCTGGCGCCGGACCTTGTCCTGCTTGACATCTCCATGCCCGGTGGCGGCGGGCTGGCGGCCCTGAAGCAGATCCGCGCCCTTCCCGCACCTCCGCATGTCGCCATGCTCACCGCTTCCGAGGCGGAGGACGACCTTGTCCAGGCGATGCGCGAGGGGGCGCTTGGCTACATCCTCAAGGGCATCGGCGCAGGAGACCTGGTGGCCCTGGTCCGGGACCTTGCCAGCGGTCGGCCGCATGTGTCGCCGGGTCTGGCCGGGCGGCTTCTCGTCTCGCTGAAGGGCCGGCCCGACCGGCATGACCCGATGGCAGACCTGTCGCGCCGCGAGGAGGACATCCTGCGGCTGGTGGCGCAGGGCAAGTCCAACCGCGAGGTGGGAGAGGCGCTCGACCTGCAGGAAAAGACGGTGAAGCACTACATGACCTCGATCCTGCAGAAGCTGCATGTCAGGAACCGGGTCGAGGCGGCGATGCTGGCACGCGAACATCTCAAGGGCTGACGGGGAGTCGGACCTTGGTCTGAAACAATCCCCCAATATCGCCCGACCTTCTTCCCTGATGCGGCGACAGTCACTGGTCTACCTTTGGCCTACGCAAACCAACAGGAGACCAGAGATGTCCAGAATGCTGACTTTCCCCGCCCTCGCCGCCGCGCTGAGCCTGCTCGCCCTTCCCGCCGCCCAGGCTTCGGTATCGCCCGAGGCCGATCTTCTGTCCTTTGCGCCGACGGTCATGGCCAAGCACGGCGCCGATGATCCGGCTGGCGACGACCGGGGCGGCAAGGGCCGTGGCGGCGACGACGGCGCGAACCACACTTGGGTCCCGGGCTCGACCCCGATCCTGGCCAAGCATGGCGCGGATGATCCGGCTGGTGACGACCGGGGCGGCAAGGGCCGTGGCGGCGACGACGGCGCGAACCACGCCTGGATCCCGGGCTCGACGCTGATCCTGGCCAAGCATGGCGCGGATGATCCGGCTGGTGACGACCGGGGCGGCAAGGGCCGTGGCCGCGACGACGGCCCGAACCACACCTGAGTCCTGCAAGGGCAAGGATGTGCAACAGGGTGGGCCGCCGGCCCGCCCTGTTCGTCCATGTGCGATCCTCATCCACGCACCGACCCGGCTTGACTCCTTTGCCGATTTGCGATGAATACGGCGGCGCGGATGGGGCAGTAGCTCAGTTGGGAGAGCGTATCGTTCGCAATGATAAGGTCAGGGGTTCGATCCCCCTCTGCTCCACCAAATCCTTCCATTTCAGACCGGCCTGAACTCTGCACCTGACCCCGGCGGGTCCGGCCGTTGACATTCCGGCGCTCGCCGACCTTCCGTGCCCTTCTTCCGAGGACTACGGAAGGCCGGATGCCCCAGCCCTGCCAGATCGCCTAGAACAGGAAGTCGCTCTGGGCGATGGCGCCGGTCACTTCGATCGCGAGGTCCGCGATGCCGTCGTTGTTCACGTCGCCGAAGACGAATCCGCCGCTCATCCACAGCGAGGCCGCCCCCGCGGCGGAGGTGCCGTAAACGAAAGCCTGGTTCCCCGAGACCGAGGTGTCGGCGTCGATCAGCGACAGGTCCAGCTTGTCGACCCCGGTCTGGAAATCCAGGATCCTGTCGCTTGCGGCGCGGGTCGAGTGCGAGGCGCGCTGGAAGATGAACACGTCCGCGCCCGCGCCGCCCGAAAGGACGTCCCGATCCGCGCCGCCGTTCAGCATGTCATTGCCGGCGTCGCCGTGCAGGACGTCGTTCCCGGAACCGCCGTTCAGGCTGTCGTTCCCCTCGCGTCCCTCCAGCCGGTCGGCCCCTGCCAGCCCGCGCAGGGTGTTGGCCAAGGCGTTGCCGGTCAGGACGTTGGCATTCAGGTTCCCGGTGCCGTTGATCGCCGCCGTGCCCGTCAGTTCCAGGTTCTCGACATCGGACGCGATGGTGTAGGTCGCCGATGACCGCACCGTGTCGATCCCGGCCAGGCCTGAGATGACGGTGCTGCTGCTGGTGACGGTGAAGACGTCGTCGCCCGTGGTGGCGATGTTCTGCGTCTGCGTGGTGGTGCTGGCGGGCCGCCAGGTTCCGGCACCCTGGAAGATGCCGTCCACGGCCGAAAGCGGCTTGACCGACATGTCCCGAAGATCGACGGCCTTGTCATCGAAGACCAGCCATTCCACGCCCGTCACGCGGTCCACCGACTGGGTGCCCACCCGGTCGGTCACCTCGAACACGCCGGCGCCCAGCGACCGGATCGTGAAGTCGGCATGCTTGCCGGTGTAGGCGGCGATATCCACGCCGGCCATGCCGTTCAGGTTGTCCGCGCCCGCGCCGCCGATCAGCTTGTCGTTGCCGGCCCCGCCCGTCAGGCTGTCGTTGCCCGCCTTGCCGTCCAGCAATGCGCCGTTGTCATAGCCGGTGATGGCGTCGGCCAGCCGGGTTCCGACCACGCTGCCGAAAGCGACCTTGTTTGCGCTGGCGTCCGTGACGGTTCCGTAATGCGTGCCCTCGGTGTTGACGAAAAGCGTGGGCGAGATGATGTCCGAGTTCGCATCGCGGATCGACCGGTCGACCATCACCACGTTGTCATGGTCGCGCCCGCCGTGGAAGTTGATGTCGCGGTCGGTCTGCGACACATGCACGAAGTTCCCGGCGGCCGAGGTCCACGAGGCGAAGACCACCGAATGGCGCATGTCCATGTCGCTGAGGTTGGTGAAGCTGCTGTCATAGACGTCGCGGATCTGCAGGCCATAGCCGTTGCCGCCCTCGCCCTTGTTGTGCGCGCCGGTCATCGTGATGCCGTCGATCTTCGCGTTCGTGCTGCTGGCCACGTTGACCCCCAGCGAGGGCACGTCATGCGAGGTGACGTCGAACAGCTGGACGCCCGCCGTGCCGTCGATCTCGATCACGGCGTTGCGGTCATAGGCGCTGAGCGTATTTGCGAAATTGGACGGATTCGCAGCGGACAGGCCGTAGTCCACGGTGAACCCGCCGACCTTGACGTTCTCGGCCATCGCGATCTCGCTGATCTTGGTCTCGCCGATGGGGAAATCGAAGTGGACGCCGGGCGACAGGGTGATCTGCGATCCGTTGACCGCCACGACCTTCGCGATCGAGGTGCGCAGCGGCACGTCGGTCCGCGCCCAGGTGGTGTCGCCGATCTCGGCGTAGAAGGCCGCGGTGCTTTCCCGCGACAGGTAGACATAGTCTCCCGCAACAAAGCTGTGCGCGCCGGACAGGGTCATCACCGTGCCGCCTTCGGCCATGTCCTTGGCAAGGGTGAAGGCCCCCTTCTGGACCCCGCTGCCGATCTGGAATGCGGCCCCGCCCAGGCCGGACGGCATGTCGATGAAGGTTTTCCCCGATCCCGCGCCCACGATCGAGATGTCGTCGCGGTCCACGACGATGGTGCGGTCGAACTTGTAGTGACCCGCCGCAAGCTGAAGCGTGGTCCCGGCGGGTGCCGTGTTGATCAGTGTCTGCAGCTGCGCCGCGGTCGTGCCAAGCGAAACGAGCATGATCAGACCGCCGCAAGAAGGGTGGAACGGGCCGCCGCGGTTTCTGCGAGCCTGTGGTGAAGCATCGGCGACGTGGCCGGGAGGTGGAGGGTGGGAGTCATGGCAGTGATCCTGGGGTGTGAGTTGGGGGCCCAACTGGGCATGCGGGAACAGGCCGCCGGAAAGGCAGCAGAACTGACGGGTCTTGACCGCGGCCAAGCCTTAAGATTGCGGGCAGGCAAGCGTCTTCCGGTCCGCGCCGCGGGTGGCGGCGTGGAATTGCGGGGCAGAAAGCCATTCCGGGTGAACGGGGCCAATCGATATGCCCCCGCGGGGCGTTGTCGCCCCAAAAAATATTTCATTCGTTACGGAACCATTTCCCTATACGGCGGATTAAATCACTTGGCGAGAGTTAACCTCTGGTTGTGGGCGAAATTCGCCTGTCCGTGGCATTCTGCCGCGGCCGTCCGCCTATGCGGGTTGCAAATCGGGTCCTGAAGGGCATGTGAGCCCGTCTTTCCTGTGCTGGTGACCCCCGTGCCAACGACCGGACCGCCGTCCGCAGCGTGAAGGAATGACGATGGCAAGCCACCCGGAGAATCATCTTGGAGGAGAGTAAGTCGGTCCAGGGCGGGGGCGAGCTTCGGTCGGCGCGAAGAAAGGCCATCGGACTGACCTGGACCGTCGCGCTCTTCAGCCTGGTGGTGAACGTCCTGATGCTGACCGGACCACTTTACATGTTGCAGGTCTACGACCGCGTGCTGGGCAGCCGGTCCGAGGAAACGCTGGTGGCGCTGTCGATCCTGACCCTTGCCCTGTTCCTGGCGATGGGCCTTCTGGACTATGCCCGCAGCTGGATCATGGCAATCGCCGCCGCCCGGTTCCAGGACCGGCTGGACCGGCGGGTGTTCAGTGCAGCGATGCAGGTGGCGGCCGTCGCTCCGAACGATGCGGACGCCGTCACGGCCCAGCGGGACCTCGAGGCGATCCGGACCTTCCTCGCCTCGCCCCTGTTCCTGGCCCTGATGGACCTGCCCTGGACACTGGTCTTCTTCGCCGCCGCCTTCGTCTTCCATCCGCTTATGGGCTGGCTTGCCATCGGGGGAGGTGCGGCGCTGGTGGCCATCACCCTGGTCAACCAGATCCTTTCGCGCCGTCCCCAGATCGAAGCGGGCCGGGCTTCGGTCACATCCGAACGCCTGTCGGACCAGTTGAAGAACGAAGCCGAGACCCTGCAGGCGCTGGGGATGCAGGAGGCGGGCTTCGACCGCTGGCATGTCTCTCGCCAAAGGGCGCTGCAGAAGGCGATCACGGCCGGCGGGGTGGTGGGTGCCTTCGGCTCCGTTACCCGGACCTTCCGGCTGTTCCTGCAATCAGCGATGCTGGGCCTGGGGGCCTGGCTGGTCCTGCAGGGCGAACTGACGGCGGGGGCGATGATCGCGGGCTCGATCCTGCTTGGCCGGGCGCTGGCGCCGATCGAGGCCGTGGTGGGGCAATGGCCGCTGGCGCAGCGGTCGCGCGAAGGCTGGCGCCGTCTGGAAGGGCTTCTGTCCCGCGTGCCGCCCACAGCACCGCGCACGGCCCTGCCGCGCCCGCGCGCGCTGGTCCAAGTGGACGCGCTGACGGTCGGCCCTCCGGGCGACCAGGGGGTGATCCTGCGCATGGTCAGCTTCCGGGTCGATCCGGGACAAGCGGTCGGCGTCATCGGACCCTCCGGATCGGGCAAGTCGACGTTGGCAAAGGCCCTGACCGGCGTCTGGCGCCCGCGGTCGGGGACGATCCGGCTGGATGGGGCGACGCTGGACCAGTACGATCCGGATCGGCTTGGGCGTCTCATCGGCTATCTTCCGCAGCGGATCACGCTGTTCGACGGCACCATCGCCGACAACATCGCGCGGCTTGATCCCAAACCAGACAGCGCCCGCGTTGTGGCCGCGGCGATGAAGGCCGATGCGCACGGGATGATCGTCAGGTTGCCGAACGGGTATGACACGCTGGTCTCGGCAGCGGGCAACCGCTTGTCCGGCGGCCAGATCCAGCGCATCGGCCTGGCGCGGGCGCTTTACGGCGACCCGGTGCTGCTGATCCTGGACGAGCCGAACTCGAACCTCGACAGCGACGGCTCGGCGGCGGTGAACGCCGCGATCCGGGCCATGAAAGCCGAGGGCAACTCGGTCCTGATCATGGCGCACCGCCCGGCGGCGATCCAGGAATGCGACATGCTTCTGGTCCTGGACGAGGGGCTGCGCCGGGGCTTCGGTCCGCGCAACCAGGTCCTGCGCGAGCTGGTGCGAAACCACAACACGCTGATCCTCGGACCAGCCAACCGGGTGGGGGCGACATGACCGGGCAAACGACGCATTGGTCGGCGCGCGGGCCGATGGTCCTGGGATTCCTGACCTTGGTGCTGCTGATCGGTGGGTTGGGGGCCTGGTCGGTCCTGACGACGCTGACCGGGGCGATCATCGCGCCCGGCCAGGTCGAGGTGTCCAGGAACCGGCAGGTGGTCGAACACATCGACGGCGGGGTCGTCTCCGAGATCCTGGTCGCGGAAGGCGACAGGGTTGGGGTCGGTGATGTCCTTCTGCGGCTGGACGGAAGCCCGCTGCGGTCCGAGCTGACCATTGTCGAGAACCAGCTTCACGAACTCCGCGCCCGCCGCGCCCGGCTGGAGGCCGAACGCAACGGGGCCGGGGTGGTGACTTTCCCGGACAACCTGCTGCAGGTGGCCGAGGGGTCCCCAGACGTGGCCGAGATGGTCGAAGGGCAGGCCGGTCTCTTCGCCGCGCACCGCGAGAGCCTGGCCCATGGGGTCGAGGAAAGACGCAAGCGGATCGACCAGATCGGCAGCCAGATCAAGGGGATCAAGGCGCAGGAGGCGGCGCTTGAGACGCAGGCAAGACTTCTTGGCACCGACCTTCAGGCGCAGCGCGACCTCTTGGCCAAGGGGCTGGCCCAGGCACCGCGCGTGACGGCCATCGAGCGCGAGCTGGCCGAGGTCGAGGGGCGGATGGGGGAGCTGGCGGCCTCAGAGGCTGAAGCCGCCGGACGGATCACCGAGATCGAGATCGAGATCCAGGGCCTTGCCACCGAACTGCGTGAAAGGGCCGAGGCCGAGCTGCGCGATGTCGCCGCGCGAGAGCTTGAGCTTTCGGAACGCCAGCGCGCTCTTGTCGAGCGGATCGGGCGGCTCGACATCCGCGCGCCGGCGGCGGGGGTGGTGTTCGGGCTGAAGGTGACGACCCCGCAATCGGTGATCCGGCCCGCCGATCCGCTTCTGTTCATCGTGCCGCAAGACCGCCCGCTTCTGGCTGCGGTCCGCATTCGGGCGACCGATGTCGACGACGTGCACGTGGGTCAGGAAACCCGGCTCGTCTTCTCCTCGCTGCCGTCCCGGACCACGCCCGAGGTCGTCGGGCAGGTGACGCTGGTCTCGGCCGACGCGCTTGTGGACGAGGCGAGCGGAGCGCGCTTCTTTCGGACCGAAATCCTGATCGATCCCGAGGGGCTGCAGAAGCTGGACCAGACCGTGGTCCCGGGAATGCCCGTGGATGCCTTCATCAGGACGGGAGACCGGACGCCTCTGTCCTATCTGCTCAAGCCCTTCACCGACTACTTCCGCAACGCCTTCCGCGAACACTGATTGCCGCCGGGACCGACGGAAGGTCGCGAAGGGCCGGGCTCAGCCCGCGACCTGCACTCCGGTCCCCCAGGCCTCGCATTTCCGCATAAGCTCTGCCGGCAAGGGCTGATCGGTGAACAGCGTCGTGATCTCGGACAGGGACGCCAGCCGGGCCGGGGCGGATCGGTCGAGCTTGGAATGGTCGCAGACGAGGTAAGTCCGCCGCGACTGCTGGATGATCGCCTTGGACACCCGCACCTCGGCCAGGTCGAAGTCCAGAAGGTCGCCGTCCCGATCCAGGGCCGAGACGCCGATGACCGCGTAGTCGACCTTGAACTGTCCGAAGAACTGGGTCGTCAGCTCTCCGACCAGGCCCCCGTCCGTCCGGCGCAGCGCACCCCCCGCCACCACGATCTCGCAGCCCGGGTTCGCGACGAGAGTGTTCGCCACGTTCATGTTGTTGGTGATGACGGTGATGTTGCGGTGCGCCAGCAATTCGCGGGCGACCGCTTCGGTGGTGGTGCCAAGGTTCAGGATCAGGCTGCAATTGTCCGGAATCGCCGCCGCGCAGGCCCGGGCGATGGCGGCCTTCGCGCCCTCGTTCATCTTGCGCCGTGCCTCGTAGCCGATGTTGGCCACGCCCGTCCGCAGCACTGCGCCCCCATGCACCCGATCGAGGTGCCCGGCGTCCGCCAGGTCCGACAGGTCGCGCCGGATCGTCTGCAGCGTCACGTCGAAGCGCTGCGCCAGATCCTCGACCACCACCCGGCCCTCGGCGCGGGCCAGTTCCAGGATCTCGGTCTGCCGAAAGTTCAGCGCCACGGGTTCGGTTTCCTTCGCATTCCGCGTTCCCGCTTTCTGCCACGCACGAGCGCGGCTGTCAGCGATTTTCTTGCTTTCGCTTTTTTGCGATTGCAGAATTTTCCGCTGCAGATGCACAATCGCGCTTGCGCCGATGTTCGCTTTTTGGAAAAGCGCGCGTAAACGAAAATTTCCTGTTGACTGAATCGCAACGCCCGGTCCAGTTTGCCACCGGGGGAGGAGCCCAAGGTGACAATCGAACGCGCAGGGGTCAGCGACCTCTTCATCATCGGCGGCGGAATCAACGGCTGCGGCATCGCCCGCGACGCGACCGGCCGCGGGCTGACCGTCACGCTGGCCGAACAGGGTGACCTTGCGCAGGGTACCTCCTCGGCCTCGACCAAGCTTTTCCACGGTGGCCTCCGCTACCTGGAATATTTCGAGTTCCGCCTGGTCCGCGAAGCGCTGGAAGAACGCGAGACGCTTCTTGTCGCCATGCCGCACATCTCGTGGCCGATGCGCTTCGTCCTGCCCTTGTCCCCGGACATGCGGTTTGAAAGCGACACGCCGACCTCGCGCCTTCTGGGCTGGGTCATGCCCTGGGCCAAGGGGCGGCGCCCGGACTGGCTGATCCGGCTGGGCCTTTTCCTTTACGACACCATGGGCGGCCGGAAGATCCTGCCCGCGACCCGCACGCTGGACCTGACGCGAGACGTGGCGGGCAAGCCGCTGCAGCCGAAGTTCCGCAAGGCCTTCGAATACTCCGACTGCTGGGTGGAGGATTCGCGCCTTGTCGCCCTGAACGCCCGCGATGCGGCGCAGCGCGGCGCGCGGATCCTGACGCGCACCCGCGTCGCCAGTGCCGAGCGCCGCGATGGCCTGTGGCATGTCACGACCCAAGGCCCCCACGGCACCGAACACCACCAGGCCCGCGCCCTGGTCAACGCCGGCGGCCCCTGGGTGGAAGACGTCATCCGCAACGTGGCCCGCATCAACTCCAGCGAAGGCGTCCGGCTTGTCCGCGGCAGCCACATCGTGACGAAACGGCTTTTCGACCACGACCGCTGCTACTTCTTCCAGGGATCGGACGGGCGGATCATCTTTGCGATCCCCTACGAGCAGGACTTCACCCTGATCGGCACCACCGACAAGGACCACAAGGGCGCCCCCAAGGACGCCCACTGCACGGACGAGGAACGGGACTATCTGCTGGCCTTCGCCTCGCAGTACTTCGCCAAGCCGGTGACGAAAGACGACGTGGTCTGGACCTATTCTGGCGTCCGGCCGCTTTACAACGACGGGGCCAAGTCGGCCACGGCGGCCACGCGCGACTATGTCCTGTCGCTGGATCAGAACGGCGCGCCTCTTCTGAACGTCTTTGGCGGCAAGATCACCACGTACCGCCGCCTGGCCGAATCCGCGCTTGCGAAGCTTCAGCCCTTCTTCCCGGCGGCAAAGCCCGCCTGGACTGCCCGCGTGCCGCTTCCCGGGGGCAACTTCCCGCACGACGGTGTTGCCGCCCTGATCTCGAAGCTGAAGACCAATCACCCCTTCCTCACCGATTACTGGGCCGCCCGCCTGGTCCGCGCCTACGGGACCGAGGCCGAGGCGATCCTCGGGCGGGCCACCACGGCCGAGGCGCTGGGCCAGGACTTCGGCGCGACGCTGACGGAGGCCGAGGTGCGCTGGCTCATGTCACACGAATATGCGGTGGCGGCTGCCGATGTGGTCTGGCGGCGGTCGAAGCTTGGGCTGCGGATGACGGCGGACCAGATCGAACGGCTTGACCGCTTCATGGCCCACGAGGCCGGGGCGGACGCCGCGCGGGCGGTCAGCCCGGCGGCGGAATAGGGGGGACGGAATGACGCTGGAATTGCAGGGGGTCTCAAGGTTGGTCGGGGGCAGGGTGCATATCCACCCCACTGACCTCACTTTGAAGAACGGGACCATGAACGTGCTTCTGGGGCCGACGCTTGCGGGCAAGACCACGCTGATGCGGCTGATGGCGGGCCTCGACAAGCCGTCTGCAGGCCGCATCCTTTGGGAAGGGAAGGACGTCACCGGTGTCAAGGTCCAGGACCGCAAGGTGGCGATGGTCTACCAGCAGTTCATCAACTACCCGGGCCTGACGGTCTATGAAAACATCGCCTCGCCCCTGCGCCTGATGGGGCGCCCGGCGGCCGAGATCGACAAGGCCGTCCGCCAGACCGCCGAGATGCTGCGCCTGACGCCCATGCTGCAACGGAAGCCGCTGGAGCTTTCGGGCGGCCAGCAGCAGCGTTGCGCGCTTGCCCGGGCGCTGGTCAAGGGCGCGGGGCTGGTCCTCTTGGATGAACCGCTCGCCAACCTTGACTACAAGCTGCGCGAGGAATTGCGGATCGAGATTCCGCGGATCTTCGAGGCCTCGGGCGCGATCTTCGTCTATGCGACCACCGAGCCGGAAGAGGCGCTGCTTCTGGGCGGAAACACCGCCACGCTTTGGGAGGGCCGGGTGACCCAGTTCGGCCCGACGCCGCAGGTCTACCGGATGCCCACGGATGCGACCACGGCGCGCGTCTTCTCGGATCCGCCGATGAACTTCGTGGCCTGCCGCAAGGAAGCCGGCCGCCTGACCTTCGGCGACAGCACCCACGCGCCCGCTCCGCAGGGGCTTCTGTCCCTGCCGGACGGCAGCTACATGGCCGGGTTCCGCGCGAACCATGTCACGCTGAACCGCCACTCCGGCGATGCGGTCGAATTCCGCTGCACCATCGGCGCGACCGAGATCACGGGGTCGGAAACCTTCCTGCACCTCGACCACGGGCCGGACCGCTGGGTCGGGCTGGTGCACGGGGTGCATCCGATGTCAGCGGGCACGGCCTGCTCGGTCTACCTCGACCCCGCCCATGTCTACCTGTTCGACAACTCGGGCCGCCTTGCCGCGCCCGCCCCTTACGCGATGGCGGCCTGAATGTCCCGGATCACGCTTTCCAACCTGGCCCACAGCTACCTGGCCAACCCGACCAGCGACGCCGACTATGCGCTGAAAGAGATGGACCACGTCTGGCAGGACGGCGGGGCCTATGCTCTCCTGGGCGCGTCGGGCTGCGGCAAGACCACTCTTCTGAACATCATCTCGGGCCTCGTGCGCCCGTCGCAGGGCCGCGTCCTGTTCGGTGATCGCGACGTGACCGACGCCGAGACGACGGAACGCAACATCGCCCAGGTGTTCCAGTTCCCCGTGGTCTACGACACGATGACCGTCCGCGACAACCTGGCCTTCCCGTTGCGGAACCGGGGGATGGATGCCGCCTACATCGCGCGGCGCGTCGACCAGATCGCGAAGATGATCGGCATGGAGGCCGACTTGAACCGCAAGGCGCGCGGGCTGACGGCGGACGCCAAGCAGAAGATCAGCCTTGGCCGCGGCATGGTGCGCGAGGACGTGAACGCGATCCTCTTCGACGAGCCTTTGACGGTGATCGACCCCCACATGAAGTGGGAGCTGCGGACCCAGCTCAAGGAGCTCCACCGCGAGTTCGGGCACACGATGATCTACGTGACCCATGACCAGACCGAGGCGCTGACCTTCGCGCAGAAGGTCGTCGTGATGCACGAGGGCCGCGTGGTGCAGATGGGCACGCCCGAGGAACTCTTCGAGACCCCGGCCCATACCTTCGTCGGCTACTTCATCGGCTCGCCGGGCATGAATCTGTTTGAGGCCGAGATTTCGGGATCCGAGGCGCGCCTGCAAGGCGTCTCGGTGCCCCTGGGTGCGGCCTACGGGCCAACAACGGGCCGCACCCAGATCGGCATCCGCCCGGACTACGTGACCATTTCGGATCAGGGCCTGCCCGTGACCGTGAAGCGGGTCGAGGACGTGGGCCGCCACCGCATCATCCGGGCCGAGTTCCAGGGCCAGCCGCTGAACGCCATCCTGGCCGAAGGCCAGACGGTTCCGGCGGACCCCCGCGTCGCCTTCCCGCCCGCAAAGATCAACGTCTACGCCAACGACTGGCGCATCCAGCCAATGGGGGCCTGACCGATGGAAAAGACCCAGAACAACAAGGCCTGGTTCCTCGTCCTTCCCGTCCTCGTGCTGGTGGCCTTCTCGGCCATCCTGCCCCTGATGACCGTGGTCAACTACGCCTTCAACGACACCTTCGGGCAGAACGAATTCTTCTGGGCCGGGATCGACTGGTTCGAGGAGATGGTCGCCTCCGACCGCCTGCACGAGGCTCTGGGGCGGCAGATCCTCTTCTCGGTCATCATCCTGCTGATCCAGGTCCCCCTTGGCATCTTCATCGCGCTGAACATGCCGAAGAAGGGCTTCTGGGCCTCGTTCTGCCTGGTCCTGATGGCCCTTCCGCTGCTTATCCCCTTCAACGTTGTCGGCACCATCTGGCAGATCTTCGGCCGCGTCGACATCGGGCTTCTGGGCCATACGCTCGCCGCGATGGGGATCGACTACAACTACACCAACGATCCCATCGACGCCTGGATCACCGTCATCGTGATGGACGTCTGGCACTGGACCTCGCTGGTGGCACTCCTCTGCTACGCGGGCCTCCAGTCGATCCCGCAGGCCTACTACCAGGCCGCCAAGATCGACCAGGCCACCCGCTGGTCCGTCTTCCGCTACATCGAGCTGCCGAAGATGAAGGGCGTCCTTCTCATTGCCGTCCTCCTCCGCTTCATGGACAGCTTCATGATCTACACCGAGCCCTTCGTCGTCACCGGCGGCGGCCCCGGCAACTCCACCACCTTCCTGTCGATCGACCTGGCGAAAATGGCCACCGGCCAGTTCGACCTCGGCCCCGCCGCCGCCTTCTCGATCATGTACTTCCTGGTGATCCTCCTGATCTCCTGGGTCTTCTACACCGTCATGACCAACCTCGACCGTGAGGAGTCCCGCTGATGCGCTTCCGTTCCAACGCCGTCGTGATGACGATCTACCTGCTGTTCCTCCTCATCCCGATCTACTGGCTGGTGGGGATGAGCCTGAAGACCAACACCGAGATCACCTCGACCTTCACCCTCTTCCCGGCGGACCTCACGTTCCAGAACTACGCGGTCATCCTGACCGACCCGTCCTGGTACATGGGTTACGTCAATTCGATGATCTACGTGACCATGAACGTGGTCATCACCATCATCGTGGCGCTGCCCGCGGCCTATGCCTTCAGCCGCTACAGCTTCATGGGCGACAAGCACCTGTTCTTCTGGCTGCTCACCAACCGCATGGCCCCGCCGGCCGTCTTCGCGCTGCCGTTCTTCCAGCTCTACTCGGCGATGAACCTGATCGACACGCACATCGCCGTGGCTTTAGCGCACTGCCTCTTCAACGTGCCGCTCGCGGTCTGGATCCTGGAAGGCTTCATGCGCGGCGTCCCGAAAGAAATCGACGAGACGGCCTATATCGACGGCTACTCCTTCCCGAAGTTCTTCGTGAAGATCTTCATGCCGCTCATCGCCTCGGGCATCGGCGTCGCCGCCTTCTTCTGCTTCATGTTCAGCTGGGTCGAACTCCTGCTGAGCCGCACTCTCACCACCACCGACGCAAAGCCCATCGCCGCCACGATGACCCGGACCGTCTCCGCCTCGGGGATGGACTGGGGAGTGCTCGCCGCCGCAGGGGTCCTGACCATCGTGCCGGGGGCCTTGGTGATCTACTTCGTCCGCAACTACATCGCCAAGGGCTTCGCCCTGGGGAGGGTGTGATGATCCACCACAGCGCCCCCCACCCCCATCCCCTCCCCACCAGGGGGAGGGGAGCCGCAAACCCCGCCTTCCTTCCCGCCGTCTGCCCCAAGCGCCTCCCCTCCCCCCCGTGGGGAGGGGCCGGGGGTGGGGGGCACACGGCCAGACCCAAGGGACCAACGCCATGACCACTACCCGCTGGACCCCGATCTACCTGACCATCGCCGCGATCATGGGCGCGATCCTCGCCCTTCTGATCTGGGCCGTCCCCGTCGATGACGAGGGCGTCCGCGAATGGACCGGCCAGCTCATCCCCGGTTTCTGGATGGCCTGGACCTTCCCGGTCGCGCTCTTCTTCTGGTGCATCGCGGCGCTTCTCATCATCATGACGCTGCTTGCGATCCGCTTCCCGGAAACCCCCCGCGTCGGCATCCTGCGGATCGAGACGACGCGTGGCGACCGGCTCTTCATCACCCTTCTGGGCACAGCCTTCATCCATCTGGGCTGGCTCTTCTTCGCGGGCCCCGACGCACTTTGGGGCGCGCTTATCCTCTCCCTCGCCTATGCCTTCGCGGTCTTCCGCTGGGTGTAAGGGGGCAACGACGGCCCGGGGCGGGCAAGGAGACCGGCCCGGGAACAAGAACCTGAAACGTCTCAACATTCTGGGAGGAATCACATGAGACTTCGTTCCACCGCAACGGCGATGGCGCTTGCGCTGATCGCCATGCAGGCCCCCGCCTGGGCCGACATCGAGGCGGCGAAAGCCTTCCTCGATGCCGAAATCGGCGAGCTTTCGACGCTGGACCGCGCCGCGCAGGAAGCGGAAATGCAGTGGTTCATCGACGCGGCCAAGCCCTATGCGGGCATGGAGATCAAGGTCGTCTCGGAAACCATCACCACGCACGAATACGAATCCAAGGTGCTGGCGCCGGCCTTCACCGCGATCACCGGGATCAAGGTCACCCATGACCTGATCGGCGAAGGCGACGTGGTGGAAAAGCTGCAGACGCAGATGCAGTCGGGCGAGAACATCTATGACGCCTACATCAACGACTCGGACCTGATCGGCACCCACTGGCGCTATCAGCTGGCCCACAACCTGACCGACTGGATGGCAGGCGACGGGGCGGCGGTCACGAACCCGAACCTCGACCTGCAGGACTTCATCGGCCTGAAGTTCGTGACCGGGCCGGATGGCAAGGTCTACCAGCTGCCCGACCAGCAGTTCGCGAACCTCTACTGGTTCCGCTACGACTGGTTCA
>NZ_JAYSFG010000016.1:0-72584 GCF_041913445.1 Tabrizicola sp.
CGCGCCCACTGTGACTGCTCCCCGGGGGTTTCACACCCCCGGACCCCCGTGGGATATTTGTGCAAATGTGAAAGGGGACTCGGCTGAAGCGTCAGGAGGTGAGCCGCGAACTGCGCGCTTCTTGCGCCTATTGCAGCGCCTTCAGGCTGTCGGCCTCGTCCTTGCCGATCCGGTAGTGGCCGGTCATCGGGAAGGCGAAGAGGATGTCCTCTTCCTTGGCCCCCGCGCCGATGTTGTGCAGGATCAGCGGCACGCCCGCCTCGGTCCGTCGGTCGGAGACGATGCCTATGTGGTCGAGGTTGCCGGGCAGTTTCCAGGTGATGATGTCGCCGGGAAGGTAGGGGGTCGGCCCTTCGTCCAGCGGCACCTCGGCCCCGATGCGGGCGAAGAGCGTCTGCAGGTTCGGCACCCGGCGGTGGTCGATGTTGCGGTCCGTCGTCGTCAGGCCCCACAGCGCGGGGTAGGCGTCGAAGGCAGCTTTCATGTCCCGGTTCACGGCCAGCTGCAGGTCGATCCCCCAGGCGTCGCGCAGGGCGCGGATCACCACGTCGGTGCAGACGCCCCGGTCGCGGGGAATGTCGCCGCCCGGAAACTCCAGTGCGACATAGGCCGGGTCGTAGGTCACCGTGACCCCCACCTGGTCCCGCGCGGCGGCGGTCAGGCGCGACGGCTCGGACCCCGCGAAGGCGGGCGCCGCAAGCACCAAGGAGAGGATGAGGGGCAGGGAACGCATGGGCGGAATCATGCCCTGTTCACGCCCGCGTGGGTAGTCCGGATTTCCCGTGATCCGGACGGGCTGGCACCTTTCCGCCGGCGCCGGTAAGAGTTCCGTGATGGCTGTTACACTCACCTCCCTCGCCGATCTTGCAACGCATGGCTTCGATGACATCATCGACGTCCGCGCGCCGGCGGAATTTGCCGAGGATCACCTGCCCGGCGCGATCTCGCTTCCTGTGCTGGACGACGAGGAACGGGCGCGGGTGGGGACGATCTACAAGCAGGTCTCGCCCTTTTCCGCCCGCAAGATCGGTGCGGCGCTGGTAGCGAAGAACGCCGCGGCCCATCTGCAGGGGCCCTTGGCCGACAAGCCGGGGGGCTGGCGGCCCTTGGTCTATTGCTGGCGGGGCGGGCAGCGGTCGGGGTCCTTTGCGACGATCCTGGGCCAGATCGGCTGGCGGGTGGAGACGCTGGTGGGCGGCTACAAGACCTGGCGCGGGCTGGTGGTGCGTGAGGTTTATGACACTCCGGTCAGGGCGCCGGTGGTGGTGCTGGACGGGAACACCGGCTCGGCCAAGACCGAGGTGCTGAACCTTCTGCCGCGCTTCGGGGTGCAGGTGATCGACCTTGAGGGCCTGGCGCGGCATCGCGGCTCGCTGTTCGGCAATGTCGGGCCGCAGCCGTCGCAGAAGGCCTTCGAGGGGGCCTTGGCGCTGACGCTGGCGCAGCTGGACCCGACGCGGCCGGTGGTGGTCGAGGCGGAAAGCTCCAAGATCGGCAACTGCCGCCTGCCGCCGGAAATCTGGAAGGCGATGGTGGCCGCGCCCCGGGTGGCGATCGCCGCGCCGCGGGGTGCGCGGGCGGAATACTTGGCGCGGGCCTATGCCGACCTGACCTGCAACGCGGACCGGCTGGCGGCCACGGTGGGGCTTCTGAAGCCGATGCATGCGGCCGAGGTGATGGAGGAATGGCTGGCCCTGGCCGCTTCCGGCCAGCACGCGGCCTTGGCCGACAGCCTGATGGAGCGGCATTATGACCCGCGCTATGGCAAGCACCGGGCGCGGATGGCCTTGCCGTTTCAAGAGGTTGCGGCCCCCGACCTGCGGCCCGAGGCCCTGCCGGGTATCGCGGAAGCCGTGGCCCAGGCGGTGAAGCGGCTGGCCTGAGCTCTGGCCTCATTGGGCCGGATATGGCAGAATGTTCTTCCTTTGTTCTTACCCCGAGTCGCTGCCATGCCCTTCGTCGAGCTTTCGGCGCTGACGAATTTCACCTTCCTCACCGGGGCCTCGCACCCCGAGGAAATGGTGTTGCGCGCGGCCGAGATGGGGATGGACGCGATCGCGGTGGCCGATGTGAACTCGGTCGCGGGGATCGTGCGGGCGCATACCAAGTGCCGCGAGCTGGCGCGGGATGGCGGGCCGAAGGTGCGGCTGATCCCGGCGGCGCGAGTGGTGCTGGCGGACGGGTTCCAGGTGACCTGCCTGCCGCGCGACCGGGCGGGGTGGGGGCGGCTGTGTCGCCTCTTGAGCCTCGGCCGGCTGCGCGCGGTGAAGGGGGAGTGTCGGCTGGAGCTGGCCGATGTGCTGGAGTGGGGCGAGGGGATGGAGCTTCTGGTCCTGCCCCCCGACCAGCGCCTGACATTGGCCGCAGTGGGCGAGGTCATGGAGGGGCGGCTGTGGAAGGGCCATGTCCAGAAGCTGGTGGCCCGGTTTCCCGGCCAGGTGAGCCTGGGGATGGCTCCCCGCTATGATGGGCAGGACACGGCGCGGTTCCAGCGGTTGTCCCGGGTGGCGGCGGCGTTGGGGGTGCCCACGGTGGCCACGGCGCTGCCGTTCCTGCATCACGGGCGGCGGCGGCGGCTGGCGGATGTGCTGACGGCGATCCGGCTGGGGGTGCCGGTCGACAAGCTGGGCCGGAAGGCCTTGCCGAACAACGAGGGGCGGCTGCGGAGCGAGGGCGAGATGCTGCGGCTGTTTGCCGGGCACGAGGCGGCGGTGGCTCGGGCGGGTGAGGTCGCGGCGCGGGCGGCTTTTTCGCTGGACGAGTTGCAGTATGAATATCCGTCGGAGGTGACGGGTGGGGAGACGGCCTCGGAGCGGCTCGCCCGGCTGGCCGAGGCGGGGCTGCACTGGCGCTATCCCGAGGGCGTGCCGGACCGGGTGCGGGCGCAGATGGCGCATGAACTCGCCCTAATCGGGAAGCTGCGGTATGAGCCCTATTTCCTGACCGTCCATGACATCGTCGACTTCGCCCGCAAGCGCGGGATCCTCTGCCAGGGGCGAGGGTCGGCGGCGAACTCGGTCGTGTGCTATGCGCTGGGGGTGACCTCCGTCAGCCCTGAGATCGGGACGATGGTCTTTGAGCGCTTCATCAGCGAGGCGCGGAACGAGCCGCCGGACATCGACGTCGACTTCGAGCACGAGCGGCGCGAAGAGGTGATCCAGCATATCTACGAGAAATACGGCCGCCACCGGGCGGGCCTCTGCGCGACGGTGATCCACTACCGCGGCAAGCGGGCGGTGCGGGAGGTGGGGCGGGCGATGGGCCTCAGCGAGGATACGCTGGCCGCCATGTCCAGCCAGATCTGGGGCTGGGGCGGGCCGGGGGCGGTGACGGAGACTCGGCTGAAGGAGATCGGGCTGGACCCGACGGACCACCGGCTGACCCAGACCATGCAGCTGATCGACGAGATCCAGGGGTTTCCCCGGCACCTTTCCCAGCACGTCGGCGGGTTCATCATCACGGAAGGCCGGCTGGATGAGCTCTGCCCGGTGGAGAACGCCACGATGGAGGACCGGACGGTCATCCCCTGGGACAAGGACGACATCGACACGCTGAAGATCCTGAAGGTGGATATCCTTGCGCTGGGGATGCTGAGCTGCATCCGCAAGGCGTTTGACCTGCTGGAGAAACACCACCACCAGCGCTTCACCCTGGCCACCTTGCCGCCCGAGGACCCGGAGACTTACCGGATGCTCTGCCGGGCGGACTCGCTGGGCGTGTTCCAGGTGGAATCACGCGCCCAGATGAACTTCCTGCCGCGGATGAAGCCCAAGTGCTTCTACGACCTGGTGATCCAGGTGGCGATCATCCGGCCGGGGCCGATCCAGGGGGACATGGTGCACCCTTTCCTCCGCCGCCGGAACGGGCAGGAGCAGGTGAGTTTCCCCTCGGACGAGCTGGGCCGGGTCTTGGGCAAGACGCTGGGGGTGCCGCTCTTTCAGGAACAGGCGATGCAGATTGCCATCGTGGGGGCCGGGTTCACCCCAGACGAGGCGGACCGGCTGCGGCGGTCGCTGGCGACGTTCAAGAAGCACGGGAATGTCAGCGAATTCAGCGACCGCTTCATCGGGGGCATGCTGGCGCGGGGCTATGACGAGGACTTTGCCCGCCGCTGTTTTGCGCAGATCGAGGGGTTCGGGAGTTACGGCTTCCCCGAAAGCCATGCGGCGAGCTTCGCGCTCCTCGTCTACGCCTCGGCCTGGGTCAAGCGCCACCACCCCGGCATCTTCGCCTGCGCGCTTCTCAACTCGCAGCCGATGGGCTTCTACGCCCCTGCCCAGATCGTGCGCGACGCGCGGGAACATGGCGTCATCGTGCTGCCGCCCTGCATCCAGGCGAGCCATTGGGACAACCGGATGGAATGGCTGGACCGGGCGGGGCGGTCGCCGGAACTCGCGTTGCGGCTGGGGTTCCGGCAGATCAAGGGCATCGCCGAGGAGGAGGCGCGCTGGATCACCGGGGCGCGGGGAAACGGGTATCAGACCGTGGAAGATGTCTGGCGCCGCGCCGGGGTCGGTCCCGCGACGCTGAGCCGCCTGGCCGAGGCGGATGCCTTCGCCGCGCTGGGCCTGTCGCGCCGCGATGCGCTTTGGGCGGCGGCAGCGCTGGTGAAGGACGAGCCGCTGCCCTTGTTCGCCACGGACATGGAGGGCGAGGGGATCGTGGAACCCGCCGTCCGCTTCCGCGAGATGACGCTGGGCGAGGCGGTGGTCGAGGATTACGTGGCGATGCGCCTGACGCTAAGGGCCCATCCGATGGCGCTTCTCCGCCCCGTGCTGGACGCTGCCTGAATCGGGGGAGCCGTCGCAGGGGGCATCGAACCCCCTGCGACGGCGCATCCGCGGGACAGCAGGACACCGCAACATCTTGGGGATAACGGGGCAGGTATCGGCCATATGCGGGGGCTTCGGGTTGACTCCTGTGCCCCCCGGCGGGAACATCATCCACCCGACTCGGAAAGTGACCCCTTGCGCCTGACCCGCCTGCGCCTCAACGGCTTCAAAAGCTTCGTCGACCCCACGGATCTGGTGATCCACGAGGGGCTGACCGGCGTTGTCGGCCCCAATGGCTGCGGCAAGTCGAACCTGCTGGAGGCGCTCCGCTGGGTCATGGGCGAAAACCGCCCCTCGGCCATGCGCGGTGGCGGGATGGAGGACGTGATCTTCAACGGTGCTGCCACGCGCGGTGCCCGCCACTTCGCCGAGGTCGCCCTCGTCATCGACAACCAGGACCGCCTCGCGCCCTCCGGCTTCAACGATAGCGACCAGATCGAGATCGTCCGCCGCATCACCCGCGACGCGGGCAGCGCCTATCGCTGCAACTCCAAAGACGTCCGCGCCCGCGACGTGCAGATGCTGTTTGCCGATGCCTCGACCGGCTCGCATTCCCCGGCGCTGGTGCGGCAGGGGCAGATTTCCGAACTGATCAACGCCAAGCCCAAATCCCGCCGCCGCATCCTTGAGGAAGCCGCCGGGATCTCTGGCCTTTACGCCCGCCGGCATGAAGCGGAACTGAAGCTTTCCGGTGCCGAACAGAACCTGACCCGCGTCGATGACGCGCTGGAGCAGCTGGCGCAACAACTGTCGGTCCTCACCCGACAGGCCAAGCAGGCCGCCCGCTACCGCGAGATTTCCGAGGAATTGCGGAAGTCGGAAGGCATGCTCCTCTGGCGGCGCTGGCGCGAGGCTGACGAGGCGCGGAACCAGGCCGAAGGCGCCTTGCGCGAACGCCTGATCGCCCAGCACCAGGCCGAAGCCGCCGCCCGTGCCTCCGGCAAGGCCCGCGAAGCCGCCGAAGACGCGCTGCCCCCAAAGCGCGAGGAGGAGGCCATTGCGTCAGCCATCCTTCAGCGTTTGGTCCTGCAACGCGATGCATTGGGCGACCAGGAGGCCCGGGCGCTTGCCCAGATTGACGCGCTGAAGGGCCGGATCGACCAGCTGACCCGCGACATGGAGCGCGAGGCAGGCCTGAACCGCGACGCCGGGGAGGTGATCGAGCGGCTGGAATGTGAGATCGAACAGCTCGCCCGTGCCCATGATGGGCATGAGGAGAAGCTGGCCGAGGCCGTCGAAGCCGCCCGCGAAGCCGCTGCCGTGCTGGGCGAACGCGAGGCTGCGCTTTCGGAACTGACCGAAGACGCCGCCCGCCTTGCCGCCCGGCACCAGTCGACCCAGCGGATGCTGGCCGACACCCGCTCGGTCCTCGACCGGGCCGAGGATCAGGCCGCCACCGCCCGCGAAGCCGTCGCCGCCGCCGCCGGTGCGCTGGAAGCAGCAGGTGAGGCCTTCGAGGCCGCCGAAGAGGCCCAGGAAGCCGCCCTCGCTGAAGGCGAAGCGACCGAAGCCGCCTTGGAAGCCGCCGAAGCCGCCCGCGCCGAGACCCAGACCCGCGAGGCCGACGCCCGCGCCGCCCGCTCCTCGGCCGAAGGCGAGGCCTCGGCGCTGCGCGCGGAAGTCGCGGCCCTCGCGCGCCTGGTCGAACGGGAGTCGCAGGCGGGGCATCAGCTTCTTGACCGCCTGGAAGTTGAACCTGGCTTCGAAAAGGCTCTCGGCGCGGCGCTCTCCGACGACCTCCGCGCCCCGGAAGTGGCTGCCGACGCCCGCTCTGGCTGGGCCGTCCTTGCGCCTTATGCCGAGGCCCAAGCCCTTCCCGCCGGGGCAGAACCCCTGACCGGGCATGTAAAGGCCCCCGCCGTCCTCAGCCGCCGCCTGTCGCAGATCGGCCTTGTCACCCGCGACCAGGGCTTCCAGCTTCAGCCGCAGCTTCGCCCCGGCCAGCGCCTCGTCTCCATCGAGGGCGACCTCTGGCGCTGGGATGGCTTCCGCGCCGGGGCCGAGGATGCCCCCTCCGCCGCCGCCCTGCGCCTGCAGCAGCTCAACCGCCTCGTCCAGCTGAAGCGCGACCTCGAAGACGTCGCCGCCCGCGCCGACGGCGCCCGGCAGGCCCACGAAGCCCTGCAGGCACGCCTGTCAGAACTGGCAACGGCCGACCAACGCGCCCGCGACGCCCGCCGCGCCGCCGACGCTCGCCTGGCTGAGGCCAACCGTGCCCTGGCCCGCGCCGAAGCCGACCGCTCCATCGCCGGGGGCAAGCTTGAAGCTGCAAAGCTGGCCGTCAGCCGCTTCGAGGACGAAGCCATGGCCGCCCGCGCGCGGCTGAAAGAAGCGGAGGCGGCGGTGGCCGACCTTGGCGACCTCGACGCCGCCCGTGGGGCGGTGGAGGCCGCGAAGATCACCGTCGAAGCCGCCCGCATCACCATGATGACCCGCCGCTCGGCCCAGGACGAAGTCCGCCGCGAGGGCGAGGCGCGCACCCGCCGCCGTCAGGAAGCGACCAAGGAGCTTTCCGGCTGGAAGCACCGCCTGGAAACCGCCTCGCGCCGGACCGAGGAGCTGACCGAACGCCGGACCGAGACCGAGGAGGAGCTGGCCGAGGCGATGCTTGCCCCGGAGGAAATCGCCGCCAAACGCGACGAGTTGGTGGACGCCATCGCCGAGGCCGAAGAGCGCCGCCGCAAGGCCGCCGATGCCCTGGCCGAAGCCGAAGGTGCCCTGCGCGATGCCGCCATGGCCGAACGTGAGGCCGAACGCCTGGCCGGTGAGGCCCGCGAATCCCGCGCCCGCGCCGAAGCCCGCCTCGATGCCGCCCGCGAAGGCGTGGCACTGGCCGCCGAGCGTATCGCCGAGGAGGACGACCGCACGCCGGATGAGCTGCTGACGTCCCTGCGGACGGACCCCGACAAGATGCCCGACGCCGAGACGCTGGACCACGACGTCAGCCGCCTGAAACGCCAGCGCGAGGCCCTGGGCGCCGTGAACCTGCGGGCCGAAGAGGACGCCAAGGCGGTCGAGACGGAATACGAAACGCTCGCGGCCGAAAAGTCCGACCTTGAGGAGGCGATCAAGAAACTCCGCGCCGGGATCGCGGGCTTGAACAAGGAGGGCCGGGAACGCCTGCTGACCGCCTTCGAACAGGTCAACGCAAACTTCTCCACCCTCTTCACCCACCTTTTCGGCGGCGGCGAGGCGCGGCTGGTCCTGGTCGAGTCCGACGACCCGCTGGAGGCTGGGCTGGAGATCCTCTGCCAACCCCCCGGCAAGAAGCTTGCGACCCTCAGCCTCCTCTCCGGCGGCGAACAGACCCTTACCGCGCTCGCGCTCATCTTCGGCGTCTTCCTCGCCAACCCCGCGCCGATCTGCGTCCTGGACGAAGTCGACGCCCCCCTGGACGACGCCAACGTCACCCGCTTCTGCGACCTTCTGGACGAGATGACCCGCCGCACCGAGACGCGCTTCCTCATCATCACGCACCACGCCGTGACCATGGCCCGGATGGACCGCCTGTTCGGCGTGACGATGCAGGAACAGGGGGTCAGCCAGCTTGTCAGCGTGGACCTCAAGAAAGCCGAGGCGCTGGTCGCGTAAGCGCCGTTCCGAGCCGTCGTTCCCCCTCGCCGATAACCGGCGGGTGCGCTTGGTTAACCTGCTGGAAATCAGAATCAGGCAGAACGGGTCGTGAACAAACGCCTGGAGCACCCCATGCACAGCCTGATTACCGTCGCAACGATTCTGACCCTGTTCGCCCTGTCGGATGGATCCCTTGTGATCGACGTTCCGGCATTGTCGCAGCCCACGATCAACCGCGGCGTCGACTGACAGCCGATGGCCGAAACGGCCAAGGTGATGGCGAAAACCAACGGCTTCCTGCAGCAGTTCGGGCCTAGAACAGGCCCAGAAGCAGGAGAACCGCCGTGCGCTATTCCGGATTTCGGGTCATTGCCGAGGCACTCACCGGCCACAAGGGCTGGAAACCCGTCTGGCGCGACCCCACACCCCAGGCCGAATACGACTACATCATCATCGGCGGGGGTGGCCACGGGCTGGCCACTGCCTATTACCTCGCCAAGGAATTCGGCCAGGCCCGGATCGCGGTGCTGGAAAAGGGCTACCTCGGCGGCGGCAACGTGGGCCGGAACACCACGATCATCCGGTCGAACTACCTGCTCGACGGGAACGAACCTTTCTACGAATTCTCGCTGAAGCTCTGGGAGGGCCTGGAGCAGGACTTCAACTACAACGCCATGGTCAGCCAGCGCGGGATCATCAACCTGATCCACACCGACGCGCAGCGCGACGCGGCCACAAGGCGCGGCAATGCGATGATCATGCATGGCGCGGATGCGCGGCTTCTGTCCCGCGACGAGGTCCGCCAGATGTACCCCTGGCTCAACTTCGACAACGCCCGCTTCCCGATCAAGGGCGCGCTGATGCAGCCGCGCGGCGGTACGGTGCGGCACGACGCGGTGGCCTGGGGCTATGCGCGCGGCGCGGACCAGCGCGGCGTCGACCTGATCCAGAACTGCGAAGTCACCGGGATGCGGATCGAGAACGGCCGCATCAAGGGCGTGGAAACGACCCGTGGCTACATCGGCGCGAAGAAGGTCGGCGTGGCCGTCGCGGGGTCGTCCTCCAAGGTCATGGCCCATGCCGGGATGCGCCTGCCCATTGAAAGCCACGTGTTGCAAGCCTTCGTCTCCGAGGGCCTGAAGCCCCTGATCGACGGCGTCATGACCTTCGGCGCCGGGCACTTCTACGTCAGCCAGTCCGACAAGGGCGGCCTCGTCTTCGGCGGCGACATCGACGGCTACAACTCCTACGCCCAACGCGGCAACCTGCCGGTGATCGAGGACGTGGCCGAGGGCGGCATGGCCCTGATGCCCGCCATCGGGCGCGTGCGGCTGCTGCGGACCTGGGGCGGGATCATGGACATGTCGATGGACGGCTCGCCCTTCATCGACAAGACCCATGTCGAGGGCCTCTATTTCAACGGCGGCTGGTGCTACGGCGGGTTCAAGGCGACCCCGGCCTCGGGCTGGTGCTTCGCGCACCTGATGGCCAAGGACGAGCCGCACAAGACCGCGACGGCCTATCGCCTCGACCGCTTCCGCAAGGGCCTGACGATCGACGAAAAGGGCCAGGGCGCCCAGCCGAACCTGCATTGACGGAATAAGCGAATGATCATTCACCATCCGATCCTCGGCCCCCGCGACGCGCAGGAATTCGTCTATCTTGGCGATGCCTCCCTCATCGACCGCCCTGATGGCATGACCGCCGGTGTCGAGGAATTCCACGAATATCTCTATCAGCGGACCAACCCGGCCGGCGAACACCAGGAGCTCTGGTACCACGAGCAGGGCGACCGCTCCTGGCTGGTCGTCACCCGCAACACCGTCACGCATGAGATCACCAAGGTCGAACTGGCGCGGGATGTCGCGCGGGCACGGGGGCGCACGAAATGAGCCAATCCAACCGCATCACGGGCGGCCAGATCGACCGCAGCAAGACTCTCCGCTTCACCTTCGACGGCATCCCCTACCAGGGCCATCCGGGCGACACGCTGGCCTCGGCGCTGCTGGCCAACGGCGTCCGCCTGATGGGCCGCAGCTTCAAGTACCACCGCCCGCGCGGGCCGATCTCCTCGGGCTCGGAAGAACCGAACGCCATCGTCGAACTGCGCACCGGCGGGCGGCAGGAGCCGAACACCCGCGCCACGGTGGCCGAATTGTTCGACGGCCTGACGGCGAACAGCCAGAACCGCTGGCCCTCCCTCCGCTTCGACGCGATGGGGATCAACGACAAGCTGTCGACCTTCTTCGCGGCCGGGTTCTACTACAAGACCTTCATGTGGCCCAAGTCCTTCTGGGAAAAGCTTTATGAGCCGATCATCCGCCGCGCTGCGGGCCTTGGCTCGGTCACCCGCGAGGAGGACCCGGACGATTACGACAAGGGTTTCCTGCACTGCGACCTCCTGGTCATCGGGGCCGGTCCCACGGGCCTGATGGCCGCCCTGACCGCAGGTCGGGCAGGCAAGCGGGTCATCCTGGCGGATGAGGATTTCCGCATGGGCGGCCGTCTCAATGCCGAGACCTATGCCATCGGCAACACCTCCGGCGCGGACTGGGCCGACGCCACCGTGGCCGAACTTGCGACCCTGCCCAACGTTCGCCTGATGACCCGCACCACGGTCATCGGGGCCTTCGACCACGGCATCTACGGCGCGGTCGAGCGGGTCTCCGACCACCTGCCCACCCCCGCCAAGGGCAAGCCCCGCCAGGTCCTCTGGCGCATCTATGCGGGGAAGGCGATTCTCGCAGGCGGTGCCACCGAACGCCCCATCGCGTTTGAAAACAACGACCGTCCCGGCATCATGATGGCCGGCGCGCTGCGGGCCTATGCCAACCGCTGGGGCGTTGCCGTGGGGCAGCGTGTTGCGGTCTTCACCAACAATGACGACGGCATCCGTACCGCGCTGGACCTGAAGGCCAAGGGCGTCGATGTGGTGGCCGTGATCGACAGCCGCCAGGGTGGCGATCTCCTCCCCGGCGTTCGCCACCTGCAGGGGGCCGAGGTCATCGACACCTCCGGCAAGCTGGGCCTGACCTCGATCACCGTGCGCCAGGCGAACGGTCGTTCGGAAACCATCGCCGTCGATGCCCTTGGCGTGTCGGGTGGCTGGAACCCGAATGTGAACATCCACTCACATCACCGCTCCCGCCCCGTCTACGACGCCGCCATCGCGGCCTTCGTCCCCGGCCCGGAAGGGCCTCCCGGCCTTCTCGTCGCTGGTGCCGCTGCGGGACATATGTCCACCCACGCGGCTCTCAAGACCGGCCGCGACGCCGCCATCGCAGCGCTGGACCTCGGCTCCGCCCCCGACCTCCCGCAGGCCGAGGATGCGCCGGTCCGCATCTCGCCGCTCTGGTACGTCCACCACGGCAAAGGCCGCGCCTGGGTCGATCAGCAGAACGACGTGACCGTCAAGGACGTGAAGCTCGCGAAGCAGGAGAACTTCACCTCCGTCGAGCACCTGAAGCGCTACACCACGCTTGGCATGGCGACCGACCAGGGCAAGACCTCGAACGTCATCGGCCTCGCCATCATGGCCGAGCTGACCGGCCGCTCGATCCCCGAGACCGGCACCACGATCTACCGCCCGCCCTACACCCCCGTCGCGATGGGGGCGCTTGCCGGACGCTCAAGGGGCAAGGAATTCAAACCCTTCCGCCTCACCCCCAGCCACCACTGGGCCAAGGAACAGGGCGCGATCTTCGTCGAGGTCGGCAACTGGCTGCGCACCCAATGGGTCCCGAAGGCGGGCGAAACGGAATGGCGGCAGTCGGTCGACCGTGAGGTCCTGGCGACCCGCAAATCCGTCGGCATCTGCGACGTGACCACGCTCGGCAAGATCGACATCCAGGGCACCGATGCCGGGGCCTTCCTCGACAAGGTCTACGCCAACACCTTCTCCACCCTCGCCGTCGGCAAGTGCCGCTACGGGCTGATGCTGCGCGAGGACGGGATCGTCTTCGACGACGGCACCACCGCGCGGATGGGCGAGAACGAATATGTCATGACCACCACCACGGCCAACGCCGTGACGGTGTTCCGGCACCTGGAATTCTGCCGCCAATGCCTCTGGCCCGAGATGGACGTCCAGCTCATTTCCACCACCGAGGCCTGGGCGCAGTTCTCGGTCGCGGGTCCCAACGCGCGGAAACTGCTGGAAAAAGTCGTCGACCAGGACATCTCCGACGCCGCCTTCCCCTACATGGGCGCCGGTAACATCACCGTCTGTGGCGGCCTACGGGCACGGCTGTTCCGGATCAGCTTCTCCGGCGAACTCGCCTATGAGATCGCCGTCCCCACCCGCTACGGCGACGCGCTCCTGCGCGAGATGCTGGCGCGCGGCAAGGAGTTCGCCCCCATCGTCTACGGCACCGAGGCCCTGGGCGTCATGCGGATCGAAAAGGGCCACGTCGCGGGCGGCGAGCTCAACGGCCAGTCCACCGCTATGAACATGGGCCTTGGCAAGATGGTGTCGAAGAAGAAGGACTCCATCGGCATGGTCCTGTCCCAGCGCGAGGGGATGACCGCCGAGAACGGCTACCGCCTCGTCGGCGTCAAGCCGGTGAACCCCAACGGCAAGCTGACCGCCGGCTCCCACTTCCTGGAAAAGGGCGCGGCGCCCGTGGCGGCGAACGACGGCGGCTGGCTGACCTCGAAGGTCTACTCGCCGCACCTCGGCTGCGACATCGCGCTTGGCTACCTCAAGGGGGGCGACAAGAAGATCGGCCAGCGGATGCGGATCGTGAACCTGCTCGCCGGTCTGGAAACCGAGGTCGAGATCATCTCGCCCCACATGTTCGACCCGGAAGGAGAACGCCTCCGTGGCTAGCCTGCAGCCCCTCACCGCGCTGGGTAAGCGCGAAGCAACGACCGTCACCCACGGGCCGCTGACCATCAGCGAACGCAGCGAAGTTGCCCTCGCCTCGGTCGCCGCCCGCAAAGGGCGCGCACAAGACCTCTCCGCCGCCGCGCAGAAGGCGGGCGTGCCGCTTCCCGGCCCCGCCAGCTACCAGCCGGGCACCCCATACTCGGCATTCTGGGTCGCGCCCGAAATGTGGTTCGTCGAGGCCCCCTACGCCACCCACGAACTCGTCGCGGACATGCTGAAGTCGGCGCTTGGCGACGCGGCCAGCATCACCGAACAGACCGACGCCTGGGTCGCCTTCGACCTTTCGGCCGACGACCTGACGCCCCTTCTCGAACGGCTCTGCAACGCGGATTACGCAACCCGCCCAACCGGTTACGCCACCCGCACCGTGATGGAGCACCTCGGCGTGTACCTGATCAAGCACGGCCCCGGTGCGGCCCGCCTCTACGGCCCCCGGTCCAGCGCCGAAAGCCTGCTCCACGCCCTCGAGACGGCCGCACATTCGGTCTGGTAGCAATTGCTTGACAGAATGTTTCCCTGTAGTGAAACCTTTCGTATTGGTTTCACTTGGGGATAGTTGCCCATGTCTGACGGTATCGTCCATTCAACGCTTCCGCGCGGCAAGCCTGCCTTCGACCAGGATCCGCACCGCGTCCGCGAGATCACCGAGCGCAACCTCGAAGCCGCCATCGGCCGTGAGGTCCGGAACTTCCGCCGCCAGCAGGGCATGACCGTGGCGGACCTGGCCAATGTCACCGGCCTCTCCATCGGGATGCTCTCGAAGATCGAGAACGGCAACACCTCGCCCTCGCTGACCACCCTTCAGGTTCTCAGCCACGCCTTCTCGGTCCCCGTCACCGCCTTCTTCCGCAGCTACGAGGAACGGCGCGAGGCGCAGCACGTCCGCGCCGGGGAGCACGTCGAAATCGAACGCCGCGGCACCCGCGCCGGGCACCAGTACAACCTTCTGGGGCACATCGGCTCGAACAATTCCGGCGTCGTGGTCGAACCTTACATCATCACGCTGACTACCGAATCCGACACCTTCCCGGCCTTCCAGCACGAGGGCCTGGAACTCCTCTACATGCTGGAGGGTGAGGTCGACTACCGCCACGGCGACGCCGTCTACCCGCTGAAACCCGGCGACAGCCTGTTCTTCGACGCCGACTCCCCGCACGGGCCGGAGACGCTGGTGAAGCTCCCGGCGCGGTATCTCTCGGTGATCGCCTACCCTCAGGGCTGAGGCTTCGGCGCCTCGGGGTTAACCATCTCGACCTCGAAGAAGATCTGCACTTCGTCGCCGACGCCCATCTCGCTGCCCGGCTCCGGGATGCCGAAGTCGATCCCGAAGTCCGACCGCTTGATCACCGTCTCCAGCGAAAACCCGGCCCGCGCGCCCATCGGGTCCAGCGGCATATGCCCCCAGCCGCCGTTGTAGCTGGCCTTCCAGGTGACCGGCTTCGTCACCCCGTTCAGCGTCATGTCTCCCGTGACGTCGGCCGTAGTCTCCCCCGTCAGCGCCACCTTGGTCGAGACGAACGTCGCCTCCGGATGCGCCGGAGCGTTCAGCAAATCCTCGCCGGAGACGATCTCGTTGAAATTGTAGTCCGTGGCGGGGTTGTGCGTCTCCAGCGACCGCAGGTCCACCGTGGCCGTCACCGACATCGCCTCCGGATGCTCCGGATCGAACTGCAAGGTCGCGTCCACCTTGGTGAACAGCGCCATGTATTTCGAGAAGCCCAGGTGATCGACGATGAACCACAGTCGCGTATGCGCCGGGTCGGGTCGGTAGGTCCCGGCTGGCGGCGAGCCGAGGTCCATCTCCTCCTGCGCCAGGGCGGGGGTGGCCAAGAAGGCCATAAGAATCAGCGTGCGCAGCATGGGGCGCCTCCATCGGGAAAGGTTAGCAGATTAGCTAACCAAATTCCCCCGGTCAACCCGTTGCGGCCCCCGCTGGGCGGACTTAGGCTTGAGCCGAAAAGGGCAGGGGGCGAGAATGGGAATGGTCGAAGACCTCACGGCGGCAGTGGGCGCGGCGAACGTCCTGACCGGCCCCGACATGGCCCGCTACGCCCGCGACTGGATGGGCCGCTACGAAGGCCAACCGGTGGCCGTCGTCCGCCCCGCTTCCACCGAGGAGGTCGCCGCTTGCGTCAAGATTGCTGCGCAGCATTCCGTGCCCGTGGTCCCGATCTCCGGCAACACCGGCCTCGTCGGCGGCACCATGACGAGGGGTGGCCTCCTCCTCACCCTCGAACGGATGAACCGCATCCGCGACCTCAAGCCCGTCGCGAAACTGGTCATCGCCGAGGCCGGCGTCATCCTCACCCGCCTCCACGAAGCCGCTGAAAAGGAAGGGCTTTACTTCCCCCTCTGGTTCGGCGCCCGGGGGTCGGCCATGCTGGGCGGGGTACTCTCCACCAATGCCGGGGGCTCCAACGTCCTCCGCTACGGCTCCACCCGCGGGCTCTGTCTCGGCCTCGAAGTCGTCCTCCCCGACGGCCGCGTGTTGAACCTGATGTCAGAGCTTCACAAGGACAACTCCGGCTATGACCTGAAAAACCTTTTCATTGGGGCGGAAGGTACCCTCGGCATCATCACCGCCGCCGTGATGAAGCTGGTCCCCGCACCACGCGCCCACGCAACCGCCACCCTCGCCGCCCGTTCGCTGCCCGACGCTCTCACCCTTCTCAACCGCATGCAGGAAGCCACCGGCGGCCGCGTCGAGGCCTTCGAGTTCATGCCCCGCACCTACTCCGAACGCCTCCGCGAAGCCCGCCCCGACCTCGGCCTTCCGTTCGATCCCATCCCCGAAGTCACCATCCTGATCGAGGCCGCCACCACCGTCCCCTCCGAAGCCATCCCCGACCAGAACGGCGACATCCCCCTCGTCCTCAAACTTGAAACCATCCTGGCCGAGATGATGGACCAAGGCCTCATCACCGACGCCATCCTCGCCCGCAGCGAACAGCAGCGCCGCGCGATGTGGGCCCGCCGCGAAGCCGCCGCCGAGATCGGCGTGGGCCTTCACCCCGAGGTCGATACCGACGTCTGCCTCCCCCTCGACAAGGTCGACACCTTCCTCACCCGGGCCATCGCGAAACTCGAAACCCTCGACCCGGGAGCCCGCACCATCACCGTGGCCCACCTCGGCGACGGCAACCTCCACTTCACCGCCTACCCGACCCGCGACGACAAGGACCTCAAGGACCAGGTCCTAGAGGCCATCGAGGACGTCGTCGCCAACCTCGGCGGCAGCTTCTCCGCCGAACACGGCGTCGGCCTCTCCAAACTCCCCTCCATGCGCCGTAGGAAGGACCCCGTCGCTCTCGACGTCATGCGGACCCTCAAGCAAGCCCTCGACCCGCAGAACCTCATGAACCCCGGCAAGGTCATCCCCGGCTAACGCCCCACAAACCCTCACAGAACACCGCCCGACCTCCTTGCAGCCCCCGTGCGGCCGGAATACCCAAGCGCCATGTCCGCCATCCGCCTCTGCCTCACCGACCCGGCGCTGCGAGCTGCGGGCCTTGTCATGGCCCTGCAAGGCGCTGTCGTCTGCTCCTTCGGCCCCTATTTCTCCACTCTCGCCGTCCACTCCTTCGGCTTCGGCGACCATGGCTATGCCGTTCTCCTCGCGCTCTCCTCCCTGGTCTCCGTCTCCGCCTCCGTCATCGGCGGCATCCGCGCCGACCAGACCGCGAACCGCCGCCAGGTCACCCTGATCGCCGTCTCCTTCCTCCTCCTCGGCACCTTCCTGATGAGCGTCACGCCCGGCCCCTGGGTCTTCGCGCTCACCGCCGCGCTCCTGATACCCGTCAGCAGCATCACCTTCGGCCAGGTCTTCGCGCTCGCCCGCCTAGCCGCCACAAGCTATCCGCTCGACGACCGCGACGGCATCATGGCCGTCATCCGCGCCCTCTTCGCCGCGCCCTTCATCGTCGTCCTCCCCCTCTGGTCGCTGGCCTTCGCCGCCGGAGCGCAAGTCACCCTGATCTTCCCCGTCGCGCTCCTCCTGACCGCCGCCATGCTGATCGCCGTGCTCCGCCTCTGGCCCGCTGACGGCAGTACCCCCTGGGAGGATCGCCCCTCTGGCCTCACCTTCCGCGCCGCCTTGTCCGAGATGGGCCACCCCCGCATCGCCGCCCGCGTCATTGCCCTGGGGGCCGTCTTCAGCGCCTCCACCGTCTACATGGCGATCATCTCGCTGGTCATGGTGCCCGAGATCGGCCGCGGGACCCAGGACGTCGCCCTTTACGTGGGCCTCGTGGCGGGCCTCGAAGTCCCCTTCATGCTCCTGATCCCCAGCCTGACCCGAGGCATCCCCCGCACCCGCCTGATCCTGATGGGGGCCGCGCTCTACTGCATCCACGTGGCTCTCCTCCCCGTCCTCGCCGCGACGCCCTTCGTCTGGCTCCTCGTCCTCCCCGCCGCTATCGGAGGCGCCGTGACCCTCACCGTCCCCATCGCCTACCTGCAGGACCTGTTGTCCGACCGGCCCGGGGCAGGGGCCTCGCTCATGGCGGTCCAGCGGCTCGCCGGAGACGCCACCGCCGCCACCTGCTTTGCCCTCGGCACCACGCTGGCCGGTTACGGAACCGTGGCCCTGCTGGGGGTCGCCGCCTCGCTGATCGGAGCTACCGCCCTCTGGGCCGCCGACCGTCGCTGATTTCTGCGCAGCGAAACCGCAGCGATGCTGCGACGAATGCTGCGCAGCAACCCTGAAAATCCAGTGACTTAGTCTCCGGAAACCGTCCGCAACTCCAGCGTCAGGATCGAAGGCCCCGGACCCGTCTCCTCCGCATCATCGGTCAAGGCCACCGCCCCCCGCGTCGTTTCCCCAAACCCTGCCTCCGCCAGCGCCTCCCCAAAGGCCGAGCCACCCAACGACCGCGTCGTATCCAGCGCATCCTGCGCCAGATAGCTCAGGTCCTCCACTGGGCTCTGCTGCTTGGCCGGGGTCACCACCACCAGCATCCGCTCCTGCCCCAGCACGTCGGCCGAGATCTTGAACAGCCCCTTCTTCAGCTCGTCCCCCGGCTGCAACCGGCCACTGAACCAATGGCTGATCGACCAGTCCGCCCCGATGTAAAGGACATTCACGTCCACCGGCCCCTCGCCGTTGTTCTTCGCCAGCACATGCACCTCGTCATCCGGCACCAGCGTCGGGACCGGGGCGAAGGGCAGGGGGCGCAGCGTCCGGTCCTCGGGCGTCCGCGTCAGCAGCTCCACCTCCACCTCCGGGTTCGACGCCCCCACTGCGCCCGCCAGCTTCAACAGGTTCTGCGCCCGCGCCATCGTGGTCAGCGTATCGGCCAGCACCGCCGCCAGTTCCGCCCCATCCTTGTCGCCCGTCGAGACCGAAGGCGTCGCCTCCAGGTCCTCCGCCAGCCCCGTCGAGGGCAGCACCCAGATCGCATCCGGGCGCGGGCTCTCCGGCAGCACCGCCAGCCGCAGGTCCGCCTCCTGATCCGCCGCCACGAAGTTCAGCCGAGGCCCCGCCGCCGCCTGCAACTCCCCAAGTGCGGCCAACAAAGCATCCGCCGGGGCGGACCCCGCCACCGGCAGCGCCACGGTCAGCGTGAAGTCCAGCCCCGTGTCCAGCTTCCGCAGCGTAACACCCTTCGGCAGTTCCGCCGGTAGGACGTTCCCATCCTTCTCCACCGCCCGACCCGTGGCCGAAAACGTCTCCACCGAGGTCAACTCCACATACCCCAGCGCCTCATCATCCGCCGCAGCCGCCGACCCCATCACCGCCAGCACGTCCCCCACGGCCAACCCATGCAGCTCCCCCGCCGGGATCACGAACCCCGCCTCAGACACCTCCGCCGCCCATTGCGACACCCGCGCGCCGCCATCGCCGCCGAACACCACCTGATCCAGGTCGCCCTCGAACAGCGGCGTCGACTTCGCCAGGTTCCTCACCGCATAGCGCCGCAGCACTTCCTGCCCGACCTGCCCGTAGGTCGCGTTCGGGTATTCCGCCAGCACCTCCATCAGCGTCCAGGTGAACACCCCCTGCGGCTTCCGCCCCGGCTTGCCCTTGGGCAGGTTCTTCTCCGGCGTCACCTCGTTGGTCTGCGCCGCGAAGAAGGCCACGAAGGACCCATCGCCGCTCCCCCCATCGAACGGAGGCTCCGTCGCCCTCGGGTCCACCGACCGGCTGACCTCCACCCCGTCCGGGTCGATCCCCAGCGCCTCCGGCGGGAGCTGGCGCACCCGCACGTCGTCCGTCTCGACCGCCCGCGTCGCCGTGCCCGAATGGCAGCTGTCAAACACCGCCCAGACATTCGCGCCCTTGGCCCTGAGGGCGTCGATCAGCGCCCCGATCTCGTCATCGACCAGCGCGTTCTGCACCTCGCCCACCTGGTTCGACCAGGGTCCGATGTCCACCGGCAGGAACAGCTCGTCCAGCCCATCCAGTTCGGTCGCCGGGTCCAGGGCAGGGGCCTGCGTCCCATGGCCGGAGAAATGCAGGTAGACGAAGTCCCCCGCCTCGACCTTCGCCGTGAGCTCCGCAAATGCCCCCCGGATCGCGGCCAAGGTCGGCGTCCCAGCCCCCGCCACGCCATCCGACAGCACTGTGACATTGTCAGCCGCAAAGGCCACCGGAGCCTCGGTCGTCAGATACTGCGCCACCAGCTGCACATCGTTTGCTGGCCCCTTCAGCCACCAGCGCTCCTCCAGGCTGGGATACTGGTTCGCACCGATCAGCAGCGCATAATTCTCCCGCGCCAGGGCAGGAGCAGCCACCAGGCATAGCGCAATCGTGAAAAGTACTTTCATCAATTCGTCATCAACGCATAATCGGCCCCCACCGGGCCCTTGTTGTCCACCTTCAGCGTGAAGGTTCCCGCGCTCGCCGGGGTCCAGCCGCAATAGGCGATGTGGCTGATGTCCGTGTCCGAACAGACGAGCCGCCCCTTGTCGTCATAGATCGCGAGGTTGAGGTTCGTCGCGGCCTTCGCCTCGACGTAGACCTCGGCATATTCCCCGCCCCGGAACTCGATCGGCGGGTAGGTGTCGCCCTTCCCGTTCCCCAGTGACCCGATGTTGTAGACCGGGCCCGAGGCCACCCCCTTCAGCGTCTCGACCCGGGCGTCCTCGATCAGCCCGAGGACGATCTCGTCCCCTGCGGCGAGCCCGGCCGCGGCCTCCAGCATCTCGTCCCAGCCCATCGGAGCCCCCTGGCCTGCCACGCCGTCCACCGCCGTCCTCTCCCCTGCCACGGGGGCCAGGGTCTTGCGCAGCTTCGCCGCCGACAGGACCAGAAGCGGATCGCCCGCCTCGATCCCGGCCGCGTAAAGCCGCGCGGAAAGTTCGGCGATCTTCACCGGGGACGGCCCTTCGGCGAGGGCCGGCAGGGCAAGGGTCGCGATGGAAAAGCCAAGAAGGAAAGGGCGCATTGGAAAACTCGTCTGGTTCGGCATCGCCTGAAGATGCGGTGCGGGCTGCTGCCTGTAAATGCAGGAATTCCAGATGACAGCCTTTGTCACGTGCCCCGCGAGGATCCGCCCGCTAGCAATCCGGCAGCGAGGCAGAACAAGGGTTTCCCCATGCAGGTCAACCGGAAAAAGCGGCAAGGACCGCCCCCCGTCATCGAGGCGCTGGCGGCGCTTCTGGCCCTGGCGCTGATCGCCGTCCTAAGCCCCGCCAGCGCCGCGCCGCTTGATGACGCGATGGACAAGGTCTTCACCGTCCGGTCCAGCGACGCCGAGGACCGCTTCCTCGGTTCTGCCTTCGTCTGGGAGGGGGGCGAAGTTGCCGTCACCAATGCCCACGTCGTCGGCGACGCCGCAGAGGTCCGCCTGATCGACCGCCACGGCCTTGAGGTTACGGGCCTGGTCATCGCCCGCGACCCCGTCCGCGACGTCGCAGTGATCTCGCTGCCCAGCCGCACCGAGGGCCTGCCCCTTGCCGCCAGAACGCTTCAGCTCGGCGACGAAGTCTTCGCTCTCGGCGCGCCGCTGGGGATCGAGTTCACCCTGACCGAAGGCCGGATCTCCACCCTCGCCCGGCAGGTCGACGTCGCTGTCCCGATGCTTCTGCTGCAGCACGACGCTGCCGTGAACCCCGGCTCGTCCGGCGGCCCGCTCGTCGACCTCGACGGCCGCCTCGTCGGCATGAACTCCCGCATCGCCGACGGCAGCCGCATGTTCGTGGGCATTGCCTATGCCATCCCGACCCCAGAACTGACGCGTATCGTCCAGGGCCTGATCGAGGAAACGCTCCCCCCGTTCCCCACCCTCGGCCTCACCGCCCGCCCCGTCGACCGCCAGATCGCCGAGACCCTCGGCACCGAAGCCGAAGGCCTTCTCGTCGACGCCGTCGCCGCCGGCTCCCTTGCCGAAACTGCGGGCATCAAACCCGGCGACATCATCACTCAGGCCTCCGGCACGACCCTGACCCAGCCGGGAGACTTCGCCTTCGCCATCGAATCCGCGACCCTGGACGGCGCGGCCCATCTGACCCTGCTCCGCGCTGGCAAGGAATTGACCCTGACCCTCCCGCTTTCCATCGTCAGCGACAGGGGTCTTCGCACCCGCGAGGCGCCCCGTCTGCCAGCAGCCGTCACGTCCTACACCTTCGCCACACTTGGCGTGACGCTGGACGAAGGGGGCACCGTCACCGACCTGACGGCCAATTCCCCAGCGCTTCTTGCCGGGCTTGCGACGGGCGACCGTATCCTGGCCATCAATGGCATCCCGCAGGACCCCGCCACCTACGCGCTGTCCGCGCCTGTTCTTCTGCTGATCGAAGCGCCCGGGGGCGCGACCCGGCATATCCGCCTCGATCCTTGGCACGCCCCCGAAGGCGTCCGGCCTGTGGGCGGCGCAAATGTCCTTGACCCCGACGTAGTGGTGTTTTGAATGACCGCAATGGACCGCATCCTGATCATCGAGGACGACCCCGAGACTGCCGCCGCCATCCGGGCCGAGGCCGAAGCGCTGGGGTGCGACACCGACCACCGCGACACCCTTCCCGCCGGGATCGAGGCCGCCACCAGCGCCCCGTACAACGTGATCGTGCTGGACCGGATGCTTCCCGGGGGCGACGGGGTGGAAGCCATGGCCCGCATCCGCGCGGGCGGCTCCACCGCTCTCATCCTGATCCTCTCTGCCCTTGGCCGCGCCGCCAACCGCGTCGAGGGGCTGGAAAAGGGCGCCGACGACTACCTCCCCAAGCCCTTCGAGCCCGAAGAACTCCGCGCCCGCCTCCGCGCGCTGTTGCGAAGGGGCACGATCCAGGTCCTCGACAACGACCTGATGGCCTTCGGCGACCTGGAAATCCGCCTCAAGGCCCGCACCGTCCACGTGCGGCGCAGCCACGTGCCCACGAGTCCCAAGGAATTCGAGCTTCTGACCTATTTCGCGCGTAACGCAGGCCAGGTCGTCACCCGGATGCAGCTTCTGGAAAACGTCTGGAACCTGCATTTCGATCCCGGCACCAATGTCGTCGACGTCCATGTCGGCCGCCTGCGCCGCAAGCTGGAAGAGGCCGGGGCAATCGCGATCCAGACCGCCCGGGGCGAGGGTTACATCTTCGCCCCCCGCCCCGCGTGACGACCTCCAGACCCTTCGCCGCCAAGGCCACCCTGCGTCTTGCTGCGCTCATGGCTCTGGCCGTAACGATCCTGTCACTCGCCGCGATGGCCCTGCAGTACCGCCTGGTCGAGACCCGTCTGATGCAGGCTCAGCAGACCCTCCTCACCGCAGACCTGAATGGCCTCGCCGCGCTTTACGACCAGCGCCGGATCATCGCGCTGCGCCAGGCTATCGACGACCGCGCCACCGCCGCCACGGGGGATGAGATGTTCCTCCTCATGGACCGGAACGGCACCATCCTGGCTGGAACGCGGCAAGACTGGCCCGAAACCCTTGCCCCGGCAGGCCAGGGCTTCACCAGCGACGGTGCGGTGGAATTCATCGAAGGCGGCACGCGCTGGCTGGCCGTCGCCCGTGACCTGCCAGGAGGTTTTCCGCTTCTCGTCGCGCGCAGCCTGCAGCCGGTGGACGATACGCTCGCGGCCCTTGGACGCGGCATCCTTGGCCTTGTCGGAGCCCTCCTCGTCGCGGGGGCGCTGGTCGGCTGGCTTGCCGCGCGCTCGGTCATGGGCCGGATCAACCGGATCAATGCGCTGGCTGACCGCGTGGCCGACGGCCAACTCGACGCCCGCCTTCCCGGCCCCCGCTCTGACGACGAATTCGGCCTTCTGGAGACCCATGTCCACGCGATGCTGGACCGGATCCAGAACCTCAACCGCGCCACGCACCGTCTGTCCGACACCATCGCGCATGAGCTTCGCACCCCCCTGAACCGGATGCTGCAGAAGCTTGCCCGGATCGCAGGCCAGGAGGACCTGACCGCCGACCTTCGGGCCGAGATGCGCCAGGCCATCCGCATGTTCGACAGCCTTCTCGACATCTCCCGCGCCGAGGCCGACCAGGGCACCGGCGGTGGCCTTGTCCCCGTCGACCTTTCCACCACCGCCGCCGAAGTCTGGGAGCTTTACGACCCCCTGGCCGAGGACAAGGGCCTGGTCACCGAAGCCCACATCACCCCCGGCCTGCAAATCCTTGGCGACCGCAACCTGATCGCCCAGGTCCTGTCGAACCTCCTCGACAACGCCATCAAGTACTGCGCCGCCGGGGACCAACTGACCCTCACCCTCATCCCTGAAGGCGACCGCATCCTGATGCGCGTCGCCGACACCGGCCCCGGTCTGCCCGAGGATCTGAAGGCCCAGGCCTTCGACCGCTTCACCCGGGCCGAGCGGGACCGGAGCACGCCCGGCCACGGCCTGGGCCTGGCGCTTGTCCGCGCCATCGCCGCCCGCCACGGTGCCCGCCTTGCGCTTCCCGACGGCCCGAAGGGTTTCGCGCTTGAAATCCGCTGGCCAAGGTTGCAGCAATCGGACTGACAACCCGGGAAGCCCCATGCGCCGCGCCCTTCTGCCCCTTCTGATCCTGCTTGGCTGCGCCCCGTGGAACCAGCCGCAGAACGTGGCGCTGGAAGGCGAAAACGCCGCGCTGTCCACCCCTGCCGCGGGCGACGGAGAGCTGTATGTCGGCCTTGCCTTCTCGGGCGGCGGAATGCGGGCCACGGCCTTCGCCTATGGGATGCTGCAGGAACTGCAGGCGGCGGGGGTCGAGACCGGCCGCCCGGACGGCCTGCTGGACGAAGTCCGCCTGGTCTCGGGCGTCTCTGGCGGGTCAGTGATGGCGGCGCAGCTTGGGCTTTACGGCCCGTCCGGAATCGACGGCTTCCGCGAGCGCTTCCTGATCACCGACGCCGAGGCCTACATGACCACCTCGGGTTTCAACCCTCTGACGATCATCAAGGGCGTCGCCGGGGGCGTGAATGGTCGCGATACCTTTGGCCGCTATCTGGACGACACGCTCTTCAAGGGCGCGACCTTCGCCGACCTTCGCCGCTCGCGGATCAAGACCTGGATCAACGCCACTGACATGGCGAACAACACGCCCTTCCTGTTCAGCCCGGAAACCTTCGACGCCCTCTGCTCGGACCTCTCCAAGGTCAGACTATCCGAGGCCGTCGCCGCCTCGGCCGCCTTCCCGCTGGTCTTCACCCCCATCGTGCTCGAGGCCCACCAGGGCAAATGCACCTACCGCGAGCCCGACTGGCTGACGGCGGCCCGCTACAACCCCGAAGCCACCGCCGCCATGCGCGCCCATGCCAGGGCGCTGGAAAGCTACACCAACCCCAACGAGGTGAAATTCGTCAAACTCCTCGACGGCGGCATCACCGACAACTTCGGCACCACGGGCCTCGCCGTGGAACGCGCGCGGGCCCAGGTCCCCTATGCGCCCCTGACCGCCGAAGAGGCCGTGAAGCTGAAGCGGATGCTGTTCCTGGTGGCCAACGCCGGGGTGGACAAGGACTATGACTGGACCCGCCGCGTCGAAGGGCCGGGTGGCGTCAACCTCGCGATGTCCATCGCCACCTCCGCCATGGCCGCCGCTTCCCGCTCGGGCTACGATTCCATGCGGGGCGAGTTGCGGCTGTGGGAACGCGAGCTCATCGAATGGCGCTGCGCCCTGCCTTTGTCCGAGGTTCGCAAACTGCGCGGCAGCACCCAAGGCTGGGACTGCACGGACGTCAAGATTTTCGTCGGCGAGGCCAGCTTTGCCTCGCTTCCCAAGGACCAGCGCGACCGACTGGACGCCGTGCCGACCCGCCTCAAGCTCCCCGAGGCGCAGGTGGACATGGTCATCGAGGCCGGACGCCTTGCCACCCGCGCGACACCCGAGTTCAACGGCTTCCTCGCCTCGCTCGCAGGCAACAACGTCGACGCGCGCATCCAGGAGGGCATCGCGGCCGGGGGGCGACGGGTCTTGCCGGTGCACTGACACCTGCCTTTCATACTGGACCAAATATCCCCGCCGGAGGCGCCTCCGAGCCGCTTTGCGTCTTTCACGCAAAGCGGTGAGACAAAGCCGTGCGCGCAAGCGCTCGATTTGAAAGCCACCCGAACCACGGACGATGACAAATCCCGTCACCCGGCTTCCCCTACTTGTTCCACATCGCGCGGCGGGTAATCTGCGGGCCATGCGCACGGGCCTTTTCTCATTCGCGATTTCCCTGACGATCCTGGCCCAGCCCGCCATGGCCGAAATCCGCGCCGTGCTGGTGGGCGTGTCGGACTACCAGAGGCTCGACGCCGATCTGAAGGGCCCCGCGAACGACGTGCGTCTGATGGCCGAAACGCTCGTCCTCCGCGGCGTCGATCCCAAGGGGATTACCGTCCTCTCCTCGGACGCGATGGGCCTGCCCGATGGCATCACCACCGGCACACCCGGGCGTGACGCGATCCTCTCTGCGTTGGAGGCCGCCGCCACGACCTCGGTGCCCGGCGACACGGTCCTGTTCTATTTCTCCGGCCACGGCGCGCAGGCCCCGGACCTTTCCGGAGACGAAGGCGGCGGGTACGACGAGATCCTGTTGCCCGCCGACGCCGCAGGCTGGAAGGGCAGCATCGGCGCGGTGGAAAACGCCATCCTCGACGACGAACTGCACGCCTGGGCGCAGACCGCCCTGTCGCGCGGGGTCCGGGTCGTCGGCCTGATCGACGCCTGCCATTCGGCCACCGGCTTTCGGGCACTCGGTGGGCGGGGGGTCGCCCGCGTGATCGACGAAGCCAAACTCGGCATCCCCGACGACATTGCCCCCGTCGCTGGCACCCCCGAGCCGCCGCTGACGGGGGACTTCGTCTTCCTGTATTCTTCGCAGTCCGACCAGCGATCCTTCGAATATCCGATGGCGGACGGCACCTGGCACGGCGAGTTCACCCTTCGCCTTGCACAAACCCTGCGCGACGCACCGGACGCCAGCTGGGCCCAGGTCCTTGCCGCCACGACGGAGGCGATGGTCCAGGGCCCCGCCCGCCAGATGCCCGAGGGCGAAGGCCCGCTCCTGTCCGCCCCGGTCTTCGGCACCGGCCAGAGCACCGTCCGCTTCCCCGTGGCGGGGGACAAACTGGCTGCGGGCCTTCTTCACGGCCTGGCGGACGGGGCCGAGGTCGCGCTTTACGCCAACCCGTCCGGGGGCGAGCCGCTTGCCGTGCTGCCATTGACCGCCGTCATCGCCCGGCAATCCAGCCTCGCCTCCCCCGCGCCAGCAGGTACGGCCTGGGCCGAGCTCGTCTCTGCCCCGCCGCCACCGCCCCTCACCCTGGGCGAGCCAGTCCTGGCTGACACCACCGACCGCTTCGACTACTCCCCGTGGCGCGCCGCCTTGCCGCCCGCCGGGCCGGACCCCGACCTCATCCCGATCTTCACCGAAGGCCAGATCGCGCTTGCCGGCCCCGACGGCCTTCTAGACCCGCAAGGCGCAGGTTCCACGCCTCGCGTCCGGCTTGAGCCCGGCGAGACCCCCGCCGACGCCCTGGCCCGCATGCTGGACCAGGCGGCCCACGGCCTTGCGCTGCGCCAGGTGCTGGCAGGGGCGACGGGGCGTAGCCTGACGGGCAAGGCCGCGCTTGCCATGACCATCGAGCGCCGCCCCACCTCCGGCCCCTGCGGCCAGGCCGCCGATCCGGTACCCTTCGACCCGGCAGAAGGCGCGGGTCCCTGCGACCAGCTCTGGCTGACGCTTGCGAACACCTCGGGCACTCCGCAGGACGTGTCGGTCCTGTACTTCACCGCCGACTTCCGCGTGCAGCCGATCTGGCCTGCGCAGAACCTGGCAAACCGCCTTGCCCCCGGCGAAAGCGCCCGTGTCGGCCTGATGATCGAACCGGGCAGCACCGCGGGGCTCGAGGAGATCTGGGCCCTTGCCGTCCCCGCCGCGTCCGACGCCCCCCGTGTCGACCTGACCCGCCTCGCCACGACCGAGACCACCCGCGCCACGCCCGCCGATCCGATGACCGCCTGGCTTGAAGCCCGCCTTGACCCCGAGGCCGCGACTCGCGGCTTCACGCTGAAACCCGCGCCTTTGACGATGCTTCGCCAAGTGGTGCGCCTGACCGGGGCGGATGTCGCCCCCGCCACGATGGAGAACTGAATGCCCCGCCGGTTCCTTCCCGCCGCCCTTGCCCTCCTCCTCACGGTCCCGGCCCTGGCCGAAGAGACCGGCTTTGCCGCCCCCAAGGCCGCAACTGCCTCGCCCTACCTCTACGCCAAGTCCGGGGCGAAGGCCGAAAGGGCGAAGTCGGCGGGCGAGGCCGGGGCCAAGGTCATCGGCGGTGAGGTTGCGGCCGAGGGCGCCTGGCCCTGGCAGGTCGCGCTTCTTGTCGGCGGCGCGCCCGTCGGCACGGACGCCCAGTTCTGCGGCGGCTCGATGGTCATGGACCGCTGGGTCCTGACCGCCGCCCATTGCGTCCACATGCCCCAGGACGACGGCAGCTTCGCCGACCTCAGGCCGGAGGAAGTCAATATCCTCGTCGGCACCAATACCCTTGCCCCCGGCGCGGGCGACCTGATCCCGGTCGAGGGCATCTTCCGCCACCCCTCGTACCAGGGCACCCAGTTCGACTTCGACATCGCGCTGATCAAGCTCTCCCGCGCGCCCCAGGTCCCCTACCAGACCATCGAGGTTCCCGATGCCGAGTACGGCGACCTTCTGAACCAGCAGGGCGTGACGACCATCGTCACCGGCTGGGGCCTGCAGGAAGGCGCCCAGCCTTCGCCCGAGCTGCGCCAGGCGCAGATCCAGGTCCTCGACCGCGCGCTTTGCAACCAGGCGATGCTGGAAGCCCGAGCCGAGGACGCCGCCGGGGGCTTCGGATATGCCGTGCAGACCCTTGGGATCGCCGAACAGGACGCCTATGCGATCTGGGACGAACTCATCGCCCGCGCGCCCGAGTCCGTGTCCGAGAACATGATCTGCTCGGGCACCTTCGAGGGCGGCAAGACGTCCTGCAATGGCGACTCAGGCGGACCCCTGGTCGTGCCCGTGGACGGCGGCGGCTACATCCAGGCGGGCATCGTCAGCTGGGGCCTCTCCGCGACATCAGGCCAGGGCTGCGAGGAAACGGCCCTTTTCTCGGCCTACACCAACATCTCGAAATTCGTGCCCTGGCTGAACGAGGTGATCGCGGCCAATCCTTAAGCCCTCGGCCCGCCCGTACCCGACCGGGGCCATTCCATCGCAGGGGGCCCGATCCCCCGCGGTACGCGTGGGCACTACCCAGCGCACTGGCAGACCCTCGCAGGAAGGACCGATGCCTGCGGGCTATCCGGTCACGGTGCCCGCCGTCGACCGTCATCGGTCCGGACAATTTTAGGCATTTCCAGAAGGGCGATTAACCAATCCTGAGATGTTGCAGCCCAGCCTTTCCGTCGTCAGCAACGGTGTGCAGAAGGCAACACGGGAATGGCGGAAGCAGCGGAACTGCCGATCCAGACGAATGTCAGCGCCATGCAGATGGCCGAGGCGATGTTCGGGACCGGCATCCAGATCGTCAGCGCGACCTATCAGGGCGATCCCGCCTCGGCCGGTATCTACAGCGAGGGCGATACCATCGCGCCGGAGGTGACGCCGGCCGACAGGGGGGTCATCCTGTCCACCGGCCGGGCATCGGATTTCACCAACTCTTCCGGTGACGTGAACCTCATTTCGTCGACCACCACGGACACCGCCGGGGTGGACGGCGACAGCGGGCTGAACGCCATCGCGGGGGCGCCGACCTTCGACGGCGCGATCTTCCAGGCCGATTTCATCCCGGCGGGGTCGACGCTGACCATGCAGATCACCTTCTCGTCCGAGGAGTATCTGGAATACGTGGGCTCGGGCTTCAACGACGCCGTGGGCGTCTGGGTCAACGGGCAGAAGGCGCAGCTGACGGTCGGGGACGGCGACATCTCGATCAACAACATCAACCCGTCGACCAATGGCAACCTGTACGTCGACAACGCCAACGACATCTACAACACCGAGATGGACGGCTTCACCGTCACCCTGACGCTGAAGGCGCCAGTCATCCCGGGCCAGGTGAACACGATCCGCATCGGCATCGCCGACGGGGGGGACAGTGCCTATGACAGCAACCTTCTGATCGCAGGCGATTCGATCCAGACCGGGGTGATCGCGCAGGCCGATGTCTTCACGGTCGGCCTGAACAGCCAGACCACGGTGAACCTGGTCGGGAATGACACCAACACCGCAGGCGGCATCCTGACGATCACCAAGATCAACGGCGTGCCGGTCAATGCGGGGGACCATGTGGTCCTGCCCTCTGGCCTGGAAATCGTGGTGAACGCCGATGGCACGATCACCGCCGTGTCCGAGTGGAACGATCCTCTCGGCGAGACGAACTTCTCATACGAAGTGACCAACCAGAACGGGATCACCGATGTGGGGTTTGTCACCGCAGAGGTCGTGCCCTGTTTCGTCGAGGGGACGAGGATCGAAACCGTCCGCGGCCCCGTCCCGATCGAAGAGATAGAGGTGGGCGATCTTGTCCTGACGCTTGACCATGGCTTCCAGCCCGTCGCCTGGCATGGGGTGCGGCAAGTCCTCTCCCAAGGGGCGCTGGCCGCCGTGCGCATTCCGGCCGGTGCCTTCGGGGACCACGCGGCGCTGGCGGTGTCGCCGCAGCATCGCCTGCACTTCGCGGGCTGGCGGGCCCAGCTTTACGCGGGCGAGGACGAGGTGCTGGTCAAGGCCATCCACCTCGTCCGTGCGGGCCGTCTTGTGCAGGACCAGTCCGGCGCGCCGGTGACGTATCACCACCTGCTCTTTTCCCGGCACGAGATCATCTGCGCCGAAGGGCTGTGGAGCGAAAGCTATTATCCCGGAACCGCCACACTGGCGAGCCACGACGCCGAGGTGCAGGAAGAACTTCTGACCCTGTTTCCCGAGCTGCGCCGTGATCCGGTCAACGGTTACGGACCGACGGCCCGCCCCGAGGTTCGCGCGCATGTCGCGGCTCTCCTGGCGGCGTAAGCGTCAGTCGCAGCGTTTGAGGATGTTGGCCGACCCGTCGCGGATCACCGCAAGGCCACCGTCGACCTGCATCAGCATCAGCCGGAAGGTCTCGGTCATGCCCTCACCGCTGCAGACGGCGTCGTAAAGGATGCCGCTCATTCCGCGGATCGAAGTCGGATTGGTCAGCTCGCAGGTGTTTTCGACGCCGTAGAACTTGCCGTCCTGCACGGCAATCGCCCCGCCGTCCATGCCGATCGTCTGGCAATCCCAGCCCTCGGCCCAAGGTTCGTTCGGCCGGTAAAGACCGTCGAAAGCGGTGGCCGGGGTTGCGGCAAGCACCAGAAGGACTGCCAGCCGCATTCCTCAGTCCCGGAGAAGTTCGTTGATCGACGTCTTCGCCCGGGTCTGGGCATCGACCTTCTTCACGATCACCGCGCAGTAGAGGTTGATCCCGCCTTTCGACGGCATCGACCCCGCGACGACGACCGAGCCTGCCGGGACCTCGCCGTACATCACCTCGCCGGTCTCGCGGTCGACAATCTTGGTGGACTTGCCGATGAAGACGCCCATGCCAAGGACCGAGCCTTCGCGAACGATGCAGCCCTCGACCACTTCGGACCGCGCGCCGATGAAGCAGTTGTCCTCGATGATCGTCGGCCCCGCCTGCATCGGTTCAAGGACGCCGCCGATCCCGACGCCGCCGGACAGGTGGACGTTCTTGCCGATCTGCGCGCAGGACCCCACGGTGGCCCAGCCATCGACCATGGACCCTTCGTCAACATAGGCCCCGATGTTCACGAAGGACGGCATCAGCACCACGCCCCTGGCGATATAGGCCGAGCGCCGCACGATGGACCCCGGAACCGCCCGGAAGCCCGCCTTGCGCCAGTCCTCGGCCGTCCAGCCCTGCCACTTCGACGGGACCTTGTCCCACCAGTTCGACCCGCCGTTCGAGCCCGAGATTTCGTACATGTCGGTCAGGCGGAAGGACAGCAGGACCGCCTTCTTGGCCCACTGGTTCACGTGCCAGTCGTTGCCGCGCTTTTCGGCCACCCGCAGCGTCCCAGAGTCGAGCGCGCTCAGCGTCGCCTCGATGGCGTCGCGCACCTCGCCCTTGGTGGCAGGGGAAATCCCCTCGCGGGCCTCCCAGGCGGCTTCGATGGCGGTTTCCAGCGCGGCGTTCGACATGATGCTCTCCCCTTTAGTCCGCGCCCTCATAGCCATCGGGGGCGTCCCATGCAATCACCACGGAAGGTCCGACAGGCAGCGCCGCAGGGTCCGCAGCATGACCGCGCGCAGGGCGGGGTTCGTTTCGCGGTAATAGGGTGCAGCCATCACCGCCTTCGAGAACGCATGGGCCCAGCCCCGTGCCCAAGTCGCGTCGTCGACGGCCAGCCGCTGCCGGAATACGGCCCGGCCCTCTGCCTCGAGGGCGGTCCAGCCACAGATCAGGTCCAGCGCCGGGTCCCCGGCCCCCATTCCACCCCAGTCGATCACGGCCGCCACCGCGCCGTCCCGCACGATCAGGTTCAGCGGATGCAGGTCGGCGTGAACCAGCACCGGCGCGCCCTCCCGGTCGGGCAGGTCCAGCGCCGCCTCCCAGGCGCGCGTCACCTGGCCGGGGTCCGCCTCGTCCACCACCTGCCCAATCATCTGCCGCAGGAAGCCGTCGCGGTCCCGCAGCCTCCCGGGCCTGGGCGGCACCCCTTCCGGCACCGCGCAATCCCGCAGCCTGCTTACGAACCCTGCCAGTGTCCCCGCCAACTCAAGGTCGGCGACCGGCTCTGCCAGCGCATCCCGCCCCTCGATCCAGCGCAGGACCAGCCAGGGAAACGGATAGCCCTCTCCCGGAGCGCCCGTGTGCAGGACCTCCGGCACGGCCAGGGGGCCGACACCGCAAAGCAGGGCTGGCCAGCGCGCCTCGACCTCCAGACCCGCGACCGCGCCGACATGCCGGGGAAACCGCAGCACCAGCCCGTCGCCCAGCCGCAGCATGACGTTGTCGCTTCCCGCCACCGCCAGGGGCCGCAGCGCCAGCCCCGCCCATTGCGGCAGCTGCGCCGCCACCAGCGCCCGCGCCTGTGCAACCGAAATGACCGTTTCCCCTTCATGCATCGGCGCGGGCCCTCAAACTACGGGTGGCCCTCATGGTCCCGTGCCGCTAAGCCTAGGGTCAACCCCAATTGCCGAGTGCGCCATGAAAGACGAACCCCGCAGCCATCCGTTCCGCGACAGCGTCGAGGACATCGCCGCCGCCAAGCGCATCCCCGACACGCCGCAGACCCGTGCGCCCGCCTATCGCCTGGCCTTCGCCGACCGCGATTTCCTGACGCGCGAAGAGCTGCGCCCGGTCCGCCTGCAGCTGGAGCTGCTGAAGCCCCAGCTCATCATGGACGAGCGCGGGATCGAATCGACCATCGTGATGTTCGGCGGTGCCCGCATCCCCGCGCCGGAACATCGCGACCAGGCGCGGACGCCGATCCTTGCCGGCCTGTCGCATTACTATGACGAGGCGCGGCGCTTCGCGAAGATCATGACCGAGCGCAGCCTGGAAACCTACGGGCGCGAGAACGTCATCGTCACCGGCGGCGGGCCGGGCGTGATGGAGGCCGGCAACCGCGGCGCGGACGAGGCCGGGGGGCAGTCCATCGGCCTGAACATCGTCCTGCCGCATGAACAGGCACCGAACCAGTTCGTGACCCCGGACCTCAGCTTCAACTTCCACTATTTCGCCATCCGGAAGATGCACTTCCTGATGCGCGCGAAGGCGGTCGTGGTCTTTCCCGGCGGCTTCGGCACGATGGACGAGCTGTTCGAAAGCCTCACCCTGATCCAGACCGGACGGATGAAGCCGATCCCCTTCCTGCTGTTCGGCCGCGAGTGGTGGGAGACGGTGGTCAACTGGAACCATCTGGCCGAGGCCGGGGTCATCTCGCCCGAGGACCTGTCCCTGTTCGCGATGGTCGAAACCGCTGAAGAGGCGGTCAGCGTCATCGACGGCTGGACGGTGGAGGGCTGAAGCAAAGGGGGCCGCCTGGCCCCCTTTGTCTTGTCTCAGCGCTGCAGGTCGTCGTCGCGGTCGTCTTCGATCTCGACCTCGGTCCGCCGCACGGTGTCGGTGACGGTCTCGCGGTGCTCATCGACGGTCTTCGACACATCGATCTCTTCCACCACCCGCGCGGTCTTGGCGACGACCGGCTCTTCCGCCCGTTCCTCGACCTCGATGGTCCGGTCCCGGAATGCCTCGTCCGCTTCCGAAAGCGGCCGGTCTACGGCGCGGCGGTCGATCTGGACCCGCTCGGAGCGCAGCGCGACGTCCGCGCTTACGGGTTCTTCGACAACGTAGGACCGAACCCGGACACGCCCCAGCGACACGTCCCGCTTGCCCACGGCCAGCCGCTCCTCGACGCGGTTGATGGTTTCGTGGTCGCGCGCAAGGCCGCCGGTTTCGCCCGCTACATCGCCCATCGTCGGGGCGGCGGACATCCGCGTCTCTTCGAACGATCCGCTGCCGGGTGCCGTCCAGCCTTCGCCCTGCCACTGGCGGATCCGGTCTTCCATGTCGACCGCGCCTTCGTTGTCGAGGACATCAAGGGTGGCGTCCGTGAGATGGTCAGGAACCCGGACCGTCAGAAGGTGACCCCCGCGGGTCAGTCCCTCGGCATAGGTGGTCCGGTCATCATCGGGCATGAAAAGGTCGGCCAGCGCTTCAAAGAAGCCCATGCTTTCACGACGGACTTCGCCGTTGCCCTGTCCTTCACCTTCCAGCAGTCGGATGTCCGAACTTGGGATGCCAAGATCCAGAAGGGAGCTCTGTGCGCGCTTGGCGGCGTCGAGGTCGTCGTATAGCGCCGCAAGCTCGCGGCGGGTCTGGTCGGTGGTTTGCATCAGTCTTCTCCAGGTTGCTGTGAATGGGGCCCCGTGTCTGCGTCCACGCTCTTGCGCGTCACTTCTGCCGTCTGGCGCCGAAGCGTGACGGGCATCGCGACATCTTCGGTCCGGGTCGTCGTGGTGATGTGCAGTTCGGCCTTGAGGTAAGGCCTGACCTCGACGACCACCCGCTCTTCCAGGATCGGAACGATGGTCACCCCGTCTTCGGAACGGATGCCGGGCAGGTCCTCGGCCGGGTCGAGCATCCGGTCGACTTCGTGCCGGGTCACCGCCACGTCGGTTCGGGACAGATTTAGCCTGACCAGTTCCTCGACGGTCTCGGTCCGCACATCCACCCGGACGGTCCCGGTAACGCGCGGAACCGCGGAGACCGAAGCCGTCTCGGAAGCCAAGGCGATCGTGACATCCGGGTCGAAAGGAGGGGGCGGCTTTGAGTTCGGCACGGTTGCTGGATCTTTTTGCTGGAAGGCAGCAGACCGTGGCCCACTGTCCTCTCAACCGCGACAGCCACCGCTTGTTCCTCGGGCAGCCGTCTTGCCCTAGCCCTGGCGAAGGGTCTCCCGTTCCCAGCCGTCCAGGAATTCGACCCTGTCGCAGCCAGCGAATGCGGCAAGGCGCGCAAGTTCCGTTTCCAGCTTCGATCTGCGCGCCTTGGTCAGCGTGATCCCGGCTTCCGGCCAGAATGCCTTCACCCGCAGGCTGCCGGCGTCCCGGTACGCCTTGACGTCGATCCGGCCCACCAGTCTGTCACCCTCGAGGACCGGGAAGACGTAGTAGCCATAGACCCGCTTCGGTTCGGGTACGAAAACCTCGATCCGGTAATGGAAGCCGAACAGGAATTCCGCCCGGTCCCGGTCACGCAGCGCAGGGTCGAAGGGCGAAAGGATGCGGAGCCGGGAGGCGGGTTCCGGCAAAGTCTCCTGGGGAAGATCGAAGACGAAGGCCTTGCGCCGCTGGCCACGGGCACCTTCGATCTCGACCTCCCGGATCTCTCCCCGCGCGAGGGCCGACTTGCACCATGTCCGCGCGGCTTCGGGGCTGATCGCGCTCCAGTAGGCGACGATCTCTCCCGATGTGCCGAACCCCAGGTTCTGCAGGGCGGACCGGCAGGCCCAGTCGCTGACCAGTTCGGCCGGGACCGGACTGCGGTGCGCTTCGGGGATCACCCGTTCGGTCAGGTCGTAGATCTTGGCGAAGCCGTCGCGCCGGGTGATCGCCAGCCGTCCCGTGCGCCACAGCCATTCCAGCGCGGTCTTCGACGGGTGCCAGTCCCACCAGCCGCCTTTGCCGCGCACCTCGCCCTCGCCGACGTCTGCCGTGCCGACGGGGCCATCCCGGGCGATCCGGTCCAGGATGCTGTCGAACTGCGCTTCGTACCCCTCGCGGAACCAGCGCTTCCAGTTGGCGTGAAGCCGTTGTTCGTCCCGTCGGAAGCGGTGCTGCCATATCCCGTGCAGCCGCGCGGGCAGGATCGAGGCGTCATGCGTCCAGTGTTCCCACAAGGTCCTGTCCCGCTCGAGCAATCGCTTGAGCGCCTGCGGCCGGTAGGACTGTCGCCGGGACCACAGGATCATGTCATGGGCCCGCGCGACCGTGTTGATGCTGTCGACCTGAACGAAGCCGATCCGCTCGATAAGATCCAGCAACGCCGTCCCAGAGGCCGGGCCCACGGGCGCTGCGGAAAGGGCGTGGCGGTGAAGGAACAGGTGCCGCGCAGCGCGGTTCGGGATGAGGTCGGGCATCGACACTGCCTAACATTTCAGACTGTTTCGGCAAATGGTGGAATTGTTATCGCGGTCGCCGGTCCAGCCGGTTGCAAAGACCGAATCAGTCCCTACTATCCTTTTGTCTCCTGACAGAATTCCCCGAAACGAAGGTGGTGGCGCCCGGCTTTGCCGGACTGTGCACCGGAAAGGACCATGAAGCATTGCCCCACGAAACGCCCCTGATCACCACTCTTGTCGCCGGCTTCGGCCTCGCCTTTCTGTTCGGCCTTCTGGCGCAACGCCTGAAGCTGCCGCTGATCGCGGGGTATCTGCTGGCCGGCGTGGTGATCGGGCCGTTCACGCCGGGTTACGTCGCGGACATGAAGCTGGCGACGGAACTGGCCGAGCTTGGGGTCATCCTGCTGATGTTCGGGGTCGGGCTGCATTTCTCGCCGCGGGACCTGATGGCGGTGCGGGCCATCGCCGTGCCAGGGGCCATCGGGCAGATCGCGGTCGCCACCGCCTTCGGCACCGCGATGGGCTGGGCGCTGGGCTGGAATCTGGGGGCGGGGCTGATCTTCGGGCTGGCGCTCTCGGTCGCCTCGACAGTGGTCCTCTTGCGCGCGCTGCAGGACCGCGATCTGGTGACGACCGACAAGGGGCGCGTGGCGGTGGGGTGGCTCATCGTCGAGGACCTGGTGATGGTCATCTCCCTGGTCCTGATCCCGCCGCTGGCGGGACTGCTGGGCGGGACCGCCATCCCCGTCGCCGAAGAGGCCGAGGCGGTGGCGGAAGTCACCAGCAACATCGGCATCGGCCCCATTGCCGCGACGGTGCTGATCACCTTGGCCAAGGCGGCGGCCTTCGTGGCGCTGATGCTGATCGTCGGCCAGCGGGTCGTGCCCTGGGTCCTGCACTTCGTTTCGCAGACCCGCTCGCGCGAGCTGTTCCGCCTGTCCGTTCTGGCCATCGCGCTGGGCGTGGCCTATGGGGCGACGCATTTCTTCGGCGTCTCCTTTGCGCTGGGGGCGTTCTTCGCCGGGATGGTCATGTCCTCGTCGACACTGTCGCAGCAAGCCATGCGCGAGACCTTGCCCCTGCGCGACGCCTTCGCCGTGCTGTTCTTCGTGTCGGTGGGGATGCTGTTCAACCCGGGCGTGATCCTGAGCTCTCCGCTGGCCCTGGTGGGAACGGTGCTGATCATCGTCCTCGTTAAGTCGGCCGCCGCCTACTACATCGTGCGGGGCTTTGGGCATGACCACGACAAGGGACTGACCATCGCGGCAAGCCTTGCGCAGATCGGCGAGTTTTCCTTCATCCTGATCACGATGGGTGTCACCCTGCAGATCGTGCCGAACGAGGCGCGGGATCTGGTCGTGGCGGGAGCGATGATCTCGATCCTGGCGAACCCGCTGTTGTTCCACCTTCTGGACCGGCGCGAGGCGCGGAAGGCGACGCAGACGGAAGATGCGAAGGCCAACCCCGGCGACGACCCGGCGGGGACTAGATCGGGCGCCCCGTCAGAAGCTTCGGCAGCTCTCCCGTCAAGCCTGCCGCCTGCCGCATGAAGCCGCGCCGCAGGGCCGGTGCCGCGCTGACCAGCCCCATGCCAAGGTCCCGGCCCAGCCGCAAAAGGGGGTTGTCGCTGGAGAAGATGCGGTTCACCGTGTCCATCCCCAGCGCCAGCGCCGTGGCGTCGAACCGGCGCCAGCGCTGATATTCCTCCAGCGCGGTGAGGCTTCCCGGCTCTTCGCCGCGGCGGTGGGCCAGGATCAGGACCTCGGCCAGGGCGGCCACATCGCGAAGGCCCAGGTTCAGCCCCTGACCCGCAATGGGATGCACGCCATGCGCCGCATCCCCGACCAGGGCGAGGCGGGGGGCGATGAATCGCTCGGCCAGCGACAGGGACAGGGGGTAGGTGAACCGCGCCCCGGCAAGCTGGATCTCGCCCAGGAAATCGCCGAACCGCGGGCGGAGCGCCTCCAGATTCGCGGCGTCCGGCAGGGCCTGGATCGCCGCTGCGGTGGCCTCCTCTTCGCTCCAGACGATGCTGGAATGGTGGCCGCCCTTCAGGGGCAGGATGGCCAGCGGGCCCGCGGGCATGAAGAACTGGTGCGCCGTGCCGTGATGGTCGTGCTGATGGTGGATCGCGGTGACAAGCGCGGTCTGGCCATATCCCCAGCCCACCCGCCGGATCCCCGCCCGCTCGGCCGTGCCCGAACCGCGCCCGTCGCAGCCGACGAGAAGCCGCCCGGTCAGCCTGCGGCCCGAAGCGAGCATGACCGTCACCCCGGACAAAGCGACATCCTGGGCCACGACCGTCTCGCCGGACAGAAGGGTGATCCCGGGGGTCTTTTGCATGGCCCGCAGGAAGGCCGCGTACAGGAAGCGGTCTTCCAGCATGTGGCCCATCGGCCCTTCCTCGATCTCGGCCGCGTCGAAATGCAGGAAGAACGGGGCAGAGCCTTCCCCCGCACGACCGTCGCTGGCCTTGATTTCCAGGATCGGCTGGGCCTTGTCCGCCACGCTGTCCCAGATGCCGATGGCCTTCAGAAGCCGGACCGAGGCGATGGCCAGCGCGTAGGCCCGCCCGTCAAAGCCGGTCTCGGCCCGGTCGGGCGCGGGGCGGGCGTCGATCACGGTCACACGGAACCCGCCCTGAGCCAGCGCCAGGGCCAGGGCCGGGCCGTTGAGCCCCCCGCCCGCGATAAGGATGTCGGTGTCCCAGGTCATTGCCCCTGTTTGGCCGCCTTGGAACGGATTGTCCATGCGTCGCCAAGCCGCTACCCTCGCCGAAAATTTGGGGGCAGGGATGAGCGGAACCTGGGCACACATGACCGCGGCCGCGTTGGGCCGCGAGATCGGCGAGGGCCGGATCAACCCGGTGGAGCTGACCGAATTCTTTCTCGACCGGATCGAAAGCCATCCGATGGCCGGGCGGATCTACGCGCGCGCCACCCCCGCCCGCGCCCGGGGCGAGGCGATGGCCGCGGCGGCGCGGGCCAAGGCGGGCCAGCGCAAGGGGCTTCTGGACGGGGTTCCGGTCAGCTGGAAGGACCTGTTCGACACGGCGGGCGTGGCGACCGAGGCGGGCTCGGCGCTCTTGAAGGGGCGGACGCCCGACCGTGACGCGGCGGTGCTGGAAACCGCGACCCTGCAGGGCCTCGTCTGCCTGGGCAAGACGCATATGTCGGAGCTGGCCTTCTCTGGCCTGGGCCTGAACCCGGTGACGGCGACACCGCCCTGCCTGAACGACGACAAGGCCGTGCCGGGCGGATCCTCTTCGGGCGCCGCGGCCTCGGTCGCCTTCGGGTTGGCCCCGGCGGCCATCGGCTCGGACACCGGCGGATCGGTCCGCATCCCGGCGGCGTGGAACGATCTTGTCGGGCTGAAGACGACGGTGGGCAGCCTGCCGCTGTCCGGCACGGTGCCGCTTTGCGAACGCTTCGACACCATCGGGCCGCTGGCCCATTCGGTCGAGGATTGCGCGCATCTTCTTGCAGCAATCACAGGCGAGCCCCTTGTCGATCTGGCGGGGTCCGAGATCGCCGGCAAGCGCCTTGCCGTGCTGGAGACGGTGGCGCTGGACGACCTGCGCGAAAGGCCGGCGCTTGGCTTCGAGGATACGGTGGCGCGGCTGGGTCGTGCGGGGGCGCAGATCACCCGGATCACCGCGCCGGAGGTGTCGGAAGCCCTGAGCCTGGCAGCCACGCTCTTCACCGCCGAGGCCTATGGCATCTGGCGCGAGGTGATCGAGGCCGCGCCACAGAAGATGTTCCCCCGCATCCTGGAGCGGTTCCGGTCCGGTGGAGCCGTCACGGCCGCCGATTACGTCGCAGCCTGGCGGCGGCTGGAAGTGATCCGCATCACCTGGGCCGCCCGGGTCGCGGCCTATGACGCGGTGATCCTGCCGACCTCGCCCATCCTGCCGCCGGACGCCAACCGTCTGATGACCGATGACAGCTATTACGTGACCGAAAATCTGCTGTCGCTCCGCAACACCCGGATCGGAAACCTGATGGGGGTCTGCGCCCTGACATTGCCGACCTCGCAGCCGTCCTGCGGGATCAGCCTGATGGGCGGGGCAGGGCAGGAAGCGCGGCTTTTGCGTCTTGGCGCGGCGGCAGAGCGCGCGCTCCTCTAGACCCGGTGATAGGGCGAGCCCGCAAGGATCGTCGCCGCCCGGTACAACTGCTCGGCCAGCATCACCCGCACCAGCATGTGGGGCCAGACCATCCGGCCGAAACTGATCTGGAGGTCGGCTTTGGCGCGCAGCGACGGGTCCACCCCGTCCGCGCCGCCGATCACGAGGGCCGCATCCTGCCGCCCCGCATCGCGCCAGGACGCCAGCGCCTGGGCGAACTCCGGGCTGGACAGCGTCTTGCCCCGTTCATCCAGGATGCAAAGCGCCGCGCCTTCGGGAATCGCGCGGGCCAGAAGCACCGCCTCGGCCGCCATACCGCCGCCCTTCTTGTCCTCGACCTCGTGCTCGGTCGCAGGACCAAGGCCCAGGGGACGCCCGGTCCGGTCAAGACGCTGCAGGTAATCGTCCACCAGATCGCGCTCGGGTCCCGCCCGCAGGCGACCCACGGCGCAGAGGTGCAGGCGCATCAGCCCTGGGCAGAGCGGGTGGTCCCCGCCGGCAGCCACATCTTTTCCAGCTGGTAGAATTCGCGCACTTCCGGGCGGAAGACGTGGACGATCACATCGCCCGCGTCGATCAGCACCCAGTCGCCGGTTTCCTTGCCTTCCATCCGCACGGAAATGCGCATGTCCTGCTTCAGCCGGTCCGCCAGCTTTTCCGAGATCGAGGCGACCTGGCGCGACGATCGGCCAGAGCAGATGACCATGTAGTCAGCCACGTCCGACCGCCCGCGCAGGTCGATCTGGACGATGTCCTCGGCCTTGTCGTCATCGACGGACTTCAGGACCAGCGCGAGGACATCCTCGGACCGATGCTCTTGCGGGGCGGCATCGGTGGATTTGGGACGCGGACCGACCGGAAGGCCGGTGGCGGGATCAGAATGCGACAGGACCGGGTCCTCCAGAGGAAGCGCGGACGGGAAAGGCCCCCGCGCCGGGCCGATGGGTCAAGCCTAGCACCCGGGGGCGGCAATCTCAACCGAAGGCGGGCGGGTACGCCTTATTCCGCGCCTTTGCAAGGCTTGATCGCGGCCAGCACCTGGGCGCCCAACAGGTCAGAGAGCTTTCCGTCAGCGATCAGCGGCAGGAACGGCCCGCCCTCCTGCACCCGGATCAGCACCGATCCCCTGGCATCCGCCGCCGGTCCGCCATCCACCGCGCAGCCGCCCAGCCCCATCCCGAGCGAGCCCTTTGCCGCCCCCTCGCGCTTCCAGGCCGCGATCTCCGCCTGCAGGGCACGCATCTTTGGCACGTCCGCTTCGGCAATCGCAAACCCCCGCGCCGAGCCGCCCTCCGGCACCGCCACCCCCGCCGCCGCCGGGCGTTCAGCCAGCTGGAAACTGCCCGACTTGTGTTCCGCACCCCGGTCGGCGGACAGCTCCAGCTTCGCGCTGCCGGGGGTCACGGCAAGGCCCGGAGGCAGGACCACGACCAGCTCCAAAGCAGCGGGATCGGCGGTCAGCGGGTCCATCGTGGCCAGCCGCGCGGCGGTGGAATGGACAAGCGAGGTGCAACCCGCAAGCGCAAGAATTGCCAGGATGGCGGTGTGGAAGGGGGACATGGCGAATCTCCTTTGACAGACAAAATTTACTGTAATACGATAAATTATCGTCGTGAAAAGAGGGAAACCATGCCCGACACCAATCGCCTGCGGACCCTGTCCGGGCTGCTCTACTGGGTGGCCCTCGTCCTCTCTGTCCTTCTCCCGATCATCGTCCTGATCTTCGCGGCCCAGGGCGTGACCGATCCGGCCTCGCTCCTCTCCCGCAGCACGGTCCCCGCCGGCACCCCGGTCTCCACGTCCCAGGCCGGCCTTGTCGCCGCCGTCGCGCTGATCTCCGTCCTGCCGATGGTCGCCGCCCTGCGCGGGATGGTCCGGCTCTTCGGCGCCTACCGCGATGGCGAGGTCCTCAGCGACACCAACGCCCACACCATCCTGCGCATCGGCCGCAACCTCCTTCTCGTCGCGGTCTTCACCGTCCTCCTCCCCACGTTGCAAACCCTGATCCTCAGCTGGCACGCAACGCAGAAGACACTCTCCATCGCGATCGACGGCGGCACGCTGGGCTTCCTCATGGCGTCCGGCCTCCTCACCGTGATCGGCTACGCGATGGGCGAAGCCGCGCGCGTCAAGGCCGAGAACGAGGGGTTCGTCTGATGCAGATCGTCGTGCGCCTCGACGTGATGCTGGCCCGCCGCAAGATGCGCTCGCGCGAGCTTGCCGAGAAGGTGGGGATCACCGAGCAGAACCTCAGCCTCCTGAAATCCGGCAAGGTCAAAGGCATTCGCTTCGACACCCTCGCCGCCATCTGCGCGGCGCTGGACTGTCAGCCGGGCGACATCCTGGAAGCAGTGGCCGAGGGCTGAAGGACCCCCACCGACATATGCCGCTTGCGACCGAAGCCGGGCTTGCGCGTCACCGTGAAGCCGGCCTCGGCCAGCGCCCGGCGGACATGGCCTGCCGCGGTATAGGTGGCAAAGGAGCCCCCCGGCGCAGTGTGACGACCGACTGCGGCCATCAGCTCCGCCGACCAGAGCTCGGGATTCTTCGCCGGCGAAAACCCATCCAGGAACCAGGCATCCGCCTTGCCTGGCCAAGCGGGAAGCGTCTCGCGCGCATCGCCCAGGATGATCGTCGCGGTCAGATGCGGGAAGCGGAGCGTCGTCTCTCCGCTTTCCCACTGGCGCAGGAACCCCGGCGCGATCCCGGCCACCTCGGGAAACGCTTGCAGCGCGCGGGCGATGTCCGCAGCCGCCATCGGGAAGGCCTCGAAACTGGTGAAGTGCAGGTGACCCGGCCCGGGGTGTGCGAGAAGCGTTGCCAGCAGGTTCAGGCCGGTCCCGAAGCCCAGCTCGGCGATCTGGAACCCGTCGCGAAACCGCCCCGGCAACCCGTTTCCGGCCAGGAACACGTGCCTGGTCTCGTCCAGACCTCCGGCCAGCGAGAAATACGGGTCGTCGAACCGGCGCGAGACCGGGATCGTCTCGTCGCGCCAGTCGAGCATCGGGGTCTGGTCGGGGCTGGCCATCGCGGATAGTCCTTTGGCCGTGTGATGGGCGCGGGGCGGCGGAATGGCAAGGGTGGATGTCACGGTCAGGGGCGGCGGGATCTTTGCTCTCTCCACCGCCTGGGCCTGCTTGTGCCAAGGCGCGCGGGTCCGCGTGATCGAGACGGCGGGCTGGGGGGCGGGCTCATCGGGCGGACTTGTGGGCGCGCTGTCTCCGCATGTGCCCGAAGCCTGGAATGCCAAGAAGGCGTTCCAGCTGGAAAGCCTGCTTCTGGCCGAAGGCTGGTGGGCCGGGGTGGAGGCGGCCTCGGGTCAGCCGTCGGGCTATGCCCGTCTGGGCCGGTTGCAGCCCCTTGCCGATGACCGGGCTGTCGAAGCCGCGCGACGGCGAGAGGGCGAGGCTGCGACGCTTTGGCAGGGCCGGGCGGACTGGCGCGTCGTCCCGGCGACGGGCGCGGCCTGGGAGCCGGTGACGCCGTCAGGCTGGCTGGTCCGCGACACGCTGTCGGCGCGACTGTCGCCCCGGATGGGGCTGGCGGCTTTGGTCACGGCGCTGAGGGACCGCGGGGCCGAGCTTGTGCTGGGCGACGGCCCCGAAGAGGGTGCGGTGGTCCATGCGACTGGCATTGCCGGACTGGCAGAGCTTTCCCGGGCCTTCTCCGCCGACCTGGGGTCGGGCGTGAAGGGCCAGGCCCTTGCCCTGCGCCATGAGGCGCGCGACCTCCCGCAGCTCTTTGCCGACGGCCTGCACATCGTTCCCCATGCCGATGGAACTGTGGCCATCGGTTCGACCTCCGAGACGAGGTGGACCAGCGAGGCTCCGGATGACCAGCTGAAGGCGCTTCTGGCCAAGGCCTTCGCAGTGGTTCCGGCGCTGGCAGGGGCGGACGTCGTGGACCGCTGGGCCGGGATTCGCCCCAAGGCCGCCAGCCGCGCCCCGGTGCTGGGTCCCTGGCCGGGCCGACCCGGGCATTTCGTGGCGAACGGCGGTTTCAAGATCGGCTTCGGCATGGCCCCCAAGGTCGCCGAGGTCATGGCCGACCTGGTCCTTGCGGGCCGGGACGCCATCCCCGACGATTTCCGGCTGGAGGCCCTGGTTCAGAAGGCCACCGCCCGGCGATAGGTGATCGACGTCGGCCGGTCGAACCCCTTGTGCGCCGTTCGACCCACCTCGACGAACCCCATCTGCCGGAATGCGGCCTGGTTCTCGACCAGTTCCACCCGCGTCTGCAGCTCCAGCGCGGGAAGGCCCATCGCGCGCGCCCGCGCCTCGGCCTGGTCGATCAGCCGCCGCGCCAGGCCCTGGCCGCGGCTTTCTGCCGCCACGGCCAGCTTGCCAATGTAAAGCGCCTCCTGCTTCGGCGTGAGGAAGACGCAGGCGACCGGCGCGCCGATGATCCAGATCTCGCCGGTCTGCGCCTGGCGGGTCAGGGCGGTCTCGCTCAGGTCATGCAGCGAGGATGGTGGGGCGATCCGGCCCTCCATATAGGCGAACGCTTCGCGCAGGAGCGCAAGGATGGCGGGCCAGAGGGCCGGGTCGGTGGCAAGGCGCGGGGTCATCACGGGCAGTCTGTGCCCCACAGGCCCGGATCGCAAGGCCCGGCGCCTCGCCATTCCGCACGAGGTGGGATAATCCTGCCGCAGATCGTTGCAGGACGCCCGAATGACCCCCGCCCATCCCCATATCCGCGACCTTGTGCTGATTGGAGGCGGTCATGCCCATGCGCTGGTCCTGCGGATGTGGGGGATGAGCCCGCTGCCGGGAACGCGGCTGACGGTCATCAATCCCGACCCTGTCGCACCTTATACCGGGATGTTGCCGGGCCTGATCGCCGGGCATTACCGGCGGGATGAGCTGATGATCGACCTCGTGCGCCTGGGCCGTTTCGCCCAGGCACGCGTGATCCTGGACCGGGCCACCGGGATCGACCGCGCGGCTCGGCTGATCCATCTGGCCGGGCGCCCGTCGCTGCCCTACGACCTTGCGGCGATCGACATCGGCATCACCTCGGACCTGCCGTCCCTGCCTGGCGCGACCGCGCATGCCGTCGCGGCAAAGCCCCTTGGCCGCTATGCCGAGGCCTGGGAGGCGTTCGCGGCCGCGCCGCCCGCTCGTCCGCGGGTGGTGATCCTGGGCGCGGGCCTTGGCGGCGTGGAGCTTGCCCTGGCCTCGGCGCACCGCTTGCTCGGGCAGGGGGCGCAGGTGACCCTCCTCGACCGGGCGGAGGCCTTTCTGCCGTCGCTGGCCCCGGCGGTCCGCCGCACGCTGGAAGCGCGGCTTCGGACGGCGGGCATCGTCCTCCGGCTGGGCGTTCAGGCGGTTTCCATAGGCCCGCAATCCGTCTCGCTGGCCGGGGGCGAGGAGATCGGATCGGACTTCACCCTCACGGTCACCGGCGCGCGCCCGCATGGCTGGCTGGCGGACACCGGCCTGCGGCAAGAGGGCGGGTTCCTGGTCACCGACGCCTTGCTGCGGACCTCGGACCCGCTGATCTTCGCGTCGGGCGATTGCGCAGGGATCGAGGGCGATCCGCGCCCGAAGGCTGGGGTCTTTGCGGTCCGGGCGGCGAAGGTGCTGCACGCCAACCTGCGCGCATCGTTGACGGGCAAGCCGCTCACGGCGTTCCGGCCGCAGCGCGATTACCTGAAGCTTGTTTCGCTGGGCGAACAGGCGGCCGTGGCCGAGAAATGGGGCCTCATCGCCTCGGGTCCGCGCTGGTGGCGGCTCAAGGACCGGATCGACCGCAAGTTCATGGCGAAGTTCGCGGACTATCCCGCGATGGGCAGGCCCGGCGTTCCGCGGGAGGCGACCGAGGGGCTGGCCGCACATCTGGCCGGACGGCCGCTTTGTGGGGGCTGCGGCGCGAAACTCGGGCCGGGGGTGCTGTCCGCGTCGCTTGTGGCGCTGCCCCTCCCGGTCCGTCCCGAGGTGCGCTCGGGACCCGGGGATGACGCAGCCGTCCTTCTGGCCGGGTCGGGGGTGCAGGTGCTGACGACCGATCATCTGCGGGCTTTCTGCAATGATCCCCGGCTGATGGCGCGGCTGTCGGCCCTCCACTCGCTGGGCGATGTCTGGGCGATGGGCGCCGCGCCGCAGGTGGCGCTGGCGCAGGTGACCTTGCCTCCCTTGGGGCCAGAGCTGCAGGCGCGGATGCTGGCCGAGGTGATGGAAGAGGCCGGCGCCGTCTTCCGCGCCGCCGGGGCGGATGTGGTCGGGGGCCATTCCACCGAGGGGGCCGAACTGACGGTCGGCTTCACGGTGACGGGACTGGCAGACCGGCCCATTGGCAAGGGCGGGGCGCAGCCGGGCGATGCGCTGGTGCTGACGAAGCCCCTGGGCTCGGGGACGATCCTGGCGGCCGAGATGGCGCTGGCGCGGGTGCCGGGGCCGATGCTGGGCGATGTCTGGGCCGGGTGCATCGCGCAGATGTCCGTGGCGCAGGGAACGGCTTCGGCGATCCTGGCGCCGGTCGCGCGTGCGATGACGGATGTGACGGGGTTCGGGCTGGCCGGGCATCTTCTGGAGATGCTGGAGGCCTCGGGCGTGGCGGCACGGCTGCGACTGGACGACGTGCCGCTAATGCCGGGCGCGGTGGAGTTTGCCGCTGCCGGTATTGGCTCGTCGCTGCAACCCGCGAACCTTGTGGCGGTCAGCTGGCGGATGGAAGCGCCGCAGGACGCCCGCGTGGCGCTGCTGACGGACCCGCAGACCTGCGGGGGGCTCCTGGCCTCGATCCCCGCCGGAGAGGCGCAGGGACTGGTGGCCCGGCTGCGGGAGGCCGGGCATCAGGCCGCGGTGATCGGCGAGATCGTCGCGGGGGAGCCGCGCCTGACCGTCGTCTAGATCAGGCCTTCCTTACGGAACAGCGCCTTTAGGTCGGTCTCGGGCCGAGCGCCGAAGTGGGAGATGACCTCCGCCGCCGCAACGCAACCCATGCGGCCCGCGGTCGCCAGCGACTGGCCCGTGGCAAGCCCGTAAAGGAAGCCCGCGGCGAACTGGTCGCCCGCGCCCGTGGCATCGACCGGAACCACGCGCCGCACCGGAACCACGGCTTCCTCATCGCCCCGGACGACGATGACGTCATGGCCCGACCGGGTGCAGACGACAAGCCCCGCGTCCTGCGCGGCCTGTTCCAGCGCGGCGGACAGGTCGGTCTGGTAAAGAGACGACCATTCGTGCTCGTTCCCGATCACGTAGTCCAGCGACTTGACCAGCCGCCGGAAGTCGTCCCGGTGACGGTCGACGCAGAACGGGTCCGACAGCGCGATCCCCGCCTTGCCGCCCGCCTTGTGGCAAAGTTCCACGGCGCGCTCGAAGGCCTGCTTGCCCTTGGGCTTGTCGTAGAGATAGCCTTCCAGGAACAGGATCTCGGCCTTGCCCGCCACGCTGTCGGACACGTCGTCGGGGCCAAGCTCGGACGAAATCCCGAGGTAGGTGTTCATCGACCGCTCGCCATCCGGGGACACGAAGATCATCGAGCGCGACGTCGGAAGCTCGCCGCCCGGGACCGGCGGGTTGACGAAATCGGTGCCCTCCTGCGCCATCGTCTGCGCATAGAACCGACCCAGCGCGTCGTCATGGACGCGGCCGATGAAGGCCGTCGTAAGGCCGAGGTTGCCAAGGCCGGCCAGCGTGTTCGCCACTGACCCGCCGGGGGCCTGCTGGCGGTTGGTCATCGCGCCATACAGCATCTCGCCCCGCTCGCGTTCGACGAGCTGCATGATGCCCTTCTGGATCCCCATAAGGTCCAGAAACGAGTCATCGGCAGTCGAGAACACGTCAACGATGGCATTGCCGATGCCGACGACCTGGTAGGACTTCATGCGGTCTTCTCCGGGTAAAGGCACCAGTCCCGGATCGGGCAGATGCCGCATTTGGGTTTGCGCGCGACGCAGATATACCGGCCATGCAGGATAAGCCAGTGATGCGCATGGAGCTGGAACTCAGCGGGGACGTTGTCCTCGATGGCGCGCTCGACGGCGGTTTCGTCCTTGCCCGGCGCGATCCCGGTCCGGTTGCCGACCCTGAAGATATGGGTGTCGACGGCCTGGGCGGGGTGGTGGAACCACATGTTCAGCACCACGTTCGCCGTCTTGCGGCCCACCCCCGGAAGGGTGACCAGCGCGGCGCGGGACGAGGGGACCTCGCCCCCGAAATTGTCAATCAGAAGGCGCGAGAGCTTGATGACGTTCTTCGCCTTGTTGCGGAAGAGGCCGATGGTCTTGATGTGCTCGATCAGCCCCTCTTCCCCAAGCTCCAGCATCTTCTGCGGCGTATCCGCGATCTGGAAGAGCCGGCGCGTGGCCTTGTTCACCCCGGCATCGGTCGCCTGGGCCGAAAGGGCCACCGCGACCAGAAGGGTGAAGGCGTTCACGTGCTCAAGCTCGCCCTTCGGACGCGGCTCGGCCTCGGCGAAGCGCGCGAAGACCTGTTTTAGGGCGGAATAGGGCAGCTGTGGGGTCATCGGGCCTTTCTGCCAGCGCGGAACCCGTCGCGCAACGGGTCAGCGCGGCGGCCGTGGCCGCAGGGCCGGTGACCGGACGTGACCCGCCTTCCGGATGCGCAGGAAGCGGGTCGCGGCCCGGCGTGCCGCTGGCTAAGGTGGCGGGCAAGGAGATGACCCATGACCGACCTGTCCCCCAGTTACCACTACCAGGTGATCGGCCGCGCCCTGCAGGTGATCGACGCCGCGGGTCCGGCGCTGACCCTCGAAGCGCTGGCCGCCGAGATGAAGATGTCTCCCGCGCATTTCCAGCGGCTCTTCAGCCAATGGGTGGGCGTCAGCCCCAAGCGCTACCAGCAATACCTGACCCTGGGCCACGCCCGCCGCCTTCTGGCCGAGCGCCACACCCTCCTTGGCACCGCACTGGAAACCGGTCTGTCGGGCACCGGGCGGCTGCACGACCTGTTCCTGACCTGGGAAGCGATGTCCCCCGGCGAATATGCCCGGGGCGGCGAGGGCCTGGAAATCCGGTGGGGCTGGTTCGAAAGCCCCTTCGGCCCCGCCCTGGTCATGGCGACCGAGAAAGGGATCTGCGGGATCGGCTTTGCTGACGAGGTCGGGGCCGAGGCGGCACTCGAAGACCTGGTGAGCCGTTGGCCCAGGGCCAGCTATGTCGAGGACCCCCTGACGATCCGTCCGCTGGTCGAGGCGGCCTTCGGTGGCAAGGCGACCTCGCTTCACCTGATCGGCGCCCCGTTCCAGATCAAGGTCTGGGAGGCGCTGCTGGCGATCCCGACCGGCCATGTCACCACCTATGCCGACATCGCCAGCGCCATCGGCCATCCGCAGGCCCACCGCGCCGTGGGGACGGCGGTCGGAAGAAATCCGATCAGCTTCCTGATCCCCTGCCACCGCGCCCTGCGCCGGGATGGCGGCCTTGGCGGCTATCACTGGGGCCTGCCGCGCAAGCGGGCCATGCTGGCCTGGGAAGCCGCGCGGACCGAATTGTGATGCGCGGAACCCTGCCGAGTTCCATGGGAACCGGCATCCTCTCGACGTCGTTGATGTAATGTGGCACGGGACGTACCACAGGCCCACCAATGGGCGAACTACACGAGGCGAGAGTGGACATGAAGATGAAGACCCCCCTGATCCTGGCCGTGGCGGGCACGCTGGGCCTGACCGCTTGCGTTGATCCCAATGCATTCCCGAACGACCCGAACGCACGCCAGCGCCAGGGCGCAATCATCGGCGGCCTGACGGGTGCCGTGGCCGGCGTGGCCGTTTCCGGCGACGGGGACGAGCTCAAGGGCGCAATCATCGGCGGCGCGCTGGGCGCCGGTACCGGGGCGCTGATCGGGGCCGACCTCGACCGGCAGGCGGCGGAACTTCGCGGCTCGCTGAACTCGAACATCTCGGTCACGAACACGGGCGAATACCTGATCGTGAACATGCCGCAGGACCTCCTCTTCGCGACCGACAGCGCCTCGGTCCGCCCGGACCTGCGCGCCGACCTGAACACCGTGGCCTCCAGCCTCTTGCGCTATCCGAACAGCCGGATCGAGGTGATCGGCCACACCGACAACACCGGCAGCGCGGCCTACAACCAGGACCTGTCGCAGCGCCGCGCCGTGGCGGTCGCCAGCGTGCTGCGCGAAAGCGGTGTGCCGGGCAACCGCGTCGCGGCTTTTGGCCGTGGCGAGGACCAGCCGATCGCGTCGAACCTGACGCCGGAAGGACGCGCCCAGAACCGCCGGGTCGAGATCATCATCCGCCCGACCCGCTGATCGCGCGGCAGAAATGCGAAGGGGGCCAGGTCACCTGGCCCCTTTTTCATTGTGATCCCGCGAAAATCGGTCATATTTTCGGACCAATAACCAGGGTCCGTCATGCCATTCCTGAAAGTCACGCCCGAGAAGCTGTCCAGTTCGGTGGTCCGCCAGATCGAGCAGCTGATCCTCCGTGGCATCCTGCGCCCGGGTGAGCGGCTGCCCTCGGAACGCGACCTTGCCGACAAGATGGGCGTTTCCCGACCCTCACTCCGCGATGCCATCGCCGAGCTTGCGGAACGCGGCCTTCTGGTCAGCCGGGCCGGCTCGGGCATCTTCGTGGCCGAGGTGCTGGGTTCGGCCTTCTCGCCGGCCCTGACGCAGCTCTTCTCCACCCATGACGAGGCCGTCTTCGACTACATCAGCTTCCGGCGCGACATGGAGGGGTTGGCCGCCGAACGCGCGGCGGTCTTCGGGTCGGAAACCGACCTCAAGCTCATCGCCACGATCTTCGGCAAGATGGAGGTCGCGCACCAGAAGCGCGACCCTTCGGACGAGGCGCAGCTGGATGCCGAGTTCCACATGGCGATCATCGAAGCCAGCCACAACGTCATCATGCTGCACATGCTGCGGTCGATGTTCGACCTTCTGCGGCAGGGGGTCTTCTACAACCGCCAGGTCATGTTCAAGAACCGGATGACGCGCGACCAGCTTCTGGACCAGCACCGGGCAATCAACGCCGCGATCCAGGCGCGGGACCCCGAGGCTGCACGTGCGGCGATTGGCGCGCATATGGCCTATGTCGAACAGGCCTTCCACGACCAGATGCGCGCCGAAAAACACGAATCCATCGCCCGCCAACGGCTGGAGCAGGAAGCCAGCCGCTAGGCTTCGCCACTTGCCGCCCTGCCGAGTTGCATCGATGCGGTCGCGCGGGCATATAAGGGCGGTCCCGTAAAGGAAGCGCCATGCAATATCTCGACTTTGAAAAGCCTCTCGCCGACATCGAAGGCAAGGCGGAAGAGCTTCGCGCGATGGCGAAGACCAATCCCGGCATGGATGTCTCGAAAGAGGCCGAGGCGCTGGACCGCAAGGCGGACCAGGCGCTGCGCGATCTCTACAAGAACCTGACGGCGTGGCAGAAGTGCCAGGTGGCCCGCCATCCCGACCGGCCGCATTGCCAGGATTACATCGAACAGCTCTTCACCGAGTTCACCTCGCTGGCCGGCGACCGCGCCTTTGCCGACGACCATGCGGTGATCGGCGGGCTGGCGCGGTTCAACGACCAACCGGTCATGGTGATCGGGCATGAGAAGGGGAACGACACCAAAAGCCGCATCCAGCGCAACTTCGGCATGGCGCGGCCCGAGGGTTACCGCAAGGCGATCCGGCTGATGGACATGGCCGACCGCTTCCGCCTGCCGGTGATCACGCTGATCGACACCGCCGGGGCCTACCCCGGCAAGGGCGCCGAGGAACGCGGCCAGGCCGAGGCCATCGCCCGGTCGACCGAGAAGTGCCTCGCCATCGGCGTTCCGCTGATTTCCGTGGTGATCGGCGAGGGCGGGTCTGGCGGCGCGGTGGCCTTTGCCACGGCGAACCGGGTGGCGATGCTGGAGCATTCGATCTATTCGGTCATCTCGCCCGAGGGCTGCGCCTCGATCCTGTGGAAGGACGCCGAGAAGATGCGCGAGGCGGCCGAAGCCCTTCGGCTGACGGCGCAGGACCTGCAGAAGCTGGGGATCATCGACCGGATCGTGAAGGAGCCGCTCGGCGGTGCGCAGCGGGCCCCGAAAGAGGCGGTGGATGCCGTGGGCAAAGCCATCGAGGCGATGCTGTCCGAACTTTCGGGCAAGAAGCGCGAGGCGCTGATCAAGGACCGGCGGCAGAAGTTCCTCGACATGGGCGCGAAGGGCCTGGCCGCGTGAACCCCTGGGTGATCGTCGTCATCGCGGGGCTGATGGAGACCGGCTGGGCGCTGGGGCTGAAGTATTCCGAAGGCTTCACTAGGCTGGTGCCGTCGGTGGTGACCATCGTGCTGGCCTTGGGGTCGTTCTACCTGCTCTCGGTCGCGATGAAGTCGCTGCCGGTCGGAACGGCCTACGCGGTCTGGGTCGGCATCGGGGCCGTGGGCACCGCCATCGCCGCGGTGTTCCTGTTCCAGGAACCTGTGAACCTGATGCGTGTGATGGGCGTGCTTCTCATCCTTGCCGGGATCGCCGCGCTCAAGTTCGCATGATCCGCCCGCTGGCCCTTGCCGCCGCGCTGGTCTCGCCGGTCGAGGCCGGGACGCTTGAGGGGCGGCTGGTCACCTTCACGGTCGAGACCTGGGACGATCGCGAGGCCCCGCTTCTGGTCGCGCGGGGGCGGACCGTGGCGGTGGGCCAGGGGACCGAGTTCGGGCTGGGGCCGGAGGGCTTCACCGGAGGGCTCGACGTGGTGCCGGTCGCGGTAGAGATCGGTCCAAGCCGGATCGAGCTGAGCTATCCGACCGGGATCGGCCGGTTCTACGAGGCCCAGTTCAACGGCTATGTCCTGCGCTTCGAGACGGACTGTGCGCTTTTCGAGAAGGTGACGGTGGATTCCACGGCGACCACGATGAAGGTGACCGAGGTCTGGGCCGAGACGGGGGCCTTGTACATCAACGTCTCGGGGCTGGCCTACGGACCCGAGGCGCGGCTGGCGCTGGATCTCGAAGTGGCGGACTGCCCGCTCAGCTGACCGGTTCGAGGGTGGGCCTGTCCCCCACGCTACCTTCCCGGCCGCCTACCACATCGTCCGGGCCGCGATGGCGGGCCAGTTGGCGTCGTAGGCCTGCCCGTCGATCCGGCCTTCGGTGATCTCGCGGAGCATGTCGCCCACGGTCGGCAGACCCGCCGACTGGTCGCCCGAGGTCCAGAGTGCCGAGCGGATCAGCGCGCGGGCGCATTGCGAATAGACCTCGGCGATGCGGATCACGATCACGGTGCGGGGCTGTTTGCCGTCCCTTTCATAGCGGGCGAGAAGGTCCGCGTCGGCGGTCAGCCGGGCGGTGCCGTTGACGCGCAGCGCATTGTTGGCGCCCGGGATCAGGAACATCAGGCTCACGTGGCCATCGCGGACGATGTTGCGCAAACTGTCGATCCGGTTGTTGCCGTGCCAGTCCGGCAGCGCCAGAGTCTGCGCGTCTAGGACCGTGACCACCGGTCCCTCGTCCCCACGCGGGCTTCCGTCGGTACCCTCGGGTCCCACGGTCGTCAGGATGCAGAACCGCGCGCGGTCGATCCAGGCGCGGTAGGCGGGGGTGAGATGCGCCATGACCTTGACGGTCGCGGCCTCGGCCGGTGTGCCGTAGTGGGCGTGGAGGTCTTCGAGAGTGGTGATCCAGTTCATGTCGTTCCGCCTCTTGTCTGGCCCCGGAGGGTTTCACACCCTCCGGACCTCCCGTGGGATATCTGGGCAAATGTGAAAGGAAGCCCGGGTCACGCCTTGGGTTTCTTCGGCTTCGGTGGGGGCAGGTCTGCGGCGATGGCCCTTAGCGCGAGGACAACGGGGTCGGGATCATCCAGCGCATCGGTCACCAGGAGATGCGGCTTCGCGCCGGGGTAGGGCGCGCCCCGCGGGCAGTCGGGGAAGGCCGCCTGCGCGCCGGGGGTGGGTTTCAGGAAAAGCTGGTCGTCGCAGACAAGCGCCACGACCTTGCCATCCAGGTAGAGGGCGTATTCGCCGAACATTTTGCGGGGGCTGACCGGGAGGGGCGCGAGGGCGTCGAGGAGGTGCTCGATTGACTCGGCCCGGGTGCTCATGGCGCACGGAACCCGGCTTCGGCCATCAGGCGGTTCGACTGCGTCTCGACCTCGGCTTCCAGGCGCGCCATGAACTCCTGCACCTTCAGGCCCGGCGCGATCGGGTCCAGGAATTCGACCACGGCAAGCCCGGGTTTCCGCAGGATGCCACGCTTCGGCCAGAAGAGACCGACATTGGCGGCGACGGGGACGCAGGGCTGGCCGAGTTGTTCATACAGAAGGCCGGTGCCGACCTTGTAGGGCAGTGTCGCCCCGGGCGCGACGCGGGTGCCCTGCGGGTAGATGATGAGCTGCCCGGGCTCTGCTGCCCCGGCGGCGACGTCGGATTTCATCTTGGCGATGGCCGCGCCCCGCTTGCCCCGGTTCACCGGGACGCAACCGATCTTCAGCGCATACTGGCCAAGGAATGGCGTGAACATCAGTTCGCGCTTCATGATGAACTTGCCCGCGGGGACCGCGTTGAAGATCAGGATGATGTCGAGGAAACTCTGATGCTTGGCCGCGATGATGCATTCGCCGGTCGGTGGGGTGCCGCGAACCTCGGTCCTGAGGCCGGTCAGGAGGCGCAGGCTGAGAAGCGTCCAGCGGCAGAAGGTCTTGCAGGCGACCCGCGCGCCCTGCCGGGAAAACAGCGCCCAGGGGGCGAAGACGACGGCGATCACCGCCATCGCCAGGTACATCTGGACGATGAAGATCAGCGACAAGAGCCAGCGGATCGGGGTCATGTCAGCTCTCGCAGCTTCTGGAAGGCGGCCCGGCGGGTGGCCAGGAAGGCCACGATAGCGGCCAGCGGCGGCAGGGCCAAGGGCATGAGCCAATAAAGGCCGGTGAAGCCAAGCCCGGTCAGGAAGCCCCCGGCAGCATCGGCGGCGGGAAGGGCCGCGACGCCCAGCAGGCCCGCAGCCGCACCGATTGCCGCACCCCCCAGCGTGCGCAGGGTGAACCGACGGACGAAGGCGCGGGCGATGTAGCTGTCCTTCGCACCGACCAGGCGGAGGACACGGATCTCTTCGGCGTTGGTCGCCAGTGCCGCGCGGGCGGCAAGCGTGATCATCGCGGCCATCGCGGCGCCGATCAGCGCGATGGAGAGCACCCCCAGAAGCCGGATGCGGCTGGCCGCTTCCGCCAGCGGGCGGCGCCAGCGGGTGTGATCGTCAAGAAGCGCACCGGGCGCCTCGGCCGTCAGACGCTGGCGCAGGCCCTCGGAGTCATAGGGCGGATCGGCTTCGACCACCTCGATCAGGCGGGGGATGGGCAGGGCCTCGACCGGAAGGCCGGGACCGAACCAGGGTTCCAAAAGTTTCCGCGTCTCGGCATCCTCGATCACCCGGTAGCTGGCGATCCCGGGCGTGGTGGCAAGGGTTGCCAGAATGGCGTCGGTCTGGATCTGCACCTGCTCGGCCGGGGCGGAAAGGCGGATGGTGGAGGTCTTTGCCAGCGCCTCGGACCAGCGGTCGGCCAGGCGGCCGGAGGCAATCGAAAGCGCCAGGGCGAACACGCAAAGGAAGGTCATCGCGCCCGCAGTGAAGGTGGTGAGCCAGGCAGTGGGGCCTGAGGGCGGGACGACCTCCAGCGCGCGGGTGGCGGGCGAGGCGGGCTTGGCGGTGGGCAGCCTCACAGATCGGCCCCCGCAAGCTGGACGCGGTGCTTGGAAATGCGCAGGACGCGGGCCTGGATCTGCGCCTTGGCCTGCCGGATGAGGTTCAGGTCGTGGGTGGCGACCAGGATGGTCTTGCCCATCTTGTTCAACTCCACAAGCAGCGTGAGGATGCGCAAGGACATCTCCCAGTCGACGTTGCCGGTAGGCTCGTCGGCCAGGATCACGTCCGGATCGACGATGACTGCGCGGGCGAGCGCGGCGCGCTGGCGTTCGCCGCCCGAAAGCTGTGGGGGCAGCGCATCGGCAAGGTGGGCAAGGCCGACCCAGCCCAGAAGATCCGCCATGTCCTGGGGCGAGCTTTCGCGGTCGGACACGGTGAACGGAAGCGCCATGTTGGCGGCAAGCGTCATGTGGTCAAGGAACTTGCAGTCCTGGTGCACGATGCCGATGCGGCGGCGGGTGCGGGCGACATCGTCGCGCGAAAGCTTGGTCACGTCGTTGTCGAAGAGCGTGACGCGGCCCTTGGTGGGGCGCAGCTCGGCATAGGCGAGTTTCAGGAAGGTGGATTTCCCCGCGCCCGAAGGGCCGGTGAGGAAGTGGAAGGACCCCGGCGCCAGCTTGAGGGAGACATCCGTCAGAAGCTCGCCACCGCCATAGCTGTAGGCCACGTTCTCGAATGTGATCACGCCGTTCCCCTGCTGTCCCGCGTCGACCCGAACTGTGGCGTTCGTGCCGCCATCACTGCGCTTTCCATCGCACAGGCTGAAACGATTGCACAAGAGCGAGTCACAAAGCCTTGGAACGACTGGAAATAGGGATTACAACGTTCGCGGCAGCCCGAAGAAAAACAGGCTTGAGGGACGAAAATGCGGTTGGTTTGTCCGAACTGTGAGGCCAAGTACGAGGTCCCCGAGGATGCAATCCCCGAGACCGGGCGCGACGTGCAGTGTGCGAACTGCGGGCACGCCTGGTACCAGATGCGGGCCCGGACCCCGGTGGCCGAGCCGCTTGCGGCCCCCCCTGCTGCCCCGCCCGCGCCTGCCGCAGTCGCCGCTCCTGCCCCAGCATCTGCGCCCGCTCCGGCCGCTGCGGCTGAGCGCGCCGAAGTGGCTGCTCCCGCTCCTGAGCCTGTCCCTGAGCCCGCGCCGGAACCGGTAGCCCCCGACGCCGCCCCCGAGCCGGTTGTATCCTCCTCCGCAGACGCCACCACGGCCGGGCCGGAGATCGAGGCCAGGGCGGCAAGTACGGAGCCCGAGCCGGACACCGCTTCTTCCGCCGAGGCGGAGGTCGAACAGTCCGCACCCGAGCCCGTGGTCGAGGCGGAGCGCCCCGTCGAGGTGGTGCCCGCAGAGGAGCCGGCGCCGGTGGCGGCAGAGACGGCCCCCGAAGCCGACCCGGAACCCGAGGAGGAGCCTGTCGCTCCACCGGCAGCGGCAGCCGCAGCCGGGGCGGCGGCTTATGCGGTCGACGATTCCGTCCTGGCCATCCTGCGCGAGGAAGCCGAGCGTGAGGCCAAGGCCCGGCAGGCCGAAGCCGCGCGGCCGCTCGAGACCCAGACCGAGCTTGGGATCGAGCAGGCCGTGCCCGAGGTCAACCTGCCGCACCAGCCCGTCTATGAGGACGCGGCGCTGGCCGCCCGTCGGTCGCGTTTGCCGGATGTCGAGGAAATCAATTCGACCCTTCGGCCGTCGGAACGGGTGATCGAGGACGAAGCGCCGGCTGCCGTGCCTGTTGCCGCCGAGGGTCGGAGCAGCTTCCGCAGCGGGTTCCTGATGGTCCTGACGCTCGCAATCCTGGGGTCCGCCGTCTACGGAAGCGCGGATGCCATCGCCACCGCCGTCCCGTCGCTGGCCGGGCCGCTGGAAAGCTACGTCGGCTTCGTGGACAGCCTGCGCCTGCAGCTTGACGGGCTGATGCAAAGCGCCACCGTGGCCATCAACGGCACCTGACGCGGGCGTTTCGGCTTGCCCCGGACGGGGCGGGCCATTATCCCTTGCGGCCAAGCCACCCCGCGAGGAATAGTCATGAACAAGCCGCGTTTCGACAAGTCGAAGCTTCCCAGCCGCCATGTGACCGAAGGTCCGGCGCGCGCTCCGCACCGCAGCTACTTCTACGCGATGGGGATCACCGAGGAAGAGATCCACCAGCCCTGGGTCGGCGTGGCGACCTGCTGGAACGAAGCGGCCCCCTGCAACATCGCGCTGAACCGCCAGGCTCAGGTCGTGAAGCAGGGCGTGAAGAAGGGCGGCGGCACCCCGCGCGAGTTCACCACGATCACCGTGACCGACGGGATCGCGATGGGGCACGAGGGGATGCGCTCCTCGCTCGCCTCGCGCGATGCCATCGCCGACACCGTGGAACTGACGATGCGCGGGCATTGCTACGACGCGATCGTGGGCCTTGCGGGCTGCGACAAGTCGCTGCCGGGGATGATGATGGCGATGGTGCGCCTCAACGTGCCGTCGGTCTTTATCTATGGTGGGTCGATCCTGCCCGGCCGCTACAACGGCCAGGACATCACGGTGCAGGACATGTTCGAGGCGGTGGGCAAGCATCAGGCCGGGAACCTGTCGGACGTGGAACTGGCGATCATGGAAAAGGTCGCCTGCCCGTCCTCGGGGGCGTGCGGTGCGCAGTACACGGCGAACACGATGGCCTGCGTGTCCGAAGCCATCGGCCTCGCACTCCTGAACAGCTCCAGCGCCCCGGCACCCTATGAAAGCCGCGACCAGTTCTGCGAGGCGTCGGGCGTCGCGGTGATGAACCTGATCGAGAAGAACATCCGCGCCCGGGACATCGTGACCCGCAAGTCGCTGGAGAACGCGGCCCGCGTCGTGGGCTGCACCGGCGGTTCGACCAACGCGGCGCTGCACCTGCCCGCCATCGCGCATGAGGCGGGGATCGACTTCGACCTCTTCGACGTGGCGGCCTGCATGAAGGATACTCCGTACTTCGTCGACCTGCGGCCGGGCGGGAAATACGTGGCCAAGGACCTGCATGAGGTCGGCGGCGTGGCCGTGGTGATGAAGGAACTGGCGAAGGCGGGGCTTCTGCACCTCGACTGCCTGACTGCGTCCGGCAAGACCCTCGGCGAGAGCCTGGACGAGATCCGGGGCGAGGCCGATGGCCGCGTGATCTACCACATCAATTCGCCCATCACCAAGACGGGCGGCGTGGTCAGCCTGAAAGGCAATCTCGCGCCCGACGGGGCCATCGTGAAGGTCGCCGGCATGACCGAGGCCGAGCAGGTCTTCACCGGCCCGGCGCGCGTCTTCGAATGCGAGGAAGAGGCGTTCGAGGCGGTGAAGAAGCGCGAATACAAGGAAGGCGAGGTCATCGTCATCCGCAACGAAGGCCCGGCCGGTGGCCCGGGGATGCGCGAGATGCTGGCGACCACGGCGGCCCTGTCCGGCCAGGGCATGGGCAAGAAGGTGGCGCTGATCACCGATGGCCGCTTCTCGGGCGCGACGCGGGGCTTCTGCGTGGGTCACGTCGGCCCCGAAGCCGCGCATGGCGGGCCGATCGCACTTCTGAAGAACGGCGACGTCATCACGCTGAACGCGGTCACGGGCGAGCTGTCAGTCGCCCTGTCGGACGAGGAACTCGCCAAGCGCAAGACCGAATGGAAGGGTCCGCGCAAGACGGCCTACACCTCTGGCGCGGTCCACAAGTTCGCCAAGCTGTGCGGCGGCGCGCGGTGGGGGGCGGTCACGCATCCGGGTGCCAAGGGCGAAAGCCACGTCTACATGGACCAGTAAGGTCCGATGGCGGGCAGCCTGTCCCGGCGCATCGCGGCCTGGCACCAGCGCCGGGCCGAACAGCGCTGGGCCCGGCTGGCCGAGGCCGCGCCAGAGCTTGACCCGTTCGAATTGCGGGGGCTCCGGACCGAGGCCAGGGGAATTCGACGCCAGCTGGACCGGGTGCTTCAGGTCGCCGATGCGCGGCTGACAGTGCCTGCCCTGGGCGCGGGCCTGCCGCAGATGCCGCTGGGAACGGACTGGTCGTGGCGGCCCGACCTCTGGCGCGGGGCCTTGCCCGAGCCGGGCGTCGTGGCCTCGGCTGACCGAACTCCGCTGGGAGAGGGCGTCGCGCTCTACCACGACTGTCCGCTAGGTGAAGTGGTGGTGCGGCAGCTGCGGAACGACCGACCGGAGGACCGGGCGCCCTATGGGCTTGCCATCGACGTCTTCGGCTTCCGGGGCAGTTTCCTGTCCCTGGCGCTGAACCTGCCGCAGGCGGCGGTCGAGGGTCTGCAATCCCGTCACCTGGTGCGGGCCGACCTGGTGGTCGACAGCGAGCGCCCGGTGACGGGTTATGCGCGGCTGAATGTCAAGCACGGGCCGAACCTGGCGCAGCCGGTCAGCAGCCTGCCCGAACAGGGAAGGGACAAGCTGGCCGAGTTCGACCTGGCCTATACCGACCTGAACAACCGCCGGATTGAACGGGCCTGGCTGGACGTGATCCTCAACGAACCGGCCATGACCCGGATCGTGATCCGCGATCTGGTGTTCAGTCGCCGGCCGCGGGCCGAGTTGTAAAAGGTGCAGGATGAAGTGTGAGCCGGGACGGATTTCGGGCGGGGCCTGGGAGGCAGTGTTGACGTCCCCGGAACCCCCGCATGTCGAGGCGTTGCATGGCGGGCGGGCGGTCGAGGGGGTGACGGTCGCTCCGGCCGGGCCGGGACGCTTTGCCGTGCGGGTGCCGATCCCGGCCTGGGCGCTGAACGAGGGCCTGCAGACGATCCTGGTGCAGGCCGGGGGCGAACGCCTCGCGGTTATCACGCTGGTGGCGGGCGAACCGCTGGACCAGGACCTGCGGGCCGAGGTCACGTTGCTCCGGGCCGAGCTGGACCTCCTGAAACGCGCCTTCCAGCGCCACGTGCGCGAGGGTTGACACCCTCAGGCGCCTTCGGCGTCTTCTCGGGCTGGGCCAGCGAAAAGCGCCGAAGGTTGGGTCGCTTTGGTCAGAGTTGCGACAAAAGGTGTTCCCCGGCCGAGATCTCGCAGCCGGTGCCGGCCTCCGGATTGTAGCGGGTGACGACCCCGTCCTCGGCCAGAAGCGAATAGCGCTTGGACCGGGCGAAGAAGCCCAGGTGCGGCACGTCGAAGGTCAGGCCCAGGGCCTTGGTGAAGCTCGCGTCAGCATCGGCCAGCATGGTGATCCCGGCCGCGGTGGCACCGGTCGCCTCGCCCCAGGCCTTCATCACGAAGGGGTCGTTCACCGAGACGCAGATGATCTCATCCACGCCCTTGTCGGCGAACTTCGTCGCGGTGCGGATGAAGCTCGGGACATGGGCGGTCGAGCAGGTCCCGGTATAGGCGCCCGGCAGGCCGAAGATCACGACCTTGCGGCCCTTCAGCTTGTCCGACAGCTTCACCGCCTCGGCCCCGGCGTCGCCCATCTTCAGAAGCGTGGCGTCCGGGAGTTTTGAACCTTCGGCAATCGTCATTTTCCATCCTTCGTGGTCTGGGTGCGTTGCACCTTGTGTCGCATGGGTTATAGGGTCCCCCGCGGGACTTGCCAGAGGGGGTGCGTGATGCGGGTGGTGATCGTTGGGGCCGGGCAGGCCGGGGCGGCGCTGGCTGCGAAACTCCGGGTCCTTGGACATACGGGCGAGATCGTGATGCTGGGTGACGAGCCCGCGCCGCCCTATCAGCGGCCGCCCCTGTCGAAGGCCTATCTACTGGGCGAGATGGAGGAGGACCGGCTCTGGCTGCGTGCGCCGGAGTTCTGGGCCGAGCAGGGGGTCGAGCTGCGCCTGGGGCAGGCGGTGACCGGCATCGACCCGACCGCAAAGACGGTGACCGTCGGTGGCGAGGCGCTGGACTACGACCACCTGGCGCTGACCACGGGATCAACTCCCCGTCGGCTGTCCGCGGCCATCGGCGGCGCGCTGCAGGGGGTCTACACGGTGCGGACCCTCGCCGACGTCGACGCGATGCGCGACGAATTCCAGCCGGGCCGCAGGGTCATCATCGTGGGCGGCGGCTACATCGGGCTGGAGGCGGCGGCGGTGGCCTCGAAGCTGGGGCTGGACGTGACCGTGCTGGAAATGGCGCCGCGCGTCCTGCAGCGGGTCGCCGCGCCCGAGACTTCGGATTACGTCCGCGCGCTGCACCAGGCCCATGGAGTCAAGGTGCTGGAGTCCACGGGCCTGAACCGTCTGGTGGGTGATGACCGGGTGGAGGGTGCGCTTCTGACCGACGGGCGGCAGCTTCCGGCGGATTTCGTGATCGTGGGGGTCGGGATCACCCCGAACACGCATCTGGCCGAACAGGCGGGACTGGCGCTGGACAACGGGATCGCCACGGACGAACTGGGCCGTACCAGCGACCCGGCGATCTGGTCCGCGGGGGACTGTGCGTCCTTCCCGTGGAAAGGGGGCCGGATCCGGCTTGAGTCGGTCGGCAACGCCATCGACCAGGCCGAAGCGGTGGCGGCGAACATCCTCGGCGCGGGCGCGCCTTACGAGGCGAAGCCGTGGTTCTGGTCCGACCAGTACGACCTGAAACTGCAGATCGCCGGGCTGAACATCGGGTATGACCATGTCGTCTCCCGCAAGGGCGAGGGCGATGCGGTCAGCTTCTGGTACTACCGGGGCGCACAGCTGCTGGCGGTGGACGCGATGAACGACAGCCGGGCCTACATGGTCGGCAAGCGGCTGATCGAGATGGGCAAGTCGCCAGCTCCGCAAGTGATCGAGACGGCGACGGACCTGAAGCCCCTGCTCAAGGGCTGACCCCCCTCACCCCCGACCCCTTCCCCAAATCGGAGAGGGGAGACCCTCGCGGAGCGCAGATGCGGATCATTGGTGGCAGCCGACGCGGATTGAAGCTGGCCGAGGTCGGCGAGGGCGACGTTGCGGCCCATCTGCGACCGACCTCCGACCGCGTGCGCGAGGCGATCTTCAATCTGTTGATCAACGCGCATGGCAACCCGGTCGCGGGCGCGCGTGTGCTGGACCTGTTTGCGGGAACGGGGGCCCTGGGGCTGGAGGCCCTGAGCCGGGGCGCCGCGGAGGTGACGTTCGTCGATGACGGGGCGAAGGCGCTGGCGCTGCTCAAATCGAACATCGCGAAGATGAAGGCGGAGGGAGAAGCCCGCATTCTGCGCCAGGATGCGACACGGCTCGGGCCGAATGCCGGGCCGGGTTTCGGACTGGCGTTCCTCGACCCCCCCTACGGCAAGGGGCTGGGTGAACGCGCCCTCGCTGCGGCCGCCCGGGGCGGCTGGCTGGCCCCCGGCGCAGTGGTCGTCTGGGAGGAAGGCACTGCCCCCTCCGTACCAGAGGGGTTTGCGCTTGCCGACCAGCGCAAGTATGGCGACACCATCGTGACTTTGGTGAGAGCGCCGGAATGACCCGACCCGATGCCGTGCTGTTCGACTGCGACGGTATCGTCGTGGACAGCGAGGGGCCGACCCTGGCGCTCTTCGTCGAGGAGCTGGCGCTGCACGGGCTTCCCCTGACGCTCGAGGCGTTCGAGGCGGATTACCTGGGCCAGACCGTCGAGATGGTGGCCCGCCAGGCCACGGCAGCGGGGGCAAGGCTGCCGGACGGCTGGGTCGCGCATTTCTACAGCCGGATGAACGAGGTGATGCTGGCCGGGGTGCCCCTCATCCCCGGCCTGCTGGGGGTTCTGGATGCACTTGATGCGGCGGGGATTCCTTTTGCGATGGGGTCGAACGGGTCGCTTGCCAAGATGAAGATCTCGCTTGGGCAGCACGGGATCGAGGCGCGGTTTCGCGCAGTCCTGTCAGGCCAGGCGCTTGGCCGCCCGAAGCCCGCGCCGGACGTCTACATCGCGGCGGCGGCAGCTTGCGGAGCGGCGCCCGAGCGCTGCGCGGTGATCGAGGACAGCGCCCAGGGCGCGCGGGCGGGGCTGGCGGCCGGCGCCCGGGTTCTGGGCTATGCGCCGCATGGGGCCGAAACGGCGACGGCGCGGTCTCTGGCGGCACTCGGAGTGCCCCTGTTCGCGCGGATGGAGCAGTTGCCGGACCTCCTGGGGATCACGGCGCTATAGCGCGCCGTCGGCCTAGATCCTGCGGCGGGCGCGCAACGCGGCGCCGATGGTGCCGTCGTCCAGATAGTCAAGCTCGCCGCCAATCGGGACACCCTGCGCCAGCGTGGTGATCTGCGCATCGGTGCCGGCAAGTGCATCGGCGATGTAATGGGCGGTCGTCTGGCCGTCCACGGTCGCGTTCAGGGCAAGGATGACCTCGCGGGTGGCTTCCTCGGTCACACGGGCGACAAGGCGGGGGATGCCAAGTTCCTCGGGCCCGATGGCGTCCAGCGCCGAAAGGGTGCCGCCCAGAACATGGTAGCGGCCGCGGAAAGCCTGCCCGCGTTCCATCGCCCAGAGGTCTGCTACATCCTCGACCACGCAGATTTCCCCGGTCGCACGCGCGGGGTCGGCGCAGATGCCGCAGGTCTCGGTGGTGGAGATGTTGCCGCAGATCCGGCAATCCTTGGCAGAGATGGCAACCTCGGCCAGCGCCTGCGCAAGGGGGGCCATCAGCTGGCCGCGCTTCTTCAGCAGCGTCAGGACGGCCCGGCGGGCGGACCGTGGGCCGAGACCCGGCAAGCGGGCCATCAGCTCGATCAGCGCCTCGATGCCGGTCTCGTCCCGCGTCATCAGAACGGCAGCTTCATGCCGGGGGGCAGGCCCATCCCCTCGGCCAGGCGGGTCATCTCCTGTTCGGAGCGGGCCTTGGCCTTGACTTGCGCGTCATGGATGGCGGCAAGGATCAGGTCCTCGACCACTTCCTTCTCGCTTGCCACCAGGATCGACGGATCGATGTCAAGGCCCGTGACCTCTCCCTTCGCCGTCGCGCGGGCTTTCACCAGCCCCGCCCCGGCTTCGCCGACGACGACGATGCGGGCCAGCTCTTCCTGCAGTTCGACCAGCTTGCCCTGCATTTCCTGCGCGGATTTCATCATCTTGGCCATGTCGCCAAGCCCGCCCAAACCGCCGAAACCTTTCAGCATGTCGTTCCCTCTCTGTTTCCCCAGAGATACGGGCTGCGGGGGCAGGGTGCAAGCTCAGGGAGTTGCGCGGAACAGCATTCGGCGGGGTTGGAAGCCGTTCGCGCGGAAGAAGGCATGGGCGTCGGTGTTGGCTTCCCAGGTGTCCAGCAGGATCTCGTCTGCTTGCAGGTCGCGGGCAAGCTGGCGCGCGGCCTGAAGGAGAGCGCGGCCCTGGCCCTGGCGGCGGGCCTCGGGCGCGACGGCGATGTGGTCGACCATCAGGCGGCGGTAACCCGGCGAGAAGATCGAGCGCTCGCGGGTCTGAAGCTGGCAAAGGGCGTAACCGGTGGCGGGATCCCCGGCCAGAAAGGCAGTGCAGGCAGGGTCTGCCAGGCGGTCGTCGAACCAGGCGGTCAGCGCGTCGGGGTCGGGGTTCGGGAAGAACGCTTCGGGGTAGTGGGCGGCGTGCCAGGTCTGGACGTGGGTGTTCAGCCGCGCAAGGGTCGCGGCGTCCGCAGGGGTGGCGCGGCGGATCATTCCTCGAACGGGTCCCAGTCGTCGTCGACCTCGGGCTCGGCCACGGGCAGGGCGGTCTCGGCGGCCTGGGCGGTGATGGTCTCGGGACTGCGGACCTCGCTGATCTTCGCGCCGGGGAAGGCGGTCAGGATCGCCTGGACCAGCGGGTTCGTGGCCGCCTCGGCCTTGACCTGCTGGAGTTCCGCGTTGCGGGATTCGGCGATGGTGGGCGCGCCGCCGGACGAGACGACCGAGACTCCCCAGCGCGCGCCAGTCCAGCCTTGCAGGCGCTGGCCAAGTCGCGCGGCAAGGTCGGGCTTGGCACCGGGGGCGGGTTCGAACTCAATCCGGCCGGGTGCATAGCGGACAAGCCGCAGGCCGGTCTCGACCTCGTTCAGAAGCAGCATGTCGCGCTTCGACCGGATCAGCTCGATGACCTGGTCGAAGGTGGCGTAGACCTGGAGCTGGCTTTCCGCCAGCGCCGGGGCGGCGGCGGTCATCGTCGGACCTCGGGTGGGGGCCGAGTGGACGGGGGCCATCCGCGGCGCATGGATCGTGGCTCCGCCGGCCGGTGCGCCGCCTTGCAGGCCGCCGCCGCCGGTGGGCGGTCGGGGGCTGTCTTGCAGCTTCTTCACCAGCGTCTCGGGGTCCGGCAGGTCGGCGACATGGGTCAGGCGGATGACGGCCATCTCGGCGGCCATCATGGCGTTCGGGGCCAGCGACACCTCTTCGACCGCCTTGAGGAGCATCTGCCACATCCGTGTCAGCGCGCGCATCGGCAGGCGGCTGGCCATGTCCTGACCACGGCTCTGTTCGTCAGGGGGAGTTGTCGGATCCTCGGCGGCCGAAGGGTTGATCTTGATGACGGAAATCCAGTGCGTGATCTCGGCCAGGTCGCGCAGGACCGCCATCGGGTCGGCCCCGTCGGCATATTGCGACGAAAGCTCCGACAAGGCGGTTGCCGCATCGCCCTTCATGATCAGGTCGAAGAGGTCGAGCGTCCGGCCCCGGTCCGCGAGGCCCAGCATGGCGCGGACCTGGTCGCCCGTGGTTTCCCCGGCGCCGTGGGCGATGGCCTGATCCATCAGGCTCATCGCGTCACGGACGCTGCCTTCGGCGGCGCGAGTGATCAGCGCCAGCGCGTCGGGCGCAAGCTTCGCACCTTCCAGGTCGGCCACCTTGGACAGGTGCGCCATCATCACCTCGGGCTCGATCCGTTTGAGATCGAACCGCTGGCAGCGCGACAGGACGGTGACCGGAACCTTGCGGATTTCGGTGGTGGCGAAGATGAACTTCACATGCGCCGGGGGTTCCTCCAGCGTCTTCAGAAGCGCGTTGAAGGCCGCCGTGGACAGCATGTGCACTTCGTCGATGATGTAGACCTTGAAGCGCGCACTGGCCGCCCGGTAGTGGACGCTGTCGATGATCTCGCGGATGTCGCCGACCCCGGTGCGGGAGGCCGCGTCCATCTCCATCACGTCGACGTGGCGCCCTTCGGCGATGGCGCGGCAGGGCTCGCAGACGCCGCAGGGTTCCGTCGTCGGTCCGCCGGTGCCATCAGGGCCGACGCAGTTCAGCCCCTTGGCGATGATCCGAGCCGTGGTGGTCTTGCCCACCCCCCGAACCCCGGTCATCACGAAGGCATGGGCGATCCGGTCCGCCGCGAAGGCATTCTTCAGCGTGCGCACCATCGCCTCTTGCCCGATCAGATCGGCAAAGGTCTGCGGGCGGTACTTGCGGGCAAGGACCTGGTAGGCTTTCTCGTCGGACATGGAACCCTCGTGACTCACGGGGGAGATTAGGACGCGGGGGGCGGAAGGTCCACCGGGAAGGGCGGGAATGGTCATCGCAGAGCTGGCTTTGGGCGGGGGCGTACTGGGGATCGGGCCGATGCCGGGCCGCGGCGGACCCTATGAGCGCGAGCTGACCGAGGTGCTTGCATGGCGGCCGTCGCTGGCGTTGACCATGACGACGGCAGAGGAGTTGGCGGCCAAGGGGGCGCAGGGGTTGCCGGGGGACCTGGCCGAGGCCGGGATCACCTGGCTGCACCTGCCGATTGCCGACTACGGCCCGCCGCTCGGAGACACGCTGGCCGCTTGGCCCGCGGCCTCGGCAGAGGTGCGGAAAGTTCTGGCCGGTGGCGGCAGGGTCTGGGTCCACTGCATGGGCGGGTGCGGGCGGTCGGGGACGGCCGTGCTGCGCCTGATGGTCGAGGCCGGTGAAGAACCCGCTGCGGCGCTAATGCGGCTGCGCGCGGTCCGGCCCTGCGCGGTGGAGACGCCGGAGCAGTTTCAGTGGGCGGCGGGGGGCAAGGGTCCGTAAAGCCTTGCGGGAAGGCCGCGCAGGACATCGGACTTGCGGCGGGCGCGGGCCAGAGTCCAGCTGCCCTGAAAGCCGATGATGAAGGTCTCGGCGGCGTCCCGGGCGGCACCGGCGGGCATCCCCAGCGCCTCGCCATGATGCGCGGCGGCGGCGATGATGCGGTCGAAGGACTGTTCCGCCTGGGCGCGGAAGCGGTCGTGGTCGGGGCCCTCGAACAGAAGACCGAAGATCGGGCAGGCGTCGGCGCTATCCAGGATGTCGAAAAGCTTGGCCATCTTGTAGCAGAAGGTCGTGACCCCCTGGCGCCAGTCGGGTACGGCGCGGAAGCTGTCGTCGATCACCCGGATGATCTCGGACGCCGTCCAGTCGGCCGCGGCGCAGGCGAGGTCTGCCTTCCCGTCCGGGAAGTGGTGGTAGAGCGACCCCTTGGGGACCCCTGCCTCGGCCAGGATCTCCGCCAGACCCGTCCCGTCATAGCCGCGCTGCCGGAACAGCCGCGTGGCAGCCTGGACCAGTCGCTCGCGGGTGGAGGGTTCGTCGCTCATCGGCCCAACATATGCGGTGGCGGCCTGCAGGAAAAGCCTAGACCGATCGGTCTAGGCATGCTACTAGACCAATCGGTCCAATGGCGGAGGCAGCGATGCTGGATGCAGCTTTACCGATGGGCGTAAGCGGTGAGGAACTGGACATCCGCAGCGATGGGGCGGTCCTGCGCGGGCGGCTCGTGCGGCCGAGGGGCACCCCGCGCGCGGCACTGGTGCTGCACGGGGCCACGGGGGCTCCGGCCCGGTTCTACCGGGGCTTCGCCGACTGGGCCGCGCGCGAACGCGACCTCGCGGTGCTGACCTACGACTACCGGGATTTCGGGGCTTCCCTGCGACGTCCGATGCGCGGGTCGAAGGCGACTCTGGCGGACTGGGGGCGGCTGGATCAGGCCGCGGCCCTTGCGGCGCTGGCGCGGACCTGTCCGGGGACCGAGTTGTGGGTGCTGGGCCATTCGGTCGGGGGGTTGTGGATGGGCTGGCACGCGGGGATGGAACGCGTCACGCGCGCCATCACCATCGGGGCAGGGCTCACGCATGTGACCGACCATCCCTGGCGCTACCAGTGGAAGGCGCGGGTCTTCTGGTCGCCGCCGGTGCGGGCGCTCGCGGCTGCGGCGGGCTACCTGCCGGGCAAGCTGGTTGGTTTGGGCGCGGACCTGCCCCGCGGCGTCTACGAGGATTGGCGGCGCTGGTGCACGACGCGGGGCTGGCACCTGTCGGACGTGGGCCGGACCCTGTCTCTGCCCGAGGCCGGGCGGTTCCGGGGTCGGCTGCGCATGATCGCGGTGGCCGATGACGACCTGGTGCCTCCTGCGGCGGTCTGGCGGGCGCGGGCACTTTTCCCCGAGGCGATGAAAGAGCAGAAGGTCCTGCGTCCCGCAGATTTCGGCCTGGCCAGCATCGGGCACATCCCGCCCTTCACCCGGCGCAACGCGGTGCTGTGGCCGGCGATCCTGGACTAGGGCGCGACGCTTCGTTGACGCGGGCGTCCTGCTCCGGTGCCGGGCGTCAGCGCATCAGATCGGCTTCCGACCAGCCCAGACGCGCCATGTCCTCGGCCCGCGCCGCGGCATCGTCGCCCACGATGAATTCGTCCAGCTGCGGCGGCCTTACGCCGGTGGCCGAAAGCATCCCGTGCACCTGGCCGCGGTGATGGGTCTGGTGCTGGAAAACGTGCGACAGAAGGTCATCGCGCCGGTCGTGCTGGACCCGCTCGCCCCGGTCGACGGCGACGATTTCGGTCAGCGTTTCCGGCCGCAGGCTTTCCACCTGGGCGATCAGGTCAAGGTCGCTTTCCGCCTGCCAGTCGACCAGGGAAGCAAGGTCGGGGCAGAAGCTGGCCTCGTCCAGCCGCGCACGGTCAAGCGGGCGACCGGCAAGCGCATCCAGATAGAAGCGGTCGACCATCAGGATATGGTTCAGCGTCTTCTGGATCGTGCCGAAGAAGGCAGGACGCGGCACGGTCAGCTCGGCAGGATCAAGCGCCGCGCAGGCGCGGTGCAGACGGGCGTTGGCCAGGCGGTTGGCCTGGGCAAGCTTGCGAAAGAGGCGGAGAAGATCGGACATTCTGCCTATCCTTGGGCAAGGTGACGGGAGCCTTCCCAGGTCTCCAGGATCACCAGGAATCCGGCAAAGGCTAGTGAGGAACGACCCGGACCTCAATGCCTCGGGATGCCGAGTTGGCACGGCTGGCACCCGGGGCGCAGGACCCCACGTCCTCCCGCCGCTGGGACCGCCTGACCGTCTTTCGTCGTGGCGCGTGCCCGATTAATGAAAAAGGGTCTCGGCCACCGGCCAAGACCCTTCTACGGATCGGAAGACCCTCAGCCCTTCTTCAGGACCTTGGACCCCAGAAGCTCGGCGATCTGCACCGCGTTCAGTGCGGCACCCTTGCGCAGGTTGTCCGACACGCACCACAGGTTCAGCCCGTTCTCGATGGTGCTGTCCTGCCGCACGCGGCTGACATAGGTCGCGAACTCGCCCACGCATTCGATGGGCGTGATGTAGCCACCGGGTTCCCGCTTGTCGACCAGCATGACGCCGGGGCTCTCCCGCAGGATGTCCTGGGCTTCCTGCCAGTCCAGGAACTCCTCGGTCTCGATGTTGATCGCTTCCGAGTGGCCGACGAACACCGGCACGCGGACGCAGGTCGCCGTGACCTTGATCTTCGGGTCGAGGATCTTCTTCGTCTCGGCCACCATCTTCCACTCTTCCTTGGTCTCGCCCGAGTCCAGGAAGACGTCGATATGCGGGATCACGTTGAAGGCGATCTGCTTGGAGAACTTCTTCGGCGGCACGTCATCGGTCGGGTTGTAGACGGCCTTGGTCTGGTTCCAGAGCTCGTCCATCCCTTCCTTCCCTGCGCCCGAGACGGACTGGTAGGTCGACACCACGACGCGGGTGATCTTCGCCCGATCATGCAAGGGCTTCAGCGCCACCACCATCTGCGCGGTCGAGCAGTTGGGGTTCGCGATGATGTTCTTGTTCTTGTACATGTGGATCGCGTCGGCGTTCACCTCCGGCACGATCAGCGGGATTTCCGGGTCGTAGCGGTAGAGGGACGAGTTGTCGATCACCACGCAGCCCGCCGCGGCGGCCTTGGGCGCGTAGATCTTGGTGGCCTCGGACCCCACGGCGAAAAGCGCGATGTCCCAGCCGGTGAAGTCGAAAGTGTCCAGGTCCTTGGTCTTCAAAGTCTTGTCGCCGAAGCTGACCTCGGTGCCGAGAGATTTGCGCGACGCCAGCGCGGCGATCTCATCGACCGGGAACTCGCGCTCGGCGAGGATGTTCAGCATTTCGCGGCCCACGTTGCCCGTGGCACCCGCGACGACGACCTTGTAGCCCATCGGGGTTCTCCTTTGTCCGTCCCAAGGCGGGACGGGCGGCTGTTAGCCTAAGGGCCGTGCGGGGAAAAGCGGATTCGTCGGGGCCGCGTCAATGCGGCCTGTCCTGTGACCAGAGATAGACGAAAAGGCCAGCGGCGGTGGCCGCCGCGAAGAACAGGAACACTGCCTCGAAGGGCGCTGCGGGGGGACCCGCCTCGGTCGCGGCATGAAGGCGGCCGGTGATGATCTGCGCGATGCCGATGGGGGCGATGCCGAAAAGGTTCAGCAGGGTGACGCCCCGCCCGGTCAGATGCGCGGGCACGAAGGACCGGCCGTGCGCCAGCACGATGGGGAAGGTCGCCCCGAAGAACCCGGCCGCCACCAGAAGCGCCGTGGCGACCAGCGGCGGCGCGGCGGCGAACCACCAGAGGCCGAACAGACAGGCCAGCGTCACGGCATTGCCCACCACCACCACCAGCTTCCGCCGCCCCAGCCAGCGGTCGAGCGGCCCATAGGCGAAATTGCCCGCCACCATCGCCAGTCCCATCCACAGGCTGACCTGCCCGATCTCCAGCTGCCCCGCGCCGTGGACGTCCGAGAAATAGGGCCCGATCCACAGCCCCCGCAGCCCGGCGATTGGCGCATAGCAGACCATCATCATCACCAGGATCGGCCAGAGCACCGGCATCCGTAACAGCTCCCAAAGCGAGCCCCTGGCCGCGCCCTCCAGCCGCTCGGGATCGCGCACCAGCAGCAGGATCGCCAGGGCGACCGCCCCGGTGATCGCGCCCAGTCCCAGGACCGTCTCGCGCCAGCCGAAGGCCGTCACCGCCCAGGACAAGGGCAGCGAGGCCGCGACGTTCCCCAGCGTCCCCACCCCCAGCATCAGCGCCGCAAGCGTGCCGAACACGGCGGGGGAATAGCTGCGGGCAAAGATGAAATAGCCCGCCATCAGCACCGGCGCGCAGCCGACCCCGATCAGCGCCATCGCAACCTTGATCTGCAAGGCCCCGGTCGCCTGCGCAAAGAGCACCGTCCCCCCGGCCGCCACCGCCACCAGCAGGCCCGAAGTCAGCCTCGGCCCGACCCGGTCCAGCGCCGCGCCGACCGGGATCTGCATCGCCGCAAAGGCCAGGAACCACCAGCCCGAGGCCGAGGCGAGATCGGCCGCCGTCACGCCAAGGTCCCGGGTCAGGACGGGCGTCATCACCGCCAGGAAGGCGCGGTAGAACTGGCTAAGCACATATGCAAGGACGAGGGCGGCAATGCCGATGCGCATGGGGCGGGCCTTTCAGGGTCGCGGGTTTGTGGCAAGCACGGGGGCTGCGCGCAAGGGCGATTTCTTCGAAGAAATCGCAACGGAGCCTTTGAAGGCTCCGGCCCGGAGTTTTTGAAAACTCCGGCG